>CAWIPD010000006.1:0-150731 GCA_963837885.1 Candidatus Acidiferrales bacterium | reverse complement strand
TTATCTGAATTTATTTTCCTATTTTACGACTACCTAGACGACCCCGTAAAAGGCGATCAGTTCGAGCAGCAAGACAATCGCTGGGTGGCCGGGTTTGCCGGGAGCCCACAGATTTTCAACCAATGGCTTGGGCACAAGATGGAAAACACAGTCGGAGCTGCAACTCCGCAACGATTGGGTCAACAATGGGCTCTACCGACGGACAAATCGTGTGCGTACGGACAAGAATGACATCAATGCCTGCAATGCCGATCCTATTCCCGAGTGCGAGACGAATCCGAATCTGGTTGTGGTCCTGCCTGCGGCCACCGATGTGAGCATATTTTCCGACACGATGGTGAGTTTCTATCTGGAAAATAAAACGCAGTGGGCGGAAAAAGTCCGCTGGTCCTGGCTTTCCGCGGAGACGAAGCCATCTATTCCAACACCAACTTGACACCCACATATGTCGCCACCGAATTGCCGGGAGCTCCGGTAATCAACTTTGCTGAGCTTAACTCCGGATCGGCCAGCCAGTTCTTGCCCAGCCCGAAAGCGAGTTTGATTTTCGGCCCGTGGGCGAACACTGAATTCTATGTGCAGGGTGGATCCAGTTTTCATAGCAACGACGTACGCGGCGCGACCCAGAGAATGGAACCGATTTCGCCGGACTTCCCTTTCCCAACCCCCACCACCCCATACGCCGCCTGGTTCAAACCAAAGGAGCGGAGGTGGGCGTGCGCACCCTGGCCATCCCACATCTGCAAAGCACCCTTTCGTTTTGGTATCTCCACAGTAATTCCGAACTGCAGCAGGATGGCGACACCGGCGCTACTGTTCCTTCGGCATCGCCGAGCAATCGCTATGGGATTGAATGGGCGAACTACTACACTCCAAGGCAGAACCTGGTTTTTGATTTGGACTTTGCCGATTCTTGGGCCCGTTTTACGGAAGTCGACCCAGATGACGCGGCGTACACCAACCCGGGTGGGGGACAATATCCAGTGCAAGGCCCCGGTGGCAAATGGGTTCCGAAGCAGTTGGGGTGGTGCTCTCCGCAGGAGTCACTGTACCGAACTACAAAGGTTTTTGGGGAAGTGTGCGCCTGCGCGCCTTTGGCCCGCGCAATCTGACGTCCGACGCAATTTATCAATCCAGTTTAACGTTACTGGTCAATGCGGAGGTCGGTTATCACTTCAACGAGAAATGGCGTATTTCAGCTCAATTGCTGAATTTACTCAACCGCTACGATCACGACATCGACTACGCTTATATCTCCCGTATAACGCCAACCGGCGATCCCGCGTTCGGAGACGTTTTCCACCCCACTGAGCCCTTCCAGGTGCGGTTTACGCTCGTCAGGACTTTTGGCAGGAAGTGAGCACCTCCCAAGCCGAATGGATCGGTATGAAATAGGAGACATACAAACACCGATACGCTGTAATAGCTAGCATTTGCTATTCGCGAATCGCTAATACGCGTATGAATCTAAAGCCTCAAGACGTGTTCGTCGCGCTGAAGCTCTGTACATATCCTGGCGAGCGCCCAGCCATGTCCATCGTCGCGAGTGATCTGGGGCTGAGTCCCTCCGAGGTTCATAGTGCCATCCATAGACTGCGGGGCGCACGGCTCGTGAGCGTAAAGGACAAACCGAATCTCGTTGGACTTGAGGAGTCCTTGGTGCATGGAGTCAAATACACCTTTCCTGCAAAACGAGGCGAGGTGACCCGAGGCGTACCGACTTCTTTTGCAGCCGAACCACTTAAGAGTGAAGTCACTTTCTCGAACGTACTTATTCCGGTGTGGCCTTGGCGGGATGGCGAAGCAAGAGGTGTGGAGTTAGAGCCCCTGACTGAGAGTGTTGCGGGTGCTGCTACTCGGGACCAGAAACTCTACGAACTTCTGGCTCTCGTGGATGCGATCCGCGATGGACGCGCGCGTGAGCGAAACCTGACCGAACATGATCTCGTAAATCGATTGCGGTCCCTACATGGCCAATCTTAATCTCCCGCTATTAATTGATGCCGGGCAGCATCGCGACTCCTCAAAACTAAGGAATTACGATCAAATCACCACGCCGCACCAGTTCGTGGCGCATATTGATTACGTTTATAGGCCTGGGTTGAAACAGTTCCTCCTCCTTACTGTCCCGCCGGTTCACTCTCGGATTCATTAGTGCCCCAAAAACAGAGTTTCCAGATTTCGGCACTGCTGACGCGAGAACCGTGTATTTCTTTCCTGAGAAGTCAAATAAATCCCCTATGAATTGGTCATTGACTCCAGAATCTAACGGGAGACTGAGTATCAGCCGGTTTACAAAAAGCGTCCTTGGAACTTCTAAAGCATCCTCGTCTATTTTTGTTAGTCAACCTAGTGATAAATGCGAATTGCGAACTGTACCACTCGTGGATCACTGATGGTGCTTGTGATCGATCCGAATGCTGGGGAGCCGAAACTGCCGTTGGGCTGGGCAAAAGCAGGAGTATTCGTCACGTTGTAAATCTCGGCGCGAAACTCAATGCCAGCCTCCCGAGGGAGGGTGAAGTTCTTGGATAAAGCGATGTCCAGGTCGCCGTAACCCGGACCGCGCACCGGGTTACGCGAGGCGTTTCCTAACGTGTAAATGGGAGCAGTGTAGAAAGCGGCTGTATTGAAATACTTTTGTGGAGTGCGTTGGTCGGATGGGAGAGAAGTCGATCCGTGTACATTGGGACGCTGCAGGGCGAAGCCGGCAAAAGCGTTGAAGTTAGTCGCCTGTGTTACGGTCACCGGCATTCCTGACTGCACCAGCGCGAAAGCACTCAACGTCCAGCCGCCAAACAGAATGTTGCTGATTCCACTGTCGGCCAGTCGATGGCCGCGCCCGAAGGGCAGCTCATAGGAGCCACTCGCCGAAAACACAAACGGTATGTCGCCATTAGAAACGTCGCGCTCCAGACCCGGATCATAAACATTGGCCCCGCTCAAACTGCTTGAATTCGGCGAAGAGAGCACCGTGGTTGAGAAAACCGACGAAGCGTCGTCGATCAGCTTGGACCAGGTGAAACTGCCCATGATCGAGATGCCATGGGAGAACCTCTTTTGCACACTGGCCTCAGCCGCGTTGTACACGGAACTGCCGGTATTTTGCCGATAGGTCGCCACGTTCAGAAAGCAGGGAAATGGCTTTTCCGCCTGAGCATTGGTAATGGTCGCACCGCCGATCGAACTCCATGGCGGCATATTCCCCCCTGCGCAGGGATTTATGTACACTCCGGGATTGTTTGGATCTTGGTACGGCGCCTTCAGGGGTGGACCTGCAGAAAGCTGCTTGGGAGTGAGCTGATTAAGGTTTGTATCGGGCATACCGAGGTGGACGATATGCGACCCGACGTAGGCTAGTTGGAAGGAAATATTGGAAGTGATCGCATGCTGGTAGGCGAGGTTCCACTGCTGTGCATACCCCGACCCCGCTTTGCGGTTCGCCGTGTACACGCTCTGGCCTAGACCGGCATCGGGTGTATGCGCGATCTCTTGAACGGTCGGTCCGCTGGAGAGTGTGAATACTGGATTCACGCTGTCGGTTGTTTTCTGCACCAAGTTCTGCACAAAGGGAAACTGCGGAATAGTAAAAGGCGTCGTGATGCCCGACTGGTCGATGACAACGATTCCGTAACCGCCGCGCAGCACCGTATTCGGGCTCGGCGAGAAAGCCAGACCGATGCGGGGGGCTACATTGTCGAAGTGAAGTTCGCGTGCACTGCGAGAGTTGCCGTCCTGACCAACGTAATCCAGCACTTGGGTCGACAAGTTGAAAACAGCACCCTGGTTGTTCTTTTCCGTGGAGGGGAAGTTCAGAGACCAGCGTAGCCCAAGGTTCAAAACAAGCTTATTTGTGATTCTCCAGTCGTCCTGTACGAAGTACTCCTCTATATGATCGCGCGGCCGCATCAGGTTCGCTTGCGGCTGGAGGCCGATCTGGAAGTTGTCCACCTGGCCAAGCAGGAAACTCGCGAAGGAGTTTCCACCTGAGCCGGAGGTGTTGTCAGTGCCGGTGGTCGTGAAAGCGAAAACTCCCGTGGGATTGGCGGGCGAAAGGGCGTTGAGTTGGAACCATCGAAAATCAACGCCGGTACTTACGGTATGTCTCCCTTTCGTGAAGCGAACGGAATCGAACAGTTCCCACACGGTGGTTGTATATTGCGAATACGAGCCAGCGGAGGGACCGATCTGCTGATAGCCTCCTGTAAAGGTGAACTGCGGCATCGCGGTGTTAAAGGCAGTGTTCGTTGGCACGTTGGGAATTCCCAAAGCATCGGTCACGGTGCCGTCGAGATGGTAGCTATCCACAGAGTTGCTGCGCTGTGTATAGCCGAAGCGTAGCTCGTTGAGGATAAGAGAGCTGAAGGTATGCGTCTCGCTGACCATTGCTTGCTGGCCCAGGATATTCGTCAGGCCAGTTACATTCCCCGTCCCATAGATCGAACCCGTGATGGCGCCGCCTTGGTACGGAAAGGGAGTGGCCGGATTCTCGGCCTCCTGGTAATACGTATAACGCCCAAAGATGCGGTCCTTAGAACTAATCACCCCATCCAGCCTCACATCGAACTGATTCTGCTGGTCAACATCGTTGGAGGTGCGCGTGTAGTTGTTGGCGATGGCCGTGGTGTTCGTAGGCAGCGGTATGAATTGGTTCATCAAGTTGACGGCAATGGGGTCGGTTACCGCGCTGAAATTGGATGCAAAGGAATTGCCTGGAAACGGGTCGTCCGTTCCCGGCTGATAGATCGTGGCTGGCAAGGCACTAAAGTCGCCTCCACGCTCGGCCAGCGTTGGCACAGTCGAAATACGAGTGACGCCAATCGACTGCCGAATGCCCTGGTAGTCGGCGAAGAGGAACAAGCGTTGCTTGATAATGGGTCCGCCAAATGTGCCGCCGAATAGATTGCGGTTGTAATCAGGCTTATTTCCCGTGGTCGCGAAGAAATTGCGCGCATTTAGTGCCTGATTTCGAAAATACTCGAACAGACTGCCGTGAAAGCTGTCGGTGCCGGATTTGGTGGCAACATTGATTACGCCACCGTTGAATCGTCCGAGCTCGGCCGGAACATTGTTCGACTCGACCGTGAACTCTTGAATGTCGTCGAGATTCGGGAAGAACGCCACCTGCCCCGGTTCAGGCTGAAGCAGAGAGATGCCATCGACCAGATATTCATTGGTGCGAGGGCGTCCGCCGTTGACTCGTGGCAATAGGGTTCCGGGCGGGAGTGCCACGCCTGGGCTCAGCGTCACGAGTTGGATGAAATTCCGAGAATTGAGCGGAATGGATTCAATGGTTTGGCTGGAGATATTCGTCTGGATGTTGCTGGTCTCTTTCTCAAGAGGTGAAGCATCAGCGTAGACGGAGATGGTCACGGTTTCACTGCCGACCTTTAGGATCATATTGACGGTCACGGTCATTCCCGTCATGGCCGTGATCCCGTCGCGCACTAAGTGGCTGTAACCGGGTGCGGACGCTTCGAGCTGATATAGTCCCGGCGTAAGATCGGCAAATGAATAATCGCCAAACGCCGCAGTCTCGGTCGTGATTTTCACTCCCGTAGCTACCTGAGTCAGCACGACCTGTGCATTGGGAACTCCACCGCCGCTTGCATCAGACACTCGTCCCGCAATACTGGATAGAACCTGTGCGGAGGCCGACGAGCACCCAAATAGAACTGCCATGAGCAGTGCACAATAAAACAATCGTGACTTCATTGGTTATTTCCCTCCGCCTCTAAGGGGAACCTGCATCGGCAAATGTCGCCCGCCCCCGGGATGAACACACGACTCACTGCACGCATTCAGACTTCAACGTCCGACTTCAAAAGCAACGCCGACGGCAATCTCCAGTTCCCTGGGCGGCGGGTCAAATGGTGAGCTTCCACGCGCCGCTTGCAGAGCACTGGCATCTAGTCCGGAAAAGCCACTGCTCTTTTGCACGTGCAGTGAACCTTCCTTGATGTCGCCAGACCTGGTTACCGTGAAGGCGATGAGGGTCTCGCCCTGAATTCCCTTCTTTCTTACTTCACGCGGATAAATAAGATTTTCGTTGATCTTTCTGACCACAGTAGCCACATACGTTTGAATCCGGTCAGCTTCAGACTCTTTCCGGACAGCAACGGTCTCCTGGCTTTGTTCCCGGGTCACATCGCCTCCGCCCGAAGAACCTGGTAATCCGAGGCTCGATGACCCTGCACTCGCTTGTTTGTTCCGGAGTTCTTCTACAGGCAACGGAAGCGCAGGTGGATCGGCGTGTTCCACCGCAGCCATTTTTATCTCAACGGGTTCCTCCGTTTTGCGCGACACTTCTCGAGATGCAAAGGCCTTTTGATTCGGCGCAGCCGGTCCTCCGGCTCTTGGCTGCGGCGGACCAGAAATGTGCATCTCGCGGAGTTGCCGGTTGGTCACAGCTCCGACGACCTCCACGGCGATTGTGGAATGTTGTTGGAACCGGGGTGTATGTGTCGCGAGCAACACCAACAAGAGAATGCCGACCGCATGCAGGAGTAACGAGACAACTGGCCCGAGGCGGGTGTGGAACGCACCGAAACGAGCGACATCGTGCTCCTGCAGTCCGCAGAACTGTGTCAGCTCTTCATCTACTTCGAAGCCCGATTTTTGGCTGGAGGGCTCCAATCAAACGTCTCCCCTTAAAATGAAATACCAGCCTGAAACAGTGCGCGCACTCTAGATGGCTCGTTGTAGAAGGCCGACCCTCCGATAGTGGCCGCAACATACGCCGTGCAGTAGAATCGCCCGATCCCGATGCTGTACAGTCCCCCCACATCGGAGAGCATCGTGCTATTGCTTAGCGATGTTGTCTTCTGCTGCATGTACATGCCCCCGTTATCCGCAAAGAGACCGGCGGATTGCGAGAAGCGGAAGAAATTGGGCAACTTGCGCTGCAGCTGAAGGTTCAGCACATAGCCGTTGTCGCCGCTGATCCCCTCCGAGTAGGAGCGCACACCTGACGGTCCGTTCAGGAATATTTGCTCGCTGGAATCCAACGTGTGCGGGGAAAGGTCTTGCTGCAGTCTCAGGGTTGCCGTTGAGGTCCACTTTTCGCTCAGCGCCAGAGTGCCCGTTGCATTGAAGTTGAGTTTCGTGAAAATGTTATTCGTTGGTCCGCTCGCGGCCCTCAGGCCGCCGATGCGAAGAGCTCCAGACATCGATTCATAGAAATTCTTATTCCACAGGCGTCTCTGGCCGGATTGACTCACGGAAAATGCCCCTGCCGTGATGTACCGCTGATTCTCGACCAGTGAGCCGATGTTATCCGTCAACGACTCGTAAGTGACCAACTGCGAGATGTCGACACTCTGGTCGCGTCGGCGTATCAGCGGATAGGACCAGGTTCCCACCACGGAATTGACCAAACCTGTCGCATCGAGGCCGGTATACGCCCCGCCAGACAGTCCATAGGTCGTGTGCGCAAAAGCAATTTGACCGCGCCCCCCGATGTCTCTCAGCGGAGCGTTATAACCGATCCCGTAGTCCTGGAGTCCCCCTTCCGGTGTTGACATGGCGATGATGGAAAACTGGTCGGCAATCCCAAATGGAGAATTAATGTTAATGCCCGTAAAGAATCGGAACCTTCCGGTGTATTGCGAACCCTGATTGTCGGCCATCAGGTAGCCGCTGATGCGGTTTTCGGGTGGAACGGTGATATCGAAATCCGAGGTGCCCGGCACTGAACCTGCAGCGATTGTCGCGGTCGGAAGCTTGCTTCCAGGCATCTCGTTCACAAGGAGGATCGCGCGCTCCAAACTGTCGCGAGTGACCTCTGGCGACGACATCTTCATCTGATCGAAAACTTCGCTGATCACCTTGTTTCGCACGTGCGAGTCGTTTTGTATCTTTACGGTTCCATACTTGCCTATGACCAGATCGAGCGTCAGAACACCACCCTTTGCGTCCTGGGTTGGCACGTAAGCTTTCGCCACGATGTATCCCTTGCCGCGGTAGTAGCTCGTCACTTTGTTCGCAGCCTCAAGAATCTCGCCCATCGTGAGTTTTCTGCCCCTGTAAGGAGTTAGAAGGGCCTCAAGCGCCTGTCGGTCAGACGCTGGCGCTCCCACCAGTTTGAAATCACTGATGTAGATCTGTTTTTCATTGGTTGGCGCAGTCTGATCTTTTTGCAGAATAAGTGGTTCCCCGGGATCAGGCGGAGGCGGGTTGGGGGCCGGCGGAGGAGTCGCCTGCTCCAGGGCAGTTCCGGCATTGTAGGGCGGTGGTGGAGGGGGAGGGGGATTCTGCGCGGGAGACGGCGCAGCGAAGAAGAAAGCTAGAATCGCCAAACTTATCCTTGCAGTTCGAAGAAAATGACGCTGACCAACTTTGAGCAAAGTACCCATCCCTGACACGATTCGAGCTCTACCAGGCTAAGGCAGTGAGAACACCTCGCATGGCACTACGTTCTATGCTTCTTCTAAGAAACTGTCCGTCAGCCACTTATTGTTTATCTTTTTTCTCGGGGTCTTTGGGTTTCTTCTGGTCAACGTCGTACTGCTCGCCGTTCACAATGACGGACTTTATGTGTGCCGAGTAGTTGCTCAAATCGCCGAAAATAATACTGTTGTCGAGAATCTGCGGCATATCGAAAAGCCGGGACGGGTCCAGCAAGTCCAGTGCGCTATCCGCAATCTCCATGGAGCCCTGAGTTGGCTGGTTCGTGGGAGCGGCCTGCATGGCTCCGGTCTGCGCAATGGTATTCAAATTGGAATAAGAGTTATTTGATACGGAACCGGTTCCATCGTCGTTTCCAATCAGATTGTTGGTTCCGGATACGGTTGCGTTGTTGCCGGTGATTGTCCCTCCAGAATTGGACCCGGCGATCGCACCAACGTTCTCGATTCCAGTCACATTCGCCGTTGCAGTGCTGCCAGTGATGGTCCCGGTATTTTGGCCGACGAGCCCACCGACATCCGAACCGCCGGTCACGGTACCGTTGTAAGACGAACCGCTGATGGTGCCCGAGTTCAGGCCAACCAAACCGCCGACTTGCAGGCTGGTAACCGTTCCACCCGCAAAACCATACGTGCTGGTGGTAACGTCGCCGGTCGCCTGAACGTTTGTAATCGTTCCATAATTCACGCCGACAGAACCGCCGACCTCCCAGGTGGGACCGAAGACTGTCACACTGCCACTGGACGAAGAGTTGGTGATGGTGCCGCCAGTTCCGAATATGAGGTCCGGCTGATTCGATCCGACCAAACCCCCAATTTCCGTGATGGGTAGGCCATTCGAGGCCGCTGCTGTTGCCGTGATAGCTACGCTGGAATTACTTCCATCAATCGTCCCGCCAGTGTTGTCGCCTACCAGTCCCCCGTAGCTGGTGCCCCAGAACAATCCGTTTGTCCATTTCAAGGTCATGGAACCGCTCGACGATGAATTACTGATGCTCCCGTCGTAGTTTTCTCCGACCAGACCGCCAACGGTGAGACTGTTGTTCGCCGTGATGGCCACATTCGCGCTCGAATTCTGCACTGTCCCGTAGTTCAAGCCCACCAAGCCTCCGATGTCGGTGGCCGGTGTAAGACCCGACCCGTCAGACGCCGTGACACCAGAGACGTTGATTGTCCCTGTGGCGGTGGAGTGGTCGATGACTCCGCCAGTGCCGCCGCTCCAGTTCTCCCCCACGAGGCCGCCTACGTCCGTTCCATAGTTCAGGGCAGATATGTTCACATTGCTGTGCGCATTGCTCACGTTTCCGCCCAAGTTGCTGTCGGCCACGCCACCGACGAATATGCCGGTGAGATTGCCAGTGACGTAGACATTGCTGAGCGTCCCGTAGCTGTAAGAGACAATTCCGGCAGACGTGCTGGCTCCGAGGATATTTACGTTAGTCAGACCAAGGTCACGTATCTGAGCGGCAGAAGGGTCTGCGCCAAATACGCCCAAGTTATCGACCAGAGACGCATCTTCCGCAATGTTGAACTGGTTGAGGTTCGTGGAGGAAATCGTCAAATTGTTGATGCTGTGGCCCAGCCCGGCCAAATTTCCATAGAGCGTGCTGACCACCCAATAAGGATAGGTTTTGCCCGAAGCGTCCAGATTCTGCGCAATTGCGAAATTGCCAAACGCCGGTGTCGTCTGATAGTAGCCAGTATTTGGATCGACAATCGGGTTTCCGTTCGTGTCGAGAACAACGGGACTGATCGCGGCCAGTTGGTCCATGCTGTGAATTAGTGTGTACGTGCTGCCGTTAATGGTCAGGCTGGCATTTGAACCACTGAGGGTAATGGACGCGGGACCAATCGTGAATGAGTCATCGCTGTTGGTGGTGATGTTGTTAATGTGGTAGTCGGTGCCAGTCGCTGCGCTGCCAGTCGTAGCGTACCCGCCATAGTTCATCGTAAACGCGGCATTCGTACCTGTTTCCGTGACGGCATCGTTGATATTGATGTCCTTGCCCGCATTTAAGGTGATCGCTGCATTGTCGCCGCTTGAGGTGACGGACTTGTTGATGTTTACGTTGTTTGTAGCGGATAACGTCAGGCCCGTGTTCGCGGACCAGTTCACGGAATCGTTCACGTTCAGATCGCCGTTGTTTCCGCTTCCCTGAGTCGAAGAGAGCGTAACGTTATTGTTGCCAAGCAGGCTGCTGAGCTTTGCGCCGGTAATATCTCCACCCGAAGAGGCAATCGTGAAGCCATCGGGATCGATCAGCCAGTTACCGGTTTTTCCGTTGGCTGCGCTCGTAGTGATTACGCTCTCGTTCCCAACCTCCACTTTGTTTCCACTCGTCTCAATCGTTCCGCCATTGCCGCCGTTGGGAGCCGAAGCATCGAGCGTGCCTGTAACTGTTGTTGTACCCCCATCGGCTGAGAGTCGAATGGTTCCCATCAGATCGTCGATGGAGTGCGCCTGGATGATTCCGCTGTTATTGACCTGCGCTGAGAGCAGATTGTCCGCCGCCTTGGCCGTTAAAATGACTGTCCCACCATCGGCATAGATCGCTTGCTTGTTTTCGACCAGCGCGTTCAGCGTTCCCTTGTTTACAGTGACATTCAGCAGGGAGTCACCGCTGAAGCGGAGTGAGATCTGATCGCCACTGGCCAACCCTACCGTTCCCTTGGTCGCCGAGATAAATCCTTGATTCGAAACCTTATTGCCGAGCAAAACTACGTAGCCGCCATCGTGCGAGGTGAGAAACCCCTGATTGACGATTGACCCTGTAGAACCGTTGGCATTAAAGACGTAGTTCCCGGCCATAAAATCAGCATTGCTGATATCGAGCGTGCTGGCCAGGAACCCTCCGGTATTGACGTTTGAGCCTCTGGTGAAAATCATGCCGTTGGAGTTGATGAGGAAGACCCTGCCGGTAGCGTTCAATGTCCCCGCCAGCACACTCGGGTCGTTGCCGATGACGCGATTGAGTGTAATCGAGGAGGAATTCGGCTGATTGAAGTCCACCGTGTCCTTCGAGCCGATACTGAAACTCTGCCAGTTAATGGCGGCCTTCTGTGTAGTCTGGTTAACATTGGTCACATTCCCAGACTGAGTAATAGTCGCCGATCCGCTGGTCACGCCTCCGCTTCCTAGAACAGGTAACTGTGCATTCGCCCCAATCGCAAGAACGCATGTACCTACAATGATCGCCAGCAACCGGGCGGTATTCCGGAGGGTCGGGTAGTGCGCCGACACGCGTAGGAATTTCATCGCAACCCCTCTCACAACCAATATCAAGGCCGAGAAGCGGCCGGAATGTGGCTGATATGGCGAGCTGCAAACGCTATACGTGTCATGCGTTGATGGGACCCGCCGACTGAAAGAATACCAAAAATGACCGCGCTAACGTATAGATTCGTAGCCACTTGCCGGCTCTGACTGTATCGAACCGTTAAGGTATAACAGAGGCTGTGAGGAGCCCGCCATTTCGCTAAACAAAAGGGTCTTACGATTAGGGTTTGCTGAACGATTGTGCATTTACCGAGCGGTGTTCCAGCCTGTCGATGGCAATGAAATCGGAGGTTTATGCTGCAGCCTGTGATTCAGAAAATAGTCTCGTTGTTCTGCATCGCTTGGTTTGTTGTCCTGCCCCTTCGCGCAGGAAACGCCACGGCGCAAAGTGTCAAGGAAAAGACGCAATCCCAAGTGACGATCGGTGGAGCGGTTGCCACGCCACTTACTCTTACTCTCACAGATCTCAAGGCTATGCCGAGAACAGTCCTGCACGTGACGGACCCACACACAGGAAAGGTCGAGGTTTATGAAGGGGTGCTGCTCGAAGTGTTGCTGCAGAAGGCAGGAGCCGCGATTGGCGAGAAACATAGAGGACCGCTAATGATGACCTATGTCATCGCCGAAGGAAGTGACGCGTATCGAGTTGTCTTTTCTCTTGCGGAACTGGATTCCGATTTCATGAGTTCCGAAGTTCTAGTCGCAGACACGGTGGATGGCGGACCCATTGACCCGAAACGCGGCCCGTTCCGTCTCATTGCACCTCACGACAAACGTCCCGCTCGCTGGGTTCGCATGTTGAAGTCAATCACTGTGGCCACACCTAAGGATTGATGGGAGACGCCATATGCAAAAGGTAAGAATTCACGGATTTGGTGTTTCACTCGACGGCTACAGCGCCGGCCCAAACCAGAGTCTTGATCATCCTCTCGGCGTCGGCGGAACAAGAATGATGGAGTGGTTTTTCCCCACGCGCACGTTCCAGAGGATGCACAACGAGGTGTCTCGCAAGACCGTGGGACTCGCAAATGTGTCAGAGGGAGTTTTTGGAAAGGGGGATGGTAACGATGGAATTGACGACGATTTCGCTGCCCGCGGCTTTCAGAATATTGGCGCGTGGATCATGGGACGGAATATGTTTGGCCCCATCCGCGGACCTTGGGCGAATGAGGACTGGGAGGGTTGGTGGGGCGACAACCCTCCGTTTCATTGCGACGTGTTTGTGCTGACCCACCATGCGCGGGCATCGCTCATCATGCAAGGCGGCACCACGTTTCACTTTGTCACGGATGGAATCGAATCCGCTTTGCAACAAGCACGAGCGGCAGCAAAAGACAAAGATGTGCGAGTCGGCGGTGGAGTCGCCACCGTTCGGGCATTTCTACAAGCAAGCCTGGTAGACGAAGTGCACCTCGCGCAATCGCCCGTTCTGGTCGGCTCGGGAGAACCTCTGTTCAGGGACCTTAATCTGGTATCCCTCGGCTACCGTTGTGTCGAGCGTGTTCCTTCAGACAAAGTCACACATTTGGTGTTGGCACGATCCTGAATAGCGACGCGGTTTTTTTGAATGAAAATTTGCCAGTTAACTATAGTTAACTCTGGTGCACAATTGGTGCACAGAACTCTGCAAATGAGGTGATTTCCTGCGAATCAGAGCGTCTTAAGTTATTGAAAATACATGAAAAGCGATGGGCACAAGCAGGGCAGATTGAATTAGCAAACCGCCGCCTTCAGCCTCTCGGCCACCTCTCCGCGCGGTTTGACTAGGAAAGTGTATCGCAGGCCGGGCAGTAGAAACAGTCCTTTTTCGTTTCATCGTCGGAATAACCCGAAAAGAATTGAAAAATAACCACACCTGTCAAAGTGCCGTCCAGAAGACCAAATCGCTGCTGCTTGCGTCTAAACTTTTGGGAAGTAAGCCCGGAGTGAGTGGCTCCGGTGGTTGGGTAGCAACTCTTTTTTTTCGTGTAATTTGGACCTACAATGGGAGTGGCTCTGTCTGTGCCAGGTCTTGCTTCCGTAGTGAGTACACCCTTTTCTTGGTCACCCAGCAGCCGCCCATCGCAGTTTCTTCGCCCCGGCGAAACATTTTCTGCCTTTGAGGCGTATTACTGTTAGGCGCAATCAAAAATCCATCATTTCAGTTTTGCCCCCGTGCGCGTGGTGGTACACCGGGGACTCGCGGAAGGAATCGCATGAAGACGTGGCAAAAGGTCGGGATCGGTATCGTTGGGGCAGGGGTGCTCGCAGGTATCGTTGTTTTCAGCATCAATCAGGCAAACAAAGGCGTAATCACGGTTCAAAGCGCCAAGGTCGCCAAGCAAGATTCGCTGGTTTCTCAAGTCACTGCATCGGGTGAAGTGAAGCCGACTACCTATACAAACATTACTGCGCAGGGGTTTGGCCGAATCACCGACATCATCGTTAAAGAAGGCGACCACATCAAGAAGGGCGACAAACTCCTGCTGCAGGAAAACGTTCAAGCGAATGCCGATGTGCAGGCGCAGGCCGCAATGATCAACTCCAATCAATCGAGCATCCAGGCGGCGGAGGCAAGTTACAAATCGTCTGAGGCGGATCTGGTGCAGTCGCAAGCCAACCTGGAAAAGGCCAAGCTAGACTACGAGCGCGGCCAAGGTCTCTACAAAGACGGGCTAATTGCCAAACAGGATTTCGACCAGCGCAAGACGTCTTACGATGCAGCAGTGGCAGCAGCGGATTCTGCCAAATCGCATATGGCTTCGCAGAAGGCGCAACTTGAGGTGGTGCGTTCGACACTGGATCAGAGCAAAGCGGTGCTGGTGCGGACAAAGGATATTCTGCAGAAGACCACCTACGTTTCGCCAATCAACGGCATCGTAAGTTATCTGCCGGTGCGTTTGGGAGAGTATGTTGTGCCCGGCATTCAGAACGCGAATGGCAGTTTCCTTATGACGCTTTCGGACATGTCGGTGGTGACGTCGGAAGTGAAAGTTGATGAGACAGATATCGTGAATGTGAAAATTGGCCAAGAGGCTGATGTAACGATCGATGCGGTACCCGGGAAAATCTTCAAGGGCAAAGTCACGGAAATCGGCTCACAGGCGGTGCTACGCAGTTCCGGGTTGGCCACGACGCAAACAACGACAAGCAATCAGGAAGCAAAGGACTTCAAGGTGGTAGTGACGCTGGAGAATCCGCCTGAAAACTTGCGGCCTGGTTTATCGACCACGGCGAAAATCAAAACGGCCGAAAGAAAAGATGTTGTGGCCATTCCGATTCAAGCTTTGGCGGTGCGCTCTCGTAAAGAGTTGGAAGAAGCGGCGAAGACGGCAAATGGAGAGAAAAAGGGCAACGTTACTCTGGCAGCGCCGCCGGTCGCGACATCCGGAGATCCCAAGAAAGACGAAGTACAGGGAGTGTTTGTCATAAACGGGAAGAAGGCGTTTTTCCGACCGGTGGAAACAGGCATATCGGGCGTGACAGACATCGAAATCACCAAAGGATTGCAGCCTGGAGATGAGATTGTGGTTGGAAGCTACAAGGCCTTACGTACGTTAAAGCCAGAAGCCAGCATCAAGATTGATAATTCCGCACCGAAGAAAACGGACGATCAGCAATAAAGCCAAAGGGCTCGTAGGGAGAAAAAGATGCCTGTAGAAACAACATCCTCGGGGTCCTACCGACAAGACCTTGTTGACTCCGGGGTGGTGATTCGCACCGAAGGCTTAACGAAAGTCTACGAAATGGGATCGGAACAGGTCCACGCGCTGAGTGGGATTGATGTCGAAATCCGCAAGGGTGAATACGTGGCAATCATGGGACCTTCGGGCTCTGGCAAATCGACACTGATGAATTTGATCGGGTGCCTGGACTCTCCCAGTGAGGGCAAATATTGGCTGGCGGGACGGTTGGTCAGCGACCTGGATGACGACGAACTCGCGTACATCCGGAATAAAGAAATTGGTTTTGTTTTCCAGACATTCAACCTGCTGCCGAGGGCGTCCGCGTTGCATAATGTCGAACTACCCCTGATATATAACGGCACTCCGGCGGAAGAGCGGGTGGAAAAGGCGAAACTTGCTCTGCAGCGCGTCGATCTCGCATCCCGCATGACTCACAAGCCCAACGAATTGTCTGGCGGACAGCGCCAGAGAGTGGCTATTGCCCGGGCCCTGGTGAATGATCCCTCAATCGTGCTAGCCGACGAGCCAACCGGAAATCTCGATTCCAAGACCGGGGAAGAAATCATGAGTCTGTTCGAGAACCTTCATCGCCAGGGCAACACGATCATTCTTGTGACTCACGAAATGGACGTGGCCCAACACGCGCACCGCATCATCTTTATACGCGACGGGAAAATTGCTTCAGACGAGAAGGTGGTCAAGCAAGGTCCGAGCGCGGAACCAGTAATTTCCTAATCCTGTGGATGCGCTTTCCCTTCTCGTACTAATGCAGTTCTAGTGCGAAGGGGCAGGTTGCGATTCTTCCATCTCTGTCAGAAGTTCCGGCGCGCGCAAATACGTCCCGGAAATTCGATCATGCCAGGTCAAGGCGTCTTCGTCCCACAGTGCCCACAGAAATCCCAGGAATAAACTTCCAGCGGATAGTAGATAGCCCGATGCGCGCAAAAGCAGATGGCGCAGTGTCGGCTCCAAACCAGAAAATGTGGCAACTTGCAGACCACGAATCATCATCCCGGGAGTTGTGCCGCCAAAAATAGTGAACAGCCCAAAATATTGGAGATAAACAAAAGCAAAGGTAAAGAAGTACACCGCAGCATTCAGTTTGCTGAAGGTGAAATGACCACCCAGCGAGCCAAACAAAGCCAGAAAGCCTCCGTAGGCGAATGCCAAGCATCCCATATCAATCCAAGCAGCACTGCGACGTTCATCCAGGGTGGCCACGGGATACAAGCCCGCATACTCAGCTAGTGGAGATTCCATTGAGACGGGCGGATTTTCCTCCTGGGATTGTGGAGGAAGAGATACATCGATGATGTACTGGGAATCCAGCGCATCTTCGGCTTTGCTCCGTGCCGTGCGCCCGATGGCTATTGTGAAAGAAAAATCGTCCAGCGCAGGTTTTGAGCGGAGTGACTGCTCTTCCACTTGAATGCCGACGTGCTCAATTGGTTCGGATTCGCGTTGCGTGAAAGGAAGTTCCGTCTGGCCTGCGTTCGCATCGGGCTTACGCCGACGCGCTCGATACGCCTGCAAGCGCTGGTTTAGTTCCCCACGCCATTCGGCGTCGTTCACCGCGTTGAGCGCAAGATTACCCTGAGTTGCAGACGAGCTTTCACTCGGGCTGAGAAGCTCGGAAGTATCACAGAATATACAGCTGCGGGCACCCTTGGAGAGCACCGCGCCACACTGAGAGCATATTGTATTCACCGGCTATTTTTGCGCTGCGGACGCTCACTCCGGTGAGGAGTAGACTCCATAAGCATACCATCCTCTCTTTGAGTTGAAACAGCAGACCATTGGGCAGGTCGCCTAGTAGTTAGCAGGAAGTGGATTTTTCACTGTTCTGCTTGCTGGGCCAGCATTTCGCGGTTGAAGGAGATCCGGCGATCCAAGGTAACGGCCGCAAAGTAAGCACAGCCTGCTTGTTCCTGGTCGGTCCATGACCGTAAGGAGGGCAGCACGGGAGAGAATGCTGCATGTAATGTTCGAAGGAAGGAATAATAAGTTGTCACGGCGCGAAGTGAGAGACGGTCTTCCGGCCGTTCCGGGCAAAGCTGGAGAATTTGGATCACTCGAGTGTAGTCAGCGGCGGAGGCAGCGTTCTGTATTCCGGTTACATCGCGTACTTCATCCGACAATTCGTGCCGCGCAGCCGAGGCCATCATTGACCGGCAATAAGAGACAAAAAACATGAACAAGGTAGCGAGCGAGACAAGAAAAATCACGGTGGCCATCATCGTTGCACCGCCAGCAGTTGGGCCGTAGCAAGGCGAGATTCTTCAGAGTGGCGCACCATCGTGATTGTCCACGCCAAGGGCAAGAGGCAGCCCAAGGCAGGGCTGACATACTGAACTACTCCCAGACGTTCCGCCATATTCGTGAGGGCATAGCTGGCCGCATAAGCGCTGAAATAGATGCCAAGAGACAGGACAAATTGCACGACCCGCGTGCGCGTTTCGCGCAACTTCATCACCGCGCCCCACAGGATGTACGTCAGAATGAGGCCGACGAAATAGAGATTCTGAGAAAGCTCGATCGCAAATCGGGTCGACAACCGACCTGCGGATTGATCCACGATGAGATAGGAGAAGATCGCAGTGCCCATGAGAACCAGCATGGCCACGAAGTAAAGATACTGCTTTACCTTCAGTTCTCCAAACACTCTGGTGTAGAGACTGATGAGGGCGACAAACAAGGCCAAGGTCAGGAGCAGGTCCGTGTAGTAATAACAATACATATACTGATCAGAATCCTGGCCATAGCCACGCATAACCAGAAATCGCGTGGCGCTGCTGACCATCACAAAAAGCAAATATAAGTTCAGGAATAAATACTTAAGAAAGGATTTGCGAACGAGTGAACACACCACGAAGGACAGTTCTAGAGCTAACCCTAAGAACCAAATTATTAATCCGATCGGACCAGGCATTTCTTCTTTTTCTGCCGGGTCCGATCGGGTTAAGCGTGAATTTTCGCTACCTTATCGGGCTGCCGGCGCGTACGTTTGTCCAGGCTTCTTGGGGAATGGATTCTTAGTCGGCACAGGGTCTGAACCGTTTGCTGTCAAAACTGCGCCAGCCTTAACGGTGAATGCGCTCTTCAAACCCATTGCGCCTACAAGAATAGCCATTGCCAGGGCGATGGCCCCAAGTTTACGTGACATTTGTGCCTCCGTGGAACAGATGAACGAACGGAGGTACTCTATCCTTTAATAGGATAGTGTCAAGTAGGGCACACCAAGACCCTGCGCCAAATTATAAATACGAGCATGTGTCACGGTTTCGCCATTTATTCGCATGGCGACGCCGGAACACTAATCTGGCAATTAGATAAATACAGTCCTGTGCCGCTCAGGAACAACAGTACCAGGGTCCTACTTTGCTGGTACCAAAGTACTACGTAGCCGAGCAGGTTAGTTTTGCCCTCTTCAACAGTTCAAGTACGTGGCGATGCCTTGACACTCTCTTCGCTTACTCCTTACCATGGAGAATTGCTTGTTTCGCCGGCGTAGCTCAGTGGAAGAGCGAGGGTCTCATAATCCCTAGGCCGTGGGTTCGATTCCCCCCGCCGGCACCACTTCAGGTCCGCGAGAGCGCCGCTACAGATTGACTTCGCTGCGCTTGTCCGGCAGCATACCCATCAGTGCAAACGACTTCGCCTTCCCCTTTGGTCACTCCGGACTTGGTTTTTGTGAATCCCGCGGCGGGCGGCGGCCGCGCTGCGGACTTCCTACCTGCGCTACAGGCCTTCGCTACGCGGGCTGGATGGCAGGTAGAATTCAGACTCACCTCCAGCGCGAGGGACCTCGCAGCTCAGGCCATGAACGCCGCGCTAGAAGGGCACTGCCGCTTTTTTGTTTTAGGTGGTGACGGTTCCTTCCAAGATCTGGTCAACGCGTTGGTCCAATTTCCGGAAGTGGTCCTGGGAATTCTTCCAGCCGGTGGCGGTAACGATCTCGCAGACTCTCTGGGTTTGCCGCATGATCCAGTTCGCGCCGCGGAGTTACTTCGCATGGGAGCAGTTTGTGTAATGGATGCTGTTCGCGCGAGAACCGCCGATGGCAATGAGCGAATTTATACCGGAGGAGGGGGAGTTGGGCTGGACGCAGAGGCTTCTTATCTTGCCGCAACACGATTTCGAAAATTGACCGGGCGATTCCGGTATCTGCTGTCTGCGGCCATGGCTTTTGCCAGGACAAATCCGATTTCCGTGCGCGTGAATACGCTTGTACCAAACACTCCGATCCCACTGTTGTCATCGAAGGCGCTGCTTCTGGCAGTATTGAACGCTCCTAGCTATGGAGCAGGGTTACGTTTTGCTCCCGGGGCGAAGACCAACGATGGATTGCTCGATCTAGTTCTGGTGGAAGAGTTGACAGTTTTCGAACTTCTTTGGGCACTGCCTTTGCTGATTCTGCGAGGTGAAGTGCGATCGCCTCGAGTAAAGCGTTTTTCCATTCGACACATTCTTATTGAGACAGATGGTCCATGCCGTTTTCATGGAGACGGTGAGATTTTAGGGTACACGCCGGTGGAGCTAGAAGTGTTGCCGCAGGCTGTTAGAGTACTTTGTCCGCCGGGTTCACCCATGCTTCGTTAGTGAGAATCTTCCGGAATTGCGGCGTGGCGATAGTGAACTGTGCGCTTATTCTCTTTTTCAATCCAATTCCGAGCCCCATGGTCAACGTACGGTCCCAAGACCGTACTTACAGCAGGACTACACCGCTAGTTCTTTTTTCTGTCTATTTTTAGATTGAGTGTCAATTCTTTGCGGCTGTCGAGGGAAGACATAGTTTTGGGTGCCGATTTCTCGTCGTTCAGTTCCGCGTGGACTTCGTAATCCACATTCGGATCCAACCCAGTGAACTTGTATTTGCCATCGGAATCGGCAAACCGGCTGCTCACCGCGTTGGTGCGCAGATTCTTCAGAAAAACTACGCTACCGGGGAGGGGGTTTTCCGACTTGTCCATCACCGTGCCACTTACCGTCCTCAATTGGGTTTCATGCTTTGCGTTCTGAGCCGCGGCAATCGATCCGCACAGGATCAGCATAAGGCAAAACCAGCCAATTCTTCGCGAGATGATCATTTCTTTGAGCCATCCTTTTCCGGGTTCAAGCTCTCCAGCCGAATGGACAAGCGCTGCTCCATCTCGCCGTTGTTGGCATTCACTTTCAGAGCTACATCTTTGTACTTTTTCTCTCGTACGACCACTTCGTATTCCTGCCCTTCGGGCACGCGAACTGCAAACTCACCGCGCGAATTGGTAAAGGTCTCCCAGCGAAATTTCTTTTCGCCCGTTTTACGCACTTGCACATGAACGTTAGGGAAAGAAAGTGCGCTCTCATTGAAGACCGTGCCGATAATTACATAGGGCGGAATTCGCTTGTTCTTCTTAGAGGAGGAATCGGTTCTGGGGACATCAGGAGCAGGAGAACTCTGCTGCGGAGGAGGCGGAGGCCCCGGTTCCTGCGCAGGCAGCATGGTTGCGAAAGGCAGAAGGCCGAAAAACAGCAATGCAGTTAATTTTTGCATTCTAATCAAGTTTTGCCGGCTTAATCTTTCTGGCGATCCGAAGAGCGCGAGATTACTAAAAGATGCGTGGCCATTGCGTCCCTAACTATTCGTCGTCGTCCTCTTCGTCCTCATCGTCGTCTTCATCGTCATCAGGCAGATCGCCATCATCGTCGAGATCTTCGTCGTCGTCCTCTTCGTCCTCATCCTCGTCTTCTTCTTCGTCGAGGTCGTCGGCAATCGGCTTAAGGGCCACCGGATGTGTTTGCGAGACTTCCAGCTCCGTTTCGCACTCAGGGCAGCTCAGGATCTCGCCCTCTTCCACTTCGTCTTCATCGACATCAATCTCAACCGCGCATTCAGGGCAACGGAGCACGACGGCATCCTCCGAATTGATCTATTCCGGAGAGGTTTGCGACAGCACAACCCACCCCGTCCAGCTATTATATACGCTGGTGGGATAAGTCAATGGACCTTCCCCCAGAAATTGCCGCAGGCCGTGAGGCGGGCGGAAAGGAAGAAATGCCGGTGGCCAGAGAGTATCCCGATAGACCGGTTGTCGGAGTTGGCGGCGTGGTCATTGAAGACTCGCGCGCCCTGCTGATCCGACGCGGCAGCGAGCCCTTGCGAGGACAATGGTCCATTCCCGGAGGCACACTGGAATTGGGCGAATCACTGCAGCAAGGAGTGGCACGCGAGCTTCGGGAAGAGACCGGACTGGAAGTGCGGGTCCTAGATCTGATAGAAGTTTTCGATCGCGTTTACCACGAACCTTCCGCTGGCAATTCCGCAGCTGCTACTGGCCCCAAATTTCACTTTGTGATCGTGGACTACCTTTGCGAGAGAATTTCTGGCGAGCCACGAGCCGCTAGCGATGCCACTGACATAGCCTATGCCAGGGAAGATGAACTGGAACGTTATCAGCTGACCGAGACCGCCACGCGCGTAGTGAAAAAGGCATTTGCCATGAATCGTGTGCGTGGGGGCGCCGGAACTATCTAGAACTACCTGGCCAGTTTAGATATCTCAATGTTGCCGTTTGAATTTGTAAGCGAGAGAGTGCATCCACCATTCCCGATTTTTCCATTTAGCGAGTCGCCGCCCATCTGGCCGCTAGTAGTCATCGGCAACTCACTGCTGATTCGCCCGAATGATGTGCGTGCGTTGACGTTGTAGCCATTGCCTTCGGCAAGACGCACCTGAATAGGTGCAAAGGAGGTCTTAGCAGTTACGCTCTTGCATCCCCCGGATGTCCGGGCTTCAGAGAGCATCACGGCTCCGTTTTGGTTGTCCACGGTTATACTTCCGCCGATGTCTTCCAATGTCACGGAACCGAAACTCATTTTTGCGCTAGCGTCGCCGCTAACAGAACGGGCCTCCACGGGTCCATTGGAGTTTTCCATCCGCAAACTTCCATTTACGCGTTGCACGTCCACGGAGCCAAAACTGGTTTTCACCGTGGCGTCTCCACCGACATCATTCAGCGAAACGCGCCCATTGCCGGTAGTCGCTTTCACGCCTCTGCGCAGGCCGCTCGCCTCAATCGAGCCGAACGACGTATTGAACTCCGCTTTTCCTTTGATTTCCCTAGCCGTGATACTTCCATTCGAATCCAAGACTTCCACGGATCCGCCGATCTGTTCAAGCGAGACTTCTCCAAAGGTTGTTTTTACGTAGACGTCGCTGTCGGTTGGACCTCCGGTAACTTTTCCGTTCGACGAATTGCACTTCACGTAACCCGTCACATTTGTGAATTTGATAGAACCAAAACTCCCCGTCAACGAAGCCGATCCTTGCACGGTATCCACTTCAATTTGTCCGTTATTGTTGTTCACGGTCAGATTCCCGTGGACGTTTCGAGCATTTACCGAGCCGAAGGAATTATTGATGTTCGATTCTTCGGCGTCTGTCAGCTCAACCGGGCCGTTGCCTCCCGAAATCGTAACCGGACCCTGGATATTGCCCACCGTGATCGATGCGAACCTGTCTTTCACATCCAATGCTCCTTTTACTCCAGAGACCTGCACCGATCCGTTGTTGTTCACGACCCAAACATTTCCTGCGGCCCCACTTGCTTCGACCGAACCAAACGAATTCACCAACCTAGTCGATCCGGAATCTCGGGACGTTAATTGACCGTGGCCGTTCTCTATGTCTGCCCAACCCTGCACGCCGCGGATCTCCGTGTTTCCGAAACCACTCCTGACCCACAGTTTTGAATCCGCTGGCATAGCGATGTCGTAGTCCACCGAATAGGATGAGCCTCTATGAATGCGCAACAACACATGATCTTCCGGGTAGACGGTCTTTACTTTGATTCCGGAGGCATCTTGCGAAACTTCGATCTTTATTTCTTCGGCATTTTTCTGTGCCTCGCCTTGCGATCCGGCCTGCGAACGAATTGTTGCAGTGATCTTCACTTCCCGTCCGTTCTCTCCGTGGATGCGGATCTCACCAAATCTACTCTCCAAGCTGAGAGTCTGAGTCGATCCGAGGGTCAAAGTTTTCTCGAAAGTCCTGGTGGCTGATTCCTGCGCAGCCCGGGCCTCAACTCCAAGCAGGGATAAAGCCAGCAGTCCCACAGCTACAAATCCAATTTTCGATCCTCGGCTCGACTTGCTCGCACGCTTCATCGTTTCGTCTCCAGAATATCTTGCAACGTGGCCTCTTTGGCCTGATACATGGCCAACAGCTGATACCGTAAATGCGCATTGGAAGGGTTTTGGCCCGACTGGGCGCGCAATTCATCGATTGCACTATCCAAAAGAACCAGTTTCTCCTGGTAGCTGGCCATGAGCGGGGAATGGTCATTTTCCATTTGAGGTTTTGCAGCACTTGCCAGTTTGTCGATCGCCTTCATATAGTCGCGCTCGGTTCGCTCCACCTCCGCGAGCGCCTTATCCTTCAAGAAGCCGTTCTGCACCACAGGGCCATTAGCGTCACGATTTACAAATAGATACCCTCCCGCGAATGCCATCGTCAGTACCAAGGCTCCTGCCAATCCAAGTTGCCAGATCTTCGGGATGTGCGCGCCGGCGAATATCTGCTCCAGCCACGCCGCCGGCCCGCGTTTACTTCTCGATTGTTCCACTAGCAAAGTTTCTATTTTGGGCCACAGAGCCGTGTTTTCCCGGTAATCGCGCAGTTCAGCCGCTGCCACGCTCAGTTCTTTCCATCCGTGGACTTCTTTTGCGCATTCGGGGCAAGAGGCTGCATGAGCTTCCAAAGCCAACCACTCTTCAGCTGTACCATCCAGGAAAATATGTTCGCGATCATTGCAACTCACAGTCATCCAGCACCTCCCGCCTGCGCGCTTCGCGGTGCTTCCAGCATTCCGCGTAAACTCTTTTTCGCTTGGAACAAAGTGTTTTTCGAAGCTGTTTCCGTGATCTCCAGCATTCCTGCTATTTCCGCGTGCCGAAATCCTTCTACTTCGTACAACAGAAGAACGTCTCTCTGATGTTGAGTGAGTTGGGCAATCGCGCGTTCTAAAGCCATACGAAGAGTTGGGTGCGACCCTGGAGCGCGCATCTCCGGCGTGGGGTGTGATTCACCCGGCAGCGCCGGTGCCAATTCCTTTCGGCGGATCCGGCTACGACGCAAGTCGTGGCACGTGTTGACCAGGATGCGGAACGCCCAGGTAACGAAGGAAGACTGTCCACGAAAGGTTTCGATTTTGCGTTGTATCTTCAGAAAAGTTTCTTGGACGGCGTCTTCTGCGTCACTCTGCGAGCCCAACAAATTGCGCGCGAGGTTTCGCATCCGCGCACCTTGCAGCCGGTAAAGTTCCTCATACGCGCGCAGGTCTCCCGACAGACAAGCGGCCGCTAGTGCTGAGTCGGCCGACTCGGTGCCTGACATCGGAACAAGTTCAGCTTCCCGCCCCGAATGCTCCACTCGCCCCAACTCCTGTTCTGGCCCTACCGTGGAGATTCTATGCTTCCAGGGCAGCGTAAGTCCCACGGCTCCCATCTGCTTCTCCTGTGGTATAGACGCCACACAACAGGGAAACGTCGGAGCCGCTCGGGAATTTCCATTCACATTTTAAGTGATTTGTTTTGAGGGTCCTAAGGGGAGTGTCTAGTTCTAAGCAAAATTCCAAGCTAACGCATTTGTCTCATTTCATGGAATCAATAGGCAATGCTCCCCGTGTGCGTTCTCTTTTCTCAAATTCAAGTACTGCTTTGCGCAAATCTGCGGGAGTAAAATCTGGCCAACGCTTCTCAAGAAACACAAACTCGGCAAACGCGCACTCCCACAAAAGAAAATCGGACAGCCGTTGCTCTCCTCCCGTACGAATCAGCAAGTCCACGTCCGTTGATCCCCCGCGTTGCAGTTCGGACAACACATCGGCGAACGACTCGCTGGACAAATTTGTCACCTTATAAAATCGACTGGCGGCCTGATAAATTGCATGTCGCGCGGAGTAATCAATCGCCAGCCGCAAATGCAGCCGTTTTCCGTTAGCGGTCAGGCGCTCGGCCTGCGCAATCGCCTCTGTCAGCCAGCAGGGCACGCGGTCGCGCCTGCCGATGATGCTCAAACGTACCCCTTCGTCCAAGCATCGTTCCGTTTCGGCAATCAGATACTCGTTTAAGATTCGCAAGATCGCGTTGATTTCAATCGAAGGACGTTTCCAGTTTGCGGAGGACAGCGCGAACAGCGTCAGGGTATGTATTCCTAAACGGGGCGCGCACTCGATGACCTTCCGTGCGGCCTCGGCTCCCGCCTGATGCCCATCCGACCGCGGCAAACCCTGTGCCGTTCCCCACCGTCCGTTTCCGTCACAGATAATCGCAACGTGAAGTGGGGAAGCAGTAGTGGTACAGGTGAACGAATTGACCTCAGAGAGTGCGTGAAGCAGTTGCATGAGTAAGCTCCGGTACTCCATTGTGCAGTGTACTTTGCAATGTAAAGTTAAAAGGCAAATTTTTTTACCGCTCGCGCGTTGCCCGAATCAACGCCTCCATATGATCCAAATACTTCTCCAGGGTTTTCCGACCCAGCCCGGTCAGACGGTATTCCGTCTTCGGCAATCGCCCGTCAAACGACTTGGTGCAGACAATGTAGTCGGCCTCTTCCAACTTTCTTGCATGCACGCTCAAGTTTCCATCGGTAGTCTTTAACAAGGCCTTTAACTCATTGAAAGTAAGCGAGCGGTTTACGGCCAGCGCACTGACGATTCCCAGACGAATTCGTTCGTGGATCAGCCGGTCGAGGCTTGCCGATACGGGTTGCGGAGCGACACTGCGGACTGGAGAAGGCGAGTCTTCCCGTACCGCGCGTTCCTGCCGAATTGTCGATGCCTTTGCCATAGTTAGAATACTTTCGGGTGGAATTACGTCAGCCTCCGTAACGCAACGCGATCCATAGCCCAAATCCCATCTGGACCACGCCAAAACCTGCGGCCATAAAGAGATTGCCCCATTGAGCAGGCGCGAAAAGAGCGCCGGTGCCCAACGCCATTAGGCAGAGACCCATGATTGGGACCGCGCGAACGGAAAATGCCCCGCCCGTTACGATTGCCGTTCCGTACAACAAGAGCCAGACGCCCGGTAATGTAGCCGCAGCACCCAATTGGAAGAGCGCAAACGTAAGCAGTCCTCCGACAAAAATCGGAGGGGCAAAGCTAAGTACAAATTTACGACCTGGCCCGGAAAACAGGGAGGAATTGGCACGGCGCGCTTTGGTAGCCGCCGCTGAAGCCGCAATCGCCACAGCCACGAATACTTCAGCAAGCCAAACCGCCAGCCAGGCCCGCGAGGTTGTCTGACGTGCCGCCAAGGCCGCCGCTGCCAGGGCTGTGACACCCATGGCCACGCCGCCCCAACCGGGAACCGCAGTAAACTCGGCGGCGCTTTCCATAGTCTCGCGGATGTAGCGCAGATGGTCTGCCGCGCGCGCATCAATGGGGATCGGCGGGCGGGGAGGATGGATGGGATTGGGTAAGGCCACGAGGGGAAGAGTACGCAAGAGGGGAAGTCTTGTCAAGTACTTTATATAGCAAAGTTAGGGCTACCGTTGCTTGCGATACCGTCCCAGCAGGCCGTTCCAGCGGATAACGAACACGTCAACGAACATCTGCACGCTGTCCCGAAACATGCTTACCTTTGTAGCGGGGGAGTGCGCCCACCTCACCGGCACTTCCACGGTTGACAAGCCGTGATGGCGCGCCAGGTACAGCAACTCTGGATCGAATCCGAACCGCTCAATGGTTTGTTGTTCAAAAATAATGTGGCAACGCTCCCGACGGAATGCTTTGAACCCGCATTGTGTGTCCACAAACGGCAGTCGAAGAATAATTCGGACGATCTTGTTGAACAGGATTCCCGCGACCTCGCGGAAGGCCGATTGGTGGGTCTCAATCAAGCGGCGATCCAAAGCGCGCGAACCGATGGCGACATCATGACTTTCCAACGCAGTAAGCAATTTTTTCGCTTCCTCGATTGGAGCAGACAAATCCGCATCAGTGAATAAAACTACGTCGCCGAGTGCTTCCAGCGAACCATGTCGCACGCTGAAACCCTTTCCGCGATTGACTCCGTTCGAGAGCACTCGTAGATTCGCAATTGTGCCGCGGAACTTTTCCGCGACGGCGGCGGTCGCGTCGGTTGAGCCGTCGTCAACGACAATCACTTCAGTGTTGGGCCTTTGCTCGCGAATATAGCGGGAAATCTTTTCGAGTGTATCTGGCAGTCGTGCTTCTTCGTTGTAGGATGGGACAACGATCGATAAATCGGGGGCGGAATTACTCATCGAAGTTTAGGCAACCCTCCATCCATAGCGTCCCAACAATGGCACAAATCGGCAAGAATCTCTTCGGTCGAAACTGAATTTACTCTCTTTTCGCCTTACAAACATAAGAACTTGCTCGGCTTCTTCACCAACCGGAACAATCATCCGGCCGCCATGGGCCAATTGTTGCAACATGGCTTCCGGAACTTTCGGTGCTGCTGCAGCCACCAGAATCCCATCGTAAGGCGCATTGAGGGGCCATCCAAGGGAGCCATCGGCGCAATGAACGTGCACATTGCTGTAGCCCAAACGGCTTAATCGTTCTGCTGCGGCCTGCGACAGAACTGCACGTAATTCCACGCTGTGAACTTCTCGCGCCAGACTCCCAAGGACTGCTGCTTGATATCCGCAGCCCGTTCCAATTTCGAGAATTTTGTCGTTTGGTTGGATTTCCAGAGCGTCGGTCATCGCTGCAACGATGTAAGGTTGCGAAATTGTTTGGCCTCCTCCGATCGGTAAAGGTCCATCTTCGTAAGCGCGGCCAATTAAATCAACGGGCACAAATTCGTGCCGTGGGACGCTGCGCATCGCTCGAAGCACCGTCTCGCTGATGTTTTTGCGGCGCCGGATCTGTTCCTCAACCATGGCCCAGCGGGCGGCTGCATACTGATCCACTTCGGAACTCAAGGGAGCTTCCTCGCCATTCAGTACTGGCCTTCCTTGCCTTGTACCGTCAGGTTCCACTTGTATCGGAAAACTGTTCGCAAGGCCAGTAACATACGCAACAAGTCAGCACTCCCGTACAGGCGCGCCACACATTCCCACTATCTACACTCAGTCCTTGGAAGCCGCTCACGTTGGTGGAGGAAGTCATGAAGGCCGTGCTTGCACTCATCGTAATTTACATTGGGGCATTTTTTCTTGCCATCCAGGGAACTTCGTCCACGGCCGTCGAAGCTGCCGCCCAGTCCACTGCAGCGCAACAGGGAGTTGCGGGAAAGCCACTGCCAATCGATCCCGCCAAAGATGCCGATATCCACGCTCTCCTCGATCTGGTTGGCGCCCGTGACCTTGTTCAAGAATCAGTGAACTTGACAGCAGAACAATATCGCGAAAAATTGCTTGCCTCAGTCCCCAATAATGAACGAGGCCAAGGATTCGTCAACGCGGTCATATCAGACTACGAGAAGCGGTTCGACGTAGACCAGGTGACGGAGCAGATCGTTTCCATTTATGACAAGCATTATTCAGAGGATGAAATAAAAGGGTTATTGCAGTTTTATGGCTCACCGCTGGGCCAAAAAGTAGCTGCCGAGAGCTCAAAAGTGTCACGCGAGATACAGGAAGCGTGCCGGTCGACGGCGATGAAAGCCGTAAAAGATTCGTTGCAGCAGGTGAAGGATGAAAATCCGGGCATAGGGCAAAACGCACATCTGGGGGCAGCAGCATCGCGTCGCCCGCAGGCACGTCGCGCACCCGACACTGCGCAACAGGCGGCTCAACAACAAGATCAACCCTGATTTATTCTGCTATTTTTTCGATTGAAGTCCAGCAAGTTAAGGCAAGCGCTTCTTGAACTTGATATCCACGCCGAAAGTTCCGTTCTGATCGCGCAAAGCCACGACCGAAATATTCCTTGTTACGTTGTACTCGACCTGGATGACCTGTTCCTGGGTTGAGCTTACGTTTGACACGTACATGATCGAAAGGTTGGGCGTGACTTGTTGCTCAACGGTAATGCGAGCTCCGGCGTTTTGGTTGGAACTCGTCGTGCCGATTCCCGCCAGGCCGGGATCTACCCTGAATCTGGTAATTCCAAATAAACGCTCGACGCGTCCGCCGAGTTGACTGGAGATTGCTTCCGAAAGCAGTGCAGAAGCACCGCTGGCTCCCGTCTGGGTTCCGCTGCCGGTTCGCAGTGTGGATTCCGACCCGGTCTGGCCGACGGCGAGCAAAGTGACAATGTCGCTTGCGGGAAGGGGTGGATCGGAACGATAAGAAAGGCTGAGTTTGCTGGATTGCCCGGTGAAGTTCAGGGTGATTTCATATTGTTGAATATTCGTGGTTGCTTCGACGTTAATCGTGGGGTCCAGACGAAATGGATTGGCAAAGTTCAGATCGCCACGAGTGACGTGATAATGATTGTCGCGAAAATAAAGATCACCTGAAAGCACGTGAATATGGCCCAGCATGATTGGATGTTCCGCGGTTCCGCGCACGCGAAGTTTTGCCTCAGCTTCCAGCATAGCGCCCGGCCATTCCATCCTGGCATCTGGTGTCGAGCCAGCCTCGACGTCAAATTGCAGGTTTCGCAGGAACGAGGAGCCGGAGGAAGTGCTGGAATCGCCGCTGGACACCAAACTGCCGGCTGATTCTAATCCTCCATTTAAGTTGACGCGCTGAACGACAACCTTGCCGGATAGCAGACCTCCATCCATTGTTCCGGAGAGCCGTAACTGTCCACCCATCAACCAACTCAGCCCCTCCGGATAGCGAATCCTAAGCCGGTCCGTTCTGGCAGAAATGTCGTAGCGCAATGGCCGCTCAGAATAATTGACACTTCCGCCGAGGGTGAGAGTTCCTCCTCCGGCCTCTCCGGTAACGTCTTCGAAAAACAGTCGATTTGCATCGAAAACCAGGTTCCCCTGCACATTGCTAAGACCTGTCGGGAAGTCGGATGAACGCAAGGAAGCGTTTTCCAGCTTCATCTGACCAATGATACGAGGCCTATCCAGCGGACCATCGACCGAGGCATTCATTTCCACGTGCCCGCTCACATCCACCCCCGGGATGTATGCGCTGAACAACCGCAAGTCCACCGATCCATTCAGTTTCATGGCCAGTGTGCGGCGGCCAGTAAATTGGACCGAACCGCTTAAGTCCAAGTTCGTGTTCGCGCCTTGCAGGGTGGCGCTAAGGATTTTCAGGCTATCCCGGGTGGAGGTGAGGTGAATGGGGCCGGAATTTTCCAGTTGTACGTTTTCATAGGTCAATACAAGGCGAGTAAAGTTTCCGTCGACAACGATGTTTTCCGGATGCTGGAGCTCGCCTTTAACTGTGATATCGCCATCGGCAGTGCCGTGTCCCGCGAATTTTTCGAGATGCAAAGCGGAGAGGAGGTAGGGGTCCAGGCTAATGTTCTGGATCGACACGTTTCCGTCGACAGGCATGGGATCCTTCAAACCTAACGTCACGCCGCCGGAGATCGCGCCGGTGCTCATGGCCGATTTTATTTTGAAGCTCGCCTGGTTTCCGTCCGAGCGTAGCTCTCCATCCAAGCTCCCGATAACTTCGGTGGCAATCCTTAAATCCACGAGGCGGAAAGTTCCTTCGGCGATCGGCCGTGCGACCGGACCGCTGGATTTCAGGCGAAAGGTCATTTGTCCGCCAATTGGTAATCCGGCGGCCTTCACGCGCCTAAAATTTTCCAATGGCAAAGAAGCGCCCACCAAGTCCATGTTCAACGACTTATCCGCAAATTGATAAGCAACGTTGCCGGTGACGATTCCAGCGCCGCTTTTTTCCGTACCGGGTTCAAAAAATCGTAATTCCGCATTCGACAATCGCACTTCGTCCGGCCGAAGGTTTAATTGTCCGCGCAAACGGTTAAATGGAACGGTATAAGCTTCGCCTTGCGCCAAATCAAAATTGCCAGTGAGGGCCGGCTCTGCGCGCGTACCTTGACCATGGAATTGGCCCGTCAGGAGTCCGTGGAGCGGATAATTCCAGCCGCCAAGCTGTTCCAATCCCTCGAGCGGCACCTGCTCCAGATTAATTTCGCTGGACCAATGGCTATCTGGAGCGAACTCCCAATCATGCAACTCCAATTCACCGTCAATCCCGGCCTTCATCAATCCGCGTGTCGCGTGTCCCCGCGTGATTTTCAGCCCAGTAGGCGAATAGCTCAAATCGCCATCCAAGGCGTCGAGCGTCACGTCGCTATACTGAAAATTCTCTCCGCGGAAGTGTCCCGAGAATGTCGGTCCGCCCGACGCACCTGTAATAGTTCCGTCCCACTGGAGGGACCCAACATACCTTTGCTGTGCTTCTGGAGTGCCTGGTTTGTCTCCGGAAATGGCATGAATAAAATCGCTCCAGTTTTCCAAAGAGCCCACTTCCAAGTGCACATCGAGGGCAGTATTTTTGGGAGCAAGAACACCACTAATCGTGCCGCGTGAAGTCGGAGTTTCGAAATCCAATTGCTGGATTTCCAATCTGCTGGAGTTGTCCCGATAACGTATTTTCCAATCGCCCGAGAGGGGGATATGACCCTCTTTCAGCTCATCAGGCTCATCCAACCGCAGAGCAGCAGTGATGTCAAAATCGCGAAAGTTTTCGTGCCACGTCTCGACTGTATCCGCGGTAAGCACCGAATCCCAGTGCAACGCATCAATGGGAAAGCCTTCGTGATCGATCGCAGGCGTAACTTGAGATAAGCGCACGTCCTGGAGTCGGGTCTCCGCTCGGAATTGGAGACCCTCGTACTTCATGGTTATGCGGCCTTTTACGCTGCCGCCCAAGGCATAACCAGCGAAATCCGGAAGTGTGACGCCTTTCTCGTCGAGGGTGTAACTCGAGCGGCTAATCAGATTCGCGGAATGAAAATCCGTAAAGCCCAACGTAACGTTGTCTCCCGCAAAGCTGCCTTTTCCCGTAACCTTTCCGCCACCGATCGCGCCTTCTCCGCGCAAATCGATTCTTCCCAGGGGCACCTCAGGCGTTCGAAAGGCCTCGCGCAAATCCAACAAGTCCAACCAAGCTCGATAGCGATACGTAAAGGCCAGTGCTTCCAGATCAGGCATGGAGGCTTGCAAATCCAGATGCGAACGTCCCACATCCAGGATGCCCTGCTCGATCGTCAGGCCTTGATTACTCAGGGAGAATTTAGCTGAAAGATTTGCCGGCACCGGGACATCTCGTCTTCGTCCAAACTCAACTGAATCCCAATTCAACAGCCCCAGGTAGAGGGGTTTTTCGGTTGTCCCGCCGAGGGCTATGTCCAGGCGCAGGTCTGCGCCTTCCACGGCGACCAGTGATTTCACGTTGTTGTAGAGAATCCATCCATCATCGATCTGGAGATGTCCCACATGCAGCTTGAGCAGAGTTTCTTGCAGCGGTTCATTGGATTTTGTGGTTCGCTTAAGTGTCGGGAGATTGTTCGTCCCATTTTTTTCGACGCGCAGGTGGATCCGAGGGCTTTGGAGGATTAGTTCTCTTAAGGAAACGCGCCGGCCCCAAAACGAATCAATACGCAATCCGATTTTAGCTTGCTCCACGCTGGCTAGCGGCTCGGTGTCCTTTGGTTCGGTTCCGTGAATGATCAATCCATTGACTGTGGCATCGAGTGAGAACCAGCCCACCGCCACAGTTCGAATCTCTACTTTCGCCCCGGTGAGTGTTTCCATCCGCTGGATCAGGAGTCGTCGCAGCAGGGGATTCGCCATGCCGCTTCCCACCGCAATAATGACCAGTGCCAGCCCGAGGACGGTCCAGGTTCCCAGCACCCACAACACGTGCTCTAACCATCGAATTTTCTGACGGCGGGACTCCTTGGTCACTTTTGCCCCTCTTGCAGAAGATTTTCCACCCGCACACGGGTTCGGCTTTCCTTGAGCCACTCGTTGGCGTGCTCGTTAATCGCCTTCTGGACCAGCGCCTCTTGAATAAAATCACGCGCTGCATCGAGCGTCGGAGGAGTCTGGGCGCGCAATTCCGCGCGTGGAATCAACCGATTCTGGTAGAAGTCTTCGATTTCCTTATCGCTGATCTGGATAGAGGGCCGGAATCGAGTATCCAGATAATTACTCAGGTACAATTGCGATTTCATCATGCGTCGTAACTCTTGGTCGTTCAGTCCGCTGTGTTTTAGCCGGTCGGCAAATTCTTCGGGCGAAGAGAAAGAGCGTTTGAGCCGAGTCAAGCTTCGCTCCACGTCCTCGTCGGAGGGCTGGGCGATTCGCGAAACCGTAGCCTCATTGCGGACAATCCACTGGTCGATCAGTAACTCGAGAATTTGTTCGTCACTCTCGGCTTTTCCGTCCACGAAGGTCTGATAGCGGCTCAGTTGCCGGATATCGCTCAATAAAATGACGTCGTTTTCGACTCTGGCCACGATCCGGTCAACCACTTCCTGCGCGACGCTCGAGCTTCCCGCAAGGAGCATCATCAGGACAAATTGAAGTGTGCAACGTTTCATCAGAAACTCGATCCCAGATTGAAAAAGATCTGGAAGTGCGGCAAGCGTGTGCCCTGTTGGCAGAATGTTGCTTCGTATTTGCACGGGACCACGATCGAAGGCCGGTTGATCAAATAGCCCAAATCAATTCGGATTGGCCCCACGGGCGTCGCGTAACGCAATCCAAATCCAATTGTATGGGAAAAGTAGTTCAGCTCATTCGTACAATTAAATTCGCAATGCGTCGGATTGAAGCGTCCGGGCGGCAGTCCTGGATATGCGGGCTGGAACACCGGGTCAGGCGCCGACCAGCGAAAGGTCATTCGGCTCAGGCGGCTGTACGCGTTCCCACCGTCATAGAAGAAGGCTCCCCCAAGGCCGGATCCTACGAATGGAACTCTTAGCGGAAACCGTAACTCCTGGTTAATGACCAAGAGTGCTTGTCCCCCAACCGGGAATCCGGTGATGGAATCGCGAGGACCGGCCTGGTTCAAAGCGAATCCTCTAAGGTTTGAGCCTCCTCCACTGAAAAGCCTTTCTGGCAGTGGAATGACTTCGGGAGGTGGGGTGGTTGTTGGGGCCGGAAAGGTTAGCGATACGGTGCTGGCATAAGGCTGCAAGATGCCTAAACGAATTGATCGAGCGTAACTCCAGTTGCGCTTGATGGGGGTGTAGCCGGAGTTTTGGAAGAAGAAACGTATAAAACTCGCGCTACTTCCCAGTCCAGTTCCCGAAATTCCGAAGTCCGCGCTAGTGAACGATCCCTTAGTGGCATCGGCGGGATTGTCGCGCGTGTCGCGGAACCACGTTGTGCTGAACTCGGAAACCAGCGTTGGTTGATTAAAGAGAGGGATTTCATCCGAGGGGATATTGAGATTATTGACCGTTACTTTGCGGAAGGTGTAGCGGTACAGCATGGTGGAAACTGGAGTGAGTTTTTCGGTGAGCTGCAGATTTCCCTCATAGCGCGTTTCCGAAAAAGTGTTAATGTCCTGAGTCTTTTCGAGATATACGGTCGCCTGGGTACTCCAGTTCTGGCTGTTAAAGGTATCGGGAGAAGAATAAGCGAGTAGTGCGCGTCCCTGGATGGTGCTCCCTCGCAGCTTGAGGGACAACGAATCCGCTCTTCCAGTCAGGTTTTGTTTGGATATTTCGAGTATTCCACGGGGTGCAGCCTGTAGTTCTCCGCCGGTGGGATTGGTGGTACTGGCCAGTCGCTGGACTTCAAAGCCTCCGCCGTAAGAGATCGTGTATCTTTTTGCTTCTTCCACCAGAACGACAATGTCTTTATCCGGGTCAGTGCCGTCCGCATTTTGCGGCTCAATCACCACGCGATTAAAAATGCCTAAATTGTAGAGCTTCTGCTGAGAGGTGACGACATCCCCTTCGCGCAGGGGTTGGTCAGGTTTAACTTTGACGTCTCTCCGGATGATCCCCGGTCGGGTGCGATTGTAGCCGGTCAACCAAACATGGCGGACCCGCACTTGAGGCCCTTCGGTGATTTTGTAGATAAGATTGACGGGCTGAGCGCGTGGAAACCTGGATTCGGGAACTGCTTTGTTTGGTGATGAATCCTTAGCGGCAGTCACCTCTTGAGTATTTGTTTCGGAGGGCGCTGCGGTATAACTGAACGTTGCGTTAGGAAATCCTTCGTTGAAATAGAGAGCCAAAATATTGTCTCTATCGCTGGACACGTTGATATCGGAATAAGGCTGGCCGGGCGAAGAACCCACGCGGCTACGGATCTCTTCCTCCGATATTGATTTCATTCCTTCGATTTTCAGGCTGGCGACGAGTGTTTGCTTACCCTCTTCGATGACGAACTTGATGATCAGGTCGCCCGTTTTTCCAGCCACATCATCCAGGATTTTTCCTTCGACCTTTGCGGAAAGGAATCCGTTCGCCACATACATGCCGCGCATGGACTGCGCATCATTTTCCATCAGCCGCCGGCTGAATTTTGGACGAACCGCCCACGAGCTCGTGGTGATGTTTAGGCGGCTTCGCAGGAGCGAACTGCTGAAATAGTGGTTTCCTTCAAATAGGATCCGCAGCAGCTTGTGCCGAGAGCCGCGATCCACTTTATAAGTGATCGTTTGTTGAGATCCCTTCCAGCCTGTACTTGGACCAACCATTTCTTGTTCCGCGGTGCTGTAGCTTACATTCGCATCAAAATACCCTTCCCGCTCCATCTTTTCGCGCAAATTCCTTTTACCTTCTTCCAACAAATCCGCATCCACAGAGCCTTCCTGGTAAATGGGAACCAGTTTCTTCAATTCGCTCTTCGAAAATTTAGCCCCATCAACCTGCACCAATATTCGAGGACCTTCGGTCACATCCAAGGTGAGCGAGATCGTATTGTCCGCTTCGTTATAGTCTCCCCGCCGTACGGAAACGCGCCCGCTGAGGTGGCCCTTCTTCTCCAGATATTTTCGGATTCGCGTTTCCCCTCCGCGCACCCGTGCAACGGTTAACTCGCGCCCTGCTCTCATTTTGAATTGCGAGAGCAGAAATGCGTCTGTGTATTCCGTATTGTTCAGCAATTCGACTTTGCCTAATCGCACCCGCGGCCCCGAGGCAACATGCGCAATAATGTCGATCTGGTGCCGGGCCTTGTTCACGCGATCTTCTATCTTGATCGTTGCCTGATATAAGCCTTCCTCGCGCAACGCATCTTTCAGCCTTGCTACGGCGTCGTCGATGTCTGCTTTGCGATAAGTTTGTCCAAGCGATAATTGCATGGCGGCGGCCGCCGACGATTCGGAGGGCGGGGCGATAACGCCTTCAATGATCACCTGATTGATAAAGAGGTTTTCCTGGGCGACGAAGTCCAACCGCACTCCACCAGCCTCCGGGTACGTGACCGCCCGCAGGTCTGCGTACACTCCAGTTTGATAAAGCAAACGGATGCTGGCCGCCACCTGTTCTGTATCCAGTGGCTTGCCAATTTCAACGGGGATTTGGGCAGGTAACGCTCCGAGAGAGCTACCATCCTCCCGCAGAATTCGAACCGCTACCACGGTTGGGTTGGTAGGGGATACGGTTTTCTCAGTAGGAGTAGTTTGTGCAAAGGCAATTCGCGCTCCCATGAGCAAACCCAGGAGCAGCAAAGCCCGTAACCCATTGTCCCAGCCTGATTTCATCCGTACCTATACTCAGACGAAGCCTAGCACAGGCGCGTTGCTTATTAGCCTGTCTTAAGCGCTATTATGGAGAGAGTTCGCCCTAGGAAACTCTACTTTACGTGAATCTCAGCCTACACGAAAAATATTCTCGACAGACGCTCTTTGCAGGCCTCGGTGTCGAGGGACAACAGCGCTTGCTCTCGTCGCGTGTTGTCATCGTTGGCTGCGGGGCAATAGGCGCTGCCACCGCCAATCTCCTTGCCCGAGCTGGGGTCGGGACCTTGCGTATCATCGATCGCGACTATGTCGATCCTTCTAATTTACAGCGCCAGACGCTTTTTGAAGAGTCTGATGCTCGCGATTCCCTTCCGAAGGCGCGGGCCGCGGAGAGCAGGCTTCGAGCCATTAACTCTGACATCCAAGTCGAGGGTATCATTGCCGACCTTAACCCCAAAAACGTCAATGAGTTGCTCAATGGTTTTCCGTTGATCCTGGATGGGACGGATAATTTCGAGACGCGGTTCCTGCTCAATGATTTTGCGGTGCATGCCGCAGTACCTTGGATTTATGCCGCCGCCGTCTCGAGTTATGGCGTCACGTACACGATTCGTCCTGGCGTCACAGCGTGCCTTGCCTGTTTGATGGACTCGGCAAGAGGGACGGGGCTGGAAGATACCTGCGACACAATCGGAATTTTGGGATCCATCGTAAATCTGATTGCGTCCTTGCAAGCGACCGAAGCCATAAAAATATTGTCAACAAATGACTCAGAGCTCCACGGCCGACTGGTCTCCGCCGATGTGTGGTCTGGCCGTTTCCAATCGGTGCTTCCCGAGCGCAACACCAATTGTCGCGCGTGCGTTCGACGCGAATTTCATTACCTGCAAGGCGAAGCCCAGCCGCATATCACGATGTGCGGGCGCGATTCCGTGCAAATCCACGAACGTAACCGTGTCCTCGATCTGGCCGCCTTGGAAAAACACCTGGGCGCGACGGTTTCCGACGTTCGTCAAAATGGTTTTCTGTTGCGTTTTCGAGTGCTGCCTTACGAAATTACTGTTTTTGCCGATGGCCGGGCCATGATCAAGGGCACCACTGACCCTGCGGTTGCTCGCTCTCTTTACGCTAAATACATAGGGTCCTAATTCTCTTTGGAGTGTGGGGACCTGATTTGCTGAGAGGCAAGCCAGGCCAGTGGCCTTCCAAGTGAATTTTCAACGTGCTTAACGGTAAATTCCCCCGCGCCCGCTCGGGGTCCGCATAGACGCACGGTCCAGGTTTTCCCGTAGATTCATCAGGGTCAGAAATGTGCTCAATACCCGGGCTTTCAAGTCATCCGTAAGGTGCAAGCCGCTGGTGGCCACCCGGGCCAGTCGCTCGCCATGCTCCGTAATGAACTTCATAATTTCCCGCTGGCGTTCATGGGGCGTGTTGCCCAGGGCGGTTTCGCGTCGCATCTCCGCACAACTGGCTTCCAACGACAATGTGAAATGCAATATGCAAAGCTTCTGCTCCGTCAGCGCGGCTGGCACGTCGTGCTTGCAACCGGAAATGTGGCAAGGTTCGTTCATATCCCGAAAAAACCCGATGGCAGATAGGTAACATTCCCAGCGACGAAAATCCAGCAGTATCGTCGAGTTGGTGCGAATTGTGCATTACAGCGCACCTGTACCAATGTCCATTGAACTTTCTGCGCCGCGCACGTTTTGTGGTGTGGCAGAAGAAGGTGCCGGACTCTATCGCAGCAGAAGCTCTTTTCAGTTTTGGGTTTGGCGCAGGCTCTTGTTTTGTCGCACGCATCAGGTGAGCAAAAACTTGTTTGACCTTGGCAAAAAGGTTCTGTATATTTATGCATGGAGCTGAATAGAATATACAAGTGAGCGCTACAAAGACATTTCGGCATGGACAGATCCTGCGCCTGATCGCCGCTGGCGGGGTGGGAAACCAGGAAGATCTGCGCCGCCGGCTGGCGCAACAAAAACTCCGGGTCACGCAGGCAACCCTTTCGCGCGACTTGCACGAGCTGAAACTGGCGAAAACTATTGAGGGTTATAAACTCCCCGGCGCGATTCCTGACGACACAAGCGCTCTTCCGCCACTGACGCGTGCCTTGCGGGAATTTCTTCTGGATATTCGCCCAGCTGAAAATCTACTGGTACTCAAGACTCCGCCGAGCGGAGCTCAGCCGTTAGCCGCTGCTGTGGATGGCGCACGATTTCCAGAAATTGCAGGCACGATTGCCGGCGACGACACAGTTTTGATCATCACGCCAAATCGCAAAACGCGCGAATCGCTGCAGAAGAAAATCGAAGCACAGGTGAAATGAGAGATCCCCGGAACATTGCCGTCATAGGTGTCACTGGTTATACCGGCTATGAGCTGGCGACGCTGCTGGTCCGTCATCCTTCCGTCCCCCGGCCTACTTTTTACGTTCGAGAAGCAAATGGCGCCCATTGTCTCTCTCAAATGTTTCCGCAGTTGCGTGGCCGCGGGGAAGCGCCTCTAAAAGAGCTTACTCTCGATGCCATCACTTCCAGCCCAGCAGGCACGGCATTTCTGGCCACGCCTCACGAGGTTTCCGCCGATCTTGCCCCCAAACTCCTCGACGCTGGCCTTCGCGTGATTGACCTTAGCGGAGCGTTTCGTTTTGCCTCTGCCGACACATTTTCTTCCTGGTACAAATTGCCGACTCCGCACGCTTCGCGGCTGGCCGAAGCCGTCTACGGGTTGCCTGAGCTTTTTACTACCCGCATCTCCGGTGCAAAATTGATTGCCAATCCCGGTTGCTATGCAACCAGCGTCATTCTGGCTCTTCGTCCCCTCTCTGAAGCCGGTCTTTTGGATTCCTCGCAAACAGTAGTCTGCGATTGCAAATCGGGCGCCAGTGGCGCCGGCAAAGAGCCCCGGCGCGACCTGACTTTTGTCGAAGTGGACGAGAACTTTCGTGCTTACAATCTTTTCTCGCATCGCCACACGCCGGAAATTCTCGAGCACGCGGGCGTAGCGGAATCGCGACTGGTTTTCTCCACGCATCTATTGCCGATCGCGCGTGGAATTCTGTCCACCATCTACGTGACGCTCGCGGAAACGCACCCTGCCGAGTCCATTGAAGGCGTATACAAGGAGTTCTTTGCCGCTCGTCCGATGGTGCGCATCTGGCCGGCCGGTTCCCTTCCCGAGTTGCAGCATGTCGTGAAGACCAATTTCTGCGATATCGGTTTTGCCTTGGATTCCACGGGCAAGCGCCTCATCGTGGTTTCCTGCCTCGACAATCTCGGCAAAGGCGCCGCCGGACAGGCCGTGCAGAATCTGAATCTTATGCTTGGACTCGATGAATGGACGGGCCTGCAATGAAAATTGTCATTAAATTTGCCGGTGCATTGCTCGAAGATCGCGAGTTAGTTAAAGGTCTCGCTAAACGCGTTGCGACCCTCGCTCAGCATGGCCATCACATTCTGGTGGTTCACGGAGGAGGCCGACTTTTCACTGAAACGCTCAAGCGTCTAGGCATTGAGAGCAAATTCGTCAGCGGTTTGCGAGTTACCGATCGTGAAACTCGGGATGCTGCGGTGATGGTTTTTGCCGGACTCTTGAATAAGCGCCTGGCGGCAGCCATTTCGGCGGAGGGTTTTCCCGCGATTGGCATCAGTGCCGCGGATGCTCAGTTCTTTACGGCCGCCCCGCTGGTGCACAACGATGTGGAAGGGGGTCTCGGGTTTGTCGGATATCTCACCAGCGTAAATAATTCCGCGCTCGAATCGCTGTGGCGTGAAAAACTTCTCCCTGTTGCAGCCTGCCTCGGTCTTGGATCTGACGGCGAACTCTACAATATCAATGCAGATCATATGGCCGCCGCTTGTGCAGAATTTATCGGTGCGGACCATCTGGTGTACCTCACTGACGTCGCCGGTGTGCTCGATGGAGACAGGGTCATCTCGGCCATTTCCTGTGATCAGGTGAACAGTTTGATCGGTTCCCGAGTCGTCTCTGGCGGCATGATACTGAAACTCGAAGCTGCCAAGCGGGCACTGGAGGGTGGCGTCAGCCAGGTACGCATCGTCGGCGGCAATTCCGCGGCTGCCGCGCTCTCTCCCGATTTTTTTGCAACCGCCGCAGATACAACAGTTATTTCCGCTTTGCCCGGTACGCGTGTCGTCCGGGACGCCTTTTTCAGGGACAACGCTTACGTAGCCACAATTTAGATTTCATGAAGGAGAACGAATCAATGCCTGCAACAATGACTCTCCCAGTTTCCATCGCGAAGGATTTGCTCACGGGAGCGGAATGGTCCCCTGCGGACACGCGCGATCTGCTCCATCGGACGGCCGACATCAAGGCACGTCCTTCCAAATATGCTTCCACTTTGCGTGGCAAGCACATCGCTCTCATATTCGAGAAGCCCTCTCTGCGGACCCGGGTAACGTTTGAGGTCGGCATTCAGAGCATGGGCGGGAACATAGTTTTTCTGGACCACACGCAGGCGCGGCTTGGAGAGCGTGAATCTATTCCCGACGTGGCTCGCAACCTGGAACGGTGGGTACAGGGAATAGTCGCGCGCGTTTATGAGCAAAGAGTTCTGGACGAGATGGCCGATTCCATTGGCATTCCGGTCGTAAATGCGCTTTCCGATCGTTTCCATCCCTGCCAGGCGCTCGCCGACTTCTTCACTCTTGAAGAAAAATTTGGCAAGCTTGGTGGTTTTAAGCTGACGTATGTAGGGGATGGGAATAATGTCTGTCACTCACTGATTTATCTTGCGGCTCGATTGGGCGTCCATCTACGCATCGCCACGCCGGCAAACTATGCGCCAGCACCGGATGTCGTTGCCGATAGCAAGCGCGTTGCTAAGGAAACCCGCGCGCGTATCGAGCTGTTTACTGACCCGGTTGAGGCGGTCAGTGGGGCGCAAGCTGTTTACACGGATTCCTGGACGAGCATGGGGTTTGAGGCCGAGGAAAAAGTCCGGCGTGCTATTTTCAAACCCTACCAGGTGAACCGCAAACTGATGGGCCAAGCTGCCGAAGGCGCGGTATTCATGCATTGTCTTCCGGCGCATCGTGGCGCGGAAGTTACTGACGAAGTGCTCGATGCACCGATTTCCATCGTCCTCAATCAGTCCGAAAATCGGATGTATGTGCAAAAAGCGATCCTGCACGCGCTTTACACCTGAGATTCAGTTCACGCGAGGATATCCGATTGAAACGGCAGAGAAAGAGCTTTTGAGAAAATTCTTTCAGGAGATTGTCAATTGATGCAGCAGCGTCCGAAACCAAAGAAAGTCGTCCTCGCGTACTCGGGAGGGCTCGACACGTCCATCATTATTACGTGGCTCAAGGAGAATTACGGTTGCGAAGTGATCGCCATGATTGGCGACGTGGGCCAGCAGGAAGATCTCGAGGCCGCGCGCAAAAAGGCGTTCGCCACCGGGGCCTCTTCCGTGTACGTTGAAGACCTTCGCGAGGAATTCATTCGCGATTATATCTGGCCCACTCTCCGCGCCGGCGCTGTTTACGAGCACACCTATCTGCTCGGCACTTCCATGGCACGCCCGGTCATCGGAAAGCGCCAAGCCGAGCTCGCATTGCAATTGGGTGCAGATGGCCTGTCACACGGATGCACTGGAAAAGGAAACGATCAAGTTCGCTTCGAGCTTGCGTACAAAGCCGTCGCACCGGATGTCCAGATCATCGCGCCGTGGCGTGAATGGGATATCGACTCTCGCGAAGATGCCATCGCTTATGCCGACAAGTACAATATTCCTGTCGAGCAGAGCAAGAAAAATATTTACAGCCGCGACCGCAATATCTGGCACCTCAGCCATGAAGGAGGCGAACTCGAAGATCCTGCCAACGCGCCGAATGAAGCCATGTGGCAATGGATTGTCTCCCCAGAAAAGGCGCCCGAGAAAGGGGAAGAGGTAGAGATTGGTTTTGAGGCAGGGACTCCCGTTTCGGTTAACGGAAACACTCTCGGTCCAATTGAATTGCTTAACTCCTTGAATGAGGTTGCGGCCCGCAACGGCATTGGCCGGGTAGATCTGGTTGAAAACCGCCTTGTGGGAATGAAATCGCGCGGTGCTTACGAAACTCCCGGTGGAACATTACTCGTGACCGCGCATCGTGAACTCGAGCGCCTTACGGTGGACCGCGAAACCGCGCACTTCCAGCAAGCTCTGGCAGTGCGGTACGCCGATCTGGTTTACAACGGGTTGTGGTTTACTGCACTCCGTGAAGCACTTGACGGTTTCTTCTCGGTTGCCCAGCAGCGCGTGACTGGCTCGGTTGGTCTAAAACTCTGGAAGGGCACCCTGAATGTCACCAAGCGCCTTTCTCCTTTTTCGCTTTACCGCGCGGATCTCGCCAGCTTTACGATGGGTCGCTACAATCCCAAGGACGCGGAAGGTTTCATCAACCTATTCTCACTTCCGGTAACTGTCCGACCGCTTGCCAAAGCCGGAAGCCAGAACTCTTGAAGATTTGAGGCTCCCCGCCCTGCAGGACTGTAGTGATGCTGCAAAATGCATTGGTGCTGTGGATGAATCTTGAATGGGAGAAACATGACAGATCGCAAAGACGATCGATTGTGGGGAGGGCGATTTGAGAACGCGCCAAACGCGGATTTCGACGCCTTCCAACGCTCATTCGGGTTTGATGCTCGCCTGCTCCCCTACCAGTTTGCTGTGGATCGCGCGTGGGCTAGGGCACTGCGCGGCGCTCAAATCCTTGACGAGCAGGAACTCCAGCAAATACTTAGCGCCCTCGATGAACTGGACGAACGGACCAACTCCGATCCAGCCTGGGTCGATCGATTTGGTGCGGGAGTGGAAGACGTTCATCATTTTGCTGAAAAAGCTGTTGTCGACGCGCTCGGCCCGGTCGGCTGGAAGTTACATACGGGGCGCAGCCGCAATGAATTAGTTGCCACGGAATTTCGCCTGTTTGTGATCGACTCGGCCAGGCAAGTCCTTACCGGGCTCTTTGGCCTGCTCAGGGTTTTCATTGCGCAGGCCAATAACTCGCTGGACGTTCCCATGGCGGGCATGACGCACATGCAGTTCGCCCAGCCTGTTCTGTTAGCCCATTTTCTGATGGCGCATGCTGAGGCTTTCTACCGCGACTGCCAACGCGTCGAGGACGCCCTCGACGGCGCAGACTATTGCCCGATGGGTTCCGGTGCCCTTGCTGGCTGCGCGTTCGCCATCGATCGTCTTGCGATCGCAAAAGATCTCGGCTTCTCTCGCATAACTGCAAATAGCATTGACGCGGTGAGCGACCGCGATTTTGCGCTCGATTACCTTTTCGCGCTTTCCACCATTGCGAATCACTTATCGCGGCTTGCCGAGGATTTCGTCATTTTCGCTTCGCAACCTTTTTCTTATGTGCTCCTCCCGGACGAATTCTCGACCGGCAGCAGCCTGATGCCACAAAAGAAAAATCCCGATGTCTGGGAACTCATTCGTGGCAAGAGCGGGCGGATCACTTCCTCGCTCTTCACGCTCTTTACTGTATTGAAAGGACTGCCCAGCAGCTACCAGCGCGATTTGCAGGAAGATAAGGAATCCCTTTTTCTTGCGCACGACCAGATCGCCAGCATGTTGATGGTCGCCGCCGGCGCACTGGAGGCCACGAAATTTCGGGAAGAAAGGCTCCGGAAAGCGGCGGAAGATCCCGCATTGCTTGCCACCGAAGCCGCTGACCATCTCGTTCGCAAGGGCGTGCCCTTTCGTGAAGCCCACGACCTGGTGGGAAAACTTCTGCGTGAAGCCGAAACGCAAGGTGTTCCCTGGACAAAGCTTTCTCCCAGTGATGCCCGCAGAATCTCTCCGCTGTTCGACAAGGATTTTTTCAAAAATCCTCCCTCTCTCGAATCCGCGATCGCCTTTAAAGCTGTTCCAGGAGGCACCGCGGTAGATTCTGTTCGCACGGCAATAGCGCAATTCGAGCAAAAGTTGCGAAAGCTGGAGATTAACGAGCCATGAGTGCCAGGTCATGAAACACGCACCCTCTGAAGCATCTCTTCCTCTTGGCTTTCGTTTTTCCGCCACTGCTTGCGGATTGAAGAAGACCGGTGCGCTTGATCTCGCCCTGCTTTCCAGCGATGTAGTCGCCTCCGCTGCGGCGGTCTTCACGCAAAACCTGGTCGTTGCACCGCCGGTGGTCGTTTCCAAAGCGCACTTGCGCGCTTCAAAGGGACGAATGCGCGCAGTGATCGTTAATGCGGGCAACGCAAACTGCGCGACGGGTACGGCGGGCTATGAAGCTTCAGTCAGAACCGCTAAAGAGACCGCGCTGCGACTGAACTGCCATCCTAGAGAAGTAATGGTCTGTTCCACGGGCGTCATCGGCGTTCCTCTTCCCGTGGAAAAGATTCTTCGCGCGCTTCCCGGAGTTGCAAGGAATCGCCGTCCTTCAGCGCGGTCTTTCGCCGAATTTTCTCTGGCCATTTGCACTACGGATACGAGACCGAAGACAGCGTCAACGTGGTTTTCGATGGCGCGCAAACGGATTCATTTCGTTGGCTGCGCAAAAGGCGCCGGGATGATCCACCCGAATATGGCCACCACGCTCGCGTTCGTTGCCAGCGACGCGAAGATTTCCCCAGACTTGCTGCAGAGGACCTTACGAGACGTTGTCTCACGCACATTCAACTCCATCAGCATTGATGGTGACACGTCCACGAATGACACTCTTCTTGTGCTAGCGAATGGCGCAGCGGGCGCCCCTGCGATTCACGCTGGTACCGCTGCCCATCGCAACTTTACGAAAGCGCTGGAAGAAATTTGCCACGCGCTCGCTCTGCAAATCGTAGCTGATGGTGAAGGAGCGCAACGGGTCATAGAAATACTTGTTCGCGGGGCCACTACTGAGGTGGGCGCGCGCAAAATCGCTCAGACCATCGCCACTTCCCCGCTGGTGAAAACAGCTTTCGCCGGGGGGATCCAAACTGGGGGCGCATTTTCGCAGCGGCAGGCCGCGCGGGCGTAAAGTTCGATCCAAACAAAGTGGACATTCAGATGGCCGGCATCCGAGTTCTGCGCAGAGGGCAGCCGCTGGAATTCAACGAGCGTGCCGCCAGCAATCGGCTGCTGCAACCACACGTTTTGCTGGTAGTTGATCTTCATTCGGGCCACAACTCCGCTCGCTTCTGGACCTGCGACTTAACAGCCGAGTATGTGCGAATCAATGCCTCCTATCGCACCTGAAGGTTTCAGACCAGTTCATACATGTTTCCCCTGAGGAAACAGGACTGGTACCAGCCGTAGCCTATCCGCCAAGTAATTCTGGTTGCAAAAACAGCCATTATTCGAGACCATGCACGAGACCACTGACTGTACCTCACGCTCCTGCGGCACGTCCTACGGTCTGCCCCCTAGCGGTCGAGGTCCCTCCAGTGCGCTCCGCAATCGTCGTTCGGTTCCGGGCAGAAGGAGTCCGCAGGTGAAGAAGCTTTACGTCGGCAATCTTCCGTTCAATGCTTCGGAAGAGCAGCTGCAGGAATGGTTTGGGCAAGTCGGTGTTAATCCCTCGGCGATCAGTTTGATTCGCGACCGTTTCACGGGACAATCTCGGGGTTTCGCCTTCATCGAAATAACCAACGATGAAGAAGCGGACCGCGCAGTAACTTCCCTTAACGGTCAGAACTTCGGGGGCCGGAACCTTGTGGTGAACGAAGCTCGGCCGCAAACCGAACGCTCCGGTGGCGGTGGTGGGCGTGGATATGGCGGAGGCGGAGGCGGCGGACGCGGTGGTGATCGCGGCGGGCGCGGCGGCGGAGGTGGTGGCCGTGGCGGTGACCGAGGTGATCGTGGCGGTGGCGGGGATCGCGGCAACCGCTGGTAATTATTCTCGCTCCTCTTTTGCGCTTCTCTCTTTCTGTTAGGGATGGTTTGTGCCCGGGGTTTTCGCTTCAGTTTCCTCGAAGCGCGGTCTCCGGTTCCTCCGCAGATTTTCGCTCCGGTTTGCCCCGTGTTTATGCACAGGCCAAAATAATTCTTCTGGCCATGTGTTTTTTTTGGTTGTAGTATCCGGCCCGATTGTACTCGCGGCTTCCTCGTTCAGCGCTCACCGTCCGGGTTCCGCGTATTTACAGGTTCATCGCTCGCGGCAGCATTTCGCTGAAACATCTTGTGGGGTTATGGGTTTGAAACACTGGGACAAGTTTTTCCCGCTGTTCGCGCGCCATGGAGTATACGAAGAGAGTGCCTCGACCCCCGCAAACTTCTTCTCTCCGCGCAGGGAATGCGAATTTAGGTGGCGCATCGGACGATCGTTCCCGGTGCTTACCGCATCAAAGAATTAGCAGCACGGAACTTACGATGACCACTGGTTGGCACAAACGCGATTGGAAGCAATTCTACGAACTGGCACGGCGCCCTTGGCAGCGGCACCGGCCGCCTCGGCCTGTCTATCCCTCTGGAATGAACCGGGTTTCTCCCGCTGCGGGATTCAGTCTCTCTGAATTAGATGATGCTGGTGTTGACCTCGATCTTGCCGAACGGCTTGGGCTGCCTGTGGATGCGGGGCGCATTGGCGCGTATGGGCCGAATGTAAACAGCCTTCGAGATTTTGTGCGTTCCTCGCGCAATCCGCTCTGAGGTCGTCTGCGGAGTAACTGCCTCTTGTGATAGAGGCTCTTTGCTTGGACACAACTACTGATTCCACGTAAAATAGACTTTCTGGACCTATTGAATGGGCTCTCCCTTTAACATTATCTGCAACGGCACCACGAGTTCCCTGCCCGCCCCAGATGTTCACCCGCGTCCGGATTGGCTACGGGTCAAATTCTTCGGCGGCGAAAAATACCAGGATCTCAAGCGCACCATGCGGACTCTAGATCTTCACACCGTCTGCGAATCTGCGCGGTGCCCCAACATGGGTGAGTGCTGGGAACACGGCACTGCCACATTCATGATCTTGGGAGATATCTGCACGCGCGCGTGTGGATTCTGTGCCGTGCCCTCCGGAAAGCCCGTTGGCCCTCCGGATGAAGAAGAGCCGCACCGCGTTGCCGAGGCCGCTGCCCGCATGGGGCTGCGCTATGCCGTGGTCACCAGCGTCAATCGTGATGACCAACCGGATGGGGGAGCTCGCATTTTCGCGCGGACTATCCAGGAAATTCGCAATCGCGTTCCGGGTTGTAAAGTCGAGGTATTGATTCCCGATTTCCGCGGAGACTGGGACGCTCTCAACATCGTCCTGGCGGTTAAGCCGGACATTCTAAATCACAACACTGAGACTGTTCCGCGGCTGTATCGTCAGGTTCGGAAAGGTGCCCTATACGAACGTTCGCTCCAACTGCTTCTTCGAGCAAAGAAGACGCACCCTGACATTCCGACGAAGACAGGAATGATGCTCGGACTAGGCGAAGAAAAACACGAAGTGCTGGCAACCATGGAGGATCTTGCTGCCCAAGGTACTGACATTTTCACTCTAGGGCAATACCTCCAACCTACGCGCGAGCACCTGCCAGTCATTCGTTTCGTCCATCCCGATGAATTCGCCGAATTCAAGCGGGCTGGCGAGCAAATGGGCTTCAAGCACGTCGAATCCGGTCCCTTGGTCCGCTCTTCCTACCATGCTTTTGACCAGGCCGAATCGGCCATTCGCTAGTTGTCTTTGCCAGAACTTCCCAAGTCAAATTGTTGCACATGGAACATGCGGGCTTACAAAACGGGTAGACACACCCCTGCGCCGAGTTTGGCGCGGGAATGTTCTTTTTTCAGGATTGGGTACTTACGATCGAGCGGCTGCTGCGGCTACCGCGGCCTTTTTGTTGGCCTTGGCTGCTGCGGAAGCTTTCCGGCGGCGCTTGGTCTTGGGCGGGGTAGCGGGCGGTTCGCCGATAACTTCAGCCGTGAGTATGCTGGTCACGAACAGTTTCGGACCGTGATCATCAAAATCCACGGAGGTGCGTTCCGCATCTGCCGCGGTCACGATGCCCAGTCCGAACACTTCATGCTTGATTGTCTGTCCTTCTGCCATTACTTGCACAACTTCCTCCTGTACCGCTCTTCTTTTTTCGTAAACTCTTGTGAAAACGAAAGGTCCCCGACCCCTCGAGGACCTTTCCAATGCACAGGCTAGAGGGCCGTAACGTTCTCCGCCTGAAGGCCCTTCGGACCCTTCTTGACTTCAAATTCCACAGCCTGACCTTCATTCAGCGACTTGTAACCCTCCGACTGAATGGCGGAAAAATGTACGAATACATCTTCGCCGGTCTGGCGTTGGATGAATCCAAAGCCCTTCGAAGCATTGAACCACTTTACTGTTCCTTGTTCCTTAGACACTGCTGTACCTCGATATTGAATTGCATTAGCCCTCTTGGTCCGTGCGCCGGATCCCCTGCGTCGTGACAGCCTCTGTACTCGAAAAAAAAGGCTCCGAGAGTGTTCTCGCAGCCCCCCTGAACGAATCAAAAGGTTAAGACAAGAGCAACAAACGCTATACCTAACACTATCACAGGAAAGGGCTTATTGTCCACCCCGGACGGTGGTTTGGGCTTCGGATCCCATTTTATGTAAGCTCTTGAAATTTATAGATTTATTCCAGTTTTCTACTCTTATAGTGCACAATTCCTGTGCAAATAAGTTCCCTATCCGAACATTTAGGACGACAAATCGCGCGCACTTTCCTGCCTCCAACGTAGACGCGGTATTGACTCAGAACAGAGAAATCCGTTGAAGGTAGATTGGGTCGAAAGAAATTTAACCTGACGAGTCAAGGTCGGATCACTCGTCTGGTCAGTGAGGGTGACGAATTTCTCGTTCTTATCTACTCATCCAACGACTCCGGCTCAATTCGGATGTCCGCTTCGCCAGCGGTCTTCTTCTGCCAATATTTACCAACCCAAGCTTCCCAACTCTTACCCGCGGCCGTATCTCGCCCGGAAAAAACCAGTCCCGCAATCTCCGAGTAAGCAATCTTTTGTCGCTGATTGGAGTCCTTGGGCAAAACCCTCACAAAGGAGCTTTCTAAGGTTTTTCCACCCAGGCGATCAAAAATATAACCGTCCAGTTTGGTGCCATCTTTGCGCGTTATCGTAACGTCCCCGCGGTAATCGAACGCTTTTTCCAGGGCTTCGCGGATTTCCGCTTCGTTGGCTAACTCAGGAACCCATCCTTGTAATGTCTCGTGCTCAAATCCCGGCGCTACTTCTAGCTCGTCGGGATTCACTGTGTGTTCCGGCCTTTCCGCATGTCGAGGTCCGGTCATGCCCGCGTCTCTTCCAGTTTTGCAGGATTAGAATCGATCTGCACCAGCGGGTTGTAGGAGTGCACCGGTTTTACCGGCTCATTCAACATCAGCAAGGCTTCGTCATCCTGGTTCTTTGTAAAAAATGTCGCCTTTGCCGTGGCCAGCAAGCCCCTCAGAGAGCTGAACGTATGATCTACGCCAGAAGCCTCGTACCCGCTATGAACCATGCAATTCGCGCATTGCGGATTGCCCGACTCCGTACCGTAGTTCGCCCATTCCGTGGTTTCCATCAATTCGCTAAACGTATCTGCATAACCGTCTTGCAGGAGATAACAGGGCTTCTGCCACCCAAAAATCGAGTAGGTCGGCATCCCCCACGGCGTGCACTTGAAATCGCGTTTGCCCATCAGAAATTCCAAGAACAGCATCGACTGGTTAAACTTCCAGGTAGGCTTGCGGTTCGATAACATTGCCCGGAAAAGGCGCCGAGTCCTGGCCCGCCCCAAAAAGTGCTTCTGGTCCGGCGCTTTATCGTATGAGTAGCCGGGCGAGAGCATCATTCCTTCGACGCCCAATTCCATCATTTCATCAAAGAACGCGCGCACGCTATTAGGGTCGGCGCCGTCGAACAAAGTTGTATTTGTCGTGACCCGGAAGCCGCGCTTGAGCGCTTCCTTGATTCCATCAATTGCCAAATCGTAGCCACCTTCGCGGCACACCGAGAAATCGTGATGTTCTTTTTGCCCGTCAACGTGAACGGAAAAGGTCAAATACTTGCTCGGCTTGAAGAGATGCAGCTTTTCTTTCAGAAGCAGGGCATTCGTGCACAGATAAATGTATTTTTTCCGCGCTACCAGGCCTTCCACGATCTTGTCGATCTGGGAGTGCATCAAGGGCTCGCCGCCCGGGATCGATACCATTGGGGTGCCGCACTCATCGACGGCCTTAAAACATTCTTCAGGCGAGAGTTCGCGCTTCAACACATGCGCGGGATACTGAATTTTTCCGCAACCGGCACACGCCAGATTGCAGCGATACAGTGGCTCCAGCATCAGGACCAACGGATACTGCTTACGCCCGCTGATCTTCTGCTTCAGCACGTAGCTGGCTACCGTCAGCATTTGTGAAATAGGTACAGGCATTCTTTTCCTTATCGACTCAATCTCTTGTTTTTGATGCGGAAGCCCCAGCCCCCGAAACTCTATTTTAACCGATGAACTGCCGGTTCTGTCACCTAAAGATACTAAGGCTGTTTAGGGGCCATTCCTATTCTGATGCATCGAAAGGTGCTTAGGTAGCACTCATCGTTCCTCCAGTCCATTGAATGGCCGCTCCTCCCGCACAAACTTTTTGACAAATTCTGCACGATGCGCGTCTTATGGCAAAATAGTAGGGCTGTACCCAAACAACTATGGCCAACCGTACGACTCTCGTTCCCGAAAAGGCCGGCAAACCGGCCAAGAAGTATTCAGCTTCGCGCACCAATAATTCCGATCACGCTGAGCGTGAGCGTGTTTTTGACTTATTCCGACGCTGGGGCTATTACGAGGCCACCCTCGACCCCCTCGGCTTTCTAACACCTCTGAAATTTCCTGACCTTCAAGGACTCTCGGGTGAATTCGCAGAAGAAGCTCGCCGCTACTATTGCGGTACGGTTGGCGTGGAATTCATGCATCTGCCCGAACCCGAGCGCCGCAACTGGATCGCCGAGCGCATCGAAGGGCCCGAGTTCGAAGTCAATCAGGAAAAAATATTGGAGCGACTGGTTCGAGCGGACCTGTTTGAACAAGTGCTGCAGAGTCGATATTTAGGGACGAAACGGTTTTCGCTGGAAGGCAATACCTCGCTTATCCCGCTGCTCGACTCCATTCTCGATGCTGCCGGTGAACTGGGCGGGGTGGAATCGGTGATGGCCATGAGCCATCGCGGCAGGCTCAGCGTGATGACGCACGTAGCCTGCAAGCCTGCCCACCAGGTTGTTGCGGGATTTGAAGATGTCGATCCACGCAGTGTACTCGGCGCGGGAGACGTGAAGTATCACGTAGGCGCGACCGGCGCGTACACGACATCGTCCGGAAAAGTGATCAACATACATCTTGTATCCAACCCCAGCCACCTTGAAGCCGTTGATCCCGTGGCGATGGGCCGAGCTCGCGCCAAGCAAACTCGCCACGGAGTAACTGGGGCGCAACTCAATCGCTCCAAGGAAATTCTCAACAAGGTTTGGACCGTCGTGATGCACGGTGATGCTGCTTATGCCGGGCAGGGGGTTCTTGCCGAAACGCTGAATCTTGCGGACCTCGCTGCTTATTCAGTGGGTGGCACGGTTCACATTATCGTGAACAATCTCATTGGCTTTACGACACGCCCGCCGCAAGAGCATTCTTCCCGGTTCGCTTCCAGCATATCCAAACGGCAAGACATTCCCATTTTCCACGTAAACGCTGAAGATCCCGACGCAGTTGTCCGGATCGGCCGCCTTGCGGCGGAATATCGCGCCGAATTTAATTCAGACGTGGTGATCGACCTGATCGGCTATCGCCGTCACGGGCATAGCGAAGTCGACGATCCTACGATTACTCAGCCGCGCCTCTACGAGCGCATCAAGAACGCATCCCGCAGCTCTGGAAAATTTATGCGGAGGCCACTGGCATTTCCGCGGATGCCATCGCCGATTCGGTAAGAAAAGAGTACGAGGAAGACCAAATCAAAGCCGGAAAGCTTACCCAAGCTCCCCGGCTCCGGAAATTGCCGGATTATTGGGCGCCATATCATTACGGCAAATATGATCCTGCGTACGAAGTCGACACGGGGCTAAGCCGTGAAAAATTGGCGGAAATCACGGAGGGGCTGGTTCGTCCGCCCGCCGGGTTTCACGTGCATCCTAAGATCGTGAAGCTGCTGGAGCAGCGACTGGAAATGGGGCACGGCAAGAAACCTGTGGATTACGGTTTCGCGGAGTTGCTCGCCTATGGCTCTCTGGTTCTGGAAGGAACGCCTGTTCGCCTCACGGGACAAGACTCGCAGCGCGGCACTTTTAACCAGCGTCACGCCATCTTGATCGACACGCAAACCGAGCAGGACTACCTGCCCCTCGCGCATCTTTCTCCCAAGCAAGCTTTTTGCGAAATTCACAACTCTTCGCTTTCCGAAGCTGCTTGCTTGGGTTTTGAGTATGGCTTCTCTCGCGACTACCCCGAAGGCCTGGTTCTTTGGGAAGCTCAATTCGGGGACTTCGTCAATGGCGCGCAAATCGTTATCGATCAATTCATCAGCGCCAGTGAAGACAAATGGGGATTGCCGACAGGGCTGGTTCTGCTTCTGCCACATGGGTACGAAGGCCAAGGTCCGGAACACTCCAGCGCCCGGATCGAACGATTCATGCAGCTAGCTGCAGAAGGCAACATGAATATTTGCCAGCCATCCACGGCGGCACAGTATTTTCATTTGCTGCGTCGAGCTGCCCGACGTCCATGGCGTAAACCGCTGGTGGTTTTCACACCCAAGAGCATGCTGCGCCATCCTGATGCGATATCTCCAATTGAAGAATTCGAGCGCCCGCGGTTTCAGACTCTTGTTGTGGATCGCGAAGTTACCGACGCGCAGAGCATCCTGATTGCCAGCGGGAAGGTTGGCCATGAACTTCGCGCAGAGCGCCGCCGCCGCAAAGACACCACTACGGCTATCTTTTTCCTCGATCAACTCTATCCTTTGCCGAAAGCTGAAATTGCCGCGGCAATCGATCAACACCCCAATGCCCGCGAAATAGTGTGGGTACAGGAAGAGCCTGCCAATATGGGAGCGCTTTTCTATGTTCTGCCGCGCCTCGAGCGCATTGCTCAAGCCAAAAACATTCGGGTGCGCTCGGTGAAGCGTTCTTCCAGCGCCAGCCCCGCCACGGGGTCCGCTAAGGCGCACGAGATGGAGCAGAAGACTCTGATCACCCTGGCCTTCGCCACTACGCCTAACTCCTGAACCATCACGCAGCTACAAATTTAGAAACTTCCGATTTTCTGGCGGAATCTAAGATTTTTCCGCGGAAGGCATCACGGTGATCGCTGGAGGTTCTCATGAACTCTTCTAATGACAATGGCCTCGTGCACCTTAGCAGCCCTTATTCGGTTGAGGAAACAACCAAGCGTCTGAAAGGAGCGCTGCAGTCCAAGGGTATTGCGCTGTTCTGCCACATTGATCATAGCGGCGAAGCAGAAAAGGTTGGCATGACAATGCAACCCACCGAATTATTGATTTTCGGCAATCCCAAGGGTGGCACGCCGATTATGCTCGCTTCTCCCACGGTCGCGTTGGACCTACCCCTGAAAGCGCTGATCTGGCAAGACGTCGGGAATAAAGTCTGGGTATCCTACAATTCTGCTGAGTACCTTCAACAACGCCATAACATTCCTCCCGAGCTTCTAAAGAACATCGCCGTCATCGAACCGTTATTGCAATCAGTGGTAGCGCAGTAATTTATATGTATAGACCGTAACTTAGGCCTAACTTTTTCTAATTGTTTGGCTTATTTTCGTTAACAATGCATTCACAATTCTGTTATCGTGCGCTCACCACCTGATACCTGTTCTTCTGCCAGAATCATTCAGGATAAAGTGCCCTTGGAGTCCATTCATAACCATGCCTACCGCAATTCGGCTCGCTACGGTAGACTCCTACCGATGCGATCCGTGTATCGAGATTTGTCTATGAAGCGCATCTTGATTATTGAAGACGACCGCGACATCGTGGAGCTGGTCCGCTATAATCTTGCCAACGAAGGCTTTCAGGTCAGCGCTGCCTTTGACGGAGTAAGTGGGCTTGCCGCGCTCAAGAAAACTCCTCCCGACCTGCTTCTTCTGGACCTCATGCTGCCCAAGATGTCGGGCCTCGATATTTGCCGCGAAGTTCGCAAAGATGAGTCACTCAATCGCCTGCCGATTCTGATGCTTACGGCGCGAGGTGATGAAGCTGACCGGGTGGTGGGGCTGGAGATGGGCGCGGACGACTATGTCACCAAACCATTCAGTCCTCGAGAGCTGATTGCGCGCGTAAAGGCGTTGATCCGCCGGGCCGAACCACCGGCCGACGCGCAGCGCGTATTGGAAGTGGGGCGGCTGGCGATTGATCCCGCATCCTATCGGGTCAGCCATTCCGGCAAGCCGGTACCGCTCAGCACTTTGGAATTTCGGTTACTGTATTACCTGGCCTCTCGCCCCAATCGCGTCTTTACGAGAGACCAATTGCTCGATGCCGTCTGGGGGACAGATCGATTCGTGACCCCGCGCAGCGTGGATGTGTACGTCCGACGTTTGCGCGAAAAAATTGAATCCGACCCGGAAAATCCGTTGCATCTGAAGACCGTGCGCGGGGCCGGGTATTTGTTTGAGACACGTGCCGCGTAAACTTTTTTGGAAACTCGCGCTGACCTTTTTCGCTCTGCTGCTGAGCGTATTGCTCGCGGTGGATTTTCTTGCCGAACGCACCCTTCGTAGTAGCTATGAAAATGACGGATACCAGGAACTTCACGCGCTATTGAGTGTGTTGCAACAACGACCGCCGGCCCTAACCACGATTCCTCCTCAAACGCCGGAAGAAAGCGCGGCCCTCCACGCGTGGACCACCGAGGCAGCAACGAGCGGCGCTCGCATTTCGGTCATTACATCCGACGGCACGGTGCTCGCCGATTCTTCCAGCGAGGTCGGATCAATGGAGTCGCACTCTCAACGGCCGGAAGTGTTGGACGCGCTACGAAACGGCGAGGGACGATCGACTCGTTATAGTGTTTCGGTCAAGCAACCGCTGCTCTATTACGCGAAACGTGAAAACCTTGCGAACGGAACCGCTTACATCTTGCGGTTAGCGTTGCCCATGGATGGAGTGGATGAAGCGCTCAGCCGGTTTCGCGCCAAACTCTGGATTTGGTCACTTCTGATTTTGCTTCTTGCGGGTGCGGTCTCGATGCTTATTTCGCGATCCTTCACCGACCGCATCGAACGCCTGCGCGAATTCTCGCGGCGCGTTGCCGAAGGCGATTTTCGCCCGCTCCCAGCTGACGGTAAGGGGGACACGCTGGAAGCGCTCGGCAGTTCGTTGAATCAGACCGCCGCGCGTCTGGATCGCACCATACGAACTCTTACCGAGGAGCGCAATCTTTCCGCTGCCATTCTCGGCTCGATGGTGGAAGGCGTGGCCGTGGTTAATGGTGCAGAGCGACTAGTATTCGCCAACCCTGGATTCGCGGAAATCCTGGGTCTGGATGTGCCGCCGGTATCGGGCAGTTCGCTGTTGGAAATAGTGCGGCAGAGGGAGCTAATTGACGCGGTGCGCCGCGTGCTGGGTGGCGAGCATCGCGTCGAAGCGGAAATTGTGACAGGAACGCTCAGGCAACACTTTTTTGCGGCAACGGTTGCCTCGGTACGTGCGGGAGAAACATCGGGCGCGGTCATTGTGTTGCACGACATCACTGCATTAAGGAAACTGGAGCGAATCCGGCGCGATTTTGTGGCGAACGTTTCGCATGAATTCCGAACGCCGTTGACCGCGATTCAGGGATTTGCAGAAACATTGATTGCGGGTGCCATCAATGATCCCAACAATCGAGATCGCTTTCTGGCCATTATCCTGGATCACTCTCGCCGTCTCGCACGCCTCACGGAAGATCTGCTGCGCCTTTCGGAAATGGACGCGGAGCGGCTGGAACTGGAAGTGCGACGCGTCAGCGTTCCGCAACTTGTCGAATCGTGTTACGAAACCGCGCAGCGCAGAGCAGGTGAAAAAGGCCTCACACTTTCGTTGGAATTGCCGAGTAATTTGCCGGACGTTGCCGGAGACAATCGTCGCCTTGCAGGAAATTCTACAAAATCTTTTGGATAATGCCATCCAATATACGTTACCTAACGGGAAGATTATTCTGAGTGCCGAAATAAAAAATGACGAAATTATTCTGACGGTCACCGATACGGGCATCGGCATTCCTCAGTCAGACCAGCCGCGCATCTTTGAGCGATTTTACCGCGTGGACGCTGCTCGCTCTCGCGAGGCTGGAGGTACAGGACTCGGTTTGGCTATTGCCAAGCACTTGATTGAAGCCCACGGCGGCCGTATTTGGGTGGAAAGTGAAGTGGGCGTAGGCTCGAAATTCCATGTTTCCGTGCCTGTTTTTGACGCGGAACGTGCCTCCCTGCGAGCGGCTTCTTCCGCAGGAGCGGCAGCGCGTACCGGCCGGCCGCTGCCGTCAATCTAGCTAGGAATTCCGGCGAGCGGGAGCATCCGAACCCTTTTGCAGTCGTGACAGGCCTGTCCGTTCCATCTTATTCATTCAGCCGTAAACAGGGGGTAACATCCGCACGCCATTCTGTTGAGTAAGCGTGCGAAGACCATTGATTCGCCGCGGAGGCCCGAATGCAATCTGCCCCCGGTTTGACCGAAGTTGTGCTGTACGACACGCTCGTCAATTACTTGATTTCGATGGCGCGATTGGTGGAAAGCGCCATGAACAGGGCGCTGGACGCCATCGTCAGCTTCGACAGTGAACGTACCGCCGGACTTCCGGGCGAAGTATTTCTGCTGGAACCCCGGATCAATGAAATGGAAATCGTTATCGATGAGCATGCCATACGTTTGTTGCGTCGCGGGTCTTTCAGCGACGATGAAATGCGGCTGATTGTTGCCTCGTTAAAAATAACCAACGACCTCGAACGCATCGGGGATATTGCCGTAAATATTGCCGAGCGGGTCATTTCCCTGCGTGAGATACCCGAAGCAAAAGCTCCCGAAGATCTAGCCCCCGATGGCGGAAGCGGTGCGGTCGATGGTCAGCCGGAGTTTGGGCGCGCTGATTTTCCGAAACGCCGAACTGGCCGGTCAAGTTCTGGAGAGCGACGATGTTGTGGATCAGTATCGCGATCACATCTTCGAGAACTTGCTGCAGCACATGACCAAGGATGTTGCGCTGGTAAGTCCCGGCATGCAGTTCATCCTGGCCACGCGGCACCTGGAGCGGATCGCCGACCACGCTACGAACATTGCGGAAGACATAATCTTCTGGGTGCGAGGCCTTGATGTGCGGCATGGGCGGGGTCTTAACCTGCGTCCTGATGTGGCTGACACTACGGAGCGTTCGACGGGTGAGGTCATCGAGAATTCACATGGCCTTCATTCTGACTTGAAGCCCGGGTGCGAGACTCAGCGTGTTTGAACTTCAATTCTAAGTCCCACCTTGGGGACCAGAGCACCCCTGGCTCCGGTCCCCATTTCCCCTCTTCAAATTTCTGCTCTCGAAAGTTGATTGAAATTTTGCACAAAAGCGAAGGTCCCGCGCTCACCTAAATATCTGCTGCAAGCACAATGCCTTTCACAGATTGTAATTTAAAACGCAAACAAGCCAGTCGCAAGGCAACTGTAGCCACCTGGCGTACGAAATGAAAATTCCGTAATGTGAGCAGCCATGAACTTCCCAGCGCTGCAACTTATAGACAGGACTAAATTTAGATTTAGCAAAATTCGATTGTTACAGACTATTAACAGTTGATTGACATAAGCGTAAGAGTGGCCAACTAAGGTCAGCACCGGGGTGATATTTCTTCCCACGGGTGTTGTTCGAATTCTGCAAAACAAAAAAGAGAGAGGCAATGAAAAAACTTGCGTCACTAACACTATCGCTGTTCCTCATCACGGGAACTGCGTTTGCTGATTCACCGAAAGACTCACCAAAGGATTCACCAAAAGCAGCGGATGCACAGCCTGCAAAACCGGGACAACCTGCCAAGCCTGCTGCAGAAAAAACCAGCGCAGAAATTGCCGCAGAAGTGGAACTATTGCGTCAGGCTCTGCAGTCCCAGCAAGAAGAACTTCAGTTATTGAAGGAAGAGCTTTCCAAGCGCGATCGTCAGATCGAAGAAGCGCGCGAAACGGCTGCTTCGGCAAATTCCCGCGCTACAGAAGCAACCGTAAAGGCGAGTGAAGCGGTGGCAACTTCCGTGGAAGCGAAAACCACGACTTCCGCGCTCAGCTCCACGGTTACCGCACTGTCTAGTGGGTGCGACGCCTCAAAACGCGGGCAATTCGCAATTGGGGAATTCTGATGACGGGCCAGCGACCATAAAGTACAAGGGCGTCAACCTGACGCCTGGTGGTTTCCTGGCGGCAGAAACTGTGGCCCGCAGTCGCGCCACCTCCGGCGACATCAACACACCGTTCACGGGCATTCCTTTCACCGCGAACGATCTGGCGCACGTCAGCGAAAACAACTTCACTGGCCGTCAGAGCCGCATCTCGCTTCTAGTCCAATCAAAAGTGGGAACAACGGATATCGGTGGATATTACGAAGCTGACTTCCTCGGCGCAGGCACCACTTCGAACAACCGTCAGAGCAATAGCTACGTGATGCGTCAGCGCCAATTGTTTGCGCAGGCCGCTTTCGCGAACGGCTGGATCATCACCGGCGGTCAAATGTGGAGCTTGGCGACGGAAGATAAGAAGGCGGAATTTAACCGCCAGGAAGATCTCCCGCTGGTTATCGACCCACAGTACGTCGTAGGCTTCACATGGGCTCGTCAATACGGCTTCCGTGTGGTTAAGAACTTTGCAGACAATAAATTCACGTTGGGCATGTCCATTGAAGGTCCGCAGGCGACGATCGGTGGTCGCGGCTTCTCATCGGTTACCACTATTAACTCGGCTGCAGCTCCTGCAACGATTGTGACGTCTGGCGCTACGACAGCCACGACTGGCAACTTCTTCCTGAATGCTCCGGGCGCAGGCGGCGGTCTTTACAACGCGTTTGACGCCAACGGTTACACCGTGAACAAGGCTCCGGACTTCATCTTCAAGGCGACCGCTGATCCCGGGTTCGGCCACTACGAACTGTTCGGTATCGTCAGCTTGTTCCGCGACCGCATCTATCCTTGCGGCGTTGTCGGTACCAACGCGAACGACACGGCTCCCCCAGGAACTCCGACAGTCCTTACCGGGAATTGCAACTCGGCTACTCCGACTGTGGTTAGCAGCTTTGGCGCGTACAATAGCGGCAGCACCGGCGGCGGCTTCGGTCTTAGCGGTCTCTGGCCACTCTTCGGCAAGAAGATAGATGTTGGCTTGAAGGGAGTCGCCGGCGACGGTATCGGTCGCTATGGTTCGGCGCAGCTTGCCGATGCCACTGCTCGTCCCGACGGCACTCTGGCTTTGATTCGCACCGCGCAAGGTTTGGCACGTGTCGAATGGCACGCCACCCCGAAACTGGACCTCTACGCTTATTGGGGCTTTGAGTACGGATGGCGCGCGGGCTATGCAGGATATGACTCGGTCACGATCACCAAGACCACGGCAATTCCTGCAACCAGCACCACTACAATAGTTGGTGGAGTGCCTGTCACCGTCACAACGCCTTCTCATCCCGGCCACCACCACCACCAAAATCTCCACCTACCGGTATCGGTGGCTACGGCAACTTTGCTGCCAACAACTCAGGCTGCGCCACAGAAGGCGTACCTGTGAACGACTTCAACCCATCGTCGGGCTCAGCTTGCGCGGGCGACATTCGGATCATCAAGGAGACCACCGTGGGCCTCTGGTACAAGTTCTACCAGGGCTCCAAGGGCCGCATTCAGTTCGGCTTGCAATATTCCTACTTGTCCAAGGATGCTTGGTCGGGGAATAACAACGCCAGCCCTACTTCCATGCTCCCAGGCGTCTCCCCGAAGGGAACAGACAACATGATATTCACCTCCTTCCGTTATTACCTGCCGTAGTTTAAGGCGGGTAAGAGCGCTATTTAATCTCCACTGAGGGGCGGCTTTAATAGTCGCCCCTTTTCTTTGCAGATGCACAAAATTGTTACAGCCACTGAATCTAAAGGCTTCCCTTTCTGTGCTTTCCACACCGCTTCCCAATGTTTCCAATTTTTAACAAACTCACCTCCCTCTGTAACATTCCTGTAATGTACACGGCTCAGAGTGAGATGAACGCTCACGGTCAATCACCTATAAGTAACAATCGCAGCACGGAGATAATCGAATGAAACGACTCACTGGCGCAATTCTGGCCATCCTCGCCTTGGGTGCAATCGCATGGGCAGCGCAAAACCCTCTCCTTATCAACGGAGCAGGAGCCACGTTTCCCTATCCCATCTATTCGAAATGGTTCGACGAGTACCACAAGAAGTTTTCCAATATCCAGTTCAATTACCAATCCGTTGGTTCCGGAGCGGGCATAAAACAAGTCACGGAAGGCACGGTAGATTTTGGAGCCACAGACGGCCCGATGAACGATGAGCAATTGAAGAATTACCAGGACAAACGCGGATCTGCCATTTTGCACTTCCCGACGGTTCTTGGTGCGGTTGTACCCACCTACAATGTTCCCGGCGTAAGCGGCGCATTGAACTTCACTCCAGAAGCGCTGGCAGGAATTTTCCTTGGGAAAATTACCAAGTGGAATGATCCGGCGATTGCAGGAGCAAATAAGGGAGTGAATCTCCCCGCGAACGATATCGTCGTAGTACACCGCTCCGATGGCAGCGGCACGTCTTACATTTGGACCGACTTCCTATCGAAAGTTAGCGATGAATGGAAGAGCAAAGTCAGCAAAGGTACGAGCGTCAATTGGCCCGTGGGGCTGGGAGGCAAGGGCAACGAAGGCGTGACCGGCCTCATCAAGCAGACTCCCAACTCGGTGGGTTACGTGGAATTGATTTATGCTTCGCAGAACAACATACCTTATGGAGCAGTGAAGAACTCGAGCGGCGCATTCATCAAGGCCGATTTGGCCAGCGTTACGGCCGCGGCCGCCGGTGCAGCCAAGGACATGCCAGACGATTTCCGTGTGTCCATCACAAACGCACCGGGGAAAACCGCCTATCCTATTTCCAGCTTTACCTGGCTGCTGATTCCGCAGAAATTTCAGGATGGTGCGAAACGCGACGCCATCAAGGGCTTCCTGAAGTGGATGCTCTCCGACGGACAGGGCTACTCGGAAGGCTTGTCTTACGCGAAGCTGCCGAAGGAAGTGGTTGAAAAGGAAAAGAAGGCTATCGACAAAATCCAATAGCTTTCGGATGGAAACGTGGCAGCGCCAACAACAACTCTGGGACCCGCGGGCCCGGTAACGGGCTCGCGGTCTTTTCTAGCGCGTCTTCGCGAAGGCGACGAGATCGCGCGTCTGGTCACTTTTTTATTTGCGGCCACGGTTGTGCTGATCACGGTTCTGCTTGTTTACCAGCTATGGATTAATTCCGTTTTGCCGCGGCACAAATTTGGTTTCCATTTTTTTGTAACCAGCGTGTGGGATCCCATCCTTGATGAATACGGCGCACTTCCTTTCATCTACGGAACTCTAGTTACTTCGGCCGTCGCTTTGGCGATTGCCGTGCCGCTGGGCATTGGAGCTGCGATATTCCTTGCGGAACTTGCCCCGCCACGAATTTCCGACACTCTGCAATTCTTTATCGATCTGCTCGCCGCGGTTCCCAGCGTAATTTATGGCCTACTTGGCGTGTTCATCATTGTGCCGCTGATGCGGACGGTTATTGCTCCGGCGCTGATAAGGACTCTGGGTTGGATCCCGATTTTTGCGGGGCCTTCCTACGGAGTTGGATTTTTCACCGCGGGTATCGTTATGGCGATCATGGTGATCCCGTATATCATTTCCGTTTCCCGGGAAATACTTTTGTCTGTTCCGCGGGACCAGCGCGAAGCCGCGCTGGCGCTCGGTTCCACGCGTTGGGAATCTACCTGGAAGGTGGTCGTACCCTTCGCCAAGACCGGCATTATGGGCTCTATTTTCCTGGCTATGGCGCGCGCTCTCGGTGAAACCATGGCGGTGACGATGGTCATCGGCAATTCCCCAAAAGTCGCGGCTTCTTTGTTTGCTCCGGGTTATACCATCGCCGCAGTTATCGCCAACGAATTCACAGAGGCTACTGGCGATATCTATCTCCAGTCGCTGGTGTACCTGGGCCTGGTGCTCTTCCTGCTGACATTCCTGCTTAATGGCATGGCTCGTCTGCTGATCCTGGCGACAACGCAACGGGGAAGTAAGGTGGCTGCATGAGCAATCCACGCCTGCAATGGAGGAAATTCGTCAGCAACTTCATGCTGACGATGACGGGATTGTGCGCATTCATTTCGGTGAGCGCGCTTTTTCTGATTCTTGGCTACCTGGTGTTCAACGGCGGCACTTCCATTAGCTGGGCCTTCTTTACACAACTTCCGAAGCCGGTTGGCGAAACTGGTGGAGGTATGGCAAATGCCATTGTGGGTAGCGGCAAGTTGCTCCTTGCCGCATCGGCATTTGGTGTGCCGATCGGTTTTCTAGGCGGAATTTATCTGGCTGAGTTCAGCGGGGGATTCACGGCTTCCGTCGTTCGCTACGCTGCGGACTTGCTGAACGGCGTGCCATCGATCGTCATCGGCATTTTTGCCTACAGCATGGTGGTATTGCCGTTCAAACATTTTTCAACGCTGGCGGGAGCTTTCGCGCTCGGCATCATGATGATCCCAATTACCCTGCGCAGCACCGAGGAGTTTTTGAAGGGCGTTCCGCGTAATCTGCGCGAGGGTGCCATGGCGTTAGGCGCCAGTAAATGGAAGACCATCTCGACGGTAATCGTTCCGGCGGCTTATCGTGGTATCCTCACTGCCATTCTCCTAGCGCTGGCTCGCGTCGCCGGAGAAACCGCTCCGCTGTTGTTCACTGCGTTTGGGAATCGATTTTGGACCAACGGTTGGACGACGCCAACAGCGTCTTTACCAGTAATGATCTATACGTATGCCGTTTCACCGTATGAGGATTGGCATCGGCAGGCTTGGGCCGCAGGATTGGTGCTCTTGGGCCTGATTTTGATCATTAACATCCTTGCCCGCACCATTCTATCGCGAGGAATCGCCGTGCCGAGGTCTTGAATATGTCCGCTGCCAAATCGGGGATTTCTGTGAATATCACAACGATTACCGGAGCTCCTGCTAGTCGAGAATCAAGCGCGCCATTGCCAATGCGCATGACCATCTCGAAGGTCAATTTCTATTACGGCACGAAGCAGATTCTGTTCGACATCAATATGGGTATCGCCGACAAGCGTGTTACAGCGCTTATTGGTCCTTCGGGTTGCGGAAAATCGACTCTACTTCGTACGTTGAATCGCATGCACGAGACCGTCAACAGTTCGCGTCTGGAAGGGGAAATCCTTCTGGATGGCCAGAACATTCTGGCTCAGGATGTCACGGCCGTACGCAGCAGAGTCGGCATGGTCTTTCAACGTCCCAACCCTTTTCCTAAGTCCATCTTCGACAATATCGCCTACGGTCCACGCATCAACGGGATGAAGGGCTCGATCTCTGAGATCGTAGAAAAAAGTCTTCGCCATGCGGCCTTGTGGGAAGAAGTGAAGGACCAGTTACACAAGTCAGCTTATGAACTTTCTGGCGGCCAGCAGCAGCGTCTTTGTATCGCACGAGCGCTTGCGGTGGAACCTGAGGTCTTGTTGCTGGATGAGCCTTGTTCCGCCCTGGATCCTATCAGCACTGCGAAAATTGAAGAGCTGCTGGTAGAACTGAAGAATCTGACAACGATCGCGATCGTCACACATAACATGCAGCAGGCGGCTCGGGTCAGCGACTTCACGGCGTTCCTGTTAACCGGACAGATCATAGAATTTAGCCCGACGCCTCATCTGTTTACGACGCCGGGCGACCCACGTACGGAGGCGTACATCACCGGCCGCTTTGGATGAAGTGAGGAAATGGCTGCTTGATGATTTTATAGTGCCGCGCGAAGCGGAGAATCGGCGGATGGGAAGGGCTTTATGGAACGACATTTTGAAAAAGATCTAAACGATCTGAAGGAACGGCTGCTCTGGATGGGCAGCCTGGCTGAGCGTGCTGTTCACCAATCCGTTCACGCCGTGTTGGACTCCGATGAGCAAACCGCCAAGCGGGTCTTGGACGAAGAGGACGCGATCAATGAGCTGCAGTTGGAAATCGATGACCGCGTGGTCCAACTGTTGGCCTTGCACCAGCTCATGGCCATCGACCTGCGTTTTGTTCTGGCGGTATCTCGAATCAACAACGATCTGGAACGTATCGGGGACCAGGCGGTGAACGTGGCGCAAGGAGCGTTGCGGATTTTGCGGCATCCCCGTGTGAAGCCGTATGTGGATTTGCCGCGCATGACGGAGTTGGTCGAAGAGCAAGTGCGCAACGCGCTGAACGCGGTCGTACGCCGAGACGTGGAACTTGCGCAGAAAGTCATGGCAACTGATGATCAGGTAGATCAATACCGCGATCAGATTTTTCGCGAATTGCTGACTTACATGATGGGCGATTCGAGTGTGGTTTTTCCGGCGTTTGAGTTGATTCTGGTTGCCAAGAACCTCGAACGCATTGGGGATCATGCCACCAACATCGCCGAAGATGTTATTTACATCGTCCAGGGCCAGGATATACGCCATCCGAGCGTGGATCGCCGCTGACAGGCAAATCGGGCATATACGGCTTTATGCCGCCCGCTTTCTTCCAACATAAAAGACGACCGCGCATATTCCCAGACTCAGCAAGCTAAGCGCATTTCCTATCATGCGATCGGTTGTCCGGATAAAGCGAATTTCTATTAGGGAACTCCCCGCTTGCACGGGGACCACCATCTGATCGATGTCGTCCATGCGTTCCGGTGTAACCGCGTTGCCATTTACTTCAATATGCCAAGCCGGATAGTTCAGCAGACGTACAGCGACGCTGGCCTTTTCATCTGGTATGGATTTGGAGAGTCTTATGCTCGGTTGTCCAATTCACGATTCTTACTTCAGCATCCTTCACCGGATCGCCGCCGGAAGTATCCGTCAGGACTTTGACCAGAGGTGCGTTCGCCGGCAGTTCCATATGATCGTCGCCCACCGGATCGTATTCATCCGTGCCGTCATACCCCGCACCGCTGTCAATGGCAGCTTTTTGTGTGGGCATTTCGTCCGGGTCCCACCAACCGTTATTGACCAGAAAATTCGCAAGCGGCACAGAAAGCACCAGGATCAGCGCAGGCACCAGCCAACCACGGCGTTTCTGTGCCACTGCAGCAACGAAGCAAACGTAAATCAGAGCGACGATCGACATCCATCGCCAAGGAAATTGTACGAAGCGCAATTTGGGTAGATACGCCCACAAAGGTTCAGTAAAACGCAACATCAAGAGGGAAGCGACTGCTCCCACGAGCAGCAGAGCCTTCCAAGTCTGGATTGGGGTGCTGGCGGTCTTTCCGCTTGATGAAAGCTTTCGCGACAAGAGCGCTGTCGCGCACAGCAACAGCATCAATAAAACCGCGCAGAGCGAGGCGATCCAGTTGAACCAGGTATGTTCCACGTCGTCGATGCGAGTGAACAGAAAATTCTGCCAGGGGAGCAGCCCGCTGGATAGCGCTTGCGAAATATTTACCCACCGCTGCTCGTAAGCCGCGGGGAGCAGGTAAAATCCGATTAGGCCGAAACCCAGTGCAATTCCAGCGGTTCCTCGGATAGCGACGCGGGCCGATCGTTGCGATAAAGCAGCCCACGCAATCAGCAACGCCACAGAATAGCTGGCGATTACACCCGCGGGCGCATTACACAACCAAACGGCGGCAAAGGGTATTGAGAATGCCAGCAGCGAACGGGAAGGAGGAGGCTGCTCCTCGAGCAAATCAGTCAACTTTAAAGCACCAAGAAAAAGCAGTGGGAAAATGGCGCAAGCGAATTGTTCCGCGAAATCGCTCCGAACGTAGGCCATCAGCAATGCGTTGGGATTGGCCGTATAACATGCCGCTCCCCAAAGCGCACCTTGCATCCCCACCAATCGCCGCAGGAGGAAAAATGCGTTTGTGCCTGCCAGTGTTTGCACCAACAGAACAAAACAAAGTGGCACCCAAGGCAAAGGAATCAAGCGTGTCAAGGCAGCCCCGAGCATCCACGAAAGCGGAGGATAAAAAATGTAGCGGGGCTCGCCAAACCCGTGATTAGTCCATTCCGTCCAGCGGGGATAAAACGTTCCTTCTTTCCACTGCTGAGAAACATCCAGCCAGGAGGCCGCGTGGAATTCAAAATCATGGCCAGAAGCGCTACCCAACCAGAAAAAGGGAAGCAATACCGCAAGAGACACCAGGAGCGATACGCCCACAGCAAAAACCCAAGGGGGAATTTTGCCATGGGAAGTGAAGGTTGATTCGGAATGAAGCGATTCCGTCATCTAAGAGTCACAAAATTGTAACCGGACTGACACTATTTCCGCACTTTTTCCCATAGCACTATGCCGAGAGCGCAAAACTAAGCGATAATACACGGCACTATGAGTACCACAGCAGCGGCTGTAGAGCCGATTATCGAAGCGCGTAAACTGGAAAAATATTATCCGCAGCCAGACGGCACCCGCATTCAGGTCATTTCTCCCATCGATCTCGCTGTTTATCCCGGAGAGATTATTGCACTGCTTGGCCCTTCTGGTTGCGGGAAGTCCACCATGCTGCGGATGCTCACCGGACTTTCGCCAGCTTCCAGCGGAACGGTTTATTGGCACGGACAGCCGGTAGCGGGAGAAGAACCGAACGTCGCGATCGTGTTCCAGAGTTTTGCGCTTTTCCCCTGGCTAACCGTAATCGAAAATGTAGAAGCGCCCCTGGAAGCGCGGGGCATTCCGGAAGTTGAGCGGCACAAACGAGCGTTGCGGATTATTGACGCGGTGGGTCTCGACGGTTTCGAGTCCGCGTATCCGAAGGAACTATCGGGAGGGATGAAGCAGCGGGTTGGAGTGGCGCGCGCGCTGGTGGTTGAGCCGGAAGTGCTGTTTATGGACGAGCCTTTCTCCGCGCTTGATGTGCTGACGGCGGAATCGCTGCGCGGCGAATTGCTCGATTTGTGGCTGGAAAAAAAGATTCCGACACGAGCGATATTCATCGTTACACATAACATCGAAGAAGCGGTGATTCTTGCTGACCGTATCATCGTACTGGGCCGCAATCCAGCGCACATTCACGCGCAGTTCAATGTTGATATTCCCCACTACCGAGACCGCAAGAATCCGCGGTTCATCGAACTGGTTGATTTGATTTACCGGGCGTTGACCCGCCAGGATCATCCAGAATTGCCGACGGGTACGACATTACAGGGACAGGCGAGCGGAGCGGATCGTCGAACGATTCTGATGCTGCCGCATACACGCCCTGGAGGCATGGCCGGGTTGTTGGAGATTCTGGTTGATCAAGGGGGGCGCGCTGATCTTCATGCGCTGGCAAATGAACTCAGCCTGGAAGTCGACGCTTTACTTCCGACCGTAGACACGGCCGTACTGCTGGGATTGCTGAAGGTGGAAGAAGGCGACGCGATCATAACACCCGAAGGGCAGGCATTTGCACACGGCGACATTCAGGATCGCAAGACCATTTTCCGGCAGGCAGCCCTGGCTAATGTGCCACTGCTTCGACAGATGGAGCAATCGTTGAAAGCCAAAGCCAACCGCACATTGCCCGCCGAATTCTTCCAGGATCTTCTCGACGAGCATTTCAGCGAGGACGAAGCACGCCGGCAGATGGAAACGGCCATCCAATGGGGCCGCTACGCCGAACTTTTTGATTACGACGCCGCGAGCGGCAAATTAACGCTCACCGAGGCATAAATCTCTCGTGCCCTCTCCCGCAGCTCTTCCCAAGCACCAGACGCCGATTCCTCCGACGCTTCGGAGACCCGCGGGCACACGCTGGGCATGGGGATTTCTGATCGACATCGCCGTGTTTATCGCGGTCTTCGCGGTGATCTTCGGGGTGTACTCTATCGGCCGTTCGTGGCTTGGGCCTGTAAAAGTAGAAGCAGAAATTTCGCAGAATCCGCGAAGCCTGCCGCTCTACGCAATGTATTCGCTGGTGCGCATCCTGGTGGCTTACGTGGTCAGTCTGTTGTTTGCGCTGGCATATGGATACATCGCCGCAAAATCCCGGCGCGCGGAAATCGTGCTCATTCCCTTACTCGACATTCTGCAGTCCATTCCAGTTTTGAGTTTTCTGCCTGGGGTTATGCTCGCAATGGTGGCGCTATTCCCCAATCGTCAATTGGGCGTTGAGATTGGATCGATCATTCTAATCTTTACCGGGCAGGTGTGGAACATTGCATTCAGTTTCTATTCATCGCTAAAAACAATTCCGCGTGACTTGCGTGAAGCGGCCATCATTTACCGATTCAGCGCTTGGCAGCGTTTCATGGAACTCGATCTGCCATTTTCCACGATCGGTTTGGTATGGAATTCGATGATGTCGGTAGCAGGTGGATGGTTTTTTCTGATGGCTTGCGAGATGTTTGTCTTGGGAGACAAGGATTTTCGTTTACCGGGGCTGGGGTCATTTCTGCAAACGGCGGCGAGCAGCGGCAACACCAGCGCCATGCTTTGGGGCTTGGCGACGATGGTAGCGGTGATCGTCTTGATGGACCAGTTGTTGTGGCGTCCCGTGATTGCGTGGGCTGACAAATTCAAGTTTGAACAAGTAGAGAGCAGCTCAACAAGCCAGAACTCTCTCTTGAACTTCATTCGCAAAGAGTCATTTCTAATTCGTGCTTATCGCCGAGTTCTTCATCCGGTGATCGACTGGATCACCGCACAATTTGCGAAAAGCGCGAAACGTGCCGCGGAAACATTTTCGGGATCGAAGGTCACAAAGTCGCGCGACTGGATCCCCTGGGCGTTTCTTCCTCTGGCGGCGCTGCTGATTGGTTACGGCGGATACCGCACGGTGCAGGAGCTTGCTCATCTTCATCGTGCCGACTATATAATTTTGTTGCGGAGCGCCGGCTACACTTTTCTACGCGTAAACCTGGCACTGGTAATTGGCGCGCTTTGGACTATTCCTGTAGGTGTCGCCATTGGGTTCAGCCCGCGCTTTGCACGACTGGCGCAGCCGTTGGTGCAATTGGCAGCTTCTATTCCGGCTACAGCGCTGTTCCCGATCATCCTGGTTTTCCTGGTGCAATTGCGTGGAGGAGTGGAAATTGCCGCGATGACGCTCATGTTGCTCGGGACGCAATGGTACATCCTGTTTAACGTGATCGCGGGTGCGATGGCGATTCCGACGGATCTGAAGGAAGCGGCGCACGTTTTTCGATTTGGCAACTTTGACCGTTGGCGCTATTTGATCTTGCCGGGGATCTTCCCGTATTTAGTTACCGGGATGGTCACGGCGTCGGGAGGAGCTTGGAACGCAAGTATCGTGGCGGAATATTTCCATTTTCGGGGGCAGATTGTGCAAGCACCCGGTCTTGGCAGCACAATTAGCAGCGCCAGTGATGCGGGTCATTTTGATCTTCTGTTAGCGTCCACTCTGATCATGGCCACGGTTGTAGTGCTGATCAATCGCTTGGTCTGGCGTCGGCTTTTCCGCCTGGCGTCAACGCGCTTTAAACTGGAAACGTAAGTAGCTGCGCTACTACTTCAATAATTCGCGGTTCAGATAAATAAGCTGCCCAACATGATGATAAAGATGGGCAGAGCAACGTAGAAAGATAGAGAAACGGTCTCTCGATTCGGGTTCACGTTCTGCGGCATAGGGCCTGCTCCAATCCTCCTCTGACTGGTCCTCAATCGTTGCCACAACCATGGCAATGGTCTCATCAAATTTCTTCAGGACTTGATTTTTTGCTGGTCTTCTATTTTCGCTGAATTCCAGATCGCGGTTCCGCATGTAACCCGTCCCGGCAACCTGCGCCCCGATGTAGTAGTTCAAATTTCCAGTCAGATGGAGGATCAGGTTTCCTACGCTATTCCCATGCGAAAAGGGATTGGTCCAGAATTGTTCGTCGCTTAGCGGATCAACCCACTTGTGCAATTCCGCCGCACGCATGCGATATTCACTTTCCATAGCCCGGGAAATCGTATTCGAGAGTTCGGTCATCGTTTCAACTCCAGCCGTTAGTGAGCTTTATTGGCGGTATCGTTCCGGAAGATCACGCCTTCCTTCATCACGAAAAAGGCATGCTCGGTTTGACGGATATTTTGTACTGGGTCGCCCGGAACGGCGACGACGTCCGCGAGCTTGCCAGGCTCCAGAGTGCCAATTTTGTCCGCCAGTCCGAGCAATTCCGCATCCGACGATGTCCCGGCTTTCAACGCATCAATCGGCTTCATGCCCAGATCAACCATCTGGTGAAACTCTTCAGCGTTGCGGCCGTGAGGATAAACGCCAGCATCGGTTCCTAAACCGATCTTTACGCCCTTTGCCAGTGCCCTTTGAAATGTTCCGTGGATTGCCGCAGTGGCGGCGTGGGCCTTTGCTGCGATTGCCGGGGGAACGTATACGCCGCGATCGAACTGCTCCTGCAATCCCTGAATCGCCATCAAGGTGGGTACCAGATAAGTTCCGCGTGCTTTCATCATGTCCAGGGCTTCATCGCTGAGAAAGCTGCCGTGTTCGATGGAGTCGATTCCGGCGAGGATCGCGCGCTTGGCAGCTTCGGCACCATGAGCGTGAGCTGCAGTCTTGCGTCGCAAAGCGTGCGCCTCGTCAACGATGGCGTTCAACTCTTCTTGTGTCAGTTGCGGCGTATCGACGTCATCGGTTGGTGAAAGAACCCCACCCGATGCGCAGACCTTGATCATGTCAGCACCGTATTTATGATCGAGGCGGACCGCATAGCGGGCCTGGTCCGGGCCCGTTGATGACGCCTTCAAGTGGCCCAGACTCGTGGCCAAATATCCCTTGCCGATAACCGTCTTCGTTGTCGCAATGCCCTCCGGTAGCGCCCAGGGCATGAACCGTGACTAACATGCGAGGCCCGGGAACAATTCCGTCTCGGATGGCGTTGCGAAGGCCGACATCGAGATAGTCGCTGGAACCGACATCACGAACGGTAGTAAATCCCGCCATCAGCGTTACGCGAGCGTTAGCACTGGAATCCAGGGCCCTCTCAGGAATGGTCTTCTGCAGACTATCAAGCTCTGCCTGCTTGTAATCGTCGGAATAGGGAAACGTAAGGTGAGTATGCGCGTCAATGAAGCCTGGCAGTAGCGTAGCATCGCCCAGGTCGATCACTTCCGCACCCGCGGGAATAGTGGCACTGGCTCCGACGCCAACAATCTTTCCGCCGCTTACGACAACAACTCCTGGCGTAACCAATGTGTTGCTCTTTCCATCAAAGAGTCGAGCTGCTTTCAGGACGTATGTCTTGTCGGCAGTTTTCTGTCCTTGTGCATATCCAGGCGCCCACAAAATAAGTGCGGATAGTAAAATGAACGCGAGTTTGCGTCCCATGTGTTTCTCCTGTGCTTTCAGGCAGTTCAAATATGACTGGCAGACTTTATCCTGCCCATGGTGAAAGTCAAGGAGCAACCACCCCGGCTAAGAATCTCGGGATATGAGATGAAACGCAGCGCGCCGCAAGCCGAGGAGAGTCTCGTGAGCGCCGTTCCTGCGATCCGAATTAAGAAATCCAACACGCAACCGGTTAACGAGCGCGGCGATTATGTCCTTTACTGGATGATCGCGAGCAGGCGTCTTCATTACAATTTCGCGCTCGACCGCGCACTGGAGCATTGCAAAGCGCTTGGCAAACCCCTGGTTATTCTCGAAGCGCTACGCGTTGGGTATCCCTGGGCCAGCGATCGGTTGCACCGGTTTGTGCTTGACGGAATGGCAGATAACGAGCGTGTCTGCCAGCAGCGCGGCGTGCGCTACTACCCCTACGTTGAACCAACAGCAAATGCTGGCAAGGGCTTGCTCGCTGCTCTTGCAGAAAATAGCCTGCGTCGTAGTGACCGATGAATTTCCCTGTTTTTTTCTGCCACGCATGGTGGCCAGCGCTGCAGGAAAGCTAACTGTTCTTCTGGAAGCGGTGGATTCCAATGGCATGCTACCGATCTACGCGGCCGATCAGGTGTTCCTTCGCGCATTCGATTTTCGCCGGTACCTGCAGAAGGAATTGCCAAAGCACCTTGCGCATATGCCGGAAGCCGATGCACTCGGGAATACCAAATTGCCGGTCACGGCATCACTCTCTCGCAAGATCACCTCGAATTGGCCATGCGTATCAAAGGCAATGCTGACTGGCGAACCAGGTTACCTGAATGCGCTTCCCATCGATCACTCGGTTGCTCCTGTTGCTTTGCGTGGAGGCCATAGTCACGGCCGAGCATGCATGTTGGAATTCCTGGACAAGAGGCTTTCTCTATACAGCGAACAACGCAATGAGCCGGAACTCGATGTTGCCAGCGGACTTTCACCCTTTCTGCATTTCGGGCATCTTTCGGTTCACGAAATTTTTGGCGAACTAGTTCAACGTGAGAAATGGAAGCCAAAGAAGCTCTCTCTGCGGACAAATGGGAGCCGTGAAGGCTGGTGGAACATGAGTGCCGCGGCGGAGAGTTTCCTCGATGAACTGATTACCTGGCGAGAAGTCGGTTACAACTTTAGTTCGCATCGCGACAATTACGACAAATACGAGTCGCTACCGGATTGGGTGCGGAACACGCTGAAAGAACATGCCAGGGATGAGCGCGACCATCTATACACGCTCGAACAATTTGAGTATGCCAAAACACACGATCCCCTGTGGAACGCCGCGCAGACGCAATTGGTTCGCGAAGGGCGCATACACAATTACCTGCGAATGCTGTGGGGCAAGAAAATCCTGCAATGGAGCCGAAGTCCGCAGGAAGCCGCCAGAATCATGATTCACCTGAATAATAAATATGGACTCGACGGTCGCAACCCGAATTCCTACAGCGGCATCTTCTGGGTGCTAGGCCGCTACGACCGTCCATGGGCGCCTGTACGGCCGGTATTCGGAATGATTCGCTATATGAGTTCGGAAAACACAGCACGCAAGGTATCGGTGAAAAACTACATTCGAAAATACAGCCCGGAATCCGCAGCACAAAAGTCATTAGTTTTTTAATGGTACTGCAGCAATCGCGGACTATTGTACGCTGCTGCCGGACGATTCAGCCAGGCGTGCTAAACTGAAGCTTTGGTTGTGCGCGTCCCGGTGTAGATCCCATGAATGAAATCTTTACCTATCGAAGTAAAATGCCCGCGTCCGCGGAAGCCGTGTACCGATTTCACGCCGAACCTGACGCCCTCGAGCGCCTGACTCCCCCTTGGGAAAAGGCCCAAGTCGTGGCGCGCACTGGTGGAATTGAAGAGCCTGGCTCCAAAGTCACACTTCGTGTTGCTGTGGGGCCATTTTCACAGGACTGGATCGCTGAACACGTTGCTTGCGAGCCGAACAAGATGTTTCGCGATGTCATGCGCAGTGGTCCTTTTCGTCACTGGGAACACACGCACATATTTCGGCCGGAAAACGAGAGCAGCAGTTGGCTCGAAGATACCGTGGAATATGAATTTCCATTGGGTGCGATCGGCAAGTTCTTTGGGGGTGGCTATACGCGCCGGCGCCTTCGGACGGATGTTCGAGTGGAGACACAGAATTACCGCGGAAGAGATGGCAGCGCGAGCAGCCAAGGTCAAGTCCTGATGGCTAAAGAAAAGATCGATCCAGAGCTTTTGAGTTCTTACAAAACACAGACAGGGCAATCCCTGGGCGAGCTTTCCAAGCAAGGACCAGTGCTGTTGGTTTTCTTGCGCCATTTCGGCTGCACTTTTTGCCGCGAGGCCGTGGCAGAGATCAAAAAGGTGCGGAGCGAGATTGAAGCGAAAGGCACGCAACTAGCATTCGTACATTTAGGTGACAGTGACGAGAAGGCCCAGAAATTTTTTGCACCGTATGGATTTCAGGAAATCCCGCGCTTCGCCGACCCGGAAGGTCGCCTGTTTCAATCGTTTGGACTCGTTCGCGGCAACTGGCGCGCGTATCTGAATTACGAAAGCATTCTGCGCACTCTCATCGCGTGGCTTGAGGGTCACTGGATTGGGATGCCTGCTGGGGATGTACAGCGGATGCCGGGAACATTTCTGATCCAAAACGGAGAGATTCGCAAAGCTTTCCGGCATAAGTTGGTTTCGGATCGCCCTGATTACCTGGAATTGGCTACTCCCGTTTGAATAATTGGAACAGAAAGCGGTTGCCAGGCACCGGCACAACAGCAACTGGAGCAATAGGCGAGATGCCCTTGCGCTACCTGCAGAGAATGTCGCAGGATAGCAGGCAAGCCATTACGCGCAGGGTGAACTTCGCTTGTTAAATTTTTGAGGAAACTACAGGAATGTCTTCCAGTCCGGATGTTCTGATTGTCGGCGCAGGCCTAGCTGGGTTGTGCTGTGCACGACTGCTCCATGAGAAAGGTATAACCTTCCAGATTCTTGAGGCGGCTGACGGGATCGGTGGGCGCGTCCGCACCGATGAAGTCGATGGATTCCTGCTCGATCGCGGTTTTCAAGTGTTGTTGACCGCCTACCCGGAAGCAAAACAAGTACTCGACTATTCGCGACTTGATCTTAAACCCTACGCGCACGGCGCACTCTCCTGGTATGCGGGACGCATGAATCGACTTGCGGACCCGTGGCGTACACCTGGGATATGGTGGAAAGCGATACGGTCGGAGTTCGGGTCACTGTCGGACAAAGTGAGACTAGCGGTGCTTCGAAGGAAGCTCCAGCGTACGTCCATCAACGACATCTTTCACCATACGGAACGAACCACCAAAGACGCTCTGGTTTCGCTGGGCTTCTCCAAAGAGATGATTCACCGTTTCTTTCGCCCGTTTCTCGGTGGGATTCTCCTGGATGGGGAACTGCAGTCTTCCAGCAGGATGTTCGAGTTTGTTTTTAAGATGCTTTCCGAAGGCGACAGTGCAGTGCCAGCCAGAGGGATGGGTGCGATTCCATTACAACTGGCTGAGAAACTACCCGCAGGTTCAATCCGCTTGAACACGCACGTCGATTCGTTGCATGAGAGCGAAGTCACACTGGCGGGCGGAGAGAAACTGCGCGCTCGTGCCATCGTTGTTGCGGCAGAAGGACCGGCGGCGGCACATCTTATTGGTGAGGTAGAGCCAGCCTCCCGCAGTGTTACCTGCTTTTATTATTCCGCCGACGAGCCGCCGTTGGCTGAGCCCCTACTGGTTTTGAATGGAGATGGTGCCGGCCCGGTAAACAACTTCTCGGTCATCTCGCAAGTGGCGCCGAGTTATGCGCCAAGAGGCAAGCACTTGATCTCCGTGACTGTGTTAGGAACTCAGGCGCTAACCGAGGTCCAACTCGGGGGTTTCATCATCGCCCAGATGAAAAACTGGTTTGGCAAAGTAGCTAGCACGTGGCAATTGGTCCGCAGCTACCGAATCGCGCACGCTCAACCGCAGCAGCTCCCCGGATCTCTGGAGCCGCCGCAGCGAGCTGTGCGAATGCGTCCTGGGGTTTATGTTTGCGGAGATCACCGCGACAATGCATCCATTCAAGGCGCAATGGTAAGCGGTCGCCGGGCCGCCGAAGCCGTCTTATCGGATCTTGCCCGTTCGTGAGCCGTCGCAAAGGAGTTACAACCATGTGGAACCGTGCTTGCCCGCTGTGCTTTGTGAAAATGTCGCGCTTTCAGGTGTTAACTCTATCAAATGAAATGTCCTGTCCGGCCTGCCACGCGGAGCTGGAACTTTCCAGGTCCAGCCGGTTGCTGAGTTCACTCGCAGGGATAGTAGTGGGAGCAGCGATATTTCATGTCGCGCACACGACAAATCCAATGGCTCGTTGGACTTGGCCGATTGTGGCGGCTTTTCTGTCGTTTGGATTTGCCTCGGCGGGAGTGCTGATTGTTTCGGCGGATTTGGTGGTTCGACCGCAGCCGTCACATTCCTCAGTTTTTCCACACTCCCACGCGTAACGGTCCGGACGTACTATTGACCTTGGGGCGAGCCCATTCGACACTGCTTCGAATGGCGTCGTATGTAAATTTCCTCGGTCGAAGAGTCACCGTAAGCTATCGTGTCGGGGATGTGCTGCTCCCTGCCTCGGGGACATTTGTTGGCGATTCCGGACGATCGATCTTCCTGGAACAGCACCTGGAACAGCGTGGCCGCCTCAACTACTTCCGCTGGGAAATTCCCTATCCATGCATCCACCGGATTGCTGTGGAAGAAGCGCAATCGGAGCCGGTAAGCGCCACTTCCGAGAAGCCGGATTGTACTGCTGAAGCTTTGGCTTCTGAACCCACGAGAGAAGCTTCTGAAAATTCTTCGAGTTTAGCCGCCCGGGCCGCCTCCGGCGCTTCAGGTTTGCTTCCGCTGTCTCACCGCCCCAAAACCGCATAGATATTCCTGGATTTCTTGGCTTGATTTTCCTGTCGGCATTGGCTCGCGCGCGTGGGTGGCCCAATTCTAAGAATCGGCTACAATATTTTTCGGACTCGATCATTCATCTGCATCGCCTCACAGGAGACTCAGCATGTCCACCACGGCAAATTCGCGCAACATCGGACTGATCGGCTTAGGCTTGATGGGCCGCCCCATGGCCGCCAATCTTCTTAAGGCGGGGCATTCGCTGACCATATGGAATCGCACAACTTCACGGACCCAGGAATTGGTCAGAACAGGAGCCAAACTTGCCAACAATCCCCGGGAAGTGGCCGCATCCTCGGAACTGCTGATTACGATGGTCAGTGATCCACCCGCACTGGAAGAAGTGCTGTGGGGTCACGAAGGCAAAAACGACGGTGCACTTGAAGGGCTGAGGCCTGGCAGCATTTACATTGATTGCAGCACTATCTCACCAGCGCTGGTAAAAAAAATTGCCGTGTATTGTGCTGCACACAAAATTAAATTTCTGGATGCACCGGTAACTGGAGGCGATTGGGGTGCGCGTGAGGGCACGCTGACATTCATGATTGGGGGTGATGCGGAAACGGTCCGGGAAGCTGAACCGATCTTCGCGGCAATGGGGAAGAAGTGGTTTCACCTGGGGCCTAATGGCGCAGGTCAAACCATCAAATTGGCAATGAACGCGCTTCTGGCGCTGCAGATTGGAGCGATCGCGGAGGGCATCGCGCTGGTCACCAAGGCGGGCCTGAAAGGTGAACAACTTTTTGAAGTGCTGCAAGCCAGCATGGCGCGTTCTGGAGTGCTGGATATTAAAGTGCCGCTGATGCTGAAGGGCGACTTTAAACCCAGCTTCCCTTTACGCCTGATGCACAAAGACCTTGGGTTGGCGCTCGATCTGGCTAACCAATTGGGCGTGGCATTGCCAACTACGGCGGCAGCGCGCGAAATATACAGCTCGGTTAAGGGAGAATCCAAAGAAGACCTGGACTATTCCGCGGTCATTCGTTTCTGGCAAAAATGAGTTTCTGTCCGCCCGCTAAATAAAAACGCAGCAGATTCTTGCCTGCACCTTGGTGATCACAGATTTCGTCGACGTTACTTCAATGGTTTTGGAGGGAAAAATCCGATTGGCAGATCGCGCGAAGTCCGCAACCCTGAAGCCGCTTCCAAGATTGCTGGTATCGAGTTAACGGCGACGGACGCGGTAGCGATGTCACCATGAGAACCACCGGGAATGATCAGGCTAATGTTCGGGTGCCCTTTCAGTTCAACAGTGTCGGCCGGGTCTTTCGCGCCTACGTACATCTGCAACTCCATATAGATGAGTTCCTTGCCATCGGCGAGGCCACGTGCAATCTGGTGTACACCCGCAGCTTGACCTGCTTCGACGGTCAGGTATTCGGTTTGCACGCGTTCGGTGGCGATTTTCGGCTCAATCGTTTCCGTGATTTGATCAACAGGAAGACCCAGGCTGTCTGCCACCATGGCCACTGATTCCGGCAGGCCGACGTGCTTAATGACGCCTTCGGCGACTTTGGCCTTGAATTCTTCGACGCTCATTCCGGCGCCAATTTTTTTCTGCAGCGGCAAGCGACGCTTGCCGGCGTCCACGATGCGCAGAGCTTTCACATGTTCGATCTTTTGAGAGACAGCCGCGAGCGTCACGACCAATTTATCCATGACAAATCCCGGATTCACACCCGTTCCGACGAGGGCCACGCCGTTTTCTTTCGCTGCTTTATCCAGTTTCGCAGCGAGTTCCGGGTGCGTCCGGTAGGGATAAGAAAGCTCTTCGCAGGTGGAGACAACGCATGAGCCAACATCGAGGCAAGCGAGAAGTTGGTCAACGACTTTGGGCAGGGAAGAAGAAGTGGTATGCATCACAATATCCGCGGATTGATCCAGAACGCCCCGTGCATCACCGGAGATCTTCACACCCCAGGGAGCGTCCGACGCGCCCACCACTTCGCCAAGGTCTCTTCCGATTTTTGCTGGGTCGTTGTCAATCGCGCCGACGATTTCAATGGTCTCTTTTTCACGAAGGAGCTTCACGATGGAGGCGCCAATCGGCCCGATCCCGTACTGTATGGCCCGTATTTTCTTTTTCACGATGGTCTCCGGTACTTTATTGCCGCAGCCACTACGGCGCGAACTTTATGTGGCAGCGAACTCCCTATCCTACTGTCATTTCGCAAGCCAAGCAATCAGCGCCGTCTTCCGAGGGAGAATGCGCCGCGTGGACACTGGTTGTTTGAAAAACGTATCATGCGTTGCTGAACCGTGAACGGCGTGGAGCTGCCTGATGGTTACGTATTGCCGCAGATTCTCAATAGTTTTGATGCTGGTGGCATTGGGCTGTAAGAACCGAACGACTGATGTGAACGGCGGAATGTCCCAGCAGGCTGGTTCTCCGCATGTGATGGCCTCGCCGATGGCACCAGCGCCTGGCAGTACCGGAGGCTTCGACGGGGCGCGGGCCTATGAACATGTGCAGCATCTGGTTGAACTGGGTCCACGCCCGCCGGGGTCCGATGCGATTCACGCAGCACAGGCTTACATCATTGGCCAGCTAAAAAGCTATGGGTGCCCGGTGGAAGAGCACGACTTTCATGGCTCGTCTCCGCTTGGTGACTTAGCCATGAAAAATATCGTGGTGAAGGTGGTGGGAAATGGCCCGGGGATCGTGCTGTTCGCCACTCACTATGACACCGTGCGCATTCCAGATTTCGTTGGGGCCGACGATGGTGGTTCGGGCACGGGAACGATGTTGGAATTAGCGCGAATTGTTTGCGCTCGAAAAAATGCGCTGAACGTATGGATTGCATTCTTCGATGGAGAAGAAGCGCAGGATAACTGGGCTAACAGGGAAAGTGTCCAGTGGACTAACACAAACAGCACTTATGGCAGCCGCGAAATGGCTGCGAGCATGGCCCTTTCCGGTGAACTGAAACAAGTGAAAGCCATGATTCTTGCTGACATGATTGGTCCGCCGAACTTGAAAATTCGACGGGATACCAATTCCACGCCGTGGTTGAACAACTTGATTTGGGCCACAGCGGCGCGCTTGGGTTATGACAAAGTTTTTGTGAATGAAACGATTCCAGGAGTCAGCGACGACCACATGTCATTTATACGGCGGGGAGTTGCAGGCAGCGACATCATCGATTTCAGCATCCAGCAAACATACTGGCACACCCCGCAAGACACTTTAGACAAAATCGATCCGCGGAGCATGGCGATTGTCGGGCACGTCTTCGTGGAGTTGCTGCCGGCGCTTGAGAAAAAGACTCCACCCGGAAATTGATGACGGAGGGTCTGATCGGTATAAAGCGTCAGGGTTTCACTTGCCCAGCGGATGAGGAAGATGTGGGTACGGCAACTGGAGTATTTTGTAAGGCTGAAAAACTCTCGCGGTTCAGGTGGATGTCACCGTCCACAAGCGCAGTGAACTCGGTGTCTGCAGGAATTGAGACATCTTTGCCAGAGGCGAGAGGTAGCACCGCATCGGAAGAAGTGTTCGAAGCGCCGGAAGCCTGCTGATAGCAGCGCAGAGGTGCCTTCACTCCGTTTGCTAGAATGACGGACGTAATGTTGAAAGCCAGCTTGCCACCTTTCCCAAAACGCTTTTTGGGCTCGGCCTCTGCGATGACGCCTGTGGCCTTGGTGCCCTTAGTCAAGACCAGAATGCCGTCAAGCGTCTTGTCATCGAGGACTTCGAATTCGACGGGATCGCCGACATGGGCGTTGAGAGAGGAAATCGTTTTGGTCAATTTCACTCGAATCGGGGTGTCATTCGCCAACATGAAGACCGCAGTACTTGTTGATGCAGGAGCGGGAAATTCCCGCGGCCCATTGTCGTAGTGGATGCGCTCACGCGCGGGGGAGGCCGCACCTGTAGTGGGCAAGCCTGTGCCGGGTTGATCCTTCAAAACCACAATGCTCGCCATGGGGACGAAGCCGGTGTCGCCTTTGACATCACGCACACTCAAGTAAGTGCCGTCGCGGCCTAGAATCTGCACAATTTCAGCGCACTGAAGGGTGGCGCGAACATCGAGAGTGATAACCGAACTGTACAGATATACGTAACCGTCATTTCGAGCGCATTCGATGCGGCCGGTATTCTGTGATCTGCCAGGCGAAGGACTGAGCAGACAAAAAAGAACAGCGGAAAGAATAGTAAAGAATTTCATGGAACACCTGGAGGGCCGATTGAGTTCAATATCACCTTCTATAGCAACGCAAAGAGGCGGCGTTGACAAGAAAGAATGGATTAGTACTGTGCATAAAATGCTATGGACCCATTGGACCAAGAAAGAGAAGGGTGGAAGCTGAAACGAAAGAGAGGAGATTTGTGGAATTGAACGAATCTTTTAGAGCTGCGACCCAATTCCACAGGAATTATATGGCCCATTCCGCAAGAAGCGCGGACCCCCAGGTTCGTCTAAGTTGACTTGGTTATTTGCTGAAGCTCTGTAGTACTAAGGTCCTTAGTACTTGGGAACCATGTTTGGCCACCAACGGCAAGGGTACGCTGAGTTCCTTGTGACCCGTATTGCGAATTCGCTCGGGTTTGTTCGAGTCAGTCGTGTACCGGCGTGGGTACTACGCGCGGCTCGCAATCTGCATCTGCGCACCAAACTGCTAGTCTCGTTCTTATTCCTTACCGCTGGGCTAACCAGTGTCATATTGCTAGTCGTACGGCGCAACGCCGAGGGGCAGGTACAACACCAGATTGAACAAGACGTCCAAAACGCCGACCAGATTTTTCAATTAATTCAGCGGCAGCAGCAAACCACGCTGAGTCATAAAGCAGACTTGCTCGCTTTCCTTGCGGTGATGAGGGATGGGGATGGAACGGCGGTCAACGACGCCGGCGAAGACCCGTGGAAGTCAGATGAATGCAACCTATTCATTCAGGTCGATGGTGGCGGAGGGATCACGGCACTCCACGCGATCAGCCCTTCGTTTCCCGCTTCCGCTGCACAGTCCTTGGTGACGCGCTCGATTCGTCGTGGGGACACCGCAAGCTGGTGGTTTACAGAGAGAGGTTTGTATCAGGTCGTGTTGAGGCCGTATTACGACGGACTGGCGGAGCAGAAGAAGATTTTGGGGACAGTAATCGTAGGCCACTTGATTGATTGGAAGACGGCTGCGGATTTGGGAAAACTCACCTCAACAGAACTGGTCTTCCGCCATGGTGCGGAGGTGGCTGCCAGCTCGCTCGATCCGTTGCGAGAAATGCAATTGGTCCGGGAGCTGAGTCGCAATAGCGCAGCAAGCCAAGTAAACCTTGGTGACGAGCGATATTATGTCAGGGTCTTCGAACTTGCGCCCATCCAGCAACCTGCCGCGGAGCTGATCGTTCTGAAGTCCTTTAGAGAGGGGGATGCCTTTCTCCGCAGACTCAATCGCTTGCTTCTCGGTGTCGGGTTAGTGGCGATCCTCGCGGGCAGCGCGTTGATTTACCTGATTGCCGACGCCTTCACACGCCCCTTAGCTTCCCTTGTGGCCGGGGTTCAGGCTCTGGGCCGGGGAAATTTTACCTATCCGCTTCGGCCAAGCGGGAGAGATGAGTTGTCAGAATTGACGCGGACTTTTGTCGGGATGCGCAGCACCTTGCAGAAGAATCAGGAGCAACGCGAACAACTCGAAAACCAGTTGCGTCAGGCGCAGAAAATGGAAGCATTGGGACGGCTGGCTGGAGGGGTGGCCCACGATTTCAACAACTTGCTCACGGTCATTCGAGGACATAGCGAGCTGATACAAGATCGACTGAAGCCCGAAGACGCGCTGTACCGCAATTCCGACCAGATAAGGAAAACGGCTGATCGGGCTGCCGCACTGACAAGACAAATGCTGGCTTTTAGCCGGAGGCAGGTGCTGCAGCCTAAAGTCGTGGACATGAATGAACTGATTACCGAAATGGCTAAGCTGCTGCGACGCTTGGTGCGCGAAGATATCGAATTCAATCTGCGGCTCAGCGACTCGAAAGCAACCGTTAAGGCCGACCCCGGTCAACTGGAGCAAGTTCTTCTCAATCTTACGGTCAACGCCAGTGATGCGATGCCGACGGGCGGCAACCTGACCATTGAGACGAGCAACTTGCTGGTGGATCTCCTACACGCAAAGACGCGCCCAGCACTGGAACCTGGTTGTTATGTTGTTGTCTCCGTTTCTGACACCGGGCATGGGATGGATGAGGCGACACAAGCGCGAATTTTTGAGCCATTTTTCACCACCAAAGAAACGGGCAAGGGAACGGGTTTGGGCCTGGCCACAGTTTATGGAGTTGTGAAACAGAGTGGCGGCTTCATTTACGTTGAATCAAGTCCAGGGAATGGATCACGTTTTGACATTTATCTTCCACAAACCGCCGAACCAGTAGAGCCTCCTCAAGTTGTTGCAAATACTCAAGAGGTGGTCGCTAACCGGAAGACGGTGCTCGTGGTGGAAGATCAAGAGGAAGTGCGCGAAATAGTATGCCAATTTCTGAACAGCGCCGGCTACCGAGTTCTGAGCACAAAGGATGGTAAGGAAGCTTTGGAGTTAGCCGAGCGAGGTGAAAGGCAAATTCATCTGGTTTTGACGGACATCGTCATGCCCAGGATGCGTGGACCGGAACTTGCCAGAAAGCTCAGGGCGCTCATTCCAGGAGTGAAATTGGTCTTCATGACGGGCTACTTGGACAAGAACGGCGTTCAGGACAGCGTCTGTCAGGAAGCCTATTTCCTGCAAAAGCCATTTTCCAGAGAAAGTGTCATCCGTCAAGTGGCGGAAGCGCTGAGTAGCGAGAAACCTGTGTCGCAGTTGAATCCCGCGGTCCCGGTATAGCCCTCATTTCTAAAGAACCATGGGTCAAGTAAGCACTTCTGTTCACCAATTCCGAGACCGACCTTTCTTGCTGCCAGACCCAGCCCAACGCATAATGGTTGCGGTTCGTAGCCGCCCCGGCATGGAGGCCACCTATGAGTGCAAAGAAATTGAGCGATGCGGAAATCCATGAGAAACTCCCCACTGTTCCGGGGTGGACGCTGGCGAACGGGAAGCTACATAAGAATTTCGAGTGCAAGGACTTTGTTGACGCGTTCAGCAAGATGACGCGAGTGGCTTTCGCGGCAGAATCGCTGAACCACCACCCGGAATGGTTTAATGTGTGGAACAAAGTGGAGATCGACCTGAACACTCATGACGCACAAGGTATAACGGCACTCGATTTTCAGCTGGCTACAAAAATCAACGAAATCTTCGGAACGTAGAGGGCAGCTCTGAGACCGAATGATTGGCGCCCACCACTCCGAAAACAGATCCCGCGCCCGCCTGATAATCACGCTCCGCTGGCTGGGGGCGTTCGTGGTCCTTGGACTACTCTTTCACTTTCTTCCGCTCCCACTGTTGTTTGAAGCGATTCACCGCGTGCCGTTCGCTCGGTTCGTGGTGGTCCTTTGCGGATATCTCCTGGCGCATCTGGTTGGCGTAGCCAAATGGCGAATGGTCGTCAATGCCGCGGGTGCACAGCTTGATTTCCCTACCAGCGCGCAGTGTTATAGCGGTGGGCTGTTCGCCACACTATTTCTGCCCTCAATTTTGGGAGGCGACGCCGTGCGGCTGGCCGTAGGACTTCGGCGAAGCCCCAATCCCTCGGCGGTCCTGGCGGGGAACGTCGCAGACCGATTCCTCGACATGATGGCTCAAGCGGGACTGGTCTTCGTTGGGCTACTACTGCTACCCGGATCGTTCCCTATCCAATTGCAAAGCAAAGCGCGGCACGTCTTACCAATGTTGTTCCTGGGAATCGTTTTAGTCGCAATCCTGTTTGCGTGGCTGCGCCGGCCGTTGCTGCAAGGCCGCTCAGTTCGGTTCCGGAGGCGCCTTGCCCGTCTGAGTTACGCGTTGCGAGCCGTCTCAAAACGTCCTCACATCCTGTTCTTTGGCTGGTTTCTCGGTACCGCAATCCAAGCCACTTTTCTAATTCTCACGGCGCTGCTGGCAATTTCGTGCGGACTATTTGTTCCGCTCCGGGTTTGGCTTTTTGCGTGGCCGTTGGCCAAACTGGCCGCTGTTCTGCCAATCACGCAAGGGGGAATAGGGGTGAGAGAAGCAGCGTTGGTGGGGTTGATGTCCCCTTTTGGGGCACCCGCGCACCTTGTTCTTGCTGCAGGCCTCGTGTGGGAAGGCATTGTGATTGCAGGTGGACTGGTGGCCGGGCTCGTGGCGCTGTTGTTGAGTCGAAGCGAGACTGTTCCAGATCAGAAAAAAGTTTGAAGGGTACTATAAATTTAGCTTGACACAACAGTAATATTGTAAAACAATAACATCCCCCGCGAAAAGGGGCCCCCTCCTGCAGGCTAAACGCGGCAGTTCCGTACTCGTTTCTCACCTCCGCGCAAATTCCCTGCTGTCGCGAAAATCAGAAAGAGTAGCGGCCAAGATGGAATCCCAACTTCTCCGTGTTTTGCTAGCGGAAGACGGTTTAACGGAAACGGGAATCACGTTGCGATCGGTCTGCGCGGAACGAGGAAGGGGACTTGAGTTGGTGTACGTTTCGAACCGAAACGGACTGTCGGTGGCGCTGAACCATTTTCATCCTCATATTGCGTTCATAGGGCTGTCACTGCTCCAGCCTGAGCCCTACACTGCAGTCTCGCTTCTCCATTATTCTTCTCCGCGTGTTCCTTTAATCCTCTTTGCCGCCTCTGCCGATAATGATTGTGTCGTGAAATGTCTAGAGGCGGGGGCCCACGACTACATGCTAGAAGGATTCTTGGACGACGCAACGCTAGGCAGGGTTTTGCGTTCGGCGATTAAAGGCCCTGTTAACTTGAGCTGCCTGGGAATGGAGAAGCTTCGGACTGATCCAACAACCGGACTTCTGAGCCATTCAGGGTTCCAGCAATACGTTCAAGCCTACATGCGAGATTCACCATTAGAGGTATCGCAATTGATTGTGTCCGTTGATCTTAGAATGCGGCAGGGATTGCAGGACATTGTTGAACAAGCGGCTGTTGGCCATGCACTATTGCAGATTGCGGGGCAACTGGGCCGGTGCGTGCGGCGAACTGACGTAATTGCTCACGTCGCTTGGGGGCGATTCATCCTGCTGCTGACCGATGCGAGTGAGGCGTGTTTTGCTTCGTTACGTGGAAGAATTCTGTCTCGTTTACATGAGTTCAATCAATTGAACCCGAAGGTGGCGTTCGAGTTTGTAATCGAAAGTAACCCGTGGGATGTGGGTTCCCGCGACTTGATTCCGGGGATAGTCCGCCAACAATCTTCTTTTGTGACATCCACTTCCATGATTTCGCCGAGGCGCACAGCCACTCGAGCGATGTCTTCGCAGTAGGGTGCAGACTATGGATTCCGCGAAAACACCGCTGCCCGCCGCCTCGGAGCGGACCATAGAGGAGAATCGACTCCGAAATGCAAATGCTGAAGTCCCTAATGCATTGGACAAGAGCGAAGCGCGGACTGCGGAGCTGATCGAGCATTCTATCTACGGGATTTTTAGCAGCTCAATGGACGGCGTATTTCTTTCCGCCAACGAGACGTTGTTAGGCATTCTGGCATGCCGGAATTTCGAGGAACTTCAGTCACTGAACTTAATCTCAGACGTATTTCGCTATTGCCAGGATTTTGGGACGCTACTAACCGCTTGTCGGGAACACGGCATGGTTCACAACAGCGAACTGGAATGGCGGCGTAAAGACGGGGGATTTGTGATAGTGCGTCTCAATCTCCGGTATCTGCCATTGCCTGGACCCGCAGAGGCGATCGAAGGCGCAGTTGAAGATGTGACGGAAATTCGGCTGCTGGAACGGCAATTACACCAGGCGCAAAAATATGAACTGATCGGACAGGTGGCAGGTGGAATTGCGCATGATTTCAACAATGTGGTGGGAGCGATACTGGGCTGGGCAGAAATTGGTTACGATGAGAGCCGGAAATTGCCAAAGGTTTCCGAGCGATTTGCGCGAATCCGGGAGCAGGCAGAGCGCGCCGCTTCTCTGACGCGAGAACTGCTCGCGTTCGCGCGCCGCCAGGCTCTCCAACCGAGCGCTATCGATCTAAACTCCGTGAATAAGAATCTGTCCAGTTTCCTGGAAAAAGTGATCAGCAAGGATATCCAGCTTGAAGTGATGCCCGGCCTGCTGCAACCGGTGAAGGCAGACCCAGCACAGCTTGAGCAAGTGCTGATGAACCTCTGTCTGAATGCGCGCGACGCGATGCCGGAGGGCGGGCGCCTGACGATCGAAACGGAAATGGTACAAATCGACGAAGCATATTGCCGCTACTGCCCCCACGCGTCCCCCGGGCGCTATGCGGTGCTCTCGGTCTCGGACACTGGTGTCGGTATGGAACCGGAAATCCGGGACCGGATCTTCGAGCCTTTTTTCACCACCAAAGAAGGGCGCAAAGGGACGGGGATGGGCCTGGCGACAGTGTACGGGATCGTCAAACAACATGGCGGATTCATCCATGTCTACAGCGAACCAAAGCAGGGGAGTCTGTTTCGCGTTTATCTACCGGCCATCGAAGTCCCAGGGCTAGAGGGCGCAAGTCCGCCGATTCCAGAGCAGGGTCATACGGAAAGCCTAAATGGTTCGGAAACCATATTGCTGGCAGAAGACCACGAATCTATCCGCGAGATGGTCCGTCAGTCTCTGGTCAGTATGGGGTATCGTGTCTTGTCAGCGGAGGACGGAGAACAAGCGTTGCGATTATGCGAGCGAGAGACACCCGAGCTGGCGATTCTTGATTTGGTCATGCCGCGACTGGGCGGCACAGCAACGGCGTTGAAGCTTCGCGAGCGGTTCCCTCAAGTGAGTGTTCTATTCACGAGTGGGTATTCGGAATGGTCCTCTGCCGCGCTGTCACAGGTTCCGAGGGCACGCTATCTGCAGAAACCATACAGCCCAATGTCGTTGGCCCGAATTTTGAGGGAAATCCTCGAACCTCGCAGGGGAATAGGGGCTTAGAAAAAGCGCTGCGAGCAGAAGATTGGGCAATGGATGTACGAGCGCTCTTTTACATAAGTCCTTAAATAGCTTCAGGTTTAATACGAATTTCCGAAGGTTGGAATCGGTATTTTGCCGTTGACACATGGAAATGGCAAGTGTTACAAAGTCGGAAAGGCAAGCCTTCAGCGGTTAGCCTCCCTAGCGTCGACACAATGTTCCGCAAGTGAGGTGCAGCCCTGCCTGGCAGGGCAGGCGCTGCTGTCCCGCTTTTGGCATTGTCAGCAACACCCCACCCCGGGAGGCGAAAGCTCATGTTTTCGCCTCCTCTTTTTTGGGACGACCTTTGGGACCTAGTTCGCGCCGAGCTAAACTTAAATGGATGAAAACCCCTCCGGCGCTCCTCGAGTTACACAATATTTCGGTGATTCGTGGCGGAAATCTCGCGCTCAACAATTTTTCCTTGCACATCAATGTTGGGGAACACGTATGCATCCTCGGTCCGAACGGTTGCGGCAAATCCACGCTGATCAAAACGATCACTCGTGAATGTTACCCTCTACATCGGGAGGATTCTTCGATATCGATTCTGGGCCGCCCCCTATGGAATATATTTGAGCTTCGGCCGCTGTTGGGAATTGTCTCACCGGATTTGCTGTCAGCCTGTACCAGTGATGCGTCCTGCGTAGATGTGGTGTTGTCAGGATTTTTCAGCAGCACGCGGATTTTTCCGAATCATCAGCCCCTGCCAGAACACTTGAATCGAGCGAAATTGTCGTTGGTGCGTATGGGTATCGAGCACCTAGCACATCGTCCTCTTTTGGAAATGTCTTCGGGAGAGGTGAAGCGCACGCTAATAGCCCGAGCGTTGGTCCATAACCCACAGACGCTCTTGTTTGACGAGCCCGGGAATACGTTGGATGTTGCAGGGCAAGTGGAACTTCGGGAAATCATGCGAGAACTGGCTCGGCAGGGAATTGGCCTGTTGCTGGTAACGCATCACATCTCTGAAATCGTGCCGGAGATTGAGAGGGTAGTTCTGCTGAAACGGGGAACAGTAGTAGGCGATGGCCCAAAAGAAAAACTACTCACTAGCGAACAACTTTCGGCGTTGTTTGAGGTGCCTGTTCGGGTTTTCCAGGACGACGGTTACTATCACCTGCACGCCTGAGTGATCTGCCCTATCAAAATGAGGGAAAAACCCCCCGAAGCTGGACAGGTTGCAAAACCAACAAAAAATGGTCAGGTAGACCAAAACTGGCCAAACGGGCAGTTCCGTCCGTAACAGAGACTGCGTACCTTAATCAGAATCCAAGACCAGCGGAGGGGAGGATCGGATGCAGCCAATCAAGCATCGTGCAGCAGTTGTATTCCTACTCGCGGTAGCCTCGATCATAGTGGCCACGAGCATTGAGGGACAACCCGCACCCGTTCCAGAAACGGTATTGAGCGCGCACACAGTTTTTATCGAGAATGAAACTGGATTTGCAGAGTTGCAATACATCGCCGTGCTGGAACTGAACAAGTGGGGGCAATTCCAGTTGGCAGATAGCCGTGAAAAGGCAGATTTGGTGCTTGTACTTAGCAGTGGTACGCATGTGCGAGCAATTCCCGATGGGCAGTATCCACGGGCAACGGGATTGAACGCCTTTACAGAAGAAACGGTGCCCAAGGGGCATACTAAGTTGACACTGCAGGATCCCAAAAGTGGGACGCTCTTGTGGAGCGATTTTCACAAGACCGAAGGTGGCAAAGTTAAGAGTGGGCATTTGCTAGATGAATTGCGGCAGGCTTACGAGGATGCGGAAAAGGCGCGAAGCAAACGGTAAAAAAACGCAAAAGAAATTCGACTGTTAAAGGGATGAACAAGGAGCGCAGCGGTCAGGCGCTCCTTTCTGATTGGTGATTGGCGGGAACGGCTCATTCTGCTATAGCTAAATCTGTAAGGGGATCCGTCGGCCCGAGAGACTTCGCTCCAGGATCAAGGTGATGATATGGAAATTAGGGTTGAACATTTGGGTGCAGTGCAATTTGAGATTAAGGCGCGAGGGCATTCGATCGTAAGCGACCAACCATCCAGTGCGGGCGGTTACGACGAAGGAATGACCCCGCCGGAGTTTCTGCTCGCCTCGCTTGGTTCTTGCGCGGGATACTATGCGGCAGAATATTTGCGCAAAAACAAACTGGCGGGTGAAGGTACCACAGTGCGAGTAAGTTGTGACAAGGTGAACAAGCCAGTTCCTCGAATGACGGATTTTGTAATCGAAGTGAACGCGCCGAAGGAATTGAGTGTGGAACAGTTGCGAGGGATGGAACAGGCCGTGGAACATTGCCTGGTACATAACACTCTGTTGAATCCACCGAAAATCACGGTGAAAGCGGCGGGCCCCGCGGCGCTTGCGAACAAGTAGATTCAGCCGGCGATCATTTTGCCAAGAATTTCTTTGAGGATTTTGGCGGCCACCATGGCGGTGAATCCAGAATTGTCGCGTACGGGATTGAACTCGACCAGATCGGCGCCAATGATTGGGCGCAGGCAGAGCATGTAAATAGCGAATCGCTTCGCGAGTGCTGAGTCCGCCAGGCTCCCAGTGAGAAACGCCGGGTGCAAAGGCCGGGTCAAGAACATCAAGGTCGAAGGAAACGTATACGGGTCCAACGAGTTTGAGTGCGGCTGGATCGGGCAAGCTGTCCATCTCGAATACTTCCACATCAAATTTTTCTGCTTGCGAGCGTTGGTGTGCGTTGAGTGTGCGGATGCCGATCTGCACCAGGCGCTGAACGAGATTCGCCTCACAAATGCGAGCGAACGGGCTAGCGTGCGAATGAGGATTATTTTCGTAGCTGTCGTAGAGATCGGGATGCGCGTCGAAATGGACAAGACGTGATGCCGGGAATGCGTTTGCCGATGGCCTTGAGGATGGGAAAGGTTATGGAGTGGTCGCCGCCCAAACTGAGCGGGCGTTTCTTGCTTTCGATGATTTGAGCGATGGCGGCTTCGATGCGATCGTAGAGCGTCGGGAGATTCCATGTCTTGAAGATCACCGGCGTCTTCAAATGAACCAGAGACGCCAAGATCGACGCGCAATTCTGTCCCATTGATTCCAGGCATCGGAGCGCAAGGCTTCGCGGATGAGTGGGGGAGCTTGTGCTGGGCCCCGAAGAAAGGAAGAGTTGTGGTCAAGGGGAATGCCGAGGAGGACTGGTGGTCCCCACGGATGCAGTATCGGAGTCGGGAAGCTTCATTGGCGGGTAATAAGGAAATTACCGAGGACCAGGGCGTCCATTTTAGTGCGAAGAAAGCAATCGAGAGCTTCTTCGGGACGGCAAACGATCGGCTCGTTGTCGTTAAACGAAGTGTTCAGTACGACGGGCACGCCGGTCTGGTGTTCGAATTCGGTAATAAGCGCGTGATAACGGGGATTGGCTTCGGTGGTAACAGTTTGCAGACGACCGGTGCCGTCAACATGAGTGGGAGCGGGAATTTTGTCGCGCTTATCGGGAAGAACGGAGTAAGCCAGAGTCATGAAAGGAGAAGGGTACGATTTGGAAAACCATTCGCCAGTTTTTTCCGCGAGAATGGAGGGAGCGAAAGGCCGGAAAATTTCGCGGTGCTTGATGCGGCTGTTCAGAATTTCCTTCATCTCCGGACGGCGCGGATCGGCTACGATGCTGCGATTGCCGAGCGCGCGCGGCCCCCATTCGGCCCGCCCTTGGTACCAGCCGAGAATTTTAGCTTCGGCAATAATCGCCGCGGTTTGGCGCATAAGCTCTGCGTCCGGCAATTCGGTGATGGTGAAACCGCCTTGGGTAGTGGCACTAGCTCGAATAGCAGTGCGAATTTCGGTTGAAGAATAGCTGGGGCCCCAGTAGGCGTGGTCCATTACAAATGAGCGAGGTTTGCCTAGGGTCTGATGCCATACGTGATAAGCGGCGCCTACGGCAAGACCCGCGTCGCCAGCAGCGGGATGGACATAGACCTGTTCAAACGGGGTAGCGTCGAAAATTTTCCCGTTGGCAACACAATTGAACGCCACGCCACCGGCCAGGCAGACCGCTTTAGCCCCAGTGCGAGCAGCAAGTTTCTTCAACATACCGAGATAGACCTCTTCAAGGCGGGCTTGAAGAGAGGCGGCCATGTCGCGATGACGCTGTTCGAGTGGCTCGTCAGGTTGACGAGCGGGCGCACCAAGTTTTTTGGCCATCGCCTCGGAAAACATTTTGCCGAGGACAGGCGTTTTGTCGGAGTCAGCCCAGGACATTTCCGGGCCCGTCCTGTGATGGGTGAAGTAATCGAGGCCCAGACGAAAACCAAATTCGCCTCCGTTGGGGTCAAAGCGAACGATATCGCGAAAGGCTTCGGTATATTTTGGTTCGCCGTAGGCGCCCAGGCCCATGACTTTGTATTCATCGCCAAATTTCAGGAAGCCAAGATATTGGGTGACGGCGCTGTAATAAAGGCCGAGTGAATGGGGGAAGGCAATAGAGCCGTCGATCTGCATACGATCTCCGCGACCGACACCCCACATGGAACTTGCGAAATCGCCAAGTCCATCGGCAGAGAGCAAGGCAGCGTGTTCAAACGGAGAGACAAAATAGCTGCTGGCAAGATGAGCCTGATGGTGTTCGATGCGATGAAACGTGGCCTTGAGTTTCGCAGGGTCGCTGTCGAAGGCCGAGGCCAGGGCGGACGGAATTCCCGTAAATTTGGAAATAACCTTGGCTCGTTCGCGGGCGAATGAGGGCATGCGCATGGCATAAAAAAGTTTGGTGGCCAGGCGGGCGTACGGATTGCGCGGAACGGCGACGTGATCGATATCAGAAAGTGTAATCCCAGCCTCTTTTAAACAATACCGGATGGCGGCAGCCGGAAAGCCCGCGGCGTATTTAACGCGATTGAAGCGTTCTTCTTCGACGGCGGCGATAAGTTTGCCGTCGCAGACGAGGGCGGCAGAGGCATTGCCGTGATAGGCGTTAATTCCAAGAATATTCATAGTGCGTTACTAGCTTACCTTAAAGTAACAGAATACGTGGCGCTGAGAAAATCTGATGATGGCACTCATCCTAAGTGATGGCGGCACCATTCGTTAAGCACGTAGAGCGACCAGGGGCGGGACCAGGTGGTTTGACCGTGCAAAAAATTATCCCACACCGTGCGGACCCCCGCAGCATGCAAATGAGGAGCGAGAGCTGGAGCAAGGTTGGAGAAGCTTTCTTCGAGTTTCGGCTTTAGAGAAGATCGCAACCATTCTTCCCAGGGAAGAGTAAATGTGCGTTTTTTCTGGCGGAGAATTTCTGCAGGAAGTAGGCCCTCCAGAGCCTTCAGAAGCAGAGCTTTCTTCTGGCCGGGTTGGACGCGGGCGGAATCTGGGAGCGCGCAAATGAATTCAACCAAAGGCGTATCGAGGAAGGGAACACGGACTTCCAGAGAGCGGGCCATGCTGACGGAATCGGTGTCGTGCAACAGCATGCTGGCCATGTAGGTGCGCAATTCCATCCAGGAAATTCCCGCGATGGGGTCCATGGAACGAGCTTGATCGGCAGTGCGTTCCAGCCAGGCCAGCCAAGTAGGGTCGAGGGACTCACCGTCGGGCCCCACATTGCTGCTGTGGAAGAGGGGATCGATCAGGCGATGGAGATCAGAGGGCGGAAAGAGTAAGCGGGTGAAAAAGTAGGGATGAGGAAATACATCTGGCATTTGCCAGGCGTCGGCAATTTTCCTAGCCGCATCAGGCGTAGTGCGGCGCGAGAATAGAGCTTTCAAGAGAGGAGAAGTGACGCGCCGAAACGGTGCCGGCAGGAACTGAGCTGCGGATTTCAGTTGCGATAGACGTGGAGCATCGTCGAATGTCGAATAGCCGGCAAATAGCTCGTCGCCGCCGAGGCCGGAAAGGGCAACTTTCAGGCCGACTTGACGAGCAGCCCAGGAAACAAAGTAGGTGTTGATGCCGTCTGAAGAAGGTTGGTCAAGGGCAGCGACAGCCTCGTCGATTCGGGTGGGCATTTCCGCGCCATGAAGAGGAACTTCAGTGTGACGGGTGCCGGTGCACTCGGCGACAACGCGCGCGAGAGGTGCTTCGTCGAAGGGGTACCGGGGAAGGAAAGGGTGAAACTCTGAATGCCGTTCTGAGCACGCGCGGCAAGTGCGGCGATGGCACTGGAATCGAGGCCACTGGAGAGGAATAGGCCGACGGGGACGTCCGCGATGAGGTGTGCGCGTACGGAATCGTCAAGAAGACTAGAGAACTTTGTTGCGGCAGTAGCGAAATCACGCGGACGTTTAGGATCGAGGGCGGCGGAGAGAACGAGAAGGATCCCACCAGGGACGTGCGCGAGGCGTGCGACGGCGTTCGGGAAGATGAAGCAGGAGCCGATGACCAGGAGGAAGAGAAAAAACGGTTTCAATGAGGGTGACGGGTTCGGAGACACTGCCAAAAAGAAGATAAGCGGTGAGCGCATCCAGAGAGAGTTTCGAGGCACAACGCCGGAGGCGAGGACGGCGCGAAGTTCCGAAGCAAAGCAGAAGCCCTCGGACGTTTGCGCATAGTAGAGCGGCTTGATGCCAAGAGGATCGCGAGCGAGAAAGAGCAGGGGAACCGTGGCGAAATGATTGCGGAGATCGAGAAGAGCGAATGCAAACATGCCGCGTAGTTCGTGGAGCAGATCTTCGCCCCACTCTTCCCAACCGTGAACGAGGATTTCGGTATCAGAGTTAGTAGAAAAGCGATGACCAGAGAGAGAGAGCCGCTGGCGAAGTTCACGATAGTTGTAAAGTTCGCCGTTGAAGACCACGCAGATGTTGTGAGATTCATTCCAAATCGGCTGGTGACCACCCGGCAAGTCGATGATGCTGAGGCTGCGCATGCCGAGAGCGGTTCCGGGGCAGCGTGGATCGTTCGAGAGAAACCCGTCTTCGTCGGGACCGCGATGAAGCATGCTGGCGGCCATGGAATGGACGAGAGTATCAGCGGAAGAGGAGGAGGAAGCATTGGCGAAGCCGCAGATGCCGCACACGCCGCTACTTGATCTCCGGAGAAGTGAAGAAAGCGGCAGTAGCGCGCGCAAGATTCTCGCGGAAATGAAAGCGCGGGACCCTGAGGCGATGGTCGGCAAGCCACGCAAGCGCGAACCGCACTATGATAAAGAAAATCAGAAAGTTGACCGAGAGGAAAAGATAGAAAAAGGACCGACGTTCGAGGAGCAGGCTCCAGTTCACATACTCATCCCAGTCCGGATAGATGCGATCGAGAATCTGGCGAATTTGAAAGCCATGAAACGGAAGAGCCATGGCACGGACGTGAGCGTAGCTTTCGAAAGAATACATCGGCGGGTAACCGGGGATAGCGCCCGTGGCTTGTTGAAAGATCTGAGGGTTCTGAAGATCGCGGCGAGTGAGGAGATTACCTTTGGCATCACGGAACATTGTGCGGTAAGTGGGGTCAACGACGATCCAGCGGTCATCCAGATGGACCTCGGCCACAACATGTTTGGTGGTTCGTTCTGGAGTGAGGAGTAGAAGGCGGCGAGTCTGAAGGCCAGCGCTACGAGAAAGATTCAAGAAAGCGTTCGTCGCGCTGCCGCAAACGGTAAGGAGTTGGCGATAATTGAGGGTGTCCTGAGGATCACGAGGCGAAACTTCGGAGGGTCGAGTCACCTCAAGCCGCGGTGGGCCGTTGCGCATCCAGGCAAGGATCGCTTGCACTTTGTCCACGGGAGCGGAAGCCTCCGGAACGATCGCGTCAGAGAAGCCACGCAGATAATGGCGAACCGAATATTCCCAGACACCGGAGGAGATGCTGGCAATCAAGGCAATGATAAGCAGGAAGTTGCTGACCCGCCAGACAAGCAGAAATAAGCGGTGGCTGATCGTGAGGTTGTCGGAATTGCGCATCAGACTGTCGATTGTCCTACGAGTTGGAAGGACTCGCAAGAGTGCGGTAAAGGTCAAGCATGGCGTTCAGTGGTTGGTTCCAATCGAGTGAAGTAACTACAGTGGCACAGCCATTTTGCAGCTTGCGATAAAGAGAAGGGTCTAGGAGCAAGGATTCGATCGCACCGGCAAGTTGAGCTTGATTGTGCGGGACGGCTAGCCCGGCGATACCGTCGAGCAAAGGGGCGATGCCACATTGATCGGAAAGAATTACTGGAGTTCCGGCGGCGACCGATTCAGCCGCAGTATTGCCAAAATTTTCGTTTTGCGAGGGGAGCACAAAGATATCAGCATCACGATAGGCAGACCATTTGGAATCGCCCGAAAGCGGAGGTACGAAGTGGACGGAGCCAGCCAAGCCTAATTTCGAGGTAGTGGATTGCAGAGAGCTGAGCATACCCCCTTCGTCGGGGCCTACGAACGCAAGATGAAGCTGATTGCGCGGGAGCTTCTGACGATTGATAACGTCGGCGAAGGAGCGAAGGAGAAGGTCGGGACTCTTCTTGCTGGAGAGACGCCCGAGGAAAAGAAGAAGCTTGGCGTCCTCAGGGATTTGGAGAGAAACACGGAAGGCGCCACGCGGGGGAAGAGATGCGGGAACATCAACCCCATTGCGACGTACGACGATTTTTTCTTTTGAAATCCCACCGGCAATCAGTTCCCCTTTTTCCTGGTCCGCTGTAGCAATGATAGCGGCAGCACCGGCAAAGAGTTTTCTTCCGAAGAGACGGTGATAGACATGTTTGAGGGGAAGATTGCGAACAATGGGAACGAACATGCCGATGGGTTCGACGACATAGGGGATGTCGCGCTTGCGACATTCCGCAGCAACACGGAAACCCAACAAATCATACAAGCCGAATATATGAACAATGTCGAAGCCACCAAGGCGTGCGCGCAAAAACCGTCCCAAAGCAGGATTCCAACTGATGGCTCGATAGTGAAACCAATTCGGGAGATAGGTTGTGGCTACACCGTTGGAATCGATCTTGCGGCCGAAAGGGCTCTGGGTAGCCTGCGCTTCTGCTGGGCGTTCAATGAGACGGCGCTGCAGTCCCCAGTCCGCCGTTAACACGGACACCTGCTGACCGCGCGCCGCAAGGCCCTCGGCAAGTGCCCGGACTTTAACGGTGGGCCCGCCAAACTCGAAAAAAGGGGCGTAGCTTTGGGTGACGTTCAGGATGCGCATAGATCTCTAACAATTTTCTTGAACGCTTTAGAGAATACGCTGAAGCGAAATTCTTTTTCCACACGCTCGCGTCCGCGCTGACCCATTTGCCGGGCAAGTTCAGGATTGGAAAGAATGGCATCGATCGATGTTGCGAGCTGAACGGCGTCGCCGTGTTGGACGAGATAGCCTGTTACACCATCTTGTATAACTTCCGTTGCGCCCCCATGAGCGCCCCCTATTACGGGTTTCCCGCGCGCCATAGCTTCCAGATAGACAAAGCCGAAACCCTCACCACGGCTGGGGAGAGCAAAGAGATCAGCGGCAGCATAGCAGGCGGAGAGTTGACCGTAAGAAAGGTCGCGAATGAAATGCACATGGAGGCGAACGCCACTTTCGCGCGCGATGGCTTCGAGCCACTCGTGGTCGTCGCCAGAACCAACGAGGGCGAGTTGCAGACTAGGCCAGCGAAGGAGAAGACGAGGTAGTGCGCGGATGAGCGTATCCATCCCTTTATAGCGTTCGGTGGCGAGCCAGCGGCCAACACTCAGAATAACGGGACCACTCGGAAAACTATCAGGAAGCTTGGAAGAAAATGCGGAGGCGATAGTTTCGAAATCGGGATCCAGCGCCCATGGCAGGAGGCGTATTTTTTTGGCGGCGACACCTTGAAGAGATTCCACGGAGTCGGCAGTAGCACGGCTCGGAGAAAGCACCAAGCTGGCTCGCCGTAGGGCGCTACGGCGCATATAGGAAAGCGGTTCCCAAACTTCCACGCCGTGGGTGCAGATGATGCTTTTCATTCGTGGAGCAGCGACGTGCATGGCACCAACGAGGGGAGCCATGTTGGGGTGAAGGGCCAGCACCAGTTTCGGATGGCGCCGTGCGGCCCGCATGGCGGAGGCGGCAAAACTGGCTTTGCCACGAGCCGACCCGGTGAAGACGAATTCGCGATCGTCAATACGCAAGCGATGGAGTTCCTGCGAGTCGTTCAGACTGAGGAATCGATACTCCATCTTATGAGCGGCAGCATACTCGCTTAGTACGAAAGCGAGATGGCGCCCGGCGCGCTGGATGCCGCCGGGAGCGTCAAGTTCGGGAAAGAGGCCAATCAGCACGCGGTGAGTCTGACAAAGAGTGGAGCTATAAAGCAAGAACGAGCGAGCAAAATTATAAGCATTTAGCAGGTTAGAAGGGAACGAGATCGGTCAGGTTATCGACATAAAAGTCGGCAGGGTTAACGAGTCGATTGTAGGTGCCAAAACCGTAGTTCACGGCGACGGCTTGTAAGCCCGCGTTGCGCGCAGTTTGAATATCAACGTCGGAGTCGCCAATCATAGCTGCGTGCTCTGGAGCAATGGATAACTCCTTCAGGATGTAGAGCGCTCCCGCGGGATCGGGTTTCTTGGTTTCAAAGCTGTCGCCACCATAGATAAAGTTGAAATATTTTGCCAAGCCAAGTCCATTCAGAATTTCCAGGCTGGCCTTTGTGGGTTTGTTAGTGAGCACTGCCATAGGTTGACCTGCGAGTGCAGCAAGCGCTCCTTCCACGCCGGGATAGGCACGAGTGGCGTCCAGACTGTGTGCTTCGTAGTGAGCCATAAAAATGGCGAGGGCGGAATCAATATCAGTTTCGGAGGCTTCCGGGCCGAGCGCGCACGCAATTAGACGGTGAGCGCCGTGGCCGACGTAGCTTGCCACTACATCCAGAGATTGTTCTGGGCGACCGATTGTGCGCAGCATGGCGTTAACGGAATTCACGATATCCATTTTTGAATCGATAAGAGTACCGTCCAAATCAAAAAGGTAAGCACGGATGGTGTGTGGGGGAATGCCAAGCATAAGGCTCTAGTATAATGCGCGCGGCTGGTTTAGATATGAAACGGACTAAGATTTGCGCGTGCAACCCAATTTCAGACTTCACTACCCTCACCGCCATTAAAATGTCTGGAAGAAGTCTATTGATGTTCAATGGCGGAACTCTGCTGCTGGATTTGCTGGAGGCCCGGACGGACAAATGGCTAGCACAACGGAAAATAAAGTGACCGGCCGATTCGGAACTTTGTAAAGTTGCCGAATTTGATCCTCTAGAAAGAATCCCTCGATCGAGTGCAAAGCGCGGTTCATCAGCTGTAAACAAGCCGTCATTGGCTTGGATTTCTGAAAAGGCGCTTTCGGGGCAGCGGCTTGGAATTAGAATAAATGGGTGGTTCCGCTGAGTCGAAGTTGAGCGTTCGGGTGATTACGAAAAAGCCCGTACATCACGTAAACTAGAAGGCTATTTACAGAACAAAAAAAGAATCTGGAGCACTCATGGCACAGGTCTATCCTTTCAGAGCTTACCGGTACAATCCGGAGATTGCACCATTTGAAAAGGTGCTTACGCAGCCCTACGACAAGATTTCAGCCGAAATGCAGGAGAAATATTATGCGGCTGACCCCAACAACCTGATTGCAGTGGAGAAAGGGCGGAGTTTTCCCGACGACCTTCCTCAACATAATGTGTATACGAGAGCGGCAGCGACACTAAGAGAGTGGATCAAGAGCCGCGTCTTATTGCAGGATGAGGCAACCTCTTTTTACGCGTACACGCAGGAATACACGGTCCCGGGAACGACGAACAGGGCCACGCGAAAGGGATTTATCGGAGCGGGGAAGCTTGAGGATTACTCCGCCGGAGTGGTTTTCCGGCATGAGCAGACTTTATCCGGACCAAAAGCTGATCGATTGGAGTTATTGCGGCACACCAAGACGCACACCGGGCAATTGTTCATGCTTTACAACGATCCTGAACTTCAGATCGATACAATCCTAGAGCAGGTGGAAACGTCAGGAAGTCCGGTGACGCAAATGACGGATGAATATGGAGTGATTCACCGGTTGTGGCAAATTTCGGAGCCTGGGCGAGTTGAGGCGATTCAGAAAGCGATGGCGGACCGAAAGCTTGTGATTGCCGATGGCCATCATCGCTATGAGACTTCTCTGAATTACCGGAATGAATCAAGAACGCGCGCAGGGAAGGCAAACCCGGAAGCGGCCTACGAGCGTTCGATGATGACGTTTATAAACACGAAGAGTGAAGGACTAACAATTCTAGCGACGCACCGAGTTGTGACGAATCTACATGATTTTTCATGGAGTGAAGTGCGACGGTATCTGGAGCCGTGGTTTGCCACGGAAGTGTTTCCATTTGCGAATGAAGAACAACAGAGAAGCGCGCAGGGTGAATTCCTGGCAAAACTAGCGGCAGGGAAGGCGCAGCGAGCGATCGGGGTGTACCCAGCCGTGGAACCGAATGCACGCGGCATTTTACATTTTGACATTGCGACCTGAGGCCGATATCGCGCAGATTCTGCCGGCAGCTTCGCCGTTGCAAAGGCAATTAGATGTGGTGCTCTTGCATCAGGGAATCTTGGAAGCGGCACTTGGAATAACGGCCCATGCCGTGGCATCGGAAGCAAACCTAAGTTATGAAAGAGAAGCTGTGGCAGCTCTGGAAGCAGTGGATCGGGGAGGGGCGCAGATTGCGTTCCTGCTGAATCCTGTGGATGTGGAATCTGGTGATGCAAGTGGCGACAGCGGGAGAGACGATGCCGCAGAAATCCACGGACTTTTTTCCTAAACTGATGAGCGGAATCACGATGTACCGGATCGAGGAATAAAGAAAAGGGCAGGAACAAACCTGCCCTAGATTTCCAACGGAAACCTGAACGAGAGTCCGAAATTACTTGGAGAAGCTGGCGATGGCTTCGGCTTCGGTGTTGTACACATCGAAGATGGTCATCAGCTTGGTAATTTGCAGGACTTCCTGGAACTTCGAGCCTAGGTGGCACAAGCGAAGCGAAGCACCCTGACCCTTGGCGCTGTGGTGAGCGGCAACGAGAGTTCCGAGCCCTGCGCTGTCGATAAATGTGACGTTGTCCATGTTCAGGACAACTTTCTTTTTGCCTTCGGCGACCAGGGACTTCACTTTTTCGCGCAGCGCGTTGCTTTCTTCGCCTAACACGATCCGGCCATCCATAGCGACCACTGTTACGCCGTCTACTTCGCGAGATGTCATCTTCAATGCCACAGGACTTTCCTCCTAATCGGAACGCAGATACCGGCGGCAACCTGGGCCGGAACCGCAAAGCATATCCGGTTTTCAAATTTTCCGCAAAGCGGTCTTGCAATAATTTTTAAAACGCGAAGACTACCCTCCAATTAATAGTAGTCCGCGCACGACATGTAGTATCCGCAAACGTTGCAAACCAGCTTGCAGCGCCGGGATTCCAGCCGCTGAGAGCACACCGGACAAAATGTGGAGGCATGTTCACCGCTGGCGGAAGAATTGCCAGCAGCAACGGAAGAACCGGCAGGCTCCACATTGGCGGTTCCCTGAGCTGAGAGAGTCGCTTCCTGCTTCCGGATGGCTTTCACGGCCCTCCGGTTATAACACAACCGGAGGGGAAGGGGAAAGCTCGGAGGGCTGAAGAAGGGTGCGGACGGAGGAGCACTGGGAACCAAAGCTAGGGTAACTTTCGAGGGTTTTGACGCGTCTTATGTGTTAGGAATGGTGGGCGGCGGGAAATGAAGGTGGGGCCATGAGTCGACGGTTCGTTATCCAGGCAAGTCTCGCGGGCACAATTCTCCTCATACCTTTTGTAGTTAGTGCTCAACAGCGTGGTGGAGCGGCAATGGGAGCAAGGCCGATGGCGATGCCCTCTCACCCTGCGGCGATGACCGCGCCAATTCAAGCAGCGCACGTTTCGATTCACGCCGGCACTGCAATCCGGCCCGTGACCCACACTGTGGCCGGTGGAATGCACGGCGTAGCTATACGAACCGGAGCGCGTTCGGTGGCAGCCACTGGAACTGTCAGGATTCGAACGACACACCCCACCACGTCGGGCAGATACAATCCGACGCCTTTCCAAGGTCCTACGCCCGAGGATTCGTATGAAACACCCGGACTTGGCTTTGATTACGCTCATTTTGCGGCCGTACATCCGTACTTTGGGCGCAGACGCGATCACTTTGGATCTGTAGTTCCATTCTTTGGCGGGGGAATCTACCTTCCGGCTACGGGTTACATCGATTCAGAAGCAACTGCTGATTCCGAGGACGATCAGGCAGCCAATGTTGCAGCGCAGCCTTCGGATATGGCTGAATCAGCTGCGTTAGACCAAGCGCCGATGGTTCCACGGACAAGATCAAACTCCAACAACTCCGTTCCCGCAACCTCCGGAATATATTTTCGTGCGGCGCGATGGAACCGTGTTTTTCGCAGTGGCATATTCATGGGTGAACGGGAATTTGCAATACGTCACACAGGACGGTGTGAGAAAATTGGCGGCGATGAGCACTTTGGACCTGGACGCAACAGTGCAGTTTAACGAACAGAGGGGCGTTGCGTTTCGTTCGCCGGCTTAACCGATTCATCTACCGCAAAAGATCATATTGAAAATCAACGGTTGCTGGCGGGAACCGGCATTACATATCCCGAACTAGGGGGTAGGCCTGCGCGTTCGAGTTGTACAGTGGTGTGCTCAATAGCGAATTCTTCGGCCACTTTTTTCTGGATAGAGGAAATAATTTTCTCGCATTGGTCCATATGCATATCGGGGACGCGCGCGTGACAACTGAGAGCGTTGTGTCCACCGCCGAGGGACCAGATGTGCACATCATGAACTTCCTGAACATGTTCGACGGTAAGAATAGCGTGAGCTACCTCATCGACATGAACGCCGCGCGGTCGTCCTTCGAGCAAGATGTGCGTAGATTCGCGCAGAATGCCGATTGAGGAATAGAGAACCAAAATCCCGATGGCAAGACCCAGAATCGGATCAATCCACGGTGCGTAGATAAAACCCATGATGAGCGCACCGACAATGATGGCAATATTCGATAGGGCGTCGCCAAAGTTGTGAACGAGAATACTGCGCAGGTTCAAGTCCGAACGCCCGCGAACCAGCGCGAGGGTAATACCTCCGTTGACGCATAAAGCGGCGACGGAGGTCCAGATCATCCAACTCTCAATGGCTTGAACTGGAGAGCGCAGACGCTCGATGGCTTCATAGGCCAGCCAAAGCGAAAGAAATACGAGGACGACGGCGTTGGTGAAAGCGGCCAATGTGCCGGCCCGATGGTAACCATAGGTACGGTCGGAATCGGCAGGACGTTGAGCCCAGCGCATGGCCAGCCACGAAAGCCCAAGGCCAGGGACATCTGACAAATTGTGAACAGCATCATTAAGCAGGGCCACAGAGCGGCCGAAAATCCCGCCAAATATTTCAGCTATAACGAGGCCGAGTGTGGCGGCGATTGCCCAGGCCAGCACAGCAGGCTGCATGACCGGGTGGGCATGACCATGGTGAGAGTGATTGTGGCCATGATCATGTGGATGATGGCCATGCCCAGGGGCATGATTATGCTCGTGAGAATGATCGTGGACGTGCATGGCCAAAACTATTGTACGGGTTTGCGGACTCCGTTGCAGCCGGCCGAAAGGGTTGGTTATTGGAAAGTATGACAACACGGGTAAGCGAATTCGTTGACGGTGGTGGCAGTGGCTGCCAACATCAGAAATGGCTGAAGAAGCAGCCGAAAGCCGTGCTGCCAGTTGGAGGCCGGGAGTCAGTCCGACGATGAGCAGTCCAATTGCCAAATTGAGTTTTTGGGGTGTGCGTGGTTCGACGCCAACGGTGGATCCGGCCACCTGGCGCTATGGGGAAACACGCCCTGCGTGGAACTGGTCGCACCAGACGGAACGCAATTCATTCTTGACTGCGGTACGGGATTGAGGATGTTGGGAAGCCGTTGGCCAAGTGGCGATGCGTTGCCAGCGGCGGAAACACATATTTTCGTAACGCATTATCATTGGGATCACATACAGGGGCTGCCATTTTTCGCGCCTTTGTATGACGAGAAGAATAAGTTCCAATTTTATAGTTTCCAATCGAAGTTCCTCGGACGGGACTCTTTGCGACAGGTATTGGAAACGCAGATGGCGCTCCCGTATTTCCCAGTGGATTTTTCATCGATGAATGCTCAAAGGAAATTCCGGGAAGTCGATGGAGGAGAGAGTTTCAAAGTTGGCGAAAACCGCGTGGTTACCAAGTGGCTGAATCATCCGCAAGGTTGCATGGGATTCCGTATCGAGACCCCGGCCGGGATTGTGGTTTTCGCGACCGACAATGAGCCCGGAGATCCAGTGTTGGATAAAAATCTTCGAGAATTGGCAGCCGACGCGGACATATTTATCAACGATGCGCAATTCACACCCGAGCAGCTTTCTGGAAATCGGAAGGGGTGGGGGCATTCGTCCTGGCGTGAGGGTGTAAATGTAGCGCGAGAAGTGAATGCGAAAACGCTAGTGCTGTTCCACCATGATCCTGATTCCACGGACAGGGTAATCGACGAGATCCTCCAGAAGGGACGAGCGGAGTTTGATTCCGTCTTCGCCGCAAGCGAAGGAATGGTGATTACTCTGGGGTCGGCGAATGAACCAGTACAAGCGCACATGCCGGGTTCGCGAACAGCATTACGACGCGAGGCGCAATTCAGGGCGCGCGTGAGTGGAGTGACCGCGGAAGGGGAGAAATTTGATGAGGCCACCCTGGTGCGGGACCTTTCCCTACAAGGCGCACTGATCTCATTGAAACATAGCCCACGCATGCAGTCGGAGCTGCAAGTGACGATGGAAACGCCGACCGCTGAAGGATCACAAGCCATGCAGTTGCGTGGATATGTGGTGCGAATCGAAGAAGGTGCAGAAAAAGGGACAACGGCCGTAGGCGTGGTCTTTACTGACTAACGTCGTCTGTGGCAATCCAGCGCAACATTATTCCGGTAAAACTACTTAAGTTCTAAAATCTTTTTGTCGAGATGTGCGAGGGCCGCTTCCAGGGACTTGCGATGATTTGGATTGGTAACAACTTGCAAATCGTTCTGGATGCGTGTCCGTGACAGTTGCAGATCGCGCTTTTCGGAATCGCGGCGAGCTTGCTCGGCAGTTTTAAGTGCCTTACTTTGCGCTTCCATTATGGTTTTCTTCAGTTCTACCTGTGATTCAACGTCCTTGCTTTCCCAGCCTCTTGCCATAGGCTCCATTTTCGCACAGTTATCGCCGTAGAACGACGATTCAATTTAATATTCGTGCGGGGAGCTAACTTGCTGTGGCGCTGCGCTTTAGAGGGCCAGAAAGGGAACCAGGAAGCAGTGACCGAATGGATTGCTCGGCCAGGCGGGCAAAGCGCTCAGCAAACATGCCATCGTAGGAGAATTCGGCCTTATGGTCAGCCCAACGGATATGTAGTAACCAGCGATCTTCGAGCGAGTCCACAAAGACAGAAGATAGTTCCGAAGTGGGAATGACCACCAGCGGGTCGAAATTTTTGTCCAATGCCCAGATGTTTTCCCTTGAGAGAAAAAACCGTGCTTGTGCCGCCGGGGCATTGCCAGGTTGGTATTGGCCACCGTTCACCATCGTCGTAGCGCCCAATTCACGTGCCTTACGGTCAGTGTCCGATTCCGTTTCCGGGGGCGGTAGCAAAATGGAAGCGACGAAAAAGAACATCCCGACTAGAGGTGTGACGATGCCAGTAACCCAGCCAATCCAAAAGCTGAGTGGTAGGACTACGAGAGCTGCGCCGAAACATCCGAGTATCAGACGGAAGACGGACCAGGAGTTCTCGCTACGCTGAAATTTCAAGAGACGCGGGAAACGCTGGACCAGCAGGAATATTCCTGCACCGACGGTATTGCTGAAGCGCTGCAAGGACCTAACGCTGGCGCCGGGAGTGATTGTCGTAGGAGTAGTGCTCATAAATTGATGGGTGATATTCTACATCAGCGGAGAAGCTCCAACGCATCGATTATCTTCGAAATTTGGCCGCAAAACTCCCCTGGTTAGCATCGAGATAAGGCGAAACACCTGGCTTGCGGCGCAATCAGTTGAGCAGTTCGGAAACCACGCCCTTTTGGCCCAAAATCAGGCCCGGACGAGCACCAGTGGGCTTGCCCGCATCCCAAACCAGGACACCGTTCACAAACACCTTTTCGATGCCGGTCGAGAGGGTAAAAGGATGCGAGAAAGTTGCGTTATCGATCACCGTGTCTGGATTGAAAAGCACGAGGTCGGCGAACGCGCCTTCGCGGATTAGGCCACGGTCCGGCCAGTTAAGGCGCTTGGCTGGAAGTGAGGTCATTTTCCGGATAGCCTCCGGCAGAGTGAGCCAATGCTTTTCCCGGACGAACACCCCAAGCACGCGAGGAAAGGTACCCGCGCCTCTGGGATGGGACGAATTGATGCCGCCATCGCTCGCGACCATTACCCAAGGTTGTTGGTAAAAGGCTTTGATGTCGCTTTCAATCATGGATTGGCCGATCACTTCGGCTTCGGTGCCGGCTTTATCGCCCTCACGAATTATAAGAATGTACATCTCGACGTCGGAAAGATGACGGGCTTTCGCAAGATCGGCGAGTGTGTGGCCCTCATACGACTTGTTGGGGGAAAATTGTGTGATAGTCAGATGAGATGCGCCGCCGAGATCATCGAGGCCCTTTTTCACACTAGTTGGATTTTCATACTGTTTGTCGGGGATGATGACTTTCAGATTGGAGTGCCAGGCGTCATAGGGATAGCAGTCGGCAAGGAAATCGACGCCACGCTTGCGGGCATCTTCGATCACTTTAATGTATTGAGGGGCTTTGCCCCAGACACCAACAGTGCCTAGCTTGATATGGGAATGCTCGATAGGTATGTGAGCTTCTTCACCAATGGTGATCTCTTCGTTCAGAGCCTCGAAGGCTTTGTCAGCTTCATCGCGGATGTGGGTCATGTAAATGCCGCCACGTTGCGAGGCGACTTTCGCCATGGCAATGAGTTCTCTGGTTTCAGAATAGCTGCCGACTTCATACTCCAGCCCTGAAGAAAGACCGAGAGCTTCCTGGTTCATGGCCTGGCCGACCATATTTTCCATCAGATGAATTTCTTCTGGGGTGGAAGGGCGTTTGAAGTCCTTACCCATCACCTGTTCGCGGATGGTGGCATGACCGGCGAAAACTCCCACATTTAAAGCGGGAGGATGTTGTTGAATGGATCGAACCCACCCAATGAGTGGCCAGGGAGAGTCGCCATCGGCTCCAACAATTAGAGTGGTAATGCCCTGGGAGATTTGGCTCTCGGCCAGCGGATCCGTGTCAAGTTCATTGGTGGAATGGTTATGAATATCGATAAAGCCGGGAGCCAGGACGAGTCCCTTGGCGTCAAGAGTCTCCTCGTTTTTTTCTGGTTGAAGATCGCCGATGCCAACAATGTGATTGAGAGCGATGCGGACATTAGCCTTGCGCAAAGGAGCCCCCGTTCCGTCGGCTACCTGTGCGTTCAGGATCAGCAATGAGCGCGGAGTTACGGATGAATTCTGGGAGAGCAGGGGAAAACAAGCCCCAAGAATGACGCAAGAAAATAGAAAATACTGGCGGTAGGACATTCCGTTCCGTTTCCTTTGCAAGCCGTAATAATCAACAGCGGCAATTCGCTAGAAGCGAGTAAGAAGATAGCATGAGATCGTCCAGGTGAGAGGGGAACGGAGAAGTGTGACGACTTACCTGCTCCAATAGCGCGGGCATGTGATAGGCTGAAGCCCACCACGCTCTTGGACGGCCAATATTTTCTGGGAAGAGAGATGTGCCCGGAATAAATTCAACAGCCGATGGGAGGATTGCATGAAAATCCGTCGCTTGTCATTGTTATTTTCTGCAGCGTTCGCGATAGCTGGACTTGAATCGTGCGCGACGCCATATCACCAACCTGAAGAACGCTACGTATTTATCGCCACGAACATTAATTTGCCCTACTGGCAGGAGGCACAGGCTGGGCTGACCGATGCGGCTAAACAAATGGGAGTAAAGGCGGAATTCGACGGGCCAGAGAAGCTTGACCCGCAAGAGGAATTGGCAGATTTCAAGAAGGCAATGGATTCCAAACCTTCCGGAATCCTGGTGTCGGTTTCCAAGCCGGATTTGTTCCAAGATTCGATCAACTCGGCCATTGCGGTTGGCATCCCTGTAATCGCCGTTGACGCCGACGCACCAGACAGCAAACGAGTGCTTTTTATCGGCACAGACAACTTCCGCGCAGGCCAAGAAAGTGCAAAGCGCATGGCGCAGATTTTGAACGGCAAAGGGCAAATCGTTTTGATCGTGCTCACCGGCCAGCAAAACCTGGAAGAGCGTTTGCGCGGAGTGACCGACACCCTGAAGAAATATCCGGATATTAAAGTGGCGCAGACGATTGATGATACGGGAGATCCCCGCGTTGCCAACGACAGTACATCTACCCTGCTGCACGGGAAGGCAAAAATCGACGGGATTTTGTGCCTGGAAGCATCGGGCGGAGAAGGCGCTGCGGAATCAGTTCATCGTTTGGACATGGATGGGAAAGTCGCCATTGTGGCGTTTGATAAAGACCCCGAAACGCTGGACTGGATTGAGCGCGGAGTGATCACCGCAACTGTGACGCAGAAGCCCTACGTAATGGGCTACTACGGATTGAAGTTTGCCGACGATTTGCACCATAACGCGGTGCATGATTTCAAGGACTGGCGGACAGCACCGACGCCTCCCTTGCCCACTTGGGTGGACACTGGAACGGCGATTGTGGACAAGAACAATGTGAAGGCGTTCCGCGAAGCGCTCGCCGCACATCCCAAGTCTGTCTTGTAACTATTAGAAGCTCCAAAGATTTTCCCGTACTCTGTAGCAGCAATTCAATTGCGGCCATTCAGAGCTGCAAGTCCGGCTGCGCATCTGCACGTTAACGTTAGAGAACTACTTCGTTGAGCGCTTTGTGCGCGATGTCAGAAGCAGGTCCGGGTTTGCCTGCCAAGATGAGTTCCGCCCATTCGGCGGCGGCGTGGGATATGCGCACGGCTTCGCTGGTGAGTGATTCCGGGCCGCCTGAGTCGGAATTACCGAAGAAAATGCGCTCCATAGGCCTGGAGGCAATCGTGCGGTTCTTGGTGAACTGGCCGGGGACAGCCATGAACATGGGGTGCCCGCGACGGTAAAGGCGAATTTCAATAGGATCAACATTGAATTCGGGCAAACATCCCTGAAAGTCTTTCAGCACTTTTCCAGCGAGAATTTTGCAGTTCTCAACTTCCAGGAGGGTGGCGCGTTCGGATTCACGCAGCGGAGTGTAGAAAGTAAGGATATTGTATTTGGGGTGGTAATCGGGATTGTTGCGGATGGTCCAGTCGGCAACGATAAAATCGGTGAACGATTTTCCCGGGCACCAATTATCGTAACCCCGGCGATACACGGGTTTATCGAAAATCATATTGATCATGGGATACGGCGCGTAACGCATATTGCTGATAGCCTTCTTTTGTTCGTTGGGAAGGCCAGGGACCATGCGCGCGGTGATGTATTTGGGTGTGCACATGATGGCCACCTTGGCTGTAACAGTGACGGGTTTGTCGCCGTGAATGTAGGTGGCGCGGACACCATCGGAATCCTGAGTCACGGAGACCACCGTGGCATCGCTCAACATTCGATCAGCGTACTGCGGCTTCAGAACCTCCACGAGCTTGTGAGTGATACAGCCGAGGCCCCCCGGAAGGATGACGCGTTGGTCGTCACCACCTGTGAAGAGGTAGTAGGCATCGAACAGGCCGATGAAAGCCGATGTATCTTCTGTAGTAGCGCCCCAGTTGGATGGACCGAAGGCATTCCACCACTTGGTGAGCTCGGGAGTGTATGAGGCCAGAATGTTGGAAAAGGGCTGGCTGTCGAGTTCCGTCATCTTATTTTTGAGATCCATCTTCATGACGTCGTCACGGAATTTTCTGAGACTAGCGATGGCTTCTTTAGTGTAGGGAAGATGATCGAGCCCGGCTTTCCAGGGGTCGGCGGTATAGACGCCGTTGTCGATCACGGGATCCGGCATGGCTATGAAAGGCATATCGAGCCCGATCTCCTTGGCTAGTTTGTCGCCATCGTCACCACGGTAACCGTAAGCGGATCCAGTGCCATAAACCTGCCCCTCGTACTCTTCCTGATAAGCATTGCCGCCGAAATGATCTTCCTTTTCGAGGAGCAGCCAATCTTTGCCGCGCAAAAAATAGGCGGCCGACAATCCGGCTACGCCACCACCAACGATCAACACATCTACTTTCCGTGAAGAGTCTGGTTTTGGAAAAGAATGTCCGTCGCGAAGTTCGTGAGCGATTTTAAAATGGTCCCCTTCCACGGATGGTGTAGGAGCACTGCCAGTGGGCTCAACGCAGAGAGCCCGATCGATTGGGCACCCGGCGGCGACGGAACCGGCTACTGCGAACTTGATAAAGTCACGACGGGTATGCGACATAAAAATAATCCTCCTGAAGACTAAGGTCGTTCGAGAAGCTCCTGAGCCTGTTTGCCAATGGTGCGTGTGCGAATGCGATACCAGACCAGGATTAAGATTACAGATACAGCAAAAATCAGAGTGGAAATGGCATTAATTTCTGGAGTGATACCGATGCGGAGGCGGCTCCAAATTTCCTGGGGGAGAGTATTGTCACGGCCGATGAGGAAAATGGTGACGACAATTTCGTCCATGGAAAGGGTGAAAATGAGCAGGCCGGCCGCAATAAGAGAAAGCCTGAGATTGGGAAGAGTGATGCGCCAGAAGGTTTGCCACGGAGTGGCGCCAAGGTCGAGCGACGCTTCTTCTTGCGCGCGATCCATTTTCTGCAGGCCTGCGAAGAGTTCGGTGGTGGCTACGGAAATCAGCGCGGTGCCATGCCCCAGAAATACCGTCAGCAGGCTCAGTTGCACTCCAGCAAACACAGCGAACATCAGAAGGGATAGACCAGTAATGATGCCGGGAAGAATGAGTGGGAGCAAAACGAGCCGGCGAAAAACGGATTTACCAGGAAATGTAGCGCGATCGAGCGCGAGGGCGGCAAGCAAGCCGAACGTGAGGGAGAGAACGACAGCGCCCACAGCAACGAGAAGGCTGTTCAATACGGAATCCCAGATCGCGGTGTCGGCGAAAAGCTGGCTGTACCACGAGAGTGTGAAATGTTTGGGAGGGAAGCCGCCGACACCGCTCCGGTTGAACGAATAGAGAATCAGCACGGCGATGGGCAAGTATAGAAAGGCGAAGACAACCAGTGCGTATACGCTCAGAAAAGTAGGACGATTGGTGCCAAGAGACGTGGCTCTCATCAGAAGGACCATCGCTTTTCCAGGCGTTCCGTGAGGTACAGCAGCGTGACAGTGAGCAGCAGGATGCACACGGATATCGCGGCGCCTAGTGGCCAATCGTAGGCGGTGCCGAACAGACTCTGCACGATGTTGGCGATCATGATGCTTGATGGGCCACCGACCAGGATGGGGGCGAGGAAATCGCCGAGGGAAAGGACGAAGGCGAAGGTGGCACCTGCCAGCAATCCCGGAAGAGAAAGCGGCAGGATGACGCGAAGAAAAGTTGCGCGTGGCGAAGCGCCGAGGTCGTGCGAAGCTTCGACGAGATTCCGGGGGATGTGCTCAAGAGAGGCATAGAGCGGGAGGAACACGAAGGGCGTGTAGATGTGCGTCAGCATCAGAACTACGGCGAAGGGACTGTAGAGAAGGAAGCTGACCGGCTCTTTCGTGATGTGAAGGTATTGGAGAAAGCCGTTCAGGACGCCTTCAGAACCGAGAATTGTTTTCCAGGCATATCCGCGAACGAGGTAGCTTACCCAAAGAGGAACGATGACCAATTGATAGAGAATATCTTTGCGCGGGCCTGCGTGAAAGGACATGTAATAGGCGAGCGGATAACCGAGCAGGAGTGAAAGAAAAGTGACGGCAGCGGCGATGCGGAAAGAACGGAAAAGGACCTCCACATAAATGGGATTATGAAAGAGCTTGGTGTAATTCTGAAGATTCCAGTGATGAATGATCAGCCCATCGCGAACCAACCAGAAACTATGGGCCAACATTAAGGCGTAGGGAACCAGAAGGAAGATCGCCACCCAAAGCATAGGTGGAATGGAGACCACGAATTTGTAGGCGCGCGAGTACATTAGCCGGGTTCTTTCGAATTGCGAACCGGGATCGCGTCGGCGGAGGAAAAGGCAAATTCCTGTTCGCCGCTGAGCGGGCTGCGAGAGTAGATCATGGCGCGGAGTCGTCAGACCATCACAATCGAGTTCAAGTTGTTCACTGGCCCCGCTGAAAATCTGTTGAATGACGCGCGCGTGAAATGTTACCGGATTTGGCATAGTTGCGGATTCCGCAGCTAGGCGAATGGCTTCAGGCCTCAACGAGAATAAAGCGTGACCATTGCGCAAGGCGACCGGCCAACAGAGTGAACCACTGGTGGCCACGCCGTTGCGGATTTCTGCGTGAAGGATATTGGTCTGGCCAATGAACTGCGCCGTGTATACAGTGGCAGGTCGTTCGTAAATCTCGCGTGGCGAAGCGATCTGCTCGAGGGCGCCATCCTTTAATAATGCGATGCGATCGGAAAGCGCCATAGCTTCGTCTTGATCGTGAGTGACGAAAAGGAAAGTGATACCCAAGTCGCGTTGCAAAGATTTCAGCTCGCCCTGCATCTGTTTGCGCAGATTGGCATCGAGCGCGGAAAGAGGTTCATCGAGAAGAAGGAGTTTAGGTCTGTTTACGAGAGCACGGGCCAGGGCCACTCGTTGTTGTTGGCCGCCACTCAGCTTCGCTGGGCGGCGATCGGCAAATTCCTCCATTTTGACCATGCGGAGAGCATCCGCAACGCGGGCTGGAATTTCTGATTTGGCGGCTTTCGTGACGCGCAAGCCATACGCGACATTTTCTTTCACGCTCAGATGCGGGAAAAGCGCGTAGTTCTGGAAGACGGTATTCACTCGGCGCTGGTAAGGTGGCAGCAAATCAAGACGGGTGCCGCTCATCCAGACTTCACCGGAGGTTGGTTGCTCGAAACCCGCGATAATCCGGAGTAAGGTGGTCTTTCCCGAGCCACTTTCTCCCAGCAAGGTAAGAAATTCTCCTGCGGCAACCTGCAAGGAAATATTCTTAAGTACCTGATGGCCGAAAAACTGTTTGGCGACGTCGCGTACTTCCAGCAAAGTTGTGCCGGTGGAATTTATTCCTTCCGCCGCGTTTCCCGGCGCACTGGAAGTGTGGAGCGTCACTGAGCGGCTTTGACCTCATTCCAGATTTCGATGTACTTGGCCCGGCGCGGCACATCCTGCCAGAAGTAGATTCGTTGCATGTAGGCGTCGGGGTCATCCAGATGCAGACTCTTTTTTTCCTCAGCGGTCATGAACTGCGCGGCAGCAGGATTTGCCGGCGTGTAATGAGTTACGTCGGTAACTTTTTTCTGGGTCTGCGCCTGAACCATGTAGTCAAGAAACGCATACGCGAGTTCTTTGTGCGAGCTGGCCTTGGTAATCATCAGATGGTCGATCCAGCCGGTGGTATTTTCGCGAGGAATAATTTCGGCGATGGGGAAATTGGCCTCCCGGAGTTGATTGGTCATCAATGGCCAGCCCATCGCAGCGATAATTTCGTGATTTTCGAAAAGGTTGGTCAACTCTCCACCCGTGGACCAAATTTTGCGAATGTTTGGCTTAAGGGCAATAAGTTTTTGTTTTACGGCCGCAAGCTGTTCGTCAGTCAGGTTGTAGAGTTGCGAGGGATCTGGCTTGTCGTAACCCAAGAGTTGCGCAGCCATGTAGACAGTAGAAAGGTCATCCCAGACGGAGATCTTTCCTTTGTACTTGGGATCCCAAAACATGGACCAGGAGTCAGGAGCCTGTGGGAAGGCCGTGGTGTCGTAGAGAAGAGGATTGGGGCCCCACATAAAGGGCACACCAAAGATCTGTCCACCTGCTTTGACCAGAGGAAGTGCGCGCAATTTAGGAGAGAGTTGAGAGTAGTTATTGAGTTTGGCCAAGTCGAGTGATTCAACCAGACCGGTGTGCGCGATCGAGCTCGCAACATCGCTGGAAGGAGAAATGACGTCGTAGTTGGAAGCGCTGCCACCGCGCAGTTTTGCCACAAGGTCATCGCTTGAACCCATATAGGAGGCAGAGACTTTACAGTGATGCTCTTCCTCGAATGCGTGAATAAAAGACGGATCCGCGTAACCTTCCCATACCAGGAGGCTGAGCGACTCTTCCTTCTTCTGGCAGGAGCCGAGAAGAAATGCGCCAAGGATCAAGGCCAGCAGTTGCAGAATGCGATTATTTGTTTTCAGTTTCATAGACTATTTTGCCGCCCGCGATGGTGAGGACTACCTTTGTTTCACTGATCTTGTGTGGATCAATTTCGAAAATATTGCGATCAAGCATGATGACGTCAGCAACCTTTCCGCTCTCCAGGGAGCCCTCGGTTTTTTCAAACCTGCCCGCATAGGCCGCGCCGAGAGTGTAGCCCTCGATGGCCTGCGCCACGGTCAAACGTTGCGACGCAACGAAACCGTCCGCTGGTTTGCCGTCAAACGTCTGGCGCGTCACGGCAGTCTGAATCCCTTCCCAAGGATTTAGAGTCACGATAGGCCAGTCGCTTCCGAAAGCGTAGCGACCACCGTCATCGGCTATGGTCTTCCACAGCCAGGCGCGAGAAGCGCGGTCGGGTCCTATGTTGCGCGCCCAGACATCCAGTGTGTCGGCATCCGGATACGAGTGCAGCGGCTGCATGCTCGCGATGACGCCAAGTTTGCCGAACCGGGCAATGTCGGTGGTATCGACGGTCTCGATGTGCTCGATGCGTGGACGACGGTCTTTGGTATGATTTTTTTGTTCGGCAAGCGCGTAGGTATCCAACGCGGTACGAATAGCATAATCACCGATAGCATGGGTGAAGAGTTGCAGGCCGCGCTTGTCCAGTTCGACCACTGCGTATTGGTATTTCGGCAAATCCCAGAACATACCTCCTCTGGTGCTCGGTTGGTCAGTGTAAGGAGTCAGCAGGGCGGCGGTGTGCGTTTCAATCACGCCGTCGAGCACCATTTTCACGGCGTTCGTGTTAATCCACTCATCGTGATATTTCTTTCGCGCACTTTCGATGGCGTCCAGGTCCTCTTTGCGAAGTTCGTAGGCGTCCAGTCGATAGGAAACGTAAAAACGAACCGAAAGCTGCTTATCCTGCCGAAGCTGATCGAGCAGCGCGAGGTTGGCAAAATCACCGCCGGCACTGTGAACTCGAGTGATACCGTTTTGATTGGCCCACTTCATTCCGGCGCGAAGAGCCTTCAACTTGTCCACATCTTCAACTTTGGGAATCACTTTCGTGATAAGTGAGTCTGCATCTTCTTTCAAAGCTCCCGTAGGTTCGCCGGTCTGGGGATCGTGCACGACTGAACCGTTCAGCGGGTCGGGCGTATCCTTGGTTACACCAGCCAAGGCCAGAGCCTTTGAGTTGGCCCAATAGGTGTGGCCATCGTAGCCTTCGAGGAATACTGGACGCTCGGGGAACAGCTCGTCGAGATATTTCTTGTGTGGCAAAGCGACTTCGCCAAAAACGGCATAATTCCAGCCACGGCCGAGGATCCAGGAGTTCCCGGGGTGTTTCGCAGCATAGTCGCGAAGAGTCTGCTGGATTTCCGCCACACTACTGAGGCCATCGAGGTTGACCCGGTCGAGAGCCAAAGAACCTTCGTAAAAGTGAACGTGGCAATCGGTGAAGCCGGGAAGTACGAGCTTGCCGCCGGCATCGACGACTTTCGTGCCTATACCGCGCGACTTTTCGACAACTTCATCGGAACCGACGGCAACAATTTTGCCGTGTCGGATTGCGACGGCCTGTGCCCAGGGAGTTTGCGGGTTCAGGGTGTAGACCTTGGCGTGGAGGATCAGGATGTCAGCAGGGGGGATCCGAGCGGACTGTTGGGCGCACGCTGTGGAAGTGACGGTCAGCACAGTAATTAAAGCTAGAAATACGATATGAGAACGGCGAAATCGCACGACCACCTCGTTGTACTACGGCAATGTACTGCCACTACCAAATCCGATTTACATCAAATTCAGAACGTGGGCGGTGTGTTGACCCACAGGATCCAAGCTTCCGAGCGCCCGGGATTTTTCCAGCGATGCGGCGTGGAACTCTCGAAGTACAGGCTGTCACCGGGCTTCAACAAATAGCGTTCGCGCTCATCCAGAGAAATTTCAAATTCGCCACGAAGCACGTGAAGAAATTCCTCCCCTTCATGGGAGTAGGATTCTCCGCTACCGCCCCCGGGCTTAATGCGGAAGAGATGGGGTTCCATGGCAGTGTTACCCCAGGCCAGGAGTTCCATGCGGACTCCGGGAGATGTCTCCAGGATTTTGCGCTGAGAAGGCTTAACGTGACGTTGCAGATCGCCGTTCGCCTCAAACATCGACATGATATTTGTTTTGTAGAAGCGGGCGATGCGGCGCAGTGTGGAAATCGAGCAACGCATCTGGCCGCGCTCCAGTGCGCTGAGAAATCCCACGGAAACGCCGGTAGCGCGCGCAACCTGGGCGAGCGAAAGGCCACGACGCGCGCGCAACCTGCGGAAGCGTTGCCCGGGAACCTGCTGGGTTGAGTCGAAGGGAGAGGAAACCAGTCCTTGTTTTTTTAAGACGTGAACAATGGCCGGCGGATTCAGGCCACGTGCACGGCGCAGGAAAATGGCACGCTGCAGCAAGCGAACGTCGGAATCGGTGTAAAGACGATAGTGGCTTTCTGTACGCTGCGGTACGACCAGGCCAAGCGCTTCCCACGCACGCAGAGCAGACGAGGAGATGCCAACGCGCTGGGCGACTTCGCTGATGCGCAGCAGCCGGGGGACCGACACTTTTTCCGATGCTCTGGACAAATTCTTTCTGCTTGACACGGGTGCCGACTTTCTCTAACTTTGCGGGATTATAGTAAGGTTTGTCCAACGGTAGCAACAGCGAAGAGAGGCTTTTATAAGAGCACTCTTTGGGGAAATAGGGGTGAGCGAAATGAATCAAGATCTGCGCCCATCGCAGGTGAAGTCCGTTTGTAGTCGCACAATTTTCCGGCTATCCCTCCTTGCACTGACTCTATTCTTGACAATGCAAAGTGCGAACGCGCAGAGCACCGGCGGTCGTGTGCGCGGAACCGTGACGGACGCGAGCGGCTCGGCGGTAGTGGGAGCCACAGTATCGCTCATCAATGCGGCGACAAACATCTACGCGGGACGCGGACGACGAATGCCACGGGGGAATACCTCTTTCTTGGAAGTTCCCGTGGGATCGTATGAGGTCGATGTAATCCAGCCCGGCTTCAAGAAGTTTGTGCGTAAAGGACATCGTGCTGGACCTGAATGAAGTCGTCAGCGTGGACATCGCACTGCAAGTTGGTGGCTCTACCGAAACCGTCGAAGTAAGCGGAGAGCCGCCGGTGATTGATACGACGACGACACAATTGGGGCGGTTGTGACCGCGCAATCCGTGCACCGAACTTCCACTTAAGCACCACGGAACACCTACCAGTTGTTGCAATTGCAACCCGGCGTGCAATCGCAATTGGGCGACTGATCTGTTTTACGGCAGCAACAATCCAGGGGTCGTTTCGGTGAACGGAGGCCGTGGGCGCTCTAACAATTACTCGGTGAACGGCGGCGACGGCAACGACATTTTTGTGAACGTGCCCTGCCATCCAACCTTCCCCGGACGCAATTGAAGAATTCCGTGTATTGACCAACACCTTTGATGCGGAATATGGTCGCAACTCCGGTTCAGTTGTAAACGTTGTGACCAAATCCGGTACCAATTCAATTCACGGCGATGTCTACGAGTTTTTCCGGAACAAGGTTCTTAACACTAAAGGCTTCTTTGACCCGGCCGTTCCTGCTTACAATCAAAACCAGTTTGGAGTGACCCTCGGAGGACCGATCAAAAAAGACAAGACCTTTATTTTCGGTTCCTATGAAGGCAATCGATTGCGGCAGGGAATTTCCTCTGGGCAGGTTTTCCTTCCATCCTCCGATGAAGTCAATGGCAATTTCCTTGGAGTCATGCCTGCTGGTGGCTTTGGTGGAGCGATCAGCGACCAATATTTCGCAAACGCCTTGACTAGTCGCTCCGGTTGCACCAATGCTATCGGAGCAATCTCCCCCGGTGGTGCCGCCGCGCTCACGGCTCTTGCAAATGGCAGTTCAACGAACGCGGTTAACTACAGCACGCTTTTTCCAACCGGACAGATTCCGACGGCCTGTTTCGATCCCACTGCGCAGGCCTTGTACCAGAACTACGTAGCCCCGGTGGGCACTGGCACTGTGTCATATACGCCAAAATTGGTTGAGAACGATGACCAGTTCACTCTCCGCTTCGATCACAGCTTCTCCGCATCCCAGCACTTTACCGCCTACTATTATTTTAACAACGCTGATCAGACTCAGCCCTTTTCCAATTTCCAGGCGGCTGGGGCGAATGTTCCGGGCTTCGGCGGCATCTTCAGTACTCGAGTCCAGCAATTGAATGTAAGTCAGACTTCCACCATCGGCTCAACGGCGGTGAATGAAGTCAGATTCAATTGGTTCCGTGAAGCCCAACCGAGCCTAAATCACCCAGTCAATACTCTGGCCAGTTTGCATGATGCTTGTGGATCTCTTGTGCCGGCCGCCAATTGTTTTGCCGACCCGAATAATCCCAGCTCGGGCATCACTACAAATATCCCGGGTCGCGAAGGGGTACCGTTCATAAGCGTTGCCGGTGGGTTTGCCATCGGAAACAATTTTGAAGGGGAATTGCCTCAGACTGGAAACACCTATCAGGTTTCTGACAATTACAGCAAAATCATGGGAAACCACAGCCTCAAATTCGGGGTGGATTTCCGGGCGCAAAAGTTTAATCAATTCCTGTATTACAACATTAACGGCGATTTCTCCTTTAATGGTGGAGGGTCGGGCGATGCAGTCACTGCCAATGATGCGTACGCCAACTATTTCCTTGGTCTCCCCTCGTCCTATTCACAAGGTGCCGCTCAAGGCTTGAATCTAACCAACTACGGCCTGTATCTTTTTGCCCAGGACAGTTGGAAAATCAAGCCTAACCTTACACTGAACTATGGTCTTCGTTGGGAACTGAACACCCCCTATGTGGACACCGGCAATCGATTGCAAACGTTCCGGCCGGGACAGGATACAACCCAGTACCCGTGCTGGTTGTCGCCCACCAGCATGAACAATTTGTTGCTTCCTCCGAATGCCTCGCCGGACTGCGGTCCGACTTCCGCCAACTATGCGTATTTCCCCACCGGATTGGTTTTCCCTGGCGACAAAGGGGTACCGAGTGGTTTGACAACCACATATTACAAAGCGTTTGCCCCAAGAATCGGTCTAGCTTATAGCCCGAGCTGGTCGGATGGACTTCTCGGCGCAATTGCGGGTGGCCCAAGCAAATCAACAATCCGGGCAGGTTTTGGAATTTTCTACAATCCAATCGAACAGTTGGTTATGGAACAATTCAGCGCGGAGCCTCCTTTCGGCGTTAGCGCGTTTTCTTCCAACCCCATGTTCAACACTCCGTTCATAGGACAAAACGGCGTCCAAGTCCCGAACGCCGCGGGTGGAATCATCACTCAGACTCCTAAGACCGCTTGCTTTGACCCAGCCGGACCTGCAGGCTGCGTTGACTGGTCTTCCTTCCGCTCGGTTCTTTTGTATGGTGAATTTCAGCCACATCTTCGAACCCAATATGCAGAGCAGTACAATCTCACCTTGGAACGGCAATTGTCTCAATCCATGAAGTTGACCGTTGCTTACGTCGGCACTCAAGCACACCATCTGCTTGCTTCCCAGGATCAGAATTATGGGAATCCAGCAACCTGTCTGGACTTAAATAATATTCCGAGTTCAGGTGGCTGTGGCACCTTCGGGTCAGATAACTCATACACTGTTACGATCCCAGCTGGAATGACGTTTCACATGCCATACATTCCCGGATCGAGCAGCACTGGACCGAATATTCCCTGCCCTTATGGCAATCCGCACAATCCGGCTGCCTGCACAATAACCCCCACAGCGCCTACGCAGGTTACGCTTGTGGGCCTACGCCCCTATTCTTCCCCGAATTGCAATCCCTATTCGGGCTCTGGATGCCCTGCGGACGGCGTTCCTATTTTCAGCAACATCTTTGCCGAAAATACCATCGCCAATTCCAACTACAACGCGTTGCAGGTATCAGTCGATCGCAGCTTTTCGAAGGGCCTGATGTTCCAGGGTTCCTATACTTTTAGCAAGGCGATCGACCAAGGCGCTTCTTTCGAGAACGAACTGAACCCGGTCAACGCGAATGCCACGCGTGGATTGTCCCTTCTCGATGCGAAGAATCGCTTCGTATTCAGCCCGGTCTGGCAGCTCCCCATTCCCAAGAAGGAAGGATTTGCGGGGAAGGTCGCAAACGGATGGCAACTCTCCGCAATTGTTACTTATCAGAGTGGCTTCCCCATCCGCGTACAGAATCAGAATGATGCGGAACTTCAATCCAGTATCTTCTTTGAGTCCACCAATACTCCTTATTCGACCGGTCCGACTCAACACGTGAACCCGAAAACGGTGCAGACACTTGGGGGCCAAACAGGTAATTTCTGGTTCAATCCCTCGACTTTCTGTGATCCGGTCGTCTCGGTTTCTTGCCCTCAGACCCTAGGCACCTTTGGCAATACACCACACGCACTCTGCTGTGGCCCTGCACTCAGTAACACAGACCTGGTCATTGCCAAGTCGACACCCATCACCGACAGATTGAATACCGAGTTCCGTGCGGAATTCTATAACGCGTGGAACCACACTGAATTTAAGAACCCTGATGGTAACTTTACCAACTCCACTTTTGGCCAGGTTTTGCAGGCTAGAGATCCACGCGTCATGCAGTTTGCATTGAAGTTCCTGTTCTAGAGGTCCATTGGCATAATTTTCTGTCAAGCGCGGCTTGAAAAAGCCGCGCTTTCGCACGTCGCAATCAGGTTACAACTGCCGGCAATCGCCCCTAACCGGCATTTAGGAAAATGATAGAAAGGCGTAAACTGGTAATCGCAGTTCGCTCGACAATCCGCGGAATTTTCCTCGCTGATACTGACCGCAGGGAATAGACCTGCCCCAGATGACCATAGGAAGGCCACACTGGACGGAGTAGCAAAATGCACGAAACACTGCAAAAAGAAATCGCTCTGTACGAGAAGCGCACGCCAAAGTCTGCCGCCGCTCACAAGAAAGCGGAGAAGCGTATTCCGCTGGGAGTAGCCAGCAACTATCGCGCTTACGATCCGTATCCCATCTTCGTTTCCGAAGGACACGGCAGCAAGATTACCGACATCGATGGCAACGAATACATCGATCACAACCTGTGCTTTGGCACATTGATGGCCGGGCACGGACATCCGGCGGTCGTGAAAGCGATTAAAGATATCGCCGATCGCGGCACCACATTCGGTATGCCACACGGTATGGAAGCCGACTTGGCCGAAGAGATCTGTGCTCGCTATCCAGTTGAGATGGTGCGTTTCGGGTCCAGCGGAACGGAAGCGACCATGCATGCGATACGCATCGCCCGCGCATCCACCGGACGCGACATGATCCTGCGCTTCGAAGGCTGCTATCACGGTTTACACGATTCCGCGCTCGTCAGCGTCAAGCCGAAAGAAGAAGACTTCGGTGACATCAACGCGCCGAATTCAGTTCCGGGCGGTCTGGGCGTGATCAAATCGGTGCTCGATAACGTTACCGTCGCCACATTCAACAATCTGCCCAGCGTGGAGCATCGCTTCAAGCAATTTCCTGGGAAAATCGCCGCCATCATCCTGGAACCGATCATGATGAACGTCGGCATTTGCATGCCCCAGCCGGGCTTTCTGGAAGGTCTGCGTGAAATTTGCACGAAGCATGGCGCGCTGCTGATTTTTGACGAAGTGAAGACCGGTGCGAAACTGGGATGGGGCGGCGCAAGCGAATATTTCGGTGTGAAGCCGGATATGATTACGCTGGCGAAGTCCATCGGCGGCGGTGTGCCGTTGGCAGCGTTTGGCGCGAGCAGGGAAGTGATGGACCTGATCGTACAGCACAAGGTCTTTCACGGTGGTACCTACAACACCAACCGTTTCGCTATGGTTGCCGGGTTGGCCACTTTCCGCGAAGTACTGACGCGCGAGAACTACGTGCATGTCGGGAAGCTCAGCAAGAAACTCACTGACGGATATCGCGCAATCATCAAGAAAGCCGGTATTCAAGGATACGTAGCCAGCGCTGGAGTCAATGGGGCGCTGATGCTCTACGCTGAGGAAATCCGCAATTATCGCGACTGGCTGAAGATTGACGTCGACCTGTGGCGGCAATTCTGGTTCGGCATGGTGAATCGCGGAGTCCTCGCGATGCCCTATTGGTGGGATGAGCAATGGACCATTTCTGTGCAACACACGGAAGCGGACATTGACAAGCACCTTGCTGTTTTCGAGGAAGTCGCTCCCGGACTGGCAAAAGCGCAGGCCGAGAGAGGCATAGCGTTTGTTGGCGCGGCTGGCCACTAGTTCACGGAGCCAACACATTGAGTAGCGAGGTCACGACGAACCAGAGCGGCGCGGTGGCTGTGAATGATGCACAGCCACATTTAAAGCGCGTGCTGGGGAAACGCGACCTCGTTCTGCTTTTCGTTGTCGCGGTTTTTAACCTCAACGTTTTGCCTTCCATTGCCGCAAATGGCGGCGTCACCGTTTGGCTCTGGCTCATTTCTTTAGTTCTTTTTTTCTGGCCGCAGGGCGTCGCAGTGATTGAACTAGCCCATCGCTATCCTGGCGAGGGCGGAGTTTACCTGTGGGCCAAGGAAGTTTTTGGGGATTGGCACGGGTTTTTGTCTGGATGGTGCTACTGGACCAACAACATGATGTATGTGCCCACGGTGATGCTGTATTTCGTTGGCGTTTCGGTATTTGTGCTTGGCCCGGGACATGAAGGACTCGCAGATAATAAAACATTTGCGCTGATCGCGTCGGTGGTCCTGCTCACGCTGCTGGTTGTTCTGAATGTCATGGGCTTGGGCGTAGGAAAATGGATCAATAATCTAGGCGGAATCGGCACGTTTATAGCGGCATTTCTGTTGATGGGTCTTGGTGTTGTGGTGTTCATGAAATTTGGCACCACGATTCGCTGGGCCGACTTCCAGATACCCGCCAACCCGCGATTCGTGCTGAATTCGTTCGGGGTTATTTGCTTTGGTCTCGTCGGACTTGAACTGGCGTCAATCATGGGCGACGAAATTGAAAATCCCCAGAAGGTTCTTCCAGGTGCCGTGGCGTGGGGTGGAGTGCTCTCAGGTCTGCTCTACATTGGGGCGACGCTTACTCTTCTGATTGCCGTGGATAAAGGCAACATGAGCGTCCTTCAGGGGATCGTCCAGGCAGTAAGCCACATGGCGGCGCAGGTCAATGTGCCATGGATCATCATTCCGTTCGCATTTTTATTGAGCATGTCGATTGCGGGGATCGGTTCCGCATGGCTGGGTGGCTCCGCGCGAATTCCCTTCGTGGCGGGATTAGATTCCTATATGCCAGCGTGGTTAGGGAAAATACATCCGAAGTATGCGACTCCCTATGCGGCACTGATCGTCCACGCAAGCGTTTCGTTGATCCTGGTGATTGTTAACTTTGTGGCCACCGGCGGCGTCCAGGAGTCCTTTCAATCGCTGCTTTCCCTCGCCGTTGTTTTGCAACTGATCCCCTTTCTATACATGTTTGGCGCACTGCTGAAAATCGCTTTTGCGCCGGATTTTGTTCGCGGCCATTACGGGAAAGGCATGCTGATCTTCGCGGGTGCCAGTGGCTTCGTGACCACGGTCTTGGGGATCGTTCTGGCATTTTTCCCAGCCGCGCAAATCAAGTCTGTGGCACGTTATGAAATCTGGATGTTTGGCGGCACCCTGGGATTTATCGGTCTGGCGGCTTTCTTCTTTTATGTTTATGGCGGACGGAAAGCCGCACGGAGATTAGCCGCAGAATCGCGCGCTGCTTGAGCAAAATGATTTTCGGAGGTTGAACATGTCCAGCACGGCAAAAGTCACAGTGAAAACCTATCAGAATTACATAAACGGACAATGGGTCAGTAGTTCTTCGGGCGAGACGTTCCCGGTTTACGATCCTTCCACCGAAGAAGTGATTGCACATGTTGCGTCCGCTACTGCAGTCGATGTCGACAAAGCAGTAAAGGCCGCGCGCGCCGCATTCGATTCCGGACCTTGGGCGCAAACCACGGCAGTCGATCGCGGCCGCATTCTTTTCAAGCTTGCAGAAAAGATTCGTGCAAACTCGGCAATGCTCGCGGAGTTGGAATCGCGAAATTGCGGCAAGCCCATTGTCGAGGCGGAATTCGATATCTCCGATACGGCCAGTTGCTTTGAATACTATGGCGGATTGGCGAATAAGGTTTCTGGGGCGGTGAATCCCGTTCCGGCAAACGCACTGAGTTTTACTCTACGCGAGCCAGTTGGCGTGGCGGGTCAGATCATTCCGTGGAATTTTCCCCTTCTTATGGCTGCTTGGAAGTTGGCTCCCGCGATTGCGGCGGGATGCTGCTGTGTGTTGAAGCCGGCGGAACAGACCCCACTGACGGCCATGGAATTCGCCAACTGGTTTGAAGAAGTGGGCTTGCCCCCGGGCGTGGTGAACGTCGTGAACGGGATGGGTGAGGTGACCGGTGCGGCGCTGGTGGCGCATCCAGGCGTGGACAAGATTGCCTTCACGGGCAGCGCGGCGGTCGGCAAAATTATCGTTAAGGGCGCGGCGGATACTCTGAAGCGCGTCACGCTGGAGCTCGGGGGCAAATCGCCCAACGTATTTTTCGCCGATGCAGATTGGGAAGCGGCCGTGGATGGAGCGCTGTTCGGCGTGTTCATCAATCAGGGTGAAGTTTGCTCCGCGGGCAGCCGCATTCTGGTTGAGAAGAAGATTTATGGCAAGTTTGTGGAAGCCATGACCGAGAAGGCCAAGCGCATCAAGCTTGGTCCGCCACTGGAGCGCGAAACGAAGATGGGGCCGCTGGTCAGCAAGGAACAGTATGACCGAGTTTCCTCTTACCTCGAACTGGGAAAGAAAGAGGCCAAGACAGCTTCGGGCGGAGGCAGGCCAAAGCAATTTGACAAGGGCTATTACATCGAGCCAACCATTTTTTACGACGTCGACAACACTGCGCGCATTTCTCGCGAAGAGATCTTTGGGCCAGTGGCTACGGTGATTCCTTTCGACGATGAAGCAGATGCGATTCGCATCTCGAATGACACCCCGTACGGGCTCGCGGGCGCTGTGTGGACGCGTGATATTTACAAGGCGTTTCGCGTGGTGAAATCTCTGCGTGCTGGAATTATCTGGGTCAACCATATGCAGCCCACCTATGTGGAAGCGCCCTGGGGCGGTTATAAGCAGTCCGGATTCGGCCGCGAGCTGGGACCGTGGGGACTCGAGGAGTATCTGGAGACGAAGCAAGTGTACGTCAATCTCGATGAAGCACCCATTGGTTGGTACTAAGAATTCAATGACCGCCCAATTTTGAAAAGGAAGAGATAGCCATGAAAACAATACAAATTCGGACGGCAATTCCAGGACCCAAATCGCGCGCATTGCTCGCGCGCCGCGAAGCCGCGATTCCACGGGGGCCGCAACTGGTCACGCCTATATTTGCGGCGAAGTCCGAGGGAGCCTGGATCGAAGATGTGGACGGAAATCGGTATCTCGATTTTGCTGGCGGCATCGGTTGCCTGAACGTCGGTCATCGGCATTCGCTGGTAACGAAAGCCTTGCATGAGCAGGTGGATCGTTTCCTGCATATGTGTTTTGGTGTGACGCCCTACGAGTCGTACATCGCGCTGGCCGAAAAATTGAATGCTCTCGCGCCGATCAGTGGGCCGAAGAAGACCATGTTCATTAACTCTGGGGCAGAAGCAGTGGAAAACGCGGTCAAAATCGCACGCGCTTACACCAAGCGGCCCGCCGTCATCGCGTTCGAAGATGCCTTTCACGGGCGCACTCTGTTAACCATGACGCTTACCAGCAAAATCAACCCTTATAAGGTAGGCTTCGCTCCATTTGCTCCGGAGGTTTATCGCGTTCCCTACGCCTATTGTTATCGCTGTTCGTACAGCAAGACGTATCCTTCCTGCGAATTACACTGCGCGCGCCATTTGGAAGACACCTTCCGGCGCGTGGTTGCAGCCGATTCGGTCGCGGCAATCATTGCGGAACCGGTGCTGGGTGAGGGGGGCTTCGTCGTGCCGCCCAAGGAATTCTTTTCAGTTTTGCGCGAACTTTGCACCAAACACGGCATTGTCCTGAGTCTCCGACGAAGTGCAAAGCGGCGTGGGACGCACCGGAAAATTTTTTGCCATCGAGCATTTCGGCGTTGAGCCGGACTTGATTGTGACCGCAAAGTCGCTGGGTGGAGGATTGCCTATCGGCGGAGTTACGGGTCGCGCGGAAATTATGGACGCAGCAATTCCTGGCGGCTTGGGCAGCACATTCGCCGGCAATCCGCTCTCCTGCGTGGCGGGGCTTGCGGCAATTGAGGCGATCGAGAAGGATGGATTGTTGGCTCGGTCGACGTTCATCGGTAAGCGTTTCGAGGAACGTGTCAAAGGGTGGCAGAAAAAGTGGTCCTTGATTGGAGACGTGCGTTCGTTGGGCGGCATGTGCGCTTTTGAACTGGTACGCAATCGCGAAACTCGCGAACCTGCTGGGGCAGAGACGAAAGAGCTCGCTCACTACGCCTACGAACACGGACTGATCACCATCACGGCAGGTACACTCGGCAACGTGATGCGCATCCTGGTGCCGTTGGTGGTTACTGACGAGCAGTTCGACGAAGCTATGGACGTGCTGGAAGCGGGGTTGGTGCACGTCATGGAACAAAAGCAGGCAGAAGTTTCGCACGCGTAATCACAGTTTCTGAATTTCAGAACAAATGGCGGCCGCAGCATGGGCCGCCATTTTATTTGTGGCGGCAAGACGCTGGAATCCTCCAAACAGACTCACATCGGAAAAACGCGGAAGAAAATCGATAAGGGAGTTGGTATATCATCGGGCACGCCACCCGTACAGAGTGACGGGAAACCTTTGCGTCCAGCCTTGCGTGTGGCAGTATCTAGGGCAATGGCAACCGCACAGTGCGGGGAAAAGAGAAGTACCGACCATGGCAATGGTGACCACGAATAACGCACAAGCAACTACAAGTACGGGTGGCAGCGAAAAATATCCAGCGGCATTGGCAATGGTGACAGTCCTGTTTTTTTTCTGGGGATTTGTCACTGTTCTCAACGACATTCTCGTGCCGCACCTTAAATCAGTTTTCGATCTCAACTACACAAAAGTGATGCTGATCCAGTTCGCATTTTTCCTGGCGTACTTCATTTTCTCGATTCCTTCGGCGAAGGTGGTAGATGCGATTGGCTACAAGAAAACAATGGTTGCGGGACTGCTGACCATGGGCCTGGGCGCATTCCTTTTTGTGCCGGCGGCAAGCGCATTATCTTATCCGTTATTCCTTTGTGCTCTCATGGTGTTGGCTGCGGGAATCACAGCGCTGCAGGTCGCTGCGAATCCGTACGTTGCGGTGCTGGGCCCGCCCAAGACGGCTTCAAGCCGATTAAATCTGACGCAGGCATTTAACTCACTGGGCACGACGGTTGGCCCCTGGATTGGCGGTTTGTTGATTCTTGGCACAGCCGTGGCGAACAAAGACACGGTTGCGAATCTCTCCGCGGAAGCATTGCATGCGTTCCGGTTGCAGCAAGCATCTTCCGTGAAATTCCCTTACATCATCATCGGAATTGCGCTGATCATATTCGCCGTGCTGATCGGCCTGTTCAAGTTGCCGGCGATTCCGGAAGTGGAAAAACACTCCGATGGACGCCACGAAGGCAGCATGTGGAAGTATCGCCATCTGATCCTCGGTTGCGTTGGAATTTTCACGTATGTGGGAGCGGAAGTTTCTATAGGCAGTTTTCTAATTAACTACTTCAACCAACCAGAAATTGGGAACCTACCCGAAGTGCAGGGCGCGAAACTGGTGGCCTACTACTGGGGCGGTGCAATGATCGGTCGATTCATCGGGTCGGCGATATTGCAGAAGGTGAAAACCGGCACGGTACTGGGAATCGCTGCGTTCTGCGCATGCGCTCTGGTCGTGACCTCGATGCTGACCACCGGCCATGTGGCGATGTATAGCATCATTCTCGTCGGCTTCTTCAACTCCATTATGTTTCCCAGCATTTTCACTTTGGGCATAGCGAAATTGGGGCCGCGTACCGGAGACGGGTCCGGTCTGTTGATCATGGCCATCGTTGGGGGAGCGATCATTCCTGTGGCGCAGGGCGCTATTGCCGATCGTATTGGCGTGCACCACGCCTTTGTGCTTCCCGTGATTTGTTATCTCTACATTGCCTACTACGCGTTAAAGGGCTCGCAGCCGGTTGGCGTCGAATAGTTTTCTCTTCTGGTGAAGGCTTGGGAGGCGCCCGCTGCAGAAAGCGGTCGCTACAAAGGCGCACCCTCGCGCTGCCGGCTTGGCTAGAACGAAGCAAAGTGTGCCCTTTCTCGCTCCAATTTTTCACGGCTCACATTCAATCAGGGAAGCGCCTAATTGGATAGGCTTTGGTTTTTCGGAGGTTCATAGTGTTTAACAAAGTTTTATTATCACCAGAAAACATATAGTCCTCGGTTTGGTTTTAACGCTTGTTGGCATCGCCGCAATCGCTGCAGTTGTTACTACGCCTCCTTTCGGAAAATGGGAAAGGCTCTCGGCTGATCCCGTCTTGACCCCTCAAGGCAATGGATTCGAGTCGGCAGGAACGTTCAACCCCACGGTAACCAAGAAAGACGGTAAATTCGTGCTGCTCTACCGCGCCCAAGACCAGAAGGGCACCTCCTCGCTCGGCTACGCCACCAGTGAAGATGGCATTCATTTCACGCGAAGGTCTGAGCCAGTGATGAGCGCCGAGGCGCCTTATGAAAAAGGCGGTGGAGTGGAAGACCCGCGGCTTCAGAAATTTGGCGACACTTACTACCTGACCTACACCGGCTATAACAACGTGGATGGCGCGGGACCGGAGAAGAGAGATGCACAACTTTGCCTGGCGACTTCCACCGACCTGATTCATTGGAAGCGTCAAGGCATCATCATTCCTGCCTACAAGGGCAAATGGAATGTGGGCTGGACGAAATCCGGGGCCATCGTTCCTGAAAAAATAAATGGCAAGTATTGGATGTACTACCTCGCAGACGCAAAGGGCAGAAGCAGCCAAATGGGAGTGGCGTACTCGGAGGATTTGTTGCATTGGACGGACACTCTCGATCAGCCTGTTTTGCCAAGCCGTGCAGGAACATTTGATTCGCAAGTCGTAGAGCCAGGACCCGCGCCGATCATTACACCACAGGGAATTTTTCTGATTTACAACGGTGCTGACGACAAGTTGGTCTATTCCACGGGCTGGGTACTCTTCGACAAGAAGGATCCAACCAAAGTACTGGCGAGAGCGGACGTGCCCTTGTTCGCTCCCGAAAAGGAATGGGAAAAGGTGGGACAAGTTCCCAATGTGGTGTTCGTGGAAGGCATGGTTCGCGATGGAAATCGTTGGCTTTTCTACTACGGCGGAGCGGACAAAACCGTTGGCGTAGCGACAGCACCAGTACTCTAAGGTACTCAGCGACCCATTCCCTAGTTGCGATTTCTATCAGTCGCACAGCGCGGCAGCGCCGGCAATTCCTGCATTTTCGCCATAGTGAGCGAGCACCAGAGGAATATCCATCGGCGACGGATTGATGATTGTGCCTTGCCAGCGTTCGCGTATCTCCTCAAGGTACGGGGCGAGCAGTGAAGAAACTCCGCCGCCCATGACAATCACGTCCGGCTCCAGCAGGTCAACGATGTTACCCAGCCAGTAAGCCAACAAATCCAGCGTTTCGCTGATCACTTCCTTGGCTACAGGGTCACCCAGTGCATTCGCCTTGCCAACCATCTCACCGGTCACTTTTTGGATGTCACCGCCGGCCATTTCCATAAGAAGAGAGCTGGAATTTCTGGCTAGCTTCTGCCGGGCACGTCGCGCGATTGCCGGCCCCGCAGCGAGCGTTTCAATACAGCCGCGTTTTCCGCAATTGCAAACTGGGCCCGCAGTATCGATTCCTACGTGGCCACCTTCCGCGGCAGCTCCTGTTTTTCCATGATAAATGTGACCATCGAAAACAATTCCGGCGCCAATGCCAGTGCCTACCGTTGCATAAAAAACATTCGTATAGCCGCGCGCCGCCCCCCACTTCACTTCTGCCAGAGCGGCCGCGTTACCGTCGTTATCGATTTTTACGGGGACGCTGAAAACCCGGCGCATTTCTTCTGCCAGCGGATAGTTGTGCCAGATCGCCAGATTTGGAGGATTGATAATCACGCCGGTCTTCGGATTCAGTGGACCCGGTGCGCAAATGCCGATAGCAGAAATCTGCTTTTGCGAAGCTTCGTCGGGGAATAAGCCGCGAATCGCAGAGGAAACAGAAGCCAGCCCGTTCGAGGGCGCGCCAGTAGTTGCCATCGGAGTTCTATTCCGCGCGAGAATCTCCCCTTTTGTGTTTACGATGCCAGCGGCAACTTTCGTTCCGCCGATATCCACGCCAATAATGATGCGGGATTGGTCAGTCATGATTTATTTAGGCCTGAAATCAGTTGATGGAAGGGAGTGATTTAACCCGGATGCATGCATATATACGATATGCCCCTGCGCATCGGGCTTTGTCAACTCTCGCTGAAAATACCCAATTGAAGAAGTAACACTTCCTACGGGGTTCAGACAGAAAGAAAAGAAAGCATTCAGCGAAGGTGGCACGGGTGTATGCTTTAAAGAGCTACAGGTTTCTTCCTCGCTCAAATTCGCTCCATTTTTATCGTTCACTGCTTTGTCAGCCCGACGCTGAAACGAAAATTCCAGGCAGTGAGCGAATCTCTGTATAGGAGGTATTCATGGTTTTCAGTCAGGGTGGTAAACGCGAGTGGTTTCGTGCGCTATTTGTGATAAGTGCGTGCCTGATGAGTTTTGTGCAAGTAGCCAGCGCACAGCGGAAGAGTATTTCTCTAAACGACGGCTGGGAATTTCGGCAGCGCCTGGAAGCAGCCGGATCTGCCGAAGCGAAATGGTATCCCGCCGAAGTGCCAGGCGTGGTGCATACCGATCTTTTGCGGAATAAGCTGATTCCCGATCCATTCTTCCGCTCGAATGAAGCAGGTTTGCAGTGGATCGAAAATGCCAATTGGGAATATCGGACCACGGTTCAGGTAACGCCAGAAACGCTGAAGCGCAGCCATATTGATCTTGTATTCGAAGGTCTTGATGGCCCCGCCCAGGTATACCTGAACGACAAACTCATCCTCACGGCCACCAATATGTTTCGTGAATGGCGCGTGGACGTGAAATCTCAGTTGAAAGCTGGCACGAACCAGTTGCTGGTGGTCTTTCCATCGCCAATTACCGAAGCGACGAAAGTCGCCGCTACTGATTTTTGGCGCCAACAGATATTGACTCCAGAAAAATCGTACCTGCGCAAAGCAGCTTACGAATATGGATGGGATTGGGGACCGAGGTTCGTGTTGAGCGGTATCTGGCGGCCAGTGAAGCTGGATGTTTGGGATGACGCAAAGCTAGCCAACGTCCACATACGGCAACGCGACGTCACTTCGGAGACCGCGCACCTTGTGGTTGAGACGGAAATTGTATCAGCTCAAAAAGCCATCGCGAAGATTAGTGTGGATTTCGAGCAGGGGGGCAAGAAGGGTAGCGCTTCGCGAGACGTGGAATTGAATGCGGGCGTAAATCACATTGACGTGCCTTTGGATATCGCCCATCCCGATTTGTGGTTTCCGAATGGCTACGGCAAGCAGACCATTTATGCATTTCATACTGAACTGAAAACCGGCAGTCGAGTTCAGGACGAACAAACCGTTCGCACTGGACTGCGATCGATTGTTTTGCGGCGTGACGTTGATCAGTGGGGGCGCTCCTTTGAGATCGTCGTCAACGGCATTCCCGTTTTCGCTAAGGGAGCCGACGTTATTCCCTTCGATAGTTTTCCGACTCGTGTGAAGACCGCGGATTATCGCCGAGTGCTGGAATCTGCCAAAGCAGCCAACATGAACATGATTCGCCACTGGGGCGGCGGATATTACGAAACCGACGAGTTCTTCGCCATCTGCGACGAACTGGGCATCATGATCTGGCAGGATTTCATGTTCGGGAATGATTGGCAGCCGGGTACATACGCCTTCAAGGAAAATGTCGCGCAAGAGGCCGAGTACCAAATCAAGCGACTGCGCGAGCATCCCAGCATCGTAATCTGGTGCGGCAACAACGAAACCGAAGCTTCCTGGGACTGGCACCACGACATAACCGGAAAACTCAGCACCGAAACCGCGAAGCGCATGTGGCAGGATTACGTGACGCTATTCAGCGGCGTTCTGGCACGCGCCGTCGAACGCTATGCTCCCGAAACTCCCTACTGGCCCAGCTCGCCGAGCGCTGATTACGAGGACATTTCCGACAGCTACCAGTCAGGCGATATGCATAACTGGGCGGTCTGGCACGGAATGCTTCCGTTCAATGGCTACGAAAAGTCGAATCCGCGGTTCATGACGGAGTACGGATTCCAGTCATTCCCGGAAATGCGCACGGTGGAAGCATTCACTCTTCCAGAAGACCGCACCAGCATTTTGACGCCAGTGATGCTGGCGCACCAGAAAAACGCCGCAGGTAACGCAAAGATTCATGAATATATGTTGCGCGATTACCCAGAGCCGAAGGACTTCGCATCGTTCTTGTATGCCAGCCAGGTATTGCAGGCGGAAGGGATCCGCATCGGGACCGAACATCTGCGGCGCAATCGTCCCCGCACCATGGGCGCGATCTACTGGCAGTTGAACGACTGCTGGCCAGTGGCGTCGTGGTCGAGCATCGATTACTACGGGCGGTGGAAAGCGCTGCAATATTATGCGCGCCGTTTCTACAATGACCTGCTGGTTTCACCGCATCAGGAAAATGGTGAATTGGCCGTGTACGTTGTTTCTGACAAGACTGTGCCGGTAACCGGCGAATTGCGGTTACGTGTAATGACCTTTGACGGCAAGGTAGTGCTCGAGAAAAAGGAAAACGTCGAGGTGACTCCACTATCCAGCAAGATTTATCTGCAAGCGCTGGTGGAAGAAGCCCTGATTGCCCAGGGAATTGATTCGGCGAAAGTGGTAGCAGTGACCGAGTTAACGGTGGCTGGAAACGTGGTCTCGTCCAATCTCATCTACTTGGCGCCAACAGTGGAAATCCATCTGCCGGCCGCTGCATTGAAGACTGAATTGACAAAGAACGCAGACTCTTACCGTTTGAAAGTGAGCTCTCCGGTGCTGGCAAGAAGCGTTTACGTCAGCTTTGGTCAACTCGACGCAGAGATTTCCGACAATTATTTTGACTTACTACCAGGTCAATCCGTGGAACTCACCATCAAAACGAAGGCGAATGAAGATGCATTGCGCTCTGCTTTGAAGGTGATGTCGCTAATCGATGCATTCAACCCAGAGGTTGTGGCGAAGCCCGCCACGCCCGGAAATCTGGCCGATCCGAACTGGGTGAAGTAATTGCCCGCCGGAAAAATCCAAGCCCGGCTACTTGTGGAGTACCTGTAGAACAATAAGTTCTATTCCGTCGGGCGGCAGGGGGTTAGAAAGTTTGTAGCTACCCCCTGTGCCCGACTTTTCCTCGACCAACTCAAGATCCTGCGTTTTGGTAAGCCGATAACGCTTGACGCTGAAGTCTTTTTTTGCCCACGGCAGGTTATTGATGGTCAGGTTGTAGCCCGCATTGTCGTGGTAAACGATGTCTGTGCGTACCGGCAGCAGCTTATATTTATTTATATCCCAGTCTGGTGTGCCAGGTTCTTTCAACTCCGCGGGCATCTGCATGATATTCGGTTTCCATCCCGCGGGAATCGCGTAATTGCTGATGAAAATTTGTACCGTCTTGCCATCCGCCGAGCGGCCAGCAAGTGCGGCGAAGCCAAAAGTATCCGTACCCTCGATGGCGAAGCGTTGCGGCGTGTCCAGCATCTTGCCCATGGCCTTGAACGCGTAGGCCGTCTTAAAGTACTTCCCCTCAAGGTCAAACAGCCCCATCCAGGCGGCATCTCCACGATAAAACTGTGCGTGATCGAGTGGAGCGTCCTGGAAATAACTCAGAACCGCGCCAATGTATGCAGCGTTATGAATACCTTGCAGCTCCACCTTCTCCGCTTCCGTGAAATCCGGCGTCAGATTCCATTCAGAGAGAATGCTCTCTGCTTTGGGAAATCCATGCGCATCCAAAATCTTGCGAATTTCCTTGGCAAGGCGAACGGCGTCGTAAGGATCGGAAGAATGGTCGGCGTAGGTGTGCCAGGAGTAGAAATCCAGAGGCACTTTGTGTGCGGTGCAGTAGTCAAAAAATCCTTCGCGGTACGGTCCGTCGTCGAACGGCATCGCACGAGCATCGCCACCCACCTTGAGGGTGGGATCAACGGACTTAATGGCAAGCGCTGTTTTCTCATAGAGCGAGTAAAATTGTTCGGGAGTGCCGGACCAGAAACCTTCCGGCTCATTCCAGAATTCCCAGTAACGGATGTTGAAGTAGAAGCCATCGGCCCATCCCTTGTTGTAATGCATGGCGATGTGCTTCACCACATTGGCATATTTATCGAAATCCGCAGGAGGGTTGATGTTCGCACCCCAACTGCGGCCCACGCGATAATAAATCTCTGCGCCACTTCCGCGGATAGCACCCAGCACTTCATCAGTGGGTCCAAAATTGTAGCTCTCGGCTTTTTCCGGGTCGGCGCTTGGGTCTGGAAAGATGATGCTGGCGTTGCCAGCTTTCACCACTCCGGCTCGCTGTGCGGCATCAGGTATCAGCCATGTCAGATTTCCATTCTTGAACTCGAATTTCGAATCGATTTCTGTAGGACCCATGAAATCGTGTGTGCGAACCTGGTTCACGCGCAGATCCTTATATTGCTGGACGAGATTTGGAAGTCCTGCCATGACTGGGGTGGGTTGGCCGTTCAGCCCTTGGAACGAATGAATTTCGCCCACAACTTTACCGGCATCGATTTGCAAAGTGCGAAATCCTTCGTCCGGTGTGCTCTGCGCGAACGCAGCAAAGGAAACCAATACCGACAAAATGAAATAGCGCACCAGATTCTTCATGAAAAAAGCTCCTTTGCAATGACTGCGCAGTGAGCGAAAGGCCTGGCAGGAATTTGCGCTGTAGAATTGAACTTAGCGCATCGTACTCTTCGTTCGCTTCGAACACAACGACTTCGCGAAGCGAAACTCTCTTAAGACAACTCATCCAGTTAGGAAATTCACTTAACGCTGCACTCTCCCCGATCCGCCATCCTTGAGCAGGGCTTCGACCTCTTCCACGCTGCAACGGTGAAAATCTCCCGAAATGGAATGCTTCAGACAGCTTGCTGCGACGGCAAACTCCAAGGCTGCTTCATGGGAAGTGAGTTTCTGCAAACCGTAAATGAGACCCGCGGCAAAACTATCTCCAGAGCCTACGCGATCGACAATGTGAGTGATTTCATAGGCGCGACTCACCATGAATTTTTCTCGATCATTAAGACAGGCCGACCAGCCGTTGTGGGAAGCACTCCTGGATTCTCGTAAAGTAATGGCAATGGCCTTGAGATTTGGAAATACGGCCAGGACCTTTTCCGTCAGCGCCTTGTACTGCGCTTGATCAAGTTTGCCTGAGGTTACGTCCACATCCGCCTTAATACCCAATGACATCTGAATGTCCTCTTCATTGGCGATGGCGATGTCAACATGGGTCAGCAATTCGCGCATAACTTCTGACGCGGGCTTCCCCCACTTCCAGAGGTTTTTCCGGAAATTAAGGTCGCAGGATACGATGATCTTTTTTTCGCGAGCGATTCGCACTGACTCCAGGGCCAGGTCGGCGGCAGAAGCGCTGATTGCCGGGGTAATGCCAGTAATGTGAAACCAATTCGCGCCCTGAAATGAGTCTTCCCAGGGAATCTGTCCCGGTTTAGCCAGGGCAATGGAACTGAATTCGCGGTCGTAAATGACTTTGGAAGGCCGTTGATTTGCGCCGGTTTCCAGAAAGTAGATCCCTAAACGCCCCCTGGTGCGAACAATGCGAGAAGTGTCGACGCCGAAACTTCGCAGTTGACTGACTACGGCATCTGCAAGCGCGTTCTTCTCGGGAAGCGCAGTGACGAAAGCGGACGGGAGCCCCCAGTTGGAGAGCGCCACAGCGACATTGGCTTCGCCTCCACCGAAAGTAGCGACGAATCCGGGAGTCTGCAGAAAGACGCTCGAATCCGGGCGCCGCCAGGCGCAACATTACTTCACCAAACGTTACGGTAGTCATTGGATTATCCGATCGCTCCTTAGTGACTCTCTGTAGCCAATATTGTTGGCCATGATAAGTGAAGGCAGAATATTTCTCCAGAAATGAGTCTCGTGCACAATTTCGAAGAACTGCGAAACGGTTGTATTGCCAGAAGCAAACCGATATTCTAGGCGGCATTGAAGCATTGACGCCAATAGTCATTTTTCTCTATCGTGCAGCCTGTCCGGCGAACTAGCTGTGACGGCTGACGCTGATCCCTAATCGACCGCCAGCGATAAAAAGCAACGAGGCCTCGACCATTGAAAGTTACTCGCCTGAAGACCGCGGTTGTGGAAGGAAATTTTGATTGGACTTTCGTCCGCATTGAAACAGATGAAGGTCTCACCGGCCTAGGTGAGTGCTTTTTTGCTACCGGTCTGACAGCGATGCTTCGGTCGCTGGAACCTTTGCTACTTGGCGAAGATCCTCGCGATGTTCATCGGTTGTTCCGCAAACTCCGACTTGCTACCTCCGGCGCCGGGTCGGTTGCCGGGATAATCTTTAACGCGATTAGCGGGATTGAGGCCGCACTTTGGGATGTATTAGGGCAATCGCTTGGTGTCCCGATTCATCGCCTTCTGGGTGGAAAATTCCGCGAAAAGGTTCGGATTTATGCAGATTGCCATGGCGGGGAAGCCCTCGAATGCCTCGACGAAGTCTTGCGTTCCCGTCCGGCCCGTTGGGTAAATGAACCTACGACAGCGCACGTAGCGAAAAATTATTACGGCGAGAACAGCGAAGAGCCGCCGTCGACGCCAGACGAATATCGGCTACGCGCATTGGCAAAAAAGGCCGAGGGGTTTACAGCGCTGAAGTTTGATCTCGACGTGCCGGGAACTCAAGGGGCTGATCTGTACAATCGAGTTCTCAGCAACCGCGCGATCGACTATGCGGTCAGTTTAATTGCCGCAGTTCGCGACGCTGTTGGTGTGGACACGGACATCGCTGTCGATTGCCATTGGCGCTACAACGCCAGTGACATGGTAAAAGTAGCGCATGAACTAGAGCCATTTCGGCTGATGTGGCTGGAAGATCCGGTTCCTCCGGAAAATGTAGGTGCGCTGAAAGAAGTCAGCAGCAAAGTGCGCGTGCCTATCGCTACCGGAGAAAATCTTTTCCTCTTTGAGGGATTTCAGGAAATCATCGCCCAGCACGCCTTGAGCGTGGTTACTCCGGACCTGCAGAAAGTTGGCGGCCTGGCAGTGGCCCAAAGTATTGCGCAATTTGCTGACGTGCATTCGATGCCCGTCGCGCCGCACAATATCAGCAGTCCAGTGGGCACTTTGGCTTCGGCCCATTTCTGCGCGTCGATTCCAAATTTTCTGGCGCTTGAGTACCACGCCTCTGACGTTCCTTTCTGGAATGACCTCATAGAGGGGCTACCAAAGCCGCTTATCCAGAAGGGCTTCATTCATCTGCCGGAAAAGCCGGGTCTCGGAGTGACCTTGAACGAAGAGGTCGCGCGACGCTACGCACGAAAAGGTGAACCATTTTTTGAATGAGCAAGCCCCAACCAAGAAAAGCAGAAACGAAGTGCTAAGATTCTGACCGGATTTACCTTGGCTTGGTGCTTTTTCGATTATTGATTGCATCTAGAGCCAGATCGAAGTCAGTTGTTGTTTACTCGAAAAATAAGGCAGGCATACGGAGAATCATGCCAATCGCAAAGATAGAAATATTAGGAAAGATTGTCGATTCTGGTCTAGTTTGCGTGATTCGCGCCGATACTCCTGATCAGGCCTCCCGCATCGCTGAAGCCTGTGCACTTGGTGGAGTTGCCGCTCTTGAAATCACCTTTACTGTTCCGGGTGCAAGCGGGGTGATTGAGCATTTAGCGAAGAATTTCACTGGCCAGATTTTGGTCGGGGCGGGAACGGTGCTTGATCCCGAAACTGCACGTGTTGCTATCTTGTCGGGGGCGCAATATTTGGTTAGTCCTTCGGTGAATCCAGAAACAGCGCGACTCGCCAATCGCTATCAAATTCCCTACATGCCCGGTGCGGGTACAATCGGCGAGGTGGTACTTGCGATGGAGTGTGGAGCGGACGTCATCAAAGTGTTTCCCGGCGAAATTCTTGGGCCCGCCTTTGTAAAGGCGGTGAAGGGACCACTTCCGCAGGCGTCTCTGATGCCGACGGGCGGGGTCAGCATCGACAACGTTGCGAAGTGGATTGAAGCAGGCGCGGTGGCCGTCGGCGTGGGAAGCAACCTTACTGCCGGTGCGAAGACCGGCGATTACGCCTCGATCACCAAGCTTGCTCGGCAGTTCGTGGAAAAAATCAAAGAGGTGCGCGAGAAATGAGCTCGACGAAACTCTGGAACTCCGACGACGAACTCTTTGTGCTGGCACAGCGTGAACTGTTTACTTGCGTGGTTGGCGACGTGATGGACAAGATGGAGCTTCAGCACCAGTTTTTACCTCCGCAAATTCAGCCTTTGGCGCCAGATATGGTGGTGCTGGGCCGCGCCATGCCGGTCCTGTCAGTCGATGTGTTCACTGAAAGAATCGCGGGCACGGCCAACAAGCTGATGGACAAATCGTTTGGCCTGATGCTGGAAGCTTTGGATGACCTCCACAAGAACGAAGTGTACGTAAACACGGGCTCTTCGCCACGAAATGCGCTGTGGGGCGAATTAATGAGCACGCGCGCACGCATTCTCGGCTGTCGTGGCGCAGTCTTAAATGGATATGTTCGCGATACCAAGCCAATCTTAAAAATGGGTTTTCCCACTTTCGGTTTCGGATCTTACGGGCAAGATTCGGCTCCGCGATACAAGGTTGTGGACTTCCGCGTCCCGGTGGAGATTGGAGCGGTGCGCGTTCGCCCGGGCGATATCCTCTTCGGAGATATAGACGGTGTGCTCTTAGTTCCCGCCGAAGCTGAAGTGGAAGTTTTCACGCGCGCGCTGGAGAAGGCTCGCGGTGAGAAGCTGGTGCGCAAGGCGATTGAAGAGGGAAGTAGCGCTGTGCAAGCTTTTGAAAAGCACGGGATCATGTAGGTGGAGATTTGATAAGCATTGATCTGTCTGGGAAAGTCATACTAATCACCGGCGCTTTGGGTTCGATCTCGGAACACGTGGTGCGCAGGCTCAATGCTGCCGGTGCGACTCTTGTGCTGACTGACATTAAGCCGGATGAGCAAGCAAAGAAAACTGTGGACCAGTGGAACATACCGCCAGCAAGCTATGTCTACTTACCTGCTGATATCACCGATTCGAAACAGGTGGATACCGTAGTGAAGGCCGCATTCGAAAAATATCCCGCGCTCGATACCGTCATCGGCCATGCGGGAGGCTGCGGCCTACACCCTTTCGCCACCACGGCAGAAGTCGACTTTGAGCGAATTTTCCGTTTCAATTTTTTTGCGCAGACGTATCTGGCGAGAGCCGTTCTAGCAGCGTGGATGGCGCGCCAAATCCAGGGTCATCTAATCTTCACCTCTTCTTACGTCGCTCGAATGCCCCACACACAGATTTCTTCCTATGCCGCGGCCAAAGCTGCGTTGGAAAATTTGGCTCGTAGCCTGGCACTCGAATACGCGCTCACCGGAATTCGTGTGAATGTGGTTTCGCCGGGCAATGTTGCGGCAGGCAGCTCCTTGAAAGTTTTTGAGGAAGATCCTCTCTATCGAGAGTTTGTGTTGCGTGTCTCGCTGGGAAGAAGAAATAGCCCGGAATCAATCGCGGACGCGTTCGTCTTTCTTTGCTCGCCACTAGCAAGCGAAATCAACGGTCAAGTTCTTAGCGCCGATTACGGCGGGGGCATCGGGAATCGACTATGAAAATTGGCCTTGGCTTATATCGTCATATGCTTACGCGCGAATATTATGACTTCGCTCGGCAAGCGGGTTGTACGCATGTCGTGGTACATCTTGTCGATTACTTCAAGCAAGGACCTTCCAATCCACGAAACAATCAGCCTACAGGCTCGAAATACGAAGCCTGGGGCGTTGCCGGCGATCCCAATCAACTATGGACCGTCCAGGAATTGAAAACTCTACGCAACGAAATTGAACAGGCTGGCTTGGTGCTGGCCGCGATTGAGAATCTCGATCCAGCACACTGGCACGATATTCTTCTTGATGGTCCACGGCGCGCTCTACAGATAGAGCAGGTAAAGACGATTATTCGCCGGCTGGGCGAGGCGGGTATACCGGTGCTCGGGTACAACTTCAGCCTGGCTGGTGTGTGCGGTCGAGTTACTGCTCCTTTGGGTAGAGGTCATGCGGTCACGCTGGGTATGGATGGCCCTTCAGACGAAGTGCCAATACCAAACGGCACGATCTGGAACATGGTTTATGACCGCAACGCGCCTGCTGGCAATCTACCCTCAATTTCGCATGAAGAGCTTTGGCGCCGGTTGCAACGGTTCCTGGAGGAAGTCGTGCCCGTGGCTGAACAGGCGGGCGTGCGACTCGCTGCCCATCCCGATGACCCGCCTATGCCAACGATGCGCCAACAACCGCGCTTGGTCTACCAACCGCACATGTATCAAAGGCTGATCGATCTTGCGCCGAGCCCAAATAATGCGCTGGAGCTTTGCGTCGGAACCCTCGCGGAGATGACCGAGGGCAATATTTATGACGCCGTGGACCAGTACAGCAAACAAGGAAAGATTGCTTACATTCATTTGCGCAACGTGGTTGGAAAGGTCCCGCACTATCGTGAAACTTTTATCGATGAAGGCGACGTGGACATGATCCGGCTACTTGCGATTTTGCATCGCAATCAATTTGACGGCGTGCTTATTCCGGACCACACTCCACAAATGTCCTGCTCTGCCCCTTGGCATGCGGGCATGGCGCACACGCTTGGTTTTATGCTGGCGGCCAAAGCAGTGATCGAGGCTCCCACGCGATACGCAGAAATTCTGGAGCCCACCAATCGTGGCCGAAACTAACCTGAACGCCCAAACACACTTCGGGCCTGACCCGTCGCATTCTCTCGCTCCACTAATAATTGCCGCAACGGTTTCGACTCTCGGCGGACTGTTGTTTGGCTACGACAACATTGTGATCAGCGGCGCGATTGGATTCTTGAGCCAGTTGTTCCATCTGGACGCAGCGGGGATCGGCTGGGCCGCCGGATGCGCGTTAGTCGGATGCATTGTTGGCTGCGCGTTCGCTGGGAGTGTTGCCGATTATCTGGGGAAGAAAAAAGGCCTGGCCCTCTGCGCGCTGTGCTTCGCCCTTTCCTCCGTTGGCATGTTGTTTGCTTCGGACCTGCATCAATTTGTACTTTGGCGCCTGATCGGTGGTGTGGGCATTGGAGCCGCATCGGTAATCTCACCGAACTACATTGCAGAGATTGCCCCCACACGAATTCGCGGGCGCTGCGTAACTCTCTATCAATTGGGCATCGTTGCGGGAATCCTGGCTGCGGTTTTCGTCAACATGTTGATTCAGCGCATGGGCAACGAAGCCTGGAACATTTCCACCGGCTGGCGCTGGATGTTCCTCGCCGGTGTCGTTCCAGCGGTTCTTTTCGGCGCGATGATTTTGCCGGCCGTCGAAAGTCCACGCTGGCTGATGAAAATGGGGCGTCGCGAACAGGCAATCGGCGTCCTGACCAAGATCAACGGCGCGGAAGAGGCGAAGCGCGAAGCGGCGGAAATCGAAAATTCCCTTGCCACCGAAGAAGGACATATCTCCGAGCTATTCACTACTTTCCGGCGGCCCCTGTTGCTTGGCATCATGCTGGCAGGACTCCAGCAGGTCAGCGGAATTACGCCAATCTTTTCGTTTTTACCGGAAATTTTTCGTACCGCCGGAACCGCAACGAGCGATGCATTCTTTCAGTCCGTGCTGGTCAGCCTTATCAATCTGGTATTCACTCTGTTTGCTCTCTGGCTCGTTGACCGCGCTGGCCGCAAGACACTAATTTTGGCTGGCACCAGTTTGCAATTCATCTCGCTTGCCTTGGTCGGCTGGTTCTACCACATCCATGGCAGCGGATTGGCAGTGCTGATATTTGTGATGAGCTTCGTTGCCGGCCACGCATTTGGAAATGGCGTGGCCTGTTGGGTAATCATCTCAGAGATTTATCCTACGAAGGTTCGCGGAAGAGGAATGTCCATCGCAACGACGGCATTGTGGTTGGTGGGTTATTTGGGCAATCAGCTTTTCCCGATCATGCAGAAGAGCCTCGGTTCAGATGGCACGTTCTGGGTGTTCAGCGGCGGAGCGTTGTTGACCTTGGTGTTGGTGGGTTGGCTTATTCCTGAAACCAAGGGACGCTCGCTCGAGCAGATTACCCGGCTGTGGATTCAAGAAAAAGCGTAAAAACAGCTGTTTAACTGATACAAAACCGCTAATTCACCCCGGCAGATAGAGGTAAAACTAAGACCAATTCGGTCCGCGCAACCAGGTTCTCGTCGATCAAGCAAATGGGAATATTCTCGGCCTTCTCAATGCTGCAGATAAATAGCGGGTTAGTCGGGTCAAATTGCAGAGTATTTCAATCGGGATACTGAATTTGTTCATGCATCACACACAATCCTAAGTAGTTCTGGTCCTTAACTTGTATGACAAAAACCGATGCCAACCATCAACAAAATCGAAATTGTACTTGACAGGGTGATGGGTGCTCTGTAATCTCGTGGCAATTGTTCCCTGTCGAGGGGTGAGCGTCGATTTCCGCTTGTTTGTTGCGGACCGTATTCGACGTCTACATCGGAAAAATCCAAACTCAGTTGAGGGGATTTAACGGTCCCAAACTGCTTGTCGAACCTGTTTTTTGGGGTGAAAGGGAAACGCATGAAAATTATCAATCTCAGCGTGCTGGCAAAGTACGCTCTCGTTTTAACTCTATGCCTAGGCTGCATCGGCTTACTTAGCCCTGCTTCCTACGCGCAGTCGACCTACGGTAGCATTTCGGGTCAAATCACCGATGCTTCTGGTGGTGCGATTGCCGGTGTGAAGGTCACGCTCACCAACTTGGGCACAGCCAACAAATTGTCTCAAGAGACCACATCGGATGGTCTGTATCTGTTTTCGAATTTGTTTGCCGGCCACTACCGGATCGATGCCGAGAAAGCCGGTTTCAAGCGCGAGTCGGCGGTGGATGTTGTTGTCCAGATTCAGCAGACCTCTGCCATCAACTTGACCATGCAGTTGGGCGAAGTCACCCAGACCGTCGAAGTAACCGGCGAAACACCGCTGTTGCAGCCGGACTCTTCCGACCTCGGGCAGGTCATCGACCAACGCAAGGCCAACGAAATTCCTCTCAATGGCCGCAATGTTTTCAACTTGGCTTCTTTGTCGCCTTCCGTTGTGCCTCAGGGCCACTCGATCGGCTCCATCGTCGGTCAGAACCCCTTTGACCTCGGCAACTATCAGATCGGCGGTTCTTTCGCGAACCAGGGCGCGCAATATCTCGATGGCCAGCCACTCAACATCGGCTACATCAACCTGCCGCTCCTCACTCCGACTCAGGACTCCATTGCGGAATTCAAAGTGCAGTACAGCAACCTCGGTCCCGAATGGGGCAAGTTCTCCGGCGGTGTTATGAACTTCTCCACCAAGTCCGGAACCAATTCGTTGGCACGGCACTGCGGTTGAATTCCTCCGCAATCGCGTTTTGGATGCCAACGAAACTTTCCTGAAAGCTTCTGAAATCGAAAACGGCGAACCGAACAAAGCACCACCGTTTACCCAGAATCAATTCGGTGCCAGCGTTGGCGGTGCCATCATCAAGGATAAACTCTTCGTATTCGGCAGTTATGAAGGGTTCCGGGCACGTATCGGCGCAGTCTTCAGCTCGATTGTTCCTACAGCGTCTGAGTTGACCGGTGATTTTTCTGACCTTTGCAAGACTGGCTTCACTGCCACTGATCCACGTGGCTCTGGCATTCCCATTTGCGCCGACCAGAAGAACGGCCAGTATGTTGATCAGCTCTACAATCCGTTCTCGGTATATCCAGATGGTTCGCGTCTACCAATCGCGGGCAATGATCTGACCGGCACGAATCCCGTACCGCAGCTTTTGCCTGGCTCGACCACGCCTACGACCTTGCCGTACATCAACCCCTCTGCGAGCTATTTATTGGATAGACTGATTGCCAAACCGACAAACACTTCCTTTGTGCCAGGCAGCCAACTTGATTCCAATTATGGCGCCAACAATTTCACGGCAGGTACAAGCACCGGCGGCGACATCGACCAATATGTTATCCGCGGCGACTATAACTTGACGAATAGCCAGCACCTCTTTGGGCGTTTTACCTACTTCAAAGAGCTAAGCTTGGCCCAGGATCCCTACGGCACAGGCCTTTGCAAAGACCGTTGCGCGGAAAACACCCGCAGCAAGAGCCTTGCGGTTGGTTGGACCGATGCAGTTTCGTCAACCTTTACTGCCGGCATCAACGCCAGCATCAGTCGGTATCACTACCTTCGCCAACCGATCAATTCCGGCTTTGACGTGACCCAAGAGGGTTGGCCAGCCGCTTACAACCCAATCATTCCGGACGGCGAGCGTACTCCTCTGACGCCCTGCTTTGCTGCCAGCGACACAAGTAGCAACATCTCCTGCAGCCAAGGTCAGAGCGCCATCGATGACTTCGACACGCAATTCAACATTTCTCCCTCGTTCACCAAGATTTGGGGTCGCCACACGATCGCCTTCGGTGGACAACTGGAAGAAACCTTTGACAACTATCTGCAAACCAACAACGGCGGCGGTATCATCTCCTACAACGGTTCTTGGACGAATCCGACGGCTGGTGGTCAGGGACAAGTTGTTCCTGGAACTGACTACGCTGACTTCCTACTCGGTGTGGGCTTGGGAGCAGGAGCATCCTTCGGTAACCAGACCACTGGCAACTTGATCATTTCAGCCCCAGTCGCCAGCAAGGAAACCTACCGGGCGCTGTATGTCGGCGACACCTTCCACGCTACCAATAAACTGACTGTTAACATTGGACTGCGCTACGAACTCGCCGGTCCTTTCTCCGAGCGCTTTGATCGCGTCACCTATTTTGATCCGAACGCCACCAACGCCTCCGTTACCGGTTGCAGCGGTGTTGAAGGCAGTTCCTGCCCTGGCGATCTCTACTACGTCGGCAGCGGTGTCAACGGCAGCCGCAGCGGCATACCTCTGAAGAAGAATGAATTTTCTCCTCGTTTGGGCATTGCTTATGCACTGAACCCCAAGACTGTTATTCGCGCCGGTTACGGCATCTTCTATGCCCCAAACAACGTTGCTTTCTCGCTGAACCCCTACGGCGACTCAGTGAACAGCGCAACGTCTACCTTCTTTGCCAGCAACGACGCAGGCCAAACGCCAGCCAGCACTCTAACCAATAGCCAGTGCAGCATTTCCGGCCCAGGTGGGACAGCCAATCTATATACGTGCCTCGCACCGGGACCATTTGGCCCCAATGTGAACCCATCTGCTGGAACGAATGCTCAGCCTAACATCTCTGCATTCGGACTTGCACAGACGCCGCTGACCTCTAATGGCTACACTGTATCTAAGCCCGCATACAACCAGCAATATAACCTCGACGTACAAAGGGAACTGCCTTGGGGCTTATTTGCAGACGTTGCCTACGCAGGAGCACATGGTGTTCACCTGCAACAATACAACACCAACGTGAACCAGATTCCTGACAGCTTCATCGCTCAGGCCGCATCGCAATACGCTGCGGGGACTCCAGTCACGATCGGGCAGAATTTCAGTAACTACACCGAAAGCCCATATCCGTTCAGCACCAATTTGCCAGGCAATTTGAGCCCAGCGAACATAATCGTTGGCCAATTGGATCGCCCCTACCCACAATATACGGGCGTCAACCTTAACGGTGTCGGCTGCTGCGAAAGTATTTACAATTCGCTGCAAGCGACGTTGACCAAGCGCTTCACCGGCGGTGGTTCGATTCTCGTGTCTTACACCAACTCGAAGTTGATTTCCAACACGGATACCTTGACGTCATGGCTGGAAGGTTCAGGCAATGGCGGCGTAGGCGGGATCCAGGATTGGAACAACCTCAAGGGCGAAATGTCACTTTCATCGCAAGACGTTTCCCAGCGCCTCATCATCAGCTATGTGTATGACCTGCCCTTTGGCCACGGCAAGAAGTTCATGTCGGATGCCTCGGGCGTCATGGACAAGTTCATCGCTGGTTGGGGTTTCAACGGTGTGACCACTTTCCAGAAGGGCTTCCCTCTGAAGATCTCACAGGCATCTGGAACGGCTCTGTCCGCTCTTGACTTGGGCATCGGTGGTCTTCGCCCCGATGTCGTTCCTGGATGCGACAAGAAAGCCGGTGGCAATACGACTGCCGCATGGTTTAACACTTCCTGCTTTACATCCGCGCCTCAGTACGGCTTCGGCGATGAATCACGCGTCGATCCCATACTGCGACAAGACGGCACCAACAACTGGGACTTCGCCATCTTCAAGAGGACCTACTTTGGACCTGACCAGAAGTTGAACTTGGAATTCCGCACGGAATTCTTCAACATCTTCAACCGTGTTCAGTTCGCAGCACCCAACACTTCGTATGGTAACGGTTCATTCGGGCAGGTGACCGCTTCTGTCGGCAACCCGCGCTTGATTCAGTTCGGTTTACGCTTCTCCTTCTAACCCTTAACCTCGACAGCGGGGAATGCCTGACCGGCGTTCCCCGCAGTTTTTATTTACGGCCACTTTTACGACGACTGCTTGTGTTCTCCCTCCTGGTTATTTTCCCAGTCATTGTCAATCGCAAGATGACTAGCGTGCGCCGCGGGGCAATTCATGTCAAAATTTAATGTGCTTCGCCCCAGGATACTTCGACAGTTGACCCGTGGATTTAGCCGCCGGGATTTCTTACGCCTCGGTGCACTTGCCGCCGCCGGACCCATCTTCGACGTTAAAACTCCCCGCGGCCTGGATTTCACCCTTCTGAATTCGCCCACGCCTCAGAAGTACCTCATCGAAACAATGCCCGGCGGCGTGGCCTTGTTCGACTACAACAATGATGGGCTGCTCGACATTTTCCTGGTTAACGGCGGCCGCATCACCAGCCCGATGAAATCGCCGGAGAATTTTGATCGCTCCAACCCTCAATACTGGAACCGCTTGTTTCGCCAGAACAAAGATGGCAGCTACACGGATGTCACCGAAGCGGCGGGGCTAACCAAAGCTGGTAACGGCAATTACGGAATGGGTGTAGCCATCGGCGATTACGATAACGACGGCTATCAAGATATTTTCGTCACGAATTACGGTAAGAACATCCTTTACCACAACAACGGTGACGGCACATTCACCGATGTCACCGAAAAAGCGGGAGTTGCAGGAGACGGTTGGCACGAGTCCGCGGGATTTTTTGACTACGATAATGACGGACGTCTGGATCTGTTTGTGACCCGCTACATGGAGTGGGACGTCAACCACAGTAAGGCCTGCGGGGGTGCCTGGCAGACGTATTGTCCTCCCGCGGAGTTTCCTGCCACTACGAATTTTCTGTATCGCAATCGCGGCGATGGCACGTTTGAAGACGTCAGTAAAAAGTCGGGAATTTCCGCCAAAAAGGGCCGCGCGTTGGGCGTTTCTTTCGCCGACTATGACGACGATGGGTTCATGGATATTTTCGTAGCCAACGACGGCATGCAGCAGTATCTGTACCATAATAATGGCAACGGTACTTTTTCAGAGGTTGCCATGGAAAGTGGAGCCGCGCTCTCCGCAGATGGCAAACCTCTGTCCGGAATGGGCACGGTATTTCAAGACTACGACAATGACGGCAGGCCCGACATTTTGGTCACTGAACTGCCGCGCGAAATCTACGGCCTCTACCACAACGATGGCGGCGGGCTATTCACAAACCTGAGTTTAGAGACAGGTCTCGGTGCGCTAACCGCGGGCAGCGCCGGTTGGGGAGTCGGCCTCGAAGACTTGGATAATGATGGTTGGAAAGATCTCCTGGTAACGCAAAGCCACGTTCTGGACAACGTGGAAGCCATCGACAAATCGCTTCATTATTTACAAACGCCGCTGCTGGCGTTGAATCATAATGGTCATTTCGAGCGCGCTGAGTCGGGGATTACAGTACCCATCGCGGGCAGAGGATTGGCATTTGGAGATATCAACAATGATGGCTGGCTGGACGCTGTGGTGACCGTTCTGGGCGGCCCGCCCGTCGTGCTGATGAATCGTGGCGGAAAGGCGCACTGGCTCTCGATTTCTCTCCGCGGAACTCGCAGCAATCGCGACGGACTGGGTGCGCGAGTTCGGGTAAACGGGCAGACCCGTTTTGCCACGACCTCGGGAAGCTACCTCTCTGCCAGCGACAAACGTCTTCACTTCGGCTTGGGCGACGCGAACACCGCCTCTGTCGAAGTAGCATGGCCATCGGGTACGCATCAAACGCTCAAGGATGTTCCCGCCGACCAATTTCTGGAAATTCGTGAACCGGAGCACTCGTGATTACCGCAATACTATTTTTCTGGCTCGCCCTGCAAACTGTTTCACCCGAGGGCGCGCAGCACATGCAAGCGGGATTAGAGGCTCATAAGCAAGGCCATTTTGACGTGGCGATAAAAGAATTTCGCAAAGCCACGGAGACTGATCCCACGTTTGTCGATGCGTTTCTCGACCTCGGCGTAGTTTATCTGGAGACGCGCGATTATGCTTCCGCCACCGCCGCGCTGAAACACGCGCTGCAACTGAACCCGGACCTTGATGCGGCACATCAGCAATTGGGCTACGCGCTGCTCGCGCAAGGTTACGCGGAAGAAGCAATCCCGCACCTCGAACGCGTTCACGAGCTGGCCGCGTTGGGAATCGCGCAAATTGAAACTGGCCATTTTGAAGAAGCAGTCGTGAACCTGGACGCCGTCCTGAAGAAAAATCCGAACGACCCGGACTTGCTGTACTACATGGGACGGGCGAGTGGATTGCTCTCCAAGAAAGCCAACGACATCCTGGTGACGGCCTTCCCTGATTCCGCGCGCGCCCATCAGACCATGGGCGAGAACTACTTTGTTCTGAGGCAGATGCCACAAGCGGAGAAGGAGTATCTGGAAGCGATCCGTCAGCGCCCGGATCTGCCGGATGTACATATGGAACTTGGCCTGGTTTATGCAGGTTCTGCGGAATGGACCAAGGCCGAAGAGGTTTTTCGCACAGAAGTAAAATTGCAACCTGGGAAGGCGGAAGCATTTTATCGTCTTGGGTTCGCGCTGCTGCAGCAGGGTAAGGGCCGCGAGGCTCGCTTGGAGTTGCAGCACGCCGACAAGCTACAGCCCGACATGCCGGAAACACTCTATTCCCTGGGCAAGGCGGCTTCGCTCGAAGGTGACACGGCTCTGGCGGAAAAATCCTGGCTTCACTTGCTCTCCATTGAGAAGGATAGTTCGCTCTCGGCACAAGCGCATTTCGGCCTTGCCGCGCTCTATCGAAAAGCGGGAAACCCGGAGAAAGCCAAACAAGAAATACAGGAATACCAGCGTTTGCAGGCCAAGCCAGCCGACAGCGGAACTCCGCAGCCATAGCGCTCCGCAGACTTTGAATTTTCACACCTCGAAAATTGGTTGGCCTGACGGATGGCCCGCCGCCGGAGCCGTCATCCTCAGGGCTGCTTAGTTTTGAGTTACTCCCACCCCCTACCCCCCACCTTTTTGCGTAAGAGACGTAGCGAAAGGACTTACGGGAGGGGGTGTCTGTAAGAGGCTTATCTAAAGGACTTACAGGAGGACAAAATGCAGAATTTGCGACGGAAGGATAACTAGTTTGATACCCTACCCCTCCCCCTGCGAAAAATGGAAGTCTATCAAAGGAAAGAGTTTGCGGGCGGAGCGGTGCGGATGTAAGTGAAACGAAAGAGTTTATAAAGTGCTTAGAATGAACTAGATGTGAGGGAGTGAAATTGGGCGTTGGTGAGTTGGAGGAGGATTCAGTCGTCGAACACAGGGTAAAGGGTGAAGGCCAACACAAAACTCCGCTTGAGATTCGGAGCAAGGAGCAATGTTCGAACAGTTCTCGACAGTACATGGACCATTGTATATCGCAAAGTACTGTTTGTCAATAGGTA
>CAWIPD010000005.1:0-41719 GCA_963837885.1 Candidatus Acidiferrales bacterium | reverse complement strand
AATCAGATGTCCGTTTGAAAGCTCGTCGTGTTCGTCATAGCGCCTCCCAGTCACTGGTTGTACGGATGTCACGATCCTCTTCGTGAGTCTAGAACTCCCTCTCACATTAGATGTACCGATTACACCGGAGGTGCTCGATCGAATCAATTGGACGATGGTATTGGCGATACCTTGGTGCCAGTGAGCATGAGGTGTTGAATTAACGTTGCGACTTGAAGCGACGGATCAAACTAAAGGGGGACCGGACAGACAAGGTCGCCCATACGCGTATCAGTGTGCCCACCCCTCAGTCCGCGGGAACGGCGGAATTGAGTTCCTCAGGGTGAGCTGTGTCCCGCGCATTGCAGGACCCCGAGGTATCCGCTCCACGGACCCACGGCCTCTCGGTATTGGTGGGCCATAACCCTTGAGATTTGGTGCAAGTGAGTTAGGTCATGTACTGCCCAAGTCGCCAGCAGCTCTGACAGAGAAACTACTCCGAGGGCAGGATGTCGTCCACGCCGCACGAGGTCTTCTCGCCGCAAATTCAATCCACGCAGTTCGCTGAGATTTTCTGACCGCAAACGAGAAAATTCGTCCAACAATTCTCCCAGCAACTTACCTTGAGTCTCTCGCATGTGTCCCCAACGATCAAAAGGCTCAAACGTCTGAGTCTCGCCAAATTGCAGCACCATCCTCACCCGCGGCATCCAATCTGTGCGTTCGCCGTGAATCAGATGGCCGACGACATCAAACGCGCTCCAAGTGCTTTCGCCTTCATTTCGGACCGTCCACGTTTCCGGAAGATCACGCAGAAGCGCATTCAGAGCAAGCGGGGTGCGAGTGAGAAGCGATATTGTGTCCTGCAAGTTATGTTCCATCATGCTCCTAATTCGAAGTGCGCAGCGATTTTTCAGCGACTCCGATTGCTCAGCTGCTCCGCGTGCCGTGCGTTAGCGGCCAACCCGGTAATGGCATTCTGGCAACAAGCAGATTTGTTTCCGCCCACCCATGTCAGTCTGGATCCATGCCTGGTCGTGCAGGGATTTTGCCCGCCGCAGGTATATAAATTTGGTTGTCCACTTTACTTACGATCCGCACCGTAATTCTACACAGCCCACATGAGTAGTTTTCCCAATACCGCACCCTCGCTCATAAAAGTAAGTTACACAGCATAGGACGGGCAGCGATTTGGCTACACTTCCCGGCTGTTCGCTCAATATTGCAGGCAAGCAATTTCCGAATTTTTCTCGGGCGGGGAAAAGTCCGGGCGCAGCGACACCTGCAAATTGCGGCCCCGAGGCCTCCGTTTCGGGGCCGTTTTTATTTCATGGCTTTTCCGTTGGCCGCTTCGGTTTTTTATTTGCGCCTGTTGTTTCCGGAGTCTGTTGCATATTCGCCAAATGGAAGCGTCCTGGGATGGGATTTAAGCATGATCTGTCCTTTTTGCAATGACGATCGAATCCTTCAAGTGAGACCCGCGGGTTTCCCTGAGTCCCATATCCATGCAATGAGCTTTTTCAAACCCCTCCGCTGCCAGCATTGCGGCGAACATCTTTTTGCCTGGTCAATCAAAGCAATTTCTACTGCTCCGCGCCCGGAGAGGGACGGGAGGCCGGAGCTTGCATCGATGAAGTTAGGCTCAAAGCAAACAATCCACAGTGGTGAAGCCCTGCCGTCTTTGCCTATTGTCTGAGTTTTTAAATCTTCAATTTAAGGAGAACGAAAATGTCATTCTTGACTTGGATCGTATTGGGTTTGGTGGCTGGTTTTATTGGCAGCAAAATTGTCAACAAAGCCGGTGAAGGCTTATTCATGGATATCTTGCTCGGGATTGTTGGTGCGGTGGTCGGCGGATGGCTGTTCACTACCTTCGGTGCGAGTGGCGTTACTGGCCTGAATCTCTACAGCCTTCTGGTCGCGGTGGTCGGCGCAGTAGCGTTCCTTTTCGCCTATCACGCGATTCGTCGTGTCGTTTAATTTCTGTTAGGTGGTCCGTTGACCTCACGTAGAAAAGGGCGATTGTTTCTGACAATCGCCCTTTGTCTTCTTTTTTTGTTTGGATGAATCACCGGTACGTCTTACTGATCCGCATTCAGGTTGCATCTGCCTTTTATTGGCTAAGCGGTTGCCGCTCTCTGGCTGAGGAAATCCTTCGCCTTGGCAATCTCCGCGTCCCATTTTGTCATTTGCTCCGGAGTTAGGAATTTTTCCAACTTCTCGCGTCCGGCCGCCCGGTTCTTGGCAATGTATTGGCTGACTTCCTCTTTCGTGATGTGTGGATTGTCCTTCCGATATTCCTGCAGCTTTTCGTATTTCTCCGTCAGAAATGTCTTCAGTCCTTCTTTTTGATGTTCTGACAGGTTCGGTTCTCCGCCGAGTCGCTTCAATTCAACTGCAATGTTGTTTAGTTCATCGGGTGTCATTTTTTCACTTTCTTTCTGGGCAGGGTTTGTTCTTACGTGGTTTTTTGTGGGCAGGCAGACAATCCAGCTTCGACTGTCTGGTCATGTCCAAAGGCGTTTTCCTTCGAACACCTCGCCGCCGTAGTCCGATGTTCTGTCGGCGTCAAGCCATAAAAACTGGAAGCTCCTCGTGAATCCGAATTTTCACAATTGAAACCCCTCGGAGTGGAGGAAATAGGCAAGCGCCCGGTGGTAGTTACCCGTCGCTTCAAAACCAATCCGAACGGGCAAGGCCAGACCGTGCAGAAACTCTGCAAAGGCCCGAAATTCCTCGGCTGTGTTCTGCACGCGAAACTTCTTTCGACTCTTCCACCCGGGAGCTTCGATGAGAGCTTCGTGGCGATCCTTAGCGACATCGATGGCTACCCAGACAACGGCTTCCGGCGTACTCTGCGGGTTGGTCATGGTTGGTCGGTCTCCTTTGGTGAATGCTGAACACACTCACAGTACAGGAGACCTCCGGCTGACCATGACCAGCATGGCTTCCGGTCGCTTCGCTCCCTTCAGCCATGCTGGTCCACCCGCTCGTTAGCAAAAACCTCCACGTTCCCGAGGTGCTACGGCCCGGAGTTCGTGGCCCAGGAGCTGAGGAAGTGGCTGGGCAAGGTGGGAACGGGCACGCTGTACATCGAACCAGGCAGTCCGTGGGAGAACGGCTACTGCGAAAGTTTTAACGGAAAGTTGCGGGACGAGTGCTTGAATGGGGAAATTTTCTACTCGCTGAGGGAAGCGCAAGTGGTGATCGAGCACTGGCGAGTGGAGTACAACATGAGGCGGCCACACTCGGCGCTGGGCTATAGGCCGCCGGCACCGGCGGCGTTCGTGCCGCGAATGGCGGCTCTCCGGTCGCCTACGGCTCCCTGCGAGCCGCCATTCGCAAATTAGAGGTTGTGCTATAAACTCTCTCACTCGCCTGGTACAAAAACTCCATCAGGTCAATTGCCATTCGCTAGGCGAGTTGGGCGGGCAGCGAGGACCGGCATTAGACAGCGTTGCCGTGCGGCTCGACCCCGAAGATCAGCTCATACGCCAGGTCATCCAGGGCGGAGGGAATATGCCAGCCTATGGAAAGAATCTAAACCCGGCCGAGACAACGGCGCTGGTTGCGTTTCTCAAAACGCTTCATCCAGCAGGGCAAGTGCCCGCGCGTGATGCCTCTCGTGATGCCGCACTTGGCGGGACCAAGCAGATAGCGTGCCCGGCCAAGCGGTAGAGTTATTTCATGCCAAATCTCCAGATCACCCTCGCTCATGGTCACCGCCAATTTTTCTATCATTAGCTCTGGTCCTGCTAGTAATCGCGTACGTCGTGGATGGTTCCAGCTTCATTCTGTTGTCGAAGAATGTTATACCGTCGTGGCGCGCAGCAAGTTTTCTAGCCGGAGTATTTTTGATCTGGGTAGCGCTCGGCTCACCCTTGGCCACCTACGACGACGAGCTGTTAACCGTTCACATGGTTCAGCATCTTCTGCTCCTTACAATTGCACCTGCGTTGATTTTGCTGGGATCGCCAGTCATGCCATTGCTGCACGGCCTTCCAAAGCATTTCGTGCGCTCAGTCCTTGGACCAATCTATCGGTCTCCTGCGCTTCAACGGGTTGCGAAGCTGATTACCCATCCTGCAGTTTGCTGGCTCGCCGCCACCGCGGCGTTGGTGATATGGCATATCCCCAGCATCTTTACCGTTGCCTTGAGTTCGGAAGCCTGGCATGTGGTAGAACACACAACCTTCCTTTGCGCGGGGTTGCTCTTTTGGTGGCCCGTCATTCAGCCTTGGCCGAGTGCTCCCCTGTGGCCCCGCTGGTCGATGCTTCTCTATCTTTTCTTTGCGACGCTTCCATGCGACATCCTCTCCGGTTTTTTGGTGTTCTCCGACCGCATTGTTTATCGCGTCTATCTCTCGGCCCCGCCCCGCCTCAGCATTTCCGTACTCCAGGACCAGGTTTGTGCTGGCGCGCTTATGTGGACCTCGGTCACGCTCGTGTGCCTGCTCGCGGCGGCGATTCTGACGACCGAACTGCTGGGATCCCAGAACTCTCAAACAACTGAATTGGAGTTACCGGAAGTGGGTTCGATCGCAAACCCTCCGCGCAATCCGAGAGGAGCGGAAATTGCCTGATGTCTAAATTACAAGCGTGGCTTGGTTGTGAGGTGCCACTGAACTCTCGAAAGAAGCTTGCTGTGATCACTGGTCTGATGGCACACGTAAGGCTGTCTAGCCTTCGCCATGTCGTCTGCGCAATCGATCTGCACCTTCTTTGAAGGTAACCACTTCTACAGCTCCCGAATCTCGCAATCTGGCTAGTTCCGCCGTTTGCCGTTCGAAATCGGCCACCGTGATGGGCTCCCACCCATCCTCTATGGTGCCGATTCCGTGATACGTCAGGACGTGCCAGCAGCCAGGCTTCACCCATTTCCCGACATTCTCATTGTTTGCTATCTGATGGCAGTCCACTGCGAACCAATCCACAGAATCCTGCGGGGCATAAAAGGAATCTTGTGTCCCGCCGCGCGCTTGTTTGTATCCCGCGCTCACAACGGCGTTCTTGATGGGCTCAGTGACATGGTAGAAGGGGTAGCAGTAAGACGGAATTTTCTCACCCAACCGTGCTTCAATCCATCGCTTGGAGTTTTCGGCCTCACCGATCGGGTCAAGGTCGAGTTCCGGGCGCCTGTGAGATATGCTGTGAGACCCAATCTCATGACCCCGATGGATCATACCTTTCATCCACTGAATGTCCTTCTCACTCCAGGTGGTTTTGCTCCAATCCGGATGCTGCACACCATCTGTATGAATTGGGTCCGTATTGGCGACGACGAAAAATGTGCCCGGTAGACCGCTTCGATCTAGAATCGGCACGGCTCGGTCCAACTGACATCGTAATCCGTCATCGAACGTTAGAGTAACCAACGCTTTTCTGTCCATAGTGGCAGCCGCCATCCCGCTCATCTCGATGCATGAACTTTTCTCTTTCAACTTCTAAGGCAAGATCGGTTTGATACCCGTCAGTTCGCAGAACTCGACCAGAGCGCCATACAATTCAGCGCCGTATCCAAGACAGGCGTACTCGTTCGTCCAGTGGTCCAGCATTTTGTCGATGTCACAATGAGCAGTGACAAACCCGTGGGGCCAGAAGGGAATTCCGCACTCATTGAGGCGCTGCGGAACCTGGTCCTTGGGCGGTTCAAAGATCGTGGCGCGGGTAATGACCATTTGGAATTCTCCATTGACCCGGCCGAGGCGTGCCAGCACTCCCTCCCCCGCTTTGCAAATGAGTTTGACCGAGAGACCGCCAGCCTCGCCTTCCGTAGGAATGCCATGTTCTGAAAAGCCGGCCGGGCCCAGCTTGCTGGCCAGAGAAGGCGGGCAAGCTCCGTCACCGATGATCTTGATTTCTTTTTTCTTCTTGTCGATGTGCTGCAGGTCGCCGTAATAGACGGGTTCCTTACTGAGCTTGGTCAACAGCAGCACAGTCAGGGCAGTGTTGAAATCTCCAAGCGTGGAGGTTCCAAAACCATCCTCGAGCATCATGCTTTGCGCAAAGCAGGTTGCGGAGTAGTTGTCGCCCAGGCCCGGGAAAGACTGGATGGTGTAGAAATCAAACTTTTCTTTCTTGACTAACTTTTTGAGGGCCAGATAAAGGCGGATTGAACGCTCGTTGACGATGTTTTTTTCAGGAGCCGCTCCAAACAATTGTTGCAAGCGGGGCTGAAGTTCCGCGAGTTCGCGCTCAGTAACCGCCTCGGCAGCACGCATGAGTTCCGTGGTATCGCGCGAATCGATATCGACGCCGAACATTCGCATCCATTGCGATGGATCGGCGGCGCCGCAGGTTTGACCCATCCCACGGCCGCCGAAAGTTCCGATCGTAGCCATGTTCAGAAAGTTCTTCAGGTGTGCAGCCCGGGCGTAACTTCCGATTTTGAGGATTGTCTCCGCGTCGTCGGATTCTCCGTAGACGAACTTGTGCGGCACGCCGATTTCGAGGAGACCTCCGTGCATCACCAGTCCCCCTACGGGCCGCCATCCCTGAGATCCAGGATGCGTCCACAGCAATAGGGCTTTGCCACTTCCCATGAAGTCACGAACTGCCGCAACCAAATGCGCAGCCCAGACCCACGTCCCGGAAAACAGCACGACCATGTCGATTCGATCGTCGGCTTTCATTTTCTTCAGTGCGCTGCGGGCTTCTTCTTTCGAGGCGATCACCACGTCGTGCTCGACGATCTTCATTCCCGCTTTTGCAAGCGCCTCTTTGGACCTTTTCACAATCGCGTCATCAATAAAAGGAACTCCCATCGGATCTTTGAGTCCGTCTTTGTGAACACCGTAAACAATGAAACCAACTGTGGGTTGAATCAAATCTTCCTCCTCCTACGACAGATCTTGCTTCATTCCTTCAAGCTCGTTCGACCACTATGGACCTGAGTTCCTTGTAGTGCTTAATTTGGTCGCTGTAGCTGGCGCGTATTTCATCGTTGGGTGTTAATACGGCGCTTTCGTCCACTAATGTTGCCACTGCTTGGCCGATGCTTGCGTACTCACCGACGGCTACTCCCGCCAGGATTGCCGTGCCCAGACAGACTGCTTCCTGCCTGCTCATCAGATGTAGCCGGCACCCGGTGAAGGCGGCGCGCAATTGCAGTCCGAGCGCCGAGCGTGTGCCACCGCCGGTAACGTAAAGGTCCTCGAAGTCTCCTACGGCTTCTGCCAGCACTTTGGCGACGATGGACAATTCGCACGCCAAACCTTCCAGGATTCCCTTATAGATCTGCGTACGGTCCGTTCCCGGACCAAGGCCGGCAATCAGTCCGCGCGCACGCGGATTGAACTCGGGATTACATGTTCCGATTAAATGCGGAGTGATACATAAACCAGTCGGGCCTTCCGGGGCGCTCGCTTCTAAATACGCATAGTGGCTTTTTTCGTCATTCCCGGCTACTGCGCCGGAACCACCCTCACCCGATCCGTTGGTGTACAACAAATCGTGGAACCACTTCACCATGATTCCAGACGGGAAATACGCCAGTGTTACAAATTTGTTGGGAACAACATGGCAGTAGGTATTCAACGAGGCCGCCAGCGCTTTCTCGTTCAAGCTGGGAGCATCCGAGGCCGCGAGCAGGCATTCATACGTGCCGATGGAATCCGCAACGCGTCCGCCGCCGATCACTCCCGATCCAAGTGCGCCGCATGGTTGATCGTGCCCACCTAACACCACGGAAGTTCCCGGCACAAGCCCAAGTTGATTCGCGATTTCGGCATTGAGCGTTCCGGCGATTGTGCCCGCGGGTACCGGGATGGGCAGGCAATCTTTTTTTAAGTCTACCGCGGAGAGAATTTCCTCCGACCATTCGCGTTTACAAATATCGAACGCCATGAACCGTGATGCCAGCGAGTAATCCACATAGGGAGGAAGCCCCATCTTCAGCAGCAAATATCCAATCAGCGTGACATAGGATTTGGTGTCGGCGGAGATTCCGGGTTCATTTCTGTGCAGCCAGAGAATCTTTGGGATCGGGTACATGGGATGCGCAAACAGGCCGGTAATTTGAAATAAGCTTTGGCGTCCGATGACCTCATCGCACCACATCGATTCCTGAATCGCACGGTTGTCCTGGTTAAGGATTGCCTTGTTGACAGGCTTGCCCTGCGAATCGACTGCTACAAACGTTTCGCCATGCGAGCTAAGACCCAAGGCTTGAACAGGGTCTTTCAGATCTTTGACAACGGCTCGGCTCGAGCAGCACACCGCATTCCAGAACTTCTCGGGGTCCATTTCGGCAAACGAGGCGCGAGGGAATTCAGCCACATAGCTCTCAGAGTGCTGTGCCAAAATCTCTCCGCTGGTTGCGAACACCACAGCCTTGCAAGTGCTCGATCCGATGTCTACCGCCAGCAGGCTCATGTGTCTCTTATTTCCTTCGTGGGGCGCGTGCTACTTCTCTTCCACCTGCAGAAAATTTCCGACCGCGACGCGAAGTTCACGCCTGCGATCTCCAACTTCGGTTATGCATGCTTCTCCGCGCTCGATGGCAACCTGCTTCACTCCCGAGAAGTCCTCAGGGATCACCAGCAACAGAATCATGTAACGAAGCCCCATGCCAGACTTAGCTGGAAGCCACCGGTAGGTTTGTTCTCCGAATATTCGACCTGTATCGATAGTTTCCCGTCGAGGAATCGCGAACGGCGTCGTGCTGAATTCCATCCCCCGGCAAAAAGTTCTTCCCTTCCAGGGAGCTACCGTCCGATTGAGGCGTTCTTCCCAGTTTCCCACCCAGGGAAAATCGGCACGTCGGAAAACATAAGCAACCAACAATCGCTGGCGCGGATTACAGGCGCTGATAAAGCCAATCTTCAAATTGGGATCGAGCAGTTGAGCGGTATATTGCCCATAGTGCTCGGCCGACATTGTCCGCAGATTGCAACGGCCGCCATCTTTTCTGGGAGCTTCGGGCCAGTCAAACTCGGCGTCCGGTTGCAGATGAGTCTTTTCGCTGTACTCTGCCGGACAAACCTTCGCGCGGGTCGCGGGCATATCGAAGATCGTGGTTTCGCTTTCGAGAAAAGGAGGCCCGAAGGTCACATGCTCGTTCCAGGAAATCGGCCGGTCATAGGTGCTGAGGTTCTGCGCGTGTTCTTCGCAATAGACAACTGGATTGTTCGGGGTCCAACGAAATCGTTCGATTCGAAATCGATCTGGGCATCGCGAAGCGGTACAGCCATAGCTCAGTGTAGGCCGTTTAGAATCCGTATTCCTCAGCTGATTCCATTTGATCGATGGCGCCTCACCATGAGTCGTGAGTCCAGCAGCGGTTTCTTCCTTCGACGGCGGCCCAAAATGATCAAAGCTCAAACTGTGTCCAGCGATCCCGGCTAACAATCGGCCATCGGGACGGTGGTCCATAAACGCGCCCATGTCGGCCCTGTGCAAATCGCTCGGATCGATCGTCGCCCATGGTGGATCCCATAGCGGGTTCACTCCCGGAACGCTGTTCAGCCCCAGTTCGCAGATATGCCCGCCACCCTCAAGTACCGCAACGTGTCCCCACTCTGCGCGAATCCGGTACCCGGGGCGTCCATCCAGAATTTTTTGCGATCGCTCTACTCCACCTTGCTTGCCCTGCGCCATCATCGCCTCCGGCTAGCTTGTTCGGCTTCATCTAAGGCGGCGCGGGCTTGCTTCAAAAACTTCCCCATGTCCCCCGACTGAAACACGTTTCGCCCAAAGAACACGCCGGCAGCTCCTGCGAGCGCGACGCTACGTACAACTTGCAATGCTTCTTCATCCGAACCTTGACGGCTTCCTCCAAGTACGAGGATTGGAATGGGGCAGCCATTCGACGACTGATTTCATCGACGCCTGGTCTCCCGTGTAGTCGGTTTTTATCGCATCAGCCCCAAGCTCAGTAGCCATGCGGGTATGCAGGTTCAGCCATTTAGGATCACTGTGATTCTGCACGTTCTTGCCGCGAGCCAGCGTTTCGACGATCAGAGGAATGCCGATGCGTTCACATTCCCGTGCAACATCCGCCGTTCGCGCAATCTCTTTGCTCTCGAAATCGGCGTCACCTGTTCCTACTACCATGTAGGTCAACACCGCATCTGCGCCGTGACGCAAGGCATCTTCGGGGCGTGCCAGCAACACGCTAAGCAACTCTCCATTTCCATTATTCGCGATGGTCGACCAGACCGTAGTCCAATCAATGCGGGCGATAAGAGCGGGCAGGGGACTTGCGAATGAGGAGTTTGCAAATTGACGAATAAGCCCAAGATTCAGAAGAATGGCATCGACACTTGCTTCCGCAAATCGGCCAATCTGGCCCAGCGGGTCTTCCGTCCCTGCAATCGGCCCAAGCACCAAGGCATGATCGAACGCCACCACTAAGGCACGGTGCTTCGCGCCACCCAGCACCCGGGATAGCCTGATTTTCTTGCCACAATCGCTCAAAGTGCTTCTCCTTGTTGGCCAGCTTTGGAGGACAAATTAGCTCGTTTGTGAGCGATTGTCAATCTTATTTGTTCGACTTCTTTCGTTCTTTCACTTTGGGGGAGGCAGTGCCGGCTTCTGCAATCACCACCTGAATTCCGGCGTCGCGAAGCTCCCTGATCTGCTGCGCGTCGGTGCCAGAGTCTGTCACGAGAATATCAATGTCTGTCACAGGACCAACAAAGGCGAAAGATTGCTTTCCGAACTTTCCATGATCTGCCAGAGCAATTCGCGCCTTAGCCGCTCTTAGTCAACATCTTCTTGATCTGCGCTTCCGCATGGCTGGCGGTGGAGATTCCGTATTGGGGATCAATCGCACTGACACCCAGTATCGCCTTGTCCAGGCGCATTTCTGACAAAGCGCGTTGCGCCCACTCTCCGGACAGGTAGAAGGTGTCTTTTTGGAGGTCCCCGCCTGTGCACAGAACAGTCACGCCAGTGCTGCGCTGCAGCTCGCAAACGATGGTCGGAGAATTGGTGACCACGGTGAGGCGACGGCGGTGAACCAGCTGTCGCGCCAGCTCGAACACTGTCGTACTGCCTTCCAGGAAGATCGTCTCGCCATCCAACACGAGCTTCTCGGCCGCTCGGGCAATCTGGCGTTTCTCTTCGTTGTTGGCTGCGGAGCAGGGCGTCATAGGAAGGTTGAAAATTCGTGCTGGACATGCGGGAAACTGCTCCACCATGGGACCGGAGCAGTACGCCTTCCTGCTGTAGGGCTGCCAGATCGCGACGGATCGTCGCTGGCGTGACCTTTAGTAGTTCGCACAGCTCGGAGGCCGAGACGGTGCGTTGCGCAGCCAGGATTTCGCGAATCTGAAAACGTCGTTCTTCTGCCAGCATGGAGGGCTCGAGAAAACAGGGCTATTGTACTGGAAAAGGGCGAAAAGGGAAGTACTAAAGGAAAAAAAGGGTAAAAGTATCAAACGAATAGATTGACAAACGCGCACAATCTTAATAAATTCGCGCAAGATTCTGTTTTCAATCAAGTCTGGGTACATCGGAGCCCGAAAAATGAACCTTCACACTCCGCGCTTTGTATTCCGTTCCGCTCGAGTTTTCGCTATTTCTCTCTTCCTGCTCATGCTGCTTACTTCCGCCTCAGCTTGGGCCCAGAAGGATACCGGAGCAATCACCGGGATCGTCACCGATCCCTCAGGCGGCGTTGTCAGTGGCGCCAAAGTCACTGCGACCGACGTTGATCGCGGTACTACGCTCGTAGCGACCACGAACGCGGAAGGCGAGTATCAGTTTAGTCCCCTCAGGATCGGTCGTTACACAATCACTGTCGAAATGAGCGGCTTCCAGAGAACGGTTTTGGGACCCGTGCAAGTGGATGTGCAAGAGCGGCCCGCCATCAATGCCAAGCTTCAAGTCGGTAGCGTTTCCGAGACCATCACGATTTCGACGCAAGGCCCGCAGCTTGAAACCGACACATCGGACCTCGGTCAGGTTCAAGACAGCCGTACCATCGAAACCCTGCCACTCAACGGCCGGAATTACGCTCAGCTTGCATTGCTGTCGGCGGGCATCGGTCCGAGCGAACCCGGTTCTCGTGTCTCAGGCTCCTATGGCTTCAGCTCCAATGGCGCTCGTTCGCTGCAAAACAATTTCCAACTCGATGGTGTCGATAACAACTCGGACCTCGGCGACGTATTGAACGGCAGCTCCTACGTCATCCAACCCTCGGTCGACGCTCTAGCTGAATTTAAGGTTCAGACCAATGCTTACAGTGCGGAATTTGGTCGCGGCAATGGCGCGATCATGAATGCCACCATCAAATCCGGCACCAATGAATTTCACGGCGACGCTTACGAGTTCTTCCGCAATGATGTATTAGATGCCGCGAATGCTTTCGATTTGGGCGGACGGCAACCCTACCAACAGAATCAATTCGGTGCCACCATCGGCGGACCGATTCTCAAAAATCGCCTGTTCTTTTTTGGCGACTACGAGGGCTTGCGGATCCGCCAAGCGCTACCTCAGCCTTCTCTTGTTCCTACTCCAGCGGAAATCTCGGGTGATTTCTCTTCATTTCTTACCAACACTCCGGCGATGGCTGTGGACGCCAACGGTCTCCCGACCGGCCAGGTTGCTCTCGATTGCAGCGGCCATCCCACCTACCAAGGTGAGATCTTCAATACTCGCCTAACGCAGGCATCGGGATTGAATCCGGATGGCTACTGCGGCGTTCCCATTGGCGTGACCGCCGGCGGTGTCCCAACCAACATCTTCCCACAAGGTTTGATCGATCCTCTCGCAGCAAGACTCGCGGCGTACTTTCCGGAACCTAATTACGATAAAAACGGTTCGAACTACAATGCAGAGCCAAAGCGAAGCCAGAGCCAGGACAACTTTGATGTGCGTGGCGATTACACCATCGGTGCAAAGGACACTCTGTTTGGCCGTTTTAGTTATGAGCAGCAGCCCAGCTTCACGCCGTCACCCTTTAACAATGTGCTCGATGGCGGTGCTTTCCAGGATGGCTATCAAAACAATTCTTATCGCAGCGTAGCCATTGGCGAGACCCACACTTTTTCCCCAACCACCGTTAACGAGGTTCGCGTCGGGTACAATCGCATCAATTCGCATCGTTTCCAACTCAACTACGATACCAACGTCGCCGGAGAACTGAACTTTCCGGGTGTCCCCTACAGCACCAACAACGGTGGGTTGCCCAGCATCAGCATCGAGGATGGAACCGCCAGCATTGGCAGCTCCGGCTTTCTTCCATCCATTGAAAAACAGAACGCCTATGTTTTTGCCGAGAACTTGACAAAGGTCGTTGGGCGCCATTCTCTGAAGTTTGGCACCGAGCTGCGTTTTATTCAGTTCACTATTTTTCAGCCAGCCGCATCCCGCGGAACAATGAATTTCGCGAGCGATTTTACGGACAATCCCGCCTCACCGACCAGTGGCGGCGAAGCCTTCGCCACTTTCTTGCTGGGCATCCCTGACGCAGGTTCGCTCACCAACATGCACAACGTTGACTATACGCGTCAGAACTATGCTTTCTTTGCGCAGGACGATTTCCGCGTCACTCCGAAACTGACCCTTAATTTGGGTCTGCGCTATGAGCTGTTCACCACGGTCAAGGCCAAGAATAACGAATTAGCCAATTTCGACTATTCCACGGACTCCCTGATTGTTCCCAAAGGCCAGACTGCTCAATTGACTCCAACTCTCGCCGGGTTGATCCCGATTTCGGCTACCGGCACGCCCGGCTTGATTTCTCCGGATCTGAACAACTTTGCGCCACGTATCGGTATGGCTTATCAGATCAACCCCGCATTGGTTTTTCGCGCCGGCTACGGAATCTTTTATGGTGGTGAAGAAAGCGGCCCATTTTCAAATCCAAGTCCTGGTTTCAATCCTCCTTTCTTCGTTACTCAGCAATGGGCCACTCCTTGCTTTCTGTCCGCGGCTAATCCAAACGGTCCAGATTGTTCCATTCCGGGCCTGAATGTCTTGTCTCAAGGCTTCCCCGCCAATGCTCTTACGGATCCGAACACCCCGACCTTGTTCTCGGAAGCCAAACATTTGGCCACCCCGTTTGTGCAACAGTGGCATGCAGGCATCCAGTATCAGCTTCCCAGCCAGATTATTCTGGAGGTCTCCTACGCGGGCTCCCATGGTTCAGATCTCTTTGGCATGTACAACGGTAACCAGGCGCAACCTGACGAAGCATTTTGCACCAGCAATGGGAATACTCCCCAAAACTGTCCCACGGCTCCGCGCCGCCCGTTCCCCACGATTGACGGTTCGATCGACACGCTTCGTGCCAACGACTTCTCTAACTACAATTCGCTGCAAGTTCACCTTGAAAAGAGATACTCGAACGGCTTTCAGTTCGGCTTGTCTTACACCTTCTCTCATTCATTGGACGACGCTTCCAGTGCCAGCCTCGGGTCGCTCAACAATGGCGATTTCCGCAATCAACTCTATCCATCGCTCGAATACGGTAATTCCGACTTCGACGTGCGCCAGCGCTTTGTCGTGAATTACGCGTACGAGTTGCCATTCGGCAAAGGGAAAAAGTTTGGCGGAGATGCTTCGGGTGTCCTGAATCAGCTCATTGGCAATTGGCAGATCGCCGGCATTGTTACCGCGCAAACTGGCAACTGGTTTACCATCACCGACTCGGTCACCAATGTCTCCACCGCGGACGGTGGCGGAGTGGTCGGATACTACGAGGTAAGGCCTAATCTTCAGGGCGACCCCAACAGCAAACCGTGCGTTGCGGGAACGTTATACAACACCTGCGCTTTTACCAACAACGCTACCTTCTTTACTTTCGGTGAAGCCGGAAGAAACATTGTCCGTGGACCCGGCTTACAGAATTGGGACTTTTCCATTTTCAAATTGTTCCCGATTCGCGAACAGATGCACCTGGAATTCCGCGCGGAGTTCTTTAACATTTGGAATCACGTGAACCCGCTCTTGGGCCCGGCAGGCGCCATCAGCGAAGAGCCGCAGGCCGTGGAATTCGGCACTCCGCAATTTGGATTTCCGCAAGCGGCCCGTGACCCTCGATTCATTCAGTTCGCATTGAAGTTTTATTTCTGATCTACCTTCGTCGAGTCGGAGCTCACGATTATTTTCTCACCGACACGCTGGGCGAGCACCGAAGGGGGAAGCTCTGCTCACGATCTTCTCCCTCGTTTGTGGCTGGCGCTGTTCAGTGAGGAGCTAACACCAAAATGACTCAGGTCAACGATGTCGGCGGGGCGCCGCCTTTGAAGTTACGGCGGGCTCTTGGCCTGTGGGATCTGATTCTGTATGGAATCGTGGTGATTCAACCCACTGCTCCCATGCCCGCCTATGGCGTGGTCAGCGAGCAGGCTCATGGCCACGTGGTAACTGCGGTGTTGATCGCCATGGTTGCCATGCTTTTTACCGCCATCAGCTATGGGCGCATGGCGAAAGCGTATCCGAGCGCGGGATCTGCGTTCACCTACGTCGGCCAGGAAATTCACCCAGCTCTCGGTTATGTGACCGGCTGGGGCATGGTGATGGATTACCTGCTGAATCCGCTGATCTGCACAATTCTATGCGCAGAACTCGCTCGCAACTTTGGGCCCGGCGTGCCTTACATCGTATGGGTGCTCTTCTTTGTCGTCTTGTTCACTGGCTCGAACCTTTTTGGGATCCGCACGACAGCGCGCATCAACGATACCTTGGCCATGGGCATGGGCATTGTGATCGCCATCTTTTTCGTGGTCGCGGCACATTATATTTTTCGCCACCCTCACACAGAAGCCGGTTTCTTCTGGCGGCCTTTTTATGATCCGAATACGTTTGAGGTGAGGTCGGTATTGAGAGGAACATCGCTCGCGGTCCTCACCTACATCGGTTTTGACGGAATTTCCACTCTTTCGGAAGAAGCCAAAAATCCAAAGCGAGACATACTGCTGGCCACAGTTCTGGTCTGCCTCATTACCGGTGTTCTTGCTGGCTTTGAAGTATATGCAGCGCAACTCGTATGGCCGGCTGCCAAACCATTTCCAGACGTCACGACTGCCTTCGTTCATGTTGCCGGGCTTGCGGGAGGCTCCTGGCTGCTTCAGTTGGTCAACGGAACGTTGCTGGTGGCTACGGTTGGTTCGGGGATGGGATCTCAACTGGGGGCCGCGCGGCTCTTGTACGCTATGGGGCGAAGCAACGCCATTCCGAAATCTTTTTTCGGGGCCCTGGATCCGCGCCGGCACATACCTCGCAATAATGTTCTCTTCGCCGGTGCTCTGGCATTGGTTGGGGCGCTTACCATCAGCTTTGAACGTGGTGTGGAATTGCTCAACTTTGGCGCACTTATCGCGTTTATGGGCGTCAATGCCGCTTCTCTGGTTCACTACTATGTGCGGGCCAAGAATAGGGGACTCAGCGATTTGTTGCCGCCTCTCTGCGGATTCGTGATCTGTCTGTTGCTGTGGTGGAATTTAAACCCGTACGCAAAACTTGCCGGAGCGATTTGGATGGTGGCCGGACTGATTTATGGCGCTATCCGGACGGGTGGCTTCCGCGAAGATCTGATTCGGTTCGAAATTCCTCCCGATCTGTAAATGTATGTGCAAGTCGTATCAGTGCGGTGTGATTGGTGTGGATGGCCAGGCGGAGGACCGAATATCGTATTCTTCGCGGCGGAGGTGAGAAGTTGCGTTATTCCTATAACCTTATTGTGACACGCAAGCTAGGCTGGGCCGCGCTGCTTCGCGGTATTTCTCTCATTATCTTTTGCGTCGCTGGTCCGTCTCTTTCCACCCTTTTCGCAGATTCCGACGACACCGAGCTCAAAAATGCCACGCTTGCTGGTCCGGGTTAGCTCCGCTGATGGATCCTATGCGATCGCACCAAACGGAGAGAACTCCCCGGTGATCCGCGCCGGAATATCGGTTGAAGTGGATCATCATTGGATCAAGTCGGGCGAATATCCCAAGCACGAAGTAGTCAGCTCAGACTTTGAAGATGTGCTCGGCCGGGGAAGACAGGCGACCGTCACGTTCAGCGGCCTCCCGGACCAGCCCAATCTTTCCTACACGATTCGCGTGTACGAAAACCGTCCCTTCGGCGATATTGAGGTTCAGATCCAGAACCGTACCGGGCGCTCGTTCACAGTTCAAAGCATTCGTACCGTGGAATCGACTGGCAAGGAGATTCTCAATCTTTATGGAGATCCGGGTTCGGATCGCGTCTTATCCGATAGTTTCAGCGAAGATTGGCCCCCACTCCAGATCTACGATCTTGGAAAAGCACCAAACGGCGAGCACCGAGCCGTCGGCAGCCAGTTGATTTACAACCAGCAAAGCCATCGGAGCCTCTTCTTTGGAGCTCTTACTTCAAACCGGCTGCTCACCATCTTTCATTTGAAGACGCAAACTGGCCCTACTGGCCCAACAGTCGTTGGCTATACGGTGGATTCGACGGGTACAACAGAGATTCAGGCAACGGACGAAGAATCGGGTTTGCGCGAAGGTCCGCGGGAAAATTTGGTTGAATTAAATCTATCCCTTCCGAATGGCAAGAGCCTCTCTGCAGAGCGCCTCCTATTTTCCTTCGGATCCGATTACCATGCTCAACTTGAGAACTACGGCGCAGCAGTAAAGGAATTGCATCACAGCCGTATCCCGGAACAGAACATGCTGGGATGGTGGAGTTGGACCGCATTTTATACCAAGATCTCCGAGGGAAGCGCTTTCACCAACGCACTGTGGCTCGCCGAGCACCTGAAGGATCTGGGTTACGACTACTTCCACTTTGATCTTGGATACGGCTACTCCAGGGGAGAGTACACCACCCCCAATGCTTCCCAATTTCCCCATGGAATGCTGCCCCTCACGCACCGCATCACCGGCCTCGGTCTAAAGCTCGGCATTTGGACTGCCCCTTTCGAGGTTGGAGCACGCAGCTCAATTTATCAGCAACACCAGGACTGGCTGGTCCACAATTTGAGCGGCAAGACCATCCAGATCACCATCGCGGAAGAAGCACCGCCCGAAGCGGTCTACGTCCTGGATCCGACAAATCCGGGCGCTCAGGAGTTTCTGCGCCAGACGTACCGCAAGTTGGTCCGAGAATGGGGCGTAAAGTACATCAAACTCGATTTCATGGACAACACTGCGATCGAGGGCCATTATTTTCGGCCGGATACAACCGCTCTCGAAGCGCAGCGGATTGGCTTGCAGGTCATTCGGGATGCGGTTGGAGATGATGTCCTGTTGGATAAAGATGGCAGCCCCATGCTCAATCCGGTTGGCCTCGTCGATGATGGGCGGGTGTCTCAGGACACCGGTCACTCGTTTGTGCGCAGCAAGGAAGCTGCATCGGGTATTGCAGCCCGCTACTACATGCACCGCAATTTTTTCCTGAATGACCCGGATGCCTTCACCGTATCGCGGCAACTTCTGGAGGAACGAGAAATTCAAGCGCCACTCACCTTGAATGAGGCCCAGGTGTCGATCGCGCTCTCGGCGGTTTCCGGAGGATTGTATGAAATTGGCGATGACCTCCCAACCCTCGGAAAAGATTCGGACCGCGTCGCGCTGCTCGAGAACCCCGAACTGCTGCAAATGGCTACGCTCGGGCGTGCTGCAATTCCTGTCGACCTTCTCACCTATAGCTCCCTGGATGAGCAACCCAGCGTGTTTGTATTGCGTGAGGATGCAAGACAGTCAGTTCTTGCAGTCTTCAATTGGACGGAACATCCCCGATCCCATCATTTGTCATTTACTGAGCTGGGCCTTTCTGCCGGCCACACTTACGATCTCAAGGACATTCTGGAACCCCACTCTACGCTTTCCGCTGAGAGTGATTCCATCGACATAGAACAACCACCCCATTCAGTCAAATTGATTAAAATTATCGATGCAACGCTCCCACCGGCCGCTCCCTCGGTCGCTGTTCAAGCCCCGGACCGTGCAAAAGTCAACGAAGACATTCGATTCACTGCCAATGTCGATCCTCTCGGGGTCCCGGCCCTCACCTATCACTGGGATTTTGGCGATGGAACAAGCGAGCGTGGTAGGCAGGTTTCTCATGCTTACACGATAGCTGGCGAATACAAGGTTCGGCTGGCCGTTGAAGGTATCGATGGCATACCGGCGGAAAAATGGACGACGGTGTCTGTGAGTGGCGCGCTAGCTCTGCCCCCACCGAGTCGATATCAAGGCAGGGAATAGCTTCCGCTCACACGAAAGTACCGGCGATACGTTTGCATTCGTGAGCGCAAATTGTTCTCTTAGTGGCGCTTGATGATGACCACGGTTTTATCATCAATGCGGTCCTGCTCACCCTTCTGACGCAACTCCTCGTCTCGTTTTAGAGCGTAATTGAGTAAGGCAGTGCAGATTTCCTTCGCGGGGAGGTGATGGTATTCGCGCATCACCTCTTCCAGACGGCCGCGTTCCTCTTTGTCTCCGCCGCTATACACGCCATCGGTGTAAAGAAAGAAGATGTCTCCCGCGTTCATCAGTGTGAGTTCGGCCACATCCGAAGACTTCACTCTTCTCTTCCGATAGTCCAAAGAGAGATATCGGTTCCGGTCAGGATGGTCTTCAGGGATTTGTAAGCCGAGCGGGAGAAACTGAACCATCCGGCTCTTGTCCAATTCCACGAATCTGCCAAATTCCGCAGAGTAGACCAATGGCGGCGGATGTCCAAAATTCACGAATCGGAATTTACCGGTTGGCCGGATTTCCCCGTACAGCATCGTGGCGATTTCTTGCACCCCATCCGTCAAACTTCGCCCGAGCGCATTGCGTGCAGTAGATGATTGAGCCAGACGTAGGTTCATCCTCTCGAACAATTCCGGGGTAGTCTTCCCGCGATGATCGAGTTCTGAAAGGATCAGCGCTTGAAACGTGTCATGGACTGTCGAGGCAATTTTGGCGGCAATGATCCCGTGGCCTTCGGCATCGACCAGCAGGACTCCGGCGGTGCTGCGGAGCGAGCGCAAATCTTCCGCAACGCGCAACTGCTCAGAACTTCGCGCTTCCCGGTACGCGGATTCTTTTTCCGGACTGAAGCCCGGCCGCAATTTCAGCCAGTTGATATGGTCGTCGACGGAATTGCGGGGCGACGCACCCACAGGCAGCTTCTCCAGATATTCCTGCGAGCGTTTCAGTGCCAGTTGGATGCGACCTTCGATGTCGTACCGTTGCTGAAAATTGATGTATTCAAATAAATCGCCGCCGACGGCCCCAGCGGGAATGGAATTGCCATACATTTCAATTCCGGGCAATTGAGGAATTGCGCCTTCCACCGGCATCAGGCGCTTGCGCAGGTAATCGTCAATATTCGTGGGGATAGTAAAGTTGTCCATCCTGACTACTTTAACGCACGTCGCACTCCCGCTGGTCACGCAAATTCCAAAAATCAACTATTGCGCGATATCGGATCACCGCGACATCAGGCACACAAGGATTTCCGCCCACCTCTCGGTCATAGCGAAACACTAGCTGGCAGACTCGCTGCGGCGCACAGTTCAATTCGATTGCTTTCGCCGATCCCAGCACCGGAGTTTGGTGGCAAGGACTTGGACGAAAGCCGGCTACTCGTTGAAGTGGATGTCCATTTTATTTTTCCGACCACGCGCCTAACAGGCGGCGCAGCAGAATGAGCTGACCGAGGTGGTAGGAGTTGTGATCGATGAGCAGGATTGTCTTGGAAGCTAGGGACTGATTGTCCGCATGTGGAATTGCGGCGAGTAAGTCAGTTCGCTCGAGAGCTGTGACAAGTTTCTTGCGATCCTCGTGAAATAATGCCACCGACTTGTCCCAAGCTTTGCTGTCCGGAGGCTCAGGTGATTTGGGCCAGTAGCCGTCCGGAAAGTCGGGAGATTTGTGCTTGGGGTTGAGAGCGTATTCTACGATGTCCCACTGGGCGATACGCAGATGTTCGATCAGTTGGTAAGCGGAATGAGGAAGATCATGGGAGCGCACTCCACGTAAATTGGCGGGAAAATCTTTTACCGCAGCCTCATAACTGGCGTGAGCGTGGCCTTCGGTGAGATGAGCGATGAGTTCCTTCCGAAAAGAGCTTAATTCGTTTGCCGACTTTTGTGCCATCGTGGCCTCCCCTCGGAGTTGATTCACCACCGATGTTGGATGAACTCAAACACAAAATTGGCACATCTTGGTCTAGACTCCTCGATTCGTGAAGACAGCTGGAAGTTTGCCCCTGAGACCGCGCGCATTCGATTGCCTATGAGTCTCAGCGCACGAGCTTTGCTTCCCGGAGGAATTCCCTCACAACCTCCTGTGGATCGCGATGCTGCCCGTCTACGGCGTAGTTCATTCGCTGCATTTGCTCGTTCGAGATCTTACCGTCAAGATCTGCAAGGACCCGTGCCACCTCCGGATGCTGTTGAATGGTTTGTTGCCGGATCACGGGCACAGCTTCATAGGGAGGAAAGTAATGGCGGTCATCCTCCAGGGCAATCAAGTCGAGAGCGGGAATGAGTCCATCTGTCGCGTTGCCGCCAGCGAAGTCAATCTGATGATCTTTCAAGGCGCGCGCCAACAAGCCCAAGTCCATAATGCGCGGCTGTTCAGCGAAATGCAGACCGTAGGTGGCCACCATACCGCCATAACCGTCGGGTCGCTCCATGAACTCGTAACCGAATCCCGCTCGCCATTGCGGAGTGAACGCCGCAGCTTGCGACAGCGAGCGGATATTTAATCGGCGAGCATCTTCCCCACGGATCTCCATAGCAAAAGTGTCGTTAAATCCGAACTGTGGTCCCAGCTCTAAATGGAACCGGCGTTCATACTCGTCCCTCACGCGCTGGTAAACTTCCATCCTTTCTCCACTCGCGGGTTGCTTCAGGATGGTGGTAAGCGCCGTTCCCGTGTATTCCGGATAGATGTCGATTCGCCCTGACAATATCTCCTGATGACAAATGTATGTCCCAGCGAGATAAAACCGCCGTTCCACTTTCAGGCTGGTATGAGTCTCGATCTGCTGTGCGATGAGTTCGCCCAAAATGAACGACTCGGTGAAGTTTTTCGAGCCCACCACGATGCGATCGGAGTGCGTCGGCGAACAAGACAGCAGCAGCGCAGCGGTTGCGGCAATAAGCAAAACTGAAAGGCTCGATGACAGGCGCGGACGCATCATCGCGCTCGAACTCGCTCCTCGATCCATCCTATCCCTAGATCGGCGGCCAAGGCTAAGATCGCGGCCGGAATTGCACCTGCTAGAATCACCCGGTTATCCACCATGGCTAATCCGCGGAAGATGAACTCGCCCAGCCCTCCAGCGCCAATAGCTGCCGCTATAGTTGCCAGGCCAACGGAAATCACAATCGCCACACGTATGCCCGAAAGAATCACGCTCACCGCGAGCGGCAGCTCCACTTGAAAAAGAAGCTGGGATTCGGTCAGGCCCATGCCACGTCCCGCTTCCACAACCGCCGGGTCAACGCCTCGAATGCCGGTGTAAGTGTTGCGCACAATCGGCAGTAGGGCGTAGAGGGCAAGCGCCAGGATGGCCAGGCGATCCGATCGTTCGCCCAGCCACGGAACGGGTAGCAAAAATCCGAATAGCGCCAGGCTCGGTATGGTCTGAATAATATTCGCACTCGCCAGAACGGGTTTGCTCAAGCTGATGCGATGGGAAATCACAATTCCCAGCGGCACTCCAACCAGCACCGCCAGCAACGTCGAAATCCCGACCAGCCAAAGATGCTCCAGCGTAAGTTCCAGCACCTGAGCATGATTCTGCAGGATGAACCGAGCAAAGTTCATGATTTGCCCCTATCTACTCGAGATGTGAATCCGTCACCAAACGCTCTCACATAAGCCGCCGCCCAAGGGTCGGCAGACGTTAGAAATTCCTGCGGAGACAGCACCGTAACCAGCTTCCCCGCCTCCATCAGCGCGATGCGCGATCCCAGAAGCAGCGCCTCGCGTAGGTCGTGTGTTACGAAAATCACGGTTTTATGTAGTCGTTGCTGCAGCGATAGGAATTCCTGTTGCAACTCGTCACGCGTCAATGGGTCCAACGCACCGAAGGGCTCATCCATCAGCAGAATTTCTGGATCCGCAGCCAGCGCACGCGCCACACCCACTCGTTGCCGCTGTCCACCCGATAACTCCCGCGGATAGCGTGACGCTAACTCTTGTTTGATTCTGACCGTCTCCAATAGTTCCTGAACGCGCGCACGGATCCGATCCTCCGTCCAGCCTTCGATGCGAGGAACAAGGCCGATATTTCGCTCCACGGTGAAGTGTGGGAATAGACCAACGTCCTGGATCACATAACCTATACCGCGTCTCAGGCGAATAAGGTCAACTTCGCTATTTGCGACGCCATTGACGCGAATTTCTCCAGAGCTAGGCGTAGCAAGCCCGTTAACCAGCTTCAAAGTAGTAGTCTTGCCGGAGCCGCTGCGGCCAAGCAGCACCAGCGTCTCTCCGCGCACCACTTGCAGATTCAACCCGGAGAGTATTTGGCTCTGTCCGATACGATAACTGACATCGCGGAATTCGATGACCGGAGTTATCGCGTCTGATGGCATGAGTCCGTCAAGCATACCGGAGGTTGCGGTCCATTGTCTTAAAGCGGTTTCATTTCGCCCAGAATAGTGGGAATCAATTCACACACCGTCGGGTGAATGTGCATGGCTCTTTGCAACACTGTGTACGGGGCGTGCGCATACATCGTGTCCAATACGCAGTGGATCGCCTCGTCTCCGCCTGTTCCGAGAATGGTTGCTCCCAGGATCTCTTTGGAGTCCGCATCCACGAGCACTTTCATAAATCCCTGGCTCTCGCCCTTCTCTACGGCTCGGCCAACACGGCTCATAGGTCGCGAGCCCTTCAACACTTGCCTGCCCGACGCATGGGCTTCATGCTCGCTCATGCCAACTCGTCCGAGCGGCGGATCTGTGTAGAGGTTATACGCCTTGATGCGGTCCGTGACGCTGCGCGTTTCGTGGTTCAGCAGATTAGCCGCTACGATCTCAAAATCGTTGTAAGAAGTGTGCGTGAACCCTCCGCGTCCATTGCAATCGCCGAGCGCCCATATTCCCGGAACATTGGTTCGCAGTTGATTGTCCACCACGATGTACCCGCGCTCATCGCGTGCCACCCCGGCTTTTTCCAATCCGAGATCTTCAGTATTCGGCGTGCGCCCCATCGCCAGCAACAAATGCGAACCGCTCACCTCTGGCCTGCCCATGGTGCAATCCATACGCACACCGACTTCTCTATCCCCGAGTTTCGTCAATTCAATGCACGTCGCGTTAAGCCGTACCTGAACCCCTTCGCGCTCGAGGATAGCTTGCACTTCAGCGGACACGTCCTCGTCTTCATGAGCAATCAGACGCGATGCCTTTTCTACGATAGTTACCTCGCTGCCAAAGCGCCGGAACATCTGTCCGAATTCCAGGCCTACATAGCTGCCGCCGACAATTACGAGATGTCGTGGCAAGACGTCGAGGTCCAACAGCGTGGAATTAGTTAGATACGGTGTATTCGCCACCCCGGGCAAAGACGGAATGTTGGCGCGCCCTCCCACGTTGATGAAAATCTGCGGTGCGCTCAGTAAATCCTCGCCGACAGTGACTTCGTTCGGCGATTCAAATCGCGCATGACCCTGATAGACCGTGCAATTCTCAGTGCCCTTGAGCATCGACTCCACGCCGCTTCGCGATTTCCCGATGATTTCATCTTTGCGTGCTTTGACTCGCTTCATATCAACGCGCACATCCCCGGCCACTTGAACTCCAAACTCCGCCGCGCGTCTCACCATATGCGCGTTGTAGGCTGAGGCCACCAGAGTCTTCGTCGGAATGCAACCGGTATTCACGCACGTTCCGCCGAATAGGTGCCGTTCGATTATGGCCACCCGTTTTCCGGCAGCAGCCATTCGGACAGCCAGGAAGGGTCCTGACTGCCCGCTTCCAATGACGATCGCGTCGAAGTTTTTCTTCATGGTAGGCTGACCATCCTCCCCGTTTCACAAATCAACGACGACATCGCTAGCCGGCTGCGAGCAGCAAATCAGAACGTTTCCATCGGCCGGTTTATCCAGTGGCTCCGGTCCGTAAACGACTGTGCCTGAAACCAATCCGCTCTCGCAGTTGTGACAAACGCCGGTACGGCACGACCAACGGACCGGGACGTCGCAGGCCTCCGCGAGCTCCAAAATACTTTGATAGGCCGATGCGTTCCAGTGTGCAGCGATGCCGCTTCGCGCGAACGACACCACGGGACCAGTGCTTGCCTCGTCGCTCGGCGGATGTGGAGATCGCCTCGCTGTCCCGACCACACCAGGGGTCAGGGACTCACCGCCGTTAAAGATCTCGATGTGAATGCGATCTGGTGTCACCCCTAAGGCCGCCAGCGACGCTCTCATATCGGCCATGAATCGGGTTGGCCCACAAAGGTAGACATCTGCATCTCGCGGCAGTCCGAGCTCAACGAAGACCGATTGAGAGAATCGACTGGTCATATCAAAATCCCGACCCGTCTCGTCGTTCGAATTCGGCTTGGTGTAACAAACGTAGCTGCGGCCGTTCGGTATCGCTCGCATAAGGCCGCGGACTTCACCGGCAAACGGATGATGCTGCCCATCCCGCGCCGTGTGCAACCACATGACCTGGCGTGTCGAATGGGCCACCGAGAGTGTGTGCAGCATCGCCAGCACAGGCGTCGCACCGATCCCGGCGCTCAGAAGTATGATCGGTCGATCTCCGGGCTCAAGAACAAAACTCCCTCGCGGCGCGCTGACTTCCAGTTGGTCCCCCACATGAACATGCTCCCGCAAATAGCTCCCGGCCATCCCATTCGGTTCGATTTTGACGCTGATCCGATAGCTCTCTGTCGAAGCCGGACCTGAGAGCGAGTAGCTGCGAAAAAGAGATGGGCCGCCGGGACTCAGTTGAACTCGCAAGACCACGTACTGGCCGGGCAGAGCCTTCCGCAGTGGCTGACCGTCCATGCTCTTCATCGTCAGTGAGATGACGTCCGCGGACTCCTGATCGATCGTCGTAATGGCAAGCCTCCGAAATCCTGGCGCAACAGGATGCGCAGCTTCCGCAGGTGCCAGCCCGGCATTACCGCCACTACCCGCAACATTTGTTTGGCTCCCCAGTAATCGCCTGAAACGAGCCGCGCCATCCGGGCGAAAGCGCTTCGATCCGCAAGGCACACGCCAGCCGATCGCGTGCATGGTTGGGCAAATAAAGCAGCCCGTTGATTTCCGAGACGGTCATTCGCTCACGCGCCTCTCCTACTTTTACGATTTCATCGCCTTCACCTACCTCGCCTTCGCGTAGAACGCGGAAATAGAAGCCAGGCCTTCCGCTTGATGTCAGCAATGCCGGCATGCGGGGTTCGTTCATCCGGATGCCTACGCGATAGCATGTGACGCGAGGTTGAGTGACCTCAAATAGTGCAGTGCCGATCTGAAAACGATCTCCGATGCACACTTCATCATCAGCCAGTCCCTCTATCGTGAAGTTCTCCCCAAACTGTCCGTAAACGAAATCGCTCCTCTTCAGTTGCTCCTGCCAGTAGCGATACGATTCAATCTGGTAAACGAAGACAGCACGATATTCGCCTCCGTGTCCGGCCAGATCGCCTTGCCCGTCTCCCTCGAGATTCAACGTGCCGACGCAACAGCGACCATGTACGGGATTTTTCCAGATTCCGGTGTGTACCGTGCGACCCTTCCACAAGATGTCTTTCGGAAGTCCGACGTTCACCGATAGCAGTCGAGCCATAACTTTCCTTTTCGTGCCGCGTCTTGTACTGCCGCTCCAAAGCCGCTGCCTTTCGATATCGCTCCGGATCTAACTACAGCGGCGCGCGCGCGCTACAGGAGGCACCCAAACGCGACCGTGTACCAATTACGACTGTATTTTCGTGGGTTCTTGTCTAACAACAAGCTGCTTCGTCGATCGATCAGCTCAGTAACTTGCCGACGAGCCAATAATCGACACTGAACTTTCCGGGGCCAGCGCAGATCAGCCAGATAAAGAAGAGCACGTACAGAACTTCCGGAAGGTAGAGAAAATCATCGAGCCAGCTAAGTGGCGAAAGTCCTTTAGGCAGGGTGGCAACGGCGGTGGTCATCGTGGCCACGATCATATCGATCAGTAAAGCCACGCTGGCCGCGCTAGAAAGAAACCCCACGGCGACCAATGATCCGCCAACGAACTCGACACCCGAGACGAAATAAGCCATCGCGTGGGGAAACGGGATTTTCGCTTGAACGAGCGTATCGTAAACGGGCTTGGTGCCGCCCGCCACAAACAATTTGTTTCCTCCGGAGATCGCGAAGAACAGCCCAATCGAAACGCGTATCAACAGGATGGCATATTGTTCCAGATCCCTATCACCTTGCAGCGCAAACTGGATCAGCCGTTTCCAATCCATCTCATGTCCCTCCATTCGAGGATGCACTGTAACGATGCTCCCCACGGCGATGTCGTTAGGGAATTTTTGCGTCTCGAGATTAAGTGTCCATTCGTTCGACCCATTGAGCGCGAAATGCGGGAGCTACGAATGGATCCGCAAAGTACTGTGTCTCCCGCGCAACCTTGTCACCCCTGAACTCCATGATGCTCACGGTGTAGGACGGCTTGCCATCGTAGGTCAGGACGAATTCGGTGACCCAAAGATCTCCGCTGCCAATGATTCGTCGGATTGCAAACCGCTTCTTGTTCGGCTGACTGGCGCGTTGGCCCTCTATATTGTGCCTGCCGCGGGTTAACTCGCCTGACTGCGGGTATTCCAACACCGCGTCCTCGTGATAGATAAGGTGCTCCGTTTCAAAATCGTTGGCATCGGACGCCGCCCAATGCTGATCCAGTGCCGCACGGATCTGCTGATCCCGCACCCCAACATACTGTTTCTTCGTTTGTTGATCGTTCATATTGAGCCTTCAGTTCGACAAGAAGTTAATTGCCCCAGGGAAGTCGCACCGGACGACTCATCAAGTCGCGCCATTTCTTTGTACCGAACTGCACCATAAGCGCTAAGGGAGGCACGCAAGTGTGACCGTGTACCAATTGCGACTGTCCTTCCATACACGCCCGATCTCAAAACCCGCGTCGCTCAGCACGCTTCGAATGCTCCGGTCCGTGAATTTGTAACTGTTTTCTGTGTGAATTGTTTCGCAGCGCCCAAAGTGAAGCTCAAGTTCCGCGTACTGGATCCTGACATCCTGCTCTTGCGTACTTTCAAGGTGCATCTCGATACGAGATTCACTGGAATTCCAAAGCACGCGATGTCGGAAACAAGAGGTATCAAAGTTTGCCCCCAGTTCTCGATTCAGGCGATCGAGGACATTCAGGTTGAACGCCGCGGTGATTCCATCGCTGTCATCATAGGCGGCCAACAGAATGCGCTCGTCTTTCGCCATATCCGTGCCGAGCAATAGCCCATCTCCCGCCTGAAGGTTAGAACCTGTATTTCGCAGAATCATCCGCGCTTCTTCAGGCGAAAAGTTGCCGATGTTTGAGCCGATGTAAAGCGCGAGTGTTGTACCGTCGAATGATTCGAGTTCCAGCGGGTGGGTTATATAGTTACGGATGATGGGCTGTATGCGAACCTCCGGCAGGGCGCAAGCGATGTTTTGGCACGCCAACTCGAGAGCGTCAGAGGAGACATCGACTGGCATGTAAGAAACATCGTCCGAAACGCGCAAAGCAGCCTCAAGCAAAATGACCGTCTTTGCCGCTGTGCCCGCACCCAGCTCAACGATGCGCAATGGCAACGACCGGTCGCCATGAGCTGCAGTCATGATCGCATCCGCGTGTTTCGCCAGTATGCCTCTCTCCGTGCGGGTGGGGTAGTACTCGGGAAGAGTCGTGATTCGCTCGAAAAGACGCGATCCCTCTGCGTCGTAGAACATCCAGGGTGAGAGCGAGCGTGGGCGTCTGGTCAGCCCGCGCCGAACTTCATGAATCAGCGCCTGGCGCGTGTCTACTGTTGAGGCGCATTCGACCTCAAATACGCGAGAGTAGGTTGCCATGTGCCCGAGTCCTTTCAGTTCGCCAGGCGAATCCCGGCAAATTGCCATCTCGTTGCTGGTGCAAAGAAATTCCGATACGTCGAGCGAATATGACTCGCGGGAGTGACGCATGATCCCCCGCGCAGAATCATTTGACCGGACATAAATTTTCCGTTGTATTCGCCGAGCGCACCAGGCAGAGGTTTGTATCCCGGGTAACCGGTGTAGGCGCTGGCCGTCCATTCCCAGCAATCACCAAAAAGTTGTTCAACACCAGTGCCCCGCGCTGCCATGGGATGAAGCATTCCTGTGTCGAGCAGGTTTCCCCGTGGCGGCGTTTGACTCGCGACGTGTTCCCATTCCGCTTCGGTCGGAAGCCGATAACCTTTCCATCGTGCGAACGCGTCGGCTTCGAAGAAGCTTACGTGGCACACGGGAGTATCGAGCAGTTCGGAAAGCCCGTGCCAGCCTCTCAGAGTGAACACCCTCCAGCCGGTCTTATCGCCAGCGTCTCGTCTCCAATAAAGAGGTGCCTGCCAGCCCGCCTGCTTCACGTTTTCCCAACCTTCCGAGAGCCAGAATTCGGGGCGCGTGTATCCGTCATCCGACATGAATTCCAGGTACTCCCGGCAGGTGACTTCGCGATTTGCGATTTGGAAAGGCTCTAAATAGACGTTGTGCCGCGGAGTTTCATTATCAAAGCAAAAATCCAGAGGATCCTCTGCTTGCAGCGGATAGCCAATCTGGCTCAGTCCCCCCGCAAAGCTATGCCAGTTCATTTTGGAGACTGGGAACTCATTCTCTAGGGGGAGGGGATCGGCGACATACGAGGGATGCAGTGGATTTGAAAAGAACGCGTGCTTAATATCAGTCAGTGCGAGTTCCTGGTGTTGTTGTTCGTGATGCAGGCCCAAGACCGTACGCCGGGCCGCTTCCTCCTCGACGCCACTGGCAAGAAACTTGTTCATCGCCTGGTCAACGTGGGCACGGAAGGCAAGAATTTCATCGAGCGAAGGTCGGGAAAAAACCGAACGCAAACTTTTCTCCGGAATCGCTTCGCCGAGCGAATTGTAATAACTGTTGAACAGCCAATGAAATTCTTCGCGTACAGGCTTGTAGCCCCTCAGAAAGGGACGCAGCACGAACGTCTCGAAAAACCATGTCGTATGGGCCTGGTGCCATTTCATGGGGCTGGCTTCCGGACAGGACTGGACCATCTGGTCTTCCGCTGAAATATTCGCGGTAATATTGCTCGTCTTCGACCGCACAACGTTGTATTGCGATCGGATGACAGTGTCTCGGATGTCGCTTCCAGTTTCGGAGCCAACAGCCTGCCAATTCACTCTTTGGCCTTGCGTTGAGGTAGCACTGCTTTGAGCCATTGCGTCCTCCTAACTGGTCTTCCGTTCGCTCATCCGGGATTGATTCGTATGCGCTGGTCGCAAAAAAATAGAGGAGTCAGGTCGGAAACAATTGGACAATGGTATTGGCGATACGTTGGTACTAGAACCCTATGCCAAACCCCTGGCCACCGAGCACTCCCCTCTCAGATGCGTTGCCAGGACCTGCGTTACTATCTAATCGCGAGCCAGACCGGAAACCTAACAGGCGGATAAGGTAAAATCCCATCCCTGAATCGCAGGAGATTTCCCCCTGCAAGGCTTCATTTTCGATGTAAGGACCGGTTTTCTGCGGCAGTACACCGATTGCAGAGCGGCATTGGCAGACAGGGTCCGGGTATTCCATTGACGACCGTTTCACATCTTGCTGAAGAGGTCCGGCGGCTATCGCGCGCCAGCTTGCCAAATGACACGGTCGAGCTAGCCGTTTATCTGCTCGGCAAAACCATTGTGCGCAAGATCGGCCGAAACAGAATTAGTGGTCGTATTGTGGAGACCGAAGCTTACCCGCCCGGCGATCAAAGTGGGCATGCTTATCGTGGACGAACGCCCAGAAACCAGTGCTTGTTTCTGGACAAGGGCTTCGCTTACGTGTACTTCATCTATGGCACGTCCTACATGCTCAACGTGTCGTCGGAAGAACCAGGTGTTGGTGCAGGAGTTCTATTGCGTGCCATCGAGCCTCTGGAAGGAATCAACTTAATGAAACGGTTCCGTAAGACCGACAAACTTAGAGATTTGGCGAGAGGGCCGGGCCGGCTTGCGACTGCATTGCAAATCGACAAGCGGCTGGACGGAGTTGATCTCTGTGCTAATGGCCCGCTTTGGCTTGGGACTTCGGTCCGAGAAATTGCGCGTGTCACCGCGACAGTGCGCGTCGGTATCACCCGCGAAGTGCACCGTCCGCTGCGTTTTTTTGAGTCGGGCAGTCCGTTCGTCAGCGCCTCATCAACGAAATAGGAAGTCCGAGTTGCGCTCACTAGCCCAGCAATTCGGGCCAATTCAGAGCCGCGAAGCGAAGCCTGCGCTATTCAACGTGACGCCGCTTGTCTTGTTTTACTGCCGCAATGCACCTGGGCGTCGAAAAGCTCGATTTTACGACGAAAGGGCATCGAGCTTGCACGTCGCAGCTCCCTGAGGAATGCCGATTACGCGCAAAACAGCGCGTAGGCCTTTTTGTTTCCGTATGACGCTTACTTCTTTACTGGAATGAACACGTTATCCGCAGAGACGATTTCCGCTCCTGATAGTTCGGTCGATACATCGATCCTTTTCAGTGCAGGCTTCGTGCCCGGCTTTATGTCGAATGCGAGCCAGTACTGGTTATCGAGGTCTTTCTGCAAATCTTCCAGATACGGTTTAAAACTGACGGGGTCGCTATAACCGAGAAAGTAGGATTCTGCTCCGGTCTCCTCCGCAAGTTTGGCAAGGCCGCTCTGGCCGCCAGTCGCCGCCCAGGTGTTTGTCCGCGTCAGATGGCCTGTACCGCGAGCGTAGAACGAGTGCACCAAGATGCCCGCGCGCTGCGCAACGGTGCTTGCGCTGTCAACATTTACACTTGGGGTCATATAGTCCATTCGGCTGCTCTGCTGATGCATCCGATCAATTCCGTCCGTGATCATTAAGATCTCCCGCCGCCCCCCATGTTCCGGCCAACGTTTCATAAGATCGATTACAGAAAGATACGGACTCGCGTACGCGCCAGCATTTCCCATCGGGAGGCGAATTGCTTTGGCGGCCTTTTCGTGATCGTTAGTTAGGTCCTGGGCGATGCTCACTCCCCCGTTTCGTGCGTAGGCAATCCCGACAAGAGTTGAGGGTGGTTGAGTCTGAATGAAATCCTTTATGTCCGTAAATAATCCGCCAGTAGAAGGGTCGAGGACGTCATCGATCACTATGAAGAGAGCCAGATCGGCGTATTGACCCTTCGCCGCTTCCCAGTGCTTCACCTGCATACGTTCTTTTCCGACCTTGACGATTACGTCTTCTGCTTTCAACTCTGGTGGTTTCTTATCTTTGTCTCCTTCCACGGTCACCAGGATTTTCGCCATCACCAACGAGGAGGCGGGCTTATCCTGTGCGCGGATTGTTGAACAGGCCATACTCGTGATAACCACCATGGCCAGCATAAGTTTGAGCTTAGACATCGAGCGAATCTTCATGTCGAACTCTCCTATTCTTCTGATCTGGAAACAAATCTGTTGGTCTTTCAATGCTTCTCAGGGTGCTTGCTGTCGGGATGTGTGGACGAACTCTAAGCCCTGAGTCACAGAAACCGTGTGAAATTGGACTATGGGCTTTTCCGCACTCAATTCCATTAAAATGAGCAATTGCTTGTAGATCTCGGAACGCAGGTGGTGAACAAAATCAGCTTCAGTTCTCCAAATGCACTCAAACTGAAACCCATTCGGATCGCTTACATCCTGATACAAGTGACAACTGACGCAGCCCGATTCCACCCGCGTCGGACCTAGCAGGAACGACAGAGCCGCCTGGAGTTCTCTTCGATTTTCCCGGCGTGCGACTAAGCCCAGACTTTCGATGATCATTTCGTACTCTCGCGCGAGTTTGGGCTAACCAAAAAAGGCTTTGCCCCTGGAAAGCAATAGCAAGAGAGAGTCCGAAGCCGTGGCGGACATGCCACCCTCTAAATTACTTAAAGAAAAGAACTAAAAGCTATGTCCGCTTAAGGGTAAGAGCTTGGCGGGCTGGAGTGCCCCGACATTTCAGGGGATACCCCGAAATGTCGTGTAGCTACTGATTGCGAGAGATACCCAGTTTCTTCATCCGCGATTCCAGCGTGGATGGATTCATCCCAAGAATATCGGCGGCGCCTCCCGCACCACGAATGCGCCCGGAGGTGGTCTTTAATATTTGGCGGATATGAGAATGCTCGACTGCTTCCAGCGTTCTCTTCTCTTCTGCCGGAGCAATATCCAATCCAGCGATCTCTGCCTCGAAAATCGGACCTGTATTGGTAATCAGATGTCGTTCGATGACGTTGCGAAGTTCGCGCACGTTCCCCGGCCAGGGATAGTTCTGGAATGACTTGATCGTGGAAACGCGAACATCATCAATGTTTTTGCCCATTCGTCTGCCGATTTCGCGCACGAAATGCCATACCAGCATGGGGATGTCTTCCTTGCGCTCCCTTAGTGGAGGAATATGAATAGGAAACACGCTGACGCGGTAGAAAAGGTCCTCGCGAAATTTTCCTTCTTTTACCATCGCTTTCAAATCCCGCGCGGTGGCCACAATCAGCCGCACGTCGACCTTCACTGTTTTTGAGCTGCCTAGTCTTTCGAACTCACCTTCTTGAAGCACCCGAAGCAGTTTCGCTTGCAATTCCAGCGGTAATTCCCCAATTTCGTCCAGGAACAACGTCGAGCCGTTGGCCACCTCGAACCGTCCCATCTCGCGTGTTAAAGCGCCCCCGTATAAGCACCTTTTTCACGGCCAAACAGCTCACTCTCCACGAGGGTAGCTGGCAATGCGGCGCAGTTGACCTTAACCATTGGCCGGTCCTTGCGTCTGCTGTAGTCGTGAATCGCTCTGGCGACGAGTTCCTTTCCGGTTCCCGTTTCTCCCTGCAATAGGACTGTGGAATCCGTTACAGCCACCTGCTTGGCGCTTCTCAACACGCGACCGATCCCCTCGCTCTGGCCAATCACCTCTTGATGCTGATATTCGGTCTTGATTTCTTCCCTGAGATAGAAATTTTCGCTTTCTAATTTCTCCTTGAGCCTCTTTATCTCCGAATAGGCCCGTTGCAGATGCTCATCATATTTTTTCCGCGCCAACGCATTGGCAAATACCTGGGCAACTAACTGCAGCCGTTTGGTGTCCTGCTCGCACCACTTTCGCTCTTCCACCATCGCGTCGAATGCGATCGCGCCAAATACTTTCCCCCCTGCGCACAAGGGCAGGATGGTACCGGACTTGGCCCTAACTATCTCACGCGTGGTTTCCAGATCCTTGACTGCTTCCACAGGAAAATCGTCGAGTGTTGAGAATTGGACCTTCTCTGCCTTGAGCATGGTTTCGGCGATCCAAGGTACCTGCTCGTGGGGTAACAGTTCGGGCAATCGCTGAATACCAGGAGCCGCCCAACAGTGGGTGATATGAAACGCCAAGGCGGATTCGTCGAACTTTGCAAGTTCGCAACGGTCCAGACCCATGACTTCGCAAATTTGTTGCATCGCGGACTCTATCTCGGCGTCAACTTCTTCAGGTTGCAGATTGACAAAGCGCGAGGAGAGCTGAGCCAAGGCATGTTCAAACTGCAGTTGAACTTCCGAGCTTGAACTCAGGTGCTGGAGCGAAACACTCATCGGGCGGTTCTCTCTTTGATCGTGTCGGTCCGGCCCGGACGGGAGACATAATTCTGCGACCAAACCGAATGTGCAGCACTCATGAAATGGAGGTTGGTGCCCGGCCCCGTCAGGCTAGACAGTGGTCATAATCCTATAAAATAAGGTCTTTTCCGTCAAATTGTGGCCACCGTCTTTGGACAACCCGCCTCGGAAATTTCGGGGCTGCCCCGATATATCGGGCTGGGCATGTCCTCTGTTTTCTCGTGACTCGGCGCAAGGTGCGCAATCTGAACGATTTAATGTGCACAGTCGTTTGGTCAGCCGCGTGCATATTGCTGGAATCCGTGCGCGCACTGATATTGACGGGGTCGCGCGCAGCACTCAGAAACTGAACCAGGAAGTTTGCTTATTTTTGGCCGATCTGCGGACACGGCGAAGTGTGCCCAGCAGTTTGATTTCAGTTTGGGACGCTCGAATAAGAAATTGGGAGAAGAAAAATGAACTTGAGACTGACACGCTTCTTGATTCTCTGTCTGGTGGGCTGCATGACTCTGCCGGCTTATGCGGACACGCTTAAATTGAAGGACGGGAAGTTGGTTATTGGAACTTTTAAGAACGGAGACTCACAGCAGATCGTTTTTGCTACCACAGACGGGCAGGCAATGTCGTATGCCCTGAAATACGTGGATAGCCTCACATTTGCGCCGCTCCCAGAACCACCAAAGCCTGCACCTGCGGTGGGTACACCCATCACCGTCCCGGCTGGGACGCAGTTGCTTGTTCGCATGGTCGATACCTTAGACACCAGCAAAACCGACGCCGGGCAAAGGTTTACTGCATCGCTCGACACAAATCTAGCCGCCAATGGTCTAGTTGTCGCCAGGAAGGGGACAGTGGTCTACGGTAAAGTCTTGGAATCGAACTCTGCGGGGCGCGCAGTTGGAAAATCCAAGATGACCATCCAATTGACGGAAATCGTCATCGACGGCACGGCCATGCCCATCATGACCGATACCTTTGACACAGAAGGAAAAAGCTCAGGCAAACGAACGGCGAGAAGAACTGTGGCTGGTGCAGGCCTCGGAGCGATGATTGGCGGGATCGGCGGTAACGCTGGAAAGGGAGCTGCCATCGGCGCGACCACCGGCGTAGCCATGTCGGTAATTCAGAAGGGCGACCAGGTTCAGATTCCTAGCGAATCATTGCTGGAATTCAGACTGCAACAGCCGGTCACTTTGCCTGTCGCAAAGTAAGCCAAAAAATTCAGCCAACTATTTAGCGCAGTAGACGTTTTTGATGCGTATCAAGAAAGAATCGCAAACGAAATTCTGTGAGGAGGAAATGATGTTGATTCAAGGATTGATGCTTATTTGCTTGAGTGTGGTTCCTGCACAGCCTTCACAATCCGCCCAAGCCCCGAACACCGTCCAGGCGGAATCGGAAACTCAGGAACAGAACGTACGAGCCTACATTGAACTCATTCGCTCAGATATTCGAGCGCAACGAGTTCAGATTATCACCCAAATGATGGACCTCGATGATAAGGAAGCCGCGATCTTCTGGCCGATCTATCGTGAATTCGACCTGGCTTTCAGCAAACTCGGCGATGAAAAGCTCGCCATCATCCAGGACTACTCAAAGAATTATCTGACCATGACCGACGCAAAGGCCGATGAGTTGGCCAAACGTATGCTAGAGCTCGAAGAAAGCCGCTTCAAGCTTCGTAAAACCTATTACGAGAAGCTTAAAACGGCGCTTTCTCCAATCCTCGCTGCTCGTTTCACTCAGGTGGAAGACCAGATAGAGAAGATTCTCGATCTGCAGATTGACTCTAGCCTGCCCATCATCTCCGAACCGGATTCGAAGTAGCCCCAGCTGATTTCAGATTGTCAGGAAAGGCCGAAGAGAGGGGAAATAGAATGCGTAGGTTTCATTCGGGATTCTCGTTGCACAGCTTGCTGACGATCATCATATTGCTTGGCGTCTTCGTGCCGTCCGGAGTTGCCCAGCAGAAAGGTCAGTATCTTCCCGGTCAGTTCGGCCTGAATGCTGGATTGCTACCCGACCCTGGGTTCACGTACGCCAATATCTCGATTAACTATTCGGCGGACACGCTCAAAAACGCTAACGGGAATTCCATTCCGGTAACCGGTAGTTACGATGTCTGGGCAGTCGAGAACATCTTCTTCTACGTACCCAAGTTCAAGGTTTTGGGTGGAAAGATGATGTTCGGCATAATCGCTCCGACGTTTGCCAACGGTTCTGTTACTGTCCCGCAATTTGGTGTTTCCGCCGGCGGTTTCGGTGTTGCCGACGTATTTGTTCAGCCAATCACTCTCGGCTGGAAGTTGAAGCGGGCCGACATCTGGGTCGGCGATGGCTTCGTGGCGCCAAATGGCCGCTACACCCCCGGCGCTAGCGATAACATCGGCTCCGGCTATTGGGGCAATCAGATAATGACCGGCAGCACCGTTTACCTGACGAAGAACAAAGGCACCACGGCAAACCTTTTCACCGACTGGGAGCAGCACGGCCAACGGGCGGGCACGAACAATACGAGTCTCACGCCGGGTCAAACCTTCACAATGGAATGGGGCGTGGGCCAGGTCCTTCCCCTCGACAAACAATTCCACAAACTCCTGCAGTTAGGTCTCACTGGCTACGATCAGTGGGAGGTTACTGGCGACAGTGGCACCCTCCGAACGGGCTGCCCGCGCGCAGTGATCCAGCTTATTCGGTTCATGCAATTGGCTTTCAAACTAATTACATCATGCCGGCGAAGAATCTGAATTTCTATTTCAAGTTCTTGGATGAATACAACGCCCATGCACGGGTAGAAGGTCGAACAATCGTTTTTGGGGGCACCTATACGTTCCGCATTCCCAAACCCCAAGCGCAAACTCAAGCAACGCCGTAGGCCAACTTTAGTTAGAGATTCAGATCGAGCACGTTTTTGGTATCAAGGAATTCCGGGCCAGACTTCGATTTAAGGAGAGCTTCGATGATGCTCACACAGAACTTGAAGACACTGCTCACACGGGCGTTGCTTTGCGTGTCAGGTCTTGTGTTGGCGGGGATCCCTGTCCACGCTCAATCAAAAAAACCCAACGTCATCTATATTATGTCCGATGATCAGGGCTGGAAGGATGTTGGTTATCACGGCTCCGATATCAAAACGCCAAATCTCGATAAACTCGCGACGGATGGAGCTCGGCTGGAGCAGTTCTACGCTCAGCCGATGTGCACGCCGACTCGCGCGGCTGTAATGACCGGGCGTTATCCGTTCCGCTACGGACTGCAAACTGCCGTGATCCCCTCGGCCCACACCTACGGCCTGGCAACCGACGAATATCTAATGCCACAAACTTTGAAGGACGCTGGGTATTACACGGCCATCATCGGCAAATGGCATCTTGGCCACGCCGATCCGAAGTATTGGCCGCGACAGAGAGGATTTGATTATCAATATGGCCCACTCATCGGAGAACTCGACTATTTCACTCATGAACAACATGGCAGAGTGGATTGGTATCGCAACAATAAAGTTGTGAGGGAAGCCGGTTACACCACCAATTTGCTCGGAAACGATGCAGTTAAGCTGATCAGCCAGCACGACGGCTCAAAACCTCTCTATCTTTATCTGACCTTTAATGCACCCCACACTCCTTATCAGGCACCCCAGGAATACCTCGACCAATACAAATCGATTGCCGACCCCAGCCGTCGTGCCTATGCCGCAAGCCTCACCGCCATGGATTTCCAAATCGGCAGAGTCATTGAAGCTCTCGAGAAAAAAGGTATTCGCGACAACACCATCATTTTCTTTCAAAGCGATAACGGCGGAACTCGTAACAAAATGTTTGCCGGAGAAGGCGATATGTCCAAGATCGTCATCCCTTGTGACAATGGCCCCTACCGCGATGGAAAGGGCTCTCTCTATGAAGGTGGCACGCGCGTCATTGCCCTTGTGAACTGGCCTGGTCATGTGAAATCCGGCACCGTCGTCGACGGAATGATTCACGTGGTAGATATGTATCCAACAATCGCTGCCTTGGCCGGAGCATCTACCGAAAAATCAAAACCCCTTGATGGATTGAACATGTGGCCGACTCTCAGCGAGGGTAAGCCATCACCGCGCACCGAAGTCATCTACAATGTCGAGCCATTTCGTGCAGGCGTCCGTGAGGGTGACTGGAAGCTGATCTGGCGGACACCGCTTCCTTCTGCACTCGAGCTCTACAACATTCCGCAGGATCCCTCGGAGAAGACTAACCTCGCGGCTCAGAATCCTGAAAAGGTTGCCGAACTTCAAAAACGCGCAAATGAATTGGCCGCGATAATGGTCAAACCTCTGCTTCTGGAAGCGGAATTCAAAGCCGTACTGAAGCGACTTTCGCTGCCGCCTGCCCTGCCAGACGAGGAGTTTGAATTCAACGAAGAACAATAGACTGAGCGAATTGGCGCTTACCGCTGGACTATGAGAATTGTCCTTAGACGGTCACCATCAATTCGCCGGGCGTGGAATACAGTTCGATTCCGCGTTCAGTCTGCCGAGAGGGAACTGAATCGAGACTCAGATCATCTGGTGGGTCAAATTCCGTGAACGCCAGGTATTGGAAGTGGGGAATTTGGCTACGCGCTTTTTCTCTTCCTGCCAGCAGGGTCTCGCGCGCAAGACCAGAGCCAATTCTGGCCGGAATTAGACACCTACGTGAATCTGAGTTCAAGTACGCGCCTTTTCTTTATAAGCGCACTGAGCAGCGACCAGGACACCCGCCAGCTTCAAGGAGAATTCGGACCGAATTTTGATTTCTATCTTCGGCCCTTCCTCCGGCCGCGTCTCCGCGACATGAATCCGTCAAAGAGCAGACTCGTCACCTTTCGAGTTGGCTACCGCTACCTGACCACTTTCCGTGGCAGCGAACCTAACGAAAATCGCCCAATCGTGGAACTCACAGGCCGCTTCAAAATACCTTGGGAAGTGCTCTTGAGCGATCGCAATCGCGTCGACTTCCGCTTCATTTCTGGCCAGCCATTTTTCTGGCGCTACCGCAATCGACTGACTCTCGAGCGCAATTTTGAGATTCATAATTACACCTTTACTCCCTACGTCCGCGGAGAACTCTTTTACGACAGCCGCTATGACAAAATCACGAAAAATGCCTTCACGCTGGGGTGTACATTTCCACTTACGAAAAGAACAGAATCGGAGCTCTACTATGAGGATCAGCGAGACAGCGCCTCGCCTCCCAACTATCACACCCGCGGAGTTGGCGTTGTTCTCAGCCTGTACTTCTGAAATGCGCCAGAAGTCGATATAGAATCTAGTCTCTCTAATGTTATAAACGGGGTGTCTGCCTATATGAAATCTCGAATGTTTCGCCGAGCTGTTTTAGCTGCACTCTTGCTGGCTTTCTCCCTTCTTGGCACTGCGCTCAGCCGTGCAGACAACGGCCCCGGAATCTCCCATGAAGCAGCGAAGCTGAATCAACGTGGTCTCGACCAGCTTCACAAGAAAGAATATGACCAGGCAATCGCCAGCTTCCGCGAAGCACTGCAAATTCAACCGGAGTTTCCCGACGCTCTCGACAACCTGGGGAAGGCTCTTGAAGCCACGGGTAAGGACGCCGAGGCCATCACTGACTTCGACAAAGCCATTAAGATTGCTCCGGAAAAAGCTGCGGCATACGCCGATAAAGGGATGGCACTCTTCCACGAAGGCAAATACGAGGATGCGGTCACCGCTTATCGCCAGGCCATCGAACACCACAAGGATTTTTCCGAAGCGCAAAATGGACTCGGTGCTTCACTGCTGCACCTTGGGAAAAATGAGGAAGCCATCGCGTCCTTCCGCGCCGCCGTCTCCAGCAATCCGAAAAATTCCGATGCGCTGGGGAATCTGGGTGCTGCACTGCTGACTGAGAATAAGCCGCAACAAGCTTTGCCATACCTGCGCAAGGCCCATTCGCTACGCCCTGACTCTCCGGATGTACTCGAGAATTACGCTGCGGCCTTGGACCAATCGGGACAAACTCCTGAGGCCATTGCCGCCTACCATAAGCTGACAACCAGGCACCCCGATCAGCCTGGCGCTTGGGCGCAGCTCGGGCATCTCTACTACAAATCGCGACGATTCGATCAAGCCGTTTCCGCCTTCCAGAAAAGCTTGGCCCTGAAACAGGACCAGCCAGAGGTCTTACTCGCGCTCGGGCAAACGCAATCTGAGCAAGGCAAACTCACTGATGCGATCCAGTCGTTTGAAAAGTGCCTTACGCTGCAACCTGACGAATTCTATGCAACTTATAATTTGGGAAATGCTTATTACGCGCAAAAAGAATACGACAAAGCCGCTGCCAATTACGAAAAGGCTTACGCCCAGAAGCCGGATTACCCGGAGTCCTTGGTCGGTCTGGAGCCAGCCAATTGGCACTCAACAAATTTCAAGCCGCTATCGAGACTTACGAGAAACTGGTGCCGCTGAAGCCGCAAGACGCCAACGTTCGATTTAATTTTGGCACGGCTCTGTTTAACGCAGGCAAATTCCAGGATGCCGCCACTCAGTATCGCGAAGCAGTGCGCCTCAATCCCAATTTTGCTCACGCTCATTACAATTTAGGCATGAGTTTACTCCGTCTCAACGACTCAAAGTCCGCCCAAGATGAATTCGCAGAGGCTCATCGCCTCGACCCGAGCCTCACCCCACCCGTTCAAGGAAATAAATGAAGTCTGCCAATCTACTGGCGGTCCCTCGGGTTTCTCCTGGTTTTGGGGGACCAGACCCGTCTGGTTTAAAAACAGTTCAAGGAAAAAGCTGATTAGATTTGGTTGGCAGCTTGATTGGCACTTTGGTAGTAAAGTTTGGACACCTAGGTGAACCGGTGGAGGAACCACGAATGTCCAACATCACTGCGCTACACCGCATCACACTTTTTCGAATCAAGGGCGGAGAGTTCTGGTCCGGCGATCTCGGCCTAACCCTCATCACCATCTCGCTTTGCGTTCTGGTTTTCGTCATTACTCCAATGCGCGAGGCAGGTGTGCCGGGCAGGATCGCGGTCGACCTGCTCATCATGGGGCTCATGGTGTTCGCTGCCATTGCAGTCAGGCAGACTCGCT
>CAWIPD010000004.1:0-35235 GCA_963837885.1 Candidatus Acidiferrales bacterium | reverse complement strand
CGCTAATGGTGACAGATTGTGTTGTGGTGTAAGTGCCAGTGCCGATGTTGAAGGTCGGCGTCGCGGCGGGCGGAGTAATGGTATAGACAGCGGTGGAAACGGAACTGGGAGTGTAGCCAGTTGCCACGGCGATAGCGTTAATGGTTTCGTTCGAACTGACGTTGATCGGTGTGGTGTAAGCCGTGGAGGAAGTGGTTGGAGTTGTGCCATTGGTAGTGAAATAAATTGCGGCGCTGGTGTTGGAGTCGCTGAGTATCACGGACTGCGTCGTGGTGTATGTGCCGGTGCCGATGTTGAAGGTCGGGGCAGGAGTAACACCGAGATTGGAAGCCATGGTCCAGCCGATGATTTCCTGAATGGCGGTATCGCCGCCTGTGCCACCGGTAAAGCCGACGAAGGCGTTTGTGCCACCGATGGTAGACGGAATATTGATGGGCCAGACCTGAGTGAAGGTGGCATTGGTGACCGTGTCGGTGATGATCATGGTGAGATTGGTGCCGTCATAGGTCATCTGCACATTGAAAATGTCGGTGCTGTGGAGATTGATGCCGGTAGTGGAGAGATCGACGAAGGGAGTTGTCGGAGAGACACCGTTGACGTAGATGCCGGTGGAATCCACGCCTTCGCCGGCGTTGCTGTAAAGATCGAATTTGATTGCAACGCTGTTAGGAATGCCCGCGGTTCCGCCGGGAGTGTCTGGACCATATCCGAGACCACCTCCCATGGGTCCGAGAGCTGATGTGGAATTGTTCTGAATGACGAAGGCAAAGCCATCAGCCTGCGGGCTGGAGCCGCCGGTGATCTGGAAGTTGAAGGAAGTAGTGAACTGCGAAATGCTTAGTGGAGAATTGTACCAGGCGCTGGACGCTTCGTTAGCGTTGCCGTCGGTCAGGCGCAGACGAGTACCGTTAAGCGTGGAAACGCCGTTGAGAACCATCGCTCCGGTGGTAAAGCCACTGCCGAGATTCACTGAGGTGACCGAAGAGCCGATAGTGTAGGTGGCGCTGGAAACGTTGCTATTGAAGAAGCCACTGGCGGTGGCAATGGCTTTCAAAGTTTCGGAAGAGCTGACGGAAACGGCACCGGAGTATTGCGTGGAATTGGTCGAAGGCGTGCTGCCGTCAGTGGTGTAGTAAATTGTGGCGTTCTTGGAAGTCGTGGAGATAGTAACGTTTTGCGTTGAGGAATAGATGCCGCCACCAGGAGAGAAGGTGGGAGCGGCGACCTGAGATTCAATTGTGTAAAGGGCAGAGGCGACGGGACTCGCGGTAAAACCATTTCCAGCGGCAATGGCGTTAATAGTCTCTGTCGCGGTAACGGAAATCGGAGTCGCGCTGTTGAAGACAGTGGAGGAAGTGGTTGGAGTGCTGCCATCGGTGGTGTAGTAAATCGTCGCGCCGGTGGTGCTATCGCTCAGCGAGACCGATTGAGTACCCAGATAGGTTCCAGCCGGAAGAGTGAAAGTAGGAGTTGCCGCGGCTGTACCGCTCCTGAGGCTACGTAAGTCCAAGTGAGAATCTGCTGAGTGGCAGTGACGCCACCGGTTCCGCCCGTGAAACCGACGTAGGCCACAACATCGCCGACGATAGTGGGAATATCTTCGAGCCAAGCCTGAGTGAAGGTGGCGTTGGTGACGGTATCGGTGATGGTCATGGTGAGAGTCGTGCCGTCATAAGTCATATGAACATGGAACGGATCACCACTGTGGAGATTCACACCGGAACTAGTCATATCGACCGCAGGTGTGGTGGGCGAAACACCATTCAGGTAGATGCCGGTGGAATCCACACCTTCTCCGGCGTTGCTATAGAGATCGAATTTAATGGCGAGGCTGTTGGCAATACCCGCAGTTCCGCCCGGAGTATCGGGTCCATAACCCAATCCGCCACCGGTTGGTCCAATGGAAGACGCGTTATTGCCCTGGATGGCAAAGGTGAAACCATCGGCGGTGTTAGCAGTGCCGGGAGTAATCTGAAAAGTAAAGTCCGTAGTGAAAGCCTGGATGTTGGCTTCGACTTGGTACCAGGCAGCAGCGGCTTCGTTGCCTCCGCCGTCCGTGAGTTCCAAGGCGCTGCCGTTAAGCTTGGCAGAACCGAGCAAATTCATTCCGCCAGCAGAAAAACCGCCGCTGAAATTGATAGAGCTCACGCCACCAAGGTCGACGGTGTAAAGGCCACTGGCGACGGCGCTGTTGCTGAGTCCCCCACCGATGGCAATAGCAGAAAGCGTTTCTGTTGCGCCAACGGAAACCGGGCCGACGTACTTGTTGCTGGATGAGGTTGGAGTGCTGCCGTCGGTTGTGTAATAGATGGTGGCGCCTGCGGTGGAAGTGATGCTGACAGATTGAACAGAAGAGTAAGCGCCAGCGGGCGGGTTGAAAAGAGGCGTAGCGTTTTGCGAAACGAGACTAAAGGTCGCGGTGGTAAGAGGGCTGGCTAAGAAAGCCGACACCATCGGCAATCGCGTTAACCGTGGTGGTTTTGGTGATAGTAAACGGAGTGCCGGTGTACTGAGCGGAGGCGGGAGTGGGGATGCTGCCGTCGGTGGTGTAGTAAATATTGGCGCCGGTGGTGCTATCCGTGATGGAGACTTGAACGCTGGTATTAAAAGTTTCCGTGCCGGGATTGATGACCGGGGCGGTAGCTTGAGTGGCGCCGTTTAAGAGTCCATAAACGCTGACTTGGGATTCGGAACCGACGTAGACCTTGCCATTGATGACCGTTGGCACGATGAACTTCACCGCATTGCCGGGGTTATCGCGCGTGACGTTGGATTCGCTAGAGTACAACAGAGTGGCAACATTGGAGGCATCGTGGGCGTAGACAATTTCGCGGCCTTGCGAGCCGTAGGCATCGTTGCGCAAAGACCAGACGATACCATTGGTGGTTCCGTTGGAAGAAACAGAGGGAGTCGGAGAATAACCTCCGACGGATTCAGTGGAGATGGAAGTGTAGTTGGGAGAGATAGCGCCGTTGGCAAAGGAGAAAGCCTTCAAATGATCAGAGTTGCCCCAGACGTAGATATTGCCATTCCAGTAGGCAGGCGCTCCCCAGAGTCCATTGACGTAGGCTTTCTCTTCGGGATCGGTGGTGTTACTGGGAGTGTAACCGCCGAGATTTTCACGATTGAGAACGTAGATGCGTCCGGTCTTTCCGAGCTGAACGAGTTGATGAGCTCCGCCGCCGCCACCGACGGAATCCGGAAGGATGACCACGCCGCCTGAGGCCTGGTCGGTATCATTATTGTTCAGGGTAGCCTGGTCGTGAGGAGTGAAATCGTCACCAACCGTCGTGGAGCCAGAGATCATGGTGGGAACGCCATTGTTCAAATCCAACTTGATGATGGAATCGCCATAGTCCATGGAGTTGGAGTAGGGCGAAGTAGCGGTAAATGTTCCGTTGCCGGTGGAAGTGAAAATTCGGCCATAGGGTTTGCCAGTGGGCACGTCCGCAGCAAGTCCTGTGCCGCCCATCCAGATGCCACCCGCGGCATTATTTGGAGTTGCGCACCAGACACCAGTTTGGGTCAACGTTGGAGACGCGGTGTAAGCGAGAATCCAGCCATGCCATGGGCCGTTATCACCGTGAGAGCCAAAGCCGATGTAGACGATGCCATTCAAGAGCAACAAGCTAGCGCGATTGTTTTCCCACTTGGGATCCCAGTGGAGTGTGCCTGCGGTGCTGCCATTGCCATTTCCGGGAACGGAACCAGAAAGTTGCACCGGCCCACCGAATTTCTCCAGACCTGTGGTGATATCGATGGCGTGCAGGCGCTGAATGAAGGTGGTATCGGCGATGGTAGATTTTGCGACGACATAGATGGTGTTGGAGGTGGGATCGATAACCGGAGTGCTGGTGATGCCGATTTCGGGAACGATATCGCCGGTGGAAACATCGCCGTTGGGCATAGTCTTTTCGCCGGCGTTCCTCCATGCGCCGAGTCAATCAGCGAAACATGCCAAAGTGGAGCGCCATTCGCGCCGAGATTGCTGTCCGCATCGAAGGCATAGAGACTGTCGTGCTCAGTGGCGATGAAAACGATGTTGTGGGTGGTGCCCGGCTGCGGGGTGCCCGCACCCAAGGTCACGGAAGGCATGTACAGGGGCTGCGCATACACCCAGCCATCGACGGGATTGGAAAAGAGCTTGCCGAAAGTGGAGGTATTCACGTTGGCCGGAGTGAGGATAGTTTCGTTAGTGTTTGCGCCGGTACGGGAAATATCGTTGTGCTGCGTGACTACGTTGGTTTGCGCGGACAGGTTGATGGCGAAGCAAAGCAAGATGCTGAAAAACAGCGTGAAACGGGCAGCACGATTGAGAATTGAGAGGCGAGAGGCAGGAAATTCGCCCTGAATCGATTGAAGCGCGCGCAAACAGGACCTCGATAGGAACATGGGTGGTTACCTTTTCCTTAAATAACAATTTGTAAGTAAACGGCCGATTCCAGGGGACCGGGATCGACGAAACTCTGCGGAGGTTCGTTAATTCCAACCAACCAAAACTTAGTCAGAAGATGTTCAGGCGGAAATTGAGCCATCCCTGAGAAAGAAAATGTTTTGGGAAGGTACCATTTTGAGACTTCTGATGCAAGATGAAATTCGCGCGCCGAAATTGGATTTCGAACTCATTTGTGGGTATAAAAGGAACAGATTGTGAAGATTCAACGAACGAGAGTCACTGACCCTTCAGAGTTCAAAGCAATAAATTGCAACGAACCGCCAGATACTTTCACGTACTGTTGATGTTCCAGGTATAACACCCAGAAACAGCCTATTTATAAGCTGATTAAGTCGGTACTGGGACCTATAGGACTATTTTGCCTGAAGTACCGGATGTCTTTTTTGGAGCGAGTTGTGTAGTATCCGCAGACCTGATTAGGTGACGCGAAATTTTACATGAGGAACTTTTGAGTAATTCGCGTAAGCTCGGCTTCCATAGTTGAGCACGCAATTGACGCAAAAATACGTTAAGCGGGGAAAAGCGTCATTTGCAGGTCAGAACAATTCGAGATGTACCCGCCCAGACTACTTCCGCAGAGGTAGAGATTAAGAGAGCACGCGCGCGAAAAAATCGCCGCATGGAGGTATTAGCATCATGAAACTGTCAGCAGCAAAAGCTGTCGCCATACTCATCATCGGAATGGGATTCACTTCTATGTTGAGAGCACAACAAGGGGTGACGGTGGCGAGCGCCACGACGCCGCAGGTTGGCGAAAAAACTGCGCCGGCAGCCACGGATGAGAGCCGCCCAGTGCCCGGTGTTCGCTACCCGAGATACCGGGTTTGCCTGGGAGACGTACTGGATTTGTCATTCCCGCTATCACCAGAATTGAACCAGAAACCCACGGTGCAGCCTGACGGATATGTCACGCTCGCTGGAGCTGGGAGCATTCACGTGGTGGGCCTGACAGTTCCCGAGGTAACGGAAAGCGTGAAGAAGGCCTACGCAAAAATCCTCCATGACCCGATCGTTAATGTGGATCTGGCGACTTTTCAAAAGCCATCCTTCGTCGTGCTCGGGCAGGTAGGAAAGCCGGGGCAATATGAACTGCGCTCTGACCTAACGCTGACGGAAGCCGTTGCAGTAGCCGGAGGATTCGCGCCAACCGCGAAAACGGAAGTGATGTTCTTCCGCCCGGTGTCGTCGAATTGGGCGGAGGTAAAGAAGATCAAGGTAAACGACCTGCTGAGCGGTAAAAACCTGGAAGAAGTCCACATTCAACCCGGCGATATGATCTTCGTCCCCGAAAAGGCCATCACGAAGTTCCGCAAATACGTGCCTTACTCATTCGGTATGAGCTTCAATCCAGCAGCGGTCGGTTACTAGATCGGGAGAAAGAAAAGAGCGGGAAAGCGTGGAGGGAAAGAAGAGGATATGGAAAACAAATTGAAGATTGGCAGCAAGTCAAACGAAAGCGGAATCAGGAAAACCGGGCGTGACATTGTCGCCCCTTTGTTCCGCCACTGGAAAGTAACAACGTGGACGTTCGGGATTGTCTTTGCGCTCGCGCTGGTGGTGGCGTGGGTGTGGGCCGCCAACTACTACGTGGTGACGATGCAGGTGCTGGTGGAGCAGGACCGTTCCGATCCTGCTATCACGGCCGCGCAAAACGCCGCAGTAGTGAACAACAAAGGCGTTACGACGGATCAAGTAACATGGAAGTTGCCTTGCTGACGGGCAAGGACATGCTGCACACCGTAGCTGCATCTTGCGGTTTGGTGAGGGTGGCTGGTCCCCCACGAATATATTTCTGCCGACCGATCCGACACAACGCCGCGCTGTGAAAGTCGAAAAAGCAGCACTTGGATTGGCTAAGAACGTAAAGGTGGAAGCGACTACGGCCTCAAACGTCATCGACGTTAAATACGGGAAATGGGGCGAACCGCAGACACCAACGTGCGTGTTGCAAACGTTGAGCGGACTCTACCTGCAGAAACATCTACAGCTTCAGCGCCCTGCCGGCTCCTCTGATTTTTTTGCCGCCGAAGCGGATAAATATAAAAAGGCACTGGCGGGTTCAGAGAAGCGCCTTGCCGAGTTCAGCCAGCAGGCCGGCGTTGCGGCTCCGGAAGTGCTCCGGACTTACATGGCGCAGCAGGAAGCAGCCTCAGAAGCTTCGCTGTATCAGACAAAACAGTCAATCGCGGCGGATCAGGAACGGCTCAAGAGTATCCGGTCGCAGATGGAAAACACGCCGTTGCGGGCAACCACTGTGGAAGTAACAAACTCTGCAAACTTGCTGCTGCAACAATTGGAAACCAATTTGGTGGCAGCTCAACTCAAGCGCACTCAACTGCTAGTGAAGTACGAACCGACTTATCCGCTGGTGCTGGAAGCTGACCAGGAAATTGCGGAGACCAAGGCGGCGGAATCCAGAAAGCGATCGACGAGAAATACGTAAATCGGACAACGGATCGTGACCAGACTTACGAATTGCTGAGAGCGGAGGTGGCGGAAAACGCAAACCGATCTGGCCTCGCAACAGGCGACCGCCCTGGCTTTGCAGACCAGCATCGCCAGCATGAAGAAGCAGATCGTCAATCTGGACGGTCAGGCAATTCAACAAGCAGCTCTAGTGAGGGAAGCAAAGGCTAACGAAGGGAACTACCTGCTTGTACAGTACAAGCGTGAGCAGGAGAAAACTTCGGATGCATTGGACAAGAAAGGCATCGCGAACGTGGCGATTGCAGTTCCTCCGGTTGCCCCGCTCGGTCCCCGCCCACAGCCCGGTTATGCTGACGTTGCTGGGTTTTGCGTTTGCAATCTTTTCGGCAATTGCAGCCGCGTACCTATTTGAATATCTGGATCCATCATTCCGTACCCCAGCAGAAGTCACCGACACATTAAATATCCCGGTACTGGCATTCGTACCGAAACGGGCGGCGTAAGGAACGTGGTACTAGCGTATTACAAATTGCGAGAGCAACCGTTCGGGGTGACTCCCGATCCGCGCTACCTGTATATGGGTGCCACTCACCGAGAGGCGATGGCTTCCATACAGTATGGATACAAGGCGAATCGAGGCTTCACCGCATTGGTCGCCCCGCCTGGAATGGGCAAGACTACACTGCTGTTCAATTTGCTGCAGGAATTGAAGAATTCCGCGAGAACTGTTTTTCTGTTCCAGCCGCAATACGACCCGCACGGATTGCTGAAAAGCATTCTTTGCCGACCTTGAAATCGGGACCAGCGATGGAAGCATCGTTGAGATGCACCGCAAACTCAATGAATTCCTGGTCGGCGAATCGGAAGCCGGAAGACGAGTTGTAGTAGTTATCGACGAAGCACAGAACTTGCGCCAAACGGTATTGGAAGCGCTGCGGATGCTGTCCAATTTCGAGACGCCCCAGGGAAAAGTTGCTGCACATCATATTGGCGGGTCAACCGAAATTGGCAGAACAATTGTCTTCTCCTCATATGACGCAGTTGCGGCAACGCATCTCAATCGTGGCCAGGCTCGCGCCATTTGATGAGAAAGAGACTGCGGAGTATATCAACCATCGATTGCACATCGCTGGATTTGAGGGTGGGCGTCCGTTGTTCTCGCCGCAAGCAATCTCGATGATTACCAAGCACTCGGGCGGCATTCCAAGAAACATCAACAATCTGTGTTTCCATGCCCTGAACATCGGATTTGTGAAAAAGGATCAAGGGATCGAGTGCGATGTGATCGAGGAAGCGGTGAACGACACTGATTTTAGTTCCCTACTCGAGGAGCCTCCCGTTCCAATTACCGCTGGGAGCAAACAGAAGGTGCCGACACCTGTGATAGGCGCTTCGTCGATCGTCGAGGGGCGCAAGGCAATACGGTGGCCGGTAGTGGCGGCTACGGCGACGCTATTGGCTTTGCTTTGGCCCGTGTTGCGAATGACGGGGAGGACCGCACAAAGTAAGCAAGGGACAACCGAGACTCCGGCAGCAATTGCTCCCATCCGCAGGCTGACATCTCCAGTAGTAAAAACCAGCGGCGCTGCTACAACGGTTGACACTGCCTTACAACCGGACACCTCTTCGATCGTCACGGAACAAAACGGACATTTAAACGCGCCAGAACAGCAATTACGGCGTCCCCGGCCGAAGCTCCAACGGAGCACCAAGAAGAAGAAGTTGAGAGGAATACCAGGACGTTGACGATCAAGCGAAATGAAACGATTTATCAACTCAGCAGAGAGAGTTTCGGCCGGTACAACCAGCAAATCGTCGAAGAAATTCGCAGACCAAACCCTTGGTTGACGGACGTGAATGAAATTTCGACCCGGCCGGATGATTGCGAATTCCCGAGGAAGCGACAGCCATCCGAAACAACGATCAGCCCTCAGCGATTGTCTCCGAGGCTTCTAAAGCAAAGGTGGAAAAAAGATGAGCAGAAATTTTGACCTGATGCAACGAACACTGAATGACAGCCCTAACGCTGTGGACACCTTCTGTGCCTGTGATAAGTCTTCCTATAAGCCAGAGTAATGGCGATGCGGCGAAGAACGTATCTACCCTGGCAGCTGGACACACTGGCGCAGGAAGAGCTGACCCGGCTCGTCCAGCAACTTTTCCTCGGAGCGGAGAGTTGCAGGTTCGCGCACAGTGATGTTTGCGGGCATGGAGTCGGGCAATGGCTGCAGCCAGATATGCTCAGACGTGGCACGGATTCTGGCCGCCGACGCCCCAGCGGGTACGGTTTGCCTTGGTGGACGCCAATCTTCGTGCCCCGGCATTGCCGAATTACTTCTGGCGTCAGCAACCACTTTGGGCTGACGGATGCCGTAAGCTCGAGAAGAGGCCCAATCCGGAAATATGCCAAGCCCGTGGGGCCGGGGTCCGCCTCTGGCTGCTATCCTGCGGCGGGTCCACAAATGAGTTCTCACGACTGCTAGATTAGCGGATGTCAGATGAAAGCCCGCATCGCGGAACTACGGAGTGAGTTCGACTACGTGATCGTCGACGTTCCCGCGCTCAGCGAAAGCGCCGACGCAATAGCACTCGGACCGCAAGTCGATGGGTTGGTATTGGTGCTGGAAGCCAACAGCACGCGCCGCGAGTCAGCGAGCAAGATGGTTGAAAATTTGCGCGCGGCGAAGATCAAGATATTGGGCGCGGTGCTAAATAAGCGGACTTTTCCGATTCCCGAATCGCTTTACCAACAGTTGTAACACGCGAAAATCCCGGCGACATGACGGAAGTCGAACGGATTTACCCTCATTCTGCCCAGGAATGGAGGAACTATCTTTAGAGGTCTTGAGAAGGAAGGCGCGATATGGCCGAAACCAGAATCAGCGTAATCGTGGAAGTCAACGCGGTTGGCATCTGGCACCAGGCCGTCTCGCGTGACAGAACCGGAACTTCCTGCGCATGGGAAATCGACGGCTGCTTAACTTTCATCGAAATGCGGGGACCCAGGGACACTCAGGGGAAGATCATGAATCAGGCCAAGCGACGACTGTTACTCAATGCGCTCAAGCTACTTGACCTCACATTGATGATAGGGGCATTCCTGCTGGCAACGATCCTGCTGGTGCATGCAGAGAAGAACACCAGTTTCGCGCAGTTTATGGAAATGCGCGTGAAGATTTCGAATTGCCTTCTTTCAGCTGCGATCATTGCTGCCTGGCACGGAATATTTGTGGCCTGCGGGGTATATGACTCGAAGCGACTGGCCACACGTTGGCAAGAAATATCTGATTCTTTGAAGGCGACGAATCTTTCGTTTGCATGCGTGCTGATAGCCGGAAAAGTACTTTCCATACGAATGGTTACGCCGCGTTTCCTGGTTTATTTCTGGGTGATCAGTTGCACGTTCATGGTAGTGGAGCGCATCCTGCTGCGAGGATTTCTTAGCCGAATTCGCCGCGGTGGTCACAACCTGCGTTTCATTCTGATTCTCGGAACCAACTTCCGAGCCATCGATTTTGCAAGGCTAATTGAGAGGCGTCCGGAACTCGGATATCGGATTCTGGGATTTGTTGATGATCCGTGGAGTTCCATCAAAGACATCAATCCGAACATTTACAAACATCTGTCCGACCTGGAAGGTCTTCCTGAATTCCTTCGCCACAACGTGGTGGATGAAGTAGCTTGCTTCCTGCCGCTCCGCTCATTTTATGAGTATGCCGCGCAGGTCGCGGACCTCTGCCAGCAGCATGGAATTCTGCTGCGGATGGACGCAAACCTGTTTGGCTTGAAACCAACGGGAGCCCAAATGCGAGGAATTTGAAGGCAACAACCAGCTCTCACCACCGAGTCAGGCAGATGGCTGGGCGCATGTGGCGAAGCGGGGCCTGGACATTACTGGCTCGCTGATACTGCTTATCTCGCTGGCTCCTGTCCTGGGTATCTGCGCGCTACTGGTAAGACTGACTTCTCCGGGGCCAATTCTGTTCTTGCAGGAACGCGTAGGGTTCAACAAACGAAGGTTTAAGATGCTCAAGTTCCGGACGATGATCTCCGGCGCAGAGAAGATGATCGCCGACCTTGAAGATCAGAACGAGGCGGGGGGACCAGTCTTCAAAATCAAAAACGATCCGCGAATTACGACGATCGGCAAACATCTTCGTCGAATGAGCCTGGATGAGTTGCCGCAATTGTGGAATGTGCTGGTCGGCGACATGAGTCTGGTGGGCCCGCGCCCGCTCCCGGTGCGCGATTATCAAGGATTTAGCGAGGACTGGCATAGGCGTCGTTTTGCGGTGCGGCCGGGACTGACTTGCCTCTGGCAGATCAAAGGGAGAAGCGGCATCACGTTTGAACAATGGATGGCGCTGGACATTCAGTATCTTGATGAATGATAGCTGTGGCCGCGCTTTAAAAAAATGCGGGAACGATTCCCGCGGTATTAAAGGGGTCAGGCGCAGTTTAAGAGTTGAACTCAGAAAGACCCATAACCGAATGCCCATGGAATTTCATATCAACTCGACGCAAATCCCGGAAATACAGAAACGGCCAGCGGCGCAATTGTGGAAGATTCGTTCGCCCGGCGGACGTTCAAAAAAAAATCGCGGTCAAGGGCAGCTGCTCTCTCGCAGGATAATCGCCCGACCGTGTACCACATCATGTCGGAAACGGAAGCGTTTTCCTAGCATTACGGCGGGGCATTGTCTCGGTGGACGGCCAATGTCCTTCGAGACGATTCGCACTCCCGGATTGTCTGCCCTTGGGCGGACGACACGTGGGGTTTCCCAGCCAACCGCGTGTGGGAGTTGCCGGCTCTGAAGAAATATGTGACGTGGGCCAAACGATTTGGCTATCGGCCGTTTTTCGGATTACGTGTCCATCTCCTCCGACGCATTTTCAAGCCTGTCGTTGAACAGCTCAAATCCGGCGACACTCTTTATGTGGCAAATCGCCCGGATTGTGCCGTAGCCATGAGCCAATTGTGTTCGGGGCGAAATATTCATGTTGTGCTGCACATGCATAATTCGCACCTGCGCTCCACATGCCACGAAAATACTTGAAGAACCTTGATCTGGCAGCACTTGCATTTTGCAGCGACTTCTTGCGTTCAGAAATAAAACCATTTATCCCTCCACAGCTACTGACCTTTGTCATTCCGAATGGGGCGGATGATGCATGCTTTTATCCCATGGAAGAAAACGCTGGTCGGAATGCAACGATTCCCCTTGTTCTGTTTGTTGGCCGGTTAGCCCCAGACAAGGGGGCACACGTTTTTGTGGATGCCGTGCGCAAGTTGGGAAAAGAAGGTATACCCGTTAAGGGGAAGAATCGTTGGATGTGTGGAATTCGGGAAAACTGTCGAATCGGAATACTTGCGCGCGCTTAAAAACACCAAACCCACCAATGTTGAATTTGGAGACTACGTTACGGGCGAAGCATTGGGGGACGAATTCCGCGAGCAAGTATTTTCTGCTGCCCCCTCCCGTGTGGAATGAACCGTTTGGAATGGTGAACGTAGAGGCAATGGCCTGCGGACTTCCCGTGGTGGCCTCCGCGGTCGGAGGAATCCCTGAAATATTTCGCGCAGGCGGCGCAGTCATGATCCCCGGTGGTTCGTCGGACGCGTTAGCCGAGGCCCTGAAGAAATTGATACGAGACCCTGAATTGCGACAGGAAATCGCTGCGGCAGGATTTGCAAATTATACGGAAAACTTTCGATGGCAACAGATCTATGAAAAGTATTTGAGGTTATAAGGGTGAGCTCCGAGGAGAAATCGTGAAGCTTTCGTTTCCACTTCGCGAGGGTAGTCTCGGCAGAAACGCCAGTTGGATGTTTCTTGGCCAGGGTCTAAGTGTGTTTGTACAGGCAGGATATTTCATCCTGCTGGCCCGCCTACTGGGAAGCAGTCAATACGGAATTTTCGTTGGGGCAACTGCTCTGGTTTCTATCGTCAGTCAGTACAGTTCGCTTGGTTCTGGATTCGTAATGCTGCGGCACGTAAGCCAGGACAAAAAGCAGTTCGCCGAATATTGGGGAAACGTGATTCTGGACGACCCTGCTCGTGGGGTCGCTCATGATTCTTGCATTGAAGTTATTTGGGGCTTCCCTGGTGGGAGCAGCCAGCGCATCGGTATTGGTGTTGATCGCAATCGGGGAATGCACTTGCGCGAGGATCGCGGAGAGCGCCGGACAAGCATTTCAAGCTTATGAGAATCTGCGCATTACGGCAACCCTGACGACGCTGACCAATGTGGCGCGGCTTGCCGCAGCGGGCGGAATGATACTGGTCCTGCACCACGCCACGGTTCACCAGTGGGCCATAGCTTCATTGTCTGTATCCTTATTTTCCGCGAGTATCGCAGTCGTTGCGGTGTCCAGCAGACTGGGCTTGCCTCATTTCCGACCAAAGCTCTTATTCAAGAGCGCGGCGGAGGGATTGGGCTTCTCTTTCGCGTGCTCAACAACTTCGGTCTACAACGATATCGACAAGACGATGCTGAGCCGGTATGGAATGGCCGCCGCCAACGGGATTTACTCCATGGCTTACCGGGTGGTCGACATCAGTTGCGTGCCGATCCGGGCAGTTCATTCCGCTGCGTTTCCGCGGTTCTGCCAAAAAGGGGTGAACGGGGTTCGCGGTAACATGCAGTTCGCTTTGAAAATCATCCAGAAAACCGCGCCGTTTAAACATCCTCGTCAAGCTGCTCGTTATGTTCTCTGTGTGCTCCATTGATTCCGCTGGTGATTGGAAAGGGATTTGAAGAAAGCGTTTCAGCACTCAGGTGGCTGTGCCTGATTCCGCTCTTCCGCAGCGCGCATTTGAGCGCGGGGGACAGCCTTACTGGAGGGGGTTTTCAGCGCTATCGCACCGGGTCGCAGGTCGCAGCGGCAAGTTTGAATTTTTGCTTGAATCTGTATCTCATTCCTAAATTTTCCGGCGGGGGGCAGCTTGGCAAGCCTGCTAACGGATGGATTCTTAGCCGTTTGCAATTGGACGGTTTTAGCATTCATTGCCCGGCGGGAAAGAGCGGTGGCAGATGGAAGACATTGTCTGGCTGAGAAGTCGGCGCCAGAAATGGCCTGACGGTTGATTGCACAATTAGCGGGGAGAGAAGAAGTAGCATTGAGGGAGAAAGAAAATATTTTGAATGCAGGTGTCAATGTTTAAGTTTCTGGAAAAAGTGTACGCGGTTCTTATGCTGATGTATTTGGCAGAAGCCCTGATTCCGACGAATCAAACCGTAGCGGAACAGGTCAAGAACCTGAATCACGCCAACGTGATTGTCCAATTGGCGCTGTATCCGATTCTTGTGTTAGTGCTGTTCGTGCATCGTGAAAAGATTCTTGCCGGCCTATGGCGGTGCGGATGGCCATTGGCAATCTGCGGCCTGGCGCTGGTATCGGCCGAGTGGTCGATCTCCCCGGTGTTTACATTACGTCGCGCAGTGATTCTTCTCGCTACAACTCTCTTCGGGGTTTACCTGGCAACATGCTTTGACTGGAGAGAAAACGAGCATCTTCGGGTGGCTAACCATTGTTTGTGCCTTCGGCAGTTTCATTCTGATTGTTTTGTTCCCTGAATATGGATTGTCCCACGACCTGCATTTTGGCAGTTGGAAGGGCATGTTTCCGCACAAGAACGCGTTAGGCATGAAGATGGCTTTTGGAATCTTGCTTCTGTTTTTTACGAGGCCCGCGGGAATCCCCACGTGGCTTCGGAACGCGACAATCGCAGGTGCGGCGCTCTTGCTTCTCTTTTCGGGATCAGCTACTCCACTCGTGGCCACGACGGTTTGCCTGGTGGCCTTCCCTCTTCTGCACGTAGCTTGGATAAAGACGAAAAGAACGTTGCCCCTGTGGGTTCCGCTTTTGCCGTTTTTCATCTGTCTTGCACTAGTCGTGGTCACGGGCTCGGCACTCATTCTTGAAGCAGTGGGAAGGACTACAACGCTGACAGGAAGGACTCCGCTGTGGGCAGCGGTTGTGGACGCGATCAAGTTGCGCCCATGGCTGGGATACGGATACGCCATATTCTGGGTCGGAGGAAATCTGGACTCGCTCAACGTCATCAAGATTGCCGGTTGGAACGCACCGCACGCACACAACGGGTACCTCGAGATCGTCTGGATTTGGGATTTGTTGGACTAGCAGTATTTCTGTTGGGTGCAGGCGTGGCGTTATCCCGTGCACTGGAATTATTTCAAGGAGCCACAACACGCGAGGAAAAATGGCCTCTGGTCTTCTTGTTATTTTTCCTTGCGTATAACGTGACGGAAAGCAGTATTTTCCGCACGCACACGTTTCTTTGGTTGCCTTATACGTGGACATTTGTGGCACTCGCCCGGCAGAAGAGCGAAGCGAGCGTTGCCGCCCGTGAGCCTTCGATGATTCCGGAGTACACCACATGAGCACACTGCTGGATCCTCAAAGCAATCTGCTGCATGAAGCCGCCGTGCCGCACTTGGCGTGGCAAGAGAAAAAGGATAGACCGGTCGCGCTGATCTTCCGAATGCGGCTCCTGGCGTTTTCAGAGACTTTCATTCGCTCACAGGCGGATGCGATGAAAACGTTTCGGCCGTTTTTTGTCGGCATAAAAAAGGTTGAAGGCCTGGAGATTCCCGCGGAGTCCACATGGATGGCAAATCATGGCGGATGGAAAGGCTTGGGTCGGGAGTTGCAATTCAGGATATTGGGTCCAACCAGGATTGTGTAAGGCGGTTGCGAGAACTGCAGCCGAAATTGATTCATGCACATTTCGGTCCGGACGCTTGTGAAGCGATCCCTTTGGGGACAAGTTTGGGCACGCCATTGATTGCAACATTTCATGGGTATGATGCGACGTTGTCCGATAGGGGATTTCGTGAGTCGAAAAATGGACGGCGTTATTTGCAGCAACGTTCCAAACTGCAAGGAAACGTCACACTGTTTCTGGCAGTTTCCGATTTCATTCGAAAGCGACTGCAGCTTCAGGATTTCCCGATGGAGCGCACCCGGGTACATTACATTGGCGTGGATCTCGAAAAGTTCAAGCCACCCCAGCGAAACGAGAGGACTTCACAGGTGTTGTTCGTGGCGAGGCTCGTGGAGAAGAAGGGCTGCACGTATCTCATCAAAGCGATGAGCGAAGTGCAGAAACAGCTTCCTGAGGCGGAACTGGTCGTCATTGGTGACGGAGATCAGCGGCAAATGCTGGAAGCAGAAGCTCAAAAAACGCTTCGCAATTTCAAGTTTCTCGGCGCAGCCCGCTTTGGTAATCCAGGAATGGATGAAGAAGGCAAAGTTATTCTGCGTTCCGAGTGTCACGGCTGCTAACGGTGACTCGGAAGGGTTTGGATTGGTCTTCGCGGAGGCTCAGGCCTGCGGATTGCCGGTGGTCAGCTTCGCAACCGGTGGGGTGCCAGAGGCCGTAGCCCATGGGATTACTGGGCTTTGCGCCAGAGCGGAATTGGCGAGTACTCGGGAATACATTCACGAAGTCCTCTCCAGCCAGACACTCTGGAATGAGTTCAGCCACGCGGCCCGACGTCGCGTGGAACGCAAATTTGATTTGCGAAGACAGACTGAGAGCCTGGAAAAAATCTATTCAGAAGTGGCAGGCATAGCAAATCCGCCAGAACACCAGGAAGGGAGATTTTCTTAAGAGAATCATGAGCGACCAAAATCACCGGCGACTGCCGTCATACCAACTCGTAATCGTCCCGAGTTGGTGACACGTGCAATCCAAAGCGTGTTGGCACAGACCTACACAGCAGTCGAGATTGTAGTCGTTGTGGACGGGCAAGACCCCGCAACCGTTGCGGCCCTGACGCGAGTGAACGATGAACGTCTGCGATGTGTATTGCTGATGGAATCGGTTGGTGGGTCCGAAGCTCGCAATATCGGAGTCCGGGAAGCACGCGGGGAGTGGATCGAATTTTAGATGACGATGATGAGTGGTTACCGGAGAAAATTGAAAAACAGTTGGGAGCAGTCAGCAAGCGCGAGGAACGGCAATCACAGATTGCCTGCAGCCAGGTAATTGCACGAACCGCGGACGTGGATATGCTCTTGCCAGAGAACGCTCCGTCAGAGCCATATTCCGAATATCTCTTGGTTCGTTCTCGCCTGACATTTGGCGAAGGACTGATGCAAACATCGACACTTATGGCCAAGCGTCAGTATCCATCGCGAATTCCGTTCACCAAGGGTCTGCGCAAACACCAGGATTGGGATTGGGTACTACGCTGCGCGGAGGACCGGGAAATGGAAGTTGTTTTTGTGGCGGAACCACTGGCGATCTGGAACGTAGATGATGCCCGAACCAGGGTGAGTCAGCAGAGTGCCTGGGCAATTTCCCTCGACTGGATACGTAGTTCGCGCGCCCGGGTCACCGCAAGAGCTTATGCGTCATTTTTGGCGACGTACGTTTCGCCCCAAGCTGCGGTTGAGGGCAGTTGGAAGACTTGCTGGATGATTTTCAAGGAAATGTTGCATCTGGGCAAACCACGCCTGCGGGATCTTGTGGTATTCGCCGGAGCTTGGTTTTTCCCTGTAGGAATCCGGCAGAAGTTGCGCGGTTTCCTTCGCGGCCGGGAGGCATCGCGGTCGGCGCGTGAGCTTGAGGCGACACCATAAATTTATGCGTGCAACCTGCGAAGAATCGATGACGGCCCTGTCCTCTCCACGAGATGCGGAATCCATATCGTTTTTGGGGATTACCGTGCAGGCTTTCACGATTGATGAACTCACGGGAGTCGTGGCCAAGGAAATCGCGGCGAACCAGAAATGTATTGTGGCAAACCACAACCTGAATAGCGTGGCGCTGTTGCACAGGGAACCGAAATTCCGGGAGTTTTACGAAATTTCAAAATACACACACATCGACGGCATGCCCATCGTGGGGCTGGCCCGCTTGTATGGATTTCCCGTTCGCCGAAATCAGCGCGTAACCTACGCGGATCGGATTTGGCCGCTTATGGAAACCGCTGCGGCGAAAGGATGGCGCATATTTTATGTTGGATCGAAACCGGGCATTGCGGCATCAGGTGCAGCAAAACTGAAAGAACGCTACCCTGCACTGAATATTCAAACCAGAGACGGTTATTTCGATGCCGAGCCATCGAGCGCGGAGAATCAAGCGATTTTGCAAGCCATTGCAGATTACCAACCGGATTTGCTAATGGTTGGCATGGGAATGCCACGCCAGGAGTTATGGATACTGAATAATTTCCCTTACCTCCACGCAAGAGTGATCCTGCCTTCGGGCGCAGCCATTGATTATGTCGCTGGGGCCGTAAAGACCCCACCGCGTTGGATGGGCCGGTGGGGACTGGAGTGGGCGTACCGTCTGGCTACCGAGCCAAAACGCTTGTGGAGGCGCTATCTTGTAGAACCGTGGTCGATCTTGGGAGTGGCGGTGCGGCACTTCTTCAGAGAACGCTGAGGCAGGACAAAGGAATAAAGAATGAAAAACGGTTCTTCGCGACGGACATCCTTGAAGGCATTACCAAAACCGCTGGTGCAGTTACACTCGGTTCGATTGCAACTAGGTGGCCAGCCCGAGCGAGTGAGGGCGTCCCTAGGGAAGTTATGTCACCTGGGATCGATTCACTGAAGGACCTGGCGCTGCGAAAAGGGATTTTGTACGGAGCGGCAACCGAACATGGCAAACTGTCCGGCGATCCTGAATTTGCGGCGTTGTTTGCACAACAGTGTGATTTGCTGGTTCCGGAAGGCGAGTTGAAGTGGAATACCCTGCGGCCGACGCCCGACACTTTTAACTTCGGCCCCTCGGATGAGTTGTTCGCGTTCACGCAACAACATCAGATGAAATACCGCGGGCACACATTGGTTTGGCACGAAGCACTGCCCAAATGGTTCGCGGGATATGCAACAAAGTCGAATGCAGAGTCATTGCTGACGACGCATATTTCCAAAGTGATGGGCCACTATGCCGGGAAAATGCAGTCCTGGGACGTGATCAACGAAGCGTTGCTGCCGGAAGATCACCGAAGCGATGGGCTGCGGAATTCACCGTGGTTGCAGTTGTTGGGGCCGGATTATATAGAGATGGCATTGCGAGCCGCCGCCCAGGCAGACCCGAGCGCGCTACTTGTCTGGAACGAGACGTGGATCGAAGAAGAGACTTCGCTGGCGGAGTCCAAGCGTCAATCGTTTTTGCAGCACCTGCGGGAACTGAAACAAAAGAACGTTCCCATCCATGGAATAGGTATCCAGTCGCACCTGATGGGAGATCACAACAACATAGGTGGAGCGAATTTCCAGCGATTCCTGCATGAAGTAAGTGAAATGAACCTGAAAATCCTGGTCACTGAAATGGATGTTCGGGATTTCAAATTGCCGGTCGAAGTCGGCGAACGCGACCGCGTGGTTGCCGGCAAATACTCGGAGTATCTGTCAAGCGTGTTGCAGCATAAATCCGTTATCGCGGTTCTGACGTGGGGACTCTCGGATCGATACACGTGGATTGCAAAAGCCAATCCGCGAGCGGATGGGGCGCGAGTCCGGCCGCTGCCGTTTGATGAGAATCTAGCGCCAACGCCGGCATTTTATGCGATAGCGAAAGCTTTTGAGGACACACAGCGACGTTAGTGTTGGGCCGGGGAACTTTCAACGGGCGAGGGCTAAGGTAGAGCGAGAATGAGGTAATTGAAAATGGCTTCGATAGCGACAGCACAAATGACTTCAGTTTTTGGCGGCAAGATCAATCTGCCATACAATTTGCAGGAAATGAGAGCGCAGTACCTGGCTGCAAAACCATTTCCGCACGTTGTGTTTGACAATCTGATTGACCCTGGGCTACTGGACCAGGTCGTGGCGCAGATGCCTTCGATGGTTGAGAAGAATTGGGTCCACGAAGATGATGAGCATCTGGAGAAATTCAATCTGCGTTCAGCGGTGGAATTGCGGGGTGCAGGATTCGATCTGGCAGCCATGGTGCATTCTGCGAATTTTCTCTATTTCTTGTCGGAATTGACTGGCATACAGCACTTGCTTCCCGATCCCTATTTACAAGGCAGCGGATACCACGTTGTGCCGCGCGGCGGCCATTTCGACATCCATACCGACCGCAACGTTGCCTATGCGACGGGCTTAACACGGCGGCTGGCGATGATTATTTATCTGAACAAAGAATGGAAACATGAGTACGGTGGCCAATTGGAATTGTGGAATTCCGACGCCAGCCAATGCGAGGCAGTTATCGAACCAGAGTTCAACAAGACAGTTATATTTCAGGTGGCGGATCCAAATTATCATGGGCTGCCCAACACGGTGGCATGTCCGCCGGGCAGGTCGCGGAATTCGTTCGCAGTGTATTACCACACGGTGGGAATGGAAGGTCAGCGCGACTTGACGCCTCACAGCTCACTCTACGCGCCGAATTCACACAAACGGGCGAAGATGACTTTCTCCAAGTTGATGAAAGACATGACGCCGCCGATCATTCTTCGCAATGTGAAGAAGCTTCGCCGAAAGAAATAGGTGGGAAGTCCAGCCGCCTCACATGGATTCACTGCCGTACTTCACCTGAGTCCAGGCAATCGGACTAAGTCCGGGCGCCAAAAGTTGCAGAAAAATGAGGCCCACGAGATAGGCGGACGCGGACACCACAAAGAGTGGTGTATAGCTGTGAGTGAGTTGCAAAACCCATCCGGTGCTTAGAGAAAACAGAACTGCGCCAATTGATCCGGCCATCCCGCCAATTCCTACCACCGTTCCGACCACACTTTTGGGGAACATATCCGATGCCGTGGTGAATAAGTTCGCTGACCATCCCTGATGCGCCGCAGCGGCGCTGCTCAAGAGAGCGACGGCAATCCATAACGAAGACGCATGCCCGGCAAAAAACATGGGCAAGGCGAATGAGCCGCAGATGAACATCGCGGTGAGCCGAGATTTCGGCAAAGCCCAACCGAGTTTGTGGAAGACAGCCGGCAACCACCCGCCACCAATGCTTCCCACCATCGACAAATTGTAAACGACGATCAAGGGCAAGCCGATCTGGCTCAGGCCCAAGTGGTATCTGGCATCAAAGAACTTGGGCAACCAGTAGAGGTAAAACCACCAGACCGGGTCGGTCAGGAATTTTGCCAGGACGAATCCCCAGGTCTGGCGATATTTCAGGAGAGACAGCCAGGAAACTCTTGCGAGTTGCGCGGTCTTGTCCGGTGAGTCTGCTGTAAACGATCTTTGCTCTTCAAGAGTAACCCGCGGATGTCCTTCCGGCCTGCGATACTCCAACATCCACCAAATCAACCAGAGCGCACCGATGATTCCCGTAGCGAGAAATGCGGAGCGCCATCCAAATTTCAGGGTGATCCACGGCATGATCGCGGGCGCAATGATTGCACCCACATTTGCGCCGGAATTAAAGATTCCCGTTGCCAGAGAACGCTCGCGTGGCGAAAACCACTCCGCGACGGACTTGATGGCTGCCGGAAAGCTGCCAGCCTCTCCTATCCCTAGAAAAAACCGGGCGATGCCGAAGCCAAGTACGGAAGATGCAAGCGCATGGGCCATGGAAGCGATGCTCCAAAATCCCATGAGCAGGGCAAAGCCGATGCGGCATCCCAAGCGGTCTACCATGCGGCCCGCGCTTACTAATCCCAGAGCATAGGCCAACTGAAAAGCGCCAACGATGTAGCCGTATTGGGCTTCGGTCCAGCCGATGCTGTGCTGCAGCGTGGGCGCCAAAATGGCCAGGACTTGGCGATCGATGTAATTAATGGATGTGGCGAAGAAGAGCATGGCGCAGATCAACCAGCGAGCGCGAGGGGCGGGAAAAATCGGAAGATTGGAGGAACCAGAGATAGTCATCGCGGGATGATTTTCTAAGGCCATGGAGTAAGAGATATCCTCACTTAGAGTTTGTATGCTTTTCGAGCCAAGCCATAGGCTAACTCGTAAGCAAGTTCATGCGCTTCGTCTTCGTCGAGTCGATGTTCTGCAACCAAGCGCGCCAGAAACGAGCAATCAACACGACGCGCGACATCATGCCTGGCCGGGATCGAGAGAAATGCGCGCGTATCGTCGTTGAAGCCGACCGTGTTGTAAAAACCAGCCGTTTCTGTGGCCATTTCGCGGAAACGCATCAGGCCTTCTGGGCTGTCGTTGAACCACCAAGGAGGACCAAGCCGCAAACAGGGATAGTGACCAGCGAGAGGAGCAAGTTCGCGACTATACGTCGATTCATCCAAAGTGAATAAAATGATGGTGAGATCGGGTTCGTTGCCAAAGCGCTGCAAGAGCGGTTGTAGAGCGCACACATAGTCGGTCGGGGTGGGAATATCAGCGCCAACATCGCGGCCAAATTTTTCATAGAGCCGGACATTGTGATTGCGCAAGCTGCCGGGATGAATTTGCATGACCAAGCCGTCTTCAAGGCTCATGGCAGCCATTTCGGTCAACATCTGAGCACGAAACGTTTCGCGTTCCTCGGCATCCGCGATTCCTGAGAGCACTCTTCTATAGAGCCGTTCGGCCGAACCGGAACCTAAGTCCGTGGTCTGGGCAGTGGGATGACCATGATCGGTGGCAGTACCGCCCAGAGCTTTGAAGTCCGCCCTTCGATTGCGCAAGGCCGCAAGATAACCCTTCCAACGCGAGGTATCCTCTCCCGCAATTTCGGCAAGGCGGGCAATATTTTCGCTGAACTTGGGGAAGTCCGGATCGACCACGGAATCGGGGCGAAACGTGGGAATGATACGGCCGGGAAACTTTTCGGACTGAAGCTTCCTATGGTGTTCGAGCGAATCAAGGGGAGAGTCCGTGGTAGCCAGGACTTCGATCTTGAATCTTGTGTATAGCGCGCGCGGACGGAACTCTGGGACGCGCAGCTTTTCTTCAATTCTGATCATAATATTCGTCGGCGTTTTGCGGGGAGAGACGTGTGTTCAGGCCGAACAATTCCTGGAAGGCGAAATCGAGCCACAACCGGGAGGGGGTGCCGCGAAAGAGATGGTAATGCTGGGCAAAAAGACGCCAAACCTGGCGTGGATTTTGCAAAGGGGTGACACCGACACCCAGGTCTTCGAGGGGAACCCCCTGGCTGTAGAGCATGCGGTATATATAATGATCAGGAACAATGAACAACTGGGCTGGGTCGGGAAAGGGATCGTCGCTGGCGAACCATTGGGGATTGGTGTGGCCGTGGGGGCTGAGGATAGGTAAATCGTACACTGTGCATAGAGCCGTTTAGCGATGCTACGCGTTGAAGGATCGGCGGGAAACAATCTGTCTTCGTGGAGGAGATTCGTTGAACCTGTCATGGTATCGCGCATGCGCCCAAACGATGAGAGAGCAGCGAGGGGCGAGCGGCAGGCTCATTGTACCTTAGGGAGTCAGACTGCTGCCGGATGAAATGGGGAGAAATTCGGTCTAGATCCTAGTGGGGCTAGCGTTCGGGCCAAGACGCGTTCGGGTCTAGTGAGGTGCCTGATGATAAAGGGGACATTCTGCAAGATCTGCTGAGAATCGGTCACGGCTTATCCTGAGAACTTTTGCCGGTTCTGAAGCCGAGCCACTGAGCTGTACTGAAGGCCAGTAAGCGAGGGGCTTAGCTGAGTAGTCAGTAAAGTTCAATTCCCGGCTGCGTGACGCGCGATTCAATCCAGTTCCCGATTACTTCACTCGAAATGGTTGCCGGCGAAGGGCGTGGCCTTTAGTATCGATGAGAATGGCCACCGCTGCGATTGGTATCGATTTTGGCACGACCAATAGCTCGATTGCCCTTGCTACGGATGGTGGTGAAGTGCAACTTGCCCAGTTCCCGTTCATGGGCGAGGAGACGGCATCCTATCGGTCACTTCTCTATCTTGAGCAAAGGAAAGAGCGCGGTGTCAACGCACTCAAGTCGTGGAGCGGACCGGAAGGAATTGAACACTATCTCTCTGCAGACCATAAAGGCCGGTTGATTCAATCTTTGAAGTCCTTTTTAAGCAGCCGCAGCCTCCAGAGCACGAACGTTTTTGGCCGGAGGTATACCCTGGAAGAACTGATCGCACGTATCCTGCGCGATCTGAGGGAAAAGGCCGCCTCGCAATTTGGTCGCCCCATTTCGAAGGCCGTGGTGGGCCGCCCGGTGCGATTTGTCGGAGCGGAAACGGAGGAGGAGGATAGCTATGCGGAAAGCCGACTCCGAACAGCATTTGAGATTGCCGGATTTGAGCACGTACAGTTCGAGTTTGAGCCTATCGCGGCTGCGCACTACTACGAGTCCACGCTCGATCACGATGAACTCATTCTGATTGGAGACTTTGGCGGTGGAACGAGCGATTTTTCCCTGGTGCGCGTTGGTCCAGGCATCCGCCGCAGGGGTAGAAGCGCAGCGGATCTACTCGGTAACGCGGGCGTTGCGGTTGCAGGAGATTCGTTCGATGCCAAGCTGATCCGGCATCTGATGTCTCCCGCGCTCGGTGCTGGCACCGGAGATGCGCTCGATGAAGAGGCTTTTGCCGGTACCGTCCTGGATCTATGCCAAGCTCGAACGCTGGCATCATCTCTCTTTTCTGAAGGCCAAGGAAGTGACGGACTTGCTCACCCGCATCAAGGCGGATGCCGTGGAACCACGGAAAATCGCCGCTCTGCTACATCTGATCAAGGAAGATCTGGGGTATCACTTGCACCAGTCTGTCCAGAGAGTGAAATACGATTTATCGAAAGAACCTGCTGCGACGTTTCATTTCTCGGATGGAGTTGTTGATCTAACGGCCAAAGTAAAGCGTTCTTCCTTTGAAACGTGGATTGCAGAGGAATTGAAGCAGATTGAGTCATGCCTGGACTCCTTACTTAGAACAAGTGGGGTGCACCCCAAAAGCGTGGATGCCGTGTTTCTCACTGGCGGGTCTTCTTTCGTACCTGCGGTGAGAAGAATTTTTGCGAGCCGCTTCGGAGAACAGAGGATCAGGACGGGAAATCAATTCACCTCCGTAGCGTGGGGATTGGCGCTTCGGGCATCTACGCTAGAGGGAACTGGTTTGAAATAAAGATATGCCCGAGAGGCCGGTTCAAAACCGCATCTAGGCGATCGTAGCTTCTTTTTCAGGCCAGACCCACGCCAATATCAGCGCTACGGCGATGCCGATTGAAACCTCAGCAAACCGGTGAAAGGCGATACGCCAAGCGGGATCCGCGCGCGGCACTAACATCACAATCGCCAAAGTGACCCCGGCGAAGCGATAGGCGCTGCGATCCAACTGCGGCACGGCACAGAACAACCCGACGACAAACACGCTGGCACCGAATATGAGGAAGGAGGGTCCAAAATAATTCGCCACGATTGCGCCCACGAGCGCTCCGAGGGCAGTCCCAGCAAATCGCTGCCAGGAAACGCGGAGCGCCGCGCCCAATGAGGACTGCGTGATAACCAGAGTTGTAACTGGCGCCCAATAGGCTTCGGGCAGCAGAAATAATCTTGCTGCTTGAAGCGAGATGACAGCCGCCACGGCGGTCCGTGCGGAATGCGCCAAAACAGGCCACCCCTTCCACTGAGTTACATTGCTCGAGCGTGCACTGGCATGGAGGTTGGTCGTCAGGTGGTTTTCCATTAGCGACTTATGACAATGATCATCGGCACAGTCAACAAAAGAAATCGCGTCGTGAGAAGCCGCACAGGGGGACTCTGATACCGTGGGTCTTGTGCTTGGCTGCGAGAACAACAACGATTGTTGAAAGAGGAAAGCGGCTGCAGACGCGCTCTCATCGCAAGGGAATTCAGTTTTGTCGGAGAAGCCAGGGTTTCTGAGCTGACGGACTGGCGCTGGTTAACGGTAGGATGAACTTCGCAGCTGCCACACCGAGCGATCCGCCGATTACTGTTTCCCAAGCTCGTGCTGCCAGAACGGATATGGAAGTTTCTCCGCTCACGGCCAGTGTCACCATAAGTGTAAACGCGTACGCCGCGCACGCGACATCATAACGGTCGGGCAACGCGATGGCGTAGATGATCATTGCGACAGCGGCGAGCATCCAGGCCAACGGGGGCAAGTGCAAACAAATTGGCAGACAGAGGATTCCGAGCGGCACACCGATCAAGGTTCCGACAATACGCCGACGAACGCGATCTGCAGTTCCAGAGGCGGACCCAGCAATGACGTAGGTGCTCGCGGTGATGGCCCAGGCTGACTGTTGCAAGTGAATGACGCTGCTAAGCAGGACGATGACGAGAGCCGCAATGGCGGACTGCAGTGCCATGCGCATCTCCAGCGAAACGCGACTGCCGGGAACCGAGGCATACAAGGCCCCGGGCGTCGGAGGCTCGGCCGGTCGACGGAGCACCTGAGCAACGATAGAAGCAATTCCCGCTATAAGGCCGGCAAGCAACACCATGGGCAGATCGCGCGATGTAAGGTTTGTACCGTACGCGAGGAGTTGACCGATATAAATTTGGGAGCCGACACCCGCGCCGAGGATTCCATATCGTTTGAGATATCCAACGAGGAACGCGCCGGTGATCAGAATCCATTCGGGACCGGCTAGACCAAGCCGGATCGGAAGTGAAGACAATCCAACGAACATCAGTGCGCCCACGACCGCAGCGGCATTCAGAAATGCAAGGTCGCGCGCCGACAACCAGCGAGTCGTTTGACCTTCGGAAACGCACGCCCAAAGTGCGAAGCCTGCGGCCAGATAGCCAAGCCACTGACCGCCCGAAATCTCGTAAGGAACGATGGAGCACTGTGCCGAACACTGCCGCAAAGCCATAAGCCGCAACCAGGCGCAAACCCTTGATACGCCGATGGCCGCCGGGATCAATTTGTTCAAGCCACGATGCCATGAACAGTTTTCCTTTTAAGATTTCGGTCGAGATTGCATGGCCATGGCCACGAGCGTCCCGATGAGAATTGCCGGGAAAAGCTGGCCCACCGCGGCCTCAGCGATGGTCAACGATCGCGCAATCGGAGAAATAGGAATTACCTCGCCACCTAGTGTGGTGATGGTGCAGAAGCTGAAGTAAGTCAGTTTGGAAATCAGTTGGTCAAGATCCCTGGGCGCGGTGACGAAATGGAACGAGCCGGGACGGGATTGCTCAATGACCTGAAACATCGAAGCCCACGCCATGCCGATCAGCAGATAGGCACTCACTCCACCCTGGATGCGGCTCCAGGTTATCGGACCTCCGCGAAACATCACCAGCAGCACGATGCGGACATAGAGGAGCAAGATAAGAGTTGAAAAGATGCTGCCAAGCCCTCGCAAAAGCGGTGAGGGGTACAAACGCGCTAGTCCTAGAAGAGCCGCAGTCGTAAGAATCAAGGTGATTACCAGAAAAGTGTCGAACCGAGTCTGCTTAACCGCAATGGCGGCGAACACCATAAGCACCATGATGAGGAGGTCGAACGCGATCCTGCCCGGGACACCTGCCTCGCGCATTGGAGTGATGACGAAAACAAGAACGCATAGCGAGATGCTGATCAGAGTTAGACCGAGATCGCCCGACCAGAATTCCCCGCGCTTAACGCGGAAGAGCGCGGTGCGTGGTAGCGTTGCGATGTTGGACATGAGGCGTACCTCCAATGACTGAATCGGATGTCCCAAACTTTACGACTCAAGGTGAAATGCAACCCGCTAGCCAAATCTAACTCTCCTGTTTTGTGCGCGTTCTTCGAATCAGTCACGGACATTTCCAAGCCGGTTTCCCGAACTCTCGTGAATTCGCGAGCCGCCAATGATTCGCCATACCGTAAGACATTCACTTGGAGCGGCCTGGAAATGGCACCGGATTTGCTTTCTTAATTTGCACTACCCCCTAACCCCAGAAAAGACTCCGTCGGTGGCGCATGAGCGCCACCGGCGGAGCACCCTCCCGAGGAAGTCAGGGCTCACGCGTTCTGCGCTGCAACCAACTTCGATTGGGCCTACTGAAAATGCAAAGCGGGAAGCGCATGAAAAATTGCGTTTCCCGCTTCCGGCCCGTCCTGGCTGAGAATTAGTCAATGGGAGACCAATTGTCGCGCGGGTTGTATTGCTGGATAGAGGTCGCAGTCTTGGCAGTGTCTGGGCCCAAGTCCTGCTCGTAGACGAAGCCTTCCCGGCCGATCATGAAGCTCATGATTCCGGTTTCGCCATATTTCACTGGAGTCGCAAGGATTGCGAAGCCGCCGGTCATCCTTCCATTCACGATGTAGTTCTGCGCTCCTCCCGGTGCATCATCCCCCTGAGCAGTAAGGACGCGCAGCGTGTACCCGTCGATGACGAAAGGCTGGTCTGGCGACAGCGACGTGAGGGATGAGTTCGGAAATTCCTCGAGTTGCGCCAACGGGCTGGCGCCGAGTGAATCCGAAACGGGCCAATACAGGCCGTCTTGTTTGCCTGGCGTACTGATGATGCGTTGCGCATATTCGCCAGAGTCGGTGTTGGCGGAGTAAAACTGCTCGGCGTTCGCGAGTGCGGCCAGCGCGTCGATGGTGAGCAGTTCGTTCCTGCCGATTTCGCGGGCGCGGATTTCCTGAGCTCCGGCGACGGCGTCGAAGTACCAACTGCCCGAAGTGTTTCTTGCCAGCGGCACTGGGAAGGCGAAGTTGTCCGCGCCGATATAGAGCACGCGGCTGCCATCCGACATGTCCACCCAGCGGTTCATCTGCTGATATTTGGAGAAGAACTGCTGCATGGCGGTCTTGTCGGACTCGCTGTTCCCCGAGGTAATGAGGGCGTTCGCATCATCGCCGAGGACCTTGGTCAGCGCGGTCTCATCGGTGTCCTTCGTCGCCTGGGCCAGCGCGGTGGCTGCTTCTGTGGGCGACTCGAACCTCATTTGAGTAGCTGCATCGCTGGCAAATGCCAACTTGCCTGTATCCACTGCTCGGACCGTGAAGCCGAGGCCGGCGAGAACGAGAATTCCCGCGAGCGCCAATCCTGTCCACTTCGAATTCGTTCTGTTCTGATTCGTGTTCATTTTCAATCTCCTTGAATTTTACCGATATGCCTTTCCTTTAGTTTTCGGTTGCTCGATTCGGATCGTTAGCGACGACGCCCACCGCCGCCGGAAGAGTGATGTTGAACAGGCGCATGCTGCCTGACTTGGTGTTGTTCAGGACGCTGCCTGGCCATGCTGGCGTGACCTCGAGTGCTCTCCGCGCGGTTGGTTCTGCCATCGCCGCTCATGCGCGAGCTGCCGAGGTTCGAGCGATTGTCGTTTCTGGCTTGCGGGTTGCGGTCGTCGTTGTGGTACCCGCCTGCGGGCGCGACACCGGGGCCGTTCATCCCCGCATTGTGATTCTGAACTCCGTTGTTTCCGCCAATCAGACCATGGTTTCCGTTGTTGCCACCGTTAGGCACCTGCTGACCGGCATTTTTGTCCTGGTGCCAGCCACCGTCAGGCCCGAAATATCCATTCGGGTGATAAGCGCCGTTCGGGCCAGTGTGCGTATCTTCGCCAGGCTTGTAGTTACCGTCGGGGTGAAAGGTGCCGTTGTTGCCATACCAAGCATGATTTTGTGATCCGACGGCTCCGCCGTTGGGACTGACACCTGCGTGCTCCACACCGCCGTTGCCCCCGATCAGGCCGTGATTGCCGTTGTTGCCGCCATTGGGCATGTTCGCGGGACCCGTTCCGGGCACATCGTGATGAAAGGCTCCGTTTGGGCCGTAGTAGCCATTGGGGTGATAAGCGCCATTCGGTCCGTAGTGTGTATCCTCGCCGGGACGGTAGCCGGAACCCCAGGGGTGATAGCCGTTGTAGTTGGTGGAGTGCCAGGTGTTGTTCGTGATGTAGGTGTTGTGGTTGAAGATGATCGTGTTGCCACCACCGCCTCCGCCCCAACCTCCCCAGTTGCAAGCCCAGGCATGAAAGCCCCAACCGAAGCCGCCGCCCGCTGCCCATCCGCCGCCACCGAAGGTGACGCCGACGCCGAAGCTCAGCGCTGGCGTCGCAAAAACCACCGGAGGCGTGTACATCGGCACAACAATGGGTGCGCCGTAAACAAGGGTTGGGTTGTACTCCGGCACATAGACCACTTGCGGATTCGCCGGTTGAATCACGATCGTGTTGGGTGAGGATGTCGTGACGGTGATCTGCGAGTTCGATTGCAGCGTTCCGGTCGCCTGCGCTTTCGCCCGCATCACTTGCACCGCCGTCATCACATCCGACTGCTGGAAATGGAATGCCTGGCCGAGGCTGGAAGTCCAGGACAGGTTATTGGCAAGATTCGCAAGCACGCTGGGGAATTGCGTCAGAGCTTTAACGCTGGGATCCCATTCCTGCTGATCCACCGCTTGTTCTAGCGACTGACCAGTCAAGTTCGAGTTCTGGGCGAGCCACTGATTCGCTGCTGTGACATCATCCGGTACTGTGGCTGCCGCAAGAACTTGCGCGACAAGAGCGTCCGGGTAAAGCGCGATTGGGGCAACGAGACTATTGAGTTGCTCCGATGAAAGTGGCGCCGGTGACGGTGCCTGAGCCTGCGTCTGCGAGTCGATAGCATTTGTCTGCGCCGCGTAGGAGTTCGACGCTTGCGATTCGTTGGATGGCTGCGAATAGCTCGAAGACTGTTGGGCGGCCACTGGCGTCAATTGGGTCGTCGGTGGAGGAAGCATCGGCTGGCCGTAGCTGACCACGGCTTGCGGTGGCGCTCCGATTCCAATGGTCCGCACCGCTTGCCACGGAGCCTGTTTCCCATGAATGCCGTAATCTCCCGCGATGTTGTCTCCATATACGTGTCCGTGGAAGTTCAGGATGGTTTTCGTCACGGTACTGAAATGGATGAAATTTCCTTTCAATTCGCCCTGTATTGGTCCCGCTTGATCCGGGCCTTCGAAGTAGCCGGTGATGTGGTTGCCGTACTGGGCAATTTGCACGTGCTTTATGACCGTCGAACCATCGTTAATGCTCGTGGAATAAATGGTCCAATTGCCTTGCACGTTGATTGGGGGCTGCTGTGCCTGGGTGGCACCGCTATTAAAGAGCGACACCAGAGCAAGGGTGAGCGTGCTCAGAGTCGCGGTGAGTTTCTTCATGACTTCCTCCTAATTGATTGCGCGACTGCTTTCTTGCAATGTCGCTAGAACAGGTAAGGCAAGTCTTGCACCACAACTAAGTGCTTGAGGAAATACAACTTGCGCATGGGCGCACCTCACGGAGGTTCGAGAATTCACGAAATCTCGGGAAAAGCGGATAAGTGGCTTTGGGAAAAAACGGACACAGGAGAATCACCCTCGGTTGGCGATATGGCCCCCGGGGGAAAAGACGATGTGGGCCACAGCCTGTCATGTACGCAGCGAGTGCGTAGGTGTAGAATCAGCCACTTACGGAGAACGTCTTTGCAGCCAGAACCCCTACTTGCCTTGGCCGCAGCGGTTGCGGGGGAGCACAGCACCCGAAATGCACTCGACGCGATTGTTCAAGGCCTTGCTGAGCAGCCTGGGATAGCGCTGGCTCGCATCTGGCTGCTGGAACCCGGAGACATTTGCGACGAGTGCTTTCTTGGAAGTGAATGTGACGATCACTGTGAGTGCCTCCACCTAGTTGCCAGTGCGGGATCGTCCTTGCATGGAAATGAAAACTGGTCGCTTCGGGAAGGATATTTCCGGCGCATCCCGCTCAGCAAAACAAAAGGAAAAGTGGGAGTCATTGGGGCGACTGGAAATTCGATTCGAATCGCCAACATAACACCGGAAAACGAGTGGATCCGCAGACCCGAATGGGCCAAGCGTGAAGGGATTTGTGCTTTCGCGGGTGAGCCACTGAAGTTCGGGGGAAAGATCCTGGGTGTCTTGGGTATTTTCAGCCGCGAGAACTTGACGGAGCAAGAGTTTACCTGGCTGCGCATGTTTGCTGACCAGGCTGCCGTCGCGATCACGAACGCACAGGCCTTCGAACAAGTGGGACAAGCTCTGGAAGAATTACAAAAGAGCGAAACGAAGTACCGTTCTCTTCTGGACCTTTCTCCTGTTGCGATTTACCTGGTGGACAATACTGGACAATTTATCTCCGCAAATCAGGCAGGTTTGAAGCTCTTGGGTTGTACCGCCGACGAACTCACAGGCATGCCCATCGCCGTGACTTACTCGCGCGAAGAGCTTTCGCGAATCAAAACTCCCATGGAAGCAATGGGATCCGGCTTGACGCGATTTGAGCGGACCTTCTTGCGTAGAGATGGCTCCATGCTGACCGTGGAGATTTCTCTATCTCCCACGCTGCCGGGCGGACGTCAGGTGGTGATGAGAGACATCACAGACCGGAAACGCGCTGAAGAGGCGGTAAAGGAGCAGGCTCGTCAATTACAGCAGGTTATTGATGTTGCGCCAGTCCACATGTTCATTTGGGAAGCGGATGCAAATGTCTCTTACGGAAACCGCGCAACGCTGGACTATTTCGGTCCTATCCCGCGAAAACATCCGATGGAGTTTCTTGAACTGGTTACTCATTCCGAGGACATAGCGGCGCTGAAGCTAGGGATAGAAGAAACCTTTAAGCACGGCGAAGCCTTTGAGACGGAAGTCCGAATGCGCCGGCACGATGGGGATTACCGCTGGTTTTTGTATCGGCTGAATCCGCTTCGCGACGAACAAGGACGTATAACCCGCTGGTGCGGTGTTCGAACAGACATTGACGATCAGAAGCGGGCGCAGGAGCGAACGCAACGGGAAAACATCGCGCTGCGAGAGGAAATCGACAAGACGTCCATGTTCGAGGAAATCGTGGGCACATCTTCCGCTCTTCAAGCGGTCCTCATTCGCGTCACAAAAGTTGCTCCAAGCGATACCACAGTTCTCATCACCGGTGAAACTGGCACAGGCAAGGAACTCATCGCGCGGGCGATTCACAAACGCTCGCCGCGGTCGTCGCGTCCCTTCGTAAGTGTGAATTGCGCGGCAATTCCGCGCGATCTCATCGCTTCCGAACTATTCGGCCACGAGAAAGGCGCCTTCACCGGCGCGTTGCAAAGAAGGTTGGGCCGCTTCGAATTGGCCGAAGGCGGCACAATCTTCCTTGACGAAATCGGGGAGTTGAACGCGGAGACTCAAGTGGCTTTGCTCCGGGTTTTGCAGGAGCGCGAATTCGATCGCGTGGGAGGTACCCGCCCGATTCGCGCAGACGTCCGTGTCATCACGGCCACGCACCGCGACCTTCCCGTGGAGGTTGCGGCCGGCACTTTTCGCAGCGACCTTTTTTATCGCATCAACGTCTTCCCGGTGAAAGTGCCACCGCTTCGGGAGCGGAGGGAAGATATTCGCTTGCTGGTCGAATATTTTATCGACCGCTATGCGACGAAGGCAGGGAAAAGGATCACCAGCATCGAGAAGAAGAGCCTGGCTCATTTGCAATCCTATGCCTGGCCAGGCAATATCCGTGAACTGCAGAATGTCATTGAGCGCTCGGTGATCTTGTGCGACTCGGATGAATTTTCCGTTGACGAGAGTTGGCTCACCTTGAGGCCGGCCGCAGTCCAGCCGCTGCGGGAGGACCTGGTCGATCAAGAGAAAAAGCGCATTGAAGCCGCCCTGGCGGAAACCGGGGGACGAGTTTCGGGATCCTCGGGAGCGGCGGCGAAACTTGGCATGCCCGCCTCCACGCTCGATTCCAAAATCAAATCATTGCACATCGATAAGCGCCGCTTTCAAACTCACTAAGATTCGTTTGCTTCCTTCACGAAGTTTCGGAAATTCCTGAGCCCCTCGGGAACCCTTCCTTCCGATAACTGACTCCGTAACCGCAACTTAACCTTTGGCAGTGCTCTTGCATTTCTTCACGCCGGGCTCAGACGAAGTTTGATCCATGACGGAGCAAGCGGAGAGCCGACGCTCAAAAAGAATGCAAGGGGTGATGTCATGAAATTCGCAAAAAGATTTTTGCTGCTGGCAGGCGCGCTGTTCGCTTGCCAGTTTTCTGTTGGGACTTCCCGAACGGCTGCTGCCGATAGGGAACCCCGGAACACAGCGGAGTCTACCTCCGCCGATCACAGCGATCCGGCTAAAAACTCCATCTTGATCCACGCTACTTCGAATGGGGCTTCAGCGGGGAGTTCGTCTACAAAGACGATTACGATTTCGATGCCCGCCGAAACTCGACCTGAAACGGTCCGCGTTATCCTCAACGGCAAAGACGTCACTCCGAAATTCGCCGAAACTCCGTGCTCCGAAGCGGTCTGCGAGACCGGCACCTTGTCGTCAGTCGATGGCATGCTGCCAGGGAAAAACGTTCTGTACGCCGTCGCCAAGAAATCCGACGGCTCCCTCGCAAGCTCGCGGCTGCACTTCAACGGGAAATCTGAGGCGGCTCAGGCGGCATCGCGCTCGACGGTGCCCGGAAAAGTGACCGCAAAGGCGCCGACGAAAGCTGAAGCCACGGCTGCTCTTGGTTCAAGCCCGATTGGCGATGGCTATCTTCCGCCCGCGGTGATTTTCAACACCCTGACTCCAGGGGGCTGGAACGGCAAAACGCCATGGATCCAGATTGGCTATGAGCAGTTGCCTACCCTCGGCGGCTCTACCTGTTCGGGTACTTTTAACGGATATCTTGCCGTTGTTGTGAACCGCCAAACCCTACTGGAAGTACCCGGTGCGACGCAGTGCTTTCCGGGTTCGCAGAATCTCGCCGCATACCTGCAGACTCTCACGAATGATCAGATTGCCATCGTTGGGACAATCCAGGGCTTCAGCGCGGCTGGGTTTCTGGACACCAGCGCGATTGGAGGCACAAACTACACGCCACTCGACGCCACCGCAGATTATCCCCAGAGCTACATGGCAATCGGGGCCGGCGGAGCAGCGCCCGGCTCGGCCTATGAGAACTTCTATACAAACAACATGGCGACGACCTTTGATGTCTTCGCCACAGGGGCGCTAATCGAAGACGCTACGGGGAACTACAATTTCCAGCCTTCCGGAACGTTCGAGTATCTGGTGTCGCCGAACGATCCCAACAATGGCAGCGGCCAAAGCACGGTCACTCTGTTGAACGTCGGTTCGTTGTTCCGCTACAACCAATTCAGTTATCCGGACAAGGTCGTTTTTTATTCGCCAGTGAACCAAACCAATGGTTTCTGGTTGATGAAGCTACAGCGCGACAATCTTGACAATCTGGACTTCAACGCCAATTGTGGCGCGATGGCGAACAGCGCAAAGCAGCAAACCGATGTGACGAGCTGTGGCAAGTTTTACCCGACAGGATCAAGCGACACCCCAACGGAGGCGAGCGCCTTTATGCAGTTGCAGAATGATCTCGCCGCTGTCAATCCCGACCAACTCGGCATTTCTCGTCTCGGTAGGCACCCCGCTCTATGGCGCTCGACTTGGGATGTGGCCAAAGCGTCTGTCAACTCCCGTGGGCTGGTAGTCCCAAATGCGTTGCCCCCTTGGAAACCATGGCGGCGTCCCAATGTGAACGTTGAGTCTTTACGCGCCCGGGAGCAACTAC
>CAWIPD010000003.1:0-46039 GCA_963837885.1 Candidatus Acidiferrales bacterium | reverse complement strand
TTTGGCTCCATGGCTGATTGCTCAAGCCGCCGTTCCAGAAGCAACTCGCCGGTCTCGTCGTTAGCCATGGCAATCTGCGGATAGCGTGTGTGAAAATCACATCCTATAATCAACATCGCTCGGCTCCTTTCTTCCGAGCCTCGGTCGTTAGCGCAACCAAGTTTACTGGGAGCTAGGAGCCGACGCCCCGATCTAATCAGCCATCGCGTTATAGTTTTTCGTCACTGACTGTTTTCCGGCACACCGATATAGAGGAGTACTCCATCACTTGGCAAAGTATTGGTCGCGTCGCGGTTTGCCTTGATGTGGGAAGCATTCAAGCAACCAAGCAAAACATTGGCAAGTTGCCTTCGGATTCGCAGAGTTCGCCACTTGAACATGAATGCCTGAGCCCACCCTAATCTCTGTGTATGGAATCGGAAAGGGCTTTGGTTGTCACCGTCTGTCAATGCGGACACGAAGTCGTCACCGAATGTTTGTGCTTCGAAGTTGTGCTGTGCGGAAGCAACATAGACACGTGCCGCACCAGATCGCAGGCAGCCAATCAGGGCATTGCGCTGATCCGGTGTCAGCCTTCTTTGTGGTGGCGCGTAGTTATTGACCGTTGGATTGCCATTGTTGTCTCCTCCAATGCAAACTCCCCCTGGGCAATTTTGGTTTACTTGTGTATTCGTTCCACCAGAATTTTGCTGGCTAGGTCCTGGCACGTTGGAATCAGGCGGTTTTGATCTCGGTTGCGGCCTCGGAGTCGGCTTTGGAGTCGTAGTTGGCGTCGGTGATTGAGGGATCGTTTGCGGCTGGGTTACTGGGTTTGAATTGGTGACGGAGTTGTTTTCTTCGGCAGGCTGCAACCACCCATACATCCAGTACAGTCCTCCACATATGACGACGACAGATATGCCCCTAAGAATCCGTCGCAAGTATCGGGATTTTGCAGGATGCCAAGATTCTCCAGAACGCAATTATGAAACATGGTGCAGCGAGCCACAGAAGCCCGCGCGAATCATGCTTCATGGCTGCCACCACAGAGAAAACAATGCCAAACCCCAGACTAAGAGGCACCCAGAGCCGATTGCTTTCGTCCAACAGTGTATCGCCTTGGGCTACCAATCTCTGCCATCGCTTGCACCTCCAATTCTCAAATATACCTGACCAAAAGCCTTTACAAAAAGAGAAGTTAGTGGCTAAGTTACTGGCAGAAAGAACAGAAGTCCGGATGGAACCTGGAATGAGGCGTTTTTTCTCTACAGTCTTAGTTCTGACTTTGGGCCTAGTCCACAGCAGCGCAGTGATGGCTTCACAAGATGTCAAGACATCACAGGCACCACAGGTAACCGCTAAGCCGCTGACAAATGCGGATGTTCTTGAAATGGTGGGGGCCGGTCTTTCACAAGAGATTGTAATCGCCAAGATAGAGGCGTCCGCATCGAGTTTGACACTTCACCGGCTACACTTAAGGTGCTAAAGGCCGGCAATGTTCCGGAAGCAGTTATGCTAGCAATGGTCCACGCCCCCACTGGATCGGATAGACAGGGCTTGACCGATGCCGAGCCTTCTATACCTGGCCGTATTGATCGCAAAGACGTTAGGATGGCTTTTTCTGTTTACCCTGCGCCACCGACTCAACATCCGCGCCTGAATCTGAATCTGCCGGAACCTTCAGAGTAAAGTGCGGCGATAGAATCACAGTTCTCAACCCAAGTGATAAACAAGACTGGGTAAAAATCCGTACTGAGGATGGTAAGGTGGGGTACATCTCATTCGCATGGGTATCCAAGGAGCAACCTACGGCGTCCACCCAAGGAGCGCGGCCAAGCACCGAATCGAAGAAACGGGAAGAAACCCAAAAGGCAAATGACGACCTTGAAGATTGCAGGGTCAGGGCTCAGAACGAATTCGATACAAAAATGGAGTGGTCAGCTCTATTGCTCTTTCCCCTACGTGCGCGTAGGCGCCGCTAACAAACTTAAACAGAACTTGGATGCAGAACTTCAGGAGTGCCGGTCTCAATATGAACTGCGGCTAAAGGCGATTGAAGGGGAATAAGGAATCAAAAACTTCTCGTCGGCGTGAAAGAGGCGCCTAGGCCATCGCAGTAGAGATGAGTCCTGCGGGTTTGTCTGATATCTTTCGCGCTATTCCTTAATCTTGACCCAATCAATGTCCACTTTGTCCACATTGGTATCTGGAGTGTTCCCTCCATCGGGCATCCACTGCCAAGACTTCCCGTCGTCGTATGAGACTATCGGCTTCCCCCCTTCGCTAGTCCCAAACTTAGGAGCATCATTACCTGCCACAAGGTCTCCACGGGAGTTGTAACCGTGAACAGTTTTCTTGTAGTGGCAACCTTTGTCTCCGAGTGGTGCATGAATAAAATCGCAATCCTTCGGCTCTGAGTTGATGTGGACGTGTCCATATTTCACGCCATAGATAACTGCGTACTTCAAGGGGTCAGTCCAACTGTCAGGAAGCATCAACCAAATCAGTACACCGAATGCTCCTAGAACCCCCAATGCCATGAGACATCCACTCGTGGACCCATCTTTCTTAGAAGTCGTCATGGGTTTCCATACAACACTAGCATGTACAGGACATCGTGACTATGCGCTCATGGCTGGCCAAGGAACACAAGACGAATCGCGGATTTCTTAAGGCCAGTTGCGCGAATGATGTCGCACTGCCGCAAGCCGATGGCACGCAACGCGAGGATCTGTTTGCGCTGTTCCTCGGCGGGTGGCCGTGAGTAAAACTGCGAACGAGAAAATCGTCAGAAATAACATCAAAATCTGAAAATCGCGAAGGGTGGCCCAGGTTCGATTCGCATACCTGAGTCTTTGGGGTGAGGTGTGCGAAGGAGCAAGAGAAGGAAGTAAGCGTGGAAGCGAAGGAAATACCACGCGCTCTGAAAACGACCCTTCGAGTTTGTTCAGGGCAGGCGGGTGCGGCATCCGGCGGAAACGTCGCTGGCATTCCCGCAAAGGGCGCGGGACGCAAGGACGTGCGAAAAGCCAGCGCTTCGGAAAAGGCAAAAGAACCGGTCTGAAGACCGGCCACTACATTTCAGGGCAAGCCCCCTTCGTTCCCCAGGGCAAGCGGGTGCGGCATCTCGGGAAGCCGGAAAGGTTCCTCCCAGTACCGGCATGGACGGTTCGATCCGTACGAACTTTCTTCTATCCAATGGCGGGGATGGACATCAAAAATGTCGCGACGAGTGAATGCGCTAACTTAATGAAACAGAATAGTGCCGCAACCGCGCACTTTCAGGAGATGGAGAACGCGGGAAGGATTGATCGTGCTGAAAACTTTATTGTGCGAAGGAGAACGGGCCATGTCTGTACTTGTGACCAAAGCTGTGGGTGTGCGATGCATTGGCGAGTGGCGCGGAGCTGATGGTCGCGGGTCGCTAAAACACAAGCTGCTGCTTGGCGCGATCAGCGTGATGCTGGGCTCTTTGCTTACAGGCTGCACAGCGGACAAACAACCTTCCCAGGGGGAAACTGGCCTGGCCAATGCGGCTAAAGACGTTGTCATTCCATTGCAGGCGGGAAAGATGAAGAACCCGCTGCCGGAAACGGATGAGGTCGTGAGCCAGGGCCAGGAAGTGTTTCTTGGGAATTGCGCGCAATGCCACGGTCCGAATGGGCGCGGAGACTCTAATCTCGGGCGCAACATGAACCCACCGGCCATGGACCTGAGCTCAGCCCACGTCCAGCACTGGAACGACGCGGAGCTGTTCTGGATCATACAGAACGGAGTTCGCCTCACCGGCATGCCTTCCTGGCGGTCGAGCATTTCTGAAAACGATACCTGGAAGCTTGCCCGCTTCATTCACAACCTGTCGCGGCTCGACGCTGCCGCCGCCTCCACAGCAGTTCCTTCACCGACGCAAGCCGCCAATTCCAATTCCACGCAGGACAAGTACGCCTTGAAAGTGACGAATGGCCTGGCGCTCTCTGAGTTCAGGGGATATGAAAACTGGCCGGTGATCTCCATCAGCCATAACGGAGATAAGCTCGCTGCGATCCTGGGGAATCCCGTGATGATCGACGCTTATAAGGCGGGAATTCCCGGCAACGGCAAACCCTTTCCGGATGGAGCCAAGATGGTGAAAGTCCATTGGAACGGAAAGGTGAATGAGCATGTCCCCGGAGCACCGACGCTGCCAGACACCCAACATGACGTGGATTTAATGCTGAAGGACAGCAAGAGGTTCGCGGACAGCGGCGGATGGGGTTACGGCGCGTTCGAGTATGACCCGGCGACCAATGTGTTCCGGGCCGCCGACTTGAAAGACAAGCCACCACAGGGGAATGACGCCAGGTGCGGGTTCGCGTGCCACACGATCGTGAAGACGAAAGATTACGTGTTCACGGAATACGGACGCAGGTGACGCGGTATGCAGGTGGCTAACTGCGGGACTAGGCGCTGATGTTGGTGGCTTTTTGGATGGCGCGCTGGTAGGAGTCGGCGATGGAATCCTCGGGGCAGCCAAGACGTGCGGCGCAGATGGTGAGGTTGGGCCAGTCGGCGCGCTCCATGGCCAAGAGAAGATGATAGACGTCAGCCAATTTGTTTTCGCCGCCACACAGCGCGGTTTTTATTTCCTGAGAAACGGCCAGCGAATCCAGAACATCTTTCATCGAACGATCGAGCAGGGCATCGGAGAGCGAGAGCAATCCCATCAGGAATAGCGTGGAACTCTGCTCGCTGAGGCCGGCGGGCACGGAGAATTCCTCGCAGAAGTAGGCGCGAGTGAGCGCGGTACGAATCAGTTCGGGTGACTTGCCGTTCATCAGCGAGACCACGGCGAAGATGGAGGCCCAGCGGCGGAATTCTTTTTCGCCGATCATGGCGATCGCGTGGCGGATGCTGCGGACTTCGGAGCGAAGACCGAGGACGGGGGAATTCAGGTAGCGCAGCAGACGGTAGAGCAGGGAAGGATCTTGCTTCAACAGCGCTTCGATGGCGGCAAAATCGAGCTCAGGGCGGGCGACGGCGCTTAATAGTTGCATCTGAATGAGCTTGTTGCCGGAAATGTCGCGGGTCTCCAGCATGGCAGGCTTGCAAAAGAAGTAGCCCTGAAAATATTGGAAGCCGAGACTGCGGGCCTCTTCCATTTCCAGTTTGGTTTCGACTTTTTCGGCGAGCAGAGAGATATTGCGGTCACGGTATTTCAGCGCGAGCTGTTCACGCTTCTGAGAATCCAGCAACTGAAAATCGACTTTGAGGAATTGGGCCATGTCGACAAGTGGAGCGAGTTGTGGCTCGTCCATAAAGTCGTCGAGGGCCAGTTGGTAGCCATCGGCGCGAAGCTCCTTGCAGATTTGGACGATTTCCGGAGTGGGGCGCACAGTCTCGAGAATTTCAACGACGATGCGATCAGCGGGAAGCAAACGGGGAGCGCCCAGGCGCAGGGCCACTTCATCGACGTTCACGAACGCGCGAGCCTGCCCGGTGAGCATCTGTAGATCGAAGAGGGTGATGGAATCGGCGATGACGCTGGAGGCTGCATTAGCAAAGGGCTGAAACACGTTGTTGGGGCCGCCACGAAAGAGCAATTCGTAAGCAAACACGCGCAGACGTGTGTCGAGAATAGGTTGGCGAGCGATAAATTTTTCGGGCATGAATCGATCCCCCTATTCCGCGCAGTTGTGCGTGCTTCACGCCAGGAGCGAGGTGCTCAAACATGAGCCCTCGGAGGGGGACTTCCGTAGAAGCAAAATGCTCAGGCCGGTGCAGCCATGGAGCTGAGGAAATCAGCGTTCGACTTCGACTTGGCCAGACGACTGAGGAGCAATTCCATAGCCTCGACGGTCGACAGCGGACTCAAGACCTTGCGCAGAACCCAAACGCGGTTCAATTCGTCGGGCGGCAAGAGCAATTCGTCCTTACGCGTGCCGGAGCGCTGAATATCGATGGCCGGGAAAACGCGCTTATCGGCCAGGCGGCGATCGAGATAGATTTCCATGTTGCCGGTGCCCTTGAACTCTTCAAAGATGACGTCGTCCATGCGGCTGCCGGTGTCGATCAACGCGGTGGCGATGATGGTGAGCGAACCGCCTTCTTCGACATTGCGAGCGGCTGCGAAAAAGCGGCGCGGACGCTGCAAGGCGTTGGCATCAATACCGCCCGAAAGGACCTTGCCGGAAGGAGGAGTGACGGCGTTGTAAGCGCGGGCGAGACGAGTAATGGAGTCGAGCAGGACGACGACGTCGCGCTTGTGTTCCACCAGACGCTTGGCCTTTTCCAAAACCATTTCCGCAACCTGAATGTGGCGCTGGGGCGGTTCGTCAAAGGTGGAGCTGATGACTTCGCCCTTTACGGTGCGCTGCATGTCCGTAACTTCTTCCGGACGCTCATCAATGAGGAGCACGATTAGTGCCACTTCCGGATGATTCACGGTGATGGAATTGGCGATGGACTGCAACATCATGGTCTTTCCGGTACGTGGTGGCGCGTTGATCAAACCGCGCTGGCCCTTTCCGACCGGGCTGAGCAAATCGAGAACGCGACCCGTAAGATTTTCCTTAGTCGTCTCCATCTTCAGGCGACCTTGGGGATAAAGCGGGGTCAGGTTGTCGAAGAAGATTTTGTTGCGAGCGACTTCGGGATCTTCAAAGTTGACGGCTTCGACTTTGATCAAGGCGAAATAGCGTTCGCCATCCTTGGGAGGGCGAACTTGTCCCGAAACGGTATCGCCAGTTCGCAAATCGAACTTGCGGATCTGTGAGGGAGAGACATAGATATCGTCCGGGCCGGGGAGATAGTTGTACTCCGGGGCGCGGAGAAACCCGAAACCGTCGGGCAGGCACTCGAGGACGCCTTCGGAGAAAATCAGACCGCTCTTTTCGGTCTGAGCGCGAAGGATCTGGAAGATCAGCTCCTGCTTGCGCATGCCGCTGGCGCCGGGAATGTTCAATTCCTTGGCGATCTTAGCGAGATCAGTGATATTTTTTTCTTTAAGCTCAGCGAGGCTGATGCTTACTTGATTGTTTCCTTCTGTAGTCGTTTCTTTTGCCATAGTTCCTGACTTTATTTTGGGTTGGTTGTGAAAATGACCTAGTCTTCCCGGGATGCACTGCGTGGTGGTGTACCATCTTGGGCGAAAAAAATCCGCCAGGGAAGGCAAACCAAACTGTCTGCAACCGGAAGCAGATCCGGGACTCGGGAAAGCAACAGCCCGCGGGTGCAGGCCGCGCCCAGTACGCTGCTTAGTTGGTCAAACTCTTGTCTTTATCGGCGCCACCGGCCAAAGCATCGGTTACGGGCGCAACGGTAATGTGCTCCAAGGGCACAATCGGCCGTTCCAGGGCAATCTGTAAAACTTCATCCATGGTTTCAACGAAGTGTAGCTTCAAACTGGAGAGAATCTCCTGGGGGATCTCTGCAAGGTCTTTCTCATTATCCTTCGGAAGCACTACGGTACGCAAGCCCATTCGGTGGGCGGCCAGAAGTTTCTCTTTCATGCCGCCGATGGGCAGAACCTTACCGCGCAGGGTGATTTCGCCGGTCATGGCGAGGTCACAACGAACGGGAATCTTGGTAAGCGCACTGACGATGGAGGTGCAGATGGTGATGCCAGCGGAAGGACCGTCCTTGGGGATAGCGCCTTCGGGCACGTGCATGTGAATGTCCAGAGTGCGGTAGAAATCCTTATCGAGACCAATCGTGCCAGCCTTGGAACGGATGTAGCTCATGGCGGCTTGCGCGGACTCTTGCATCACATCGCCGAGTTTGCCGGTGAGTGTCAGGCGGCCTTTGCCTTCCATCAGCGTAGCTTCAGTGGTCAGCACCGAGCCGCCGACTTCCGTCCATGCCAAGCCGTTGGTCAGCCCAATTTCGTTCTGCTTTTCGAGCCAGAATTCGCGGTATTTCAGTACGCCGAGGAAATCGTTCACATTGGCAGCGGTGATTTCGATGGTGGAGTCCGAACCGTCGGTGACAACGCGGCGAGCCATCTTGCGCGAGATATTCTGAATTTCGCGTTCCAGGTTGCGCACGCCGGCTTCGTGAGTATAGTGCCGGATAATGTGCAGCAGGCCTTCATCTGTGAAGGTCAAATTCTTGTCGGTCAGGCCAGTGGCTTCCTGAGCGCGGCGAACCAGGAAGCGTTTGGCGATCTCAAGTTTTTCCTGCTCGGTGTAGCCAGGGATGCGCAGGATTTCCATGCGGTCTTGCAAGGCCTGCGGGATGGTGTGCATCACGTTGGCGGTGCAGACGAACATGACCTTGGAGAGATCGTATTCCACGTCGAGATAATGGTCGGTGAAGGAGTGGTTCAGTTCGGGATCGAGCACTTCCATCAAGGCGGCCGACGGGTCGCCACGAAAGTCGGTGGACATCTTATCCACTTCATCGAGAACGAAAATCGGATTGGTGGTGCCAGCCTTCTTCATCATCTGGATGATTTGACCGGGCAAGGCACCGATATAGGTACGGCGATGGCCGCGAATTTCGGCCTCATCGCGCACTCCACCCAGCGAGACGCGCACAAATTTGCGTCCGGTGGCGTGGCCGATGGACATTGCCAGAGAAGTCTTGCCAACGCCCGGAGGCCCGACGAAGCAGAGAATGGAGCCCTTGGGATTCTTCACCAGTTGGCGAACAGCGAGGAACTCCAGAATGCGCTCTTTCACTTTTTCGAGGCCGTAATGCTCTTTATTCAGAATCTCTTCGGCAGCCTTAATATCGCGAATTTCCTTGGAGCGCTTCTTCCAGGGCACCGCCAGCAGCCAATCGATATAGTTGCGGCTGACCGTGGATTCCGCGGACATCGGGGGCATCAATTCGAGGCGCTTAAGTTCGGTAGTGGCTTTTTCCAGGACATCCTTTGGCATGCCCGCCGATTCGATCTTCTTCTTAAGCTCTTCGGTTTCGTTCTTTTCGCCGCGGCCCAGTTCCTTCTGAATGGCCTTAAGCTTTTCGTTCAGGTAATACTCTTTTTGCGCGCGCTCCATCTGGCGCTTGACGCGAGTATTGATGTTGCGGTCGACGTTTAACTTTTCCAGTTCGATTTCGAGAATGTCGGAGATGCGATTGAGGCGTTCCAGCGGATCAGCGGTCTCCAGCAAATCCTGCTTTTCGTCCACGGGAAGCTGCAGATTTGCCGCAATGGTGTCGGAAAGGCGCGAAGGATCGTCAACGCGAGCCGCGGCAATCATGGTGTCGTAGTTCAAGCTCTGCGACAGCTTGATGAATTGCTCGTAGAGGCCGGTAACCTTGGTAACCAACTGCTCGACCTGCGGACTGGTCTCCATTTTGGAGTTGAGCAGGCGAATGGTGGCGCGGAAAAAGCCCTCGTCGGTGGTGATGGAAAGGGAACGGGCGCGTTCCACGCCCTCGACCAAAACCTTTATGTTTCCATCGGGGAGCTTGACGCTCTGAACGATATTCGCGAGCGTGCCGACTGCGTAGATTTCCTCGGGCTTGGGGTCGTCGATGGAAGCGTCATGCTGGGTGGACAAGAAAATCTTCTTTTCGCCGGTCAAAGCCTCTTCGAGCGCACGAACGCTGGCTTCCCGGCCAACGATGAACGGTGTCATCTGTTGGGGGAAAATGACCATATCGCGTACCGGCATCATCGGTACGCGCTTCATTTCCTGTTTCTCACGATTGAACATGCAGGCCCCTGAACGACTCTAACGACCCGGGAAAACTCGGTTAACCGGCCTTCTCGAGCAAACTCCAATTGATTTCGTGTCCGCGTACCATTTCGGCGGTGACGACGAAATCGCGCACCTTCCGTTGCATCGGAAGGTGGTACATCAATTCCAGCATGAGGTCTTCGAGGATCATACGCAAGCCGCGCGCGCCAACCTTGCGCTGAAGAGCCAACTCCGCCACGGTCTCCAAGGCGTCATCGGTGAAGCGCAAACGGACATTTTCAAACTCAAACAGGCGCTGATACTGCTTCAGGAGCGCATTCTTCGGTTCGGTCAAAATCTTCACCAGCGCGCCTTTGTCGAGGTCGCTCATCACGCCCGGCAACAGGCAAGCGGCCGACAAACTCAGGAATCAATCCGTAGCGGATCAAATCCGTTGGCTGGACCTGCTCCAGCATTTCCGTGTTGCGACGCTGCGGAGTAGTTGGGGCGGCTTCGGTGTGGAAGCCCAGCGAGCGCTTTCCCGCACGCTTCTCGATAATTTTTTCCAGCCCGACGAATGCCCCGCCACAAATGAACAAGGATATTGGTGGTGTCGACCGGAGTAAATTCCTGGTGCGGATGCTTGCGGCCGCCTTGCGGAGGCACATTCGCGAGCGTGCCTTCGAGAATCTTCAAGTAGACGCCTGCTGGACGCCTTCGCCGCTGACGTCGCGGGTGATGGAAGGGTTTTCGTCCTTCTTGGCAATCTTATCGATTTCGTCGATATAGATGATGCCTTGCTGGGCTTTCTGGACGTCGCCATCGGCAGCCTGCAGCAGCTTCAGAATGATGTTTTCGACGTCTTCGCCGACGTAACCTGCTTCGGTGAGAGTCGTGGCGTCCACAATCGCGAACGGCACATCAAGCATGCGCGAAAGGGTTTGCGCCAGTAAAGTTTTGCCGGTGCCCGTAGGCCCGATCAGCAAGATATTGGACTTGCTCAGTTCCACTTCGCCCGGTTGCTTGTTGAGGAAAATGCGCTTGTAGTGATTGTAAACCGCGACAGCCAGCTTCTTCTTGGTGCGGTCCTGACCGATGACATAGCTGTCCAGGAACTGCTTGATCTCCGGGGGACGGGGAAGCCGTCTTTGCGGGCGCAATAGCCTGCTCGCGCTTTTCATCTTCGAGAATTGTCTGGCAAACACCCACGCACTCGTTGCAGATATAGGCACGCGGATAGTCGCGAAGGCGAACTGATCAGCTTCTCTACCTGTTCTTGCGTTTTATGGCAGAAGGAACAGCGAAGCGGCTCGTCTGGGCTATATTTTTTCACGTGGTTAGCAGGCCTCATCTCCGGGCTACAACCCGGTATTACATTCCCATTCTAGGCCGAAAATTCCCGGATGCGAAACATTTCTAATGGACCCTGTGTGAAACAGGAACGGTTCTCAGGTGCAGGAAAAAGGAATCGTTTGCCTAACCAAACCTTCGAACATTCGGATGAATAGAAAGATTCAATTGTTTAGCGGTGTTTATAGATAATCTCGTCGATCATGCCGTACTCTTTGGCCTGTTCGGGATTCATGATGTAGTCCCGCTCGACATCCTTTTCGATGCGCTCCACCGGCTGTCCGGTATGCTTGGCCAAAAGTTGGTTGATCGTGGTGCGCATGCGCGAGAATTTCTTTGGCGTGCAGGTCGATGTCAGTCGCCTGGCCGCCGAGGCCGCTCATCCACGGCTGGTGGATGAGAATTCTGGAATTCGGAAGGGAAAAGCGCTTTTTCGGAGCGCCGCCAACGAGGAGAACGGCAGCGATGGACGCTGCCTGGCCAACGCAAGTAGTAACCACGTCGGGCTTTACAAACTGCATGGTGTCATAAATCGCAAAACCAGCGGTAATCGAGCCGCCCGGGGAATTAATGTAGAGCTGAATGTCCTTCTCGGGATCTTCCGCCTGGAGAAACAGCATCTGCGCGGTAGCCAGGTTGGCGACATGATCGTCAATCGGTGTGCCGATGAAGATGATGTGCTCCTTCAGCAAGCGCGAGTAGATGTCGTAGGCGCGCTCGCCCCGGCTGGTTTGTTCCACGACCATTGGTACCAGGGTTGTGGCGTTATATTGCGGTTCGTCGTAGTTTTTCATGAGAGAAAGTTTGCTCGCAAAATCGGGAGTTCAGTTACGGAACAAGAAAATCAAGTTACTTGGCGCTGGCCGCGGAGATGGTCTTAACGGTTGCATTCTGCGCAAGCCAGTCAAGAGTTTTGTCGCTCCGCAGCTTTGCTTTCATCCTATCGAGCGTACCTTGCTTTGTCAAACTAGCGCGCAAAGCCTCTGCGGATTGACCTGTGTGGCTGCCCATGTGTTCGAGTTCGTGCTGCAATTCTTCGTCGGTCACATCGATCTTTTCTTCGGTGGCGATGCGGTCAACGACCAACTCAGCCTTTACGTCATCCTTGGCGCGGTCTTCCTGCTTGCGCCGCAGACTGACCCAATCGACGTTCACGGCGCGGGGATCAACGCCCTGCTGCGCCAGAGAGCGGACCACCCGTTCGAGTCGCACATCCATTTGATGCTCTACAAGCGATTCGGGAACAGGAAAATCATGCTGCTTGACCAGTTCCGCCAGGACCTTCTCGCGCTGTAAATCCTTCACGCGGTGATCGCGCTCGTGCTCGAGACCTTCGCGCACCTTCTTCTTTAGCTCGTCCAACGTTGTGGCATCGCTGACGTCCTTGGCGAATTCATCGTTCAGTTCCGGCAAAGTCTTGGTTTTTATGCCGAGCACGTCGACGGAATAGTGAAAGGTCTTGCCCGCTAGTTTGGCGTCGGGATAATCGGCCGGATAGATCGACGTCAAAATCCTTGTGGTCGCCTACGTTGGCGCCGCGGAGATTCTCGTTGAATGGCGCCATGGTTTCTTCGGCGCCGACATGGCAAAGGACGCTTTCCGCATCCAGCGGCTCGCCTTCGCCTTCGGGCGTGCCGTGGAGTTTCACCTGGACGTAATCGCCATCCTGGACAACGCGGCCTTCAACAGGAGCAAACGTAGCGGCGCGCTCGCGCATCTCTTGCAAAGTCTTATCCAAGGTCTCGTCGGTGATGCTCATATCGGGCATTTCGATTTCGAGCGATTTGTAATTGGCGAGAGAAAATTCGGGAAGAACTTCAAAGCTTGCGCGGAATTTGACAGGTTGGCCTTCGTTGAACTCCAGCTTGTCGACCTGAGGCTGCGAAACGGGCGTGAGCTTCTGTTCGGCTACGGCCTTCTCGACGTGCTCCGGCACGAGCTTTTGTAATACTTCGCCTTTGATGTCTTCGGCGAAGCGCTTTTTGATGAGTGTGAGAGGCGCTTTGCCGGGACGAAATCCCGGAACGCGCGCCAGTCTTCACGAATTCTCTGGCAATCTTTTCAGTTTGCTTAGCTACTTCTTCCGCCGGGATCTCCAGATCCAGTTCTCTCCGGCAAGTTGCTTCCGCCATCTCGTTTCTCCCTTGAAAATGCGTTTCCGGTGTTACAAAAAATCCACGCGTCGAGCGCGTTAGAGTATTCCGGCTGCTCGTGTACTGGAACTCCGCTCTGTCTGCGGAAAGTAGAGGAAACCACCAGTGCTTAACCCGGCGTGCCCACTAGAACAGCACAAGGATAAAGTATAGGTTACACTAGAATTTCGGTCAACGAATGGCCGGGGAGCGCGAAATTGTTGAGTAAGATCGGCTCGTGGCAAGTTGAAGCCCAGATAGCTATTTTCAAAGAGTCACCAATCTTAGTGAGGAAGATTATTTTGCGGACGGCGACCCATTCATGAACGCAGATTTCATAAGGCGAGCCAAGATCGCGACTCAGGCATTCACGGACATCGCTAACTGGCGCGAAGTTCTGCCAAACGCGGCTGCTGGTAAGGTTGTCACGGAGATTCGTTTGCGCAGCGGGACGATATTGACCGCTCCGCCGGAAGTTGGGCTTTGGTCACATTTCAGCGATACCTGGTATCACCGCTCCTACACCCAATACTTCGCGGTTCCCGCTGATTCGGTAGTGGTGGATATTGGGGCGAATGTCGGGGTGTTCTCGCTTTTTGCGGCGCGTCGTGCGCGGGTGGTGTACGCGCTGGAACCGGCTTCGTCAAACTTTGAGTGCTTGGTGAAAAACACTTCAAAAGTGCCGAGTATTGTACCGCTGAAATATGCGTGCGCGGCAAGCGATGGAAGCGCCACGTTGGATTTAAGCGCCAGTCCGGTGGCGTTTTCACTGAAGACCAGTTCCAGTTCGGCGACTCAGGAAACCGTAGAAGTGATCAGTCTTGGAAAGTTGTTTGAGCGCTACAAAATTGAACGCTGCGACTTTCTGAAACTGGATTGTGAAGGCGCTGAGTTCGAAATTATCTGGGAGTCCGATCCGGCGTTGTTGAAGCGGGTTAGTCGAATCGTGATGGAATACCACGATCATTTGTCGACTCAATATACGCATGTGGAGTTGCTGGAAAAACTGAAGTCACTCGGCTATCGGGCTTCGAGTTACATGCCCAACGGGACATATGGGATGATCGCGGCGATCAGACCTTAGTTCAAATCAATTGATTCTGGGTTGTCTATCACTTTGTAGTTAGTTGCTTCGGTGCTATCCTCGCCAGCGAGCAAAGCACTCTCAAACTCATTATCGACGCCAACCACCAGTGATTTGAGGATTGGCGCATTCTTTCTGCACATGCGATTCTTGTTTGGCCACAGGAGGGCAAAATGGAAGGGATTGGAACATTGGTTGGATTTTTCGTAATCGTAGTAGCGATATTCGTGCTGGTGATTGTCTTCGGCTCGTTCTTCACGGTGGAGACGGCGCAGGTTGCGATAGTGCAGCGGTTGGGCAAATTCGCGCGGGTGGCCGGGCCGGGGCTCAACTGGAAAACGCCGCTGATTGAGGCGGTGGTTCGACGGATGAGCATGAAGGTGCAGCAATTCGATGTGCAGGTGGAAACGAAAACGCAGGATAACGTATTCGTGCAAATCCCTGTCTCGATCCAATATAAGGTGATGCCCGACGCGGTGGAGGCAGCGTTCTACAAACTGACGGACCCGGTGAAACAGATTGAATCGATGGTCTACAACGTGGTGCTGGGTCACGTGCCGAAGATGAAGCTTGACGACACTTTCCTTAATCAGGCGGACATCGCCAACGATTTGCGCGACAGCCTGGACGGCTCGATGAAAGAGTATGGCTACTCCATCGTGAAAGTGCTGATTTCCGATATCGTGCCGGATCAAAAAGTGAAAGCCGCCATGAACGATATCAACGCGGCGCAGCGCGAAAGGGAAGCCACGGTATCGCGCGCGGAAACCAACAAACTGCTGCTGGTCAAGCAGGCCGAAGCGGAAGCCGAGTCCAAGCGGTTGCAGGGAGAAGGCATTGCCAACCAGCGCAAGGCCATTATTTCCGGGCTGAAAGATTCCGTGGAAGATTTTGCGAAAACGGTGCCGGGATCGACGCCGCAAGATGTCATGCAACTGGTGCTGATGACGCAATACTTCGACACGCTGAAGGACATTGCGGCCAACGATCACAGCAACACAATATTGATCCCGCACACGCCGAATACTTTGACCGACCTGTTCAGCCAGATTCGGACCGCAGTAATCACCGGCACAGAAATGACCAAGGAAGTCGTGCCGCCGACGCTCTCGCCAGGCAATCCACAAAGATAAAAATTGAAATTCTAAGGCGTGGAGAGGGTATTCGCGGGAGCTTGGGGCACGTTCGTCGTAAATTTTTTCAGGATAAATTCCTGAATGAGATTGGTCGCCGCCGTGGCGCCAAGCCCAAGTAAAGCATTTTCAAAAGTCAGTCCAACGCCGTTGCGATCGCTCGCAGGATAGTAGAGATTCGAAATTCCCCCGGCAATAAGATCACCGCCGATCCCGGAATAATCTGGCTGCCACTTCCCCTTGTCGCTCTTGCGGATGACCGCGTTGGCAATCGCATAAAGAGCGCGCCCGCGGATAGTGCCGGTGCCCTTGTAAAAGTAACGCGGATCCTGTTTCAGCAAGGAGGGCAATATGGCGCCACCCACAAAAGTGCCGATAAACCCGTCCGCATAATCGGCCGCAAAGCGCTTGGCATAGCCATCGGCACCCTGGCCATAGCCGCTGAAGTCGTTCCGTCCCTGCTGAACTCCGGCAAAAACGCCAGTAATGAGGAAATTGACAGGATCAATGGTGGACTTCCATGCCAGATTGAATTTCTGCTTGGTGTTGAGCGGAGCAGCATTGGGCACATAGCTGATATAGAAGTTGGGGATGACGCCCAATACGCGCTGTTTCTCCTCATCCTTCATCTGTTCCTGAGCGATTTCGACGGTGGAGAGTTCAACGTGCACTTCAGTGACATTGGTGGCTACGTTCAACGCGATGGGGGGAATAGTCAGGCTCTCGGCAGAATGAAGTGTGCCGACGGATTCTTGTGTTGCGAAACCGTCCGAGGTAATGGAAAGCTGGAACGGGCCGGGAGGGACGGCGGAGAAAGTAAACTGGCCATCCTCGCCCGAAATCGCCTCCAGAGAACTGGACGAGCCATGCGGGGTCAGCTTTACGTGGGCTCCAGGAACGGGAGTGCCGGACTGATCAACAAGCTTCCCGACGATGCTGCCGGGCAAGTGTGGTTCGGGTTGCTGTTGGGAGACAGGAGCCGGTGATTGAATTTGGGCCCAAGTCAGGGCAGGAAAAACACCAAAAAGAAGGGCGGCAAGCAGCCGTAGACAGCCCGCAGCGCGGGCGCTCAAGAGGGAGAGGCGTTTGCCCGGACAGTTCCGGCGCAAGGGGCGGTGAGCAAGTTCCACACACATCAGTTTACAGGCTCCTCGGCGAGGCGCTAAGCACTAAATTGCACCTTTAGCTGAGATGCAAACACGTAGTGTTGGGAGGCTTAATCCAATGACCACTTGTAGCCATTCCGTTAGGAATTCAAGAGATAATCGCAATGGAGTTTAAGGTAGCCTCAGGTGCAAAAATCAGGACACCTTTCGGGGTTTGATGAATCAAATGCTTCAGTCAGAGTACGCCATCGGTTTGGACATGGTCACTAGCTCCAGGTTCGACACAAGCGCGGAGGCAGTCATCAAAGGATTGGGAGATCTTCATGACCGTAACAGACTCACAAGCTGCAGCGCAGACAGTGCGACTGGTGATTGCCGATGTGGATGGAACATTGGTGACGCAAGAAAAAGTGTTAACCCCGCGCGCCGTTGACGCGGTGTCCAAATTGCGCGCGGCAAATATAAAATTTGTGGTGACCAGCGGAAGGCCGCCCAGAGGCATGGCCATGCTGGTTGAGCCGCTGAAACTTGATGAACCCCTGGCTGCCTTCAATGGGGGAGTTTTGACGCAACCCGATCTCACGACGGTGGTAGGGCAAAACTTTCTTGCTCCAACGGTTGTTTCGCAGGTGGTCAGACTAATTCTCGATCACAAGCTCGATGCGTGGGTGTATACCGACAAAGACTGGTTCGTGCGAGATGTGAACGCGCCGCACGTAGCCCGCGAACAATGGACGGTGAAATTTCCTCCCGCAGTAACTGTGAATATCGAGGGAATTACCGACCGGGTGGTGAAGGTGGTCGGCGTCAGTGATGACTTGGAAGCCGTGAAACGTTGCGAGAAAGATACGCAGGATGCCTGCGGAGCGAATGCTTCGGCGGCGCGCTCGCAACCTTATTATCTGGATGTAACCAACCCGAAGGCGAACAAGGGTGAAGTAGTTCGCATTTTTTCCGAATTGCTGAAGATCCCCGTGGAAGCGATTGCCACCATTGGAGACATGCCCAACGACGTGCTGATGTTCAAGAAGAGCGGGATCAGCATCGCCATGGGAAATGCGAGCCCGGAAGTGCAAAAGTCGGCTACATATGTCACGGATTCCAATGAGGACGAGGGATTCGCAAAAGCCATGGAAAAATTCGTGTTGCATATTTAGCAATCAGGGATTGCCTGGGGCTGGCTTCAAGCTGGGGAATTTGCGATTGTGGAGTTAGGATTTTTGATTTGCCTGGGTTACTCTGATGAAGAATTAAAATGCCTTCGAGAAGAAGGATGGAGGAATTACAAATGAAGAATGTACTTCGATTCCTGGCTGTAGCGACACTGTTGGTTTCCGGAGTGCGGGCCGCGGATGACGTGGTTTCCGCAGTGCATGGAGTGGTGACAAAGACAGACGCGGCCACCAAGACGATTGTGGTGAAGGCCGATGACGGAACAGAGCACACCATCCATTTCGTCGGCAAAACCACGGTGAAGGGAGCGGACGACACAGCGGCAGGTGCGAAGGATACGTTTCATGGGATTAAGGAAGGCTCAGAAGTTGTGGTGCACTACACCGTCAAGGGCACCGAAAAGACGGGCGTGGAAATCGATAAAATCGGCAAGGATGGCATGAAATCCGTCGACGGAACCGTGACGAAGGTTGGCAAAGACGGCAAAACGGTGGTGGTGAAATCTGCCGATGGCACGGAGCACGTTTTTGATGTTGCTGGGCATGACACCGAAGCGACGGCGAAGGACATTGGCAAGGGAGCCGACAAGACAGGCAAAGTCACGGTGTACTACACCGAAGACGGCGGAAAGAAAGTGGTGCACTTCTTCAAGAAGTGGTAAGTCCGCGATAATTTCTAATCGATCAACGAATCGGGCGAGGGCCGGAAATATTCCGGCCCTCTTTTTTTGTGAGTGCGGTTAAGCGTATGACGGAAAGTAAATCCCCGCTCTGCTCAATCCCATCAATGAACGACTTGCACTTCACCTACATGCAATTCCTTCAACTTGGGCTCAATTACCGCGCGGTCGCCGACGGCCACGACGATCATTGCATCGGGGTGGAGATATTCTTTTGCCACACGCAAAGCATCGCCGGAGCTAACGCGAGCAATCTCCGCAGGTAAATCGCGATAGTAGTTGGGAGGCAATCCAAATACGGATTGCATGCCGATGGTCGACGCAGTCGCTTCCAATGTTTCAAAGTAAGCCACCAGCGATTTTGCAAATGAGTCTTTGGCCTTGGCCAATTCCTCGGGTGTCAACTCTGATTCGCGAATCCGCTTCACCTCTTTCAGTAATTCCTGGGCCGCGGGTGCGGTCACGTCGGTCCGGATTTCACCGCCGGTAAGGAAAGGACCCACGCCCCTGCGAAATTGGAAGCTGGAAAATGCGCCGTAAGTGTAGCCGTGCTCCTCGCGAAGATTCATGTTGATGCGGCTGGAGAAAAGTCCGCCCAAGGCCGTGTTCATCACGGACAGCGGCACATAGTCCGGAGTATTGCGGCTGGCTCCCAATCCCGCCACAGCAAGAAATGTCTGCGGCGCACCGGGCTTGTCCACAATATAGGTGGCAGGCGCAGGAGGAGCCGGCGGTGCCGGGACCTTGGTGGTGAATGCAGGACCGGACCAAGTGCCGAAATATTTGTTCGCGAGCGCAGTCAGGTCCGCTTGGGAGAGGTCTCCGGCCACCGCCAGATAGGCGTTCGAGGGTACGTAGCCCTGCTTCCAGAAGTTCACGAGATCGTCGTGAGTGATCGACTTCAGCGAGGCCTCGGTGCCGATGACGGGATATTGGTAGGGACTGTTGGGATATAAAGCGCGGTCCACAGTCCGGTAGCCGATGGCACCCGACTCATCATCTTCCTGAAGCACGGCGGTGATCCGGCGATTGCGCACACGCTCAATTTCCTTGGCATCGAAGGCAGGATGCAATGTCGCGTCGGCTAACAGATCGAAGCCCGCCGGGGCATTCCAGGTAAGCGTGGAAAGTTCCAGAAACGCGCTGCTGTAGCCTGCTTCCGACCCAAGAGATGCGCCGATCTGGTCGGTGTCATCGGAAAATTGCATGGAGGAGCGAGTGGTCGTTCCTTCATTCAGCATATTGGCGGTGAAACTGGAGAGTCCCGGTTTGTCGAGTGGATTCAACTCGCTGCCGCTTAATGTGAACAGTGTTGCGGAAACCAGCGGCAGGTTGTGGCGCTCCACGAGCAGCACGGTCAACCCGTTTGGCAGCTTTACTTGAGTGGCGACCGGCAGGCTGAACTTTGGCGCTGGCCCGGGTTTTGGCGGAGTTGCGCGCCAGGCTTCATCGGCCATGTTGCTCTTGCTGGAACCGGCAGCAGCGGCCTGCTTCTTATTGTCATCGTCGGTGGTCTTTGGGACGTCGCTGACAACTTTATCGCCCGGAACGCCGTAAATCACCGCTCGCGCATCATTCTTAAAGGTGCTTTTGATAACCGCGTTGATGTCCGCGGGAGTGACTGCATCGTATCGCGCAATGTCCTGAGAAAAATAATCGGGTGTTCCGACATAAAAATTGTAGTAGTTCAACCGATTGGCAATGCCGTTGGAGCTTTGCAGGCTGCGCACCAACGAGGTTTCGGTCACGTTGCGCGCGCGCTGCAATTCGGCCGCGGTGATTCCCTCGGTGCGCAGTTTATCCAGCTCAACATTCACGGCTTTTTCCAGGTCTTCAACCTTGATGCCGGGCTTGGCGGTAACTTCCAGCTCAAACATGGAAACCTGGCGCGTTCCCTCAATGCCCGCGGTTACGTCCTGAGCGATTTCCTTGTCATAGACAAGCGATTTATAGAGGCGGCTGCTCTTGCCACCCGCAAGGATTGACGCGAACAGTGCGCACTCCACATCGCCGGGCTTGAATTCCGCGGGAGTCAGCCAACCCATGTAGACCTTCGGCAGTTGCACCTGGTCGGTCACGATTGCGCGAACCTCTTTGGTGATGGGTGGGGTGACCAGGGCGACCTTGGGGACGGCTGGGCCCTGCGGGATAGTTCCAAAATATTTATCGATCAAGACTTTGGTGCTTGCGTTATCGAAATCGCCGGCGATCACCAGAGTTGCGTTATTCGGGGTGTAGTAATGCTGGAAAAATTCACGGACATCTTCCAATTTTGCGGCTTCCACATCGGCGTGCGAGCCAATGACGTTTGGATAGAAGGGATGGTCCTGTGGGAAAAGGCTGTGCACCAACTTCTCTTCGACCAGTCCATAGGGGGCGTTCTCGACAGATTGGCGGCGTTCGTTGCGGACAACGTCCCGTTGATTGGCCAAGTTCTGAATATCGAGCTTGCCAAGCAGATAGCCCATGCGGTCGCTCTCCAGCCAAAGAGCCAGATCGAGCTGATTCGAGGGAACGGTCTCGTAATAATTGGTGCGGTCAAAATTGGTCGAACCATTGATATCGGTGGCGCCAGCCCCTTCCAGGAAGGTGAAGTGGGCCTTGGCTCCGACGTGCTGTGAGCCTTCGAACATCATGTGCTCAAAGAGGTGAGCAAAGCCGGTACGCCCCGCTTTTTCGTTCGCGGCGCCAACGTGATACCAGATATTCACCGAGACCAGCGGCAATGTATGGTCTTCGGACAGGATCACTTCGAGGCCATTCTTCAACGTATATTTTTCAAATGGAATGGTCGGCAGTTTGTGAGCCGGAGCGGGCGCCGATGTGGTCTGCGCGAAAAGGCCTGCGCCACTTGAAGTAAGAGTTGCCGCAACGAGCAAGGCGATTATGCGCAGCATCCGATGGTGTGTGTCTTGAGAACATTCCAAACCCCCAGAAATTCATGATGAAATCATACAGAACTTGGCCGGGTCGTGCACTTTGTCCAGCACTTTGACCCTTGCTGCAATAGGTCCTGAAATATCTAGGTTAGACGGAAGGGATGGGAAAATGGCTACTTCGGGTTTGACGATAGACGGGTGACAGATTGCCAACAATCGGCACTACCAGCGGGGCGAAGATGCGTTTTTCCAGTAGCCTCAAAAGATGAGAAGCTCAATGGCTGTTCCCTCGTCGACCAAGGTCCGCGCGCTGCTTCTTTTTGCCTCGGCGGTATTGCTGGTAATTGCCGCCGTCGGGCGAGAATCAGCTGCACAGACACCCTCGGTGCCAGCGACCACAACAAATTCCCGCCCTTGTTCAGAAAATCCTGTACTTGCCGCGAGCGCCAAATCCAAATCAGCGAGCAAATCAAAGCATCCGTTGCCGCCCGATCCACTGCCCGCTTGCCTGGAGGTGCAGGGACAGCCCATCGAAATTCAGGAATTCCTGCAATCCGCTGTTCGCGATTTTCAATGGCGCATCGGGGAGAATCATGCTTCTGAAGATTCTTGGAATTTCGTCCGGTATTTAGATGAGCAAGAGTTGGCGAAATATGGCGATACCAAAGTGCTGGTTGAGCCCGTGGAGTTCACCGGAGGCAAAGCCGCACTCACGATTCGCACCACGGAGTTGAAGGATGGTTACGCGCGCGTGCAGATCGCCACGCACATTCAGGGCGAAGGGAAGTCCACGGACAAGGTGTGGGCACAACCGGGGAATCTCTGGCCGTTGCGTTCCAAGGGAGTCATGGAACAGGAATTGATCGGCGCACTGCAAACGCGTTTCAGGCACGCCGAATAAAGTGTCCGCTTAATTGAGGAGTGATCAATCGGCCGCGATGGGCCGCTCAAGCGCTCGGGTCATGTCTGAGTACAACAAGCGATGGAACAGGTGCTCTCCGGCTTCGCGGCGAACCGAAAGGCGGCCGGCGACGTAGGCGCGTGAGGAGAGCCCACGTTGCACGGAGTCGCAGATGGCCATGTCTTCGTCCTGCACTTTTTCGCTCACGGCGATACTTTCGCGATGGTGCTGTTCGGCGGCGGCACTCATGTCTGAAAAATAATAATCGAAAATGACCGCGCACTTGTCCACGCCGAGCGGTAGCACCAGATTGGTGTCCATAACGCCAGAATAGGCGTTGATCATGAAGTTCGGATACACCCAGAGATAGAAGGCGTGACCCTGGCGCGTGGAACCGATGGCCGATTCGGAAGCCGCGGAGGAATCCAACGGGCTGGACTGCAGGCAGGAGCGCTCGAAATTCTCAATCGTATATTTTGTGTATTCCACCACGCTGCTCAGGCCTTTGTGTGCGTGGGGCACGTGGTAACCGCCATCCAGATAATTATCGACGTACACCTTCCAGTTGCAGTTCAGGGTATAAATTCGGCGGTCAAAGTAATGCAGCTTTTCCGCAAGATTCAGCGGCGCGACCAATTCGGGTACTTTTCCCAAAAAATCGCGCAGCGGGGCGGCATGGCCATCCAGGTTCACGAAAATGAAATTTTCCCAGACGTCCGCGCGCACCGGCACAAGACCGTTATCGGCGCGCTCAAAATTGCACACGCCTTCAAACTCCACCATGCCTTTTAGCGCGCCATCGTTTCCATAGGTCCAGCCGTGATAAGGGCAACGAAACTGTTTTGCACAGCCGCTCTGCTCTGGCACAACCGCGGCGGCATGGTGCCGGCACACATTGTAAAAGGCGCGCAGTTGGCCATCTTCGCTGCGAACCACAACAAGAGGTTCCTCGTTTACGTCGATGGTAAAAAACTGGCCGGGTGCTTTCACCTGATCCAGGCGTCCCACCACCTGCCAATTGGCCGCAAAAACGCTGTTGCGTTCGAGCTTTTCGATGCGCTTGTCGAAATACCAGGGCGCGGGAATGGTGAACGCTTTTTCGAGGGGATTGCCCGGATTGTAGAGATTCAACACGTCGCGGATATTGCGTTCCAGCATGGCCATGACTCCCGATAAAAAGAAAATCGCAGATGCGGCCATCATTCTGCTGCAGAAGTAGGAGCGCATGCAAGCGCGTGGAGCACACGCTACACGCTCTTTAAGCGGTATCCCTCTGAAAAAAGTTGAGTGTTCCGATCAGGGCAGCCCGGAGTCCGCAGCGATCTTCACCTTGCTGCTGAACATCCGATAGTCGGTGAAGCGCCCGCGGCACCAGTGGACCTTCTTGTTGTAGGTTGCTTGCGTGGAAATCGTGAGAGGTATGAGTTGCGCAGGTTCCTTTGGCCGCTGAAGCCAACCGTATGTCACCACAGCCTGATAATTTTTCCAGCTGCTGGAGAGATTGTAATGCTCGGATATGCGCAGAATATGGAGATCGGGGTCGGTCCATACTTCGCCGTAGCACGAGACGGTTGCAATTTTGTTGAAGGCGAATAATCCAAAATCGAGGATGGATTTCCATCGACACACTCCATCTTCCTGGTCGGCCCAATATTGAAATACCTTTACATTCTTTCCGTTGACGAACGCATCGGCGGCTTGGTGAATCTTGAGCCCCAGCTTTGTTCCCACCATCTCCGGTAATTCAGACCATTCGCCTCCAGGGACCATAGCGGTGTCCAAGGGCGGGAGCGGGACGTCCTGAAACTCTTTCGTTCCGGCGGGATATTTGCGGAATCGCTGATAGCCGTCTAAAACGCGGATCTCATACTCCGCTTCCGCGCTGGGCGGTTTGTTTTCCGAACCCCATGCAAAAGTCTGCACCGCAATGAAGTTACGCATGCTATCGGCAAGGAGTTGTGCGTTGCCCCGCAGCATGGCTACTTCGGAGGATTCTTCGCTGCGGCGCTCCAGAGCATTTGTGGGTTGCGGAACAAATTTCGGATAAATATCCACCGAAACTGGGGAAATTCCTTCGTTGAAGACGAAAATGCGCTGTGCGAGATAGGGTTCCACATTGCGGACAAAATCCGCTAAAGACTGAACGGGGACTGCCAGAGCGATTGGCTCACCGTCCATTGCGATGGCATTCAAGACGCCCACGATCTGCTGAGATTTGGTGTCAACGACGACCCCGCCGCTGGCCCCGGGGCGAATTTCATTACCCGGAGATGTGATGTAGTCGAACGCCAGCAGGCCTGAAGTAGTTTCACCCCTGAATGTGCCGTGAGAAAGGTGAAGGCTGCGGATGGGATTGATGCCCACTTTGGGGAAAGCGTAAATTTCCACCTGTTGCCCGACTTGCAGCTCGTTCAAACTGAACGCGGCGCCGTGGCAATGCGGTATCGGATGGCGCAGTTCGAAGATAGCAAGGTCATGGCTGAGATTAAATTTCATCGCGCCGATTGCGGTCCCATGGTTGATCGTGGCGCCTTCATCATCTGGTCCGGTCGCTAAATAACGATGGATTACTTTCTCGCCCTTGATTTTGTGCAGGTCCGCCAGCATTGCGACGTGATAATTCGTTGCGATGAAGCGACAATCAGGGTCAAGGCAAAAGCCCGTGCCGAAGGCGCCCGCAGCAGCGACTCCAAGGAATCTTAGCTTGGTGATCGGGAAGACGGTCTCGCTGAAGTCCGGCGGGACTACCACGGGAGAACGATTCACCGGCGGCAATGCCTCGGAGAAAACGGCTTGGCATCTTCCGGACGCTGATAAGCCCAGAAACAGAATTAGAAGCAGGGCAATTTTGCGCGAAACAACCAGAGTTCACCCCGGCAGAGAGCGAGACGTCTCTGGTGATTTGCACGCACTCGCCCACGCAACGGGCACTGAACGCAAAGGATTTAGAGATGGCCGAAATTCAATTCAGAACAACCGCGCACGTCATATCGGGAAGGCGTACCGAATCGGCTTTACAGCGGCAAGACAAAGGAGCGGGAGCTGGGGACTGTTCGTGTCGCTAGCTTGCGGCCCGCGGACACTGTGATTTACGGAAATACGGCGGCGCAATTCCACTCAGTTCGCCGGATCGTTCAGCATGCTGACTGTTAGATTGTCTCTGGAGATCGTTCAGAACGAATGCGACCGAATGGGCCTGAGTGGCGAGGTTGGTGCGGGAAAGAGGACTTGAACCTCCACGACCTTTCGGCCACAAGATCCTAAGTCTTGCGCGTCTGCCAGTTCCGCCATTCCCGCACCGGCATTTCTGATAATACTGGCAATTCGCCCGTTTTGGCCAGCGTCTCTACGTACTCCTGTTGCACGCGGCTTACAATCAAAGTTTACGCCGATAGGGCGCGGGGTTTGCTCTTTGACAGAATTAGTAGGAGGGGTTGTGTCGTTCGCCGTTGCTGAGCAGTGCTTCGATTTTTTCGACGGGTTGAATTCCGCCGCGAGCACCCACAGCGGTGCAATTCAGCGCGGCTGCGGCACAGGCGAATTCCAGTTGGCGCTGCAATGGCCAGCCTTGCAGGTGCGCATAGATAAATCCGGCGTGGAAGGTGTCCCCAGCTCCGGTGGTGTCCACGGCGTTCACGCGAAAGGTCGGAGCATAATGCAATTGCTGGCCATCCCACGCCAGCACACCCTCTTCGCCGAGCGTCGCCGCTGCTAGTTGGCAGCGATAGCGCTTGGCAACTTCAGGCAGCGATTTGCGCAAATCGGCTTCGCCGGTCAATCGCGCGGGAATATCTCGGCTGGTGATCAGGAAATCAACGTTGGGCAGCAAATTCTCGTAGCCAGGATAAAGATCATCGAGATCGGCGACCACAGGAACTTTCGCCGCACGTGCCCACTGCGCTGCCTGAGTCGCAGCGATCGTGTCGTGCCCGTCGAGATGGAGCATCCGCGCGTTCATGATCCAAGCACGCTGCAACTCTTCACGCAGCAGGGTCAGCCGAGCGTCGCGCTTCCACAACACGGTGCGCTCGCCCGAGGGATCGACCAGAATGAACGCCTGCTGGCTGCCGCAGCCCGGAGCGGTGAAGAGGTGCGCCTCCACACCCAGCCGCGCAAACTCTGCTCGATGCATTTCGCCAAACACGTCGTCACCAATTTTGCCGACATAACGTGTACGCAATCCCCAATACTGGCAAGCCGCGATGGCGCTGGCCACCTGGCCGCCCAGCAAAGCGTTTGCGGAGCGAATTTCCACCTTGGAGCCGCGTTCTGGGAAATGCGGAACGGGAATCAGCGTGTCTGTGGCGTTCAGTCCCACGCCAACGACATCTACGGTATTGAGTTGAACAGCGTTGCTCATTATTCCCTGGAGTAACGATTGCAGAATACTTTATCAGTGAAAGCCGGTGGTTCGCCAAAGCTTACGCGCACAAACGAAGAGCAAAGCAACGACGCGATGAGAGAGCAGGACCGCGGGTACCCAATGAAAGGAAAATTCGGGCACGCGGGCGATGAAGGCAAAACCCGCCAGAACTGCCGGTGGCGGCAGCAACCAGCAACCAATCCAGCGCGCTGCGCCGTGGCAGCGACTTCGCCAGCTGCTTGCCGGCCATCGAATCGCGCGGCCACAAATTCCGGTGACACGCCGTATCGTTCGCTTTCGCGTTCGGCGGCTTCTTTCCAGTGCTGCTGCTCCTGGCCGCCTGCGGAAGAAAATGAAATTGCCGCTACACCCGAGCATCATCAGCAGGGAACCACCGATCACCTGCAGCGTAGGTCGCGTTGCTCTTGCCATGCAATTCACCGAAAACCAGGATTCCCCACAGCAATCCCCACAGCTGGTTGGTATTGGATAGAGGAATGCCGCGGCTGATGCCTACGTATTTGGCGGCGTATTGCTGAAACAGATCGCCAATGACCCAGATAAATCCGCCGAGCATCAGCCAGAACATCACGCCGCGTGCCTGCACCGAGCATGCCAGAGCGGCGCGACTCCGATGTAAGCGAAAGCCAGCGCGCCCATCATTCCCAGTTCACCGAATGTGAAAAATGTCACGAAGGACAGCGGGTTCATGCCGGTGAGATAGGCTTTGCGATAGGGAATATACATCGTGCCCCAGAGCACGCCTGCGCCGAGCGCCGCCCAGACTCCGTTTAAGGAATGCCCTGAAGCGCTTTGACCGGCAGAAGCGATGGCCAGAACCGCGGCGCCGACACACATGACTGCAGCTCCACCCAGAACGCCGGCCCAACGACGCCAGCCAGCTTGTCGAAGTTCATTGAAGAACAGGAATCCCCAGAAAATTCCGAGGAGGCTGTTGGAATTCCAGAGCGGGAAGGCAATGCTCAGGCCGATGTCGCGAATGGCAAATATGGTTAGCGTGTTGGCTACAGCCCACAATGCGCCCGCAACAGCGCCCAGATGATCAGATGCGGGGCGCGCTTTACGTCGGCGCGAACGGAAGATGTACCCATAACCAGAGCGGGTAAACTCCAGCGCGCCAAAAAAACGCCTACAACCATGATCAACGAAATCACAATTGGCGAGACACCGATGGAGACCAGTTTAGTTGGTGCCTCTGCAGCGCCCAGCCACGCCCCGGCGGTAAATCCACACAGCAGACCAAGGAGTTGCAAACTTCGTCGGCGGCCCGGTTCTTGTGGTGATGCCGTATCTTCTACTGGCATGATTCTCCGAGAAAAAATTGATTAATGGATGAAGCGCAGCAGTAACAATCCGGCGAGCAACACAAGAGCAGGCACCCAGAAATGAATATCGGTAAATATGGTGGATAAACGTCCACGCGAGCTTGGTTCCGTTGCCATTCGCTCCGTCCCGTTCTGCTGTAAACCTGACCACAGCCGCCGCGGATTATACAACTTTCGTGGATGAGAACCGCAATACTCTCCTGCAGCGCTGCCAGAGTATGTCGATCGCTTTAGTGCTGAGGGTAGGAAGAAGCGGATCAGCGGAGCAAAGAGTGGGGGGCTCGATTGACTTGTCTTTAGGGAAGCCCGTAGTATGTTGAGCGCGGAGTGCACCTCTTTTATCCATGATTGGTAAAACCATCTCTCATTATCGGGTGTTGGAAAAGCTGGGCGGAGGAGGGATGGGAGTCGTATATAAGGCGAAAGACAATCGCCTGGGGCGCAACGTTGCGCTGAAATTTCTTCCCTCAGAATTAGCCAATGACAAGATGGCGCTGGAACGGTTTCAACGCGAAGCCCGTGCGGCCTCCGCGCTGAATCATCCCAATATCTGCACTATATATGATGTCGGCGAAGCGGACGGCCAGCCGTTCATCGCCATGGAATTGCTGGAAGGGCAGACGCTGAAACACCGCATCAGCAATTCGCCAATGGATTGCGCGTTTGTGGTGGAGATGGGAATTCAGATTGCCGATGCGCTGGATGCGGCGCATAGCCGCGGGATTGTTCACCGGGATATTAAACCCGCCAATATATTCCTGACCAATCGTGGGCAGGCCAAAGTTCTGGATTTCGGCCTGGCGAAGGTCGAGCAAAAGATTCACAGGAGTGAAGATACCGTTGCCAACGTGGAATTGCCCCAGGAAACACAAGGAGGCAGCCACGGGGATCTGACCAGTCCGGGAAGTTCGGTAGGCACGATCGCCTACATGAGTCCCGAGCAAGCCCGCGGGGAAGAGTTGGGCACGCGCACGGACCTGTTTTCGTTTGGCGTGGTGCTGTACGAGATGGCGACCGGGACGATCCCTTTCCCGGGCAATACCACGGCGGTGATCTTCAACGGGATTTTGAACGCCACCCCGCCTCCGATCACGAAAGTAAATCCAAAGGCTCCGGCGGAGCTGGACCGAGTTATTGCCAAGGCACTGGAGAAAGACTGCGACCTCCGATGCCAGACCGCGGCGGAACTGCGCGCCGATTTGAAGCGGCTCAAGCGTGATCTGGAATCGAATGTGCGTCACGATTCGGATCATCGCGGAGTCTCTTCGACCAGCAGTTCGACGATTTCGGCCCGTTCGACGCCTCAGGAACAGAAGAAAAAGACGGTTGCGGTCCTGTATTTTGAGAATTTGAGCGGCGCGAAAGAAGACGAATATTTCCGGGATGGTATGACCGAGGACATCATCACGGAACTCTCGAAGATTGCGCGAATCCAGATTTTCCCTCGGTCGGAAATGCTGCAATACCGAGACAAGCCCGTGACGGCTCCGCAGGTGGGAGAAAAACTGGGAGCGATGTTCGTTCTGGAAGGGTCCATACGGCGCGCTGGCAACCGGCTGCGGGTGACCACGCAGTTGGTCGAGAGTGAAACGCGACATTCGGTGTGGGCCGAGCGGTACGATCGGCAGATGGAAGATGTGTTCGCGATTCAGGAAGAGATCTCACTGAGTATCGCCAAGGCACTGGAGATCACACTTTCTCCTCAGGAAGAGAAAGTCATTGCCCGCAAGCCCACCGACAATTCACAAGCCTATGATTTTTTCCTGCGCGGACGCAATTACCTGAGGCAGCGGCAATTTGAATATGCGCTGGCGATGTATGAAGAGGCCGTCAAACTGGATCCCAATTTTGCCTTGGCCTATGCCGGCATGGCGCACGTTTGGGGAGGAATGCACGAATTTCGCAATCCCAGCCCCATCTATATCGAGAAGAGCCTGGAAGCGTTTTCAAAGGCAGAGAGTATTGCACCGGACTTGCCCGACGTTATTTCCGCACGCGCCCGTATTCATTTCGCGCAGCAGCAGTATGCGGATGCCATACGAGTTGCCAAGCACGCGGTGGCGCTGCAGTCGGATTGCGAAGGCGCGCATGACGTTCTGGGCAGGGCCTATTTTTCTTCGGGACGCCATGAGGAAGCAGCGCAACTGGCCGAGAGCGCGCTGGAAATTGTGAGCAACGATTACAACGCGCTGGTGCCGCTGATCAATTCGCTAGAGTGTTTGGGACGCATGGCGGATGCGGAACGTTTGCGGGCACGCGAACGGGAAGTGCTGACTGAGCAGTTGCAGCGGTTTCCCGACGATGTGCGAGCAAGAATTTTGCTGGCATCGGATCTGGCGATCCTGGGCCAAGCGCACGAAGCAGTTCAGCATGTGAAGATTGCCGTGGCCATGAGGCCGACGGATGCGAATGTGCTTTATAACGCTGCGTGTACTTACGGGATTTTGCGGATGAAGCCTGAGGCGCTCGATACCCTGAGGCGCTCGATAGAAGCTGGCTACGGCAACGCAGATTGGTGTACGAAGGACCCTGACCTGAAAATTCTGCATGACGACCCTGAGTTTAAGAGCATGATCGTCGATCGTTACCGCGCAACACACTAGGCAACAAACAACCTACGGGAAACCTCTTGGAATCGATTCCTCAGTTTAGTGGGTGAGGAAAGGCTCGTTCGGCATTGGCGAACATTTCGTTTAGCCGATGTTTTCTATCGGTCATCGGAAATCAAGAGAGGGGGCTGACTACGCCCCCTCCGGTGGCAAACGTCAGGGCGGAAACCACCGGGGCGAATTCAATCCATTGAATCAGGCGGCGGCGCCGGTGGTGTGGGGATTGGGCTTGATTTGCACACCATCGCGTTTCAGGTAACGGTATAGGCTGGTGCGGCCAATACCGAGGATTTGCGCGGCGCGAAGCCGGTTGCCATTGCAAAGCTGCAGAACCTTTTGGATATGCAACTTCCGGACTTCGTCAAGACAGAGAGGTCGCCACTCTCCGTCGCTGGCCAGCGGAGCGGCTCGGTGCTGGAGGTTTTCGGGCAGGTCAGCAATGTCGATGAAGTCTCCCATGGCGGTGATGCACGAGGTGGAAATAACGTTTTCGAGTTCGCGAACATTGCCGGGCCAGGGATGCTGGAGAAGTATGGTCTGTGCGCGGCGAGTGAGGCCGGCGATATTTTTGCCGTAGGCATCGTTGTATTTTTTCAGGAAGAACTGGACGAGCAGAGGGATGTCTTCCAAGCGCTCAGCAAGCGATGGAATGCGGATCTGAATGGAGTTCAGGCGGTAGAAAAGATCCTCGCGGAAACGTCCAGATAAAACTTCGGCCCGGAGATCGCGGTTGGTTGCGGCAATCAAGCGGACGTTGACCTGTTTAACTTCTGGCGAACCGACGCGTTGAATCTCTCGATTCTGTATAACGCGGAGCAGCTTGGCCTGCATGGCCAATGATGTTTCTCCTACCTCATCCAGAAACACCGTGCCGCCATTGGCGTATTCGAAAAGGCCGGGACGGGTGTCCGTCGCTCCAGTGAAAGCGCCGCGGACATGGCCGAACAGTTGGCTTTCCAACAGGGTATCGACCATCGCGGAACAGTTGCAGACAGCGAGACGCTGCTGGCTGACCGGACTGATCTGATGTATGGCGCGGGCGACGAGCTCTTTGCCGGAGCCTGTCGGGCCAACGAGAAGAACATTGGTATAGTGGCGCGCGACTTTGCGAGAGAAGTCGAACACCTCCAGCATCGCGGGACTTTTGCCGACGATGCCGTGGAACTCCAGGTCCTTCAGAAGTTGCTCTTCCAAAGCGCCGGACGCGACGGCGCTGATCGTAAAGACTGGAAGCATCATCGAGAGTGCGTTTGAGGCGGAAGTGGTCGATGGGCTTGGGGAGAAAATCCGTTGCGCCGCGACGAATGGCTTCCAAGGCAGCGTCCAGAGTGTAACCCGCGGTCATAACCATGATGTGCAGACCGGGATCGCAGCGCAGAGCGCGGTCTAGGAAATCGTAGGGGTCGGGAGAATCGAGATGCACGCTGGCAAGAACCAGGCGGCATCGGCCCAGACGGATCAGGCGAAGCGCTTCTTCGGGATCGCCGGTTGCCACCGGTTCATAACCCATATCGGAGATGACGTTGGTAAGAGCGTCGCGTTCCGAAGGATCATCGTCAAAAATGCATGGGGTTAAGGAGGTGCGGAGCGTGGAGACTTCAGCGGGCTTGTAAGTTGCGTAGCTCATGGCCGAGGAGAAGGCAACAAGTGTGCCAAAGTTGTAGCGATGTCCAGCAAGGGACAAAAGAAATTTTAGGAATCGAAGAAAGAAGTTAGGACCGGGCTAAGTTGAAGAATTACCGTGGAATAAAAGTGGAACGGAACGGAGAAGCGTTGGAAGGATCAAGTTTGAGAATGAAACAAGGAAGAGGAAGTTGACTCCGAAACGGACCATTGTGTCGAAATGGAAGGGAAGCGGCTAATTAACGAAGCAGGACGAGCTGGAATAACGGGGGTTGGCGACCGTCAGACTGAACTGATTGAAGCCGTGGCAGTCGCTGCCTAGAAAATGAGCTTCGTAAGGAATGGAAAGAGAAGAATAAGAGTGGACGTCATTCAGTAGCCGCAGGAAAACGATGGAACCAGAGGAAAGATGGTGGCGAAGACTAATGAGGTTGCCGGCACGGTCGTCGGAGGCCAGAAGCGATTGCTCGACGAAGAAAAGTTTGTCTTCATCCCATCCGGAGACTTCGACGGGCGAGACGGAAGTGAGGAGGTCGTCAACGAGCATAAAAGACTCCTGAATTGGGTGAGCAGGTTGCGCGCCAAGAAACGATTGCAAGGAAAGAGCTTAGAACGCCAAGCAAAGAGAATTTGTATGCAGCAGAGACAGCGGGGAGGGTGAATGTTCCAGAGAGGAGCACGAGCGGACCATATGTGAATGATTAAGCGAAAAGAAGATGGACCACGAAATTCTCCACGGTGGGGAAGATTCGCTGAAAGACGAACAGCCCGACAAGAATCCCTGCCATGGCGAAGTTGTTGCCGCGAAGAAAATCGAGATACTTTTGGGCGCCGGATTCGCTCATGAAAAGCATGATGGCGGTGCTGCCATCGAGTGGGGGGAGCGGGAGAAGGTTAAAGGTGCCGAGAAGCAGGTTCAGGGAGAAGACAGTGAAGAGAGTGGTGAGGAGAAAACCGGAAGTTCCGTCGGCCTGGAGATGGAATAGATCCATGGCACGTCCGGCGCGGAGAGCGAAGGCGCCGAGAAACATGAGAGTGAAATTGGCGGCTGGCCCAGCAAGTGCCATCCAGGCAGAACGCTTAGGATAACGACGCTCCCAAAGCGGATCGAAGGGAGCGCTGGCAAAACCGATCATTCCGCCGTGCAGAACAAAAAAACTGAGTAGCGGAAATACAACCATGCCGTAGGGAGAACGGCGAATGTGGGGAATGGGATTGAGAGAAACCTGGCCGCCGAGAGCGGCGGTGGAGTCGCCTCCTCGTTGAGCGACGAATGCGTGTGCGGCTTCATGGCAGGTCGTGGAAAAGAGAAACACCATGTAGGAGATGAAGCCGAGTACGAGGAAGGCTGGAGTGAGTTCAGGCATAAGTCTGTCAGGTTAGGTGGTTGGCGAATAGAAAGCAAGTCATCGAGCGGAACCGGAAAGCAAGGTCAGACTGTTTTCACGGGCGAGGAAGGATCATTTACTGGTCCGCTGAGAGCCTTTTTGTTTTGAAAATAGGCTGTGGGTGCCGGGCAGAAGCAAATAAATGAGAACGGCAAGGTTAATGAGAGTAAAGAGCATGGAGACGGGCCGGTGATGAAGAGTCCGGGGCAGAAGAGTAAGGATGCCGAGCACAGAAAAGACGATGGTGAGAAGACGCGCCCAGTTCTGGAGAAGCAGCAGGCCAATTCCCGATACGATTTGGAGGGCGGCGTAGATGAGAAGCGCCACGCCGACAAAATGGCCGAAGCCCGCGATAAAGCGCTGAAGCATGTTGCCCTCGGCCGCGAGAGAGGCGAGGCGTGAAGCCATGCCACCGACAAAGAAAATACCGAGGGCGAATAGGGCGACGAGTGCGCCGCGAAATAATTGGAAAAGTGCAGAAAGCGTAACGCCAGTGGGACGCATGGAGCCTCCGTTGGAAACGTTATGACCAGATTACAGGAACCATCGTTCCGCGCAAATTAAATAGCTGCGGACTTGATGAAATGCTTTTCGCCGGACACTGTTTAAGGTATGGTGAGTACACTACGTGTGTTGGCCGCCATCTTTGCAGATTCTTGCAGGTCAAATCAAGGATCTGAGGAAACCTTCGAAATAAGAAAACCGGGGAATCGGGCTCCACGGTGGTATTCAGCTGATGATTGGTGCGAGAGATTCGATTCGCTTTGGAGGTTCTTATCTCCGGGGGGACAAGCGATATGGAACGACGAACGATGCTTCAAACGCTGCCGATGGCGGCGATGCTGCCTGCGGCGGTGTGGGCCGAGGCCACCAAGCGAGAGCATGGCGGCCTTGAACCGGATGCAAATACGGTTTACGAGTTGCGCGTTTATCACGTCGCTGAGGGCAAACTACCTGAATTGTTGGCACGTTTTCGCGATCACACGATTGGTTTGTTTTCGAAACACGGAATTAAGAGCGTAGCGTACTGGACGCTGGTGGATGAACCTGGAAAAAGCAATACTCTGATTTATATACTGCAGCATCCGAGCCGCGAGGAAGCGACTACCAACTGGAAAGCGTTCCAGGATGACGCTGAGTGGAAAAGCGTCAAGGAAAAGTCCGAAGTCAATGGAAAGCTCGTAGACAAAGTGGATTCCACGTACATGGTGCTGACGGATTTTTCGCCGCGATTGAGGTAGGTGATAGTGGCCCGCCAGGCCGGAATGCACCTGATGGCTTGCTACGGCCGGAAGCGATCTTTCATGGTCGCAGGTGGCTAATTCCTGAGATTTGCTGACCTGCTGCTAACTATTTAGGTTTACAGTATCGGCGGACCATATCCCTAATCCTGTCCTTCGGGACAACTTGTTGCGTGCTCTCCCTTCGCCTAATGTTTCTTGAAATCCGTGGTGTCCCCTGCCCCTGACGGATAGCGGTGTGTGTACATGATTACGCAAACAAAGGTGCTCAATGCGATCGCGTTTCTGCTCGTGGTGTGCCTGCTTGCGGGTTGCGCCACGGTTGGAGGCAGGAACGGAGGTGGCACGGGTGGCGGTGGCGGAACAATTGTTCCCGCTGTGCCGGCAGGACTGGTAGCAACGGCTGGAAACGCGCAGGTGAGTTTGTCCTGGGCAGCGGTGAGCGCAGCGACCAGCTATCACGTAAAACGAGCGACGGCGAGCGGCGGCCCGTACACCCAAGTCGGGGTACCGACGACGGCTTCCTACACGGACAGTGGCGTGACGAATGGCACGACCTATTATTACGTTGTATCGGCGGTAGATTCGGCGGGAGAAAGCGCCAACTCGGCGCAAGCCAGTGCCGAACCTGTTGCGCCAGCGCAAGTTCCTGCTGTGCCAGTAGGATTGGTCGCGACTGCGGGGAATGCGCAAGTCTCGTTGACGTGGACGGCAAGCGGCGGAGCGACGAGTTATCACGTAAAACGCGCGACGGTGAGCGGCGGACCTTACACACAGGTTGGCGCTCCAACCGCTGGTTCCTATACAGATACTGGGCTGACGAATGGCACGACCTATTATTACGTTGTATCGGCGGTGGACTCGGCCGGAGAAAGTGCGAACTCGGCGCAAGCCAGTGCCGAACCTGTTGCGCCAGCGCAAGTTCCTGCAGTGCCGGTAGGATTAGTCGCGACTGCGGGGAATGCACAAGTTTCGTTGACGTGGACGGCAAGCAGCGGAGCGACGAGCTATCACGTAAAACGCGCGACGGTGAGCGGCGGACCTTATACGCAGGTTGGTCGCCCAACTTCTGCCGTCCTATACGGATACTGGGCTCACTAACGGCACGACCTATTATTACGTTGTATCGGCGGTGGACTCGGCAGGAGAAAGTGCGAACTCGGCGCAAGCCAGTGCCGAACCTGTTGCGCCAGCGCAAGTGCCTGCAGTGCCGGTAGGATTGGTCGCGACTGCCGGGAATGCGCAAGTCTCGTTGACGTGGACGGCAAGCAGCTGGTGCGACGAGCTATCACGTAAAACGCGCGACGGTAAGCGGCGGACCTTATACGCAAGTTGGAGCGCCAACAGCAGCGCTCGTACACGGATACGTGGACTTACCAACGGAACCACCTATTATTACGTTGTGTCGGCGGTGGATGCGGCAGGAGAAAGCGCGAACTCGGCGCAAGTGAGCGCCACGACCGGCGGGCACGGTAACTCCCGACGTCACGATAACCATTGATCCCGCGAACACTCATGCCATTTCACCCTATGTTTACGGCTTGAACTTCTATTCGGGAATTACGGGTGCGCCATCCAATTTGACGTTTGATCGCGATGGAGGAAATCGCTGGACCGCGTATAACTGGGAGACCAACGCGTCGAACGCTGGCAGCGACTATCTGTATGAGAACGACGACTACCTGAGCAGTAGCTCAGTGCCAGCGGAGGCCGTGCGCAGTTTCATCGCCGGGGATCAAGGCAACAGATTGGCGAGCCTGATCACCGTCCAGATGCAGGGGCTGGTGGCAGGCGATGAGAACGGTCCGGTAAGCGTGGCGAATCCTCCGGACATGACGCGATTCAAAACAGTAGTATTCAAAAAGAGCACGCAATCCGCCGTGCCGTTCACGATCAATCCACCCACTACAGATGGAAACGTTTACATGGATGAATTTGTGTGGGCGCTGGATCAGAAATTCGCTGGACAGTCGATTTTTGGGCCGAGCCCGACGACTCATCCCGTGTTCATCCAACTGGATAACGAGCCAGAGCTGTGGAACTCCACGCACCTGGAAGTACAAGGCTCCACGGCGGTGACGTCAGACGCATACATCGCAAAGACAATCGGATTGACAGAAGCAATCAAGGACCAGTTTCCGGATGCGCTGATTTTCGGGCCGGTGCACTATGGGTTCGAAGGAATTTATAATTGGCAGGGGGAATTGAGCGCGACTCCAACGGGGAATAACTGGTTCCCAGACAAATATCTGCCCGCGATCAAGACGGCGGCGAATAGTTATGGCAAGCCTTTGGTTGATGTGTACGACTTCCACTGGTATTCGGAGGCGACGGACGGGAGCGGCAATCGCGTAACCAATCTAACCGGTCCTACGTTGACGGATGCGCAGGTTCAGGCGATTGTGCAGAGTCCCCGCAGCCTGTGGGATACGACCTACACCGAAAATTCGTGGATCACTGCGGATGTGCTGAACGGACCGATTTATATTTTGGGGCGGCTCCAGACACGGATCGCGGCTGAAAATCCGGGAATGAAGCTATCAATTACAGAATACAACAACGGTGGCGGAGAGCACATCGCGGGAACTATCGCGGAAGCTGACGATTTGGGGATTTTCGGGGCGCAGGGATTATTCGCCGCCTGCCTATGGCCGTTGAACAGTAGCGACGCATATATTCTGGCGGGATTCCGGGCGTTTCGAGATTTTGACGGCTCAAACGCGAATTTCGGTGATATTTCAGTGCAGGCCACCTCAAGCAATGTGCAAAATGTGGTGGTGTACGCGAGCACAGACAGCAATACTCCGGGACGCGTGGTGTTTGTGGCGATCAACCGGTCCACGTCGAGTCAGGTAACTGCAATCAATGGACAGGCGCTTTCGGGGACAGCGCACCTCTATCAGATGACCGCGACGTCGACGCAAGGGCAGAGCCCAATCCAACCGGTCTCTGCGGGTACGAAGGCCGCGTCGGGAAGCTCGTTGACCGTAACCCTGCCGGCGCTGAGCGTGACGACCATCGACATCTACTAGATCCAACGATGGTGAATGAGAGCGGGCGGGCGCTAGGTGATTAATTTTTCAACGATAATCTGTGTGATTTAGCGTCACAAATGGGGTATATCACCCAAAGGATGCTCGGAGTGGCGGACCGCGAGTGATGTCGGTCACAATCCGGCACTTCCTTAACAGGCACAATATGAGTGGTTTATGGGTGTAAAGTGGTGGCCAGCTCTTGGGTTCGCCAATAGGGTTTGTTCGGCACAATAGATGCAATCGTTTACAATGACATTCACTTACGCCACATGCGGGAGCACGTATGAGCTTGAAGATGACCGGCCGCTTTCACCAAATCGTTTACATGGTTGTTTTGCTGATTTTAGCTGTGGCGCTGACAACGGCGCTGGTAGTGGCTGCCGAGAAGAGTTCTGATAGCCCAAGAAAAGCAACGCTGCAACTGAACGGCTTGCAAGCCCCGAATGCCGTTGAGCCGGGGCCGATTGGATGCGTGTGATGAAGTTGCCTCAGCCGCGTTTTGCTCAACTCGCGGTGCTGGCCGGGCTCCTCCTGCTGATCATTGTTCCGCTACATGCGGATATCCACCCCGTACCGCTGGAAAAGAATACCGATTCCGCCAAATGTTTGGAGTGCCACGCCGATAAAGCCAAAGGGAAGTTTGTGCATACGGCGATCTCGACGGGATGCACGAGCTGTCACGAAGTCCGCGTAAACCGGGATATTACTCGGGTGAAGCTGATCACTACGACTCCCTATAGCTTGTGCCTGACCTGCCACGCGGATAAGAACGCGGCAGAAATCAAGGGCAAGGTGCACCCGCCCGCCGTACGCGACTGCTTGAAATGCCACGACCCTCATGAGTCTGACAATAAATTTCAATTGTTGAAGCCGACATCGGGTGATCAGAAAGAAAATCTTTGTTTGAGCTGCCACAACACGGGTGTGAATGTGCCCGAGAAGGGCAGCCGTCACGTAGCGCTGGATATGGGCTGCGAAACCTGCCACGTCACACACAAGACCGGAGAAAAGGGCAAGGAAGAGTTTGATTTTCATCTGACCAAGAGCCCGCCGGCGTTATGCTTGGATTGCCACGATCCGAGCCAGGCGGATCTGCAGAAGGCGCACCAGAATCAGCCCTTTGCTACCGCGAATTGCCTGCAATGCCATGATCCGCATCAATCTGCAGCGCCAAAGTTGATGGTGAAATTCCTGCATCCACCGTTCGCGGATAAGCAATGCGAAATGTGCCACGCTCCCGCGAAGGATGGAAAAGTGGTGCTGGCGCAAACGGACGTGAAAGCGATTTGCCTGACCTGCCACGATGAGAAGGCCAAGCAGATTGAAAGCGCCAAAGTGCCGCATCCGGGAGCGATGGGCGATTGCACCGATTGCCACAATCCGCACGGGAGCAAGTATCCGGGATTACCGAAGACGAATCCGGTGACCATCTGCCTGGGATGCCATACGGACATCGATGAGCTCGGCAAGAAGGCCGTTCACCACCAGCCCGCGTTTACGCAGGGCTGCGCCACGTGCCACGAACCACACGGCGGAGAGCGCGAGAAATTGCTGCGGGCACAGGGAAATGCGCTGTGCCTGGAATGTCATGGACCGGACTCGGTTGCTGGTGAAGACAAAGAGGCTCATCTGCTGACGATCTTCGGCGGTAAAGTGAAGTTGCCTGAGGATTACTTCAAGAAGAATAAGGTCGTGGTGCTGCCGTTGAAATACGGTAAAGGCCACCCCGTCGCGGGGCATCCGGTATCGGATGTCACGGACCCCACGGACGTAACCAAAACGATGGCGAAGATTACCTGCTTGACGTGCCACCAGCCGCATAGTTCAGCCAAGCCGGATTTGCTGGTCAAAGATCAGGAAAACAACATGGCATTCTGTTCCACCTGCCATAAGGATCTGACCAAGCGTTGAGAATGGAACGAGGAGATAGAGCAATGAGTAAGAACGGCAGAAACGGTGAAGGGCTAGGGCGGAAGTTGCTGGCGCTAGCGATTCTGTCGGCGTTGACGGTGATGTCGCCAGTTGTGACGCACGCGCAAAAGAAAAGCAAGGCCGACCAAAAAGCGGAGACGGAAGCGAAGATTAAGGCCATCGATTATTCCAATATTGTGTGGCCGAATCCGCCGGCGATCGCTCGGATCAAGTTCAAGGCGTGGTATGCAAATGACAAAGAAGACGCGAAATCTGAAGGGGGAAAAGCAGAAAGAAATCAGCTTGGATGGACCGCTTGGCGGGGACGCAGTCCGACGAAGAAGTGTTTACAATGCCCTTTTCGCTGGTGCAGCCCTACGGAGTGGCGGTGGATTCGAAGGGCGATCTATATGTCGCGGACCAGAAAGGTGGGAGCAATATTCATCTTCACGACGGACAAAGAAACCAAAGATGTTGAGCTGATTAAGAACAGTGTTCATGCGCATTTCGTACGCGAATCATCGGACTGGCGATGGACGATAATGACCGGCTGTTTGTTTCCGATCCCGGGCTTCGGCATGTGTTAATATTTGATAAAGACCATAAAGCAGAAGACGTGATTACGGATGGCATGGTCGATCCTGGCGGGTTGGCGATCGATACGAAAAACCGGTTGCTTTATGTGGCGGATGTGGAATTGGATCAAATACTAGTGTATGACGCTGACACATTGAAGTTACTTCGCAAAATCGGGACTACTGGACACAAGCATGAATTGACGACGCCGGGAGATTTCTCGAAGCCTGCGGGGGTGGCCGTGGATGCAGGAAGGCAATCTCTACGTAGCCGATACCTACAACAACCGAATCGAGATCTTCGACGCAGACGGTCAATTTGTCAGCACTTTTGGAAAAGCGGGAGATGGGCCAGGATACTTTTCGACGACCCGAAGGGCGTTGCGATTGATGGCGATGGGCACATCTGGGTAGCTGACGGAATGCAGGATCGTGTGCAGGTCTTCAACAAAGAAGGTCAGTTATTGATTTCGATGGGTGGCCATGGACTGCTACCTGGTCAGTTCCAGGGTTTGGTAGGAATAACGATCGACAAGCAAAATCGTGTGTTTACTACCGAAATCTTCCCGGGTCGAGCCCAGGAATTTCAGTATGTCAGCGATGCCGAGGCGGATGCCTTAAGAGAGAAGCGAGCAGCAGAGAGAGAAAAGGCAGCTGCAGCCAAGAGTGCAACTGCACCTGCCAGCACGCCAGCAGCAACGCCCCCGAATAAGCCGAATTGATCGGCTATTTTCACAGATCGAAATTACAATCAGATTCCAACCCGCTCAAGAGGCGAGCGGGATTGGAATGACATGCTCTTTGGTTTTTCGGTAACCTTTCAGAGATTCCTCAGCAAACCTGATCCCATGCAAATTTGAGGTCGAAGCGAGACTCCCACTGCTGGAGCGCGCGCAGTGCACCAGAGTTGAGAGAAGTGAAGCAAAAGCTCCGGAATGGTCGGATAAACATAGCCCATGTGACGTGTAACACGTTTAGTTTCAAAGCAGTAGGGTGTGTGATTTTGCATCACAAGTTGGGGCATATCACCCAAATTGTGATGGGTGAACGGAGCTAGGACTGTCGCACGACACAAAGCGACGTAGCTAACTCACACTTATGAAATGGTTTAATTCGGGAATGTGGAAAATCTCATCACTGGCACGCTTCGGCACACTAGGTGCACAAGTGAACACAGAGGACGAGGCCAGAAAGCGGCCAAGGCCAATCTGAAAACGAAGTGGAAAAAGAGTTCCGCAAGACACATGGAGGTATTACAAAGATCATGAAAAAAGTAATGTTGTTGAGCTTCTTGGCACTAGTTACGGCCGGATTGGCGATGGGACAGAATGCATCGTCCACAGTCGACGTCCTCGGCGCACACAATAACGACGGTCGCGGTTGCGCAGGCTGTCACGCACCACACAGCGGGTCCTTTGGATCAGGTCATGGTGGGGCGGCAGATGCGGGCAGCTATGCATTGTGGGGACAAGACGCCAGCCCATTGTATGGTCAGATGATCAAGTTTGGTGACGCAGGTAGATATGTCGAAACTCTCCCTACCAGGATCACTTCCGGTTCGCAGGAAGTTGGCGGCATTCTTCTCTGCCTCAGCTGCCATGACGGCAACCTGACGCCGAAGAACATGATGACCAATCAGGTCGTACGAACAGAGATTGGTCTTCTCACGAATGTGACCTATGGCGCCGCACCGATCCCGACGTTGCTCGGCAACGATGGAACGACTGCTGGCAACTATACAAACGACCACCCAGTGGGACAGCTCGCCAACGATCTCAACTCAGGATGCGGACTTGGTTCGCCTACTGCAGCGCGCAGTTCTGCAGCGTCACTCGCCGGTGACACCCTACGCACAGTTCGTAGCGAACTATGGCTATCCTGCACTGGCCCCTGGCAAGTGGAGCTACCCTTACGGCGTTAACGCCGCAGGGACAGCCCTACGTGCTGTGCACCACCTGCCACAACCAGCACGTCATGACCGTTTACACTTCCAGTGCAGCCAGCCCGATCGCTGGTGATGGCGGCGGCTAGTACTACGCACACTTTCTTCTTCGTGAACGGCCCCTACAACCCGAACATCAACAACGTCCGGCCAGCAAGAAGCCCATCGACGACTCAGTTCTGCCGCCAGTGCCACTTCGGCGAATCAAACGAAGCCAACAACACCAACAACATCACGACCGTATTCCAGTAGAAAGCTAGTTCACGAGGGGAGAGAAAATTCTCTCTCCCCTTTTTTTTTAGAAAAATTGAGGAGGAATCAAATGAAGTACCTGGTAGTTTTCGCTCTACTACTAGCGCAGCAGTAAACTGCAAGTGCGCAAGTTTCATCCCATGCTCCCACCGGAGCAGCAAAGCCATCCCCACCAACTCATCTCAGTTCTCCCCATTTCAAGTCAGCGACAAACCGGTAGCCCGAGTGAACGGGGCGGCTTTAACGGACCGCGATCTGCTTCGCGAGAAATGCTGCAAATCTTCCCTTACGCCAGCCAACACAACGGATTTCCCAAGGAACAAGAAGCCTCCATCCGGCAAGGCGCTCTGCAGATGATTATTTTTGAGGAGTTGGTTTATCAGGAAGCGCATACGGCGGAAGCTGACGGTGTCCCGCACAGCAAGTGAAAACAGGCGGAAATAGAATTCAAGAAACAATTCCATTCGGCGGCAGAATATCAACAATATCTGAATGCCGAGATGGGCGGGTCCGAGCAGCTGTACAGGACAAGATCAAGCGATCGCTGCTGATCGAGCAAGTGCTTGAAAGCCGAAGTCGAGGATAAGTCCGTCGTCACGCTGGGCAGAAGTGAGAGCCTACTACGATAAAAATCCAGCGAAGTTCGAGGTCGCCAGAGTCGTTCACCTTTCAGTCCATTTCCGTCCTACCCCCTCAGAACCCGACCGCCGACCAGAAGAAAGAAGGCTTGAATCGGGCCAACGACGCCTGAAGCAGGCGAAGGCGACGAAGAGCTACCAGGATTTCGGTTTGCTCGCCGAGAAAATGTCCGAAGACGACTTCCGCGTAAACATGGGCGATCACCAGGCAGTGGACAAGGACAAATTGCCTCCGCAAGTAGTTAAGGCTTTGCTGGCGATGAAACCCGGCCAAGTGAGCGACGTAATCCAGGTGGAGCAGGCATACACCGTCATCCGGCTGAACGCCCACACGCCTGGCGAAGAAGCAGGCGTTTGAGGATGTCAAGGCTGGCTTGCGCACCGAATTGCAGAAAAGCAAGTACGAACAACTTCGCGTGGGGTTGGATAAGCGACTTAGGGCCAACGCCAAAGTGGAAGTGCTGTAGCGCAACGCTGAAGACTAGAGTGGAAGCCATCGCGACAATTCGCGCCGGATTTGAGTATTTCGCAGAGTCTGCGCAGACGGTTCAAGTCACAGTTCCCCACATAACAGAAATCGTGGGTACATTCCTCCCTTTAGGCAATGAGCAGGGGCGGATTCATCGAATCACAACCGGATGCAATAGCAGCAAAAGGTTGCTGAGGAATCCAGCACTTAAGATGTGTGAGAAGTCGCAGGGCGGGGAAATTTACACGAAGGATTCGAAATTGCACTTAGGCGTAAGTGCTGAAGAACGAAGAGCTTGGAAGATACTGGTGACAGAGCGCACTTGGCACATGGTTGTGCAATCACAAAGACGAGAGTCATCCAGATCGGAAGATGTCGAAAGAACCTGAGGGAGCGAAGAGAAGTGAAACAGTTGGTCCGAAACGCGCTTGGTTTTCTGTTGTGGCTGGTCGCCCCAGGAGCATGCGCACATCGCAGGTTGGCGACGATCTGAAGATGAACATGAATGGACTGTTGACGGCAGGATATAACGGCGCATATGGCGACCAAATGTTGTCCAACCATAGCTTGAGTGCTGGCGGGGACGCGCATCTCAGTGGCTCGTACTACAATCCTAATTTTTTAAATTTCAATGTTGAGCCGTATTACAACCAATCACGAGCAGATTCCAATTTCCAATCGTTGACAGACAGCAGCGGAGTGAATGCAAACGTAATCTGTTTACCGGCAGCCGGTTTCCTGCCTATGCAACCTACAACTATACCCAGAAATAGCACCGGCACGTTTGGACTAACAGGGGGGCCCGATTTCACTACAGTGGGGAATGGACAGGGGTTCAGTGTTGGATGGAGCGCATTGATGCCCGACTGGCCGACCTTTTCGGTGAGTTATTCGCAGGGCGATGGAAGTGGAACAATATACGGAACGAACGAGGAATCGAGTTCGTCCACAAAGACGCTTAACCTGAGGTCGACCTATACCGTGGCAGGATGGCACCTCGGGGCGTTATACGAGCATCTAAACGTGAATACGAGATTTCCATCGTTTCTTGGAGGGCTGGAGGATACAAATTTTTCTAACTCTGCCGGCAACGATTTTGCCTTTAGTGGAATCCACAGCCTTCCATGGCATGGAACAGTCTCCGCGACATTTAATCGGGCAAGCTTCTCGGGAGATTACGGTTCAGTTGCTGGAGAGAATACCGGAGTTACGAACTACACTACCGATACCGAGGCAGTCAATCTAAGCTTTCATCCCACCTTGAAATTGGGGCTCTTCCTAAACCAATCGTTCACTGACAACCTGAACGGGTTTCTGTATCAGAATATTACAAACAACGGCGGCGGAGTTCCGTTGATTCAGCTCAATTCGACGGCGGATTCGAATACGCTGAGTGGCGGAGCGACCTATAACTTTACAAAAAATCTGTATGGGCAGGCGCAGATCACTTATTACGACCAATCGTACTTTGGGAATAACTATCAGGGAAGTTACTTCAGCGGGACAGTTGGATATGGCAAACGAATTCTGGATACGTTTACGTTTTCCGGCACGGTGATTGAAAGTTCGAACAAATTTGCGAATAACTCATTGGGATTCATCGCGAACCTGAACGCCTTCCGGCGCTTCGGAGGATGGCAAGCGACGGCCGGATTCAGTTACGCGCAAAATGTGCAGACACTGCTGGTGACCTACACGACCTCGTATTACAACTACAACGCAAACCTGCACCGAGGGTTGGGAAGAGGAAGGCAGTGGACGGCAGCAGTCAACGGAAATCATAGTGGTTTCAGCCAGGATGTGGGTACGGTGAACCAGAGCCTGGGCTTTTCAACGAGCCTGGCACTGCGCTGGATGGCATCTGAATGCAAATTATGTACAAGGAAAAGGACAGTCGCGTTCTGACAAGCACTGGAATCCAGCCGATTACCACCCCCGGATTGCCGCTAGAAGGAATCATTGTCTACAATGGCAAGAGTTACGGTGGCGGAATTACACTGACCCCGATGCCACGACTTCACCATCTCGGGGAACTACTCACATGCCACCAGTGACACGCTGAGCGACACGACATTCTCGAATAACAAGACCGACATCATTTACGCGCAATTGCAATATCGGCTAAGGAAGATCAGCCTATTAGCAGGCTACACGAAATTCACGCAAGGGATCAGCGCGGCAGGGTTCCGCCGGGGAGTCAATATTCGTATTTCATTTCGGAGTATCCCGATGGCTTCAATTTCTTCTAGGCCACGAGTGACAACGGCGAAGATTTCGGGGAAGATTCTAGCAGGGTGCGTGGCTGGATTTTTGTTGGCTATTCCTGCGTTCGCGGCGAAGGACAAGAAAGAAGCGCTGCCGCCTGTCTCTGTGCCCGATGTGCTGATGGATGGCGGGCGAAAGCTGCGCTACGAGCGGATGTTCAGCAACGAGCACGAAGTTAAGCCGAAGCGGGGATTCTTTACCAAGATCGTCGACGTGGTGATCGGCGCGCCGGATTACAAAGAGATGGTCAGGCCCTACAGCATCACGACCGATTCGAAGGGACGAATCATCGTGACCGATCCCGGAGCGCACGGGGTCCACATCTTTGATTTTGAGAAAGAGAAGTACAAGTTTCTATCGC
>CAWIPD010000002.1:0-444024 GCA_963837885.1 Candidatus Acidiferrales bacterium | reverse complement strand
TATCGAAGGCAGCAATCTCCAGCCTTCACCTTCCACGCCTGTCACTGCCAACATAGACAATATCCTTAACCTTGTGGGCAGCTCGGTGGGCGTTGCCGCAGCCTTCGCGTCCGGCAATCCGGAGCTGGCGCCAGTCGTCGCGGCCACCGTCTCTGGCATTTCCTCTATCTTCGAGGGCGCCGGCGACATCTCAGGTGGTCTCACAACCGGAGGCGGCCCTACGCCCTTGCCCAGCCCGCAAGTTAGTCTCACTACGACAATCGGGGACTTGGCGAACGGCTCCCTCCAGCAACAGTTCTCCATTGGTTTCGACACCGAACTCGATACCCTACTGGGCGACTGGGGGAAACTGTCCCAGATTGGCCCCTTGGTCACCAACACCAACGACCCGACCTTCTACGCTCCCAACCAGGTGGCGCAAAACCTCTCAGTTAAGGCTTTGGGCCAAGCTTCGCAGCGTGCCTTCTATATGGCCTTGCTCCCCACCGGTTATAAAGTTCACTTCTGGCAGGGGTGGGCCAGTTATGGCGCCTCCTTACCCGTTAATCCTCCGGACATGGGAGAGGAAGACCAAAAAGACAGCATCTGCGAGAGCATTTATCCGTGGTACGGATCAAATGGAGCGCCGCTTATTAATGTCCCTCCGTATGTGGACAGAGCCTCCCCAACCTACGGCGGCTACAAGCCTGTCTGGCCATGGGTCTCGTATGTTACTCCGATCGACCACTACCTGATTGTTGGAGCCGTCCAGAACCCCGGCAAGATAGGCGGCAACAGCGAGAATTACCCGTTCCTCGACAGCCAAGTCGCAGACATGATGTTCTCGTCCAGCGGACTCAATATTCCCCTCGATGAATTCGTAGCCGCCAGCGGCCCAATGGCGACGGCAAACGCGTTCGTGAATATAGTCGGGGTCGCCTACTCTAATCCCGTGTACTTCAATATTACCGGAATGTCGAACTGTTACTACGACAGCCACAAACCACCGAGCGGCGTGGGTTCGGGCCCAGTCTCGGGTCCGGCTCCGAGTTCAACAAGTACCACTACCAACCTGACTGTCCCGGCGACAGCCGTGCTCGGCGAGAGCGTTACCCTGCAGACGACGGTCACAACTTCCTCTGGTCCGGTTCCATCCGGAACTGTCACTTTTGACGATGGTTCCGTTCAGATTGGAACGGCGACCGTGACCAACGGGACGGCCACATTTTCGACCAGCTCCCTTGCCCTGGGCGGACACTCGCTTGCGGCGTACTACGTCGTGAACAACAATTACTCGGCTTCGAGTTCCGCCGTCAGCACACTGACGGTCTACGCAAACTCGCCCGACATTACGCTCAGCCTCTCCACGAACAGCGTGAATCTGGCCTATGGGGCGACCTCTTCGCCGGTTGCGTTGCAAATCGCCTCCCGGTCGGGCCTCACCGGAACAGTAACTCTGAGCTGTGCCGGCTTGCCCGTGGGGGTGACCTGCAGCTTCAATCCGGCGCAACCAACCATCACGACCGGAGGACAAGCCACGAGTTCACTCACGATCTCAGCCGCTTCTGTCCGCGCGGCCGGAATGTCGCTGCCCAAAGGCACGGGTGCCCTTTTGCTGGCTCCCCTCTATCTGCTCTTGCTCTGGCGAGTCCGCAAAGACGCCCGGAAGCTGCGCATGCTCGTCTGCGCACTGCTTCTGTCGGTAGTCTCTCTAGGATGGCTGACAGCATGCAGCGGTGGTTCGAAAACCACGCAGCCAACCGCCGGCTCGCAGACGATCCTGGTGATTGCGACGAGTGGCACGACCACCAAGAGCACCCCGTTAACCCTGAACTTGCAGTAACGCGAATGGAGTGCGGCGATTTTTTGTCGCACTCCGTTTTCCATTTTTGTAACCAAAGAGAAAAGGAATTTCATGTGGAAAATTACCAAATCTAGGGACAAGCAGCGCGTGGTCCTAAGCATCAGCGGAAGGATTAAAGCGGAGGAACTGCTGGAACTTCAAATGGCAGTGTCCTCGGAAGAAACACTTAATGTCCAAATGGATTTGGACCTGGAAAACGTGAGGCTTGTGGACCAGCAAGTGGTCACTTATTTGGCGTGCTCTGAAGCAACCGGCACTCGCCTTCGGAATTGCCCCTCTTATATTCGCGAATGGATCGAGAGGGAAAAGGCTGGGCAGAGTCTCAACATTGAGCGGTAGCAGACAATTCAAGGAGCTCGCATTCAAAGTATGGCGACGGTAAAACGAGAGGAAATGAGATTAAGAACGCCGATAATTCGTGACTCTACTTGCTACTACTTTTGATTGCTTTGAGGGTATTGGATCTCTATTGGAATCTGACAGTTGGAGGAAATCAAAAATGGGCATTGAAAACAAGAGACATACCAACGCTCACCAACCCCTCACCTCCCACTCACCAACGGAGGCTTCAATCCCCCCCCTCTCCGCCAGAATTCCCCTCATCGGGAAGTTAAATCCGGCTTCTCCCACATGGCCCAACATGATTGATGGCACGGGCGGTGCCAACCCTAAATTTATCTTGCCGTCCGTTGAGTTAGTCTACGGATGTTGTTGCTGCCATCCACCACCAAGTGCCCTGTAAAGTTGGACAAGGCTTTGATACTCGGTACCGCGGGCTTGCGCTAGCTCAAGCTCAGCCGAAAACAACGAACGCTGCCCGTCCAAAACTTCCAGATACGTAGTCGTCCCTCCCTTGTACCGCATGTTGGACAGCCGAACCGACTCCTGAAGGTCGGCGACGGTATCCTCCTGACGGACACGAACCTGATGGAATTTCTGGTACCCGATCAGCGCATCCGAAACATCTCCGAAGGCGCGTTGGATGGTCTGTTGGTAAGTGAGCAGTGCCTGTTGGTTTTCTGATTTCGCAATCTTCAAGTTTCCGGTCAGCGCGCCCCCTGTGAAAAGCGGCTGGCTCACTTGAACTCCGTAAGCCCAGATTCCCAGTTGCGAACTCATCAGGCTTGAGAACGCACTGCTCCGGCCAAATGCGCCGCCGCCAGACCCCGTCAGCGAAATCTGCGGAAAGAACTGAGCCTTGGCGACCCCGATCTCCGCGTTCGTGGCAACCAAATTGTGTTCGGCTTGACGAATGTCAGGCCTGCGTTCAATCAGAGCGGACGGCAACCCCGGCGGCACGTTGGGAGGTAGTGGCTGTTCGACCAAGGGGCGTCCACGGGGCACAGCTTGGGGATAGTTGCCAAGCAGAATGCTGATTGCATTTTCTTCTTGAGCAATCTGACGTTCCAAGTCCGGGATGGTCGCATTCGCCGAATCGAGAACTTGCTGTGCCTGCAGGACATCAAGCTTGGTAGCCACGCCATGATCCACACGCAGTTTCGTAAGCTTTACGGAATCTTCCTGAGTGTTCACCGTCTCTCGCGTAATTTGTAGTTGCAGATCCAGTTGAAGCAACGTGAAATAATCACTGGCTACATCGCTTACCAGCGTCAGGATTACCGTTTGTCGCGCATCCTCTGTGGCCAGCAGTTGGGCCCTGGACGCTTCAGTCGCGCGGCGCAGCTTTCCGAAAAAGTCCAGCTGGAACGCAGCGTCCGCCGTTAGCGTCAAAAAGTTATAGTTAGTCTGAAATGTGTGTTCTTTCCCACCTGCAAAATCCCCATTCCCCGCGACCTGTGGAAACAGACTCGACCGCGTTACGGCAACCTGCGCCCGACTGGCGTTGATTCGCTCGGTCGCAACCTGCAGATCATAATTTTGTTTCAGAGCAATGCGGATGAGTTCCTGCAATTGCGGATCCTGAAAAACGTCCCACCAGGGAAGGTCCGCGTACGACGCTGTCTGTGGCGGCACTTGTGCGTTCTCGTTTAAATCACGAAAACTCGTTGGATTTTGCACGGCCGGTCGGTGATAGTCCGGACCGACCATGCACCCGACGATTGACGCGAAAGCGATCAGAGTGGCGGCGAATGATATGAATTTCTTCATAGGTAGCTCCACTGGTTTGGACTTCGCTCCGTTCTCTTTCCATCTCAGTCTCCCGGTGCCGGGGAAGGCGTGGCCGGCAGCGTGCCCGAAACAGCTTCTTTGCCGGCGCCTGACCATCTCTCCACGATGCAGAAAATTGCCGGCACGAAAAATACTCCTATAAAGCTGGCGGCCAGCATCCCCCCAATCACTGTCGTGCCCATGATTTGGCGCGCCACGGATCCAGCGCCAGACGCCGTCCACAACGGCACACATCCCAGAATGAACGCGAAGGAAGTCATCAAAATCGGCCTAAGGCGGAGTCGCGCGCCCTCCAGTGCCGCGTCCGCTAGCGGTTTCCCCCCTTCGAATTGATCCTTGGCAAACTCCACGATCAGAATTGCGTTCTTCGCCGCCAAGCCAATTAGCATCACGAGGCCGATTTGTGAGTAGACATCACTTTCGATCTGGACGAGGTAAGGCGGATAAAACACTCCCAGCAAGAAGCGCCTTAGCCACAGGATTGCAAATGCCCCGAAAACCGCCACCGGTGTGCTCAACAGCACGCTAAAGGGCAACGTCCAACTTTCATAAAGCGCCGCGAGAATTAGAAATACGAACAGCAGCGACAGGCCAAAGATCACTGGCGCCGGTACGCCTTCGCGCGCTTTCTGTTCCTGAAACGACATGCCTGAGTAGTCGAAACCCATTTCGCGCGGCATGGTCTGTTTGAACACGTCTTCCAGCGCGGCCGTCGCTTGATCCGCGCTGTACCCGGGCGCCGCGCTTCCATTGATTTGCGCGGAGCGGTATTCGTTGAAACGCAAAGTAAATTCTGGGCCTAGCCGCGGCTTTATCGAAGTGAGTGTCGAAAGTGGGACGTTCTCGCCCTTGTTATTGCGCACGTAGAATTGCCCTACATTTTCGACCCTGCCACGGTCCTCGCTTTCGGCCTCGATATAGACCTGCCACTGCCGCCCAAATCGATTGAAATAGTTGATGAAATAGCCGCCCATGAAGGCCTGAATCGTTCGGTAAACGTCGCTGAGGGCCACGCCTTGTTTCAGCACTTTGTCACGATCCACCTGGACAAATTCCTGTGGCACACTGGCCAGAAAAGTGGTCGAGAGACTGGCAATTTCTGGGCGCTTTCGGGCCGCCTCAAGAAAAGTGTTCAAGTTTTTCGCCAGGAACTGCACATCGCCTCCTGACCGGTCTTCGAGAATAAACGTAAAGCCGCCTGCAGTTCCTACGCCCGGAATGGCCGGCGGTGAAAACCCGAATGCAACCGCAGATGGCAGTTTGCTCAACTGCTGATTCAGATGGGCCTTCAGAGATTGAAATTGCTGATCTCGAGAGGTGCGCTCACCCCACGGTTTGAACGTCACAAAAAATGTAGAGTTGTAACTTGTACGCACGAAGCTGAGCAAACTGAATCCAACGAAAGTGGTGACGTGCTGAACTCCTGGCGTATTCAACAGAATTTTTTCCACGCTCTCAGTTGCCGCCGTTGTGCGTTCGAGTGAAGCTCCGTTCGGCAACTGCATATTGACGTAGGCGTATCCCTGATCTTCGTCGGGAAGAAAACTTGATGGCAGGCGATTGGCGAAGAAACCTGCGGCAACGGAGAAAACCAGCAGCATTATGATTACGACAGCGGCCTTCCTGACCAGCACTGCACTCCAACGCACGTAGCCGTCGGTGGCTCGCTCGAAAACTCGGTTAAACCAGTTGAAAAATCTCTGTAAGATTCCGGTGCTCGGGGTCCGCGGCTTAAGCAGCAACGCTGCCAGCGCCGGACTGAGCGTGAGTGCGTTGAAAGCGGAGAGCAAAACCGAAATCGCGATCGTCACCGCAAACTGTTGGTAAAGTTTTCCTGTAATCCCAGGAATGAACGCGGTTGGCACAAATACGGCCGAGAGAACCAGAGCAATACCGACGACCGGCCCGGAAAGTTCCTCCATGGCTTTCAGGGCTGCGTCCTTAGGCGTCAGTCCCTCCTCGATATGGCGTTCCACACCTTCCACTACCACGATCGCATCATCGACCACCAGCCCGATTGCCAGCACAAGTCCAAACAACGAAAGCGTATTGATCGAGAAACCAAATACGGGGAAGAATACGAATGTGCCTACTAGCGAGACGGGTACGGCAAGCAACGGAATCAATGTCGCCCGCCAGCCTTGCAGGAAGATGTACACCACCAATATGACCAGGGCCAGCGCGATTACCAGCGTTTCGACAATTTCCTTCATTCCTTCGGTGACTGACCGCGTCGTATCCAGTGCCACTACATAATCCAGGTCTTCGGGAAACCGCTCCTTCATCTTGGCCATCAGTTTATTTGCGGCCTTGGCTGCATCCACCGCATTCGACCCCGGCAGTTGGTACGTCGCAATGACCGCGCTCGGTTTTCCGTTATATCGGCCCGCAACGCTGTAGTCCTGAGAACCCAACTCGATTCGTGCAACGTCCCGCACCCGCACGGTTCCGCCGTCCGGCGTCTCTCGCACTACGATCTGTCCAAACTCTTCGGGTGACTCAAGTCGGCCTTGAGCCAAAACCGTATAAGTAAATTCTGTGCCCTTTGGCGCTGGCTCCCCTCCAGCCTTTCCTGCCGGATTCACCGTGTTTTGCGCTTGTATCGCGCTCACTATTTCCGGAACTGTGACGCCGAGCTTTGACAACTGGTCCGGCTTGACCCAAAGCCGCATCGCGTATTGGCCCGCTCCGAATATCTGGACGTTTCCGATGCCCGGTGAACGTAGCAACGGGTCTGCCAGATTGATGTACGCGTAATTTGCCAGAAACTTGGAATCGTATGTTCCATGCGGAGAGTAAACCGCGATCAGCGTCAAGGGAGCCGTGACGGACTTTCGAACTGTCACACCATAATTTGTAACGTCGATCGGCAATTGCGAAGCAGCTAGTGTTTCGCGGCTTTGCGCAAGAACGTAATCGGTGTTGGGATCTGTTTTGGCATCGAAATCTACAATCAAGCTGGTGGTTGAATTGCCCGTCGCATTCAGTGAATACATATAGTTCATGTTGTCCACGCCGTTCATCTGTTGTTCGATAGGCGTGGCAACGGATTGTTCCAGGGTTTGCGCGTCCGCACCGGTGTACGTCGCCAGGATCTGAATTTCGGGCGGGGCGATGCTGGGAAATTGCGCAACCGGCAACGCCAGTATGGTGATTGCACCAACAATCACCATCACAATCGAAATCACCATGGCCACAATTGGACGATTGATAAAGAATTTTGACATCGCTCTACCTTTCCCGGGCTTCTGCAACAAACGGTTTCGGATTTACCGAGATCCCGGGCCGCACTTTTTGCACGCCCTCGGCAACGATGCGTTCGCCGGGTTTTAGCCCATCTTCGATCACCCATTCCGAGCCAACGCGGTCGCCCACTTTTACTGTCCGGATGCTGACTTTATTCTGGTCGTCCACCACCGCAACTTGATATCCGCCCTGCAATTCCGTGACTGCTCGTTGCGGCACAAGCAGCGCCCCTTCTCGCATTCTTATGGCTGCGCGAACTTTGCCATAACCCCCGGGACGCAGCACATTTCCGGGGTTTGGGAATAGGCCCGCGAGCCGAATCGCTCCAGTCCCTTCATTTACTTGGCGATCCGCAAAATAAAATGAACCTTCATGGGCATACGTCGAGCCATCCGCCAAAATCAATTCGAGTCGAAGGCTTTTATCGGCGGCCAGCCGCGAACTCTCTGTGGGAAATCGTTTTCTCCACGCGAGGTATTGCGGTTCACCAACCGTGAAGTAAACTTTGATCGGATCGACCGTGGAAACTGAGGTCACAGGCCCGCTGCTGAGGTTGACCAGCGCGCCCACTTGCAATTGTGCTTGGCCCGCAATCCCGTCAATGGGAGCAGTGAGCCGGGTGAAATCCACGTTTATCTTCGCCGTTTCTACCGCGGCCTCGGAACTTTTGATTTGCGCTTCAGCCGTGGCCACCGTCGCTTTAGCCGCCAAATTATTCTGAACCGCGTTATCCAAGTCTTGTTGGCTCGCAGCTTGCTCTTTGGCCAGTGGCGTGTATCGGTCTACGTCCAGTTGCGTCCTCCCTTGTACTGCCTGCGCATTCGCTAACATTGCTTTCGCTTGTGCCAGCTGCCCCTGCGCTTGATCCAGTGCCGCTTGAAAAGGTCGTGGATCGATTTCAAATAGCAATTGACCTTTCTTGACGAACGCTCCCTCCTGATATCCCTGCCGGAGGAGGTAACCGGTTACTTGCGCTCGCACGTCCGCGTTTGAGAACCCATCGAGTGTTCCAATCCACTCGCCATAAATTGGCACGTCTTTCTGCTGAACCTGTACCACCATCACTTCAGAAGGCGCTCCAGTGCTGGCGCCCGACGTCCCCCTCGGGCGTATCGCGCCAATAATCAGCCCGATGACAACGACGCCTAGCACCCCACCCATGATCAAATTTCGCTTTGAAGCACGATTCATACTTACCCCCGATTGCACACTCTTGGCTCGCTCACTCTCTTCTGTTCAAAAACAACACCCCGCACTGCTGGCGAATCCGGTTGATTTTTGATTGTTTGAGAAAGGTGATGGATACAAGAATTTTTCCGTTGCCCCTTCCGCCGTCTCGCCCAGAGGCAAGAAAGGCGGGGGTAAGCTGGCCATAAGTTACTGTCAGGTAAGGTTTTTCACTGCCGCGAATTGGCAATGGCGAAACGGAGGGGATGAGATGGAAATGAAAATGCTCTTCAGCTGACTTCGATCAGGGACTTTTCTTCAGTTCAATCCTAAAACAGTAGGCGTACTTTCCTTGCGGTACGTCCCCCAGATGTATGTGCAGTCCGTCGGCCATCTGTTCATAGGCGACCGCACCTTGATACCCAAGAATGGTCACCGATTTTATTTCGGACGCGTTAAGCCCGTCGGGCTTCAATGTGTGAATGACTGCTTCCCGGCTTTCTGGCCAGCCCGAGTTCTATAGCGTACAGAGAATTTCCTTTTATCGTGAATCGAAAATCTTGTGCAGTGAATGGCTTTGCATCGGTATCGTGGAAAGAACCTTCAATAATCGTTGTCGGTCCCTCGCCAAACGACGTCCAGGCCCGAGTGCCGTAGATCGCTTCTCCGTTGATCTTGAGCCACGACCCAACCTCGCGCAGCGTCTTTTGCACTTCGTCAGGAATGGTGCCGTCCGAACGAGGCCCTATGTTTACCAGCAGATTTCCGTTTTTGCTGACGATGTCGATTAGTTGATGAACTATCATTTCCGCGGATTTGAAATTGTCGTTCTCTATGTACCCCCAGGATTTGTTGCCAATGGAAGTGTCGGTCTGCCAATACAATGGACGAATCGCTGACAACTGTCCCCGCTCAATGTCCAACACACCAGAATGTTCCTCCAGCGCGCTATCCTTGTAATTGATCACCGGCACTTTGCCTTCACTTGCGGCGCGATTGTAATAAAACGCCGCAAACTTCGCGACATGACGCCGTGCATTCGGCTGTCCAATCCACCAGTCGAAATAAACGATGTCTGGCGCATACTTTTCTACGATTTCCGCATCGCGTGCCAGCCAATCATCTAGATATTCGCTGCTGAGATAGGTCCAGTCCTGCAGCAAGGTCTTCTTTCCGTCCAACCAGGTATGCGCTGGTCCGTAAAACGCAGCGTACTTCGGATCATTTACATCCGAATCAATCTTGCGGCCGCCATCCATGAAGAAATCATGTTCGATGCGATGCGAAGACGCCCCCAGCCTTAATCCCCGCTCTCGTATCGCCTTTGCCAGTTCACCGTAAACATCGCGCTTGGGCCCCATCTTCACCACCGTCCAATCCGAAAGCCCGCTCTCGTACATCGCGAATCCGTCATGATGCTCAAACACTGGCACCACATACTTCGCGCCGGATTCCTTGAATAATTCTGCCCACACATTTGGATCAAAATGCTCGGCTTTAAAACGCGGAATGAAATCCTTATAACCAAATTTGCTCGGCGGTCCAAACGTCTCAAGTTGATGTTTATATTCTTCCGACCCTTCCTGATACATCTGGCGTGGATACCATTCGCTTCCAAATGCGGGAACCGAATACACTCCCCAATGTATGAAAATCCCGAACTTCGCGTCTTTATACCAATCGGGCACTTCGTAATGACGTAGCGACTCCCAATCGGCCCGATATGGTCCGGCCTCGACTGTGCGCTCCACATCAGAGAGCAATTCTTTACGCGGCGCAGCATACGGTGAGCTGGCCTCCTGCCAGATTTGATCGATCTTTTGCGGATCTTCCGACGCTGTTGGTTTTGTAGCGGCGGAGTTTTCTTGTGCTGATGCTCGCGTTGGCACTAAGCCAATTAGGAGCAAATACGCTAACAATTTAAATTTCAATAAGCTTTCTTTCTTCATTACGGCTGCACTCCTTCGCCGAACATCACGGGCACTTCTTCGCGGCGCGAACCATAAAATGAATAGGCACAAATATAAATGTAGGCCAGCAGCGGAATCGTATAAGCCAGCGCTAAACTCCCAAACTTTTCGGAAATCAATCCCATGATCGGCGTTAGCACCGCGCCCCCAACAATCGCCATGACCAGGAAAGAGCCTCCAATTTTTGTATTTGGCCCAAGCCCTTTTATCCCTAGCGCAAAAATCGTGGGAAACATCAGCGACATAAAGAAACTGGTAAGCAGAAGGCAGCCGATCCCGAACCAACCCGGCTGCAACACCGCTGCGGAAACCAGCACGATATTTGCTGCCGCAAAACCGCCCATCAAACGCCCGGGTGAGACGAAGCGCATTAAATAAGCAGATCCGAATCGGCCTACCCCAAACGCTACTAGTGTGCCAACCAGCAGATATCCAGCTATTTTTTCCGGCATGTGCCCGTAATCCTGAACGTAGGAAATAAAGTAGCTCCAGGTTCCCACCTGCGCGCCAACATAGAGAAACTCAGCGATGACTGCGAGCAGGAAATGCTTTTGCCCCAGCAACTGGCGGAAACTGCCATGCCCACCCTGCTCAGTTTCGCTCTCCTCGATCACCTCGGGGAACTTCGTGCGTACGATCAGCAATGCCCATACCGCCGCGATCACTCCCAGCACCAAGTACGGTCGCACCACACGCAATGTCTCGAACTGCAGATAGGCTTGATAGGTGTGCGCGGCCTGGTACTCGGCAACCTGTTGCGGGCTAAGTTCCACTCCGGAAAATATGAATACCGTTCCTACCAGCACCCCGCTGACTGCGCCGAGCGGATTGAATGCCTGCGAAAAATTCAGCCTTCGTTCTGAGCTGTCTGGATCGCCAAGTTGCGCGATAAAAGGATTCGAGGCTGTCTCAAGAAACGAAAGCCCGCTGGCGATCACAAACAGCGCAAACAGGAAAAACGCGTAACTGCTGTGCAGTGCGGCAGGCCAGAACAGAAAACAACCCGTGGCATAGAGCAGTAAGCCAACCACGAATCCAGCTTTGTAGCCCATCCGCTTCATCATCAACGCCGCTGGAATTGCTAGCAGGAAATAACCCATGTAGAACGCCGACTGCACTAGTCCGGCCTGAAATCGCGAAATCGTAAATGATTTCATGAAGTGCCGTATCAGCACGTCATTCATGTTGTTGGGAATCCCCCAAAGAAAAAAGAGCGCGGTTACCAATACAAAGGGAACGATTTGACCCGCAGGAAACAACGAATGGCGCGTGGATGCTTGCGCGTTCTTTGCTCCGAACTCTTTCGCTGACTGCTGCATCACCATCCTCGATCCTTTCAGGTCTTCCCGTGCGAAACCATCCGATGCGTTTGCAGCTCAGTCCATCCTGACCATTATCTTTGTGAATTTCTGCGGATTTGCACTCCAGGCTTCCAGCACTTCCGGAGCCTCTTCGAGCGAAACGATGGAATCCACAACCTCTTCCACGGGAAACTTCCCTAGCTCCAGCATCCTGATTACCCTTTGAAAATCAGCGGGCATGGCATTGCGCGACCCGAGAATATCCAACTCCTTCTGCACAAACAGTTTTGTTTCGTAGGCCACCGCCTCTTTGGCATAGCCGATATACACAACGCGCCCTGTGAATGCAACTTCCTCGATTGCCGCGCGAAACGTTTCCGGGCGCCCGACTGCTTCGATCATCACGTCGGGCCCGCGGCCATCGGAAAGCTCAAGAAGTCTCTGGTGCAGCGGAAGATCGCTGGAATTGATCACGTGCGCGGCGCCGGCCTTTCGCGCAATCTGCAGCTTTGCATCATCCACATCGATGGCAATCGTCGTGGCTCCCGCAAAATGGCTCGCGGCAATTGCGCCAAGCCCGACTCCTCCGCATCCAAAAATGGCCACCGTATCGGCTGATGTCACTTGTCCCCGCGAAATCGCGTGGAAACCCACGGTCAGCGGTTCAACCAGGCAAAGTTCCTTGATTGTCAGTGACGCCGCGTAGAGCCTTTCCGCTGGCATGGTGATGTATTCGCTCAGTGCTCCGTCGCGTTGCACTCCCAGAGTTTCATTGAATGCGCAGGCGTTCGGGCGCCCTCGAAGGCACGCCGCACACTTGCCACAATTCGTGTACGGAGACATCGTGACATTCATTCCCGCTACAAATTCTGGATACCTACTGTTACTCTCCACCACCGTCGCCGCAACTTCGTGGCCCAGAATTCGCGGATACTTCACCATCGGGTTCTTGCCCCGGAAGGAATTCAAATCGCTTCCACAGAGCCCCACCATGCGCACACGCAGCAGGATTTTGCCCAATTCTGTTTTGGGCTCGTTGACTTCTTCGATAGAAGCTTCACCCGGCCTTTTTAGAACCAGCGCTTTCATCCGATTTGCAATCCTGTTTTCTCAGACAACGAATAGACTTCACTGGCAACACCGCCAAGAATCATTTCTTTTTCTGCAACCGATAGTGACTGAATGAATTCCTGCACCACAGAAAACCACCTCTGCGGTGTTGCGGCAAGCAGGCATACCGGCCAGTCCGACCCCGCCATCAATCGACGCGGCCCGAACGCATCCAACACAACATCGAAATAGGGCCGCAAATCTTCGTGGCTCCAACACTCCCAATCAGCTTCAGTTACCATCCCGGAAATTTTGCAGTACACATTTTCTCGCTTTGCCAGTTCGCGAATATTTGTGCTCCACGGCTCCAATTGATGCTCGCGTATGCGTGGTTTCGCCATGTGATCAAGAACAAACACTTGCGCAGGATGTCTGTCGACGAATGCGAGCGTTGCTGGCAGGTGCCGCTCGTAAATCAAGATATCGTAGGTCAGACCGTATTGCTTCAGAAGCGCCACTCCGCGATTGAAATCGGCCCGAAGTAGAAACTCCGGGTCCGGTTCATCCTGGACAACGTGACGCAAGCCTTTCAACTTTTTGTTCAGTCGCAAATTTTCCAGAACCGACTCGAACTCCGCGCTCGCAATCGGCGCCCAACCGACCACTCCTCGAATGAATTCAGAGCCCTCTGCGAGCTCCAGAAGCCAACTTGTTTCCTCCACTGCTTGTCGCGCCTGAACCACCACGCTGCCTTGAATTCCACATTGCGAGAGCATCGACTGCAAATCCGCGAGAAGAAAATCACGGGCAAGCGTGCCCATATTTTCGCCGATCCACCTATATTCCTCTCTCGCGTAGCGCCACAGATGATGGTGGGCGTCAATTCGCTCGCTCATGGTTTTCGTGCCTTCTGTAGGCATCTTTCTAAAATAGAATCTGTGAAGTCTTCGCCATATTTGAGAACTGGCATCCACCAAGCCTAAAGGGAGACTCCCCGTTTCCACGGAATGAAATCTTCCTGTACTTTAATTTCCGCCTTCGTTCGAATTTCACCCGACGCAACACGCAATATCTCTCCAAGAAGCGCTTCGCCCATCTCTTCGATTGTTTTCTCCCCTCGTATTATGCTTCCCGTATCAAAATCGATGATGTCGTGCATGCGCCTCGCCAGTTCAGAGTTCGTCGATATCTTCATAACCGGAGCAATTGGGTTTCCGGTCGGCGTGCCCAGCCCCGTTGTAAACAGCACCACGTTCGCCCCTGCCCCCACTTGTGCCGTCACCGCTTCCACATCATTTCCCGGCGTGCACAACAAGTTCAGTCCGCTTTTAGTAGCGTATTCCGGATAATCAAGAACATCGGCCACCGGAGAAGTTCCCCCCTTGCGCGCCGCACCCGTTGATTTCATCGCGTCCGTAATCAATCCGTCCCGGATGTTCCCCGGTGACGGATTCATGTCGAATCCCGAACCAACGGCCTGCGCCCTCGCCGCGTAAGTTTCCATCAGCGACATAAATTTCTGTGCCACTTCATCGGTAATGCAGCGGTCGATCAGGTTCTGCTCCGCCCCGCACAGTTCCGGGAATTCGCTCAGAATGCTCTTTCCGCCTGACGCCGCAATCAGGTCCGAAACATGGCCGATTGCGGGATTCGCGCTGATTCCTGAAAATCCGTCGGAACCCCCGCATTTCAATCCAATCGTCAACGCTGATAACGGCGCCGGTGCTCGACCAAGCTCGTTTGCCTTCGCCAATCCCTCGAATGTTTCCCGTATTGCCTCGATCATCATCGATGCTTCCACACTGCTCTTCTGCTGGTCGAAAATCAGCATCGGCTTCCCAAACGACGGATTTCTCTTCTGGACTTCCTCCTGCAATATCGTTACTTCTGCGTTCTGGCATCCCAGGCTCAGAATCGTCGCACCCGCCACATTCGGGTGACAGATATATCCCGCGATCAACCCGCATAATGAGCGGGCGTCTTGTCGGGTCCCACCGCAGCCCATCTCATGGGTCAAAAATTTCACGCCGTCCAGGTTTGGGAACAATCGAGCACTTTGCTTGTCCCTCTGTATCTCCCCAAATTTGTGATCCTTGATTCTTTCGCTGCCACCGGTTCGATATGCACTGGCAAGTTCCGCAACGTACTGGTCGTAGTAATCTGGCGCTACATCTCCCAATTCCTTTGCAAACGCACGCCGCAACGCAAGAATATTGTTGTTTTCACAGAACACCAGCGGCACGACCAGCCAGTAATTCCGTGTTCCAACTTGCCCATCTTTTCTGTGAAAACCTGAAAACGTTTTGTCTTTCCACTTCTCCACATCCGGTGCTTCCCAGACATACGGCACTTTGCTGCGCGCAAATGATGCACCGCGGTGACGGGTATTTGCGGTAGTAATCACGCTTCCTCCAGCAATCGGCAGAATCGCCTCACCCACCACCGTCCCGTACATCGTGATTGCTTGCCCTGGGGAAAAGTCTTTGATCGCAAACTTGTGCTTGGACGGAACATCCGTCACCAACCGGTATGTCTTCTCTCCCACTCCAATCTCTTCTCCCGCTTTCAACTCGGTCAGCGCGACGGCCACATCGTCCGCCGCTGAAAGTTTCATAGCTTTTCGTTGAAACTGTTTTAGCTCGACTCATCTCTGCGATCTTCCTCAATTTCCGTTCAACGTCCCCGCTTCAAAAATAAGTAGTCACTCCATCCACGACATCATAGTTGTCATCAACGATCGGCATGAAACGCCACTTATCGAATGCCGTACAAGGATGCGAAATCCCCGACACTACCTTGTCGCCAACTCGCAAGTCCATACCCTCTGTGAACGTCATGTAAGCATGCTGATCGTTCAACTTGGTAATCGCACACCCTGATAGATCCAGCACCTTTGCATTCGTTCGATAACTCCTGAGCGGGCTTGGCAGGTCCAGATCGTATGGCACATCTCGTTTTCCCATCGTCAAAATCGCCAAACCCTTCTCCGGAATGGACTGGACGTACGACCAGATCTCAAGCGCAGCTTGCAGTGGTCGTCCCTCCCATCCGCGGGTCAGCATGTGCTCCTGAGCTTCGCGATACGATCCAGAATCGTGGGTCAGATAACAGCCACTTCGCAGCACAATTCGCTTAGGAAGAAATGTATTCACCTCCCGGAATGCTTTGGCGACTAGGTCAAAGTAGGCGGAGCCTCCGGCCGACAGTATTAGCTCACCAACATCGGAGAAATCCTCCGACCTCAGTTCCGCAACCAATTTCTTTAAAAAAGAAAGATATTCATTTACCGCTGCAACCGTATCGGAAGCCGTGTCTCGCGAAATTACTCCCTCGAATCCTTCTACTCCCGCCAACGTCAGCCATTCTTGGGCTTTTTTGAGTTCCGCAAGCACATCCCGCGCCTGCTCTATCGTTCTGCAACCGGTTCTTCCGCCGCGATAACCACCCTCCAGCAATACTTTGATCCGCCGTCTCAGGCCGAACTGCCGCGCACCGTCCACCAGATGCCTGACACTATCAACCGAATCAACCAAGCAATAGAATTCGAAATTACTATCGGAGTTCATCTCCTCGACAACAAATCGGATGTTCTGCCGCCCCACAAGTTGATTGGCAAGCAGTACTCTCCCCACACCAAAGTGTCGAAACACCTGCACCTGACAGATATTCGCCGCCGTAATTCCCCAAGCCCCACTGGACAATTGCAGTTCAAGAAGCTGGGGCGACATGTGCGTCTTCGCATGTGGACAAAGCGAAATCTGATTTCTCTCCAGGAAGCTATTCATCACTTCAATGTTGTTCATCAACGCAGAACGCTTCAACACCATCAGCGGCAACTGAAGATCTTCCCGCAACACATTCCACTGGCGTTCAGCGATTTGAGATAGCGGAAAAGGTGCCGTCCCTCCCGGTATGCCTTTCACGGTTTCGTCCAGCATAACTTCCCGCGCGGCAACCAAGCTTTTCCTGTTGATTCCCGGCATATCAACCTCTTCGCAAAGTTCGGGTCATACCAACCGCATCGACTCAACTTTTGTGCAGCTCACTCATTCTTATCGTCATCAGTACCATCGGCTACGTGTGCCGTGCGTCGCCAGAAAACATATGCTGGCGCGCCGAGAAATACAATTCCCAGGCCGACCACGGCTCGCTTCGGTTGCGTAATTATTGTGTTCCCCACCAGCGCCAGTGCCGCAAGTATGAAGATGATTGGCGTAAGCGGATATCCCGGTACACGGTAGGGCCGTTCCGCATTCGGAGCCCGCCACCGGTAGATAAATACGCTCGCGGCCGCCAGCACATAAAAAATCCACGCAACGAAGATGACGTAGGTTAACAATTGCTCGAATGTTCCGCTCACCGCCAGAATCGCCGACCAAACTCCAGCGGCGCACACTGCTAACGCGGGTGTGCCAAATTTCGGACTAACCTGCGAAAGGGACTCGAAGAAAAGCCCGTCTCTGGCCATGGCGTAGTAGACCCGCGGTGAATTGAGCATCACCGCATTGGCCGCGCTGAAAATAGAAATGAGGATCGCTATTGCAACCAGCTTTCCGGCTCCATGACCTATGACCACTCCTAGCGCCGATGCCGCCACGCGTGTTGATTCGGCCACTCCCGACGCACCCAACGCCGCAAGGTAACCAACATTCGCAAGCATGTAGATGAAGATCAGGGCCAGCGTGCCAAAGAAAAACGAAAGCGGGAAAGTCTTCTGGGGATTCAACGTTTCCCCGGCGCAGTAAGTTGCGTACTGCCATCCCTCGAACGCCCACAGCACACTGATCATGGCCAGCCCGAATCCAACCACTCTGGATACGGGATGTGCGGCGGACGCCGCTTCACCGAACACTGGATGATGTCCGTGCCACATCAGCACGCTGCTCATCGCTAATATCGCAACGACCTTGATCGTCGTCGTTATATTCACAACGTTCGCGCTTTTCCGCGTGCCCAAAACGTTTACCACTGTAATTACCAGAATCATCAGCAGCGCCACGGCCTTGATCGATATCGCTGTGAGCGAAATAAATTCTCCCACGTAGTTGCCGAAAGCCACTGCCAGCGTTGCAATCGATCCAGAGCTAATCACGAAAAATAGCGTCCATCCAAATAGAAAAGCGGCCAGCGGTCCGAAACAGTCGCGGATATAGACATACAGGCCGCCCGCTTGCGGTTTCATGGAGCTCAGTTCGCCAAACGTAAGTGCGCCAAGCAGCGAGAGTATTCCTCCGACCAGCCATACGCTCATCGCCAATGGCACGGAATTGCCAACAGCACGCAGCACGGCGCCCGGCACCAGAAATATTCCTGACCCAATCACCGTGCCAATAATGATGAACACCACGTCCCATAATCCGAGAATTCGGCGAAGCTGCCTGGGCGACTGTGGGGCGGCGCTGTCTGCAGAAATCACTTTTGGGCTGGGCCGCTTCGTACCGCCGTTCGGTTTTGCCACTCTGCTCCTTGCTCGCATTCAAATCCAGATTGCCGGACCCCAGGCGCGAATTATTTTTTTCCTTCATCATGGATGAAGGACTGGAACTTGGCTGACACCATGCCATTGTTCGCGGGTAGCCGCAAGCCATTCACCCAATCCAAGGCCCCGTGCCGCATTGCTCGCTTCGCTCATCTTTGCTGTTTGCCGGTGTTACGAATGCCTCAGTGGGTGTACTATCGGTGTGTCCGCATTATTAGAAGGAATCTGCAACTGAATGCCAGCTAAAGCAAAATGGGCCTATTTCTTGGCCTTGCTTCTCGGGGTCGTGCTCCTCGCGACGCAATTGCATTGTTGCGTGGAGTTGAACTCCGCAACTGCTGGTTCGCACATGTGCCCGATCTGCTCCGCGGCTGGGACTGCCATCGCTACTCCCTCCTTGGCAGTCGCCATGGTTCAAGCGACCAATCCGCTGGAATTGCCCGCAGAGATGCCTAAGGTTTCTGTAGTCGTCCTTCGCAACATCGGTCCCCGTGCACCACCTGCCTGCTAGCGATCCGCTTCCTCTCGACTAATTTCCATTCCTATTTGCAATACGCCTCTCTGTTGGGGCGTGAGGAGTCAACCGTTGAAGAAGGGAATGCTTTTGGCTACTGCAGTGCTCGCCCTGCCGGCCTTCGTGTTGGGCCAGCAGAGTGGTGCGCCAACGCCCGCGGTCCCAGCGACCAATTCGCCGCAGAGCAACACCACCCCGCCTGCTGCCGCCAAGATCTCGCTGGATGATGCCATTCGCCTGGCACTTTTGCGCAATCATGCCTTGCAAGCATTACGCTCGACCATTCAGCAGAGTATGGCTGAGGAAATTACCGCTAATCTAAGGCCCAATCCCACGTTAGGCCTCGACGCTCAGTTCCTGCCCATCTTTCAACCCAAAGAGTTCACCTCCGACTATCTCGATCAGCAAGCCCAATTTGACGCGGGCGTCGGTTACCTGTTCGAGCGTGGCAAGAAGCGTCAGCACAGGTTGCAGGCCGCCCGCGATCTTACCAGCGTGGTGCGTTCCCAGGTTTCTGACAATGAACGCCAACTCGTCTTCAACGTCGGCCAGCAATTCGTCGATGTGCTCCTTGCCGAATCGACTCTCGATTTTGCCCAGCAGGACCTGGCCAGTTTTCAGAAAACTGTCGAGATCAGCAAAGAGCGCTATCGCGTTGGAGACATGAGCGAAGGCGATTTTCTCAAGATCAAACTCCAGTTATTGCAATTTCAGAGCGACGTTTCCGCCGCCGAGACTGGCCAAGCTGCAGAGTCTCGCCGCTCTTCGCCAGCTTCTCGGCTTTGAATCTGTTCCTGATGACTTCGATGTGCAGGGTTCATTGGACTACCAGCCTGTCCATGCGGATCTCAACGGCCTGAAATCGGTCGCCGCCATGAACAGGCCCGATTTGAAAGCCGCGCAACTCGCGGTTACTGCTGCGGAAAGCCAATTAGCACTGCAGCAGGCCAACGGCAAAATGGATATTACCGGAACATTCAATTACACCCACACAGCGGCAACGAATACCGGCGCTTTTTATTACAGCATGCCTCTTCCCATCTTCAATCGTAATCAGGGCGAGATTGCCCGCGCGCGCTACGCCATCACTCAGGCTCAAGAGCAGGCCAGCGAGACCACACAACAGGTTTCCACAGATGTGCTCCAAGCCTACGAAAATCTCCGTACCAACGATGAAATCATCCTCCTTTATCAAGGCGGTTATGTGGAGGATGCCAAGCAATCCCGCGACATCAGTGAGTACGCCTATCGCAAAGGCGCCGCCAGCCTTCTTGACTATCTCGATGCCGAACGAACCTATCGCGCCAACCAACTTGCCTATCGCCAGGCCCTTGCGAGCTACATGCTCGCCATGGAACAAATGCGCCAGGCCGTGGGAACGAGGAATCTGCCATGAACTCTTCGCCAAAAAGATATCTGACTCTTTTGACTGCCCTCACTCTGGCTGCCCCATTCGTTCAGTTTCTCAATGGTTGCGGCTCCGGTCCGGGAGACTCGGAATCCAAGATGACTTCCTTCACCTCCACCGAAACGAAGACAGACACCGCCGAACTGTTCACGGTTCCCAAGGAACAGATGGCCCACTTACAGGTCGTGCCTGTAGAAAAAGGACCACTTCCTCGCACCCTTCGTCTCTCCGGTGCGGTTGCCTATAACGCCTTCGAAACGACTCCTGTCTTTGCCGCCATTGGCGGCCCGGTGCATGAAATCCTCGTCGCGCCCGGCCAATTCGTTCAAGCCGGTCAACCTCTTCTTACCGTCACCAGCCCCGACTATTCCGCCGCTCGTTCCGCTTACATCAAGGCGCGCGATGCTTATTCCCTCACCGAAAAGCTCTACAACCGGGCGGAAGATCTCTACGCGCATGGCGCCATCGCCGAGGCTGATCTCCAGCAGGCGGAGTCCAATCGCACCCAAGCTCATGCGGATCTGGAATCCACTGCCGATGCACTGCGCGCGCTCGGCTTAAAAGATCCCGAAGGTCTAATTAAATCACCGGTGAAATCCACCGCCGAAATCCCTGTTCCTGCGCCTGTCGCTGGTGAAATTGTCGAGCGCCTGGTGGGCCCGGGACAATTGTTGCAGACTGGCGCAACCCAATGCTTCACCATCTCCAATACAAACACCGTCTGGGTACTTGTCAACGTCTATCAAACGGATCTGCCCTATGTTCACCTGGGTGACCAGGTGGAAATTAATACCGAGGCTTACCCGGAACTTTTCCACGGGAAAATTTCCTATATTGCTCCGGCTCTCGACCCCAATACCCGCACATTGCAGGCGCGCATCGTCACCCAGAATCCCGGTCGAAAACTGAAACGGGATTTGTACGTGACTGCTCTCGTCAATGCCGGCTCAATTCCAGACGCCATCACCGTTCCCGAAGCCGCCATTCTCCGCGACACCGAAAATCAGCCCTTCGTTTATGTGCAAACCAGTGAAAACCAGTTTGCTCGACGCCTCGTTACGCTGGGGCAAGCCAGCAAGGCCCGCACGCAAATTTCCACTGGCCTGAAAGAAGGCGAACGCGTTGTCGCCGATGGCAGCTTATTCCTGCAATTCAAGAATTCGATTCAGCACTAACAGGAGCGCCACGGAGACCTCTCGATGATTCATCGCATTGTCCAAATCGCTCTCCAGCAGCGCTTCCTGGTGCTCATGCTCACGCTCCTGATCATCGTGGCCGGGGCGTGGTCTTTCCGCCAGATGCCGGTGGACGCCTATCCCGATCTTTCGCCTCCCATGGTCGAACTGATCACACAATGGCCCGGTCATGCGGCGGAAGAAGTCGAGCGCTTGACCACGCTTCCCCTTGAGCTGGCCATGAACGGTGCGCCGCACCTGAAAATCATGCGCTCGATTTCGCTTTACGGACTTTCCGACGTCATCCTCACCTTTGACGAAGGCGTTGATTCCTACTTCGCGCGCGAAGTTGTTTTCCAGCGCATTAGCGACGCCACTTTGCCGCAAGGTGTCACGCCAAGCATGGCTCCCCTTTTCAGCCCCAGCGGCCTCGTTTACCGCTACGTCATCGAAAGTCCCGATCGCACGCCCATGGAGTTGCACACTTTCGAGGATTGGACAATCGAGCGCGCCTACAAAAGCGTCCCAGGCGTTGCCGACGACTCAGGTTTTGGCGGCCCCACCATGGAGTATCACCTTCTGCTCGATCCCCTGAAGCTTTACAACTATCACCTTCCGGTGGTTCAGGTTGTCGCTGCGCTGAATGCCAACAATGCCAACACGGGTGGCGGCTTCTATAGCCAGGGCGGCCAGTTCTACTACGTGCGCGGCCTGGGCTTGGTGAAGACAGCCGAGGATATCGGCGAAATTGTGGTGGCCAGCTTGAACGGAGTGCCCGTCCGCGTAAAAGATATTGGCCGCGTGGAGATCGGCCATGCGCCTCGCCTCGGCATTTTTGGTTTCCAGACCAAACAGAAGAACGACGATGATGCAGTCGAAGGCGTTATCCTGATGCGTCGTGGCGAGCAAACGCAAAACGTCTTGGAAGGTGTCGAGAAGAAGACCGAAGAGATCAACAGAACGCTCCTTCCGCCCGGACGTGAAAGTTCGTCCCTATTACGACCGCAGCGACCTTGTCCGCGTCACCACCGATACCGTCGAGGGCAATCTTCTGCGCGGCATGGTTCTGGTCTTCATCGTCTTGATCTTCTTCCTCGTCAGTTTCCGCGCCGCTGTGATCACCGCTCTCACCATTCCACTTGCCCTTTTGTTCGCTTTCATCTTCCTGCACTGGACCGGTGAAGCCGCGAACCTCCTCTCCATTGGCGCCATCGATTTCGGCATCATCATCGACGGCACCATCGTCATGGTCGAGAACATCTACCGCGAACTGGGCTTGCGTCATGGTGCCGACTACAAGTTGACCGACGTGATCCTGGTCGCCGCGCGCGATGTTGACCGTCCCATCTTCTACTCCGTGGCCGTCATCATCGCCGGATATCTTCCTATCTATGCGCTCAGCGGCCCCGCCGGACAACTCTTCCATCCCATGGCCGACACCATGGCATTTGCCTTGATCGGCGCCTTGATTCTCACGCTTACCGTTGTCCCGGTCATGGCGTCGTTCTGGTTCACAAGGGTGTGAAAGAAAAGCAAAACCGCTGTCTACGAACTGGATTCGCGATCAGTACGGCGGCCTTTTGGACTCCTGCCTGAATCATCCGAGTCTCACCCTGGTCGTCACCCTGCTGATTTTCGGCGCCACGCTGCTTTTGATTCCTCTCATCGGCGGCGAATTTCTTCCTCATCTCGATGAAGGAGCCGTCTGGGTTCGCGCCACCATGCCCTACACCATCTCCTTTGAAGATGCCGCCAGATTCGCTCCAAAAGTTCGCAACATTCTCAATCCAATATCCGCATGGTGACTGTCGTCGGATCGGAACTAGGCCGTCCCGACGATGGCACCGATCCTACAGGCTTCTTCAACTGTCGAGTTCTATGTTGGTCTAAAGCCCTACAGTGATAAGACCTGGAGCAGAGCTTCCATCCACACCAAAGAAGATCTCATCGGCCGATCTCCGCAAAAACTCGACTCCTATCCCGGCGTCATTTTCAATTTCACCCAGCCCGCCGAAGACGCTGTGGACGAAGCGCTCACCGGACTCAAGAGCTGCCCTCGCCGTCAAAATCTTTGGCCCCGATCTGAATGTACTCGAGAGCAAAGCAGTCGAAATCAAGCGCACCCTGGAAAAAACACCCGGCTTTACCGAACTGACCGTTGTGCGCGAACTTGGCCAGCCCAGTCTGCTGGTCGAGGCCGACCGCGCGAAAATCGCCCGCTACGGCATCAACGTTGACGATGTGGAGGCCGTGGTTCAGGCAGCCGTTGGCGGGCAAGCCGCCACGCAGGTGATCCAGGGCGAGAAAGCTCTTCGATCTCGTCGTACGCATGGACCCGCAATATCGCTCCGGCGCTCGCGAGATCGGCAACCTGCTCGTGCCCGCTCCCGCGGGACAGCAAATTCCGCTCTCCGAGCTTGCTACCATCCAGAAGAATCTTCGGGGCTTCGTTTCATTTATCGCGAGAACAACTCGCGCTACATCGGAATTCAGTTTTCGCATTCGAGGGCCGTGACCTCGAAGGCGTGGTCAACGCCGGTCAAAAGCCAGTCGCGCAAAAATGTAACTCTGCCCCGAGGGCTATCGTCTCGATTGGGGCGGCGAATACAGCGAACTTCTCGACGCCAAATCGCAACTCTACGTCATCGGACCGCTCGCCATTTTGCTCGATCTTCCTGATCCTGTTCGCTCTCTATGGCAACTTCAAATTCCCTGTCACCATCGCGCTCGGCGTCATCATCACCGAACCGGTCGGCGCGCTCATCGCTCTCAAGCTCACTCATACTCCTTTCAGCGTTTCCAGCGCACTTGGGCTTGCTCGCGCTTCTGGGCGTCTCTGTGGAAACTGCCGTCATTCTTGTCAGCTATATCAACAAGCTGCGACTGGAAGGTAAGAGCGTCCGCGAAGCAACGCTCGAAGCATCGCTGCTTCGCTTGCGTCCCATCATGATGACCGCCCTGGTCGCTTGCCTGGGACTGCTGCCCGCTGCCATCTCCACCGGCGTTGGCAGCGATACCCAGAAGCCCTTCGCGATTGTCGTCGTCGCCGGACTTCTTTCGCGCTTGTTGCTCGGCTTTTTTGTCAATCCCGTACTTTATGAACTTGTGGCCCGCGAAGGCGACGTTCTTCAGGTGTAGCCTTCCCTGTGCGGAGTTCTTCTAGCGCTCGATTCAGGATCCCCGGACGCTTTCATCGCGTTTCCGCTTTTGAATAGTTGTGCTATGCTTTCGCAAGCATCGCGCGTCCTTTCCGACCAAATTTTTTCCGCCCAAGAATGGAAAGGCAACCTAGGTCGTATTTCCCCCTTACTCAGCGATCAAGAAACGGGGTTGTGAGGCATCATGATTAATTTTCGAGCTTCTCTTGCATGGGTCACCGTATATTCAATGATCGCCGCCCCCATCGGCATGGAGGGTTGCGGCTCAAAAGAAGCGCAACCTGCCGCTGTAGTTCAACAGGCCCAGGATTCCCAAGCTCCGGCCCAGGCGACTCCTGTCTCCAATCAACAGGTTGATCCGCAACAACCGGATGGGCAGCAACAACCCATTCAATTGTCTGACGTCGATCTGACTGCTGCGGGCCTGGACGAATTGTTGGCTCCCATCGCTCTTTATCCTGATCCCGTTGTCGCGGTCATGCTGCAGGCCTCTGTGGATCCGCAGCAAGTTATGGATGGCGGCAATTGGCTGGCTTTGGATCAGAATCAATCTTTGAAGGAAGCGGCGCTGGACCAGGCTTCCGGCAAAGCGGGTTTCACTCCGGTGATGCAAGCGCTGCTGCACTATCCTTCCGTTGTTGACATGATGTGCACCCAGTTTGACTGGACGAAGCAATTGGGCGCCGCGTATTCGGCCGATCCCAAGTCCGTTCTCGGCTCCATTCAACGCCTGCGCGCCATCGCCGTGGACAATGGTGCCCTGAAAACTTCTTCGCAGATGAGTGTGAACGTAAAGCAGGATCAGGGGCAGCAAGTTGTGGAACTAGCCCCGGCGAATCCCAAAACCGTTTACATCCCGCAGTACGACCCCCAACAGGTATTCAGTACGACCACCACCACTACCGCACCCGACGGTTCGGTTACCACCACCACAACGACCAATGGTCCCGCGCCAACCACAAGCACCAGCAACACTGTCGTGGTTCAACAGCAGCAAAGCAGCGGTGTCAGCACGGGTAGCGCGGTGATGATCGGTTTGCTTTCCTTCGGCGCCGGTATTGCTCTTGGCGCGGCCATCAATAACAACAATTATTACTATCCGAGCTGGGGTTACGGTGGCGTCTATTACGGTGGCCGCCCCTATTATCCGCCTCCCTATCATCCTTATTATGGCGGAGGCTGGGGACCCTCCTATGGCTACAACCGCCCCGTCCACTACGGCAACAACAACATCTACATCAACAACAATCACTACAACAACAACTACTACAACCGCTTCAATAACAACTCGAATCTGAAACCAAATTACAAGCCCATGCCCGTTCACTACAACAACAAGCCCAACGGCGTTTATGCCAACAGTATGGGAAATCGACCCGGCTCAAATCAGGGCGTGAACTACAAGCGTCCGAATAATGGCAACAACGGTTATCAGGGAAATGCGCAAAATCGTCCGGGTAATCAAGGGGGAGTCAACAACGGCCGCCCCGGTAACAATAATCCTTCGCAACGACCCGTCAATGGTCAAGCGGGCAACACTCCCGCGCAAAGGCCCGCGAACAACGCCGGCGGCAACAACAATAATTGGAAGGGTCAAAATACCTATCAGGGCAATAAAAATCCTGGCGGCACAAACGGCAATGCACAAACCCGGCCATCTACTGGAACTCCTCAGACCAGACCTGGCGGCGGTGTAAATACGGGCGCAAATAACGGCCGCCCTGGTGGGGCTAATTCTGGTGGCCAGGCTTCCGGCAACAATAAATTCGGCAATTCCAACGTGGACCGTGGCTATGGTCAACAAAATGGCGGAAGACAAAATACGGCAACTCCTTCCACCCGGCCAGCTACTGGCAACAACACTCCCGCTAGCCGGCCATCGACTGGAAATACTCCTTCAACCCGCCCAGCACCGAATAATCAGACCAGCCGGCCTACTTCGCAACCCACCAGTCGGCCTCAGCAGCAATCCAAACCCAGTGGCGCGTTCGGCGGCGCAAGCAACCCGAGTGCGGACAAGTCAGCAAGCAATCGCGGTCGGCAGAGCATGGGCGCACCGCAACACGGCGGCGGAAGCAAGCCAGCTGCGAAACCAGCCTCCGCTCCAAGGAAGAGGTAAGGGACTATGAAAACAGGAAAAATTATTGTCACTTGTGCATTGTTCGTAGCCATCTCCGCCGTCGTCTGCCTCGCCGCCGATCAAAAGACGTTTGCCACTCCAGGCGACGCTGTAAAAGCCTTGATGGCTGCCGTCGAGTCCAACAATCAGGACGAACTAGTTGCTATCTTCGGCGATGATGGCAAGGATCTCGTCTCCTCCGGCGATGATGTTCAAGACAAAAACTCGCGTGCCAGTTTTGTAAAGTCCTACAAGGCCAAGCACGCAATCATCACCGAGGACGCGAATACACGCGTGCTCCAGGTCGGCACCAAAAATTGGGAACTGCCTATCCCCATCGTTCTTGCTGATGGCAAATGGCATTTCGATACTGCAGCCGGAAAACAGGAATTGATCTATCGCCGAATTGGCGACAATGAATTGGGCGCGATTGCCGTTTGCCGTGGCGCCATAGCTTCGCAGTTGGATTACGCGTCTGTCGGCCATGACGGTTTGCCCCCGGGGATTTATGCCGAAAAACTTCGCAGCGATCCCGGCAAACACAACGGTCTCTACTGGCCCGTAGCGGAAGGCGAAGATCCCAGTCCTGCTGGCCCGTTCCTCGCACAAGCAGCCGAAGAAGGCTACCAAAAGGGCGATCCCTATCATGGCTACTATTATCACGGCCTGAAAGCACAAGGCCCCGCGGCAAAAGGCGGTGCAAAAAGTTACCTCATCGACGGGCAGCTCAAAGGTGGAGTTGGCCTGGTCGCCTACCCTGCGCAATACAAGAGCAGCGGCGTAATGACCTTCATCATCAACCAGGAAGGCGTCATCTACCAGAAAGACCTCGGCGAAAACACCACCGAACTGGCCAAGCAAATCACCGAGTTCAATCCGGACAGCACCTGGAAAAAAGTTACCGACTAACACTTCCACTCGTTTCCAGCAACTCTCCGAATGTTGATTGGCCATGTTATGGTTGGCCTCTGAAGGCCACTCCACCGACGTCTGATACAAGCTGGAACATCCAGAAAAACTGCTGATTGCCAGATCCCTTGGCGCAAAGTCAGAGCCGACTACAGAGAAGTTTCGTGCAGATGGATGGAGTAACCGTGCGAGCGAACGGATTCCACCGCGTGGCTACGAGTGTCCGCATCAAATTGTTTCATGATGCGATAAATATGATTTCGCACGGTGTATTCCGAAAGATTCAGTCTCGCTGCAATTTCCTTATTTGTCAGGCCTTTCGCCACTAGCCCAACGATATGTTGCTGGCGCAGAGTGAGATCTGGCCGCAGCGGTTGTGATCCGTGGATAAAACGGGTGGGCATTCGAGAAACGTGTTTGAAGAGCTCTCCGCACAATCCTGCAGGGCAAACAGCCTCGCCCCTAGAGGTTGCGCGAACCGCGGCAATCACCTCGCTGGCCGCAGCCTCCTTTAAAACGTACCCCTTTGCCCCACCCTTGATTGCGGTGAAAAATCGTTCGAAGTCTGGAGTCATGCAAATCAGCAAGGTGTTTTGTTTACAGGAATCTTCCCCCCGCGAGGGTAGATTGACGGGTAGCCATTGTTCCTCAAGAAAATCCATAACGGTCACATGGCATGTGGAATCGATTAACTCTTGAGGACAGCTATGCTCTTTACCGCATTCGCCGACAACGAGAAATTCGCCGCGCCTGCGGAGTTGCCTTGCCAAACTTTCCCGCAGCAGACGGTTCTCCAGCAACAAGAAGACTCGTACGGGAGATTCCATCGTTGTTTGGATCACGGTGCTTGATTCCTCTCCATGCAGCGTCTGAAAACAAATCCCAGGGATACTTAAGCCGTCCCGCCAGGCGCACAGCTAATTGGCGGCGATGTCCGCGTTCGATCTGCCCGCTTTCGTGCAAATACTCTGGTGTCAATTTCCCAAGATGCCTTCCAAACCCCTGATCGGTGCCGGACGCCAAGCAACTTGTGCTTCATTTCCGTCTCCTTTTTTCTGAGCGTGAACATTTTCGCTCTCGGTGCACACTACGGGCGGGGCGTTTCCTCTTCAAGCGACAACACGCGACACAAAGGTCATCCACGCCTCGTGTCGCTCCTTGTCGCCTCCGCCTTAGTGGTTTGGAATGTACAAGTGCTTGTGTTATAAGCAAGTATCCTATTAGGCTACCTACTGCCTATCGGACCTGAACCGTCATGACTCTTCGCTACCGCCCCATGCGAAAAGAAGATGTCTCCCCCTGCGTGCAGATCCTGGCGACCCATCCAATACTCGCCCCGCGGTTTGGTGAAACACTCAAGGACGTTGAACATGCTCTCCATACTACGTTTTCGCTTGATTCCGTAAAGGCCATCGCCCTTGAAGAGACCAGCCGGACTGGACAATCGCGGCTCTTGGGTGCGGGCATCATCGGTTTCGTCACGGACGAGTTCGCCACGCGCGTTAAGACACCCCCCTTCTTCTGGATAGGCCCGGAGGTCACCCACCTCACGGTTCTGGGGGCTACCCCTTTTCTTCGAAATTCTATGTTGCGCGAGGCGAACACGCTTCAGGGTCTTAACAACATCACGTGGCTCTACTTGGTAAACTTGCCCGACATCCAGCGTTTCGATGTGCAGAAACTGGCAATGGACGCATACAATTCGGCGCTGCGCGGGTTTCGCCTGAAACAGATTCTCGGCCAAGTCGCCATTGCCGAAGAATTAGACGCCGCGCTGCGCAGCGGAGGCCTGCTCTTACGCGAGGACGGTTCACTTATTGAACGCCCACTTGAGCCGCTCGAATATATCGTTGCTAAGCCTCATATTTTTCTTATGACAAAGGAACTCGTCCAGATGTATCTAGGATCTTGGACCAGTCTCATGTTCACTTACCACGATCCTCTCCTCGGCTTCTCGCGCGCCGAACAACGCCTTCTGGAAGCCACTCTCTACGGTCTCACCGACGAAGAGCTCATCGCCGAACTTCAAATCTCTCTGTCTGCCGTTAAGAAAACTTGGCGCTCCATTTATTCGCGTGTTGAACGTTCCGGGATTCCCATTCTCCCCGCCTCGCCTGCATCCCACGAAGAAGGAGACCGGGGTAAGGGCAAGCGCCCTCGCCTTCTCAACTACCTCCGGGAGCATCCGGAGGAACTTCGTCCCATTGCCATGAAACTTCTCCGCCAGTACCGCGCCTCAAACAATGACGGTAACCCTGCAACTTCTCCGTCTCGCCGCCGCCGTGTTGGCCGCCCTCATTCCAATCGCGTCACCGATTGATTCCGGTCCTTGCCCTTGGCTGGCAAGCCGCATCCATCGAATTGCCGGGAACCGAGATTACGGGCAAGCGTTTTGTCATCAATAAGGCGAGCCACTTTGCATCGCCCACACTTACGAAACGGGTAAGATTCGCGTCTAACCCCGCTAAGGCTTTAATTCTTTGCTCCGAGATTACTTGACATCGCATATATAATCCGGAGAACAAATTCCGCTAGTTGAGAAGGCTCATGGCCGATACGCCCATCGCTCCTAAGGCCCTTAGTGCTTCTGAAAACCCTAACGAACGACGCCTCGAATCCTGGGGCGAGATCGCGCTGTATTTGAAGCGTGATATTCGTACGGTTCAAAGATACGAGAAGAATGAAGGCTTGCCAGTTCACCGCATGAGAATTGGCAAGGGCGACCAGGTCTATGCTTTCCCTTCTGAACTGGATCAATGGATCCGGGACCGCCAACCGAAGCCCGAAGATGATCTTAAAGAAGTAAACAACGCCGGGGATGATCGTCCAAATAACAATGGAGTAGACAAGACCGGTCCGGACACAAAATCAGATCCCGCTTACCCTGCAGCTAAACGAGTTCTCTGGAAATGGGTCGCCATGGCAGCTGGCGCTGCAATTATCCTAGCCTTGGCAGTGTTCTTCTTTGTTCCGAATCCAGGTCTCCCAAAGCAGGCCGCCAGTTCAAAAACACTTTTGTTTGTCAGACCATTTGCGGGCTTGGGGATGGGTGGTGACCAAATTTTTGTCAAAGGCTTACGGGATGAAACGATCGTGCACCTCGGCAAAATCGATCCCAGTCAACTCGGTGTATTTGGTCCGACAACTTCAGACGAATACGGATCCCTTCCGTATCAGAAACTGAGGGAAATCCTCCACGCGGATTACGTCCTGGAAGGCAGTGTGCGTGTGGTCAATGACCAGCTGCGGATTAATGCCACCATGGTTTCCACCAGAGATGGCAGTCAGGTGTGGGCCAATTCCTACACCGGCTCCAGAGACGAAGTGCTGAAGTTTCAGGATGAAATTACCACCGATGTGGCCAATAAGATCACAAAAGCCCTGCCCCAGGTGTACGCGCGGGGAAAGCTTTCCGAAGGGAGCGCCAATCCGGAAGCCTATGAAGCTTACCGCAATGGCCGAGTTTACCTTCTTGATCGGGATCTCGGACGAAGTCTGACTGCTTTTCAAAAGGCTCTCAGTATCGATCCGAAATATCCGCCGGCTCTGGCCGGACTGGCGACCACATATCTCCTCCTCGGGGAAACGCCAAACGATGCCATGCCGCCGGCGATGGCCATTCCTAAGGCACGCCAGGCTGCCAACGAAGCGCTCGCAATCGACCAAAACGAGGCAGATGCACTTTGTGTCTTAGCGAATATTGCGCAGGGGTTTGACCATGATCTCCCCGAGGCCGAGCGGCTTTTCAGGGAGGCAATTCGGCTGGACCCCAGCAACGTGACTGCGCATGAATGGTATGGCTATTATTTGGCCTTAGTAAACAGAATGCAGGACGCGGAGAAGGAAATGAGCCGTGCACTCGAAATCGATCCGGCCTCGCCGCTCTTGAATACGACTACCGCCGAGTTGAAATATTACCAGCGGGATTATGACGCTGCCATTCGGCAGGCCAATAAGACCCTCGATCAGTATCCTGGATTTTTCCTGGCCCGTTTCTGGCTCGGCTCGTCCTACCGGGAAAAGAAGCTGTATCCCCTTGCCCTTAAGCAGTTCCACTTGGCTCGCGAGGAGAGCAACGATCTCCCCTGCATGGTGCAGGCGGAAGCGAACGCTATGGGACTGTCTGGAGATCAAAAAGGCGCTACTGAATTGCTGCGCCTTTTGCAAGCAACGGCAGAAACAAAATATGTGCCGGCCCTCTATTTTGCCGGAATCTATGAGGGACTGGGAGACCGGGACAAAGTATTCAACTGGCTGGACAAAGCATACGAAGAACGAAACGACCGCTTACCTTACCTCGGAATTGACCCCATCGCTGATCCCTTGCGGAGCGACCTCCGATATAAGCTTCTGATGAAAAAAGTAGGAGTTTCTGCAACGCTGCAAGGCGATAGCGTCTCACTACAGTAAGCATCTTTAGAATCTATAACTTCACGAAGTCAACATCAGCCACTTCAGGCTAAAACTCCCGGCCTCTAAACCACGACAATGGACGACAACCAGGCACATTTGGCGCGTAGCGCGCCTTGTCGCTTGTAGACCGCTGGCACCACCTCCTAGTGTTTGCCAATCGGAGCAAAATCCGAAATCGAACAGGCGGGGTGAGCAGCATGAAAAACATAATTCTCGTGATTCTTTGCATGCAGTTTTGGGTGGCGGCAACGCAAGCGCAGGAAAAACCGACGATCATCGTCAGCACGTTCAAAACGGCGCCAGATGTTAGCTGGCCGTATGACATGAAAGAACTGCAACGGCAAGTAGTCGCGGAACTCCAGAACAAAGATAGAAAACAATACAACATTTCCATCCAAGCTCCGAGTTCCGGCACTCGTTGTATGACGCTTGAGGTGGAAGTTTTGGAATGGCACCCGGGAAATGCCGCAAAGCGAGCCTTGGTTGGAATGGGAACTGGCCGAGAATCCGCCAAAATTCGCTACTCAGTAATTACTTCCGAAGGAAAAAAGGTCCTTGAACATGAAGACACGATTCGCACGGAATTCTATGCCGGCGCCTACGCTGGGTCCGTTGGGCAGTTGGCCCACCCTCTTGCGGACAAAATCGGCGGACGTCTGGCTGAGGCCAAGTTGCAGTAATGAACGATAGCGCGGCACTGACTCACTGGTGACAACGCGGGGCCTTCCGTGGAGACCCTGTCTAGGGCCAAATGCGTGCAGAAATGAGGAGAATGCCAATGAGTTTTCAATTCTGGGGAATGTCCGTGCCAGGCGTCGCTCTGGCGTTGGGCATAGCGGTCGTTATTGCGGAGTTAGCGGGCTACGTGTTGCATCGGATCATGCACGGCGAGCGATTCCCCTCGCTTAGCAAAGCGCATCTGATTCATCACATTGAGCTATACGGCCCCAACCAACCGATGCGTTCCAAGCAATATAAGGACGCTACGCACGGCAGGGCCGCTCTGGGCAACATTGGGATGGAATGGGTGATCCCTTCGGGGGCAATATTGACCGTCTTATTGCTCACCATGTTGGTGATGGGTGTAGGATGGAAGTACGAAGCAATTGTCATGAGTACACTGCTGGGCTGGCCAATCTTCATGTTCAGCTATCTCCATGACCGCATGCACTTGCGCGATTTCTGGATGGAAAAAATACCCATACTAAATGTCTGGTTCAAGAATGCGCGACGGTTGCACGATATTCACCACCATTCCTTGAATGATCAAGGTCGAATGGATCGGAACTACGGAATAGGCTTCTTCTTCTTTGACCGGTTGTTTCGAACCTTGGCAAAGCATCACTGCCCCATGAATTGGCATGGCTACAGAGCGGCGGTACGGCGGCACAACAGGAATTTCGGAAACGAAGATGATTTCAACAGCTTCCCATCGGAATTCCGCATTCAATGATGTCTATAAATTTAGACCTAAGGGGCAGGCACCCGTTTCCTTGGGCTGATTGACGAAGGGCGTCAAGGCCCAAGGCCGAGTAAATTGGTTGTCCAAACGACAGAGGGTCGGCCCTCGGTCGTCCAGCGCAAAAGAGTTCAGCCGCGTCCAACTGTGATAAAATTCGCACTTTCACGTTGGACCGATGACTTTGTGGACTCCGTTTCGCGATGCTAGATGGCGAACTTTTGGAAGTATGCCCAACGGGGCAATCTGAGCGTTTAACATTTCTTAATGCAGAGTCTTCAAGTCCTGAATGCCTGTGATCGGGGCATCGTGCGCCTTGAGGTTTTTGGTTGGATGATGGCACACGACGTGAACGGGACTTTTTTGTGTTGGTTATTTTCAATGTGTATTGTGCCAAAGGAAGAACCGGCGCCATTGGTCGGTTTGGTGCCACGATAAAATGTACTCCCCAAGGGAATACTGGTCCAGTTTGGCCAGGCATAGCGATTCCGAAGATGCCTCGGGATTTGCTCCCATCTTGCACCCGCTTGCTCCTGAATGGTTCAACCGCCTCATCGACGACTTGCAATTTCGCGCTCTTCGCCGTGCACTGACGCTGGCAGAGGTCCAACCCGGAGCGCGATTTCTGGATGTTGGCTGTGGAACAGGTCGCTGGATCCGTCGCTATGGAAAACTTGGGTTCTCGGCAGTGGGTGTCGACGCGACGCCTGGTATGCTTGAAATCGCCCGCTCCCTGAATACGGGTGCCCCCCTGACCGCCGGCTTGGCCCAAAGTTTGCCATTTTCTGATGCGGCTTTCGATTGCTTATCGGACATTACCGTAGTCCAGCACATTCCCTACGAGCTTCAGTCAAAGGCTCTTCACGAAATGGTTCGGGTCACCAAACCGGGTGGCCGGATGATATTGATGGAGGTAATCTGTGGAAATGATCTTCGCATTGACAACGATTCTCACGTTTTCCCACGACAACCTCAGGATTGGATCAGTGAAGTTGAGCACTGTGGAACCTCTTTGATCGATTGGTTCGGCCAGGAATTTCTCCTACCCGATCGCTTCTGTGTGAACGTGGCGCGATTTCTATCCGGACCAAAAAAGAATCTCGTGAACCAGGTGCAATCCAATTCCTACGCTTCATCACCTCGAAAATCCTCTCTCGCACAGGATGTCTACTGGCAAGTGCGTCATATTGCAGCTCCTCTTTCGGTATGGTCCGAGCCTCTTGCAACAAACATTTGCAGCCCCACTCTTGCGACACATGGCATGTTCGTATTTCGAAAAAAGATATAGGCCGGACTAGCTTCCTAAAGGTTTTTCAGAGTAAACAAAATCCAGCGCGGCACTTCCTCCGCATAATTGCCCACGATGCTTCCATTGGAAACGTGTTACTGATCGCCGAAAAGGAACATGGTTGCCTTCGGCCCACACCTTGTGACCTCCATCATGGCAACTCTTCGCCGCAAAGCGTAGGAAGGTAGGCAGCGCGAACACGGTCTCTCCTTAATTCTCTCTTGAGACTTGAACACTTGTAGCTTTCGAATGGGGAATAGTCTCGCTTCCGGAATGTTTCCTCTCGCAATCACCCTGTGTACGCGCCATAATGTGCACGATTGGAGGAAGTTCGCATGGATGAAAAAAACGAAATTTCCCGCAGGAGCTTTATCACCAAGACCGCTGTGGCCGGTGCTGCCTTCACGATCGTGCCGCGTCACGTCCTTGGTCGAGGCTTTACCCCGCCTAGCGATATGCTGAACATCGCCTGTGTAGGTGTCGGCGGAATGGGTCGCAGCAATCTGATCAATCTGGCCACTCAAAATATCGTCGCGTTGTGTGATGTGGATTGGGGCTATACCGATAAGAATCTCTCTCGTCTTGATACCGATGCTTCAAATCTCCAGAATCATATCGATCATCCTACTCCTGGCGCCGCTGCCGCTCCTCCTCCCTCCGCCGCCGATTCTGCGAAGATGAAAGCTCGCCTCGATAACATTCTTCACCTCAAGAACGATTTGATTCCCAAGGCCAAGCGCTATTCCGACTATCGCGTCATGCTTGATAAGCAAAAGGACATCGATGGCGTCGTCATCGCGACTCCCGATTTCATGCATACGCCCATCGCCCTCGCTTCCATGGATCTACACAAGCACGTTTACGTGCAGAAGCCACTTACCTGGTCCGTCGATGAAGCGCGCCGCCTCTCCAAGCGCGCCCAGGAAACCAAACTCGCCACCCAGATGGGCAACCAGGGACATTCTCTCGACGATACGCGTCTCGCAGTTGAATACATTCAATCTGGCGCTATCGGCGAAGTCCGCGAAATCCACATCTGGACCGATCGTCCTGTTGGCTTCTGGCCGCAAGGCGTGCCGCGCCCGCAAGCGCCCAAAGATCCCCTAGACACCCTCGCATGGAACATGGGCGGCGTGGACACTCGTCTGGCTGCGGCTATGGCCGCGGGCAGCTACCCTATTCCCGAAACGCTTTCCTGGAATCTTTTCCTCGGTGTTGGCCCAGAGGTCCCCTATCATCCGATCTATCATCCGTTCAATTGGCGCGGTTGGGTGGATTGGGGCGTCGGGGCTATCGGCGATATGGGCGCGCACTTGATCGACGTTTCGATGTGGGCTCTCAATCTCGGTTTGCCCACCAGCATCGAGACCGTTTCTACGCCCTTCAACGGCGCTTCCTATCCAACGGCCACCATGACCTTCTTCGAATTCCCCGCGCGCGGGTCCATGCCTCCCGTCAAGCTTACCTGGTACGACGGCGGCCTGCTCCCTCGCAAACCAGAAGAGATGGGCGAGGAAGAACTCAAGAAGGAAGGCGGCAGCTTGCTGATCGGCTCCAAGGGCAAACTGCTTCATGATACTTATGGCGCCCATCCACGCTTGCTTCCCAAGTCGCTCCACGATTCCGTTGGAACGCCTGCAGCTAAGCTTCCACGCGTGGAAAACGAGCATCACGAATTGAATTGGGTCGATGCCGCCAAAGGCAAAACCAAAGCGTCGTCCCCATTCGAATACGCTGCCGTCCTCACCGAAGTCATGCTCCTCGGCGTTGTCGCTCTACGCACAGGAAAGAAAATCCTCTATGACGGTGCGAACATGCGAGTAACCAACGTTCCTGAAGCAAACCAATTCTTCAGCCGCCAGTACCGCACCGGCTGGTAGCATTTAAGAACACAAAAGCCTCAACCACTCTTGTAGTGGTTGAGGCTTTTTCATTTTAGATCGTTATTAATTCGGTCGGAATACACCTTCTACCAGAAGCTGGTATGCGGCCTCAACTCCGACTCCCTCGTTCACCAGCGGTTTTACGTACAGGTCATGGAATTCTTCCGGCTGCTTTCGCGAATCATCGAAAAGGGAATCGAGCACTTCCAGTTCCCAGTTCATTTCTAAATGCTCACAGCTTACCCGTCTGCGTATTTCTCGCACAATTCTGTCGCACTCTTTCTTGTTCTCTTGGCTTACTCTCTCGTCGATCATGAGTGGCCGCCTTTTCTGCCTTACACTCATAGAACCCGGTTTCCACAGAATAGTTGCTTCCTTCCTGGCGCCCGCCCTTTCGGCAGGCACCAGGACCATCAGGAAGCCTATCCGTTACGCGGCAATGAACAGCGTCCGCCCTCCGCGGTTTACCAGCAGTAGCGGGTCATTGCCGGCCTTGCGTATCGCGCTCTGGAACTCAGAGAGGTTCTTCACTGGCTGGTGATTTACTTCCTGGATCACGTCGCCCTCTCGCAATCCAGAGTCGGCCATCTTGCTGGCAGGATCCACGCTCGACACCACAACTCCAGTCGTGCTCGGAGGCAAGTTGAGCTCTTGCGCGGTTTGCGGATTCAAGTTGCTGACTTCCACACCTTCCAGTGCCTTGTTGCCACCTTCTACCGGCGAATTCGCCTTTGCAGTCTCCGTCGGCAGTTCCGCAAGCTTCACCGTCATGTCACGTTCACTGCCGCTGCGCATCACCTTCAGCTTGATGCTGGTTCCCGGCGGCATCATGGAAATGCTCATGCGCAGCGCGTTACTGTCCGTCACTGGTTTCCCGTTTACCTCCACTAGAATGTCACCACGTTGCAGACCACTTTCCTGCGCAGGGCTATTCGGGCTGACGTCACCAACCACGATTCCCCGTGCATCCTTCTCACCCAGCGCTCTGGCCATTGTCGGCGTGATGTCCTGCGGCAAAATGCCCAAGTAGGCGCGCACCACTTTTCCGTTCTTCAAAATCTGGTCCATCACCTGACGCGCAAGATTCGCGGGCACTGCAAAGCCAATACCCTGGCTTCCTCCCGATCCGTGAGAAATAATCGCCGTGTTGATGCCGATCAGCTCGCCTCGATCGTTAACCAACGCGCCTCCGGAATTTCCCGGGTTAATCGGCGCATCAGTCTGTAGAAAGTCCTCGTAGTCCTCAATGCCGAGCCCTCCGCGGCCCTTCGCGCTGATAATTCCCTTGGTTACCGTCTGGCCTACGCCAAACGGATCGCCAATCGCCAATGCCACGTCGCCTACTTCCACCTTTGACGAATCACCAATCGTCAGCGGTGTCAGGCTGTTCGCATCAATCTTCAGTACAGCAACGTCGGTCTTCGGATCGGTTCCGATTACCCGCGCCTTGAATTCGCGCTTGTCCGAAAGCGTCACCTGCACATCTGTCGCTCCGTCAACCACGTGATTGTTGGTCAGAATATAGCCCTCGGGACTGACGATCACGCCCGAGCCCAGACTCTTCTCTCTCTGATCCTTCGGCGCTCCAAACTGGCCGTGACCCTCTCCACCAAAAAATTGGCGGAACATAGGATCCATCTGCAGTTGTTCCATCTCTCGCGAAGCCTTCACCACTTTCGACGACGATATGTTCACCACCGACGGCAGCACTTCCTTCACGATCGGCGCGTAACTCGTCTTGCTCGGTCCTTCGTTGACGTCCGCCAGCTTTAGTGTGGCTGGTGGATTGGCTGACGATTTATCCGACGTCGCTGTGGTCGAACTTGCTGCTGCTTTCTGTACGGTGTGTGCAAAGCCCAGTCCACCGACCCCCAATACCAATCCCAGGGCCAATGCGGCGGGCCATGATCTCAGTAAATTCTTGTTTTCCATCTTCTATCCGTCCTTAGGCGATTTTTTGCGCGAGCCTTCCAGTTCGGTTTGGAGGGTGCGCTTGGTTTTCTTCGCAGTTAGTAAGACGCGGATAGGCGCTAATTTACTTCTCCCCGCCAGTGGGTATCTTCGTAGCCCGTGATTGAGTAGAACTGTAAGTTACTGTATATAAGGAGGTTAGAATAGCTCGACGGGCGTCTGGTTAAGCGATAATACCCTTACGGACTGCGTACAGAATCAGTTCGGGAACTCCGTGCAGGTTTAACTTCTCCATGATATTCGAGCGATGCGTTTCTACCGTATACACACTTAAGTTCAGCAACTGCGCGATGTCCTTGTTCGATTTTCCTTCCGCCACCAACTGCAACACTTCGCGCTCGCGGGGCGTCAGCAGGTCGTAAGGATCGTCTGTACCCGAGCGCTTCAATTTCCTGACATAATCGTCCAGCAGAACCTTGCTGACCGCCGGGCTGAAGAAAGACTTGCCCTCGGCAACGCTGTGCACCGCGCGGATCAGATCCGCTTCGGCGGAGTCTTTCAGCAAATATCCTTTTGCTCCCGCTCTCAACGCCCGCAGCACATAACTCTCGTCTGAATGCATGCTCAACATCACGATGGAAATTTCCGGATGACTCTGCATTATTTGCGCTGCGGCTTCGATTCCATTCAGGCTGGGCATTCCGATGTCCATTACCAGCACATCCGGTTTCTGCGAAGCCACTAGGGCCACAGCTTCCCGTCCGTCCGAAGCTTCTCCCACCACCGTAAGATCCGTTTGCTGTTCCAGCAGGACACGCAGACCACTGCGCATCAACTTGTGGTCATCCGCGAGCACGATACGGATTTTTCTCATGATCCTACGCGGTCTCCGCTCGATGTAGTGGCAACTCTGCCTTCACTGTAGTTCCGCTTCCCGGCATCGACTTTATTCCCAGGCTCCCGCCCAGTCGCTTGACCCGTTCTTCCATCCCCAGAATTCCCATTCCCCGCATGCGCTCCGGTGCAAATCCTTTTCCGTCGTCGCTGATCTCCACTTGAATTCTTTCTCCGCTTTGCACCACCGAAACTTTCGCGTGCTTTGCTCCAGAATGTCTCGCCGCATTATTCAGGGCTTCCTGCACCAAGCGGTACACGCACACCTTCACATCGTCGGCTAATTGCTCGGAAACATTTTCGGAATGTACATCTACTTCCATCTCGCCTCGTCGTGATACTTCTCTTCCTTGCCATTCCAGTGCAGGCACCAGGCCCAGATCGTCCAACATCGGCGGCCGCAATAACAACGCCATATCTCTTATCGACTTTACGGCCGTCTCTGCCGCGGATTTTATCCGATGAATCTGTCCTTGCACTAAACCGTCTTCCGCGGGCACAACCTTTGACAATTGCCCGATATCTACCAGCAGGACTCCTAGCGTTTGGCCCACTTCATCATGCAGTTCTCGTGAAATCGATCGCCGCTCCTCTTCCTGAGCGTCCACCAAACGCGCCGACAACGACTCCAATTCGTGACGGCTAGCCACCAGTTCCTCGTATCGCGCGCGGCCCTGCCTCTCCAATCGCAAGATGTAAATCCCGCCTCCTACCGCCAAAATCAGCCCAGCCAACAGTGATAACGCGACCATCGAGACCAGTCGGGTTTGCACATTCTGGAAGCTGGCCGCCAATGAACGGGTTGCCTCAATCAGCTTTCGCTCGTTACACAGAGAAACATCTCGCGTGATCCTCAAGATGTACGCCCGCCGCAACATCATCTGGTCCCCAAGAAACTCTTGTCTCTCCTGTGGCCTTTCTCCGGCTCGCTGAAGCACCAGCACCCCGAAGGAATTCTCTTGCTCCACAAATGCATGCTGAATCTCCGTCAGTAACGCCCGCTCCTCCGGGTCCGCATCGGTTGGATATTTCTGCAAAGCGCTATGTACTTCCGCGCCGCGATTCTTCACGTCATTCGCATCGGAAGGGTCATCTGAATTTTCACCGTTCATCAAATACCGTTCCATCTGGTCGTGATAAACGTGCACCGAAATCAATATCGTCGTCAGTGCCTGGCTATGCGCGGCATATCGCTGGCTTACCTGGCGCTCGATTCCGTCCAGTTGCCGTAACGAATGCAACGCATCCAGCCCTGCGGTAACCATCAGCGCCAGTAATCCGCCGAAGGCCAGGAGCAGTATCCGTCGCACCTTGCTAGCTCGGCGTACTTCTTGTAAATCCTCTTGATTGATCTCCATCGTCATTCTTTTTCATACCCTCATAACACGGACTAGAATAATGCAATCGACCCCGTACCGCGAATTTCTCCCCTCATCACGCGTCGCCTGTGCCCGGGCTCTACCGTCAGAGAAAACCCGCAAGGAGGCTTGCCGCATCGCATAATTTGCATGCCTCTCCAGGCTCATACGGCCACCTATCCAACACGGGAACTTTTTCCACCCAGGCAGGGAACTAAGATTATACGGATAACTTTGCTCGGTCGCGTCCGTTTTGAGCAATGATCATCCCCACAAGAAGAGGAACTTCATGGCGGTCAGCAAGCGATGGCTTAATTCAGTCTCCGTAATTCAATTCAGCCGCCGCATTCCGAATCTGCCTCTCTGGTCCAGGCGAGGCCTCTTGCTTTTCGGCCTCCTCATCTCCGGTCTCCAGCTCCGCGCCCAGCAAAGCGCACCCATCACCTTAGATGTAAACGCTGTAAACGTGATTGCCACGGTCCACGATAAACATGAAAGCATCATTCGCAATTTGACGAAGGACGACTTCGTCCTCGAGCAGGATGGCAAGCCGCAAACCATTACCTACTTCGCCAAGGAATCCGATCTCCCTCTCACCCTCGGTTTGCTTGTCGACACCAGCATGAGCCAACGGCGTGTCCTCGACCAGGAGCGCGCTGCCAGTCGCACTTTCCTCGATCAGGTCTTGCGCGAAGATAAAGATAAAGCCTTCGTCATTCAGTTTGACCGTGAAGTGACCCTTCTGCAGGACCTCACATCCTCTCACCAGAAACTTCAGGCCGCCATCGACAAAGTCGATACTCCCGAATTCTCTCAACCCAGCTCCGGAGGCTCCCAAAGCGGTGGTGGAAGCGGAGGCAGTGGCAGGCGGCGGGGGCGGCGGTTATGGTGGAGGACGGGGATCGCACGGCCACGGTGGCGGCACTCTTCTCTATGACGCGGTCTACCTGGCGTCCGAAGAAGTAACAAAAAAGCAGCAGGGCCGCAAAGCTCTAATTCTTTTGACCGACGGTGTCGATCATGGCAGCAAAGAATCTTTGGCCCAAGCCATCGAGACCGCGCAGCGCGCTGACACGCTCGTCTATTGCATTTTGTTTGCTGACAAAGACGCCTACGGCAACGGCGGCGGATATGGCGGCCATCCACATATGGGCGGAACGGGTGGAAGAGGCGGTGGCTATCCCGGCCGCAGTGAAGAATCGCACCCGGATGGCAAGAAAGTTCTTGAGCAAATCGCTAAAACTTCCGGCGGCCGTTTCTTCGAAGTCTCAAAAAAAGAGCCCATCGACAAAATCTACGATGCCATCAACGAAGAACTGCGCAGCCAATATGTCCTGGGATACACTCCGAACAAATCCGAAACTCCAGTCGGTTATCACAAGCTGCTTTTAACCGTGAAGCAGAAAGACGCGATCGTGCAGGCTCGCGATGGCTTTTACCTGGAGCACTAGAACGCTATTCGCCGTCGTGCTCGTCATGGTCATCGTCATGCAGCGCTAGTCCTTCGGTCCCGCTAGCTTCATGGCTCTTGAATTCGGCAAGCAACCCCTCGTCAGAAAGATCCAGAGGGTGCGAGTGCTTCCAATCGTGATGCGCAATTTCCTGCAATCGCTCCACCACGTCTTCGTCCTTCACCTGGATTGCCAATTCTCTACGGCTGTCGAAACTCCCGGGAGCCAGATTGATCGATCCGACGATGGCGTGGGCTTGATCGGCCAGCAGCATCTTGGCGTGCAATTTCAGGTGTTTCAACTTGTGAATCTTGATACCTACATCTTCCATGATGCGCAATCCGCCCACCGCTTCAACCAATTTTTCTTTTTTCAGTTTATGAGGCGGACGAGCCATCACATGGATTTTCACGCCTCGCCGCGCTGCACGAACCAGCCGCTCGATAATCACCGCATCCTGGTAGCGCTCGTTCTGCAGGAAAATTGTGTCCTTTGCACCGTCGATAAAATCGGCGATACGCTCGCGGCCATTGCCCTGGCACCAGATCATGTGCGTATGTTCGCCAACTTTAAAATCTTTCCTGCCCCAATCCGCTTCAAAGCATTCGATGATCTCGGCCACCTCATGAGCATGCGAAGTCGCCACCGCATAATCCCGCGTTTCTGTCAGATTCTTTGTCGCCCAGTTCAGCGAACACACCAACGCCAGCGAGTCATCCAACACCACGGACTTTTCATGCGTAACGTCATAGGCCGGGTTGCTGTCCTTTACCTGCACTCCGCCGGCTGTCAAATGCTTGTGCGATTCTTTGTTTTCCGACTCCCCACTGCGTCGTGCGGGATTCAACATCACTTTCACATCGACTCCCCGATGCTTCGCCGCAATTACAGCTTTCAGCAAATCTGGGTCCGAAAACAAAAACATCTTGATGCGCAATGATTTCTTGGCGCCTTCAATCGCTTCCAATATTGGTTTCGCCGAATCATCCGGCAGAACAATCAACTTTCGAGACCCGCTCATTTGTTCACCCTGCTCTCACTATTCGAACTTTGCTTCCCAATTCTACGAAACGGTTGGCACTCCCGCGGTTGGTGCAGGACTGAATTGTATGCGATACAGCTCCGCATAGACTCCCCCCTTCGCCACCAACTCGTCGTGCGTTCCCTCTTCGGCAACAATTCCGCCCTTCAATACAATAATCTTGTTCGCGTCGCGAATCGTGCTCAACCGGTGCGCGATTGTGATCACGGTGCGCCCCTTCATTAACCGTTCCAGCGCTTCAATCACCAGCCGTTCCGATTCCGTGTCCAGCGCCGCGGTTGGTTCATCCAGAATAAGTATGGGATTATTGCGAATCACCGCGCGCGCAATCCCGATCCTTTGCCTTTGTCCCCCGGAAAGAGTTTCTCCCCGCTCTCCTACCATGGTGTCGTATCCGTGCGGCATCCGCGCAATAAACTCATCCGCATTCGCCAATTTTGCTGCCGCTTCAATCTCTTCCGGCGTTACCCCCTTCTTGCCATACGCGATATTGTCCCTCACCGTTCCTTCGAACAGGACCGTTTCCTGCAACACGTATCCGATCTGATCCCTTAAAGCGCTGAACTCGTAGTCACGCACATCCACTCCGTCAATCTTCACCGCGCCGGAAATAGGATCGTAAAACCTCGGAATCAAACTCACGATCGTGGATTTTCCTCCACCCGTGGGGCCCACCACGCCAACCAACTGCCCCGCATTAATTTTGAAACTCACATCCTTCAAGACCGGGGCGTCTTCCGTATACGCAAACGCGACGTGTTCAAACTCAATCTCACCCTTCAGTGCTTGCGGCGCCACCGCATTGGGTTTCTGCGGAATAATCGTGTCGGCTTCCAGAATGTTCCGAACGCGTTCCACCCCAACCGCTGCCTGCGCAATCGCGTTGGTCATCTTTGCCAGATCCTGTACCGGTTTGAAGAACTTGCTCAAGTAAGACAAAAATACGGTCAACGCGCCAACCGTCATGGCACCGGCAAGAATCAATGCCGAACCGCGCCACAGCACGACTGCCGTGCACAACGCCACTGTGACAGAAACGATCGGCGAAAGCAGCGCCTTCACCCTTCGCGCCTTCAACGAGGCCTCAACCGTTGCATGGCTTACGTCGGCAAGATTCTCTTCCGCAAGATCTTGCCTTCCAAAAGCCTTCACGACGCGCATCGACTGCAGGCCCTGCTCTACTACCGAAACGATCTTGCTCTGCTCCTTGCGCACTTCGTGCGTTGCTTTCTTCACCGCTTTCTTGAAGCGCGACACCAGCAGCAGCATGAATGGGGTGATAGCTACAGCTATCAATGTGAAATCCCAATTCAACCAGAACATGATGAACAGCATTCCCAATATCGTCAGTAGATCTACAAAAATTCCGAGCGTGTCCGCGGAGGCAAACCCCTGTATCGTTTGCACGTCAGAAGTAATCGTGCTCAAAAGCGCTCCGGTCTCGTGTGTGTCGTAGTATTTCAGCGATAACTGCTGTAGATGGTGGTACGTCCGTATACGCAAATCATTCGCCACCCATTGCCCCACGCTCGTGGTGTAGTAATTGGCCACGTACGAGGCGATCGCTCCCAGCAACGCAATCAGTACTGCCGCAATCGCCGCCGCCGCCGCAATCTGCATTTTTCCGCTACCGCGCAGGATGGGGCCCAGCAAATGATCGAGCCAGGAGGGAAGTTTGTGCGAGCCAACAACGTTATCCAATACAATTTTCAGCGGCCACGGCCCTGCCACTCCCATCGCCGTTTCGACGAGCATTGCCAGCAGAATTACAAATAATGTGCCACGGTAAGGGCGAACAAGGCTGAGGATGAGACGGTTCACTTCGATCACTCCCGGCTAGGAGCTCACACCTTACCATACTTAAGCAGCGGGCTTCCTGATCCCCTGAAGATGTGATGCCCTGAATTTTCCACGATAGATTGGCGTTATGCAAGCAATCTGGCAGGCAAACCCACCTGTCTGACGGCTGGCTCTTTTCTTCTCTTAATGTCGTCGCGCAGATCAATCAGAAGCTCGCGGCGGGATACTCGGCGAAGGGCCGATGTCCGCTCTCACTAGCGGCAGTCTTACTTGAAATACCGTCTGCCCGGGCTTCGATTGCACTCGTATGGTGCCGTGATGGTTACGGACGATTCGTTGCACGATATCCAGTCCCAACCCGGTTCCTTCTCCAACTGGCTTCGTCGTAAAAAACGGGTCAAAAATGCGCCCCTTGATTTCAGGGGGAATCCCCGGCCCGCTATCCGTGAATTCCACCAGTACGCCTTCTGGTTCCATTGCCGTGCGCACTTGCAGAGTTTTTTCTCCATCCGGCATGGAACACATCGCACCAATCGCATTGTCGATCAAATTCGTCCAGATCTGATTTAACTCGCTTCCATTAGCCTGAATTTTTGGAAGATTGCCTGCAAAGTTTCGCTTTACTTCGAAACCATGCTTCAACTGGTGCTGAAACATCCGTAACGTTACATCGATTCCTTTTTCGACTTCCACTTCACTGGTCGGCGTCTGGTCCATGTACGAGTACGACTTCACTGCTTGCACCAAATCTGAAATTCGCATTACGGCTTCCTGAATCTCTCTCGTTAGGCAAAGTATTTGGTGATCGTAAACCAATATCCGAATGGAATGCCCCAGGCTTTCCGGCTTCAAGACCTTCCCCAGTGGCGTCAATCTCTCTGTTGTCACTCCCGCCTCTACCAGATCTCCGGCCAATTCGGCGGGCAAATTCTTCTCCGCCAGCCAATCCCCTAAATCTGATTCCTTGTCAGAGCGTTCCAGTGCCTCGAGCTTTTGTACCCCCACTCCGCACTCAGAGACCGAATCGAGTATCGAGTTCATCAACTGCTGCGCTTCTGGCGGAATCACTTCGCCGCGCAGCGCGATTGCTTCTCGCCGTCGGGTCGTCAGCACTTCCCCTAATAATGTTGCCGACCGGACCGCTGCCGATGCGGGGTTATTCAATTCATGAGCGAGCCCCGCGGAAAGTTTTCCCAGTGCCAGCATCTTCGAGGTCCGCTCTTCGCTTTGGGCCGATTCGCGGGTACGATCGGTCATTTCCGACACCAGCTTTTGCGCCAGGTTCGGTGCGCGATAAACCAGTTCTCGCAGCTCCGAAGAGGGCATCACCGCAACTCTTGTTTTCCCTACCGCGTAACCTCGTCCAGCAAAAATTTTCATCCGTGAAAAAGGCAACACGCCCGTGGCACTTCCCGCGGTCCGCACGTACACAGCAGAATATGGATCGTTCGGCCTTCGAAAATGAAATTCCCCTTCCAGCACTACCATAAATTTGTCCGCGGGGGCGCCTTCTCTGATCACCACTTCACCGGCCTCGTAACACTGAACCTCGAGGTGTTCGGCGAGCCACTCCAATGCGGCGCGGTCGTCGTCCGCGAACAGCGGAAATTGCGCCAAATCTTCCGGCGTCAGCCGCGCGCACGATTCATCTGCCATCGTTCCGCCTCCTCACCGATTCGCCAGATACTGATGGATGAAATACAACACGATCGATCCTTCACCAACACTGTTCGCTACGCGCCGTACCGCTCCATCTCTTACATCTCCCACGGCAAAGACCCCGGGCACATTCGTTTCCAGCAAAGAGGGATCTCGATCCAGCGTCCAACCCGGAGGACGTTTGCCCTCTCTCAGCAGATTTCGCCCTGTCACCAGGAATCCCTTTCCGTCCCGGCAGACTGTGCCTTCCAGCCATTCCGTTTGCGGTTCAGCTCCAATAAATATAAACACCGCACCCGCCGGACGCTCTTCAGTGGATTTCGTATCGTGATGGCGTATCGTGAGTCCCGTCAGTCGATCATCTCCGTGTACTTCAACTACTTCCGTATTCGCTTCGACCGTGATGTTCGGGATCGTCTTGATGCGTTCGACCAGATAATGCGACATCGATCGCGAAAGTGAATCCGCGCGCACCAGCATTTTCACCGATCGCGCCAGCTCCGAGAAATGTACCGCCGCCTGCCCCGCGGAGTTCGCTCCGCCAATGATGTAAACGTCCTCGCCCTTGCACGACGAAGCTTCGGTGTTCGCCGCGCCATAGTAGACTCCGGCACCGGTTAATTTCTCCATCCCCGGAATATTCAGCCGCCTCCACTGCACTCCCGCTGCAATCACCACGCTATGGCCCAGCAATTCCTGCCCGTTCGAGAGTTTCACAACCTTATATTCACCATCCACGGCGAGAGAAACGGCCTGCACCGGCGCCAACACTTCCGTTCCGAACCGCTTCACTTGTGAAACTCCACGGCGCGCAAGGTCTGCGCCGCTTAGCCCTGACGGAAAACCCAGGTAATTCTCGATTCGCGAACTTAACCCCGCCTGGCCTCCGGCGGCTTCCCGTTCCACCAGAATTGTCTTCAACCCTTCCGTGCTGCAATACAGTGCACACGCGAGTCCGGCCGGTCCCGCGCCAATAATAATGACGTCATAGAATTCCCGGCTCGGTGTAGTCGTCAACCCCAGTTTGGCTGCAACGTCGGGTAATGCGGGCTTCTTCAGGATCGATCCGTCAGAAAAAATGACCACCGGCAGATCCGTTAATTCTTCTCCCACTGCCGCTCGTATGCGTGGATCGGAAGTTGCCTCTGGCTCCAGCCACCGGTAGGGTATCTGGCTCTTTGCCAGAAAATTCTTTAGCTCGTGCGTGCTCGGCGACCACCGCGTTCCCACTACGTAAATCCCTTCGAACGATTCACGGCTGTTCGCGTTCCAGTCTTCCAGCAAGTCGGCAAGAATCGGATACAGATTTTGCTCGGGCGGCTCCCACGGCTTCATCAGGTAATGATTCAGCCTCACCTTATTAATCGCATCGATCGCCGCATTCGAATCCGCATAAGCTGTCAGCAACACGCGCCGTGCATCAGGCTGCAACAACAACGCCTCCGTCAGGAATTCTGTGCCGCTCATGTGCGGCATTCTCTGATCTACCAGGAAAAGCGCGATGCGATCTCCGCGGGTGGTGAGTTGGCTGACTAGTTCCAAGGCCTTTTGTGGGGAATCAGAAGCCACAATGCGGTAGTTCGCCGAAAACTTGGATTTGAGGTCGCGTTCCACCGCACGGAGTACCGCTATGTCGTCATCAAGGGCAACAATGTATGGTTTTTTCATGGGATGGAATGAATCCGTTTAGCTTCTGCAATCTAGGGGCTATCTCACTAAGGAACCACCATTGGATTCTTCAGCAGGCGGAAAAGTTGTGACTCATTTTGGGGATCAATAGGGCGCGGCAAGACAGGCTTACGTTTTTTGAGCCCACAGAGGGCTCTAATAGATCGTTTTTGGCGGCCTTCCAGTTAGTCGGCAGCGTTTGCTTAGGCTATCCCCATTTGTTTTTGTAACTCTTCCAGCGAGTGACCTTTGGTCTCCGGATAGAACAACAGCACCACCACAAACTGGATCACCATCATCACCGAGAAAAACACGAATGGATACCCGCCGGACTTCGCCGCCATTACCGGAAACACCAGCGAAATAATCCCATTCATGATCCAGTGCGAGGAACTCCCAAGACTCTGTCCCTTTGCCCGTACGCGGTTGGGGAAAACTTCCCCGATGTAGACCCAGATCACCGCTCCCTGTGAAAACGAGAAAAACGCGATATACCCAACCAGCAGCCACACCAGCAAGTCCTGGTGTTGGTGCGAAAGGAAGATTCCCGCTACTCCCGCCAGGCAGATGGCCGTCCCTACCGCGCCAATCAGTAGCAGTTTTTTCCGCCCCAATTTGTCAATCACGGTCATCGCCAGCATCGTGAAAGCCAGGTTCGTTGCGCCAATAAATACGGCTTGCACATCAGAGGACACTTTGTTGAATCCCGCACTCGCGAAAATATCGTTCAGGTAATACAGAATCGCGTTGATCCCCGACAATTGGTTGAACATTCCGATGGTTATCGCCAGAAAAATTGGCAACCGGTATTTCCTGATGAACAGCGGTTCGTCGCCCACGTGTTCTGCATCAATCGATTGGATAATCTCTTGCAACTCCTGCTCGTAATTCTGCTCGCCGATCAACTTCAACACGCCCCTGGCTTCTTCAATCTTGCCCTTCTTAACCAGCCAGCGCGGGCTGCGCGGAATCACAAACAGAAGAATGAAAAATATCGTTGCGGGAATGGCGGCAACGCCAAATTTCCATCGCCATTCGGCTGCGCCCAAATCAAACGTGCCCACCAGATAATTGGACAAATAGGCAGCCATGATTCCGAAGACCACGCTGAACTGGAAGCACGCAACCAGTCGCCCTCTCCATTTCGGCGGGGCAATTTCTGCAATGTACATCGGCGCTAACACGGAAGATCCCCCAATGGCCAATCCCCCGATGAAGCGGAAGCAGATCAGCGCCCACCAGTTCCACGCCAGTCCGCATCCGACTGCGGAAATCAGGTAGAACAATGCCAGTATCTTCAGACTGTCGCGTCTCCCGTACTTGTCTCCGGGGATCCCCATTGTCATTGCCCCAACGATGGTTCCAGCCAGCGCGCTGGATACCGTTATGCCTAACGTTGCTGGCGTCAGTCCATACTGGACCGTCAATGCCTGCGTTGTTCCGGAAATAACCGCCGTATCAAATCCGAACAACAGACCGCCCAGCGCACCCACAAATGTACTCTTCAATAAATTAGGATTCAGGCTCATTCATCACTCTCTATTTTCCGTTGGGTCCGACAGTTCGCTTCGTCTCTACTCCCTCAGCAACCCCTGGCCAAGGCTTTTTCGCACTGTACGGCAATGCGGCTTGATTGTAGTCGATTCGCTCGCAAATTGAACAGCAATTCAGTCTCTCAAACATTGCGAATTTCATACTGCCCACACACGCGCTGGCAACCTGTCCTATCACTATCTTTTGTGACGCGGAGGGTTGCACCTCTGGTCATAATGGAGTATTCAAAGTATGTACATCACCAGCTTCGGCTTTCGGCTCCTCGAAGGAAGGATACGTAGAAATGGTTAATTCCCTGGAATCGGTCATTAAAGAACATCCCTTTTTTCACAATTTCCCCAAAGATCAACTGAAGCTGATCACTAGCTGCGCCAAAAACGTTGAATTCCACGCGGGACATTTCATTGTCCTGGAGGGCGATGCGGCCAACGAATTTTATTTTATTCGGGAAGGCTCAGTTTCCATTGAACTGAACATCCCGGAACGCGGCCCAACCACCATGCAATCTCTTGGCGAGGGCGAAATCCTTGGATGGTCCTGGGTCTCTCCTCCCTACCGCTGGCATTTCAACGCAAAAGCCCTGGAACGCACCAAGGCCATCGTGTTCGACGCAAGATGCCTCCGCGCCAAATGCGAGGCAAACCACGATCTGGGCTACGAAATGCTTAAGCGTTTTGCGGATTTGATAACCGCCCGTCTGGATGCCACTCGCCTGCAGCTTTTGGATATTTACCGCTTGGACGATGGCTCGAAGCCACTCGCGAAGAAGAGTCCTGCCGCCAAAAGCGTGAAAAAGAAACGCTAGTTCAGATTTCTGAAGAGAAACCAAACTGCAGTCGGGCGTATGTGGCGGCCGCCTTCTGAGGCGGGCGCCTTTCTTTTAGCCTGCTGACTGTTGTTCCGATGCACCCATCCTACGGCCTCCGTCCGCCAAACCGATAAGTAAATCCAGCGAATGCTCGGACGTTGTTTTCCCGCTGTAGAGCGGGCTGTGAGTTAAATGTTGCGGTATTTAGAAGATCGCAACCCAACCGTACCGATAAATGCTGGTCAATCTGATACTCCGCTCCGCCCCCCGCCCCCCACATATAACTTGCCACGAACCCCAGCAAGATTTCTCCGCTGCTGTTGTAATTCACTCCCGTCTCTCGTGCTCCTCCGAACAGTCCGTGAACGTAGACGTTTAACTTTTTTGTTCGGATTGGATAAAAAACCGGCCCCCCCATATACGTAAGTAAATCGACGACATGCCCGGACCCGTATGTGTTCGATCCTCGCGTGTAACTTCCGTCCAACTCAATTCCAAATCGCGAATTGATATCCACGGTTGCGCCAGCCTCTACGCCTTGCAGGTTCAATCGTGGCCGATCCGGAACTCCCAAGTTGACATACGAATACCCACCGCTCACTTTGATCACCGGGCTGTAACCCGCAGCAATCGGCTCTTGAGCGTAGCTCGATATGGCAAATAGAGCGTAAAACAGCAAACTGACGGAAACGTTTTTCATCACTATTGCAGGAATTAACTCTCTTGTCTTGATATGCCTGCAAGATTCGCGGCAATCCATCTGGTTTCACGAGGCGAACAAAAGGAAGATCAGTCTAGCGTTCGCCATTGCTCGGTTCAATCAGGCAATTCATCTAGTATGAATATCCCATTGCTGGGGTATTGCGCTACCGTGAATTCTCGTTAATCTGGGTATCGTTTCAGCCGCTTGAGTTCATCTTTTCAGCAGGAGCCCCGCTGTGAATTCTGATATCCCAGAGCCGCGCAAACCTCTTCTCAAGAATCCCCTCTTCTATACTTCGCTGCTGCTCCTCTTTGTTGCGGTTTACGTCGGTGTTGTGATTCTCACTCGCTACGAATCGAAGCGTGAATTTGAGCGTCGCGCCGTCCAGGAACAGACCGTGAAGCGCCGGGAAGACGACCTTCGCGCCATCGAGCAACTAGGGGGTTCGGAACTTTCGATTCGCTCTCTTTATGTTTCTCCCACCGTCGTCCGTCCTGACGAACCCGCGCAGCTCTGCTACGACGTGGCCAACGCCAAAACTGTGACACTCGATCCTCCAGTCGCCGAAGTTTGGCCTTCACACTCCCGCTGTATCGACCTGAAGATCAAGAAATCTACTACCTTCACCCTGAGCATCGCCGACGCTTCCGGTAAAACGGTCACACAGTCCGTAGAACTCAAACTTAGGTAATTGCCCGGTTTCCAACCTATCTAAATCTTTTATTTACATCGTCTTATGAACTAATCCTCGATAGCCCCTTGTCGCCCGATTTCTCTCCACCCTATAATGCTCCTAGCGGAGCTCGGCTCAGCCGGGCTCCGCGTACTTTTTCTTCGACGCAGGATTTTATGGCTGACCCTCTCGCTAAAATTAAAGCCAAGCTCCAGCAGGAGCTCGACGCGCTCGAACACGAGCTGAACGTCGATCTTCCCAAGGAGATTGCCGTCGCTCGCGCACACGGCGACCTCTCGGAAAACGCCGAGTATAAATACGCCAAGGAACGCCAGGGTTACGTCAACGCCAAGATCGGCAATTTGAAAAAACGCATGGGCGATCTCGGCATGCTTAACCTCACCAACATTCCCAAGGACCGCGCGGGTTATGGCTCGCGTATCGTCGTTCTCGACGTAAAGCGAAGCGTGGAAGTCGAATACAAGCTGGTCAGCAGTGAAGAAGCCGACGTAGAGAAGGGTCTCATCTCCACGACTTCACCCATTGGCCGCGCCCTTCTCAATCGTAAGGTTGGCGACGAGGTTTTAGTCGCTACTCCCAACGGGCAAAAAGAATTTGAAGTGGTTAGTCTGGTCACGATTCACGAAGAAGCCTGATCGCTCTCTGGAACCGCATCCTCTTGTTATTCCTCTGCGTTTCTTGATCGAGCTTTCTGCTTTTGGTACTGGACGAGTAAAAAAGCAACCTGTTACACTCTCGTTCCCCGCTTCGTAGAGGTCTTATGTTTAATTGGGGTTCTGGTCCAACTCTCGGCTTTCTAACCTTCCTGGGGAATTTAATAAGCTGTTTGGGCGCGTTTTATTGCTGGCGTTGCCGTCACGAGTTTTCTTTCTGGTTCGATAATGAAATTTCGCTCTTCCGCCGGAACTTGTCGCGCTATGTGCCCTCTGGACCCTTTTACGAACGTCGCCCTACTTCCCGTCTGGTAATTATCCCCACCAGCTTTGTTCGCTCCGTCGCTCAACTTCCCCATCGCCGCTTCTCCTGGGGACTCTTTCTCCTGTTTCTCGGAATCCTTCTTTTCACTCTAGACTTCTTTATCTAATTTCTGCCTCCCTGTAGCGGCCGCCTTTTGCTGAGAGGGGCGTGGCGCTTTTCTTCTCATGATCACAATTCCCCCTTTACTCTTCTTCCTTCACGTCCTCCTTCTGCTTCGTGATCCTTCACCCATGATCACCTGGCCGTAGCCGCCAGCTCCGCTCGTATCAGCGGCGCCACTTGACTGCCGAGAATTTCAATCGCCCGCAGCATCTTTGCGTGCGGCAGTGTCGATACTCCCATCTGAAACGTCACTCGCGAGATTCCTCCCAATTCCTCGTTCTGATAGAGAATCTTGGTCGCCACTGTTTCCGCATCCCCAATCATCAGCGCGCCGGTAGGCCCGCGCAGCGCGTCAAACTGCCTGCGGGTTGTGGGCGGCCAGCCTCGTTCCTTGCCGATTTCCGTAAAGGTGTGCGCATATCCGGGGAAGAAATCGTCCGCAGCCTGTTCCGTGGTGTCCCCAAGAAATCCAATCAAATGCAATCCTACGCTGAGCTTTTCGGGCGTGTGTCCCGCCCGTCTTCCCGCTTCGCGATACAGGTCAATCAACGGGCGAAACCGCTCCGGCTCTCCACCAATGATCGCCACCATTAACGGCAGCCCCAGCATTCCCGCTCGCACGAAAGAAGCGGGCGTCCCTCCCACGCCAACCCAGATCGGCAGTGGCTCCTGCAACGGTCGCGGGTAAATCGCTTGCCCGGTCAATGCCGCGCGATGTTTCCCAGACCATTCCACGTGAGTGTTCTCACGGATCTTCAGCAATAACTCCAGCTTCTCCGCGAACAACGAATCGTAATCCTCCAACTTCAACCCAAATAGTGGATATGACTCCACGAACGATCCTCGTCCCGCCACAATCTCTGCCCGCCCGCTCGAGATCAAATCCAATGTCGCAAATTCCTGGAACACTCGCACCGGATCCGACGCGCTCAACACTGTCACCGCGCTGGTCAACCGAATCTTCTTTGTCCGCGATGCGGCTCCGGCCAGAATCACCACCGGCGCGGAATCCAGAAACTCTGCCCGGTGATGTTCCCCAATTCCAAACACATCCAGTCCAACCTGGTCGGCCAGTTCAATCTCCGCCAGCAAATTCTGCATCCGCTCCACAGGCTTCAGCGTCTGTCCAGTCACCGGATCCGATATCGACGCCGCAAAACTATCTATACCAATCTGCATCAGACGCTCCTCAGCTTCTTACAACCGTTAGATTAGCGGGCCGTCCCATATGGCACAGCTTCTTTGCTAAATCTTGAACCCATTGCCAAAACCGGATTGTCCAACTGTCTCCCCATCGACACTGTCATCCTGAGCGGCGCGGTTTCTGCGCCACGAAGGATCTCAACCGATCCGCGGCGAATAATGTTGTTCGTCCACCCTTCGATGAATTCATGACCGACACGCTTTCCCTCCTTCAACTGGACAAACTCCCTCGCCTCTGCAATTCTCCTTCTTTATGATTCCTGCTCTGATTATTCATGGTGGCGCCTGGGATATTCCTGACGATGCTGTCGAACCTTGCAAACAAGGTTGTCTCCGTGCCCTGCAATCCGGCTGGTCCATTCTAAAGAGCGGTGGCCATGCTCTCGACGCCATCGAAGCCTCAATTACCGTCCTTGAAGACGACCCCGTTTTCGACGCCGGCTACGGTTCCCATCTCAATCTCGATGGTCAGGTCGAATGCGATGCCATCGTCATGGACTCTGCTACTCTCAAGGCTGGTTCCGTGGCTGGCCTGCATCGCATCAAAAATCCCATTCGCCTCGCCCGCCTCGTGCTTGAGCAATGCCCACACATGATGCTGATCGCTGATGGCGCGGAACGTTTCGCTGCTCAACACGGCCTCCCACTCTGCGATCCCGCTGACCTGGTTTCTCCCGCCGAGCGCGAAGCCTGGCAGCGCTGCAGCAAAGATTCACACGCTGCCGAGCATCACCGAGGCCACGACCAGGGCACAGTGGGCGCTGTCGCCATCGATCAGCAAGGCCGTCTTTTCGCTGCAACTTCCACCGGCGGCATCTGCTGCAAACTTCCCGGCCGCGTCGGCGATTCCCCTCTCATCGGCTCCGGTTGTTATGCCGATTCCGAAACCGGCGGCGCCTCTTCCACGGGATATGGTGAAGCCATTATGCGCATCGTGATGGCCAAAGCCGCCACCGATTCGCTTCGCGGCGCTTCATCTTCGTCAACCGCTATGCGCGCCGCGCAGCAAGCAGTCCAACTCCTAACCGATCGTGGCAAGGGTACTGGAGGCATCATCCTCCTCGACAAGTCCGGCAATCCCGGCTTTGCCTTCAGCACTCCCCGCATGGCTTACGGCTACGTAACTCCTGACTCTTCCTTTGTTGTCGCCGTTTAGAAATCCATGAGTCGTTCCAACAAATTCGCTATTTTTGTTCTATCGTTAGCCTGCGGTGCTTCGCTTCACTCCGTTTCTGCCCAAAATGCCCAACCCCAACCTCTCTCCAACCACGATTGGCCTTCTTACGGCGGTTCCCCGGAGGGCAATCATTATTCACCTCTCGATCAAATCAATCGCGGCAACGTTCAACAACTTCAACAAGCCTGGAGTTTCGATACGGAGGAACCGGGCGGCTTGCAATCCAGCCCTTTGATCGTTGACGGAATTCTCTTCGGCATAACCCCCACGCAAAAAATCTTTGCTCTCGACGCCGCCACTGGAAAGCTTCTCTGGAAATTTGATTCCGGCATCAAGGGGACTCAACCCGATCGCGGTCTTGCTTACTGGACTGATGGCTCAGACCAACGAATCATCGTCGGCGTTATGAATTATGTTTACGCCTTGAACGCAAAAACCGGTAACCCCATCACCACTTTCGGCAAAGACGGCCGCATCGATCTACGCGAGAATCTCGGCCGCGAACCCGCTTCCGAGCAATCCATCTTTCTCACCAGTCCGCCCATCGTCTACAAAGATCTCTTCGTTGTCGGCGGTCGCAATCCCGAGACGCTACCCGCACCGCCAGGAGATATTCGCGCCTTTGACGTTCGCTCAGGCAAACTTCGCTGGGCCTTCCACACGATTCCTCATCCCGGCGAATTTGGCTACAACACCTGGCCACCCGACGCGTGGAAATCCAGTGGCGCCGCAAATAACTGGGCGGGCATGTCGCTCGACCTCAAACGCGGCATTTTGTTCGTCCCCACGGGCTCCGCCGCGTTCGATTTTTATGGCGCAGATCGTCTCGGAGACGATCTCTTCGCCAACTGCCTGCTGGCCTTGAACGCCAACACAGGTGAGCGTCTCTGGCACTTTCAGGGCGTCCGACACGATCTCTGGGATCGCGATTTTCCTTCGCCCCCTGTCCTGCTCACTGTAACTCGCGAGGGCCAAAAAATTGACGCCGTTGCGCAAACTTCCAAGCAGGGTTTCGTTTATCTTTTCGATCGCACCAAAGGAACGCCGCTTTTCCCAATTGAGTACCATTCTTATCCAGCCAGCGATATGCCGGGTGAAGTCGCTTCTTCCCAGCAAGGTCTTCCCGCTAAGCCTGCTCCTTTTTCTCGGCAAGCCCTGACCGAAGATCTTCTTACCAATCGCACTCCAGAAATTCACCGGTGGGCCCTCGAAAAATTCCGCACCTTCCGCAATCAAGGCCAGTTTCTTCCTTTCACCGTGGGCAGAGACACCGTTGTCTTCCCGGGTTTCGATGGGGGCGCCGAGTGGGGCGGCCCGGCTGTCGATCCCGAAACCGCCATCATCTACATCAACGCCAACGATATCGCCTGGACCGGTGCGCTCGCCGAAAATGACAATTCCACCGGCGCTCGCTCCCTCTACCTAACTCAGTGCAGTATCTGTCACGGCGAAAACCTTGCCGGTTCGCCTCCCGCTTTCCCCTCCCTCGTGGGCGTCACCAATCGACTCGATTCCAAGTCCATTCTCGCGACTATCAAGAGCGGCAAAGCCCGCATGCCCGGTTTCCCCAATCTTTCCGAAGATCAGCTTTCTGCTCTACTCGATTTTCTCGCCACAGGCAAAAGTAAAGAACTCGAATCTTCCACTGCCTCCTTCTCCCGCAATGAAATACCACCTCACCGGCTACAAGCGTTTTCTCGATCCTGATGGCTATCCCGCGGTAGCTCCACCCTGGGGAACACTCAACGCCATCAATCTGAATACCGGCGAATATGTTTGGAAAATTCCGTTTGGCGAGTATCCCGACCTGGCTGCCCAAGGCCTGAAAAATACTGGTACGGAAAATTATGGCGGCCCGGTTGTTACCGCAGGTGGCCTTCTCTTCATTGCCGCAACAAACTTCGACAAGAAGTTCCGTGCCTTTGACAAGTCCACAGGCCAGCTTCTCTGGGAAACAGTTTTGCCTTTCGCCGGAAATGCCACTCCCGCGACCTATTCCGTTAATGGTCGCCAATATGTGGTCATCGCTGCCGGTGGCGGCAAAGACCCCAAGTCTCCCTCCGGAGGCATCTACATTGCCTTTGCTCTTCCAGACTCACCCGTCAAAAAGCACTGACATTACCCATTTTCGCCTCCCAAATCTCTTAATGCCTCTTTCATCACACCAGTACCCCCCTCCTATTGCTCTAAACGCTCCTAACCCCGAATCTTGCCTATAACTAGCGGCAACTCCAGGACCCCGTTATCGGGTTAGTTGCCATGACAGGACGCTCATGCCTACGATCAATCGCCAAGAGCTCGATCGCCTCGACCGTCGCGGCCTTCAGCTCACTATCTTCTCCGCCGTGTTCGTCCTCGTGCTTGCGGGCGGCTTGGCTGCTTTCATGTATCCCATGGTCTTTGTCCGTCCCGAGGGCAATGAGTGGACGCTGCGATCCGCTTTCATAGGTTTCTGTGTCATCACTTTGCTCTTCATCGTCTATCTCTTTGACCGCCAGCGCTCCTTCACCAAAATCAAGGACCAGTTGCTTTCCGAACTTGAGCGCAACGTCGAATTGCAGATTCAGGCCAGCACCGATCAACTTCAATCCATGCCTAATCAGGATCACTTCTGGGATCGCCTCACCATGGAATTCCGCCGCGCTCTCAGCATGGAAAAAACTCTTTCGCTCCTCTTGGTTAAGGTGAAGCCCGGCGCAAAGGCTTCTCTCAACGATCAGAACGCCGCGCTCAGCGACGCCGCCAAATCCATGTCCAAACGCCTGCGCCCCACGGACTCCATTTACCGCCTCGCGGACGATCTCTTCGGCATCGTTCTTCCCGAAACCGATACTCTCAACGCCAAGCGCATTGCTTATCGCCTACAGGAAGAACTCCAGGCTATTCGTTCTCATTATGGTGCGACCTTTGACATCACCACACACAACTATCCCGATCACGTGAAGAGCTCCCACGAATTTGAAGACATCGTGAAATCCATGCTTCCTGAAAAGGAAGAATGGCAAGTTCCTGCCGGAGTTCCGGCCCCCGTAGTGTGATAGGAGACTGATTCGATGAAAACGCTCGCTCCGCTCTTGCTTCAGATCTTCGATCAGCTCTCTCGGGCATCTTCCAGGCCATCCGATACCCGCGCCGCTCCGGGTTTTCCTTTCGCCTGCCCCAGATTTTCTTCACTCCCAGCCCCGGTGCGTGCTGTGACCCGCCAAGAATAACGGCGTTTCTAAGCCGCTCAATCTCGCCGACGACAAAAGTAATTTCACGAAGTTCCACGACTGTTTTCCAGACACAATCGACTCTCTCTTGCCTTGCCCGAAATCTGCCATCCTGGGCGGAGAATCTCTCCCGCTACGCCCGAGAACTGTCATCCTGAGCGAAAGTCTGCGCCTTTTGCAGACCGCAGTCGAAGGATCCCTCTTCGCTCTTAGCCGCGGCCACGGCTCCCCATCTTCCACCCCCTTTTTCCTCTTGACATCTCCTTTGATTAGTCCAATACTGACACAGTCATGAATGACCTATTGCTCCTCTCCACCCTCCTCGATGGCCCCAAGCACGGCTATGCCCTCAAGAAGCAAATTGCCCTGATCACTGGCCACGGCGAAATGCACAACAACCTCGTCTATCCTCTCCTCAAACGCTTCGTGGCCAATGGCTGGGTCAGCCGCCGCGAAACCGCCGGCGAACGGGGACAGACTCGCGAACTCTACGCCCTGACAGCAAAAGGCCGTACCCAAATTATTCAGCAACTCTCTGACTTCCCGCCGAAAACGGCCTCCTCAGCGGAAGCCTTCGCTCTGCGCATCGGCCTCTTTGATATTCTCGATTCCTCCGCGCGCACCCAGATCCTCGAAGCACGCGAGAAGTGGCTGGCCAATCGCGCTCGCATACTCGCGAATCTTCCCACCGCTATCTCACTCGGCGAATGGCCTAAACAGGTAGTCAGCTTCCTTCTTGTTCAGGCCCAAACCGAACTGAAATGGATTGCCAAGTTAAAAAAGAAAGCACGTTCAGCCCAGCTGCGTGGCGCTGGCGTTCCGTTCTGAAAGAGGACCTGATGAGTACAAGAAAGCAACAAAGCAAGGCAACTCTTTATGGGGGCCTGACCATTTTGCTGGCAATGATCATGGCCAGCCTGGCATGGTCTCAGATTGCGTCGGCGCTTTCGCGCCGTTTCTTGTCGTTTTAAGTCGTCGAGCAGATTCGTTAACTCCGTGCGGGAATAATCAATCATTCAGCTAAGGGAGGTCGCCATGCAAGAAAGTCTATTCGCCGGACAATTAACTCCAGATACCGCCCTGCAATATGCCAAATGGCTCTGGACGATTCTTGCTGCCGTCTGGCTTCTCATGGCCTTCACCACCAAACGGACCAAGCGCCGCGAGACTCTTCTTGAGCGCATCCGTCATATCCTGCCGCTGGTAATCGGCTTCTGGTTGTTTTTTGGTAAGACGTTCTATCTTCCGTGGCTCCATTTCCGCCTTCTTCCCAATCTCCCTGCTGTCTGGTGGACTGGCCTGATCGTCACTCTGTTGGGAGTTGGATTCGCGCTCTGGGCCCGTCTCTCTCTCGGCTCCAATTGGAGCGGCACGGTCACGCTCAAAGACAATCACGAACTCATTCGCAAAGGCCTCTACAGTCGTGTGCGTCACCCCATTTACTCAGGCATCCTTCTCGGCGTCATTGGCACCGGAATGATTCACGGCCAACTCCGCGACCTGCTGGGCTTTCTGCTCCTCTACGCCAGTTTCTATTTCAAAGCCAAGCGCGAAGAGTCCTTCCTCCAGCAAGAATTCGGCCCCAACTTCGCCGAACACCAGCGCCAAACCGGCATGTTCTTCCCCAAATTTCAGTAGGCGTGCCACGGTCAGTCCGAACTGTTCTTTGGATTTTCCAATCTTGCGCCTCCGCCCAAATGAACTTGAGGGTGCCCCACCCTTGGTTTGTAAGGGTGGGCTCCGACGATCACACGGCACCCGATTTCCTCTCCTGGGTTTTCTCTATTAAAACTCTATCCCCCGTTAGACAAAATCCCCCCTTTCGTGTGTCATACCGTTGAACAAAGCGCGGACAAGCAGGAGCCGTTGGAAACGCAAAAACTTACTAGCGACGAAGTGAAATCTCTGTACGAGAAGCATGGTCCGGCTCTCGCGGCCTATGCCTGCTGCTGCGGCCTCGACTTTGCCGCTGCGGAAGACCTTGTTCAGCAGTTTTTCCTGAAGTTGCTTGGCGCACGGCAGGCTGCGCTTCAGTTTCCGCTTGCTTATGCCTATCGTGCAGTGCGCAACGCCACTTTAAATTTGCAACGAGTTCGCCGACGTGAAGCGCAACTACCCGAGAACGAACTCTGGTGGATTCACCACAGCGCAAGTCCGGAAGAAATTTTGTCTCTGCAACAGGCTCTTCGCGAATTGCCGCCCGAACAACAGGAAACGGTTTTCCTTCGCATCTGGAGCGGAATGACTTTGCGAGAGATTGCCAGCGCGACCGAAACACCGCTGAACACCGTGGCTTCCCGCTACCGGTACGCTCTGGAAAAATTACGGCTGCGATTGAAATAACTAAGGAGCGAAATCAACAATGACCGACAACGACGAACACCTCGCACATTACCTGGCAGACTTCCAGCCACGCCCACTGCGCTCACTGCTGATTCCTGCCCCCGCGCAAAATCCGTGGCTTCGCCGCGTCGCTGCCGCGGCTGCACTTTCCTTGTGCTTAGGCGCGGGTTACTGGCAGCTTAATCGCTACCGACTCAGCATTCGAGTGATCCAGCTAAAATCGCAGACCCAATTGCTTACCAGAATCGGTCTGTCCGACCCAAGGAAGCTCGACGCATTGCTCGACAACCAGTCTCCAAACGTCTTGCCAGACCTTCAGGGCGAACGCAGCACTTTGCGCGTTCTGGCCAAGGAATAGGAGCCCGTTCCATGAAACTTTCATTTCTGTGCGCCATCTTCCTTTTGCTACTGTCGCCAACCTTCGCAGTTGCGCAACAGAATCCACCCCAGGAAACGCGCAACGCTGCGCTCCGCTATTGGATGGCTTTCGCGGAACTTCATGACCCGCCCTCCGATAAGACTACGCAGGATTTGCTGGAAAAAACTGCTGCAGGTGAAGCTGCCTGGGATGAATCCAGGCTTGGTCCAATCCTGGACATGAATTCAGATGCCATTGCCATCTTCCAGCGCGCCACGAAACTTCCCGACTGCGATTGGGGCGTCGAATACGCTCAAGGCCCTCGCGCATCTATCGCATACGCTGCACGGGCACGCGTCATCTCTCGCCTTAACACTCTGCAGGGAATCCGCCAGATGGCTAAAGGTCAGTCGCAAGCCGCCGTCGATACCTGGATTGCGGGTATTCGCTTCACGGACCACCTGGCCAAAGGTGGCTCGCTACTGTTTGCATTAATCGCAAAGAGCGCTCTGTTAACCAACCTTCATGTCCTCACTCAACAAGCGTCGCAGGGCCATCTGAATTTCTCACAAAAACAACAGCTATTGTCCGCACTTCAAGCAATACCCCAGGACGGTTTCGACTGGTCCGCTGCCTGGGGCTACGAGACTTGGTCCGGCTATTTATTTCTTGAAGACTTACGCAAATCATCTGACCCCCGCAAAACCTACGAAGAAATAACTGGCCAGCCGGCCGCCAGTCACAAGATCTCTGTCAGCACGTCGGAAATTCAAGTCTTTCGCGATTACATGAACAAAGTTCAGGCCGCCCTTCGTCTCTCCCCATCCCAGACCAAAGAAGCCATCGACGCCCTTGACCCTGACAGACAGCATTTCCGCGAACTTGTGCGGGGCCTTATTCCCTCGCCCCAAAAAGCAAACGACGCCCGCGCTGAAATCCTCGCTGCCCGGCAATCAATCGTAGAAGTCCTCAGCAAAAAATGACCAACCTGATTTCTGAGAATTGTTCACGCAAGACACGCCATTCGCAAGTCGTTCCCGCAGCGCACTTGGGTTGATGACGTAGGGGCGGCTTTAGGCCGCCCTCCTTTGTTTGTATTTATCGCGAGTAATGCCAGCCGACTACGCTTCTTCTTCCACCAGCGCTTCGCCGTGCGCCAACTTGTGCGCGGCAATCACCTTTTCGCCCAGTTCGCTCGGCACATAGTCGTAATGCGAATACTCCATCGAGTAACTGGCGCGCCCTTGAGTCATCGACGTCAGGTCGGTCGCATACGAGAGCATTTCCGCCAGCGGCACCATCGCTTTCACAATCACGTTGTGCCCGCGAGCTTCGCTACCCTCGATTCGTCCGCGTCGCGAACTCAAGTCGCCCATCAGGTCGCCCGAGTATTGATCCGGTGCGAACACTTCCACGTGCATGATCGGTTCGAGCAGCGACGGTTTGGCCAGCTTCATCGCTTCTTTAAACGCCAGGGATCCCGCTATGCGGAACGCCATGTCCGAGGAATCCACGTCGTGATATTTGCCGTCATAGACAGTTGCGCGGAAATCGGTCACCGGAAAACCCGCCAGATAGCCACGCGCCGCCGCTTCGCGAATTCCCCGTTCGACCGATGGAATCCAGTTGTGGGGGATCGCACCGCCGAACACATCATCGACAAATTCGATGCCCTTTCCGTGCTCCAACGGTTCAAACTTCACCCGGCACACGCCAAATTGCCCGTGACCACCGGATTGTTTCTTGTGCTTGCCCTCGGCATCCGCTTTTCCGCGAATCGTTTCGCGATAAGGCACCTTCGGCGGCTTCAGTGTCAGGTTCACGTTGTAGCGCTTCTGCAATTTAGCCACTACCACTTCCACGTGTTGCTGGCCGTTTCCCGCCAGCAGGAATTCCTTGGTCTGCGGATCGCGAGAAAACCGCAGCGCTGGATCTTCTTCCATGATCTTGTGGATGGCCAAGCCGATTTTGTCTTCATCGGCCCGCGTTTTGGGCTCCACCGCAAATGTGATCGAGGGCTCCGGCAACTTCACCGGCTCGTAATAAATTGTGGCGTTTTTATCACCCAGCGTATCGCCAGTCACTGTCTCCTTGATCTTGGCAATCGCGCCAATGTCGCCCGCATGCAGTTCCGGAACCTCGACTAGTTGTTTACCCTGCACCACCATGGTGTGCTGGAATCGCTCCGGAATGTTGCGGCAGAAATTCTGCAGTGTCGCATCATTCTTCAGGACGCCGCTCTTCACTTTGAAATAATTGATTCGCCCAGAAAAGGGATCCGCCAGCGTCTTGAATACGAACACCGAAAGCGGCTGGCTGTCGTCATATTTCCTGTCGATCCGCTCGCCCTTTCCATGCGGTTCCGTAAACCCAAACTGCGAATGCTCGTCCGGATGCGGGAAAACATCGGCTAGAAATGTCAGCAAGCTGGCATTTCCGACATTGCGCGTCGAAGAAATCATCAGCACCGGCACGATTTTTTCCGCCACGATCGCTTTCCTCACCGCCGGTATTAAATCCTCGATCGGAATTGTTCCTTCACGGAAGAATTCCTCCATCATCTCGTCGTCGCCTTCCGCGATCATTTCCACCAGGCGCTCGTGCGCTTCTTTCGCCTCGTCCATCAGCGCGTCTGGAATGTGATCGATGGTCGCCTTGCCATCTCCATCGGGAGTGTAAAAGTGCGCTTTCATCGCAACCAGGTCGATCACTCCGCGAAATGCTTTTTCCGTGCCAATTGGCATCTGCAGCGGCACAACCGTGCGCCCGAATAATTCCTGCAGCGACGCCAGCGATCTTTCAAAGCTGGCCAGTTCGCGATCCATCCACGTCAACACAAACGCGCGCGGCACATCGTACTCCGCGCAATAATCCCATACCTTTTCGGTGGTCACCTGCGCGCCGACGTGCGCGTCCACGGTGATCAGCACGCCATCCGCAGCGATCAAGGAAGCCTTCGTTTCGGTTATGAATGTCGAATAACCCGGCAGGTCCAGGAAATTTATTTTTACCAGGTTGCCGTTGCACAGCGTGCACGGCCACTCGGCATGGGCAATTCCGGTTTGAATCGTCAGCTTGCGCTGAATTTCTTCTTCATCCCAATCTGTCGTCGTTGTGCCATCCGCAACTTTCCCGAAGCGCGGCGTTGCTCCGGCGGTAAACAATAACGACGACACCAGTTGCGTCTTTCCGGTGCCGCCGTGGCCTACAATGCCAACGTTTCGGATGTCCTTGGTTTGATAGGTTTTCATTACAGTCCTCCTCGCAGGTGTGACCAACCAGGTCACCGGGAGGAGGTCCGCCGATGAAAACTCAGGCGCGGGCCGGCGCCTGGCGAGATGTTGGTGAAGGAGAGCGCGGCCCTACCTGGGTCCCGCGAAGCGGGGCGAAGGAGAATCGAAATATTCCCTGGTCCGCTCTTCTTATCGGCCCGATGCTAGCACAGGGTAAAACCGGGGGCAATGATTAGCCCTGTTTTTGACCGCTCGCCTTTTTTCATGGCTGCGGCGGCCCAAACACCGCTTTCAATGTCAGCTTGGAGGCCTTCGGAATCTCCAAAGTTCGCGAATAATCCGGCTTTCCCGAATATTTCAGAAGCACCGAATGAGACCCAGAGTTCAGCTTTAATGTCGCGGGTGTGTTTCCGTGAAACTTTCCGTCAACATAAATTTCCGCGCCATCAGGTTCCGAAGAAATCGCTAATGTTCCGGATCCATCGCTGGAAGATGGCGCCATTACGGGCAGGGAATTCTGTTGGTCAGGCGTGGTCGATTCCAATGCGACGCCAGATTCTGCTGCGGTCTCGATCGCTTTCCCTGAGCTTTTTGCCGCGACGAGATTCGTCCCGATCGCCGGATAAAATCGCCGCAACACGGTCAGCAGATCGCTGGAGCTCAGCGCGAAGCCGATTCCATTCACATTTTTCTTGATCAGCTTTTGCGTGTTCAGTCCAATCACTTCACCGCGCACATTCACTAATGGGCCGCCGGAATTTCCAGGATTAATCGGCGCATCCGTTTGTATCCAGATGCCCGGGCCTGCGGAGGCGAATTTCCCCACGGCGCTGACAATTCCTTTCGTCACGCTGAACAGCATGGCGTCCCCAGGATTTCCAATCGCCAGAACCGATTCTCCTTGTTTCACCGAAGTGACATCGGCAAGCTGCAAACAGGGAAACACAAAATCTGCGGTGGGCGCATCCACCTTGGCCAAAGCAATATCCAGGTCAGCATCGATGTACACCACTTTCGCTTGCAGTTGCAGTCCACCGGGCAGCACCGCAAGAAATGAGGACGAGCCGCGCGCCACATGCGCATTGGTCGCCAGCACTCCGGTATTTGTTACGAAGAATCCTGAACCGGTCACTTCGAGTCCCTTCAAGTAAACCACTGCGGGCTTGGTCAGCCGCACTACTTCTTCCAGCGACAATTCCGGCTGCAGCATTGCCGGCTGCAGTGCGCCCGCGCCAGTCGCTATAGCGCCAGCGTTTGAGGTGATCGATCCGGTGAATGTTCCAGCGACAGTATCCAACTCAACGTGAAACTCCGCCGACTTGAACGTCCAATATTCTCCGTGATTATGGCCGTGGAGATCGATCCATTCGATGGGACCTTCTGTCAGAGCAAGTTCGTGAGTTGCATATCCAAGCAGGGAAATGCGCGCAATCATCGGATGCGTCAAGCGTTCGCCGAAGACGGTGCGGGTGCGATGAAAGTATCCGCCAGGAAAACTCTTCTCGAACGGAGTTGTTCCGGCGACGACGCCATTCAGTTCGACGGTTGCGCCGGAAGGAGTGCTGTTGATTTTCAGGGTTTCACTGAAGGCGGGAGTGAGTTGGCAGAAGAGCAGTACAACAAATAAAAACAGAAGACGAAGGCAGGGGCGTGGCATGAGAGGCGCTCTGGCGACAGTGTACTACTAAATATAGTGAATGGGTATAAAACAATGGGGGAGAGCTTAGCATGAGGGTTTCGGGAATGTCCGGAACAACGCAGAACCGGAAGTCGCGGATATTTGGGAAATTGCGGATTGGTTTCTGAAAGTTTGCAGAACATAAACGTGGAACCCTTCGTGGATTGGATGATTTTCGCGTTTACGCAATCCGTGCAGAGGCCGAACAATTGCTGTTCCATGAGATTTCAGTTGGGCTTGGGCGGAGTTGCCGGCGCAGCAGGGGCCGGCGGAGTCGCCGGGGTTGTAGAGTCATCGGGCGGAGGCGGGGGATTGGGCCTGGTGAAATGCGACTCGCTGATGTTGACGTTCACTTCGATCTTGTCGGCGAGAATTCTTTGCGATTGGCCGGTTGCCGGTGTGGTCGATTCAATCAGGAAGGGATAAAGCAAGCCATCCACTTCGCTAAAATTGCGGAAGATCGATTCGGAGGGCACATCCTGCCCCTGACTCTTGCGCGTGCCTTGCCAGCGAACCAGCATGAACGTTGTGGCATCGAACGAAAAATAACTGACATCGCCGTTTTTGTCGGTCAGTTTGATCTTGTAGGCGGGCTTTCCTTCCACGGTGGTCTTACCGGCGTACTCCAGGGTGTTGCCCTTGGCCTTGGAATCGATGAACGGCCCCTCGAAATCGGCTTCATCGAGAATATTGCGCAAATCCGTTTCCGTCATGGGTTGCACACCGGGATTTTGCGAAAACGGATCGTATGTCCATCCGGCAGATTTGCCGTCGTAGACACGGATCAGGGTTTGGCCGCCCAGGGAAACTTCCATGTGCATCTTGTTGGGCCGCTCGCGCTCGACCAGAAATGGCCCCTGCACCGTTGGAGCAAAAATGATGGTGCCCTTCACGCGCTCCGATTGAACGCTCTTGATTTTCGCCAGGCCGCCGCGCGCTTCAATGTATTTGGAAACGATATCGTCCACCGTTTGTGCCGACCCGATCGCCGGCAGACAAAGCAGCGCTACAAGAAGCAAAACTCTACGCATGAACGTAACTCCACCCAGGGAAAGCACAAATCGCCCCACAACCAGCATGGTAGAAGGAGCGAGACGAGGGGTCAATGGGGCGGAGCGGAGATGACTGCCACCCCCTACCCCCCCACCTTTTTGCGTAAGAGACGTAGCGAAAGGACTTACGGGAGAAGGTGTCTGTAAGAGGCTTATCTAAAGGACTTACAGGAAGGCAAAATGCAGAATTTGCAGCGGAAGGATAACCAGTTTGATACCCTACCCCACCCCCCGCTAAAAATGGATGTCTATCAAAGGAAAGAGTTTGCGGGCGGAGGCTTCCGCATGTATGTGAAACGAAAGAGTTTATAAAGTGTTTGGAATGATAGAGATGTGAGGGTGAGGAATTAGGGGTAGGAAGTTGGCTGGAGGGTACGTTCGCAGATCGGGACAAGTGGGGCAGGCGGGAGGAGTGGTCAGACTGTTCGAAAAGCTCTCGACAGAACATGGGTAAGTATATAATAGTTAGTACTGATTGTCAAGTGGTATAAGCAGGTTTGAGAGAGAATTGGGAAAGTGAGAATTCCAAGCAAGCCCAGGAATGTCCCACCCTTGCAAGAAGCAGACCCGCAAGGGTAGGCCACCCAAGATACCTGCGCACGCTGGGTGCACCACCCGCGGAGGTCAATGACTAGCTAGTTGACTTTGGAAGAGGCCGCTTCTTCATGTCAGTGATGGCTTGTAGCACTTTGATTGTGTCGGCACCGCCGAGTGAATACCCGGAATACCGGACTTCAAAGAGTCCTTGCAGGTTGGATGGCAGTTTGACTCCCTCTTTTACCACCAGTATGAAGCGGTCGCCGTAGAGAGCCATTGCAGCGCCAATTTCAATCAACACGTTTTCGTTGAGCACTACATGCTCATTCGTTTCCGTATCGATCAGCTTGCGTTCTCCTTCCACGTGAATGATCGCTGCTCCGCAGGACCTCATGTCCTCCATGACTTTTTGAGGTACAGGTTGTGAGACCGTTTGTTCTCCGTCGCTACGACTGGCTCCAGTTCGCCGAAGCCCAGCAGCTGTTTAATCGGATCAATGAAGCCCTTGTTCTTTCCGTGGGTGATGAAAACCCTTTTGGCTCGAGCATCCACGACCGGAGACGGCGGCTTTGACGGCTCTTCAGTAACTTCCTCATCGTCCAGTTTCTCGGCAGAAGAACCGTTACCGGCGACTCCGGAGGTGGCTGCAGTTATTGTCTTTGTTCCCTTTAGGTCGATGTACCTCTTGTCCTTTATGGTCCGAATACAGCCAACGGATTCGGCCCCCTCCAGAATCAACTTGAGGACATCGGCGACACGGTCCCGTGGAACGCCGAAGGTCACCAACACGTTCTCAGCTATATCGTCTCGCGGTATCGGCGCATTGTTATATTTCGTCAAAAATTCCTTAAGGACTCTCGGCCGAAGCAAGGCTTCACGCTTGGCAGAAAGGTCGTCCCCTTCAGCCGTGGGGCTGACAATTCGTTGACCGAGCGGTGTAATGCCAATTCGCTCACTTCCGTATCCGGCAGTGGTGAGGCCGTAAGCGACCGCAGCGCCAGTTATCATTCTGAACTGGCCCGTAGATGGAGACACATTTAGAGCTGAAGCAATTTCGAGTGGCGTGGATGGGCTGTTACCGTAGTTGTCGGCGATCGCCTTTGGAATGGTAAGAGCTTTATCTAATGAATAACTGGGCACGTCCTCTTGGCTGATATATTTCCGTTGAGTTTGAGGAGGTAGAGGTTTAGTTGGCTTGGGCATAAGGAAAGCATAGACCTCGCGTAGAAACTAGACAAGTACCTTATATGTGAAATACAGAGAGGCCGCCCACCAAGGTGGGGAGGGTGGCCGCCTCTCTTGGGGCCTATGCAGACTCAGTCCAGGCGTAGGTGTGGGAAGCGAACGTGGGGCATCCTGTGTGCTTTTGTCATTCTGATTTTGTTCGTGGACGATTTTCTTGTTTGCTGTTTTGCTGTGGGACACCCGCCGATGTTCCTCTTTCTTGACAGTACCAAAAGGTTAAGGGATATTCATCCTGTCTCATGGAATGGAGGTTATACGTAGTCTCATGACAGATGATCCTGACAAGAAGACAACACCCGACCACAACTTGACTCGGCGTCTCGAGAAAATTTTGATGACCGGATGCACAGGGCAACGTGAAAAATTAGGGTTAATTGGCAAAGATGCCCAGCCCGCTAGATTTGTGCATTACACCTCGGCAGATGCTGCCGTCAAGATCATCCGGAACAAAAGAATGTGGATGCGTAACACGACTTGCATGGCAGATTACAGCGAGGTCGAGCACGGATTCACGCTTATCAACTCATTTTTTCAAATTCTTGAGAACGAAAAATTGTTCTTTGACGCATTAGATGCCTGCCATACCGGGATCTCCACTGATGTTCGCGCAGCAATTAATCACTGGCTGGCTCGCAATCGATACGATGCCTATATCACGTCAATTTCAGAGCATGATCCCAGTGAAGACGAACACGGACGGCTATCGATGTGGCGCCGCTTTTGGAGGAAACGCCGCTCGAGTTGCGCTGGTCTTTCGAATCCCGTACGAGATGGAAGGTTCGCTCAATCTCAACCTTCTTTTCAGCCCCGTTGCGTATTTGAACCGAGAACAAACCCACGAAATCTTCCGAGAGGTAATTAGGAATCTCAAGGACAACACGGAATTTCTCAAGTCGATAGAGCGTCAAACTATCCTTAACCTAGCGTTCTACACCATTCTGGTGGGCAGTGTTTGCGCGAAACACGAAGGGTTTAGAGAAGAACGGGAATGGAGAGCAATCTATATTCCTTCGATTTTTTCATCGCCATTAATGGCGTCTTCTGTCGAAACTGTTCTGGGCGTACCGCAAATTGTTTTCCACATTCCGCTGGATGCTTCATACAATCCCGCTGCTGCGGAAATGGACCTTTCGAAGATACTCGAACGGGTGATAATCGGTCCTACGCAATATCCGCTCGCCATGCAAGTTGCGATTCAAACCGAACTCGTAAACTCAAAATGTCTAAACACGGCTGTCTTGATGTCGACAATCCCGCTCCGTACATGAACTACTGAGTGTCGAAAGCCCCGAAATGTGCGCAAAAACCGATCAGACAGTGACGGGAACAAAGTCTGAAGAATCCGAAAACGGCCAGAACAATTTTCTGAGTGCGCTGGCGGGTGGCCCGAAACGAAATTTGAGAACGAAGAGACCACGTAGGTCGGTAAGAAAGACAATAGCGCGGAGGGTGCTGGTTAAATGGTTTCTGCAGGGGAGGACTGGCTGCCCCCGATCCCTTCGGCAGGCTCAGGGCAGGCTCTTCGACAACGCCTCGGCAAAGTGTGCCAAGGCTTCGCTCAGGATGACAACGAGGAACCGGTCCCGCGCGAAGTTTACTCGGAGCTGGGAGCCGACGCGCTCATCCAATCCGCCCGACTCGCTGATCGACGCGTTGTCGTATACTGCGACTCCGGAGAAGGAGATGAGGATGGGCGAAAAATTGAACAAATCGTTTTCTGCCAAACTGGAAAAGAGTCACAAGGGTGGCTGGACATACGTAGTTTGGCCGCGTTCCGTAACAGTTTTCGGCACACGCGGACTCGTAAAGGTCAGCGGCACAATTGATGGTCATGCGTTCAAGAGTTCGTTCATGGCTATGGGCGACGGCAGACATATGTTGCCGGTGAAAGCCGAGACACGCAAAGCAATCGGAAAAGAAGCGGGCGAAACTGTGAAAGTACTGCTGAAAGAGCGAATCACCAGTCCGCCAAAAAAGCGCAATCCAGTCTCCAGATAAAGGCGGGAGCCGTCTGTGTCTGTCCCCACTGTCCCGCGTGCAAATCACGCCTATGCCGCCGCGGGCGAAATGCAGGAGGCGAATGTTTTTTCAAGTAGACCGGCGTCGATGCTGCCGGCCGCGCTGATGGCGACGATCTGAGTGCGACGTTCGCGCTGGCCCCATTCTTCCTGGATGGAAATGTCGACGCGTCTGCCGACTACTTGAAGGACCGCGCGGTGTTTAGGAGCGTCGGAACTGTAGATGACGCCCTTGGCGCGATAAATACTGCCTGGCAATTTGCGCAGAGATTCGCGCAACGATTCCAGCTTCAGCGGCAGCTCGGTAACGAAGCTCCAGGTGCTGAAGACGGTGGAGTGATCGTGGCGATGGGTCTCGTCGTGGCAATCCGAGGAGTTGCAAGCATGGGCGTCGAGTCCAGCCACGTTCATGTTGGCTCGGTCGGAATTGGAGTCTTGACCGGGTGAAAGTGTGGGGCTGGCATTGCCGCACATAGAGGGGGAGGCATGCTGAGCGAAAAGACGCTGGCATAAAAGCCAGCGCTACAGGGAGGACTCGAAGAGGCGGAAGCGGCGCTCGAGTTGCCACTGGTTGCGGGCTTTTTCGTTAGCGTCGAGAAAAACTTTACAGGCCGAGGAAGGAGTGTCCGCGCCCAGGGATTCGCGGGCGCACGGAGCGGCAGCACGGGTGAACTCGTCGGGAGAGGCCCAAAGGCTTTGGCCGGGAAGGAAAGTATGCTCCATGCCGGTGCGAACCATTTGTTTGAGATCGGTATAGCTGAGGCCGTAGGTTTCGACGGCGCGGACGTATTCGTGGGTAAGGTCGATGCGCGAGACGCCTTCATCGTCAGTGGAAAGTGCGACGGGAACGTGGAACTGGCGGTAGATGGGGAGCGGATGATCTTTGCCAGCGATGCCGAGGATGACGTCGTTGCTGGTGAGATTGATTTCGACCATGACGTGCTTCGCGGCCATTTCCCGGAGGAGTTCGTGGGGGCGTTCTTCGTACATGATGTCAACACCGTGGCCGATGCGCTCGGCATGGGCTTGTTCAACGGCCAGACGAATGTGGCAGCACAGGCCTTCGTAGGGCACGAGGCCGGGAGCGAGTTCTCCGGCGTGCAAGCTGATATGCACCTTGGGATAAAGATCGTGGAGAAATTCGACCATGCGCATGTGCAGGGCGTAATCGGTCATGGAAGTGTAGCCGTCTTCGGGCATGACGAAATTGATGCCGACGTAGCGGGGATCGACGGTGGCGAGTTCAAAACAGAAAAGCGTTTGCGCGAAAACAACTTCCTTTGGAAAACCACGAAGCACCTGACAGAGGAAGCGGACCTCCACCTTACAAGCGGGTGTAGGAGCGGATGCGGCCGAGGCGATGGAAGTTGAGCCGGATGGGGACAGTGTTCGCGCTGACGACGGATCTGTTCAGCCTCGTCGAGCTCGGCCTTGGCGTGAGAAATGTCGTCGGCAATGCCGCGTTTGAGGATGTCTGCCCGAAAGGAGGAGAGATCATCGCGCCAGCCGAGATCGCGGGCGACGGCGGCGCTTTGTTTGTAGGAAGGAGTGTGCATGAGCTCGAGATATTGTTCGTTCTGCGTGGCGGCGCGGGAGGCGACCTCGTCAATCCATTCGCCGAGATGGTGATGTTCGGCTTCGCCGAAGCGCGGGAAGGTGGAGAAGAATTGATCGTGGCCGGTGATGCCCGGAGAAGGAACGAAGCCGCGCATGGAAAAAGCATCGACGAGAGAATCGTAGAGGGCTTGATTGCGAATTGCCTCGGATGCAGGAAGCTGGCCACTGGGGCAGGCGGAAGAGGTAGGCTCGGGCTGGGTGAAGGAACGAAGCTGAGGATCGATGCAGAGATGGTCGTCAACGGCGGCACGGATGAAGGATTCGCGTAAACGGCGCCGGAAAGATGATTGTGGAGGTCCGCGCCCTTGGGCATGCCAAGGAGAAAATGACGAAGCGCCAAGGGATTGCTCTTGGCAGTTTGCAGGTTGAGTGAGGCGCGTTTTTCGAGAAGCGTGGTGGGATTCGCGGCGGGACGTGGAGTCGCCGATTGCGGCTGCGCAGACAGCGGCGTTGGCACGGAGAAACAAAAGGCGAGAAGTGCGGCAGAGCAGATGGCAAAAGCCGTGGAGTTTTCGCGAGGCGCATTTTCGAGTTCATCCTATCGAGAGTTTGCAGATGCATCAGGCCCAGGTTGTGTGAATTGATGAGACAGTCTGGCATTCGTTCGTGAAAAAGGATAGCAGGCGGGTCAAGAAGTAGTCAGCCGAAGTATGAATTTGGGGCAGGTTGCTGTTGGGAGATGGGAAGTCAGTAGATGCCGGGGATCAGGCGCTTGGTGACTTTGGCGTAAGAAGCGTAGTCTTCGCCGAACGCGGCGCGCAGGGCGATCTCTTCGACGTGGATCCGGTAGAGCAGGGCGGCAGTTGTTGGGAGAACGGCCAGAGCGAGGCAGAACCAGTTGCGGGAATGGAGTCCGATGGCCAAAAAGATGATCAGCATGGCCGAGTAAGAAGGATGACGGACAAAGTGGTACAGGCCGGAGCGATAGATTTTTTGATCATCGCGAATGGCGACATTGGCGCTGAAGGCTTTTCCAAGAGTAACGATCGCGGTAACGCGGATTACCAGACCAATGAGGATGAGAATGATGCTGGCTGGACGGAGCCAAGGTGGATTGCCAAGAATGTTGGGAGGCAGGATATGGCGGAGCCACTCGCAAGCGGTGATGGAGGCGATGATGACCACCCATAGGATGAGCTGGGAGCCGCGGTCCTGAACTTTACCGCCGCTTTGACGAGTGCGGGTGCCAATCGCGATGACCATTTCCAGGCCAAACCAGGCGTAGAACAAAAATGTCCAGAGGCTAGATACCATTGAGGGCACCCGTGGGTGTGCCTGAATAACTTACCACACGCCCCCGACAGGATGTGGTTTGCTCCCTTGGAGTCCGGGTTGCGGAAAAGGAATATGTGGAGAAGGCAGCAAGGTTGAGGTTAGAATTGGCGCGTTTCCGCCCAGAGAGAGCGAGTCCGCGGCAGAGATATATTTCGCGGCGAAAGAAAATGAAAAATCTGAGTGGAGGTGTGCGATGGGAACAGTAAATGCAGCGCAGGGTTTGCGGGGAGCGGGAGAGACGGCGAAGAAAATCACCGGGTGGTATATCGGGTTTGCGGTGTTGTTCATCGTGTTAGGGATCCTGGCGATTGCTGAACCGATGATTGCAGCGGTAGCGGTGGCCTTACTGGTGGGGTGGTTGCTGATCTTCGGCGGCGGGGCGCATCTGGTATCGGCGTTCAGTGGTGGAGGAGCGGGCCGGGTGATCTGGCAGGTGCTGATTGGAATCGTATATCTGGTGGGCGGATTTTACTTTTTGACGCACACGCTGATGGGTGTGGGAACGTTGACGCTGCTGTTGGCGGGAATCATCCTGGCGGAAGGGGTGATTGAAGTGATCGCGTACTTCAAGTCGCGGAGCGCTGGCGGTTCGGTGTGGTTGCTGGTAAATGGTTTGATCACGCTGTTGCTGGGAGGATTGATCTGGTTTCACTGGCCATCGAGTTCCGCTTGGGCGATTGGAACGCTGCTGGGGGTGAACCTGCTGATGACCGGAATCACCCGGCTGATGTTTGGAATGGCGGCGCGGAAGCTGGTGAGCGCGCACACGGCGTAATCGTAATAGAAAAATACGGATAAGAAATGTCGAAGAGAAAAGCGGGGTGGCCGATCTAAAGATCGGCCACTCCAGGTTAGATCTTGCGCGATGAAGTTAAAGACCTCGGTGTGGGTCTTGCCGTGATCCTCGAAGGTCCATACCTGGGTGAGATGGTTTTTGTCGGGCATGGAAATGGTGAGCGAGGCCATATGACCCTCATCGGGAGTCTTCGTGCCGGCGACGCGAACAAAGTGGAAATCGTACTTGCCAGTGGCGGCGGAGAGCGGGCTAGTCTGCATGGTTGGCTGATTGCCCATGGAACAGTAGTGAGTGACCACCAGGCTGTTACCTTCCAATGAGTACATGGTCACCATCTCCGATTCGGTGGCCGGGTGCAGACGTTCCATCAACACGCTGCCGCCTGAAACAACTTCATAAACAACCGTGGCCTGAATCTTCTGGCTGTTCGAGCCCTCCCACGTGCCGGCGAGAGACTTCAGTTGATCGAAGGCCGGGGTCGAGGCAGCGGGAGCAGGCGTCTGCCCAGGAAGAATCCCACCGAGAAGAACGGTACAGCCGAGAGCCAAGAGCGAGCGGGTGAGAAACATAGTCCGCCTCCAAAAAAATTGAGCGATCCAGGATAGTCCGAGGAACAAAGGGCGAAAGGCGGATTCTCGCGCGAAATCGCGGAGAAGTCGAGGCTGAATTTGGTCGCCCGGGGGGTGGAGGATGGCTAGCAGGGAGCGGCATAAACCGTTGACCGGGGTCTGATGGGGTACATACCATACGGAGATGGGTAGAATGGCAATCCGGTTAGGGTATGGGCTGTCGCTGGCGGCGTTGCTGTGTGGCTGCGACGATGCGGTGAAGAAGCCGGCGCAGGCGCACGTGCCGGGACAGACGCCAGCGAGGGCGCAGGAACCGGCGGTCGCGGAGGTGGGCAGACTGCCACTTCCGAACGCGCTGGGACCATCCTTCGTTTCGTTGCAGGCGCCGACACCGGGCGGAATCGACTATCTCATCGTGCGAGTGCAGGAAAAATTTGCGTCGGGGGAGGCGAACTATAAAGCAGGACACCTGGAAGCCGCCCGACGGGATTTTGACGATGCGGTGGACTGGATGCTGGAGAGCGGGTACGACCCGAACAGCGACCCGCGTTTGAGCGAGCTGTTCCACCATGTGACGGATACGGTTTACACCTATGAGCTGCAGGCTTTCCGCGCGGGAGACGGGTTCACGGAAGCCCCGGCGGTGCCCGCGGCGATTGATGAAGTAGCGGAACTGACCTTCCCGGTGGATCCCGAAGTTGAAGGAGCATGCGGAAGAGACGGCCAAGAACATTTCTCATGACCTGCCGTTGACCGTGAATGACATTGTTGGTTCGTATCTGAATTTTTTCCAGACGCCGCGTGGTAGAGCGATCGTGGAAACCGGTTTACGGCGCAAGGGAAAATATCAGGACATGATTTCGAGAGTGCTGCGGGAAGAAGGAGTACCTCAGGACCTGATTTACGTGGCGCAGGCGGAAAGCGCCTTTCAACCACTGGCGCTGTCGCGGGCGGGCGCGCGGGGAATCTGGCAATTCATGCAATGGCGGGGAAACGAGTATGGATTGAAGCGCTCCTGGTGGGTGGACGAACGGGTAGACCCCGAGAAGGCGACGCGGGCGGCGGCGATTCATCTGCGGGATTTATACGGACTGTTCGGAGACTGGTATCTGGCGATTGCGGCGTATAACTGCGGGCCGGGCAATGTGCAGAAAGGCATCGAGCGGACCGGTTATGCGGACTTCTGGGAACTGTACAAACGCAAGGTATTGCCTCGGGAAACGCAGAATTACGTGCCCATCATTCTAGCGCTGACGCTGATCGCCAAGGACGCGGCACACTATGGAATCGTGGTGGAAGCGGATACGCCGGTGGAAACGGACATGGTGAAGCCGGGGCGGGCGATTGACCTGCGGCTGGTGGCGGAGACCATCGACGTGGATGTGGCCACGCTGCGGGCGTTGAACCCGTCGCTGCTGCGGATGATCACGCCGGACGATCCAAATTTTGTGCTGTACCTGCCGAAGGGAACATCGGAGAAATTTTCGGCAGAGATTGCGGACATCCCGGCGGATAAATGGGTGAGCTGGCGGCGGCACCGGGTGGAAGCGGGGGATACGCTCACGTCGATCGCCAAGAAGTACCGGGTGACGGCGGTGTCGATTGCGGAAGCCAATGACCTGGACCGCAATGAGGGATTAACGCCGGGTGAGAAACTGATCATTCCCGCTGCTCGGCCCGTAGAGGAGAGCAAACCACGGCTGGTGCGCTACCGGGTGCGCAAGGGAGATACGTTGGGAGGGGTGGCGGACCAGTTCAGCGTGACCGGAGAAGATATCCGGAAATGGAACGGGCTGAAGACCGGGAAGGTCAGCCGGGGTATGGTGCTGCGAATTTATACCTTGGGAGGACCCGCGGAGACGCATACGGTGAGCCACAGCGCGAAAAAGAGCACTAAGAAAAAATCTTCCACTGCGCAGAGTGCGACGCAACAATAGAAGAGATTTTCATGCCGGCGGGCGAAAAAACCGCAGAATGGGGCGGCGGGACCGTAATTTTCGGGAACTTGTGCGCAGAACTCTTGACAAGGACGTTGGAGTGGGATAACAAATTCGCAGGGACGGAGAGATTTCTGCTCCGGCTGGTGGATTGTGCCAAGGACCAAGGGTAAGGAAGTGCCCCCAGGGGAGGAAAACATGGAATTCGAGAAAGATCAATTTGAAGAAGACGACGAGCTGTCGCGCCTGGACGATGATGAAGAACTAGGCAGCGAGGGCGACGCCACGATCGAAGAAGAAGAAATCCTCTTGGTGGAAGACGAACCAGCCGAAGAAGGCGAAGAGGAACCGGCCGCCAAGCCTGCTCCGAAAGCGGCTCCCAAGGCCGCGCCGAAGCCGGCGGCAAAAAGCCCGCCGCCAAGAAAGTGGCCAAGAAAAAGCCGGCAGCCAAGAAGCCTGCAAAGAAGGCCAAGGCGAAGGCCAAGCCAAAGAAGGCCGCCAAGAAACCGGCGAAGAAAAAGCGGCGTTAGGCGTTTCACCGGTCCATCAAAAAGAACACGACGAGGCCCACTGCGTGGAGAGTGGGCCTTTGTGTTTTTGCAGGGACCAAAACGGGTTGGTGGAGGGACGAGGTAAGAAGTGGAAACGGGAAAGGCGCGCTGTCAAAACGGGAACCGGGCGGTGAAGAAAAGCCACCGGTACTTGCCGGAGTGGTTTATTGTAATTATGATAAACCCGGATGTTACAGGCAATCGAGCAGATACGGCGGATGCGGGGCGGCGCGCAAGCGCATTTGATGCGATGCAGCGACGGGCAGTATTACGTGGTGAAATTCCAAAATAATCCTCAACACCGAAGAGTGCTGGTGAACGAGCTGCTGGGTACACGGCTGGCATCGCGGCTGGGATTGCCGACGGCGCCCGTGGAAGTCGTGGAAGTGTCCGCGGAGCTGATCCGCCTGACGCCGGAATTGTGCATCGAGTTGCCGCGGTCGAGGACACCGGTGTGCCCGGGACTGCAGTTTGCCTCGCGGTACCCGGGAGATCCGCGGCTGCTTACGTTGCACGATTTTCTGCCGGACGAACTGCTACGCGAAGTGGTCAACCTTCACGATTTTGCGGGGATGCTGGTGTTCGACAAATGGACCTGCAACACCAACGGAAGGCAGACGGTTTTTTTCGAGGAGCGGGGAAAGAAAACAGCGGGAGGAGAATCGCCGGGAAGCAGCCCGGGTGGCGGAGAAAATGCGCCGCCGCGCTATCGAACCGTGATGATCGACCAGGGATTTTGTTTCAATGCGGGAAACTGGGATTTTCCGGATGCGCCGCTGCGCGGATTGTATGCCCGGAACCGCGTGTACGAGGGTGTGACTGGAATCGAATCGTTTGGACCTTGGCTGGAGCGGCTGCAAAAGCGGATGACCGAACGGGTGTTAGGAGAATTGGCGGAAGAGATTCCTCCGGAGTGGTACGAAGATGATTACGACGCGGTGATGCGGTTGTTAGAGCAACTCGATCGAAGAAGAACGCGCGTGGGCGATTTGCTGATCTCGGCGAAAGAATCGAACCGGCAGCCGTTTGCCGCCTGGAAGTGATTGGTGAATGGTGACTAGTGAATAGTGGTTGGTGACCGGTGACTGGCGGAAAGATGCCAATGGCAGCCAGCCAGTGCCAGGTGGGAAGTGAGTTGGGACTGTGGACTGTTCAAAACCACCGACGCTGGGATGGGGAGATTGTTCACCAGTCACTAGTCACCATCCACCAGTCACGCTGAACCAGTCACTGAACTGCAGGGAGGAAGACGATGGAGACGCAAGCAACCTCAATGGACAGAACGTCTTGCCTACCGGGTGCTGACGGTATACGCCGAACCTGGTGCGCGACGAGTGGGTCAACATCGGGGTGCTGGTATTCGATCCGGAAACGGGAGAACGGCGGCTGCGGCTGATCGAGGAGCCGGAAGAATATGCGCGGGTCCGGCGGCTGCATCATGCAGCAGATGAAGAAATTCTGCGGCGGCTGCGGGATGATCTGGAAAACCGCTTCGCCACGGCCACACAACTGTTCCGGGGCAACGGACAGAATGCCGAAAGCGCGCAGGCGGACTGGCTGAAACTGCTGGGCAAATGGGACCAGACGCTCTCGAACGCGCTGCAACTGGCGCCGCAGAAGGGCGTCTACGCGCAGGACCTGGATGCGGAAACGGAACGCCTGTATGCGGATCACGTGGCGCTCTCGCGTGCTGCCGGACGCGTGGGCGCACCGGGAAGCCGCGGAATGATCCGGTCGTATTGCGCGCAGGTGCTGAAGCAGGCGCGACTGTGGGAGCTGATGCAGAAGAGCGTGAAGGCCGAGGAGTTTACGTTCGCGGGCGACCCGATGCGGCTGGATTACGGTTACCGGAGAAATGGCACGCGCGGATTTGTGCAATCGCTCAGCGTGACGCGGGCGCCGGCGGATGCCAAGTTGCTGGCGTATACGGTGCAGCGGATACGCGACAAGGTGAGGTCCAGCGAGTTTACCGCGGTGACCGACGTGGCCCTGCTGGCCGAAAATGAGCGGCACCGTTTTGTGGCGGACACGTTGAGGGATGCAGGCGTCGAGAGCGTGCCGGTGGAGGGGTTTGCGGTGTGGACGGCCAAGATGAGGCCGATGATTCAGTGAGTAGTGACTGGTGACTAGTGACTGGTGACTGGCAAAACTCGTCAGGCCTTCGGCGTCCCATATCAGCACCATCACTGATTACTTACAGTCACTGATTACCAGTCACGATTCACTAGATGATTGGTTCGGACCAGTTCTCCAGGGTCTCCTTGACCTTGTGGAGGAACTGGTGGGCCACGGCGCCATCCACCACGCGATGGTCGTAGCTCAGGGTGACGTAGCACATCGAACGGATGGCGATGGAATCGTTGATGACCACCGGACGCTTCTCAATGGAGCCGAGTCCGAGGATGCCCACGTTGGGCTGGCTGATGACCGGCAAGCCGAACAAGCCGCCAAAGACGCCAGGATTGGTTATGGAGAATGTGCCTTCCTGAACTTCTTCGGGCTTCAGTTTCTTGGAACGGGCGCGCTCCGCAAGATCATTCATGTTGCGCTGGATGCCCAGAATATTTTTTTCATCGGCATTCTTGATGACCGGGACGATCAGGCCCCAATCCAGCGCCACGGCCATCCCGATGTTGATCTCCTTGTGGAGAATGACGTTGGTGCCGTCGAGCGAAGCGTTGAGCGTGGGATAAGCACGCAGGCCGTTGACAACGGCCTTCACGAAGAACGGCATGTAGGTGAGCTTGGTGCCGTAGCGCGATTCGAACTCCTCTTTGGCCTTGTTGCGCAGGGCAACAATTTTGGTCATATCGATTTCGTCGACGGAGTAGACGTGCGGCGAAACGTGCTTGGAAGCCACCATATGTTCGGCAATTTTCTGGCGCATGGTGCTCATGGGCTGGATTTCGTAATCGCCAAAGTACAAGCGTTCGCGGGGCACCCCCAGTTGCAAGGCTGGCACGTACTGGCTGCCATGCACGGCAGGTGCGCCAGCAGCGGCGAGAGGGGCCGCAACCGGTGGTGGAGGCGGAGTGGGACGTGCGGCGGCCGGCGGCGCGGATGGAGCGGCTATCGGAGCAGCCGTGGAGGCTCCAGACTGCGAAGCGATCGCCCCCTCGATATCTTCCTTGGTGATGCGGCCGCCCGCACCGGTACCTTCCAGGGTGGTCAAGTCGATGTTGTGTTCTTTGGCCAGACGGCGGACCAGTGGAGAGGAATGAACTCGCTCTGAAACCGAAGCGGAAGCTGCCGGTGTGGCGGGTGCCGCGGCTGGAGGTGGCGGAGGGGCTTGTGGTGCAGGTGCCGCCGGTTTGGCGGCTGCCGGTGTGGGAACGGGAGGCGCAGCAGGTGCGGCCGGCTTGGCAGGCGGAGCGGCGGGCGCGGTGGCAGCAGCGGAGCCGGCCCCGTCGATGACGGCGACGACGGTTTGAATCGGCACGGTCTGGCCTTCGGGAATCTTGATCTCCTGGAGCACGCCCGCGGAGGGAGAAGGAATTTCGGCGTCGACCTTGTCGGTGGAAATTTCAAAGAGCGGCTCATCACGCTCGACCTTGTCACCGGGCTTTTTCAGCCATTTGGTGATGGTGCCTTCAAAGATGCTTTCGCCCATCTGGGGCATGACCACATCAACTGCCATTGGGTTTCTCCTTGCCGTGTGGAAAGTAGACTCCGGAGCGCACTAGGCACGGGGCCGGTCGACGGCACAACTTTACCAGTTTACAGCGAAACGGGCGGCGTGCAAAAGGGCCGCGCCGAATCAGGGTAAACAGAAGGTCACGATATGCACGGAAGCTTGGTAAAGAACCGCGGGCTATACAGGCTACGGTTTCGCGGTGAAAGTGAAATTCAAGGTTTGCGTTTCGCCGCCGGAGATCGTGATGTCCTGGGTTTGCGTGCCGTAGGTTTCCTGCCAGGCGGTGACCGTATATTTTCCTGGCGGGAGATCGGGGAGGCGGAAGGAACCGTCTTCGCCGGTGACCGCGAAGTGGTTGGTCTTCAAGACGGCGAAATAGCCCTGCATCCAGGGATGAATGTTGCACTTTACGGGAATGAACTCTTCGTTTTCGTAGGCGTAAGAGAAAGCCGGAACACCGGGAGGCTGGATGCGGTTCCACTCGCGGTTGATTTTAGCGAGCGGATGAATGTTGTGGGAAAACGGATCGCTATTGGAAATAGTGATGTCCTGACCAGTATGCACGGCCAGCACGTGGGTGGTGTAGTGGCAGTTGTGCTGGTCAAAGAGAACAGGACGAACCGGTGCGGGGGCGGAGTCCGCAGGCCCCGCGGAAATGTAGACGACCACATTCTGGAGGGAGTTGCCCGGGCCGGTAAGGACGGTTTCCGGCAGGAGCGGATCTTTGGCGTGAATCTTCAGGCACTCCGGTTCCTTGGCCATATCGAACGGCTTCGACTTGGGTGGTATGCCCTTGAGCACAACTTTGCCGGCAATCGTGGCGCCAGTCGGGGCGGCGGTGAGAAGAGCAGGGGCGCCGAAGACAAAAACGGTGCCGAGAAAAAATGGTGCCAGTCGCATCCCTGGTGACCTCCTGAAGGGATTCGAAACCCTGACCCGGTGAGAACGTATTGGCGCGCGGAAAACCGAAAGAGAAGCGCCACCCCTGAAAAACATCTCCGTCTTAGAAAATTGTACGCGCGGCGAGAGAGCCCACAAATGGCTTGTTGTCCGCAGTTGTTAAATAGATAACAACGGGGACAGCACAGAGCGGAAGGAGCTAGGGATTGGCGCCCGGTTTGAGAATCGCCCGAATGAAATCCACCTCTTTTTGGCTGTAGGGCTGGCCATCGGTGCGCAGGATTTCGTGGAACCAGATTTCCGGCTGGCGATCGACGTAGGGATTTTTCCAGGAATCCCATGGCAGATAGGTTTGCGTCTTTCCGGCGGCAAATCCCCAGTTGTAGGCGGCGACGCGATATTTCCTGGCGATGGGCAGAGTGCCTTCAAACGTGCTGCCGTTGCCGCGAGCCATGTATTCCGTGCAGAGGATGGGACGGTGATAAGGGAGCAAGCCGCGAAGGTGCGTTTCAAAAGACTGCGGATCGTCGTAGTTGTGAAAGGAAATGACGTCGGAAAGTTCAAGCTGGATTCTCTGCGTGGCGTTTAATTTTTCGGGAACAGACCAGTCGCCCTGCCACACGCCACTGGTGAGCGGCTGGGTAGCACCCGCCTCGCGGGCCCAGGCGAAGACTTTGGGCAGGAGGGCATCGACGAGAGCCACCTTGTTGGGCGGTTCGGCTAAGGCGTAGCTGCCGTCGTTGGTATTGTCCGGCTCGTTCCAGACATCCCAGCCCAGAATGCGCTGATCCCTGGCGAAGGCGCCAACCACTCCTTTAACGTAACCCTCGAGACGCGGGAGTTGAGTTGGATCCTGCAGCGAAGAAGTGCCGGGACTTTGTACCCAACCTGAGTTGTGGATGCCGGGCCGGGGCTCGCGCTGTTTGCCGAGGTGGGGGTTGGGGTCCCAGCAGGAATCGAAAAGAACAAAAAGGATTTTGATGTGATGCTTGTTGGCGATGGCGAGGAAGGTGTTGAGGCGCGACTTAAAACCTTCGGGATCCTGCTGCCAGAGCAGGTCATGCAGAAAGACGCGCATGGTATTGAGGCCGAGGGATTCGGCCCAACCCAGTTCGAGGTCGATGCGTTTGGGGTCGAACGTGGCGGCTTGCCACATTTCGAGCTGGTTGATGGCGGTCGCAGGGATGTAATTGCTGCCGACCCGCCAGGGTTGTGCGGCATACCAGGCATTGGCGCGATCGGCAGTCCATCGAGGAGATTGAGCAAAGGAAAGTGTTGAGGCGAAAAAAGAAAAAAGGAGCAGCGCACACCACAGGTGTTGGGCGGTGGATTGGCGGTTCACGGCAAAAACTATAGCACCGCTCCGGCGTGGGGGCGCGTGACGAGTCGTGGCCATCTGCACGGCGGGTCGCACCGCACGATGTGCAAGAATTCGCAGCAAAAGAGCTTAGTTAGGCTTGGTAATAACGCCACAAGCAATGCGCGGAGGAGCGCCGCTGCCGGAAGCACCCGCAACGGCGTGAATCACCAGGGCCGTTCCACCGTTGCTGAAAACGGAATGATCGCCAGCGCCGAGAGTGACATAGGGCGCCACGGTAGAAACGTGAGCGGTGCCGTTGGCGGAAACGATCAACGAAAAATCGGGAATATCTCCCGCGGGATGGTCGCCGTGGGAATGACCTTCAGCGGCAAAGTGATCGCCGGCGGATTTGAAGTCGGGAGGATCGCACAGAGCGTTCTGATGAATATGGATGGAATGCTCGCCGGGAGGAAGATTTTTGATGTCCAGTGTGATTTTCACGCCGGCAGGAGCGGGAGAGAGCATTGCGGTGCCAATGACCTGATTGTGGGCGTTGATGAGATTCACGGTGAGCGGCTTGCCGGAAGTATGCGAATGGGTGTCCTGAGCAAAACCAGCGCAAGATGCAAGCAAGAGGAAGGCGGCACAGGCTAGGGTCTTCATTCGGATGCTCCTATAAGATCGATTTGTTCAAGACTCAGAGTGCTCGGGAAATTTCTGAATCAAAAATAGCGGACATGGCCAGGTCAAATGTCACAAATTTGTAAAAACAGGGAACTCGCCTGTTCACTAAATGAGCACACAAAATCCTGGCTTGGAGAGATAGCGATCCCATCGCTGAATCAATTAAAACCTGGCCAGAGTTTTGGCGGCAGCGAAAACTTTTTGGGCATTGGGGAGAAAGGCGTCCTCAAGCGTAGGCGCGTAGGGCACCGGGGTATCGAGTGAAGTAACGCGGACAAGGGGGCCATCGAGATCGTGAAAAGCTTTTTCGAAGAGGATGGCGGCGATTTCACCGGCGATGCCACCGGTCTTGGTGTCTTCATGAACGACCAGGCAGCGATTGGTTTTTCTGACCGACTGCAGAATCGTTTCTTCGTCGAGAGGAAGAAGAGTGCGGAGATCGATGACTTCAGCTTCGATGCCTTCTTTGGAAAGAGCGTCGGCGGCTTCGAGCGAAGTGTGCATCATGGCGGCGTAGGAAAGGATGGTGAGGTGCTTTCCGGGACGCCGAACGATGGCTTTACCGAGCGGAACGATGTAATCGTCGGTGGGAATTTCTTCCTTGATGCGGCGGTAGAGAAATTTGTGTTCGAAGAAAAGAACCGGATTATTGTCGCGGATGCTGGCCTTCAGCAGACCCCTTGGCGTCGTAGGGCGTGGAGGGATAAACGATTTTCAACCCGGGAGTGTGCAGGAAATACATTTCGGGATTAGCGGAATGAAACGGACCGCCATGGACTCCTCCACCCGAAGGGCCGCGGACGACGATGGGCGCGGGGCATTCCAGAGATAGTGACCCTTGGCGACAAAATTGGTGAGCTGGTTGAAGCAGCAGGCGATGAAATCGATAAACTGCATTTCAGCGATGGGGCGCAGGCCAAGATAACTCATGCCACAGGCAGCGCCGATGATGGCACTTTCGCTGATGGGAGTATCGATGACGCGCTCCCAGCCAAACTTTTCGAGCAGACCTTCACTGGTCTTGAACGCGCCACCATAAACGCCGACATCTTCGCCGATAAGAACCACGCTGGGGTCGGCGGCCATTTCTTCGAACATGGCTTGCTTGATGGCTTCGAGAAAGGTGATGGGAGCCATGGCTACTTCCGGGCCTTTCCGCGAGCGGAAGATTTCGCTGAGGATTTTTTGACAGCGGTGGTTTTGGCGCTCGGTTTAGCAGCCGCATTCCTGGGCTGTTCGGGCTTTTCCGGAGGCGGCGTGGTGTCGCCAAAATGAATTGGCAGCCTGGCCGCCCGCCGAACTTTTGCCGCGGCCAAAACCTTCGACGTTCCACACAGCTTCGACACAGGATTTTGGCGGCAGAAGTTCAGTCGATGGGGCGCTGCCATTTGGGGCGAATCTTGTGGCAATCGTCGCCAGTGCAGTAGACGCCCTGTTCGGCAAGTTCGGGAGGAGGCATGGGAGAATTCTCGGCGAACTCACGATCTTTCTCGAGCAAGGCAGTGAGTTTGCCTTCGATTTCCTTTTTGCTTTTGGCATCGAGGATTTTTTCTTCGGTGAGAAATTTCTCGTAGAGCAGGATGGGATCGCGTTTCTCCCAAAATTCCCGCTGGCCAGCGGGAACGTATTCGGCAGGGTCATGCTGAGCATGGCCGCGGCGGCGGAATGTTTTCGCTTCGATGAGAATCGGGCCTTCACCGGCGCGGGCTCGATCCACGGCCTCTTTGGCGGTGGAATAGACGGCTACGGCGTCATTGCCATCGACGATGTAGCTGTGGATGCCATAGGCTTTGGCGCGGTCCGCCAGATTTTCGATCGGGACCTGGCGGCGCACGGGAGTGGAGTAGGCCCAGAGATTATTTTCGAGGATGAGGACGAAGGGAGCTTTTTGCGAAGCGGCAAGATTGAGGCCTTCGTGAAAAACGCCGGTGGAGCTGCCGCCATCACCGATCCAGGTCATGGCCACAATTTTCTGGCCGAGATAGCGCCCGGCCATGGCTACGCCGGTCATGACCGGGATGAGATCGCCAAGCATGGAGATGGGCGAGACGATGTGCAGAGTTTCGAGATCCCCGAAATGGCTAGTGCCGTCTTTGCCCTGGGTGGGCGAAGTGAATTTAGCCATATGCTGAGTGAAAATGTCGCGCGGAGGAACACCTTTGACGAGGAGCGCGCCGATATTGCGAATCATGGGCGCCATCCAGTCCTTCTTTTCGAGTGCGTAAGCGCTGCCAACGGAGATGGCTTCCTGACCGAGGCTGGAGTAGAGGCCGCCGACAATTTTGTTCTGGCGGAAGAGGCGGGTCATGGTGTCTTCGACCTCGCGATTGAGGCGCATGTAGTAGTAGAGGTCGAGATATTGCTGGCGGGAAAGTTTCAAAACCTTCGCGCGGGTGAGTTCAACAGCAGGCATGGTTGCAGCTTCTCCGAATGAATGTCCGGCTGTCTATCTTAAGGCTAAGGCGTGTTGGTTGCCTAACAATGGGTCTAAGTTACTTTCCATCCTCACCGGTGCTCGTGATAACCAGTTTGCCGTGCTTGACGCCCCGCATAGCCAGCATGTGATCGGCAAGATGTTTGATGTCGGCGCTGCGGCCTTTCATGATCACGACCTCCAGGCAGTTACTGGCATCGAGGTGCACATGGGTGGCAGCGATAACGGAATTGTGAGCGTGATGCTGAATCTCGGTCAACTTTTCGGAAAGTTTAGGTAGATGATGATCGTAGACAAGAGAGAGCGTTGCGACGACAGGTTTGTTTTTGTCGATGGCTTCGGAGACCAGGCTTTCCCGGATCAGGTCGCGGATTGCCTCGGAGCGATTTTTGTAGCCACGAGAAGAAATTACGCGGTCAAATCGACGTAGCTGATCTTGTTCGAGAGAAACACCTGTTCTGGTCAACTCGGCCATGGCAATGCTCGCTCCAGCGGCACAACAGCATGAACTGCCGTTCGCTGCAAAATACTATAACGCACAAACCGATTTGAGGGCCCATCGCAGAGAGAAATACAAGGGCACCGATCACGGTGCTAACCTTTGGACATTGGTAGCACTTTTTTACAATTCGTGCTACACACGTAGAATGGCAATGCTTCCATTTGCAAGATGGCAAAGAAGCAAGATGTTTTTTCCATACGATCGCCGTTGCGCGTTGAATTATGCCCGGCGATCGGGGTACTCGGCATGGTGTTAATTTTTTCGGCCCGGATTTCGGCGAATCCGGAAACAGGACGACTCTCAGGGAAGATGCTGGACCCGCAAGGAGTTGCCGTGGGGGAACTCCATGCGAAGCTTCTCAACTCCGCAGGCAGCGTGGTCAGTGAAACAAAGAGCGATACACAAGGGCACTTTGAGTTGGCAGGGATAGATGCGGGTGAGTATGAACTTAGGGCAGAAGCGGATTCGTTCGTCACAATAAACGTGAATGTCTCCATGAGCGCAGGCGAACAAAAAGAAGTAAACGTTCAGTTCCAGCAACTTGTTTCCGTGTTACAGGCGATTACGGTGGTGGCTTCCGCTCCCTCTTCGTTAACGCCCGATCCCGCGCAGACGGTGGTCATTCATGATCAGGTGCTGGACGCCAATCCCGGACGACCCGGGGCGCCGATTTCGATTCCGGGACTGCCGATCGAAACGGCTTCGGGAGGCATCAAGGCGCCGCAGTACTTCGCTCCCGGAGTTGCAGGAGATCATGGCGAGCCGATCGCTCAATTTTTTCAAATTGGAAATTTTCTGTTCCCCAACAATCTTCCGGCGAATGCCCACGGGAATGGCTATGCGGATCCAAATTTCCTGATCTCTCCGGTGATTGAAGGAGTGACCGTGGATGGAGGCGCGTTCAATGTGCGCGAGGGAAATCACTCGATCGATCTGGCGGCCAGCTACGTACCGCGGCAGAGGCTGAATGATTTTGTGCAACTGACCGGAGATTATCGCGACATGGACGTGATGGCTGGTTGGGGACCGGAAAATCCGCAGACTAACGCGTGGCTCGCAGGCGAGTTCTCGTTCGGAAACGGATTTCTGGACAGGTTGGAGCACCGGAAGCAGTACAAGGTGAATGGATTTCGCGAATACAAGATGGGAAACAACCAGTTGACGCTCTTTGGGATCGGTTATTACGGGTTTTCGTATGTGCCGGGGCTGATTCCTATCTTCGTGCCCGTTCCCGGCGACACGATCGACAACCGGCAATCGGACACCACGCACAACGTGCTGGTAATGGCGACGGACAACTGGAAGCTGAGCGAGCAAAGCCAATTGTCGTTTTCCGGATTTTTCAGGAACTATGGGTTGCAGTTACGGTCGAATTTTGGCGAGGGTTTGATTCAACAGAGTGAAAGCCGAAATGTCGTGGGCGGGGAGGCGACTTATATACAGAGCTTGCGGCCGTGGCTGTCGCTGCTGGCTGGTGTGGATCTCCGGAGAGACGCGCCAAGGAATCTGGATCTGAAACAGCTCGATAGCAATGGAGTTTTTCAGCCGGTGACCAGCAACAACGTCACGCTCTCGTTCGTAGAGCCCTTTGTTTCACTGGATGGAACTGCCGGCAAATATGTTCCACTACGACGTGGGCGTCCGGCAGGAAGAAGTGTGGATGAACAATCAGGATTTGATCAATCCACAGAATTCGTTCGACAAGCTGGCGACACTGAGTTTGCCAAAAGCTACGCTGACATTGCTTCCGCCGGAACAGGCTTACTTGCCGCACTGTGGCATTCAGTTATGGAGAGGCGTTTCATACGGAAGATCCGCGGATCGGGAACGGAACGGGAGTGCCAACACTGCTGTCGCCGTCGCGGGCATATCAGTTGAGAGTGTCCAAGACAATCAAGCAGACACAGGTGAATCTCACCTTGAGGCGCACGTCGAACGCGCAAGAGCTGGCGAAAATTGATCCCGATACCGGATTGCAGGAAAATTTTGGGCCGTCGCTGAACCGGGTGGTCGCCGTTTCTGTGCAGAGAAATTTTTCACATGGAGCGATCTATATTTCCTACGCGCAAGCCGATGCGCGTGACACGCAGACAGGGCGAACCGGTGCCTGAGGCCCCGCGAATGATCTGGGACCTGGTCGCTTCGGAGAATCATCTGCCGTTTCGATTGCAGGCGCGGGGAGAATTTGAGTTCGTACAGGCAAAGCCGCTGGGCGATGGATTGGTAGGCGTGCCGGTGACGGAAGTGAGAGGAGCGATTTTGCGGCCATTTCTGGAGAACCGGATGTCTTTGGGCGTAAATTTTCTGATTGCGCATGGATACACGGGGCAAACTACCGAGACGATTGCGACGCAACCGCCTCCGTGCCCGATTGAGTGCATTGTGGGCGTGCCACTGAAGTCGTACGTCAGTTTGAGCTGGACGTACTACTTCAAGAAATGAAGTTGCGAATTTTTCGAGTGACTAAGGCTTCAACCTAATTGTTTTGCCGGTGGCGGCGGACTCGCGAGCCGCGGCAAGAATCTCGACTACGGTCACGTTGGTGGAAAGAGCGCCAAGACCTTCGGGCTTAACGCCACCGAGGATGACGGCCCGCAAATAGGTGAGGGAATCTTCGTAAGGCGACGGAACTTTGGCAGCCGGGATCAGCTGCGCCTCTTTTTCGCCCGGGCGGCGAACTTTCAGGTCGTCATGGCCGACAGTGATGACGTAACCGGTGCGTCCGTAAACTTCCATATCCTTGCGATCAAAAGGCCAGTTCCAGGAGGCCTGCAAAATCGCGACTGCTTTTGGGTAGGTGAGAATGACGGTGGCCTCATCCTCGACCTTGGGATAAACATCCGGCTTGATTTGCTGCGTGACGGCCGTGACGGTGAGCGGCTTCTGGCCATCCATGAGCCAAGTCATCAAGTCGGCTCCATAACAACCAAAATCAAAGAGCGCACCGGCACCATTGAGTTTGGGATCGGTCAGCCAATTGAGAAATTCGTCGCTGACGCCAATTTCCTTGGGACCTTGATGGCCATCGTGAACAACGACTTTGCGAATGTCGCCGAGGGCGCCGGAGTGGACCAGTTCAGAAGCGGCATGGTTGCTGCGATACCAGGAAGTTTCATAGTTGACGAGGACTTGAATGTTGGCGTCATGCGCGGCGCGTTCGATGGCACGGGCATCTTCCACGGTGGTGGCCATGGGCTTTTCCATCATCACAGAGATGTGATGTTTGGCGCAGATTTCCACAATTTTGCGATGGTCGAAGGTGCTGGAATAAATGAGGACGGCTTGCGGCTTGGTGGCGACGAGCATTTCTTCGAGGTCGGCGTGATAGAGCGTGGGGTCGAGGGAAAATTGCTTGGCATAACGGTCAAAGAGAGCGCGGTCAGGATCGTTGATACCAACGATGCGCATCTCTGGCCGATGCAGGAAAGTGGAGAAAAATCCGCCGGCATGGCCATGAACGAGGCCTGCGATCGCGACACGCAGAGGCTCGGGTTCAGCCGCAGATAAGAGCGGAGCGGCAAAGAAGAGAAAAGCGAAGAAAAAGGCAAATGGTCGGGACGCGCGTTTCATGAAAGCCTCCGGAAATCCAGAGGCATCATATCACCGGGGAATTCGCGGGTGTGGGCCTAGGGGAAGCATGTGGACAGCGTGACGCGTGACATAGGTAGGTGTGCGGGCTGCACTCGTGCCGCGCAAAGCACAGGGAGAGTGTGTCAGCAGTGGAGGTGTGGCCATGAATAGCAAGAAAGTGGCGGATTTGGCTGGACCAGGAATTGGGAATTATGAGGAACTCGAGAAGATTTTGCCAATCGATTACAGCAGTGCATTGACCAGGAGAGAGACGCAGAAGGCTATCTTCGCGGTAAAGCGCTTCATCGAAGATAACCTCTGCAAAGAGTTGAACCTGATGATGGTGGCGGTGCCGCTGATGGTGGACCTGGAAAGCGGCGTGAACGACATGCTGGACCGCGACGGTTCACGAACGCCAATCCAATTTCACATCAACAATGACCGGAACAAGCATCCGTTGGATGCGCAGATCGTGCAGGCGGCAACGAAGTGGAAGAGGATGGCGCTGAAAGAATTTGGAATGCGGCCGGGCGAAGGATTGTGCACGGACATGCGTGCAGTGCGGAAAGACTACTTCCTGGATCATGACCATAGCGCCTACGTGGACCAGTGGGACTGGGAGAGGGTAATCACGCAGGAAGAGCGGAACGAGACTTTCCTGCGCGAGATCGTGGGAAAAATCTGGAAAGTCCTGGTCGATGCGGAACGCTTTGCGCAGGAATTCTTTCCGGAACTTCGCAATCCGAAATACCCGAATCTGCCCGAGAGACTGACGTTTCTGCATGCGGAAGATCTGCTGAAGATGTATCCGAAGCTGCCGAGAAAACAACGGGAGACGGCAATTCTGCAAGAGTGCCCGGCACTGTTCATCGTGGGGATCGGCTACCCGCTGGAAGATGGGTATCCGCACGAGATGCGCGCGGCGGATTACGATGATTGGGTGACGGAAACTAAATCGCCCGAGGGTAAAATTCAGCACGGACTGAACGGCGACATACTGGTATGGAACCACGTGACCAAGAGGCGGCACGAGCTGAGCTCCATGGGCATCCGTGTGAACGCGGAGACATTGAAGAAGCAGCTTGAGCTGTCGAAGCAGACTGACTTCCTAAAGTTCCCCTATCACCAGGCCATCATGAAGAACGAGATTCCGTTGAGCATCGGTGGAGGAATCGGGCAGTCGCGAACAATGATGCTGCTGTTGAGGAAAGCGCATCTCGGCGAAGTGACGGTCAGTGTGTGGCCGAAAATTCTGAAGGAGATCTGCGCGAAGAAGAATATTCACGTTCTGGAATGAAGAGTCCGTAGATTGAATGCGAAGTTAGAAGGCCGTCGCAAAGCGAGTGGTGCTAGTGTTTCTTGCGGCGGCCTTTTTTTGTTGTATTGCGTTTCGCGGGAAGCACAGGCTTCTTGCCTGGCTTAGAGTTTCTTTCTACGCGCAGTTTCCAGGCGGCATGTAGAGCCCCGTGGAGCAGGTCTTCGTTTGCGTTGGCCAGGCGGACATGAGTCATGCCCGTGCGGCCCCAGCCACCCGGAATAGGAAGAAATATTTCGGGGAGTTCCTCGACGAAAGCCTGTTGCTGTTCCAATGTGAGTTTGATATTGCCGAAGCCCTGATGCGCGGAGGCGAGGGTCGCAAAGATTTTGCCGCCAACCCTGAAGTCAGGCTGGCCCATGTGCGAGCTTTCCACCGCACCTTCGAAGCTGAGGGCGATACGGCGGAAGTCGTTGATGTGCATGGAGAGGTTCCTCTTGAACAGCAGACCCTATCCTACATTCAGGTCATTAAGCCACTACAACATCTTATTTTCGCAGCCACGTTCAAATCAGGAACGACCGACTCCAGATTCCGTTGTCGCGCTCTTTTCCAGAGCGGCGCTTAGTTCATTCAGGGACATGGTGTGCGCGGCGCGAGCAAACAATTCGGCGAAATGGTGGACCAGGCGGGGCTTCACTTCGTCGGGAGAGACGCAGCGATTGAGGAGTTTTTCGAGCGAAGTGGCTTTGCGGTCAGCTATGCCACAAGGAACGATCAAGTCGAAATAGCGGAGATCGGTAGAGACGTTGAAGGCAAAGCCGTGCGACGTGACCCAGCGACTGATGTGGACACCAATGGCGGCAAGTTTTTCTTCGGCGGGGGTGGTGTCAACCCAAATTCCAGTTTTGCCGGGAATGCGAAATGCGGTGATGCCGAAATCGGCGCCGGTGCGGATCATGACTTCTTCCAGAGTGCGGACGTAAAAGTGAACGTCTTGCTTGATGCGCGATAAATCGAGGATGGGATAGCCGACGATCTGGCCTGGGCCGTGGTAAGTGATGTCGCCGCCGCGATTGGTGGCGTGGAATTCAACACCCTTTTGGCGGAGGACATGCTCCGAGGCGAGAAGATTTTCGCGTTTGCCGTTACGGCCGAGAGTGAGGACGTGGGTGTGCTGGCAGAGCAGCAGGACGTCGTCGATGGCGTGGGATTTGCGGGCTGCGACGATGCGTTGCTGCAAGGCGTAGGCGTCGGTGTAGGAGATCAGGCCGAGGTCGACGATGAGGAGCGAGTTCATTTTTGATTGCGGCTAGTCGCCGATCTAAAGATCGGCCACTACACAGTCGTGCGTCAGACGTTAATCTGCAGGCCGCGGACGGAGGCGAAGGCGTCGCCCATGCCCTCCCATACCGTGGGATGCGCGTGCATCATGTTCATCATGTCGTCGATGGTGCCTTCGAGATGAAGAACCGTGGCGGCTTCAGACAGGATTTCTGTGGCCAGCGGGCCGATGATGTGAATACCCAGTACTTCACCGTACTTTTCATCGCTGACAACTTTGATAAAACCGCCATGATTGCCAAGGATGGTGGCTTTGCTGTTGCCGGCAAAGGGGAATTTGCCGACCTTCACGTTGTAGCCGGCGTCCTTGGCTTGTTTCTCGGTCAAGCCAATGGAACCAATTTGCGGTTCGCAATAGGTAGCGTTGGGAACGCGAGTTTTCAGGATTTTGTGAGTAGGCTTGCCTGCAATGTGGGTGACGGCAACGATTCCTTCCATCATGGCAGCGTGAGCAAGTTGCGGAAGCCCGGCAACAATGTCGCCAATGGCGTAAAGGCCGGGCTCATCGGTCTCCATGAATTCATTGACGTGGACGAAGCCGCGTTCGAGCTTGGCCTTGGACTTCTCAAGACCACAACCGTCGGTCATGGGTTTACGTCCAACGGCCAGCAAAAGCTTTTCGGCTTGGAGAGTCTGGGGCTTGCCGTCCTTGTCTTTGAAGGAAACGGTGACACCCTTGGCGTCTTTCTTGACGCTATCGACGGTGCAACTGGTATTGATGTTGATGCCCTTCTTGCGATAGGCCTTCTCAAGCTCCACGGAAATTTCTTCGTCTTCCACGGGAACGACGCGCGGGAGAGCTTCGAGAATGGTGACTTGCGTGCCGAAAGTATTGTAGATGGAAGCAAATTCGACGCCGACGGCGCCCGCACCAATCACGATCAAAGTCTTGGGGATTTCCGGCAGTTCGAGGATGGAGCGGTTGGTGACGATGATTTTGTGGTCGGGTTCGATGCCAGGCAGTGATTTAGCCTCAGAGCCGCTGACCATGAGAATGTTGCTGGCTTCGATGATAGAGCGCTTGCCATCTTTTTCAACGCTGACCTTGCCGGGACCCTCGTATTTGCCCCAGCCCTGAATCCATTCCACTTTGTTTTTCTTGAAAAGGAATTCGATGCCCTTGGCGTGCTTGGTGACGATTTTGGATTTGCGGGCCAGGATGTTGGCCCAGTTGATTTTCAGGCCGGTGACTTCAAAGCCAAGTTCAGCGGCGTTCTTGAAGTGATCGTAGACGTCCGCGTGATGGAGAAGAACTTTGGTGGGGATGCAGCCAACGTGGAGACAAGTGCCGCCGAGATAGGGATCTTTCTCGACGACAATGGTTTTCAGACCAAGTTCGCCGGCACGAATAGCGGCCACATAACCACCCGGTCCGCTACCGATAATTGCGACATCATATTTTGCCACGCGTTATCTCCCTTCCAAATGGGCCGAGGACATTCTCAAAGTGGAGGAGCCAGGCCAGATGTCCAGCGGCACGAAAAGCGGACCAGCGGGACTCTCAAGACAGGTTGCTGGATAATTCGCAGCCGCACACGGCTGAAAAGCGAGGAAAACCAGCAAAGATAAATTGTAACAGTGGTAAGAGCGGTGTAGCAACGCGGGTGGAAAGGAGGAGAGCGGGGAGAAGTTCCGTATTGGGAATGGGGGAGGAAGTCCCATAACTTGCATATGCGCATTGGAGCGCAGGTAAAATTGCGCAGGATTTCGGAAATTTGTGATTTTTACTATTGCGTAATATATTGCACTGCTATATAACCTGACCGTTCGCAATAGATATTACGCACTCTAGTGACTAACTGATTAATGGATAGATACTGTGAACCGAACCGAAGTAATCCGATGGTACTGCACGAATCGAGACTGCGACTGGTTCGAAAAAATGAGCGCGGAGCCCGAAAGTGGAGCGAGAGCCCGATGCCGTTGCGGGGCGCTGATGCGGAAAGAACAAGCCGCGGCCGTGTTCACTTATCTCGATTTTCTGGGGAATCGTGAGGCTTCTCAGAATGCGGACAGAGTTGAGAAGGAGCAATAGACATGCGCGCGGCACGAGCAGTAGGCGGAATGGGACATAGGAATACGCCCCTGGTAGTCAGGGCAAGCTTACCAAGAACGTTCTGGAGCTTGGGAGTGTTCGTGGAGGCCAGCCTGTGCTTTGTGGGGTTCTATTTGTTGCTCGAGGTGCTGAAAAATCCGCTGGAAGTGGACCAGCCGTCTGTGATCGTTGCAGGCGTGGTGTTGGCGCTGGCCACGGTCCTGCTGTTTTATATGATCGGACCGAAGCGCGCCGATGCGCTGGCCAATGAGGAGGACAGGAGCGTAGGAGAAGAGATGTGGAGAGAGGCGCCTTTGACGGCGTATGGCGAATCGATGCAGGCGCGAAAAAGAGCGGAAGAAAAGATGAACAAAGAAGTGTTGCCCGGACCGATGTGAGCGTGTTTTGGATTGAGTTACGCGCGCGGCAATGCAGGAAGGTAGCGCTGCTCCAGGATAGAACGGTGATAGCGTTCATGCCCCGAAATAATGAACGCGAGGGCGCTAACGGTGATCTCCTTCTGGCTGGCATTGCCGCGCCGCGTCCAAGCCGGCGATGGAAGAGAACGCAGCAAGGCGATAGAGGAATGGCGGATGGCGGCAAATTCATCGAGAAGATCGGCAAGAGTACGGGCTGAGAAATTCCCTTCCTTAACGTAGTCATCCTGTTCAAAACCGGGTAGCGGCGTCTGATCGCCCCGTGCGATACGAAGCGCGCGATAGGCGAAAATGCGCTCCGCATCGGAAACATGACCAACAACCTCTTTGATGGACCATTTTCCCGGCTCATAGCGAAACTCCGATTGGGCTTCGGATAAATTGGCCAGCAGGGAGTTCCATTCGCGTAGACCGGATTGGAGCGTAACCAGAAGATCTCCATCAGGGACGGCAGCAATGTATTTTGCGAAATAGGGAGCGTATTCGCTGGGTTGCGGACGATTTTGTGTCATCATGCCAGTTGCCTCCGAGAGAATTGCCGGGGAAACAGTATAACGCTGACCGCGGCTGACGCGGGTTGATTGTGGATGGAGAACAAGCGGATGAGTGCGTTGGACTTGGCAAAGATGCGAGTGGCCTTTCAGGGAGAGCCCGGCGCTTTCAGCGAGGCGGCAGCGGTGCAGTTGTTGGGCGAAGGGATAAAGACGGTTCCGCGAGCGACGTTTGACGCCACTTTTACTGCGATTGCGGAAGGTGCGGCAGATGCTTTGGTGGTGCCCGTGGAGAATACGCTGGCAGGCTCGGTGGTGCGTGTTTACGATTTACTGTTGGAAAGCAAACTGGAAATCTGCGGAGAAACGATCCTGCCGATTGCACATGTGTTGATTGGATATCCGGGCGCGCGGATGGAGGATATTCGGTCGGTCGCATCACATCCGATGGCGCTGGCGCAGTGCGAAAACTTTTTCTTGAAGCATCCCACGGTGAAACGTGTTCCGGCAGAGGATACCGCGGGGAGCGTGCGGGAAATAATGGGCCGTGGCGACAAGAGCTTTGCCGCGATTGCCGGAGCAAGGGCGGCGAAGCATTACAACGCGAAGGTGTTGCAGGAAAATATTCAGGATAATCAGGAGAATTACACACGTTTCGTTTTGTTGCTTCCGCCAGACCACGTGCAGCGAAGTCGCGACGCGGATGCACGGAAAATGTCCCTGGCGATTCGATTGGCCCATCAACCGGGAGCGCTGCTGGCCTGCCTGCAACCATTCGCGAGGCACGGGGTTAATTTGCTGAAAATCGAGAGCCGGCCGATTCACGGGAAACCGTTCGAGTACCAGTTTTTCGTGGATGTGGATGCGGCAGAGCTCGAGCAACTGGAAGCAGCGTTGCGGGAAGTGCGCATTGCGACGAGCGATTTGCGGGTACTGGGATTATACGCGGCGGCTAAGCGGTAGATTTTCGCAAAATTCAGGACTGACAAAGCTAACGCGGAGAGGCAAGAGGGATTTCGATTTCTCCGCTCCGATCCAACTCAAGGCGCCGGATCTCCGGTCGAAATGACAGTGTTCGAGAGTTCCGTAGCCTGATCTGCTGAACGAGACTACTTGTTGGCTGCTGCGACGGTCTTCACTGGCTTAGCAAATTCCGCGGGTGGACCGATGTTGTCCGGCAGTTTTCCGTTCAAGGCGTCAAGGAATTCCAGCAAATCATCGCGTTCGTCGAAAGTCAGAATGTCGAGGGAATGAATTTCCTTGTCGAGATGGGCATTCCAGTTGCCACCGCCGATGTAATGACCCAAGGCATCCTTGACCGAGGGGAAACTGCCGTCGTGCATGTAGGGGCCACGATTGGACAAATTGCGCAAAGTGGGAGTTTTGAAGGCGCCCATATCCAGATCGTTTTTGGTGACTTTGTAGCGGCCTTCGTCGTTCAGGTTGCCGCGGGTATCCGCGCCGATACCAAGATTGTGAAATTTATTGTCACACAACAGAGAAAAATCCTGGCCAATCGAATGACAAACGGCGCAGTTGCCTTTCTTCGGACTGATGAAGATGATCAAACCGCGCTGGGCCCCGGGCGCCATGGCCTTGGAGTCATGCCCATAATAGAAGCGGTCGAAGGGAGAATCTCCCGCGATTACAGTGCGCTCAAAGGATGCGATTGATTTTGCAATGAGGTCGATATCGATCTGATCGGTTCCCCAGGCGGCGCGGAATAATTCCACGTACTTCGGGTCGGCTTGGACGCGTTTCACTACCCCATCAAGGCTGTGCGCCATTTCGACGGGATTCTGCATCGGGCCTTTAGCCTGTTCTTCCAGGCTGTCTGCGCGGCCATCCCAGAACTGCAAATTGCTGTAAGCAGAATTGATGACCGTGGGAGCGTGGCGAGTGCCGAGCTTTCCGCCAACACCTTCAGAAACGGGGCGATTGTCGGAGAAGGAAAATTGCGGCGCATGGCACGACGCGCAAGAAATGGTTCCATCGACGGAAAGCGCGGGGTCGTAATAGAGGCGGCGACCCAAGGCGATTGTTTCCTCGGTTAGAGGATTATCAGCGGGAACCGGGACAGGAGGCAGGCCGAGAGGCGCTTTGAGAACGATAGGCTTGCCGATGGGCAGACGCGATGTCTTTGCCGCGGGAGATTGTGAGAACAGAGGAGAAAGATCGAATAGCACAAACGCAAGAACTGCCAGGAGACACGTAGAGAGAAGGAGAGGTTTTCGTAAGTTTTTCATGGAGACACCTCGAGATATCAGGAGCTTAGCAAGGGGGGTTGGTAAACCCTGTGATAGGAGTCACGGACGTAAAAAGGCCACGCGCAGAGGCGTGGCCTTTGGTAATTCGCAAATTTGCGAGTTATGAAAATCCAGTTTAGCAGTAGCTGCAGGCTTCGTCGTTGTTGCCCATACCGCCGGACATGCCGTCCTTCATTTTACGGAGGCGACGACCGAGGCGCTCTGCGAGCTGATGACGTGCGCGCCAGAGACGCGCCTTGAGAGTATTTTCCGTGACGCCAAGTTTCTTGGCAGCTTCGCCGGTTGAGTAGCCTTCGACTTCGCGCAACAGGAATGCGGAGCGGAGCAGCGGCGAAAGTTCATCGAGATTCTCGGTGATCATTTCGCGGATTTCCGTGCCCGCGTAAACCTGCTCGGGATTCGGGCCGTCGTCGGCAAAACGCTCAGCGGCCGGCAACTCGTCTTCGTGTTGAGTATCGTCGAGCGAGACGGCCGGGCGAGCTTTGGCGCTGCGGCGCTTCATCAGAGCAGCGTTGATGACGATGCGCGTAAGCCAGGTGGAGAACTGCGAGCGACCCTCAAAACGCTTGAGGTTACGATAGGCTGAGAGGAGGCCGTCTTGCAGAGCGTCTTCGGCGTCTTCCGCATTGCCGAGGACCCGCAGAGCGGTCTGGAACAGCTGCCGCTGGTAGCGACGGAATAACGTTTCGATGGCTGCGGCATCGCCCCGTTGGCCCGCGCGGATCAATTTCTGCTCGCTGAGTTTCTGATCCACGAGCTTTTGATCGCTAAGTTGAGTAGTACTAACTACTTGCGTTGCCATTTGCTCCCCCATGTACCTCATTAAGACTCTTTTCCCGCCAAAAAGTTACAGAAATCGCACCACGATTAATGGACCGGAACGGCGCCCCCGCGCATCTTGGGCCGCTTCATCATGACCATGATCGGAATAACGGCGAAGAAGACGACGCCAAGAAATTTGAAATTATCGACAAAAGCCATCATCTCGGCCTGACGTTGGACCAGGCCCAGTACCATGCCCTGTGCTTGGGCGGCAGCCTGCGTGGCGGAAGCGCCATGATTCATCAGGTTGTTCGACGTTCCGGCGATCATGGAATTGTAGGCCGGGCTCATGGAGGTGACATGCTCCATTAGACGGGCCTGATGCGATTGGGTACGCCGCTCGAGTAGAGTGGTGACAGTGGCAAGACCCACGCTGGCTCCAACGTTTCGAGCAAGATTGATGATGCCGGTGCCCATGTTGGTCAGTTCTCGTGGAACGTAAGCAAATGCCGATACGTTGATGGGAATAAAGAGAAAAGCCAGTCCAAAGGACTGCATCATGCGTCCCAGCATGGCGTGACGGAAATCGAGCTGGAGGTTCCATCCGGCCATGACCAGAAGTGCTGAAGCAGAGATAGAACATCCAAAGACAATCAAGTATCGGGTATCCACCTTAGAAACGAGGAATCCGACCAGGGGCATGCACAGCATGATGAGGGCGCCACCCGGTGAAAGCGCGAGTCCGGCCATTTCCGCCGGATAGCCAAGCAGTTCCTGAAGCATTTCCGGAATCAGCATAGTGGTGGAGTACAGAACGAAACCCAGGAAGAACATGGCGATGGTGGCAATGGCGAAGTTGCGATTCTTCAACATCTTGAAATCGACGACGGGATCCTTGGTGCGGAGTTCCCAGATCACCCCAGCAACCAGTCCAATCAACATCAAGACGAAAAAGGTACGAATGAAGCCGGAGGCGAACCAATCTTCGCGCTGGCCCTTATCCAGGATGATTTGCATGCTGGCCAAACCAAGAGTGATGAGACCCAGACCGATATAGTCAATACGGAATCCTTCTTTGAAGTTGGCGCGCTTCATGTGCGGCGGATCCGAAACCAGCAAGTAGGTAAGGATGATGGAAAGGATGCCGACGGGAATGTTGATGTAGAAAATCCAGCGCCAGGAGTAGTTGTCGGTGATGTAGCCGCCAAGCCATGGCCCGATCGTGGGGGCGACAACAACGGCAATGCCGTAAACCGCAAAGGCCATACCGCGCTTGGCCAAGGGGAATGTGTCGTTCAAGATGGCCTGCTCGCTGGGCTGAAGGCCACCACCGCCCGCGCCCTGAAGAATGCGGAAGAAAACGAGCATGCCCAGGCTGTGTGCGAATCCACACAAGAAAGAGCTGATGGTAAAAATAATCACGCAAGACATATAGAAGCGCTTGCGGCCGACGAGGGAAGAGAGCCATCCGGAAAGCGGAAGCACGATGGCGTTGGAAACCAGATAAGAAGTGAGGATCCAAGTAGCTTCATCCGCGCTGGCAGACAAGCTGCCGCGGATGTGCGGCAGAGCGACGTTGGCAATGGAAGTATCGAGAACTTCCATGAACGTGGCCATGGTGACGGTAATGGCGATCACCCAAGGGTTGATCGTGCCATCCGGCATGCGAAGTCGGTGTGTAATTTTCTCAAGCATGAGCGTGTGCCGTAGCGAAAACTACTCCGTAATTACTGTTACATCCACATTCATACCGGGACGAAGGATCGCAACATCGGGCGAAATCGGATCCAGAATGATCTTTACGGGTATACGTTGAACAACTTTCACGTAATTGCCGGTGGCATTCTCGGGCGGGAGAAGGCTCATCACTGCGCCAGTTGCGCCAGCAAGGGAATCGACATGGCCGGTGAAAGTCTTGCCGTAGGTATCGACGTCCACGTAAGCCTTTTGTCCTGCGCGCATCTTCTTCAGTTGTGTTTCCTTGAAGTTCGCAGTGACCCAAACATCTTGCAGGGGAACAACGACGAGCAAGCCTTGTCCAGGCTGCACGATTTGGCCGGGCTCGACCTGTTTGTGAGTAGCAACACCGTCCACAGGCGCGGTGATGTTGGTGTAACTAAGATTGAGTTGGGCGGCTTCGAGTTGCGCACGCGCTTGATCGACCATGGCGAGTTTCGCTTGTTCGTCAGCGTTGCGCATGCCTACGCGGTTGCGATCGGCCAGGGCGGAACTTACTCCAGCTTTAGCCTGGTCGACGCGAGCTTTGGAAGCTTCCAATTGTGCTTTAGCAATCAGGATGTTGCGCTGAGCCTGCGCCAGTCGCTGCTCATCGGCAACCAGTGAACTGGCTGAGGCGTCGGCGTTTGCTTTTGCGGCGTCATATTGCTGCTTGGAGATCTCTCCCTTTTCCATGAGGGGTGCGTAGCGTGCTAAATCCGCTTTGGCAAGTTGGGCGTTGGCGCGGCTGCGTTCCACATTTGCTTGAGCAACCGCGAGGTCAGCGGTTTGCGATTGTTCGTAGGAGGCTTGCGCGCGCATGTAATCGGCCTCAGCTCCTGCAAGTTGGGCTTCGGCGCTGGAGGTGCCGCTGGCCACGTTCAGAGTAGTGCGGGGAACGTCAAATCCTGCGGAGCGCGCTTCGCTTTCGGCAAGTGCGAGGGCTGCTTTGGCTTGATCGAGAGCGGCCTGATAATCACCCTGGTCGATCTGAACAAGCAATTGGCCGGCTTTGACGGGCTGATTGTCCTGCACAAGCACTTTGGCAATGCGCCCGGAAATTTTCGCGGCAATGGGAGTAATGTGGCCGTCGATTTGCGCGTCATCGGTGGACTCGCGGTTGTGGTAGTAGAAAAAAAGTCCCAATGCTGCAGCCACAAGAACGATGGCGCCCGCAATCAGGCCACGGCGGATGTTGGGGTTCGACACCGGCTCGGACTTCAATTCCTTTTTCAGTTCTTCGTCCGTTGGGACGCGGACTTTCGCCGCGTTCTCCAGTCCGACTTCTATCTCCACACTCATTGCTGCATCCTCACTTGTTGTAAGTCTTTTCCATCTGCCCCACCGACCGGGCAAAGTCTGCGCGCGCCTGGTTGAATCGATAGAGCGCGGCAATCTGGTTGTCATTCGCACGCGAAAGGGAATCCTGCGCGGAAATGACTTCAATGTTGTTGGCAACACCGGCGCGGAAACGATCGCGCGATTGCGAAACTTCTTCCTTGGCCAGCTCAACGCCCAGGTTTGCCACTTGCACTTCGCTGCGCGCGGAAGCCAAATTAAGCAGCGCGGTCTTCACGTCCAGGGCAATCTGGTTGCGCAAATCGGCTTTCTGCTGCTCGATCTTGCGTAACTCGATGTCTGCCTTGGCCACCTGCGCTTTGATCCGGCCGCCGGTGAACAGCGGAACATTCACGGATGCCTGATACATGTAGGTTGGGATACCGTTGTTGATGGAAGTACCCAGATAATTCCAGTCGCCATCGAAGCGGAGCGAAGGAAGGCGCGAAAACTGGGCGGATTGTTTCTCGTAGCCGAGCGCCTTTTCCTGGGCCTCGATGGCCTTCCATTCCTGGCGAGCTGCAAGCGCTTCCGTGATGCTGGCGTCGACGTCAGGTTGCGGCGTATCGAAAAAGCCCAGAGCGTCGGCCAATTCAATCTTCTGGCGCGGATCGAGATTCAAAATCTTGCTGAGGCCGAAGAGTGAGGCGTCGCGATCGTTTTCAGCTTCAATCAGGCGCTGCTTTTCGTTTTGCAGCTCAACGTTGGCGCGTAGTGTGTCAATGCCAGTGCCCACGCCTTCTTTTTGCAAGTCCGCTGCTTGATCGTAAAGGGCTTGGGCCAATTCCACGCGGGAACGGGAAGCTTCGACGTTTGCGACCGCGCGAGCGTGCCGATGTATTGCGAAACCGTCAGCAGGATAACTTGCTCGCGGGTGGAAAGACTATTTGCTTTGGCCGCGTCCACATCGCTGCGGGCCGATTGATAGCGTTTCCAGAGCGACAGATCAATGATCGAAGTGCCAAAAGATGGTCCAGCAGAGAAAATCTGATAAGGCCCAATGTGCTGAGGAAAAGGAAATTGCGGCGGAAGTGTTCCGCCGAATTGCGCGTAGAGGTTCACACGGTTGGCAGAATCAGCCACTTTCAGATTGGCCTGCGGCAAAAGTTCAGAACGAGTGATGTTCTTATCCTGAATGCTCTCGGCCGCATTCAGCACGGCAATCTGTTGGGTAGGATTTTGCTTGAGGGCCAACTTAACAGCTTGTTCGAGAGTGAGGTGTTGTGCGTCGACGGGAGCCGCAGCAGGCTGAGAGGCGGCCTGAGTTTGAGCGCGCAATCCACAAGGGATAATCAGCAGGCTTAAGAACGCGATGTAAAAGATGATGGTGGTGCCCTTCTTTTCGCCCTCATCCTTCTTTTGAGAAGGTTCCTGCTTGGTGCGCGGCCCGTTGATCTCGTCTACGATCGCCTGATTCAGGCAGCCTTCGGCGAGCAGTTCACCGCCAAGACCATGCATTTCCTTCAGAAGGACTTTACCGGCATTGTCGATGAAACTGACGCCACAGAGATTGATGCTGAATTTTTGGCGGGGATTGGCGGCGTAAAGTTCGCGCCAGCACTGCTCGAGAGCGCCAACCCATTGACCAGCCAAGCGTCCTTCGACGCTGAGGATGAGCTTGCCTCGTTTATTTTCAGTCGTAATACGCAGCATAAAATTCGAACCGTCCGGTTGGTATGTGAGCAAGACTGGCACCAAGTCTGGGATGACAACTCCTTGATTTAAAGTATTTATAATCATATATTTAGTCCTATGCGATCATAGCACGCGTATTTGCCAATCACCCATATATAGGCAAATGCCCATTTCGTGACAGCATGATAATGCCCATATATCGTCACATTGGGCGCGGTCATTGGGCTTGGACCTGAACAAATGAATCTACGCGGAGGCCTAATGGCAGGCTTTGGCCTGGATCCAGCTCGACGAGGGTCTCGAGAATCTTGGTGTCGACGCGCTCGCTGGGTTCGTCGGTACGAATATTCTTTTTGCCAAGGATGCGACCGACTCGAATAACGTGCCCCGTAAATTTATGTGATCCATAAGCCTCTGCGGTGACAAAGGCTGGCTGGCCAACATGGAGTCGAGCGACATCGGTTTCGTCGATGTCAAGACGCACACGCAGGGAAGAATCGTCGGCGAGAGTAACGATGGGAGAATCGAACTGAGTGGAGACGCTTTCTCCGGCGTGACGGAATTTGCGGAGAATCACGGCGTCAATCGGGGAACGAATAAAAGTTTTCTCGAGATAGGCGCGGGCCTCGGAAAGTTGCGCTTGCGCTGTGGCAACCGCAGCTTCCGCTCGGCGGCGGTCTTCTTCGCGAGGGTCGGCGTCAACCAGAGAAAATTCCTGTAAAGCACGCTCGTATTCCGCACGGGCAACCTGGTAGGCACGTTCATAACGTTCTGCCTCATCGCGAGAGATCATTTCGTGATCGGCCAGGGTGCGGCGGCGCTCCGCCTCACGGCGGGAGTTTTCGAGAATAGCTTCGGCGGCTTGCACACCCGCTTCCGAGGCGCGGCGTTCCTGAGTGCGTGCACCATTGATGATGCGGGTCAGTTCAGCCTGGCGCTGCGCGAGAGTCGCCTCTGCGGAAGAAACCCGTGCGACGTAATCTTCGTTCTCGATTTGGGCGAGCACTTGCCCTTTGCGGACGCGATCGCCTTCTTCCACATTGACGGATTTCAAGCGGCCACTGAGTTCCGAGCTGACTCGAATTTCTTCAGAGACGGCTTCGACGCGCCCTGGCGCGGCGATTAATCCATCGCGGGGCTGAGCAGAGTTTGCCAGGGCAGGCGCGGCCTTGACGCTGCTTTCGCGGCTGCGCAGGAACTGCACGGTAGAGAGCACGAAAAGAATTGCCGCCGCAATCAAAACATAGGTTGAACGCTTCATAGAATTTTTCCTTCCCTTGCAAATGGAGCTAGCAATCAAACGTAAATCCTTCGGAGAAATTCGCTGGTGCTGAAACGGGCAGCAGAGATGGCGTAATCGCCGGCCCAATTGGCCGTAATTCCTCGCGTTCGAGGCAGCCGTCTTCGAGATGCAGGATGCGGTCGCCATAAGAGAGGACGCGTGGATCGTGCGTGACCATGACGACGGCGCGATCATGCTGGTGCGCCAATCGCTGGAGAAGCTCGATGACGGCGCGGCCACTGGTGGAATCGAGCGCGGCGGTGGGTTCATCGGCCAGCAGAATTGGTGGATCGCCCGCAAGGGCGCGGGCGATGGCCACGCGTTGCTTCTGCCCACCGCTAAGATCGGCAGGAAAAGCGCGCATTTTGTCTTGGAGGCCGACTTCATCCAACAGTTGTGCGGCACGCTTTTTGGCGGCATCGCCACGCATGCCACGAACATCCATGGCGAGAACCACATTCTCGAGTGCGGTCAAGGTAGGAAACAAATTGAATCCCTGGAAGACGAAGCCAATTGCGTTGCGGCGCACGCGCGGCAACTCTTTTTCGGGAAGCGCAGTAACATCCTCACCAAGCAGCTCGAGGCGTCCCGCGGATGCGCGAAGAATGCAGCCCAGAATTGAGAGCAAAGTTGTTTTCCCGCTGCCTGAGGGACCCATCAACAAGGTCAGCTGGCCAGAATGAATTTGCAGATGCACATCGGAGAGCGCTCGAAATTCGCTAGCGCCCTCGCGATAGAGTTTGGTGAGACCTTGCGTTCGTATGACCGTTTTTCTGGATTGGAGCGCATCCATATCGTTCACCTATCCTTTGAAGACCATTGCGGGATCGAGCCGCGTCACTTTGTTAATGGAAACGAAGGCCGCCGCTATGCACATGAAAATCGCCAAAAAGAACATTCCGATTTGCATGGTGGGCGGCATGAGAATAACGGCGCCTCCTTTTTCGCTGCCCTGCACGATGAAGTGGGCAATGACCATGGCGAGTACATAACCCAGCACGGCGCTCCAGATGGCTTGTTCAATCAATACGCGATAGAGATAGCTGTTGGTGGCGCCGATGGCCTTCAGGGTGCCGTACTCGCGGATGTGATCCATGGTGGCCGCATAAATGGTTTGTGCGACGACGGCGACGCCCACGATCAGGCCCATCAAGGCGGCGGTCAGGACAGCAAGGCCCGCGCCGGTGGTGAACATCCAATAGAAGCGGGTGCGCCGGCTGAACTCGGCTGTGGTGTAGATGTCCACATCGGAAACGCGTTCGTGCAAGTTCTGCTTTAACTGATTAAGAGAGATACCGGGCGCGGCTTTGACCAGGATGTAGGAGAGATCACTCTCTTTCGAGACGGGGTTGGTGTAATTGAGCGAATTCTTGAACGTGGTGTAGACGAAGGGCGAAGTCGTGAACGAGCGAATTCCATGCGTGAAGCCAACTACGCGGGCTCTTCGGCGGCCGATTTCCACGCGGTCGCCGAGCTTTGAAACGCCCAATTTTTCCTTGTAGACATCATCAACGATGATGGCGTCTTCGTTTTTGGCATCCTGGATATTTCCTTCGACTACATTCCACGGTTCACCCAAGCCGCTGCCGGGACGAAATCCGATAATTTGAATGTTCTCCATACGGCCATCGGGCCTTTTCCAGTTGGCGAATCCTTGCATGTATTTTTCGGCTTGTTGAACGCCAGGAGTGGCGAGGACTTGATAAAACTTGCGCTCGGAAAATTCTCGGGAGGTATCGAAGTATCCGACGCCATGAAAAACAATCCACAAATCAGCGTGAGAGTTATCGATGTTGTTGGAAGTGGTCGTCGCAAAACCGAGGAAGAGCCCAAATTGAATGATGATCAGCACGAGAGCAAAGACAATGCCAGTGAGGGTGACCGCAAAGCGGATGCGATCGTGAAAGAGATTGCGTCGAGCGAGAAGTGCCATGGCAAAGCTCCCGGGGGTGGTTCAAAGATAAGTACGAAACAGCTCCGATAAAAGTAACAACGTCCTACAACTAAACAGTGTTAAGTTTGGATGAAAAATTTTTTCGCTTTGTTACTTCTCGGCTTTGGATACCCCCGCAATCATGGTATCTATAACAGATTCAATCACTTGTTCCTTCTCAGCCCAAGGAAATACAGGATGGGTAATGAGAAGACAGGTGACCCCGTGAGCTCCGCACCATAACGTCTGACTGACCAATTCCGCGTCGCCAGAGCGAAATTTCCCTGCAGAGATGCAATCGAAAACGGAACGACGTAAGAAGTCGAATGCCTGAATACCAGGTGAATCTGGCCGCGCAAACTTTTGTTTATCGAACCCTTCCGGGATGGGCATCATAAGGGTGGCGCGGTAATGGTGGGGATTTTTCAGCCCGAAGTGGACGTAGGCGATCAGGCCGCGCCGCAGTCTCTCGATAGGGTCACCGGGCTGTTCAAGAATGCGGGTCAGATGCTGGGAAAGTCGCGAGAATGTTTCCGCACAGACTTGTTCCAGAAGTTCAGCCTTATCTTTGAAATAGAGATAAATTGTGGTGGGGGAATATTCAATTTTGTCGGCGATCCGGCGCATCGAAACGTTCTCATAGCCCTCTTTGACGAAGAGCTCGCTGGCGGCGTCAAGGATCTCCTGGCGGAGGAACTTTTTTTCACGAAGCTTGCGTTCTTTAACGCCCATAGGATTAACTTCCCACTCCAACTTAACGATGTTAAGTTATATTCTTCCTGCTGTCAATTGCATGAACTGTAACCCTCACAAGACAGTGGCTTTAGCGCCGCACGGCGATCGCTTGCATCTCGAAATGGCCGCCGCGAAGGAGTGAGCCTGCGCCTATGAACGCTCGCGCGGGAAAGTCCTTGGAAAAATAGGTGCGGTACGCGGCGTTGAATTTGTCGTAATACGCCAGGTCGGTGCAGAAGATCTGGACGTAGACAAGGTCGTCCATGGTCATGTTGGCCTGGGCCAGGGTTGTCTTGTAGCCATCGAGAAGCAACTTGATTTCGTCTTCGATTTTCTCGGGTGGTTTGCCGGTCTTGGGATCTAGGCCGATGCTGCCTGCGATGTAGAGAGTGTCGCCAGAAAGAACAGCGTTGCTGAATGGCGCTTGAATTGGCTTGTCGGGCAGATTAATTACGCGGCGCTTGGCCGAGGAATCAGATTGGGAGAACGCGCCATTCACGGTAAGGAAAATTCCGGCAGCGAGCAGGACGACAAGGGTGAGAACACGACGGTTCATGGCAGCCTCCAAAAGACTGAACTATTCGAGCGGGAGTGTAGTGCGCAATCATGCGAAAGGGCAAGAAAAAAGCCGCCGGCCCGTTGGCCTGTGAAAATTCTGTTAAGATGCCCGAGCTTTCCTGTGGAGGAAATCCGTGCTGAATAAGTGGACTAAATGGACCGTTCTGGGTGGGCTGCTGCTGACGTTTGGCTTAGGAGCAAGAGCACAGAGTGACCTGGACCAGAAGATCGATAAAAATATCGACGATTGGGTGGGCACCTACAAGCATCTCCACGCAAATCCTGAACTATCGAGCCAGGAGAAAGAAACCTCGGCATTCGTGGCCGGAGAACTGCGCAAATTTGGATATGTGGTTACCGATCATTTCGGAAAATATGCCAATGAAGAAAGTATTTCGTATGGGGTAGTCGCGGTGCTAAAAAACGGACCGGGGCCAACGGTTTATGTGCGAACGGAATTGGACGCGTTGCCGGTAACTGAAAATACTGGATTGCCTTACGCGAGTACAGTGCGCGTGAAGAAAAGCAACGGTGAAGTAGGAGTGATGCACGCCTGCGGGCATGACCTGCACATGACGGTCTTCCTGGGCACGGCAAAACTTCTGGCGGAAAGTAAAGCGCAATGGAGCGGAACCGTGGTGATGATTGGGCAGCCCTCGGAAGAATCGGTCAGTGGCGCGAAGGCTCTGCTGAATGCGGGACTGTTCACGAAATTCCCCAAGCCCGATTACGTTTTGGCGCTGCACGATAACGCATGGTTAGAGGCCGGCAAGGTGGCGTGGATGGAAGGGCCACTATTGGCTGGCGCCGATTCTGTGGACATCACGATTCGGGGATATGGTGGACACGGAGCGGCTCCTCAAGCGACGAAAGATCCGATTGTGATCGCTGCGGAACTGATTGTGGACCTGCAGACCATCGTAAGCCGTGAAATGAATCCGCTGGAGCCCACGGTGATTACAGTCGGCTCAATCCACGCCGGAACAAAACACAATATCATTCCCGATGAGGCGCACTTGCAAGTAACAGTTCGCACGATGACGCCCCAGCAGCGCACAAAAGCGTTGGATGCGATCACGCGGATGACCAAGGGAATCGCCGCAGCCGCAGGAGTGCCGGAAGAGCGCGCACCGATCATCGAAATTGGGAAGGACAATGTGCCGGCGACAATTAATGATGCTGTGCTGAGCCGGCGAATTGGCGCCGCGCTCGAAAAAGCCTTAGGCAAAGACAACGTGCAGCCTGCGATACCACTGATGGTGAGCGAAGATTTCAGCTTGTTTGCGCTGGCGGACCCGCACCCACCCACCACGATGTTCTGGTTGGGCGCTGTCGATCCCGCAAAGTGGAAGCAAGCACAGGAACAAGGAACGCGGCTGCCAAGTTTACACTCGAGCGAATTTGCACCGCTGCCTGAACCGGCGATACGAGCTGGCGTCAAGGCCATGACCAGCGCGGTGTTGGAGCTGACGAAGAAACAATAATAATATTTAAGGGTAACTTGCGATGCTGCCGTCGCTACCGAAGAAAAATCGATTATTGCTTCGGCGAAACGGGGGAGGCGCTTGAGGGAGCAGCAGGCGTGGATTTTGCGGGCGTTTTTTCTCCAGAAACTTCCTTCACGATAGCAGCGGTCCTTTGCTTACTGATCTGGCAGGCGGGGTCGTAGATGCGGCACTGAGCGAGCGTGAATTTGCATCCGCAATCGCAAGATTCCGCATTGAACTTGTGGAGAGCAGCGGCCTTTTGCTCGGGTGAAAGCTTAGTGAGGTCGACACCCGGAAGAGTGGTGGCGCGGTCGGCGTGTTGAAGGAAAATTTCGCCATTATCGGCGAAGGTCTCAACTCTCGTGGCGATGGGCAAATCCAGCAACGCCCGGACCTCAGTTTCGTAAAGCCAGGGATTGAACAGGCCGACGTGCTTTTGAACGATAGCGCCGGCGGGATTGATTACGAAAACAGTCGGTAGGGCAGTGACGCCGCCATAGGCAATGCGAATGGGAATCGAGCTGATAGCAATGGGATAGTTGATGCCTTGCGAGGTGACAAACTTGCGTACGTCATCTTCGTCGTCTTCGTCGACCGCCAGACCTATCACCTGTAACCGATCTTTATAGCGTTTCTGCAGCTCAATGAGTGTGGGAATCTCTTCGCGGCATGGGCCGCACCAGGTAGCCCAAAAATTCAGAAGCACTACCTTGCCGCGGTAATCTTCCAGCTTGAAATCTTTGCCATCGAGGTCTTTCAACTGAAAGGTGGGGGCAGGGTCCGGGTCGCGAACGAAGCGGATGCGCGGCAATTCTTCCTGAGCAAAAATGGCAGCGGGCAGGCCAAACAGGAGGGCGAACAAAAGACAAGCCACGCCACGGAGAAAGGCGGAATTCAGGAGATTGTGTCGCAAGGCCATCCTTATTAGGAGAGCATACTCAGAGGTCGCTGCCAAGCCGGAGAAATGGTGGCATTACTAAAACGCGAACCAGGGGAGGAAAGATTAAATGGGCCGCTCGATGCCCAGTTTGCGCATGCGAGCCTGCAGCGTGGTGCGTTTCATGCCCAGCAGCTCGGCCGCTCCCTTCGGGCCGGAAATTCTCCAATGGGTTTGCCGCAGTACGCGCAATATGTGTTGGCGCTGCGTTTCTTCGAGGGTTACCGGCTGCGAGGAAGTGGTATTAGGCGCGGGGGCACTGGTTAAAGGCAATAGTGCTACAGACTCGTCGGCGGAGGATGATCGTCCCACCGAAGATCGGGAAGCCTTCAATTCGGCGATGGGAACCTGCAATTCCTTACCAGAGGAGAGCAGCACCGCGCGTTCAATGAGATTTTCCAGTTCGCGCACATTCCCCGGCCAGGAATAATTCACGAGTGCGTCCATCACATCGGAGGGCACATATTCCACAGTTTTGTTTTGGCGGCGGCTGATCTTCTGCACGAAATAGCGGACCAGAATGGGGACATCTTCGGGTCGTTCGCGTAACGGCGGAATAACAATAGGAAATACGTTCAAGCGATAGTATAGGTCGCTGCGGAATTTCTTCTCTTCCACCAGCTGCGCTAAATCGACGTTAGTAGCGGCGACAACCCGGACGTCAACGTGCAAAGAGCGATTGCTGCCCAGTCGCTCGAACTCCTGCTCCTGAAGGACACGCAGAAGCTTGGGCTGAAGCTCCAAGGGAAGATCGCCGACTTCATCCAGGAAGAGCGTGCCTTTGTCTGCAAATTCGAACCGTCCGATTTTTTGCGTCAGAGCCCCCGTAAAGGCGCCGCGTTCGTGGCCGAATAATTCAGACTCCAGCAATCCCGCGGGGATGGCGGCGCAGTTTACTTTGACGAAGGTGCGCTCGCGCCGGGGACTAAGGTTATGAAGAGCGCGCGCGATTAATTCTTTCCCGGTTCCGGTTTCACCGAGGATTAGCACCGTGGTTCCAGCAGGAGCGGCAAGTTCAACCTGAGACAGTGTGCGCCGGAGTGTTGGACTATCGCCGATAATCTCCTCGAAGTTGAACTCGCTGAGAATTTCTTCTTCCAGATAAAGTTTTTCGACGGCCAACTTGTCTTTGAGAGCGTCAATTTCCCTGAAGGCCAGAGCGTTTTCCAGTGCAATCGCCACTTGAGTAGCCACCTGCAGAAGCAACTCCACATCTGTATCGGAAAAAGACTGAGGATCGCGGCTGGCCAGATTGATGGTGCCGAACGTGCGGCCGTTGGTGGAAAGCGGAACGCAGCAAAGTACTTCCACGCCCTCTTTGCGTAGATAGCGAATCACCTCGAGCTTGTATGCATCCAGCTCCGCGCCACGGACGATCAGTACCTGCCCGGTTGAAAAGCACTGGCCAGAGGGAGAATCCTCCAGGGAAACGGTGTATTCCGATTTAGGGATTTTAGTTACGCCACCGTTCAGGTCGAGGGCATGAATCTTGAGAAGTCCCGAAGCGTCATCGAGAAGCGCCAGGCTGGTGTAGTCATGGTGTAGCACTGGCTTCAACGAAGAGACAATGCCCCGGAAAAGAGCGTTCGTGTCACGGGTGCTGACGAGCAGATTGTTGATGTCCAGCAGGACTTGCAGGCGGTCGCGTTCACGTGCCAACTGGGCCTGATAGGCTTGCGCGGCTTCAAAGTTGAGGGCGTTATCCACCGCCACGGCGACTTGCTTGGCAACGCGCTCGATGAAATCGAGTTCTGCATCACCCATACCGTGCGGAACGTAGCGTCCAATGGACATGGCCCCCAGGCGATGCTGCGCTGTTGTCAGTGGCACGATCGCAAAAGAATGAACTCCGACCTCCAACAGTCTCTGCATGAATTCCGGATAGCGCGCATCTTTTTCTGTATCGAGGCTGACAAATGGACGTTGATTCTCCCAGACCCAACCTGCCGGGTGATTTTCAATGGGGAACTCTTTGTGGTGCTCCTTGTCCAGCGGTTCGCGAGTCTCCAGGGTGTGCAGGCGCATGGTGTTGCGAGCCGGATCGTGAAGAACGAGTGCGAGAAAATCGAAGGAGAGAACCGTGTGGAGCCGCTCGGAAAGGTCGTGAAAGAGCAACTTTAACTCGTGCTGCTGGGAGATAGTCTCGCTGACGGCCAGGAGCGCCTCGAACTGACGCTCGGAATGCTCGAGGGAAGAAGCTGGAAGGGTAGACGAAAGCTTGGCCGAATCCGGCATAAAATGGAGAATAGCATCCGGGTTGGTGAGGTCACAACCTGGTTGGCAAGTCGCGGACGAAACCGGTTTTTTCGTAAAATAGCGCGTGTGAGCATGGTAGATTTTGGGCGGCTGAGGGAACTTGGTTTGAAAATTAAACTAAAGCAAGCAGTAAATTGGCGAATACGCTGGATGGGCTGTCTTCTTCTTGGGGGCATCCTTCTTGGCTGCGGACAGACTCCCGTAACGGAGACACCGCGGCACGAGGAAACACGTCCGACCCAGAACGCGGAACATCGGAATTCAGATCGATATGATTTGCAACGGGACGAGGATCGTGGAGGACACACTCTGGCGCGTCACGTTGCCCGTACCGACGAGCAATTGGCCGAGCGTTTACGCAAGGAACGGAATATTTCCGCGGCTTCTACCTGGACGAACCGGGAAATTGCGGAAGAGACCGTGGCGGCAGGCCTGCGCGCGGAACAAAGACGAATCGATAGCTGGATGAGACGAGGGGAACGGCGTCCCAACCTGGCGCTACATTATAATGCGGGACAAACCATCGGCCGGAGCCTGCGACGCGGCGAAACCGAATCCGTGCCGTGCACCGGAGCGGTGATTGTGCTGCGCGCGGACGGATCCGATGGCTTCTACGTGCTGACTACCTATCCGGAGGCGCGCGAATGATGCACGAAGCGAAGAACAATCAATCGAAATTCGACCCGGATAATTTTTCAGCACTCCAGGATTTCTTTGGCGGCTACTTGCACGAAGACTTTGGTGAAGAATACGGCTCGGCGGCCGAAGCGTTGCAGGCGTTTTTGTCTGACGCAAGTGGCGACGAGATCCAGAACGTGAAAGAAGAATGGCAACGCCTGCGGGCAGTGCTGAAGGACCAGCCGCTAGCAGAGACGCAGGCTGCTGTGCATCGCCTCGGAGCCGCGTGGCAACCTTTGAATGAGGCCGAACTTAAGGCATTGGACGAAATTCTCTCGAAGGCCTAGCCGTGATATTCTTAGAAGGTTGCAGGCCCGTAGCTCAGTTGGTTAGAGCGCTACCTTGACACGGTAGAGGTCTGGGGTTCGAGTCCCCACGGGCCTACCATCGTTTTCAATTACTTTAGAGAGTTTTCTCTCGTAATCCGACAAAAACTTCACCTGTAATTCTTCACCTGTAAAGTCTTGCTACCACTCGCCGCTCCGTGGTCTGGGAACTGATCGATTTCACCTTGTGCTTTAGGCGTTCCGCGAGTTCGTGCTGTTTAATGTCGTAATACGATCGCACGATAGCTAAGAACTCGTCCCACATAATGATTGCTCCCTGTCGATTTGCCTTTGCGCCAAGTTCAACGGTGGGCCGAACGACAGTTGAATGCAAGAGTAGCCGATGCCGACACGCCGGGATGTTCGGTGTATCCCAATCGCCCTCATCGAACCAGAATGTCTCCCAGGCGCTCGCGATTTCAAAAGTGCTGCGCCGAACATGATGCATGCCAGGACTGAGTAAGTCGGTGATCGTTGCTTTGACTCCCCAATCATCGAACGAGACTTGTGTAACACGCACATGTAAAATCAAGGGCCTTTCGGCGTAAATCGCCTCCGCTTCCTCGAAAGATTGGGTACAATGGAGGAAAAACGTCTTCGACTCCAATCGCTTATCGAGTTCCCTTGTAATTTCTAGTCGAATCCTGCATAGGTGGTGGTGCGCCTACTTCGACGACCTCCGTGGCCTTATAACCTATTGGCCCGTACACAATCAAGCATACTTGACACGGTAGAGGTCTGCGGGTCTCGAGTCCCCACGGGCCTACCATCGTTTTTGTGCAGTTCCACTGTCTACAAATCGTTTCACCTGATCAGAGGCAACGCATACCGGGCCAGTTCGTTTATACGTCTAATGTCAACAGACCAGCTGCGTTCGTTGACTTGACTGTTGACGCAACTTAAGATGTGCAGCACATGTCAGGGACTGATTCGCTCATCGGGCAGACGATTTCGCACTATCGCATCATCGAAAAACTCGGTGGTGGCGGCATGGGAGTGGTATACAAGGCGCAGGACACCCGGCTCGACCGCTTTGTCGCCCTCAAATTCCTGCCCGAAGATCTGGCCCATGATCACCAGGCGCTGGAGCGCTTTCGACGTGAAGCGAAAGCTTCATCCGCGTTAAATCATCCCAATATCTGCACGATTCACGACATAGGCGAAGAAAATGGCAAAGCGTTTATTGCCATGGAATATCTGGAGGGGATGACCCTGAAGCATGCCATCGCGGGACGCCCGATGGAAATTGAGGAGCTCCTGACCATTGCGATTGACGTGGCCGATGGACTGGATGCCGCACATTCCGAGGGAATCGTCCACCGCGACATCAAACCAGCCAATCTATTTGTGACCAAGCGGGGACACGCCAAAATCCTTGATTTTGGCCTGGCAAAAGTGGGCTCGGCGAAAAGCGCTATGCGCAGCGCGGACAACCTGGCAACTGTAGGAGCAGACACGGCCCAACTGACGAGTCCGGGGAGCACCTTGGGAACAGTTGCCTACATGTCGCCGGAGCAGGTTCGCGGCAAGGAACTCGATGCGCGCACGGATCTGTTTTCTTTCGGGGCGGTATTGTATGAGATGGCTACGGGAAACCTGCCCTTCCGCGGCGATACCTCAGGACTTATTTTCAAAGCAATTTTAGATGGCGCGGTGACACCCGCATTGCGGTTGAACCCCGAAATGCCGCCGGAATTAGACCGCATCATCAATAAGGCGCTCGAAAAAGATCGCACTTTGCGGTATCAGAGCGCCGCCGATGTCCGCTCCGATCTGGCCCGGCTCCGGCGGGAAATGGATTCCGGGCGCTCATCGAATGCCAATATTTCGGGAAGCTCCGTGGCTCAGGTCAGTTCAGCCAGTTCGCCCTCGATAGCCGCCGTAGCAGCGGTCCCTGCGAATTCCAAGAAGTATGTGATTGCTGGAATTATCGCGACGAGTCTTGTCATTGCGGCAGCCGCGGGATTTTATTTTCTGCGAGGCAAAGGGGCAGGCGGCACAGCCAATTCGATTGCGGTGCTTCCCTTTGTCAATGCGACCTCTGATCCGAACAATGAATACTTGAGCGATGGATTGACGGAAAGCCTGATTGGAACACTCTCGCAGCTGCCAAATACCAAGGTAATGGCGCGCAGCACAGTGTTTCGCTTCAAAGGAAATCAGCAGGATCCGCAGCAGATCGGCAAAACGTTGGGAGTGGAAACGGTGCTGATGGGACGGCTCACGCAACGTGGCGATGAACTCGGCGTGCAGGCCGATCTTGTGAATACGTCGGATGGCACGGAGATATGGGGTTCGCATTACCAGCGGAAACTTGCTGACATTACCCAAGTCCAGAGCGACATCACGCGCGACGTTTCCAATAAATTGCAAATTAAACTAACCGGTGCGGAACAACAAAAGATGGGTCGCGCCGGTACGACCAATCCTGAAGCCTATCGTCTTTATCTGGAAGGGCGACAATTGTGGTACGGACGTACTCCGGATGGATTGAAAAAAAGCATCGATCTGTTCAAGCAGGCGATAGCCGCCGACCCGAACTATGCTCTTGCGTATGCGGGACTGGCCGATTCCTACAATGTCGCCACGGGGTATGGCGTGCTCATCCAGCCAAAAGAAGCTTGGCCGCTGGCGGAAGCTGCGAGTCAGAAAGCACTGCAACTCGATCCTTCTCTTTACGAAGCGCACACTGCACGAGCCAACACACTAGCCTCTAACTGGAAGTGGGCCGAGGCAGAGACTGAATACCGGCGAGCCATCGAAATAAATCCCAACAACGCTTCCGCGCACTACTTCTATGCATTTGAGTGCCTGATGCCGCAGAATCGCATCGACCAATCTCTGGAGGAATTTCGCATAGCGCTTTCGCTTGATCCACTTTCTCCCATCGTGAATATGAACTACGGCTTGACGTTGGCGGTCGCGCGACGCTTTCCCGAGGCAATCGACCAGATCAACAAAATCATAGAGCGAGACCCTGCTTTCGCGCCGGCACACTTTTATTTGGCGCAGATTTACGCGATGACAGGAAAGTTTGCGGAGGCGCTGAACGAGTTTCGGAAAAGTGGCAACTTTAAGAGCGTGTCGGCTCCTGGACTATTCAGTCGCCGATGCGCAGGGTTTTCTGAAGGCGATGCAGAGACCTGATGATGATGGGATCGCCGCGCCGCCCGCCAACATAGCCGTGTGCTACGCAGTTATGGGAGACCGCAATAAAGCCCTCGAATCGCTTGAAAAAGCCTATGCCCAGCAAGACTCTGAACTGATGGCGGTTATCCGCTTTCCAGCTTTCGAATCATTGCATTCCGATCCACGCTGGGTGGAATTGATGCGCAAGCTTGGTTTGCCTCAATAGCGGATCGTCAATTCGAACGTCAATCTACCCAATCTACAAAACCAGAAAAACAAGCGAGCCTGGCAAATATCTGGTATTGGGTGCGGCGCGGTTTGCAGTTGTTCGTCCTTACGCAGTAAGATTCCGGTGAAATTCGTTGTGCTGTCAGATAGGATGCGACCATGAATGCAAACTCTTTTTCACGTAGAACTTTTCTGGCGTTTACCGCCGTGATGCCCTGGGCATGGCGTGCCAGCGCCTCGCCCGCAATTCCCATGGGGATCGAAATGTATTCGGTGCGCGAAGCTTTGAATAAAGACGCCCAGGCTGCGGTGCGAGCAATTGCCGCTATGGGGTACCAGGGACTGGAATTCTATGCACCTTATTACAATTGGACTCAAGCGCAAGCCAAGGATATGAAGAAGTTGATGGATGATCTAGGGATTCGATGCTTTTCCACCCACAATAGCGGCTCCTATATGACGAAGGATAAGATTCAGAACGCGATCGACTTGAATCTGATTTTGGGCAGTAAATATGTGGTGATGTCGAGTTCTGAGCCGAAGCCTGGTCTCGACGGTTGGAAGGAAATTGCCGACCAGTTGAATACCGCCTCTGACTTGCTGCAAAGTTCCGGACTGAAAGCCGGCTATCACAATCACAACCTGGAATTCACCCCGATCGAAGGCACACTCCCCATGGCCGTGCTTGCAAAAAATACCAAGCCAACCGTGATGTTACAGCTCGATGTCGGCACCTGCATCGAAGCTGGCGCGGATCCCGTGAAATGGATTCGCAGTAATCCAGGAAGAATTCGTTCCCTGCATTGCAAAGACTGGTCGCCGGAAGCGGGCAAAGGTTACACCGTGCTATTTGGCGAAGGCGTTGCGAAGTGGAAGGAAATTTTTGCGGCCGCGACCTCCGTTGGCGGTGTTGAGTTCTATCTGATGGAACAAGAAGGCAGCCGCTTCTCGGAAATGGAAACGGCCAAGAAATGCCTGGATACTTACCGCTCGGGGCAGTTCGCGTAAGCATATCTTGCTGTCACTTGGTTGGCGTAAATTGACTCTCTGGAGAAGTTGTCACACCTACCAGTGTGTCCTTAAGAGAAATGGTTGGAATACTGGTCCATGGCAACAACCACTTTATTCTGGGCGGCCCTCGGCCAGACCAGCCAGAGGCGGTAGCGCTTGCGCGCCACTTTTCCCTTATACAGATTGGGGCTCTCCGCAGCCGCCACATTCGAAAAATGGCAAATCCGCGATAAAGAGTTTCGTGAAAACCTCGAATGGGCTGTGGTGGTCCCCGGTGAGAGGGGAGCGTCTCCCGGGGTGCTTGAACTGCTGGTCGAGCTCGAAGCGCGGGGCATCAAAATTGAGAAATACACCACGCCGGCCTGGTAGTACCTTTACGCCTTAATGGAGCCGGAAAAGTCGACTAACTCGCAGCAGGTCAGCAAGAAAGAACTTGCCGCCCTCAGAGCGGTGCAGGATAATCCTCCGGATGGCTGCCCAACAGCCAGCCCTCAACCATGAAATGCCCTTCGTGCGGTGTTGAAAACTCCGCTGGTGCACCACGCTGCTCAGATTGCGGCAAAGCATTTCCGCGTCTCGAAGACAGAACCATGGAGAACCTCGACCGGAGCTCACTCGAGGGGGGCCAAGAGAAGCCCAAGGACTCGGGAACCGGTTCAAAGCCCACTGGGGGCACTGGTGGGGGAACAGGCATGGGCCCGGGCGGTGGTGGTGGCGCGGGCAGTAGCGTTCGTCCACAAAGTGAAAAGTGGAAGGATTCCCAAGTAATCAGCAAGACTCCCTCTGGGTTTGGCATAAATGATCCATTTAATAAGGGCGAAATGGAAGCGGGAACGCTTTATGGCGGCGACGCTTCTTCGCCAAATCCAGCAGTCACGCCCGGTTTTTCCAGCTCGCGCGGAAAGTCGGGCGGAGCTTCCTTCAATATTTCCGGCGGCCTGGAACCTGGGATGGATTTTGGGCCGCGTTTCCGCATTGAGCAGTTGTTGGGCGAAGGCGGAATGGGCAAGGTGTATAAGGCAGTTGACAAGGAATTGGGCCGCACTGTCGCGCTGAAAATCCTTCAGCCGGAGCTGACCAAAGATCCCAGCGTGATTCTGCGTTTTAAACAGGAACTGCTTCTGGCCAGCCGGATATCGCATCGCAATATTCTCCGCATTCATGACCTCAGCGAATTCGATGGCGTGAAGTTCATCACCATGGCGTTTATTGAAGGCCGCGACTTAAATCAAATTTTGAAGGAAGAACCGCGGTTTACGATCGAGCGCTCCATAAAAATTGGGCGCCAGCTTTGTGACGCACTGGATGCCGCCCATGCGGAAGGCGTGGTGCATCGCGATTTCAAACCGCATAACGTTTTGGTGGGGAAGAACGATCACGTCTACGTTTCCGACTTTGGCCTGGCCACCTCGTTGGAAACCGCCAAGATGGGCATGACGCGAACCGGCGCCTTCGTCGGCACGCCCCGATATATGTCGCCGGAGCAAGTGGAAGGGAAAACCGTAGACAGCCGAAGCGATCTGTATTCACTGGGGCTGGTGCTTTACGAGATGGTGGCCGGCGAAGTGCCGTTCGCTGGCGATTCCACCTGGCAGGTGATGTACCAGCGCGTAAAGGACGCCCCCAAAGACGTCCAAGTGGCGAATCCAGATGTTCCCGACAACATCGCGAAAATCATCATGCACTGCCTGGAACGGGATCCCGCCGCCCGTTATCAAACGGCGAAAGAAATTATTACGGACATTGATGCGCATCGCGCTCCGGAGATGTCCGTCAGTTCCATGTATCGGCCGAGTCCGCGGCTCCAAGTTCCGCGGCAATGTCACGCACAGTGCAAATAACCATGCCGGACAAAGCACCTGCATGGGTGTATGTAATTGGCGGAACTCTCGGTGCTCGGCACACTTTTTTTTGCAATCCCAAGAACCAGGAATCTTGTTTTCCACGGGTCCACTACAAATCCAGTGGTCACTGGACCGGTTGTTAGTGGTTTGCCCGCGTTGAGCCAAGGCAAATATCTGGCGATCTTGCCATTGCAGACATTAGGCGATCAGTCGCAATTGGGTTATCTCGCGGAGGGTATACAAGAGGCTTTATCTGCCAAGCTATTCCAGTTGCAGGGAGTTCACGTCACTTCGGGTGAAGCGGTCGAAAAGGCCGATCAAAAGCTGCCTTTGCCAAAATTGGCGCGTCAATTGGGCGCCAACTTGGTGGTTCAGGGCACAATTCAGGGTGCCGGAGCTAAAGTACGAATCACTATGCACCTGGAAGACGTAGCAAATGGCAAGCGCCTTTGGAGTAAGGAATTTGATGGCGTGCCTGCTGACATCTTCACGCTTGAAGATAAGATCTACGCGGAACTTGTTCCTGCTCTCGGGCATCAACCCCACACATGAGGAAGAAGCTAAAGCGGAAACGCGGCCTACCGATAATATCGCCGCATACGATCTTTACCTGCGTGGGCGCAACGCACTGCGCGTGGGCGACTCGAAGAGCGTCGAAGCAGCAATGGGCTATTTCACTCAAGCGCTCACGCAAGATCGGTCTTTCGCACTCGCGTACGCAGGCATAGCTGACGCAGGCGTTCAGATGTACGACATTAAGAAGGATCCTTTCTGGACGCAAAAGGCACTCGCCGCAGCTTTGCAAGCCCAGCAATTGAATGACGCGTTGCCTGAAATCCATTCAACTCTGGGCGCAGTTTACAGCAAGGTGGGAAAGAACGCGGAAGCAATTGCGGAACTGAAACGTGCGATCTCTTTGGCACCTAGTTCCGATTTGGGATATCGACGCCTGGGTATGGTTTATCTTGCCAGCGGGAGAAGCGATCAAGCCTTTGAAGCTTTCAACAAGGCCATTGAGCTCAACCCCGTATTTCTGGGGTAATCAAAACCAATTGGGTAACGCATATTTCACGCTTGGGAATTATCCTAAAGCACTCGAGGCGTTCCAGCAGGTCATCGTGCTTGCCCCCGATCTCAACGTCGGTTATCAGAACGTAGCGAGTGTCTATACGGCGCAGGGAAAATATCAAGAGGCAATCCCTTATTACCAAAAGTGCCTGCAAATTCAACCGACTTACTTTACTTACGGAAATTTGGGTACCGCGTATTTCGGACTGAAACAGTATCCCAAAGCTGTTGAAATGTTTGAGAAGGCGGTTGAACTCAACCCGCAATGACACGAGCACCATGGTTAACCTAGCGGATGGTTATCGCGCGGCGGGAAAGCAAGAAGAGGCAGTTGCGTCTTATCAAAAGGCGATTGCGCTGGGTTTCAAAGAGTTGGAGACAAATCCACAGAACGCTGACGTCATGGATGTGGTTTCGCTCTTTCTTACGCGAAGGTGGGTAAATCAAAAGAGGCGGAAACTTTCATCTCGAAAGCCCGCGGAATCGACAAACGAAACGTTGGTTATATCTACGATCAAGCAAAAATACATGCCTTTGGCGGAAAATTAGCAGGAGGCGATCAAGAGCCTGAAAGAGGCCTTGGACAACCATTATCCATGCGAGACGAGTACGGGGGATGATCTGAGTTAGAGACACTCAAGAAGATGCCTGAATTTAGGTTTTACTCTTCGAAGTGTACGGCAGGGAAATAAAAGAAGTCGACATCCGGCATAATTTTCAAGAAAAAGCACGATGTTAGACGCCATTAGCGGAATCTATCGTGCTTCTAATGTTGAACTTGTCTGAAATTAAGCTACGACTGCTTGGGACCTTCTGGAACCTAGGAAGGCCAGACAGAACAATCCTTGCCAGAAGAAGAATGATCGTACTCGGTTCGGGAACGGAAACACCGATATCAATCATGTTCCACAGGCCACCAGTATCATAGTTCGGGGCATAGAATTTGTATTCAACTGCCACGGCCTGAGTTGTTGGCGCACCGTAACAAGCGAAGGCATATCCCCGGATCGCAGGTGAAGTTCTCTGTCATGAAGTAGGCGCCGCCAATATCTGTTACTGCGGGAATGACCTCTACGTAAAGAACTGGAACTGCGGGACCTTCATAGAAAAAGTCAGTAACGCCAGTGCCGTCGTTGACGATAATTGGCGCCTGATCAGTCCCACCATAGGTGATGTCCTGGGATCCACCACCACCGACAATCTTTACTTTGGGATCCGGAATTCCATCGGCCTTTGCACCTACAGCGAAAATCGCTGCCAACCCGGCTACGACTAGTATTTTGCTAATCTTCAAGAGCGCACCCCCGCGCAAACACATACACGTTCGGACGTCACACAATGAGCAGTTACTATGCCAAAGCTCGCTGGATCTCGTCAATCTAAATCCTCTAGACTCCTGAACTTGCCGGACATGGTTTTCGAGAATTGAGGCATGTGTGCAAAGGTCTTCCACTATTCAGGTGAATCGACCAATTATTTTGCAATGTTGAAAATCTAAAGAACAGAACATGAATCTAGTACTCTCAGAACTTGCCAGCCGCATTGCCTGCACTGGCCGTATACAGAGTGCCATCTGGATTTACAGTCGGAGATCGAGCTCCGGATTCAAAAAGCGATGGACAAGTTAGGTTGATCGCTTGATGAGGATAGTATGAGTCGCCGATCTCTCGCCGTTTTCGTCAACATTGTTGCGTTATTCTCTTTGACTGTTGCGCGGAATGTTGTATTTTTAAGCTATCCTTTCGACCTTCCACCTGACAATTCAGAGTCAGGGGGTTAATACACTCACCTCTCTCTTACTTGTCAGAAAAACTATACGAATTCATGCATTTTGCCTGGAGTCACTCGCCTGATTTTTGCCTGCTTCCTGGGTAGAGTTGCAAAGGCAGGAGAGCGCGTGCCATCTGGCGAGATTGCGAGTACTATGTGGAGGCCAGTACGGCGTAACCATCCCTCTCTCGCTCCAGTAAATTTCCGTAGCAGTGTGGTCACGTTGTGCACAGGCTTTGTGCTTTAGAACGTCGGGATGGGGATGCCGTTTTTTCGCCACCCGAAAAATTCGTCATGGAGACAAAAAATATGATGATCAGCAAGAAGTACTTCGGCGCAGTTACGCTCGCGGCTGCCTTGTTGGCAGGCACATGCCTGTTCAGCACCTCGGCCAAGGCTGACGCCGCCGCAGGTGGGGCCACGTTTAAAGCGAAGTGCGCAGGCTGTCATGGCGCCGACGGAGCAGGCAAAGACGCGATGAAGACTCGCGATATGGGTTCCGCCGATGTCCAGAAGCAGAGTGATGCGGACCTTTCCGGCATTATCACCAATGGAAAGGGCAAAATGCCGCCCTATAAGACGTTGTCCGCGGATCAGGTGAAGGATCTGGTTTCCTACATCCGTTCGCTGAAGAAGTAACTGCTGTCCTATTCGGGAAAGAAGTTTGGCACGGAGCGCGCGCGCTCCTTCGTGCTCCGTGCAATTTGCAAAATAAACAGGAGGATTGTGATGAAGAAGTTGCTATCAGGTATCGCAGTGCTTGCCGTGCTGTGTCTGGCCACCGCCAGCCTTCGTGCGCAAGATGTCGCCAATGGGGAAAAAGTCTACAAGGCAAAGTGCGTTAGTTGCCATGGTCCAGACGGCAAGGGTGAAACCGCTGCCGGCAAAGCGACCAAAGCTCGGGACTTTGCTTCCGCAGAAGTGAAGGCGGAATCAGATGCCACGTGGACGGACATCATCACCAAGGGCAAGAACAAGATGCCTTCCTACGACAAGAAGATTACCGACGCTGAAGTGAAGGACGTTGTCGCCTACATTCGGAGTCTGGTCAAGTAATTTCGCCGGTGCGCCTGTTTCGACAGGTTCACGAAAATTGAGCTTAATGACAGGCCCCGGCGGTCCTCCGTTGGGGCTTGTCCATTTGACGAACTGAAAATCATCCTGGGGATTGTGGGGTTATCGAGTATATGGCTCAGCAGAAGCAGAACACTGTCCGCGATTGGGCGCGGTTATTTTATTTCTTCAGCCAGAATTTCATCAGCCTGCTGGGCGTGGTCCTGACCACCAGCAGCGCCGTGACCCTGATTGCGTTTTGGGTTTACGACTTCATTCTGCCGGGTCCTCCCCATCCGTATGTGGGAATCCTGATCTTCCTGCTGTTGCCTGGGGTTTTCATTCTTGGATTGCTGTTAATTCCCATTGGAATCTGGTTTCGGCGCAAGAAGTTGCAAGCAGCTGGCGAAGTGCCTGAAGTCTATCCCGAGATCGACCTGAAATTGCCAATCGTTCGCAACAGCCTGTTATTCATCGGTCTCGCGTCGTTTCTCAATATCCTGATTTTTGGTTTTGCTTCCTATCGGGGGGTGTCGTACATGGACACCACCACGTTTTGCGGTCAAACCTGCCACACCGTAATGCAGCCGGAATTCTCGGCATACCAAAATTCACCGCATTCCCGGGTGGAATGTGTGCAGTGCCATATCGGACCGGGCGCGGGCTGGTTTGTGAAATCAAAATTGTCGGGACTGCGGCAAGTCTACGCTGTGACATTCAAGACCTACTCGAGGCCTATCCCTTCGCCTGTCAAGTACTTACGTCCAGCTCGCGACACCTGTGAGCAGTGTCACTGGCCCCAACGCTTCTCTGGGGATAAGTTCGTTATGAGAACGAACTATAAGGAAGACGAAAAGAACACTGCATTGACTACAGCGCTGATCGTGAAAATCGGAGGCCACACCCGGCAGAGTTCTGTTGGCATTCATGGTCGCCATCTGAATACCGGATCGCGCATTCATTACATTTCGATCGACGACGCACGACAGGTCATCCCTGTGGTGTATTACACGGATGACCAGGGCAAAACGGTTGAGTATGTCTCAACCGACACCAAGGCGACCAAAGAGCAGCTTGCCAAGGGCGAAAAGCGCGAGATGGACTGCATTGATTGCCACAACCGCCCAACGCACGCATTCGAGCTTCCGGAGAACGCGGTGGATCTGCGGATGTCGCAAGGCTCGATCAGTCCCGATCTGCCCTATATGCGGAAAAAAGCGGTGGAGTTGTTAAGGGCGACCTATCCTGATCGCGACACCGCCAAATCACGCATTACCGATGGCATTACGTCGTTCTATCGCACGAGTTACCCGGATGTTTACAACACCAAGCGCGCGCTAGTCGAGCAATCCGCCGATGCGGTCGCCGCAATTTACATGCGCAACGTTTTCCCGGAGATGAATGTGAATTGGGGAGTTCATCCCAATAACATCGGGCACACGGATTTCCCCGGCTGTTTCCGGTGCCACGACGGTTCGCACACCAGCGCCGACGGTCAAACGATTTCCAATGATTGTTCCGCTTGCCATAACCTGCTGGCGGTCCAGGAGGAGAATCCCAAGGTACTTACGGACCTTGGATTGAAGTAGAGAAAAATGTGGGCCCTAGCGGGCCCGGAGGTAGCGCCTTATGAGCTCCAATCGAGCGCAAAGGCAAACCCGGATCATAATTTTCGGGTTGCTGATTGCGCTGGCGTGGGTGCTCGCTCCCACTCGCGCTGCCGCACAATCAAAAAAAGTTCAACCGCAGAAATCCGATGAAGCTTGTCTGGCTTGCCACGGCACCGCAGGCATGAAGTCAGACGCCGGAAAGAATATTGCTGTTGATCCCGCCAAACATGCCGCAAGTTCCCATGGCATTCTGGGATGCACGGACTGCCACACGGACATCAAAGATTTTCCGCACCCGGCACACATAGCCAAAGTTCAGTGCAAGACGTGTCACGCGGAAGAGGTTAAGTCTTTTAGCGACAGCGTGCACTCTTTGTTGGGTGACAGTGCCTGCGCTAGTTGCCACGGCGTCGCGCATGAAGTGGTGGCCGCGCAAACTCTTGCGCCAAAGAAGTGCACGGAATGTCATGCTCAGGAAGTCTCGGAGTTCGAGGCCAGCACTCATGGTGTAGCGGCCAAGAATGGCGATCCCGACGCCCCTACTTGCTTCTCTTGCCATGGCTCCATCCACGATATTAAGGCCGCATCCGAGACAGGTTCGATGGTTGCTGGAAAGCAGCTTGCCGATACCTGCGCGAAGTGCCATAGCGACGCGGGTTTCCTCTCGCGCCATAAAATCCCCGTGGCCCATCCGGTGGATTCGTACAAGCAGAGTGTGCACGGCCGCGCAATCGCTGCAGGCAACGACAAGGCTGCGAACTGCAACAGTTGCCACGGAAACCACAATATTTATCCGGCTCGCGACGCACGCTCGCGCGTGAACCACTGGAAGATTGCCGATACTTGCGGCGAGTGCCACAAAGAAATTGCCAAGGTCTACAATGACAGTGTCCATGGCGACGCCGTTAAGAGCGGCGTGAAAGACGCGCCCGTATGCGTCGATTGCCACGGCGAACATCTCATCCTGGGGCCAAAAAATCCCAATTCCCCAGTGAATGTCGCCAACGTATCTTCCGAGACTTGCGGACGCTGCCACGGTAGTGCGCGTTTGGCGAGCCTCTATGACCTGCCGGCCGATCGCGTGCCTTCCTACGCCGAGAGCTACCACGGTCTCGCCCTGAAAGGCGGAAAGCTTACCGCGGCAAATTGCGATTCCTGCCACGGCGTCCACAATATCTATAAATCCAGCGATCCGCGCTCAACCGTGAACGCGGCCAACCTGGCCAAGACTTGCGGCCAGTGTCATAAGGGTGCAACCGATTCGCGCTACGTTATCGGTCCCATCCACGTGCAAACCGGCGCGGGCCCGAATCATCCGGTGGTGAAATGGATTCGCTGGACGTATTGGGTGCTGATCCCCGCGACGCTGGGCTTCATGTTGCTTCACAACTTGCTCGATCTTTTGAGCAAATTGATACGCCGTCGTCCGCGCCAGGAAACGGGCCAGGTGGTTTTGCGGATGGGGTTGTGGTTCCGCATCGCCCACTGGGGCATCATGGCCAGTTTTCCCACTCTCGTAGTTACGGGCTTCGCCTTGAAATATCCGGATAGTTGGTGGGCCAGACCGTTAATGATGTGGGAATCCAACGCTGGAGTGCGCGGCGGATTGCACAGGACCGCGGCAATCGTGATGATCGCAGCGACTGTCTTCCACTTTGTTCATTTGGCCATGAAGAAACGCGATCGCGCTTTCGTATGGGCCATGATTCCAACAATAAAAGACGCCACCGACATGCTCCACGTCTTCCGCTTCAATCTCGGGCTGACGAAAGAGGAGCCGCAATTCGCCAAATTCAACTACGCGGAAAAAATGGAGTATTGGGCCTTTATGTGGGGCACCATGGTGATGGCGCTTTCCGGCTTCCTGCTGTGGTTCAACAATTTCACCCTCAGCCACTTCCCGAAGTGGGTGAGCGATGCCGCTACAGCGGTGCACTGGTACGAAGCGCTGCTTGCCACGTTCTCGATTCTCATCTGGCACTTCTACCTGGTAATTTTCGATCCCATGGTTTATCCCATGGATACCGCCTGGCTCGACGGAAAGATTCCCGCTGACCATTATCGCCACACCCGGCCTGGTTATTTCCGCCAGCTCGAACGCGCCGGCATGGTGCAAACTCCAACGCAAACGGAAGTGGATGCGCATGCTGAGGACCCGGCGAAGCCAGAGCCCGCTCACGGGGACGACTGACGACGCAAGGATGTGCCATTACGACCTGGAGGAAAACGGACTCTACCTTTTATGGTAGTGTCAACAGGGAGAGTCCGCGCCGGTCATGTCCATTCGTCCCATCATTGAACCATTTCGCATAAAGAGTGTTGAGCCAATTCGCACCACCACCCGCGAAGAGCGCCAGAAGTTGCTGGAAGCGGCCGGCTACAACCTTTTTCTCATTGCCTCAGAAGCGATCCTGATCGATCTGCTTACCGATTCCGGCACTTCCGCCATGTCCACCGAGCAGTGGGCGGCGATGATGCGCGGTGACGAATCCTACGCCGGTTCGCCAAGCTTCGCCCGCTTCCGGGAATCGGTGCAGGCCATTTTCGGATTTCGTCACGTAATTCCCACTCATCAAGGCCGAGCGGCGGAACGCATCCTGTTCAACGTTATGTGCAAAAAGGGCGACATCGTTCCGAACAACGCGCATTTCGATACCACGCGAGCGAATTGCGAATTCGTTGGCGCAACGGCACTTGATTTGCCGATTCCCGAAGCGAAGCATCCAGCTCAAATCCATCCTTTCAAAGGAAATATGGATCTGACCCAGCTGGAAGCAGTCATCCAACGGGAAGGCCCAAAGAAAATTCCGCTCGTCATGCTGACCATCACCAATAACTCTGGCGGCGGCCAACCGGTTTCGATGGCCAACATTCGTGAAGTCAAGCAACTTTGTAAGAAACACGGGATTCCCTTGTACATCGATGCGTGCCGGTTTGCAGAAAATGCTTACTTTATTAAATTGCGCGAGCCGGGCTATGCCTCCAAATCGCCGCGCGAAATTGCCCAGGAGATATTTTCCTATGCGGATGGCTGCACGATGTCCGCAAAGAAGGATGGACTCGCCAATATCGGCGGATTCCTGTGCACCAATGATGATCTCCTCGCTCAACAGGAGAAGGACCTGCTCATCCTCACCGAGGGCTTTCCCACGTACGGTGGGCTTGCGGGCCGCGATCTGGAAGCGATCGCGGTGGGTCTGAACGAAGCTCTGGATGAGGACTATCTTCGCTATCGCATTGCCTCCACGGCTTTTTTGGGGAATCACATCGCCAAAGAGGGCGTGCCCATCGTGCAGCCACCGGGTGGACATGCTATTTATATTGATGCCCGAGCGTTCCTTCCGCATATTCCCAGTCTCGCAATTTCCTGGCGTGGCGTTAGCCGTTGAACTTTACCTGGAAGGCGGCATACGTTCCGTGGAAATCGGCGCGCTGATGTTCGGAGAACATGCACCCATGGATCTGGTTCGCCTGGCGATTCCACGCCGCGTATACACACAGAGCCATATCGAATACGTTGTGGAAGTAATTCTGGACGTCTGGCGGCGCAGAGAAAAAATCACTGGCTACGAGATCGTGCATCAAGCGCCGTTCTTGCGCCATTTCAGTGCGCGCCTGAAACCCGTTTCACACTGATCTCTCATGCAAATAACAATTGATGCCGAACTTAAGAAAAAAGCGCCGCGCACCGCTCTGGGCCTGGTAACGGCAAGCGTGGTTACTGCGGATTCTCCTGCCGGACTACTGGCTGAAATGAAGGCCCGCGAAAATGAAGTCCTCAAGTTGCCCGAACCCAGGGCGGTCCTGGAGTCCTCCAAAATCCTGGCTACGCGGTCAGGTTACAAGGCGTTGGGAAAAGATCCTGCGCGTTATCGTGGCTCCGCGGAAGCGCTCCTTCGCCGCATCATCAGCGGCAAATCCTTTCCGCAAATTAATAATGTGGTAGACATCATTAATCTCGTTTCCGTGGAAAGCCGTTTGCCGGTGGGACTCTACGACCTGGACCACATTCAGGGCGATGTTATTTTTCGTGTGGGGCGTGCCGCCGAATCCTACAAAGGCATCGGGAAGTACGATTTAAACCTCGAAGGGCTACCCGTTTTCTGCGACGGGATTGGGCCACATGGTAGTCCTACCAGCGATTCAGAACGGACCATGGTCACTCCGGCCACACAACGCATTGCGGCGATTCTGGTGTCATTCGGAGGCAGCGAGGGCTTGGATCCCTTCTGCCAACGAATGGCGGATCTTCTTCAGACTTATGCAAGCGGCACAAGTCTTAGCACTTCGATCGTGGTATAGCCTGTCTAACCATGAGCAACGGCATTCATCCGCTGGCAAACTTACTGGCCGCTGTGGCCCGCGGCATCAGTGGTATTCAGGTTCAGTGGGCGGGCTGCCAACCCAGCGAAAGACAGCGGATTTATTTCGCCAATCACACCAGTCACCTTGACTTTGTCGTTCTCTGGTCCGCTCTTCCATCCGAGATTCGCGCGAAAACCCGGCCGATTGCCGCGCGTGATTATTGGGAGGAAACTGCGCTGCGCCGCTATCTGGCAGAAAACGTATTCAAAGCAGTGCTGGTGGAGCGGGGGATAATGGGCAAAGCAAAAGCTCCCGATCATGCCCGATTTGCCAGCCGCTCCATGATTGAAGATTTATCCGTCGCCATGGCCAACTCAAATTCGCTTATTCTATTTCCAGAGGGAACCCGCGGCACGGGCGATAAGGTCGGTACCTTCCGCTCAGGTCTCTATCATCTGGCGCTGCGCCGTCCGGATGTGGAGCTCGTCCCCGCCTATCTTGAAAATCTAAATCGCATTCTGCCGAAAGGTGAAGTCCTGCCCGTGCCCATGCTGAGCCTGCTTACCTTCGGCAAACCGATTTGGCTGGAGCAAAACGAAGAAAAGGACGTCTTTCTCGAACGCGCGCGCGAAGCGGTCAGTTCCTTGCGCCGGAACGGACCTGCCTGATGTTTGAAGCATTCCACGATCGAAAGATGATGATCTTGTTCGGCTGCGCCGTCGTTTTCCTGATTGTGCTGAGGATCGCGGCTAATTATTTGAAATCCCGGTCCGACAGCGATTCCGCCCGTGCCACGGTCGATAATCTGGAATCTCGGCTTCGCGCCTGGTGGAAGATGTGCGTAGTCTTCCTTCTCTGCCTGCTTTTCGGTCGCATCGCCGCGCTCGTCGTTTTCGGCGTGATCTCTTTCCTGGCAATGCGCGAGTACATGACCCTGGTACCCACGCACCGCAGCGATCACTTAACGCTTTTCTGGAGTTTTTTCGTAATTATGCCGCTGCAGTATTTCCTGTTGGGAATGCAATGGTTTGTGTTTTTCGTGGTGCTACTGCCATTTTTCGTTTTTGCATTCATTCCCACCAGTATCGCCATCGAAGGCGATACGTCTCACTTTTTAGAGCGCGTGGCGAAAATTCAATTCGGGATAATGGTCTGCGTTTACTGCCTCAGCCACCTGCCCGCCCTACTTTTTCTACACGTCCCGGCATCGCAGGGACAAAACGCGCGACTCCTGCTCTATCTCGTGCTGATAGACCAGTTGAGCGATGTCTTGCAGTTCGTCTGGGGAAAACTGATTGGCAAGCGCAAAATCGCCTGGCGGGTCAGCCCGAATAAAACCTGGGAGGGATTTGCCGGGGGCGTTTTAAGTGCCACGCTGATCGGTGCCGCGTTCTGGTGGGTCACTCCCTTCACTCCGCTTCAGTCTGCGGCAATCTCTTTCATTATTTGCATACTAGGATTTGCTGGCGGATTGGTTATGAACGCCATCAAGAGAGACATCGGCATTAAAGATTTCGGCGTCGTCATTGAAGGAGACGTCGGCATTCTGGACCGCATCGATTCTTTTTGTTTTGCCGCACCTATTTTCTTCCACCTGGTGCGCTTCTATTTCGCTCACTGACAAAAAAGAGGCGCAGTACGCTGCGCCCCTTCTCGGGCTTAATGGCATCGATTGTTAGCGTGAAACCGTCTCTGCGGCCGGTTTACTCGCGGTAACCCGCGTCTTCAAATATCCTTTGGCCGCGAGCAGTTCTGCGTTCAAGAGCGCCGCACCCGCGGCTCCACGCACCAGATTGTGCGAGAGCAGCGTCAGCTTCACATCCAGCAGCGGGCACTCGCGTATGCGGCCAACCACCGCCGCCATTCCATTGCCGGTGTTGGAATCCTTACGCGGCTGCGGCCGGTCCGGTTCATCAAGGACAACTACTGGGAATTTCACGGCAGTCGGTAGAGAGGCGAGTTCTTCGGAAACCTGGAAATTTCGAAGCGCTTCCCGCACTTCATCCAAGGTTGCCGTTTTCTTCAGCCTCACGGAAACACATTCCAGGTGGCCGTCGATCACCGGGACGCGGTTGCAGTGCGCGCTGATCCCCAGCCCCGCACCGATAAATCGCGAACCATCCCACTTGCCCAAAATTTTCTGCGGCTCTTCTTCCATCTTTTCTTCTTCGCCACTTATGAATGGCACGACATTGCCTACAATGTCCATCGCTGGAACGCCGGGGTATCCCGCGCCAGAAATCGCTTGCAGCGTCACGACGAACAGCTTCTCAATCCCAAACGCATCGGCAAGCGGCTTCAAAACCACTACCAATCCCGCCGTCGAGCAATTTGGATTCGTCACAATGAATCCGGAATCATATCCACGATTCTTCTGTTGCAGCGGTATGGAATTTACGTGCGCCGCATTCACTTCGGGAATCAGCAGCGGCACATCCGCATCCATGCGGTGATTCTTGGAATTGCTGACCACCGGATAACCCGCGCGGGCATACACCTCTTCGGCCGGCCCAGCCACCGATGAATCCAGAGCGGAAAACAAAAAATCGCAATCCAGTGCAGCTTCCAGATCTTTCACCACCAACGAACCAGCGGACTCGGGCACCGGGCCTTCCAAATGCCAGCGCATCGCATCCACATATCGCTTGCCGGAAGATCTCTCCGACGCCACGACTTCCGTAAGCTCAAACCAGGGATGATCTGCCAGCATTTTCACGATGCGTTGCCCAACCATGCCTGTCGCGCCCAATACTCCCGCGCGCCATTTTTGTTTTGGGTTCGTAACACCACTCATGCCACACCCCCGATAAAGCTGATTGCTCGTCGAAATTCCATCTCGTGCGTTTTGTTCCTGATCCATAACTTTCGCTCCTGAATTCCGCCGGAGCCTTTCTGGAGTGAGCTGAAACTAAAAAACCCACCGCCAGGTTCGCTTCTGGCGGTGGGTTGGAAACTTTTTGCTGCCTGCTAGCCGTTTCTCCCTTCGCCCAAAGCGCTTGTAGTGCGCGTAATCGTAGTGCTCCGCGTAGCCGTGATCGTAATGATCGATCCGGTGCTCGCTGCAACACTTCGCTTTGTGGCCACTGGCAACATGCGAAGAGCATAGCATAGGCTGCAGCGAATCCCGGTGAAATGTCAGGTAATCGAGAGAACGTGTAACCAGAGAACAAAGACCCAGTCAGACTGCCAAAGATCTAGTACCAATCTAACAAACTACTGAAAATGCGAAAGGTTAGCTTCCGCAACTTATGCCTATTTCTGGGGTTTAGAACCGCAAGGGATGGGAAGCTCTCGCAGCTTCCGGGGGATGTCCAAGACGAATTTCAATTTCGAAAGGAACATTCTTTTATGCAACTCACGAAGTGGTCAAATGCTTTACTCTCGCTCGGCCTTGTCGCGCTATTGAGCGGGTGCGGTTCAGGATCGGGATCGGGCGGTAGCCCTACACCTACACCTCAGGCGCAAAACGGCACCGTCAACATGATTATCAGTGACGCCTCCACAGAAGACTGGGCAGGTATCAACGTAAAAATACTAGTGTCTCTCTGGTGCCGCAAGGCGGCGGATCGAATGTCACCATTTATACGGCGGCAAATCCAGCAGCCATCAACCTTGTTGAGCTTGATCAACTTGGAGAAGTTCTAGGGAACTTGCCGGTTCCAGCAGGAACCTATACCGCAGCGCAGCTCACGCTCGGTGGAAATCCTGGAGATGTTTCGCTGGTTGTTGCCGCGGATCCGGAAACTGGTTTTGCAGGCACTCCGGGTGCGACCATTCCTTCCAATCAGATTCAAATTCAAGGCACCACTGGCAGCTCGGGAAGCCTGACCGTTCCCGTCAACGTGAAGTTCAATTCGCCGCTCGTAGTTACCGCTAATCAGAACAACGCGTTGGATATCGAGTTTGACCTCGCACATCCGGCATTCATTGTGGGCCACGTGCCTCCCAGCGGCGGAGGGGCAACTCTCTGGGCGGTTAATTTCAAAGGTCCAGTTCGTCATCATCCGGTCAGCGATCTCCGGCACCTGGTTCTGCGTCACATGTACGGGACAGTTACCGGGGTTGCCACCGACAACAGCTCAATCACCATTACAAAGGATTTTCCAGTTGAGCCTCCGACGACTCCCGAGACTTCCGTCGCTTCCACTCAGTCGCTACAGATTTTCGCCGACTCCACGAATGGCACTCTCTTCTATGATGTTGACGCGAAGACCGTAGCCACGATCACGGATTTCTCTTCCGTCGCCAGCACGCTCACCGGCAAGTTTGTTCGCGTGGCCGCTCGCTATCAGCAAGACGGAACGTTGACGGCCGTCCGCGTTTGGACAAGTTCCACCTTCAACAGCGTTTGGATCAGTCCAGAAGGTCACGTTTTGCACGTGAACTCTGCCACGGACATCATCACCGTGGAAAACGAAGCTGGTATCGGCATACCTCTGCTGGTCAATTCCCGGACTCAGTTCTTCTTCCGTACCCCGTGGAATGCAGTCTCTGACGCCACTCCTATTTCAACCGGCACCGCCCTGCTGACTTCGAAGAACTTTGTGCGCGGGTTTAAGGTTCACGCCAGCGTCGTTGATCCGCTTGCCGTACCTTTGGTCGCGCAAACGGTTGACATCGAAATCGCGCGCTTTGACGGCACTATTTCCAACCCCACTTCCAGCGCTTTCACCTATACGCGCAACTTCCATACCGTGAGCGACGATTACGTAAACACTTTGGATTACGTTTCGAGCGGTTCGGCAAGCATCGAAGATGCCAGCGGCAGTACCATCTCCGGTTTCGAGTGGTGGAACTTCACGTTTCCAACGCTCGCTGACACTGGCGCATCTGCCATCCCCGACTTCATCAACGCCACCAACGGCACGGCGAATTTTGGCGGAACTGCCGGCCCCGTTTCCGCTTGGGGTCTTATCCGGCAGCCTCTGGAATAACTCGGTCGATGCGAATGCCTGGGCGGCTGCCTGGGCCATCCTGGAGCCTACGCCATTGCCTCGGGGTGCCGTCGCTGCCGGTTATTCTTCGACGAACACCAACTTCACGATGATGGTTCCCGGTGGCACAAACGCCGTCACCATCGATCTCAGCACTACTACAGGTTCGGCCACGCTTGTTTATCAAGTGGATCGCACCAACGGTGTTGTGACGATCAGCCCTGTAGACATCAGCACGTCTGCGGGGCAGACCACCATCCAAACCAACCTGATCGCTAACGTTCCCGTCAAAGTCTACGGCGTGCCGCAGCCTGATGGCTCTATCAAAGGCTACGTGCTGTTCTATTACACGGGAGTTGCGTCCACTTACTAGTTCACCTTCAACCAGTTCGCAAAAACCGAAAACGGCCGTTACCCTTTGGGGCAGCGGCCGTATTAATTTTTATGCGTAGAATTGGTTGACTTATTTCTAAGCCTCGAACAGTAAGCTTGAACAGGTCAAACCCGATTCCGCTTTTTGCAATTCCGAAATGTCGAGTAATTCCAACCGAAACCCTTTTTCCCTAATTGCCGCTGCGGTTTTCGGGAACGACTCAGGAAAAATTACACTCTCACCGATATGCAGGGCATTGCCGGCATGGGGCTCTGCGGGATGTACGTCCACCCAGTCAAATCCTTCCAACCTCTGCCAATCAAACCACGCACGGTTCCCCAGTAGAGTGTTTTTCCCAAGGTGAGTCACTGCCGATTTCAGAGTGCAGACAACCGGTTACAGGAATTGCGGTCAGCTCATATCCGTGCGCGGAAACAATCACGGCCAGTTGCCGGATGCCTTCAGGATTCGATCGCTTCGTCACTCCCACGAAGATCTTTTTCCCAATTCGCAGAACGTCCCCGCCTTCCAGTGTGCCCGGCAATTTTATGTACGCCAGCTTGCGGTATTTTTCCAACGCGGCCGCGATGGAGGGCGCTTCCTTCCGGCGCGTCTCTGTCCCCAGCGGGCAGATGATCGCCACCTCATCCAGCACGATCGCCGGATCCTCCACAAACATCGAATCTGGCAATTCTGCTTCTTCCGGGAGAGAAATAATTTTCGCACCCAGTTTCGCGAGCAGGGCTTCATAGGCGCGGTGCTGCGCCCTTGCTCTTTCCATATCGATCGGTTTTCGTTGCACGAAACTCAATTCGCAGTTCACGAGCGCGGAACTCACGGCGCGGGTAATCGCTGTCAGCATGCTTTGACTTTATCAAACTACCGCAATGCTTTGCATGTTTCTGCACTCTCATCATTGTCTTGTGAGCGCGCCGTATTCTGGGTAGACTCAAAACTCATTTGAGGGGGAACAATCCAGCCGTGCGTCTTTTTATTCGAATTCTGTTTCAATTCGCTCCTTATTTTCGCCTACGCCACCACAATCTCGGCTCAGCAATCCGCTCAACAAACCAGCGCAGCCGTTGATGAAGTTTTTGCGGATTATGCAGTCCCTAATTCGCCGGGTTGCGCCCTGGCAATCGCGCGGGATGGCAAGTTGATCTATGCCAAGGGCTACGGCTCCGCCAACCTGGAACAAAACTCTGCCCATCACTCCGGATTCTGTTTTTGACATCGGCTCTACGTCAAAACAGTTTTCCGCAGCCAGCATTCTCCTTCTCGAAAAACAGGGCAAGCTTTCCATCAATGACGACGTACGCAAATACATTCCCGAACTTCCCGATTACGGCAAGAAAATCACCATCCTCAACTTGTTGAACCACACCAGCGGCTTGCGCGATTACCTGACGTTATTCGAACTTTCCGGTGTGAATGTAGACAGCGTTACCACCGACGATGAAGCGCTGGCACTCGTCGTTCGCCAGAAAGCGCTTGATTTTGATCCTGGCTCCGAATGGCTCTACAGCAATACTGGTTTTTTCCTGCTCTCCGTCATCGTCAAAAGAGTCAGCGGCCAAACTCTTCGCGAGTTCGCGGCAGAAAACATTTTTCACCCTCTTGGCATGAGCCACACCCTCTATCGCGATTCGCATACCCTTCTTGTTCCCAATCGTGCGCTGGCCTACGACCCGGTAAAAAAGAGCAGTTCGTTCACTCTCAATGTCTCTTATTTTGAACAAACCGGAGACGGCGCGGTACACACAACCGTGGGTGACCTGCTGAAGTGGGATGAAAATTTCTATTCCGCTCAAGTCGGTGGGAAACCGTTTCTTGAGGAACTTCAAACCGAGGGCGTTCTTACCAATGGCAAGAAAGTTGGCTACGCAAAAGGGCTATCTATTTCTCATTATCGCGGACTGCCCACAGTTCGCCACGGCGGGTCCTGGGGTGGCTACCGAGCGGAGTTGCTGCGCTTCCCGGAACAACATTTTTCCGTCGTCTGCCTCTGCAATCGCTCTGATGCCAGTCCCGAGGACCGAGCAGATCGCGTTGCCGACATTTATCTTTCCTCTTTGCTGAAGCCAAAAGAACCCAAAAAAGAGGATACAGAGGAGCAGCCGCGCCGGCCGGAAATTTCAGTCCCCACTGGCGATCTGGAAAAGCTGACGGGCCTTTATTGGAGCGACGAACTTGCCGTGGCTTATCGATTTGACCTGGTAAAGGGCAAATTGACGCTTACACATCTGCTCTACTCAGGCGGGATGCCGCGTTCTTCGGATATGCAAGGCACCGCGCTGGTTCCCGTGGCCGTCGACGTCTTCGATATGCCCGATAATGGCCTGTCGTTTCATTTTCAAAGAGATGTGTCCGGCTCGGCGTCTTCTTTCACTCTCGATGCGGGCCGCTCAAAGGGTATGATCTTCAAGCGCACTTCCGGTAATCTTTAGCAACTACTTCGGTCGAGGCCCACGTTTGTCACTGCCTTGCCGCTGGATTCATCGAGGAGTCTTTGTCATGTCGAACGCAGTACGCAGAATCTTTGCAGTGGTCATTCTATTCGCCGGCGCAGCTCTGCTGTGGATCGCTCACAATTCGGCCGGGGAAGCTGAAGCCGCCAAGTCGGATTTGGACGCCACCGTTGCATACTCTCGAGAGCGCGCCGCCTCAAACGATCCGCGCTTGAAAGGCACCTACCGCTTCGAGCGAGGTGGCTGGGTCTATGTCCATCTGGAAGGCGACCCTGCGCAAATCGGTTTTCAGCATGGCTACATGCTTGCTCCTGAGATCGAAGATGCTTTCCCGGCTGTCAGCGCCAATATGATGCATTCCACTCACCGCGACTGGGCTTTTTTTCGCCAAGTGGCGCGCGAAATTCTTTGGCCAAAGATTGACGCCGAATATCAGCAGGAACTGGAAGGCATCGTTGAAGGCCTCAATGCCAGAACTGGCTCTCCGCTGGATGTCTACGACATCGTGGCCCTGAATTCTTTCGAGGAAGTTCCCGACTACTACGTTCCCTGGCTCAATAAGCGCGAGAAGGCCGCCAACCCGCCAAATCTCAAAAGCCCGGGCAACTGCAGCGCATTCGTTGCCACGGGTAGTTGGACCAAAGACGGCCAGATCGTCATTGCCCACAACAACTGGACGAACTATGTGAATGGAGAACGCTGGCGCATCATTTTTGATATTCAGCCTACCAAGGGTTTCCGCATCCTGATGGATGGCTTCCCGGGAGTGATTGCCAGCGACGATGATTTCGGCATCAATAGCGATGGCCTGATGGTCACGGAAACGACCATCACCCAATTCGAAGGCTGGGACTCCAACGGGAAGCCGGAATTCATGCGCGCGCGAAAAGCGCTGCAGTATGCCGACTCGATCGATAAGTACACGGAGATCATGCTGGACGGAAACAACGGCGGTTACGCTAACGATTGGCTCCTCGGCGATCGCAAGACCGGCGAGATTGCTCAACTGGAGCTAGGGCTGAAGGCTTACAAACTGTGGCGCACAAAAGACGGCGTCTTCGCCGGCTCCAATTGGGCGCGCGATCCCAAAGTGTTGAAGGAAGATACTCCTACGTTCGATCCAAACAATATGGAGACTTCGCCGAACGCCCGGCGCGTGCGTTGGGAGCAACTACTCGATGAAAACAAAGGAAAGATTGATGTCGATCTTGCACAGCAGATGCTCGGCGATCATGTCGATAGTTTTCAGAAGAAGGATGAAGCGAACGAACGCACTCTTTGCGGACACGTCGATGCCTCTGCGCGTGGGGTTGCCATTTGGGACTGGGCACCGTCGTATCCTGGCGGCGCCGTGCAAGGTAAAGCGACCGACTCTTCGATGGCCAGGAATATGCGTCTAACAGCGCGCATGGGTCATCCCTGCGGCCAGGATTTTCTGGCCAAACCGTTCCTTGCCGCTCATCCGGAATTCGCCTATCAGGAACCCTATCTCCGAGACATGAAGGCGGGTCCTTGGACCACCTTCACATCTGACGAAATCTCCTCGATCCAGAAATAGATTTTCGCTCAGCTTTCTTTTTCTGGTTTGTGTGTTTCTTTTGGGTGCCCCACGCTCGCCTTATGAAGGTGGGGATTTTTCTTGGCGGTGTTACTCCGAAGATAGAATTTGCATCTCGGTCGGACTTAAGATCTATTTACGCCGATTGGGCATGCGCCGCTGTCTGCGCTTTTCCTTTTCTCCAATATCCCCATTGTTTTTGGGCATGCAGTGCCGATAAGCCAGATAGGTCATCTCGAATGCCGCATCCCACGACGTTCCATACACTTTTTCGCGCGCGGCAATGCTCATTTTTCTGAGCTTCTCCCTGTCGCCGCACAACTCCACAACCTTGTTCACAAAGTCGTGATCCGATTCCGCCACCAATCCCGTAATGCCCGGTACCACCAGGTGCTGCGGGCCTCCTTCGTTCGTCACGACCGACGCGACTTGCGATGCTGAAGACTCTTGAATGACGTTTCCAAACGTGTCGGTTTTCGAAGGAAAGACAAAAAGATCCATGTTGGCGTACGCCGTTGCCAGCTCTTCTCCTCGCAAAACGCCCAAAAATTCTCCGTGCTTCAAATTTTGTTTCAGCCAGGGGACCTCGCTGCCGTCGCCAACAAACACTATCCGGAAGTCGTTGTGCCCGGCCGTTTCCAGCGCTCGCTCAATGTCCTGGAACAGGCGAACGCCTTTCTCCGGAGTAATTCGCCCCACAAATCCGAGTCGTAGCACGTCGTCCCGCGCGTTGCGCTTCTGCGGGTGGAACAATTCGCAATCCACTCCGCGGAGCATCAAGAATGATGGCCGGTGCAGTTTTTCCTCCAGCCATTCGACCTGCGTCTTTGTGGGAGCCAGCGTTACTGTCGCGCGGCCGTAAAACCATAGGAGAACTTGCAACGCGCGGTCCTGGGACCACGCCACCGTTGGATCCGCCATTCCCTTTGGCAGGAATCCAAGAACTTTTTGGAGCCTTCGAGCGGCAAATTGATGGAAATTGGTGTGCCAAGAGGCCACCAGCGGAATATTCAGAGCACTGGCCAGATACATGCCGATTCTGGCCAAACTCGCCGGGACTAGTGATATGAATAACGTCGGGTTGGAAAGCTACAATTTCGCGGCGAATTTCCCACTGGTACCGCCAGAAAAATAAATCGTACTCCAGATCGCTGTCGATTCCGACGCTGAAACGCGCGCGTTGCAATTCCACGCGCCGCACACTTCCTTCTTCTTCAATTCCAGGATTTTTTCCGCCATGAATGGCCAACAGAGGACGATTATGCCGTTTTGCGAACGCGACCAATTGCCGCACAGTCAGGGCTACGCCGTTGATCTCATGAAACGTCTCGCAGAATAGTGCGACGCGAGGCTCTCGGGTCATCGCCCACCTTTTAACTGCATTACAAATGATAGTCCCAAAAGAGTGGGCGCGGTGACTCGCCTCCCAATTTTCGCTTTAATTTAACCTCTAATTCACCACTCCACTTCCATTTGGTACCACCGAAACTTCAACGCTCGATGGGTGATCTTTGCTCCGGTACACTTTTTCCGTCGCCTTCTGATAATCCGTTTCTTTCGCCTCAAATATGTTGGGAACAAATTTCTGCGGATTTCGATCGTACAACGGAAACCAGGTGCTCTGTACCTGCACCATGATGCGGTGACCCTTTTTGAAGACGTGATTCGTGCTGTGGAGATCAATCGTGTAGGGCGTTACTTCTCCGGCTACGATTGCTTCCGGCTTTTCATAGGATTTCCGATATCGTCCGCGAAAGATCTCGTCGGCCACCATCAATTCGAATCCGGATAGCTTCCAGTCCGACTCCACTTTTTGCGGGTACACATCAATCAGCTTCACGACCCAGTCGCCATCGGTTCCGGTCGTGGAAGCGAACAGCTTCGCGGTCACTTGCCCCGCGACAGTAACGTCCTCCGATAGTTCTTCTGTTTCCCAAGTCAGTACATCCGGCCTCGCTTCGACAAATCGTTGATCCTGCACGAGCCAGGTGTACCAACTGCCGGGATGGTCGGGCGGGTACGTCATGTCCACGGGGATATGGCGATAGGGCACTGGATGTGCGGGATCGCTCACGTAAGAATCAAACGCATCCTTCGAATCTGTTTGCGGCGCATCCCAGGAGAGTTTTCCACCTTCGCCGAGATACAAATTTTTCTTCTGCGCCTCTCGCGGCGGCCACGCGTCAAAACTCGTCCACGTGTCGCTCCCGGTCTGAAAAGTGAGTGCTTCTTTCACCGGCAGCGTGCCCTTATCGTGCAGCCAGTAGGCAAACCACGCCGCCTCCACTTTCTGGCGGTAAAACACTCCCGTGTCTGAATTAAACGGAATCTGCCCCAGGACATTGCCACGACCGTGTGACCATCCACCATGATTCCAGGGCCCCACAACAAGGTAATTCAGGTGTTTGGCATCTGCCTTTTCCAAATTTGCGTAGGTAGCCATCGGCCCAAAGAAATCCTCCTGATCCCACCAACCGGCTACGTTTAAATTCGGAACCGTCGTTTGGCTCAACGCCGATGCTATGGCGTGCTTTCTCCAGAATTCGTCGTATGTCGGATGCGTGACAAAGTTATTCCACGTCGGGATTTTTCCATGAAAGTATTTGGCATTTACGTTCGACAGCACTCCCAACTGCAAATACCAATCGTACAAATCAAATTTATCGAACGAAAAACTGTAATTCTGGCTGGATGTTTCCATCAAAGCCGAATACTCGAAACCATAGCTCAGTCGAAACGCTCCATTGTGAAAAAAATCGTCGCCAAGCCACGCATCTCCCATGCAGGCCTGCTCCGAAACCGCTTTTAGTGCGGGATGGGGATTCACCATCGCCATCGCAGCCAGAAATCCGCCATAGGAAATTCCGGCGATCCCGGCTCGGCCATTGTTGTTCGGCACATTCTTCACCAGCCAGTCGATCGTGTCGTATGTATCCGTGCTCTCGTCGACGCCCTTGGGATCATTGGCATCGTGGACCGGACGGTTCATCTCAAATTTGCCCTCGGAGCCGTACCGCCCGCGAATATCCTGAACGACGAATATGTATCCGTCGGGCCACAACTCCGAATATCGATACAGGATCGGGCTATATCCCTTGTCTTCCGCAGACACTCCGTACGGCGAGCGCTCAATAAAAATGGGCAGCGGCTGCTTGGCATCTTTCGGAGTGTAAATTTCGGTGTGCAACTTCACGCCGTCGCGCATCGCAATCATCACGTCTTGCTTGGCGAACAACTTGGACAGGTCGGGACGCTCGGGCTTGGCATCTTGCGCCGCCGCTACGCAAATAAAAATAGGTAGCCCCAGCAAAAGGATGACTAAAACCCTGAAAGTGCTCGAGAATTTCTTCATTATTTCTCCCCTTTGCTGTTGGACGCGGCAAAGTGCCGAGAGAATACCATACCTGCGTCCTAACCCTCTATTTTCTGGCCTTTTTATGCTTTTTCTGGCCCGAACCGCTTTCCTCTGTTAAACTTAGAGTTCGTTTGACCGCACCTGAATTCACTGAAGAAGGGGTTCTTCCGGGCTGCTGGTTGTATCAGCAGCCATTTTTGTCTGAAGACGCATTGAAACTCATGACTACCGATATTCGTAACATCGCCATCATCGCTCACGTGGACCATGGCAAAACCACGCTCGTGGATACCATGCTCCGCCAGAGCGGCATTTTCCGCGCCAATCAGGAGCTGATTGAGCGCGTTATGGACTCCAACGACCTGGAGCGCGAGCGCGGCATCACCATTCTTGCCAAGAACACCGCCCTCTTTTTCCACGACACCAAAATCAACATTGTGGACACCCCGGGCCACAGCGATTTCGGCGGCGAAGTCGAACGCGCTCTGCGGATGGTTGATGGCGTGGTTCTTCTCGTCGATGCCAGCGAAGGTCCACTACCGCAGACCCGCTACGTCCTGCAGAAAGCTCTCGCTTCCAAGCTTCCTCCCGTTGTCGTGCTCAACAAGATTGATCGCCCCGACGCGCGCTGCGAAGAAGTTCTCAACGAAATTTACGATCTTTTTATCGATCTCGATGCGACCGAAGAGCAGTTGGACTTTCCGGTGGTCTATACCAACGCGCGCGCCGGTGTGGCACACCGAAAAATCGGCGATGAATCCAGGGATTTGCTTCCTCTTTTCGAAGCTATCGTAAATAAAATTCCACGTCCCACTGGCGATCCCAACGGTGTTCTCCAATTGCAGGTTACCAATCTTGACTACAGTGAATTTCTTGGCCGTATCGCCATCGCCCGCGTTTTTAATGGAACCCTGCACCGCGGCGAGGAAGTCGGCATCAGCAAACTGGATGGCAAACTGATCTCCACAAAGATCACCAAACTTTATACTTTCCGAGGCCTGGATCGCGATGAGGCAGAAACGGTCGTCGCTGGCGATATCGTCGCCATTGCCGGCGTCGAAGGCATCCAGATTGGTGAAAGCATCACCAGCCTCGACAATCCTTCTCCTCTCGAACCGCTCACCATTGATGAGCCCACGCTCGCCATGATTTTCAGCGTGAATTCCAGCCCGCTCTCTGGCCGCGAAGGCAATTATCTGACTTCGCGCGACCTTCGCGATCGCCTTGCCAAGGAACTTCTCACCAATGTCTCCATTCGCGTGGAAGACACCGACACACCGGAATCTTTCCGCGTTCTCGGCCGCGGTGAGTTGCAACTCGCCATCCTGATCGAAACCATGCGACGTGAAGGTTTCGAACTTGATGGTTGGCAAGCCGGAAATTGTTGTTCGCACCGAAAATGGCAAGAAACTCGAGCCGCTTGAGCGCCTGGTCATCGACATCCCCGACAACTTCATTGGCATCATCATGGAAACGATTGGCAGCCGCCGCGGCGAAATGGTCAAGATGAGCAATCACGGCTCCGGCCGCGTTCGCCTCGATTTCAAAATTCCTTCGCGCGGATTGATCGGCCTGCGCAGCCAATTGCTAACCGATACGCGTGGCACAGCATTGATCCATTCCATCTTCGAAGGCTGGATGGATTACGGCGGGGAGATGGCTCTCCGTCCTACAGGCGCCCTGGTTGCCGACCGCGCCGGTATCTCTACGGCCTACGCGCTTTGGGGTACGCAGGAGCGCGGCGAACTCTTCATTGGACCGACCACCGAAGTGTACGAAGGCATGGTCATCGGAGAGAACTCACGCGAACAGGACATGGAAGTGAATGTGACCAAGGAAAAGAAGCTGACCAACATGCGCTCCTCTTCCGCCGACGAAGCGATTCGCCTGGTTCCGCATCGCGTATTGAGCCTTGAACAGGCCATTGAGTTCATTGCCGACGACGAATGCGTGGAAATCACGCCCAAATCCATCCGCTTGCGCAAAAAAGTTCTGCAATACAACAAGCGCCCGCGCCGTTGGCAGGAAATCCGCGCAAGCCAGGAATCCGCAAAGTAATCGTTTAGTTTCTAAGAATTGCCGATAGCTACGGATCGTCTCTTGGGGCGGTCCGTTTCCACATGCCAGCAACCCCTTGCCTCTGAGTCTCAATTCATCGCACAATCGCCACGTCCTGTACTGATTTGCCTGCACAACTGTGGAATATCATGACGGTCTTCATCTCCATGCTCCGCGGCATAAATGTTGGCGGTCACAACAAAATCAAGATGGAAGAGCTGCGCGCGCTCTATGAATCGCTGGGATTGGCGCAGGTGAAAACCCATATCCAGAGCGGCAACGTTGTCTTCAAGTCCAAGGAACGTGATCCAGAGAAACTCGCCCATCGCATTGGCGACGCATTTGAACACAAATTTAAATTTCGCCCATCTTTAATCCTCCGCACAACTTCAGAATTTCGCGAAGCGCTCGCTCGAAACCCGTTTGCAACTCGAAAAGGAATCCATCCGGGCAAATTGCTGATCACATTTCTCTCGGGTGAACCGGCAGCACCAGCGCGTGAAAAAACTCTGAAGCTCGATATCAAGCCAGAGGAATTGCACATTATAGGCCGCGAGATGTTTGTCTATTTTCCGAACGGCATGGGCCGTCCGAAATTCTCGTGGTCGTTGGTCGAGAAACATCTGAACGTGTCTGGTACCGGCCGAAATTTGAATACCGTCGAGAAGCTACTTGAAATGGCCGAATCCATGGAATCGAAACACTAACCAGAGTTGGCCTGTGTAGTGGTGGCCTTCCGAGGCGCGCGCATTCTTATAAAAGTAAGCCAATTAAATCCAGTTAGCCCGTAACTTCATCACTACGGCAGCAACGCCTTACCGTCCGCACTCGGCAACGCCAGTCCCACTTTTTTCGCCAACGTCGGCGCGATATCCCGCATATCAATCAGACCAAGATCTTTCCCTGCGGGCACGCCCGGACCCACGACAAAAAATGCCGCGCGCAGTTCCGGCACATCGGGCAATTGGCCGTGCGTCCCTCCCGGCTTCACCTTGGAAATCACTGGACCGCTTAGAGACGACCCAGTTCGCCAGCCGGGCTTGAGTCCAACGAAAAACGATGCGGTCGGGTAGCCCCCGCGTTTGTGCAATTCTTCCGCTTCCAGCACTCGATCAATTCCACTCGCCGGATCTGCCTGCAGCTTGGCCAGAAGAGCCCGCACTGCTTCCGAGGTGGCTGTGTCCTTCGGCGTCCTTCAACACGATTGCCGCTGATCCTCCTGTCACCCACGGCATCGCTTTCCAATCGCTCATCTTCTCCGCTATCATCCAGCCGTAATTAACTTCGCCTCGCTAAACGCCGGAAATAAATTCAACTGTTGGTCATAGTTCGCGAAACCATGATCAGACACTACAGCAAATATGTCCGCCCCGGCGCCATGCTTTCCGGCCGCTTCCCGCACGCTGCCAATCACTGCGTCCAGTCGCTCCATAGTCGCAACCGACTCCGCGCTGAATGCTCCCGTCTCATGCTCGATGTGATCCAGCGCCGTCAAATGCAGCGTCAGCAAGCCCGGCCTCTTCTTCTCAAGCATCCATACTGCATATTTTCCGCGTTCCTCATCACCTTCCACGGACGTATCGATTCCTCCGCGATATTCCCCGATCTCCGCCGCCGCTTCTTCCAACAATCCAGGAGTCGACAGCACGCGGACCAACTTGGCATCGTCCGGTGTTCCCGCGCTCCACACCTCCGGAATATTCCAGTCGATCTTCGCTCCCACCGTCACTGGCCATTGTATGCTCGCGGTGGACCTGCCCGCCGCTCTTGCGCCGCGTCCCATAATGTATCAACCCGGAGATCTTCCGTGTACCAATACCATCCCTGATAGTTTTTCTGAAGCGGATCAAATGTCGTATTGGCGTAAATCCCGTGCGTCGCCGGCCACACGCCGGTCACCAGCGTCGTGTGACTTGGGTATGTTACTGTCGGGATCGACCCCTTCCACGCCATCCGCATAAGTGCCTTCCTTCATGAATCGGCCAAATTCGGCGCTTTTGCTGCCATGTGCTGTCGGCCGCCGTCACGTAATCCGGCCGAAGTCCATCAATCGAAATGACAACCAGGAGCGGGGCGCTCTTCTCCTGCGCCCGCAGTACTCCTGTCACCAGCATCGCCAATTAACGCCAGCAAAACAAACGCATCAAATTATCATTGCTTATGTCTGCCCCCTCGGTATCCGCAATATACGTACTTCACACTCATGTGATCCTCACGATTTCCTCTGAAGCCATTCTTGTTGTAAAGTAAGGCCCACGATAGCTTCAGCCCTGTAAAAATCTCATATTCTTGTTGCTCGACTGTAAATTGCGATTGTTGGCTTCTTATGAATAGTTAGGATGGTGTCATGTGAATAACTGGTTTCAAATTCCACGAATGGCAATGCTTCGCATGCCACTATTGCCGCGACTGCGACCGCGTACCTCCTTATCTCATAACGCGCGACGACGTCAAGTATTACATGGGCCGTGTCTTCGATATTCCCGAACGCCGCCTGGAAGCCATGATGTCCATCGTGGATAACGCCCAGGTGCACCATCGTCACGCCATTTTCCCATCCAATATACGATCGAGCCCCGGCCACTCGCGCAAACGAACAACGAATACATCGAACATGCCGTAAAGCTGGGGCAAGAAGCCGCCGAGAAGTGCCTGGAACGCGCCAAGCTCCGTGCCGACGAAATCGACCTGATCATCACCGTTTCGTGTACGGGCTTCATGATTCCTTCCCTCGACGCACACCTTATCAAGCTGATGGGCTTCCGCTCCAATGTTCACCGCATGCCCTTCACGGAGTTAGGTTGCGCTGCCGGAGCGATGTCCCTTTCGCGCGCTGCAGACTACATAGTCGCGCATCCGACGCAAATGTCCTGATCATTTCCGTCGAACTGCCTTCCCTGACCTTTCAACGCAAGGACACCGCACAAGCCAACTTGATCTCCTCAATTCTTTTTGGTGATGGTGCCGCTGCAGTGATTGTCACCGGCAAAAAAGTACCCGGCCCGCAGATTATGGTCAGCGAGACTTACACGTTTCCTGATTCGCTTGGCGCCATGGGCTTCGATCTGCGCGATTCCGGCTTCCACATTCTTCTTGCTAAAGACGTCCCGGAAATGATTGGCGGCAAAATCAGGGCTTGGTCGAGGGCTTCCTTTCCCGCAATGGCCGGACGCAGAAAGAAATTAAAGGTTGGATCCTTCATCCCGGCGGTGCGCGCTTCTCGGCAACGTGGAAGAGGAACTGGGTCTGTGCAAGTGCGATACCCAGCCTTCCTGGGACATCTTGGGAAATGTGGGCAATCTCTCCAGCGCCACTATCCTGTTCATCCTTCAGGAATGGATGGACAAGCGCCCCCTAAACGTTGGGGAGTACGCGATGGCCGCGGCTTTCGGACCAGGCTTCAGCGCGGAATTCCTATTGCTTCAATGGAACTGAGCGTAATCCTCTATCTGCGCTTCTCGTCGTCGTGGCGGTGTTACGCTTTGTCGAGTTGGGCATCTCCAAGCGCCATCAGAAACAGATGGTTGCCGACGGCGCGTCCAAGGTCAGTGAACCGCGCTTTTATTTGATGGTTGGTTTACATACCGCTGTCCTGATTGGCGCCGCCCTTGAAGTCGTTTTCCTTCATCGCTCTTTTATCCCCATCCTCGCCACTGTCTGCTTCATTATTTTCCTGGCCGCCAACGCCGTACGTTGGTGGGTCATCCGCACACTTGGGGAACATTGGAATGTCCAGGTGATGAACTCTACCTCTCTCGGAGTCATTACTACTGGGCCTTTCAAATATGTGCGTCACCCCAATTACGCGGCCGTCTTCGTCGAAATGCTGGTCTTGCCGCTGATCCATACGGCCTGGATTACCGCCATCGCCGGTTCCATCGCCCACATCCTTGTACTTTCTCAGCGACTCTCCACCGAAGAACGTGTACTCTTCTCCGATGCCCAGTATCGCGCTGCCATGTCCAGCAAACCGCGCTTCTTGCCGGGCCTATTCTGAGGTTGAACGACTATGCGATTTTCGCTCCCTGTAGCTCTCGCTGTCTTGACTTGCTTTCTGGTTTGCTCCTCTTCTCCCGCCCAAGTGAAAGTGAACTCGCCCGGCCTCTCTTCCGTTCCTGAACTAGAGGAAGGCTACAAGCTTCTCTATCAACAGAAATTTGCGGACGCTCGCCAGGTTTTTCAGAAGTGGTCCGCAGCCAATCCGGATCAACCCTTTGGACAAGTTTCTCTCGCTGCCAGTTATCTGTTCGAGGAATTCTTCCTGCAGCGGGTCCTCACCAGCGAGTATTTCCTCAACGATAAGCGCTTTGTAGGCGGTATAGAAGGCACTCCCGATCCGGGCCGCATCGAGAATTTTAATAACTCAATTGTTCTCGCACGCCAATTGGCCGTCACCCGCCTGAAACATCATCCGAAGGATCCCGAAGCTCTTTTCGCACTCACGCTTTGCGCCGGCATGCAGTCCGACGCCGACAGCATGCTCCTCAAGAAGCACCTGGATGCTCTGAAGCACCTCAAAGAAGCCAACGCCAACGCCGAAGTGCTCTTGGCCTCCAACCCTGACGCTTTTGACGCTTACGTCGCCCCAGGTGTCGCGAATTACGTGATCGGCTCTCTCTCTTCCTCCGCTCGTTTTATGCTCTGGTTCGGTGGTATTCATGGCGATAGGTCGCTGGGCATGAGCCAGGTACAAAAGACCGCAGATGAAGGCCATTATCTGCAACCCTTTGCCAAAATTCTCCTGGCACTCTCCGCGCGCCGTGAAAAGAAGGATGAAATCGCTCGCAAGAACCTCAAGGAACTGACGGAAATGTTCCCCGGCAACAGTGTTTACGACTCGGAGTATGCCAAGGCCCTGGGTCAACCCGTTCCCTCGGTGATGGGCCCCGCCAACTGATCCTTCCCCCTGCCGAATCCCAATTCCTCTGAGCCCGGGTGACCTGGCCGTGGGTGATTTTCCGGCCGCTCACCTGCCATATTGGGTTTTCCCACCCATTCACCCTGAGCTTAAAATCCTTGCTACGTTCCTAACTTGTTTTTTTCCATTGGATTAGCGTCGCGTCGCTTTGGTGAGTGATCTGCATTCTCCTCACTCATTAGCGAAGGGTGTCTTCGCCCGCCTTTGCGGATGGACAGCGAGGCTTTATGCAATTGAAAGAAGCGTGCCTTGAACGGGTAGTCGGTGAAGTCGAGGACCTGGCCACTCGAGTATCCGAGTTGAAGGGCCGGTTCGCCCGGCAACGTGTCAGCGTCAAGATGGAGCATTACTGGGAGCTGGAATACGTTCGTACCGGCTTTGCCGAGTTCAAGCGCCGCGTTCAGGACCTTGAACTTGCAGACGATCGCGAGCTGGAGAAATTCCAGGAAGCGGTAGAAGTTGCCTGGAGAGACCTGGTTCACGCTGTCGATACGCTTCTGGCTGCGCTTCCCTAGAGTAAGCGCGCCAAACCCCGCGGCAGAAGCTATCGCACACTTCTGCTCGCACCAATCTTGCGGTTGCTCGATCTCCGCAACCGCGCCCTAAGACGGAATGGGGCCAGGTCCCCGTTCCGTCTTTCGTTTTTAACGCACTCGGCCGCTGTTCAGGATCAGCTGTCGTACCTAATTTTCGCGGCCACTTTTCTTCTTCCAACTTCCTGCTGCTACAATGCTCCTGATTTTTCGGAAAGGCGGTGTTGCGTGTTTCAGCCAGATCTTCTCAAGGGCCGTGCCATTTTCCTTACGGGTGGCGGAACTGGTCTCGGCCGCTCGATGGCAATTCACTTCGCGAAACTGGGAGCCCGCTTGTTCCTGGTCGGCCGCCGTGAAGAACCGCTGAAGGAAGCCTGCGACGAAATTCACCGCACCGGTGGCTCTGCTGCCTACGCTCTTTGTGATGTTCGCGATTTCGCCGCCGTGGACGCGGCTTTCTCCGCTGCTGAGCAGCAATACGGCGAGATCGACACGCTGGTAAACAACGCCGCCGGCAATTTCATGGCTCGCACCGAGAAACTTTCGCCCAACGCGTTCAACGCCGTCGTCGGAATCGTTCTTAACGGCACTTTTCACTGCACACAGGCGTTCGCGAACCGCCGCATTGCCAAAAAACTTGGCGGCAATATTCTTAACATTACGACCACCTACGCGGCCACCAATTCGGGTTCAGGTTTTGTAGTTCCTTCTGCCTGCGCGAAGGCCGGAGTCCTGGCCATGACCACTTCTCTCGCCGTCGAGTGGGCCAAGTATCACATTCGCCTGAACGCCATCGCTCCTGGCCCGTTTCCCACGGAGGGCGCGTGGTCTCGGCTGATCCCCAGCAAACAGTTCGAAGAGCACGCCATCAACAAAATTCCCATGAAACGTTTCGGCAAACACGAAGAACTGGCCAATCTGGCCGCTTTCCTGATCAGCGACATGGCCGAGTACATTAACGGCGAATGTGTGGTGATCGATGGTGGCCAGTGGCTCCGCGGCGCCGGCGAATTTAACGACCTCGCATTACTTCCCGACGCGGTGTGGGAGCAGATGGAGTCCGCCCGCTCAAAGAAATAATCGTTCAATCGTTACTGCGGTAACGCACTCGTCTGCAATAAAACGCGCAGGTGTACTTCGCCAATCGACTTTCCACCTGTCTCTCGCCTTAATAATGATCTCCTCTGGCTGAGCCTTCTTCTGCTCCTCCGGGGAGAGGTTTGGCGTTTCAATTTCAGTTCGTAGATCAGTGAAGGCTTCCGCGGGCAGCGCGAAGTCGCCCTGGCCTGCGACTACTTTCCATCCTGTTGGGGTTTCAATCTTCAGCGTCAAATTCATTGGGACTGTAGAATCCGCGTGCTGCACATGGAGCGGGACAGCCACGACTGCGCCGGCCTTGATAGCAATCTCTGGCACTCGCGCCATGGGCGGATTGTTCAAGTGGTGTGCCGGACGGAATAGCGTGTAGTAAAACCAGGGTCCCCCGATTGCTATGTGGTCGCCGGTTGAGAAAAATGAGTCTTCATACTTCACCGCGTGCATTTCCAACGGAAGTGGCCCGGGCTTGATTCCTGCGAATACATCGTCTGTGGGAGCCCCTTGCACTTCCGACTTCCCAAAAATCAGTGTTTCCGGATCGCTCCACCATCCGGTATTCGGGTCGCTCATCATCTTTTCGATCTGCTCGTCGCTTAACTTGGAGATTTGTTCAATCTCCGCGGGAAACTGCGTACGGTGTGGAGTAGCCGCATCCAAAGCCAGCCGCCAGTACGGCTTCTTTTGCGATGGCGATATTTCCTTGATGGAATAACTCGGGCCTTTGCCCGCAAATTGTTTCTCGTCATGAGCGTCGCTGAAGTAATAGATTTTCTTCGCTTGCCACGGCGTCAGATTTTCCAGATACGGCTCCAGCCGTTTCGACGCGCCCGCGATTTGCGCAGGAAACACTACAGAACTCCCGGAGAGATCGAATGCCTCCGTGGCTAATACACCTGATGCCTGATGATCTCCGTGGTTTTCCCCGATGAATATGCCCGGCAGCCAGGTTATGACTACTTCCGGCCGCGTCAGCCGGAAAATTCCCACCAGCTTCTCCAGATTTGCGCCGTGTCCCCAACTCGCCAGCGAATTCAGCACGTCTTGCGAGGCAGTATCCTTGCCGTCGAGAAACCACACATTGGTGATTCCGAGCTTTGCGCAAGCCTCGCGCGCCTCCATCTCTCGGATATTTGCCAGGCTCGCGCCGTGCTCTCGAGAATAATCATTCCCACCGCTCCCGCCCCGTGTACCAAAAACCACCGCCACGCGCTTATGCTCGTCGTAAATCGCTCTCGCAAGATACGGCGTAATCGCGCCCTCATCATCGGGGTGTGCCACAACCACCAGTATGTCCGCCTTGTACCGCTCGTCCGCCCCGCGTACCTTCTGCGGCGTCTGCGCCAGGCACAAACCCGAGAACATCGTTGACAACACCGCCAACCAACACAGCCTCGACAAATTCATTTTCCGTCCTCTCCACATATATTTCAGTCTATCGCGCGAGTCATTCTCCCTCACGGCACCATTAGCTAAATCTAATGATAGTCGTTATTTACATGCTTTATTGTGAAAGCTAGGTTCAGCTAGGAAGGGACTATGCCAATCGTAAAGGTATCCTCCAAATTTCAAATTACAATCCCCAAGGAAATTCGTGAAGCACTTGAACTAAAGCCGGGCGAGAACCTGAAAATCTATCTTCATCGATAAATCTATACGGATCGGAAGACAAAACTCCATCAAAGATTTGAAAGGCATAGCCAAGGGTATGATTTGGAAGGAAGAATATCGCGATCGCAACGACCGATTCTGAGTAACGCTCCTCACACGCCGCGATACCGGCCCGATGCGGCCGCTTGACCATCTTCCCACCCGCCGATACTCTAGCTAGTTAAATATACGGCAGATACTCGGCCTGTCAGGACAAACGTCTCATGGACCAGATTCACGTAACACTTCCCGATGGAAGCGTAAAAGAAGTGCCCAAGGGCACCACCCCTCTCGATATCGCCAAATCGATTTCGCCGCGCCTTGCCGATGCGGCCTTGGTCGCCAAAGTCTTTGCCACCGGCGGAAACGGCTCAAAAGAAAAGACCGGTATCTTCTCGAACTCCGTTGACCCCGCGGAAGACGGCAGTCTGCTGTTCGATCTCCGCCGCCCGCTTGAACAAGACGTCAAGCTTCAGATCCTCACCGAAAAAGATCCCGACGCACTCTATGTCTTCCGCCATTCTGCCGCGCATCTGCTTGCTGCCGCAGTGATGGAACTCTATCCCGAAGTCAAACTCGGCATCGGGCCTCCCGTGGAAAACGGTTTCTTCTACGAGTTCCTGCGCGAACAGCCTTTTGTCCCGGAGGACCTCGAGAAAATCGAGAAGAAGATGCACGAGCTTGCCGCCCGCGATCTGCCCAACGAGCGCAAGCTCCTTCCCAAAGACGATGCTTTAAAGCTCTACCAGGATTCCAAGCAACTATTCAAATGCGAGTTGATCCAGGAAAAAGCTGATGAGCCGATGGTCTCGTTTTACACCACCGGCAAGTTCATCGATTTCTGCCGGGGCCCGCACATTCCCTCGACCAAACGCATTCAAGCATTCAAATTGATGAGCGTCGCCGGCGCCTATTGGAAAGGTCAGGAAGGCAATCCGCAGCTTCAACGAATTTATGCCGCCGCGTTCTATAACCAGAAGCAGCTCGACGAACATTTGCATCGTCTGGAAGAAGCCAAGCGCCGCGATCATCGCAAGCTTGGCGCGGAGCTCGATCTCTTCAGCGTTCAGGAAGAGGCCGGCCCCGGGCTCATTTTCTGGCATCCCAAAGGCGGCTTAATCCGCACTTTGGTTGAAAACTGGCTGCGCGAAGAACTCCAAAAGCGCGGCTACGACATGGTCTTCACTCCGCACATCATGCGGCTGGACCTTTGGAAAACATCCGGCCACACCGGTTTTTACAAAGACAATATGTTCGGCCCCATCGAAGTCGAAAAAGCCGACTACCAGTTGAAGCCCATGAATTGCCCGGGCCACATTTTGATCTACAAGTCGAAACTCCGCAGCTATCGCGATCTTCCCGTCCGCCTTGCCGAACTCGGCACGGTTTATCGCTACGAGCGTAGCGGCGTGCTCCACGGACTTCTCCGCGTCCGCGGCTTCACTCAGGACGACGCACACATTTTCTGCACGCCCGATCAGATCGAGTCCGAAGTGCAAGGTTGCGTCGATTTCGCTTACGCCGTGATGAAGAATTTCGGCTTCGATAAATTTGAGGTCGAGCTATCCGACTGGGACCCCAAGCATCCCGAGAATTACACCGGCAAGCCAGAAGACTGGGCCCGAGCCACCAATGCTCTTGCCAATACCATGATGCGCATGAACATTCCGTTCAAGCGCATCGAAGGCGAAGCCGCTTTCTACGGCCCAAAAATCGATATCAAGCTCATCGATGCCATCGGCCGTCCGTGGCAACTCGGAACCGTGCAGTTCGATTTCAATCTTCCCGCACGCTTCGCTCTAGAGTTCGTCGGGGAAGACGGCGCTCGCCATCAACCCTTGATGGTTCATCGCGCGCTCCTGGGCTCCGTCGAACGTTTCTTCGGCATCCTCATCGAGCATTATGCCGGCGCTTTCCCGCTCTGGCTCGCTCCCGTGCAAGTGGAAATTTGCCCGGTCAGCGAAAAAGTTCAGGAATATGCCCGTCATATTTTCGACACTTTGAAGAGCCACGGCATCCGCGTCCATCTCGACGAGCGCAATGAAAAGCTGCCCGCTAAAATTCGCGACGCGCAAATGCAGAAAATTCCTTACATGCTGGTCCTCGGCCCCAAAGAAGCCGAAGCCGGCACCGCCAGCGTTCGCCATCGCACCAAGGGTGACCTCGGCCCCCGGCCCATCGCGGATTTGCTCGAGGCGCTGAAACAGGAAATCGATTCCCGGACGATTCAATAGGAACCCGTGACTCGAAGCGAGGCGCCCATGCTGTCTCGGCGTTCTTTTCTGCAATCCTCTGGCGGAGCTTTTGCGGCTTCGCTCGTCGCAGGTGTCACGATGCCCGCTGCTGTTACGCCTCATCAACCAGATCACATCATTCTCGGCTGTCGCGATCTTGACGAGGGCATCGATTACGCCGAAGGACTCTCCGGCTATCGCGCGGAGATCGGCGGCTCGCATCCCGGTCGCGGCACGCGCAATGCTCTCCTCAAATTAGGTGAACGCTCTTATCTCGAAATTCTTGCGCCTGACCCCGAGCAACCCGAACTTACCTGGCACAAAGAAATCCTTACCTTGACGGAACCGCTGCTCGTCGGTTGGGCCGAGACCGGTAAGAATCTGGACCAATACGCCGCCTCGCTGCGTGCCAAAGGCATTGCCTGTATCGGACCAACTCCAGGAACCCGCGCGAACCCAAAGGGCGAGGTGTTCCGCTGGAGAACCGTCATGCTGGAGGACGACAAAGCAGGCATCCTCCCCTTCTACATCGAATGGGCTTCGGATTCTCCCCATCCGGCTTCCGATGCGCCGGGTGGCTGCCTTTTCATCAGGATGAGTCGCGCCGGTCAGATAATCATGACTCCTCCCCCGGGACCGGGTTATAAACGAATGACCTTTTCAGATAAGCCGGCACAGCTCCATGTTACGATCGCCGGGCGTTACGGCGAGTTCAAGCTTAGCTCCAAGTCCATCCCTTCAGAGGCTTGGGCCAAAGTCCTTCCCTAGAGTTTCCTCATCTTTTGTCTCGCTTGTCCCATCCCTTTGCCATGCTATACTTTATAGCCTGCCTCGTCTGCTCACGCAGCTGAGGCTCGGTTGTTCAAAACGGAGTGCGTCCCGAGTCACGGGTGCCTTTCTTATGTCTAGGGGGATTTATCGCTGAGCGGAATTTCCGGCAAGCCGACCGCATTCGCATAAACGAGCGAATTCGCGCTCGGGAAGTCCGGGTGATTGACGATGCAGGTGGCCAACTTGGTGTGATGCAGCCCTTTGAAGCCGTGCGTATGGCACGCGAAAAGGGTCTCGATCTGGTGGAAATCTCGCCCACGGCGGATCCGCCAGTCTGTAAAATTACGGACTACGGCAAGTTTCTCTACCAGCAAAACAAGAAGGCCCACGAACAACGTAAGAGCAGCCGTGGTTCGCAGTTAAAGGAAGTAAAGTTTCGCCCGGCAACCGCGGAGCACGATTTCCAGGTTCGCAAGAACCAGATTCTGAAGTTCCTCGGCGAAGGCCACAAAGTTCGCGCCATGATTTTTCATCGTGGCCGCGAAATGGCCCACCAGGAAGTCGGCCGCGCCAAGATGACTCGTTTATTGGCCGAAATTGGTGAACAGGGTCAGATCGAAACTATGCCGCGGATGGAAGGCAACGTTCTCGTTGCATTGCTCGCTCCCAAAAAGGGCGGCGCGACAGTCTCTAAAGCGGCTTCGTAAGCGCAGTAAAATTGGGGAATTCAACGGCTCGCGCCGCAAGGTTCTTCCGAAAATATTATTCAATGGCCGGGTTCCTCCGGCACGTATGGAGAGGATTCAAAGCAATGCCACGCAATTCGCTGAAACCAAAATTGAAGTTGAAGACCCATCGCGGCGCGCGTAAGCGTTTTAAGATTACCGCGAATGGCAAAATCATTCGCATGCATTCTGGCAAGCGCCACCTGCTCGGCACCAAGGCCGCCAAGCGCATGCGCAAACTCAAGAAGCTGACCAAAGTCGACAAGACCGACGTCAACGCCGTCCGGCAGATGATGCCTTACAGCTTCTAGTTTCTCGTTCTTCGTGTCGGCGCGTTTCATCGCGCTGGCACAATGAAGTTGCGGCTTCAAATCCGCAAAACGTGCCAGGCAGCGCTTCACGGGTGCCTGCCGGCCGTTAGCTCCGCATCGCGGAGTATGTTTTCCCGGGCGCAAGCCCGCGGAAAACGAATGTAGGGGCGGCTTTATGCCGCTCGCGCCTCACGGCCAACTACAAATCACACCGGAAACAAACCCGTTGCGCGAAACGCTTGGCCTCTTTTTGCGTTTCCCCGCGACCTTTTTGTTTCCAGAAAAATTGAAGGAGAAAACCCATGCCACGCGTAAAACGCGGCACTAAACGCCGAGCCCGGCGTAAGAAGTATCTTAAGAGGACAAAAGGCTTTTTCCTCACTAAGAGCAAGCTCTACCAATCCGCTCAGGAAGCCGCCAATCGCGCTGATCGCTATGCTTTCCGCGATCGCCGCGTAAAGAAGCGCCAGTATCGCCGCTTGTGGATTCAGCGTATCGGTGCCGCCGCTCGTCTCTGCGGCCTCACCTACGGTCAGCTCATCAACGGATTGAAAGTTGCCGGCATCACTCTCGACCGCAAAGTTCTTGCCGATATGGCCGTGAAGGACGCCGCCGGCTTCGCACAATTAGCGGAGAAGGCCAGAACCGCCGCGCCGCCGCAGGTCAAGACCAGCAAGAAGCCGCGCAAAACTTAGTCGTTTCTTTCAAGGCTGTCGATTGTGTGCAAACTGATGTCATCCCGAGCGGAGCGAGGGATCTGCTTTTCTCCAATTTCGGAGCAAAGTGCGGATCCCTTACCCGCCCTGATAACGAGTTGTATCCTGTACCAAGGATTATGACCACTCCGGAATCCAAGCTTTCGCAAACCTTAACCGTTCTCGGCATCTCTTCCGCCGAACAGGTTCAATCACTGTTCGCCGAAGTCCGCGCGCGTTTTGATTCGGAAGCATCGCGCGCCACGGATGAAAATTCCTTCAAGACCTTTCGCGACGCCTGGCTCGCCCGCAAATCGGGTGTGCTTACCCTCATCACCGACAATTGGCTCAAGCCTGCCACGCCGGAGTTGAAGCGCGCTGTCGGTGCGTCGCTCAATGATTTTCGCAAACACGTGGATTCTCAGATCGCCGAACGCGAGACCGCCCTGCAGGCTGGCGCGCAGGCTACCGCAAGCGCCAAGGATCGCGTCGATCTTTCTCTACCGGGCGTAATTCGCCCGGTTGGCTCGCACCACCTGATTCGTCAGGTGATGCAGGAAATCGAAGATATCTTCTTCTCCATCGGTTTCTCCGTCGCCGAAGGCCCCGAGATCGAAACGCCCTATTACAATTTCGAGGCCCTGAACATTCCAGAGTTCCATCCTGTTCGCGACGACATGGATACGTTTTATCTTGATCTACCGAAGGGCGCTCCTGGGCAACTCTTGCTGCGCACTCACACCTCTCCCTGTCCAGATTCACACCATGGAGAAGCGTCAGCCTCCGGTCCGCGTCATCGCTCCCGGCAAGGTCTATCGCCGCGATAATCCCGACGCCACTCATTCGTTCATGTTTCACCAGATCGAAGGACTCGCCGTCGATACCGATATAACCTTTTGTGATTTCACCGGCACGATCGATTACTTCATTAAGAAATTCTTCGGCGAGAACGTAAAAAGCCGTTTCCGCCCAAGTTATTTTCCGTTTACGGAGCCTTCCGTGGAGTTCGACGCCTCTTGCGTCTTTTGTGGCGGCAGCGGCACAGCCAAGGCCGGCGGCACTTGCAGCAAATGCAAAGGCTCTGGCTGGATCGAACTGTTCGGTGCGGGCATGGTTGATCCCGCGGTCTACGGCTTCGTGAACTATGATCCGAAAAAAGTCAGCGGCTTTGCCTTCGGCATCGGCATCGATCGACTGGCCATGCTGAAATACGGTATCGACGACATTCAGGTGTTCTTTCAGAACGACGTGCGCTTTCTAAAACAATTTCCATGACCTTTGCCGACGCCAAACAACGGTTCTCCAATCGCGTAGCGGACTACGTCCGCTATCGGCCGGGCTACCCTCTCGACGTCCTGAACTTTCTCTGCGATTCCTGTGGACTGCATCGTCAGCATCTTATTGCCGATATCGGTTCAGGCACCGGCTTGCTCAGCAAACTTTTTCTCGAAAATGGCAACCACGTTTATGGCATCGAGCCCAACGCGGAAATGCAATCCGCTGCCGAGGAATTCCTCCGCTCTTATCCAAATTTTGCCAGCATCCCAGGCTCCGCCGAAGCTACCACGCTCGCGGAACGCAGCATCGACTTCATCACCGTTGGCCAGGCTTTCCACTGGTTTGAACCTCTCGCAGCCCGTGCTGAATTTTCTCGCATCCTGAAACCCGGTGGCTGGGTTGTGGTCATCTGGAACGAACGCCTTACCGATACCACTCCTTTTCTTCGCGATTACGAAGCCCTGCTTCACCGCTTTGGCACGGACTATGCGCGTGTCAGTGACAGTTATCCACGCATGGAAGAAATGTCCTCCTTTTTTGGAACCACAAATTTTCTATCGCACGACGCGCCTTATCTCCAGGAATTCGATTTCCCTGGGCTTAGCGGCCGTTTGCGCAGCAGCTCCTATGCGCCCACGTCCGATCAGCCGAATTTTTCCCAGATGATGACCGAGTTGAAACATATTTTCGAGGCTTATCAGGAAAACGGTCTCGTTCGTTTTGACTATCGTACCCGGATTTACGCTGGCAATTTGGAGCCGCTAGGAACTCGCGAATGAAAGTCGCCTACAACTGGCTGAAGGACTACGTGGACGTCACGGCTACGCCTGACGAACTCGCTTCGCGTATTGCCCTCTCTGGCACCAACATCGCCGGCGTGGATCATGGGCCTCACGGTGCCGTAATCGACGCTGAAGTTACTTCAAATCGTCCTGACTGCTTGGGCATGCTGGGCATCGCCCGTGAAGTCGCCGCTGTCTATCGCTTGCCGCTCAAGAATATTTCTCCCAAGCTTGTGGAAAGCGGTTCCGCGAAAGCCTCCGATACCATCAAAGTAAAAATCGAATCTCCGGAGCTCTGCGGGCGTTACACCGCGCGCGTCATTCGTGGTGCGAAGATTCAGCCTTCGCCTTCGTGGCTCAAGGATCGCCTGGAAGCCGCTGGCGTTGCCAGTATCAATAACGTCGTCGATGTCACCAATTACGTCATGCTGGAGCTTGGCAATCCCATTCACGCGTTCGACTACGACAAAGTGCGCGAACACCAGATTGTCGTTCGCCGCGCCAAACCCGGCGAAAAAATGCTGACACTGGATGGCATCGAGCGTCAGCTTGAACCGAATATGCCTCTCGTTTGTGATGGAGACGGCTCTCGATCTATTGGCAGTGGGGTCATGGGCGGTGCGCAAACCGAAATTTCCTTTTCCACCAAAAATATCCTGATTGAATGCGCCTGGTTCGACCCCATCTCGATTCGCCGCGCGGCCCGCTTCTTAAAGCTTCACACCGAAGCGAGCACACGTTTTGGCCGTGGCGCGGACATGGAAATGGCCGAATTGGCCTCACGCCGTTGTGCCGAACTGATTCTTCAACTGGCTGGCGGGGAACTGCTTGCCGGCGTTGTGGACGTTTATCCAGGCAAACACCCACCCAAGAAAATGATCCTTACCCGCGCCGAACTCCTGCGCATCCTTGGCGCGGATATTTCCGACAAAGAAATCGAGGCCATTCTCGGCGCTTTAGGATTTTCTCCCAAGCACACTGACGCTGGGCGCGGCGCAGAAAATTCTCTTCTTGCTGCCTGGGAATGCACTCAGCCCTCGTGGCGCGCCGACGTGGAGCGCGAAATCGATTTGATCGAAGAAGTAGCTCGCGTGCACGGCCTCGACAAATTTCCTCCGCGCCTGCCAGCGGCGCGTGCCGGCGCTGCTCGGCTCCCGCACTACGAAGCGGAATCAGCTCTGCGTGAACGACTGATTGGGCTCGGTTATCACGAAATCGTCACCATTCCTCACGTCGCTGAGGATCGCAACGATCTTTTCCGTCCCGTTGAGGTCGCGCCCGCAAAACTCGCCAATCCACTCTCTGAAGAAGCTGGAGTGTTGAAATCTTCCGGCGCGGTTACCATGGCGACGGCTCTGGAATGGAATCTCAACCACGGTCAGCGGAATGTTCGGCTCTTTGAAATCGCTCATCGCTATCGACTCGTCGAGGGAAAATCCGTTGAGACGCGCGTCCTCACTCTTGGGGCTACCGGCCTCGCCCGCCAGCAAGGTCTATATGATTCCGCACGCGAATACACTTTCGCCGATTTAAAAGGCGATCTCGATTCCGTTGGCCTACTCTCCGGCGGTTTTCAATGGCAGCAAGGTGGACCTGACTGGTTACACGCTGCGAAACGCGGCCAGCTTTTACTCGGCACAGAAGCGAAACAACCTCTCGGCGTCGCCGGCCAGCTCTCCAAGCGCGTTGCCGACAAGTTCAAGTTCCGTCAGGACACCTATCTCGCGGAAATCGAGCTGGGCCCCGTCTATTGCATGTTCTATGGCCTCAAAAACAACCGCCGCTATGATCCGCTACCGCGCTTCCCTGGTGTCGAGCGTGACTTCTCTCTGTTCCTCTCCGATGGCGTCACCTTCGAAGAGGTCACCCGTACCATCAGCGCCCTGCAAATTCCTGAAATTACTTCCATCGAAGCTGCTGATCTCTTCCGCGGCAAGAATGTGCCAGCAGGAAAATATTCTTTGTTGGTGCGCGTCACGTTCCAAAGCCGCGAAGCCACCTTCACCGATTCTCAATTGACCGATTTTTCTACCAGAATTATCAGCGCCCTCGAAAAGAACCTAGGGGCCAGTTTGCGCGCGAACTAGTTCGCGCATCTTTCAAACTCTGTCACTCCGTCTTCTGAATCGCCCGTTCCACCAGCGTCAGGCAACGCTCCGCCTGCTCCTTCAACAACTCCTCGCGGCTGCTGCGCTCTCTTCTGGCACTGTAAAGCTCATCTGCAATGGAAAGCGCCGCCAGGACCGCTGCTTTTTGTGTATCGATAGTGGAAGTGTTGTCCGCAATCACCTGCATTTTTCCATCTACATAACTGGCCAATTCACGCACGTACTCTTCGTCTAAATCACCAGAGATCGTGTAGCTCTGGCCAAAAATCTGCACTTTCGTTGCACCACTCATACGCGCCTCGCCTACTGCGACCACGTGGTCGGATTGCGGTCCCAGCGATGCCCGCGCAATTTCTTGTGAAGTTCCGCCGAAAGCGGCCCCGCCGCGCTCGCCGCCACGTTAGCCTCTACATTCTTGATCTTGCGCATCCCCGGAATAATTGTGCTCACATCTTTATTCGTCAGAATAAACCGCAACGCCAGCTCTGCCATCGTTGAGCCGCTCGGAATCAGCGGCCGGAGCGCTTCGGCATGTTCCACGCTGGCCTTCAGATTTTCAGGCACAAAATATGTGTTACGCCAATCGCCTTCCGGCCATTTCGAGTTCACCGTCAGTGTGCCGGTCAACGTTCCTTCGTCGAACGGTACCCTAGCAATAAATCCGACGTCCTTCATCTTGCAGATCGGCAGCAACGCATCTTCCGGGTTCTGGTCGAAAATGTTGTAGATCACCTGCACCGCGTCGGCATAGCCCTCCAGCACGGCGCGCAATCCATTGGCTGGTTCCCACCGGTTCATGCTGGGCCCGACCGCGCGTACTTTCCCGCTCTTCTTCATCTTCTCGATGCATCGCGGCAGCCGGTCATCGTTCAACCAGCGATCTTCCCAGGTATGAAACTGCATAAGGTCAATCGTATCGACTCCAAGGTTCTTCAGACTCTTCTCGATGTATTCCTCGACGTATTCCGGTGGATAGCAATCGTCGAGCGTGAAATCGCGGCGGCTCGGCCACTGGCGGTTTTTCGGAGGAATTTTCGTGGCGAAGTACAGGTGTTTGTCCGGGCCCCCGGAAGCTGCGTTATTCTTTTTCTCTTTCAGTACCTTGCCCAGGATCTGTTCGCTCTTGCCATCGCCATAGGCCCATGCCGTATCAAAAAAATTGCAGCCCAGTTCAATGGCCCTATGCAAGGACGCCAGCGTTTCCACATCATCCGATCCGGTCCACCCGGCCAAGCCCCACATCCCGTACCCAATTTCGCTGACGTTCCATCCGGTCCGCCCAAATCGCCGATAATTCATCGAATCTCTCCTGGCCTTATCCCGCACCGCAATTGTAGCGGCCTCCCAATGCGAAAGGAAAGGTAGACCGGTTTATTTTGCGTTCTGCAGTGAACTCTGCCCGCCAGTACTTCTTCCAAGCCCAATTGGACGCCAACTCCAACAGGTAGGATAATAGTCCCTGGAGCGGCACTTCGAAGCAGGTGTGGAAGCGAAAGCCGTTTGAACCGTAATGAATCTCTGGGGTGCTGCGTAAAGCCAGCTTGTGTGCACGGCCTGTCCCGTTGGCAGGTTCTATCCAGGACCTTCCAACGGGGCAGGAAAGCCTAATGGTTGGCTCGTGGCGCCCACCTATTTCAGAGGTTCACGGCCTAGCCTCCCACGGCCTAGCAGTCCGCTCCATTTTCTTAAAAGCTTAATCAAATTCTCGAAAGGCCCAGCTCTCGTCGATGAAGGTTCTGTTTATTGGAGACATCGTTGGCTCGCCCGGCCGGCACATTGTTCGTGAACGGCTTGCCGACCTGGTTGAGCAGCGAGGCATCGACCTGGTCATCGCCAACGGTGAAAATTCCGCTTCCGGCTTTGGCATCACTCCGCGCATCGCCGAGGACTTGCTGCAGCAAAACATCGCCGTGATCACCGGCGGAAATCACTCCTGGGACCGTAAAGAGATCATGGACTTCATGCCCCATGAACCCCGGTTGCTTCGGCCCGCCAATTTCCCCGACAAGAATCCCGGCTCCGGCCTGTACCTGGGCACCGCTCGCAACGGCGTGAAATTTGCCGTCCTGAATCTGCAGGGCCGGGTCTTTCTTCCCGCCATTGACGATCCCTTCAAGAAGGCCGACGCCCTGCTCGAAACCCTTCCCGCTGATGCCGCCTTTGTTCTGGTGGATATGCACGCTGAAACGACCAGTGAGAAGATCGCGCTTGGCTGGTATCTCGACGGCCGCGTAACTGCCGTGGTTGGCACTCATACCCATGTCACGACAGCCGACGAACGCGTTCTGCCGAACGGCACCGCCTATATCACCGACGTTGGCATGACCGGTCCGCACGACGGCGTCATCGGCATGGAACGTACCGGCGTCCTGAAAAAGTTTATCGACGTGCTTCCTGCGCGATTCGAGGTTGCCACCGGCGACGTCCAGATGAATTCCGTTCTGATCGAGTCCGACGAAAGCGCCCCACGCAATGGCGCCGGACGTCTCTCCGCGAAATCCATCGAGCGCATCCGCCTGCACATCGATTAAGAATCATGCAGAAATTGTTTCGGAATTTCTCAGTTGGATAGGCAGGTAAAATTCCTCATTCTGCTTCTTTCCTTCAACTCCCAAGCCTATTTCTTTGCCGCAGGCGAATAGTGCAGCGCTACCACTTTCCAGGCGCCATTTCTTTTGAACCACACATCCGTTTCCTGATTCTCTTCTTCCGTGATCTTCCCATCGGCAAGTTTTGTTTTAACGTAGAGCGTGTAATTGGCGACTGCCGAATCTTCCGCCGCGTCCACTCTTATCACCAGTTCTCGTATTTCCACTCCCTGCACTTCGTTACCGGCATTCACATAGGCAGTCCAATCCTTCTTGTATTTTTCAAGGTCCGTTCGCCCCTCCGGCAGCCATTGCACAAAGTCATCCGCGTAGTAGGCAAAATACGCCGGCAAATCGTTTTTGGCATAGGCGGCATTCATTTTGTCTTCCAACTCGCGGATCACTTTCTCCGCGCTTCCCGGGTTGGCGAAAAGGGAATTTCCAGAAATTGTGCTCAGGCCGATGACCATCGCACACAGTAAAATTAGGTGACGTTTCATGAATCCTCCGGTGCCTCTTGATAACGGACCTTGTTCCTGTTGTCAAATCGGAATCTTCGCTAAGAAAGGCCACACTTCGGGCAACCGTGAACGGTTTCCCGCAATCTGAATCTCCATGCAAAGATCCTGGGCCCATTTGCTTCGACTCACTACACTTCTCTGTCTGTTTGTCCCCGCTTTTGCTATCCGCGCCCAAGAGGTCGATGCACAGCTCAATGCCACCAAGCGCCTCTTCAAGCCCGTCGGCCCCGGTTTGCACTCTCTTCGCCGCGGCCCTGATGGCAAATATTATGTGCTCACACCCAGCACCGGGTTGCTCATTTTCGATGCCAGCGGCAAGCAGCTCGGCGTGATCGGCGCGGCGCCACCCGATCCTGTCGCGAATAAAGCGGGACGCTCCGGCATCGCCTTCGGTGAAGATTGCGACGTCGATTCCAGTGGCAATATCTATGTCGCTGACCGCGGCTACAACCTCATCAACGTATTTGCCCCAGACGGCAAGCTCCTCCGCTCCATCCCGGTGAATTCTCCGATTGGCGTTGTGGCTCTTCCTGATGGGGAAGTGGGTGTCACCAGCCTGCGCAGTACCCATCTCATCACCGTTTACAATTCCGCCGGGCACGTGGTCCGCGAGTTTGGCGATCCTGAGGAGCTTTCTACCCGGCCTGAATTGAATCGTTATCTAAGCCAAGGGCGCTTGGCCTCGGACGCCCAGAATCATGTCTACTATGGCTACACCTACCTCCCCGAACCGCGCGTCCGTCAGTACGACCGCTTTGGCTTCGGCGGAGTCGACTTTGAATTTACCGGTCTAGGTGCGTGGTCGGAGGGTCGCGCCGCGCGCCGCGAGATTGACCGGCTGGATAAACGCACCGATCCCCCCTCGCTTCTGCCGGTCCTCACCGCTTTCGGTGTGGACCCCGTCAACGGCGATGTCTGGATGTGCCTTCACAACACTTTGTTGCACTTTGACAAGGACGGAATTCGCCGTTCTTCCTACCAAATTTACACTCCCGACGACGCTCGACTCGAAGGAACTGTCTTGCTCGTCGAGGAGAATCGCCTCCTGATCGGCTCCGACCCCCTCGGCATCTTCGAATTCCCCCGACCGGACCGAAAACAGTAGAAAACAGTCTCAGTTTTCCTCAGCCTCTATTGCACAATTATTGGGCAACGGAACCCTGCCCAAAAATTTTCCCTGTGAAAACATGAGGAAATTGGGCCTTTCCTCGCGCACTTGCACTTTTCTTGTGCTTGTGGAAAAGTTGTGAATGTTGTGTGAACGTTCTTACATACCCTCTCTCACTTTTCCCTTGCTCCCACCGGAACAGTGCGCGAGAATCCTCGCAGTTTGTAGGTGCGACTTTAGTCCTGCAATTCCAAAAAAGGGGCCGCACGGGGATCCACGGGCTAAGGATTCTTTCCCGGCGCGAGCAAGAACTCCAAAGCGAGAAGCTTTAGGGCACAACGGCTTTCCACAGCATATTCACACCTGTGGAAATTTGCCGGGATTTGGTTTTTTCTAACACGATGACGACCGCTACCCAACTTGGCAGAGAACACGAAGTGCAAAATACCTGGGACAAATTTCTCGACCTTATAAAGTCCCGCGTCAGTATCAACACCTACAACACCTGGTTCCAGCCCACCCGCTTGAGCCGCGGCGAGGGCGACACCCTTTTTGTCCAGATTCCCAGCGCCGTCTTCCGACAGGTTCTCACCCGCACCTACGGCGAGATCATCAAGGCCGTTTTCCATCAGATGGGCACTCCCAACACCAAAGTGCAGTATGTCTGCACCGAAGAGGAGCCCGTCCAGGCTGCGCCTGCCATATCCGCGGCCAAGCAGTCCAAGCTCGATTTCGAAAGCAGCGATCACCAGCTCAACACTCGCTACACTTTCGATTCCTTCGTCGTCGGCAAATCCAACGAATTTGCGCACGCTGCTTCTCGCGCTGTGGCGGAACAACCTTCCAAATCTTACAACCCACTCTTCCTCTATGGCGGCGTGGGTATGGGCAAGACCCACTTGATGCATGCCATCGGGCACACCATCAAGAAGCGTAATCCCGCGATGCGTCTCAGTTACGTCAGTGCCGAGAAATTCACCATTGAAGTCATCAACTCCTTGCGCTTTGACCGCATGATCAGCTTCCGCGACCGTTTCCACACCGTTGATGTCCTATTGGTTGACGATATCCAGTTCATCGCCGGAAAAGAACGCACTCAGGAAGAGTTCTTTCACACCTTCAACGCATTGTATGAGCAGCAGAAACAGATCGTTATCTCTTCTGACTGCCTGCCGAAAGATATTAACTCGATCGAAGAGCGCCTTCGCTCCCGTTTCGAATGGGGCCTGATCGCCGATATTCAACCGCCCGATCTGGAAACCAAGATCGCCATTTTGCAGAAGAAAGCGGAGAACGAACGCTTCAACCTGCCCGATGAAGTCGCCGAGTATATCGCTCGCGCCATCAAATCAAACGTTCGCGAGCTCGAGGGCGCACTGACCCGCCTGATGGCCTACGCTTCTCTCACTGGCACATCTATCTCGTTAGCCACGGCCCAGCAGGTGTTGCGCAACATTATCGCTTCGCAGGAAAAACGCGTAACCATCGACCTTATCCAGAAGCGGGTCAGCGAGCACTTTAATCTTCGCGAGCAGGATCTCAAGATCCGCAGCAACACCCGCGCCATCGCTTTCCCGCGCCAGGTGGCCATGTATATCGTGAAGCAGCTCACCACCGCTTCACTCCCCGAAATCGGGCGTCAATTCGGTGGCAAGCACCACACCACTGTCCTGCATTCGATCAACAAGATCGAAGAACTCCGCCGCTCCGACAAAGAACTCAACCGCACGATCACGCGCTTGATGGACGCTCTGCAGTAAGCTCACTCATTTTGCGATATTCGTAGGGGCGGCTTTATGGCGCCCTCTTTGTTTTCTATTCGAGCTAATTACTCTCTGGTGGGCTGCTCACCCTTCGTGTTCTCACCACGGCCGCAACGACCCATCATGCCCCAGGAATTTGCCAGAAATTTCCATCGCATTGCCCTCTAGCACCTTTCTCATCCCGGCAATGCTCTCTTTGGGCGTTAGTTGGGCGTGTGGCCCGCCCATATCCGTCTTCACCCATCCCGGATCGAACATCACCACGCTGATTCCCCGTGGCGCCAACTCCTTCGCTAAAATCGATAGCGCCATGTTTAACGCGGTCTTGCTGCTCCGGTATTGATACGACGTACCGGCCTGCGCCACCGATCCTCCCTGCACACCGCGCAAAGACGCCATGCTGGTGCTGATCGCCGCAATCTGTTTCCTCTCGCTGGCCTCCACATTCTCCAGCAGTGCCTCTATCACCCGCATCGTCCCCAGCACATTCGTCTCAAATGCCTTTCGCCAGCCTTCGTAGTCGATCTGGCCAATCTTCTGTCCTTCGCGGGGATAAACACCCGAATTCAGGATCAACACGTCTATCGGCTTCCCATCCAACGAATCCGCAAGGTCCTGCACCGATTCGTCATCCGTGATATCTAACGCGAGTGGCGTCAGATTGGTGTGCCCCGCCGCCAACGTTCGTAACGCTTCACTTTCTTCCGGCTTTCGCGCGGTTGCCACCACGTTCCATCCATCCGCTGCATATTGCCGCACAAATTCCAGTCCAAGCCCTCGATTCGCTCCCGTCACTAAAACCGTTGCCATGCTCTCTCCTCATGAACAATTCAGAATTTTCGAAATTGAATGCTTAAATGAAAACCAGTGAACAATCTGTGGAAAGGGCGCGCTCCACGGTTGTCATTGGATGCACTTCCTTCTTTTTTGTCACCCACAAATCCTGTGTACATCCTGTGTACAAGCCCTGTGAATCATGCGGACAATTTGTTCATACATTTTTCGATTGGCCAACTTCTGACGCTTCGTCACCACTTTTCCGAAACTCTGCGCGGATTTACACTTCACACTCCTCGCCTAATATCCGCCTGTACCCTCCTTCCAGGTACTTTTCCACTGATCCACAGCAGTCATCATCACAACAAGGCCTTTTAGTATTTTTTAAGACTTACATCTTGCTTTGATGATTGGTTCTTTGAGGAAAATGTTCCTTTTCGGAAATCCCTCACTGCCTGTCAAAACCTCTAGTACCCCTATTTCCACAGCCTTCCACCCTTCTCTAGTCTTTATACTTTGCTTAAAAACGAGTACAGTACGACTGCGGTAGAGATTTACATCGGAGACCCAATGGCCGCCACACCAGGAACCGCACGCGAGGAAAGTCAATCGATGGAATTCAGCGTATCCAAATCCGCTCTTTTGAATGAACTGACCACCACACAAGGCGTGGTGGAACGTAAGACCACGATTCCCATTCTTAGTAATCTTCTTGTCGAGGCAAAAGGCTCTCGCCTGACCATCACCGCCACCGATCTCGAGCTCAGTATTCGCACCTCCTGCGAAGCCAAGGTAAAAAAGGAAGGCGCCGGAACAATCCCGGCAAAGAAACTTCTCGAGCTCGTCCGCCTTCTTCCAGAAGGCGAAATCAAGTTCAAACTTCTCGACAATCATTGGGTCGAAATTGTCAGCGACAAGAAAAAGTACAAACTCGTTGGTATGGCCAAGGAAAATTTTCCGGCTCTGCCGGCCATGCCCCACACTCTAGTCAAAATTTCCGCCGCGGTTCTCGAAAGCTTGATCGCCAAGACCAAGTTCGCGATATCCATGGAAGAGTCCCGCTATACCCTCAATGGCGGTTTGCTGATTCTCAAACCCGAGACCATTGCCATGGTCGCCACCGACGGCCACCGTCTGGCTCTGGCTGAAACCGATCAAAAACTCGCCGGCCTCAACGGTGAAGTTCGCGTCCTCATTCCCAAGAAAGCCATGGACGAAGTGGAAAAGCTTTCCAGTGCTGCGGGCAGTGAAGCACAGCTTGATTTTGCCAAGGACGAAAGCCACCTGTTCTTCCAGGTGGAACATCGCTTGCTCATTTCCCGCATTCTTACTGGCCAATTCCCCAATTACGAAGCTGTTTGCCGCGGGAAAATAACCGCACTGTCGTTCTCGAACGTACGGAGTTGAGCGACGCCGTTCGCCGCGTTTCGCAACTGGCGGATCAGCGCTCTCACGCGGTGAAACTTGCAGTTTCCACCGAAGGCGTGGAAATTTCCGCTTCCAGCCCCGAATACGGCGAAGCGAAGGAATCCATCGAGAAGGAATACAAGGGCGATCCCATCTCCATCGGTTTCAATTCCACGTACGTTCTTGATTTTCTTGCCGCGGCTGCCGACGGCCCCATCAGCATCGAACTCAAGGATGAACAATCCGCCGGACAGATGCGCCCCCTCGCCGACGACAGCTATCGTTATCGCTACGTCATCATGCCGATGCGCATCTGAGCCACCCCGGTTCACGGCTTGTTGTTACCAACGCTTAATAGTATCGATTGATAATTATATTTGAATACTCTATAATCGCATAGAACTTGAGGTTCCCGATTGGAACCTCAAGTTTCACGAGTTCGGTTCTATGCGCAGACTCCCATTCCCCCAAAACGCCAGATCGGTTTTCATACTTCCCCGAGAGCGACGAATGCCAGGTTTGGACCGAAGTCATCATTGTAATTATATGAAAACAAAAGCGTTATTTATCCACAAGGCTACTCCCCATCCTTGAGTAAATCCCCTTTTTCCAGTAGAATTTAATTGTTGTCGAGTCGTGGTTTTTCCCCACCTCGGCACGTCCGCCAGGACCCGCTGTTCCTCATATCCCTTGCGCCAGAGGGCGGTCAGCACCCTGGAGAACTTAAGTCTTCGCCACGTCTCGTAGTGCGAGACGGGATGAAGCAGGAACCCTACGAGCCTCTCGCTTCATCGAGGTCAAAGGGTCAGGCGACGCATGAGGGATTCACACTTCACGCCGTTCCTCGCTTCACACTTTTAACTGGTTTCATGCTTACCCGAAGCTTCGGCTTATCGCCGCGTGCTTCGCGCCAATTGAATCGGGTTGCCACAGGCTTGCACGTCAGGAGAAATAATGGGCGACAAAGAAACGGTTAAGTCGGGTCATACATACGACGCAAAATCCATCAAAGTGCTCGGCGGTCTGGAAGCTGTTCGTTTGCGTCCCGCCATGTATATCGGATCCACCAGCGAAATGGGCCTGCACCACTTGGTCTGGGAAGTCGTGGACAATTCCGTTGACGAAGCCATGGCCGGTTACGCGGATGAAGTCAACGTTACCGTCCACGCCGATAACTCCGTCACCGTTGTTGATAACGGCCGCGGCATTCCTGTTGACATGCACGCCACCGAAAAGCGCCCTGCGGCCGAAGTTGTTCTTACCGTTCTTCACGCCGGCGGCAAGTTTGACAGCGACACCTACAAAGTTTCCGGCGGTCTCCATGGCGTCGGCGTTTCCGTTGTCAACGCACTTTCCGATTTTCTGGAACTGGAAATTCAACGCGATGGCGCAGTTTGGGAACAGTCCTACGAAAAGGGCAAGCCCACCACCAAGCTCAAGCAGACCGGAAAAACGCGCAAAACCGGCACAAAAGTCACTTTCCATCCCGATCCCAGCATCTTCGACAAGACTGTTTTCAGCTACGACACGCTCGCTACCCGCCTCCGCGAATACGCTTTCCTTAACAAGGGCCTGAAGGTCACTCTCACCGACGAGCGCACTGAAAAATCCGCTGAATTCCGCTTTACTGGCGGCATCGCTGAATTCGTCAAGCATCTCAACCGCGGCAAAGAGACTCTCCATGACTCGCCGATCTACATGGAAGGGAAGCGCGGCAACGTCGAAATTGAGATCGCCCTGCAATACAACGACACCTACGGTGAAAACGTTTTTGCGTTTGCCAACACCATCAACACCGTGGATGGCGGCACACATCTTTCTGGTTTCCGCTCCGCTCTCACCCGCACGATCAACAACTTCGCTTCCAACGCCGGCATGCTTAAGGAACAGAAGGACGAAGTCACTATCTCTGGTGATGACGTTCGTGAAGGCCTCGTCGCCGTCGTCAGCGTTCGCTTGCCGCAGCCTCAGTTCGAAGGCCAGACCAAAGGCAAGCTCAACAGCGACATCAAGGGTGATGTCGAGCAACTCGTCAACGAAAAGCTCGGCGAATGGTTCGACAAGCATTCCACCGTGGCCCGCCGCATCATCGGCAAGTGCATTGACGCCGCCCGCGCCCGTGAGGCCGCCCGCAAAGCTCGCGAACTGACCCGTCGCAAATCCGCCATGGATTCCAGCGGACTTCCCGGCAAACTGGCGGATTGCCAGGAACGCGACCCGGCACGCTGCGAACTCTTCGTCGTTGAGGGAGAATCCGCAGGTGGTTCAGCCAAGATGGGTCGCGACCGTAAGTACCAGGCCATCCTGCCCCTCAAAGGTAAAATTCTTAACGTCGAAAAAGCCCGTTACGACAAAATGCTGGGCCATGAAGAAATTCGCGCCATCATCACCGCGCTCGGCACTGGCATTGGCAAAGACGATTTCGATGCCGGCAAGCTTCGTTATCACAAAATCATTCTGATGACTGACGCTGATGTGGACGGCAGCCACATTCGCACTCTACTTCTCACATTCTTCTTCCGCCACATGAAGGAGCTTATCGAGCGTGGCCACGTCTATATCGCCCAACCACCTCTCTATCGCGTCAAGCGCGGCAAAACCGAAAAATACATTCGCGATGAACGCGATTTCGCCCGCGAGCTCATGAAGCGCGCTACGGAAGATCACGTCGTCAAAGCCAAGGAAGGCGTTTCCCTCGAGGGCGCCAAGCTCACTTCTTTCCTGCTTAACGTGCAGGAATACGAAGCTGCCGCCGCAAAACTCGGCCGTCGCCTTCGCGATATCGCTCTCGTTGAATTGCTCGTGGATAGCGGCATCGAAAAGAAGACCGATTTCGAAGACAAGAAAACTGTTGAGAAATTGCTGAAAGAAATCGACAAGGCCAAACTCAAGCTCGAAGGCAAGGTTGTGTTCGACGAAGAACACAGCCTCTACGAAATCCAGTTTGGGCCCCCACACAACCAGAAAATTAATTGGAACGTCATCTCCACTGCCGATTACAAACGTCTACGCGGCCTCGCCAAGCAAATCGAGGAATTTAATCATCCACCCTTCGTCGTGGCCCGTAACGGAGACAAAGTCTCCAAGGAAAAGGTCACAGACGTTCTCAATTACATCGTGGAAGACGCCAAGAAAGATTTCACCATCACCCGATTCAAAGGCTTGGGTGAAATGAACGCCGAACAGCTCTGGGAAACCACGATGAATGCCGACACGCGCACCCTCCTGCAGGTCAAACTGGAGGACGCAGTTGCCGCGGAAGATATTTTCACCACACTGATGGGCGAAAACGTGGAAGCCCGCCGCAAATTCATCGAGGAAAACGCGCTCGAAGTGGTCAACCTGGATATCTAAGTTTTCGGAAAATGTAGTGGCCGATCTTTAGATCGGTTCTTTGGGTTTGCCTTTGGGATGAAGTCACAAACGATGATGTATCAGTTGGGTTGGACAACATTACCGGGACTGCGTGGCCTGAGCGTCAGCGATTTTCGCGCAACGCCGACCACAACTCCCGACAACGAGAAAGGCGTAGCCACGGAATTCCCGGACGAAGCCGCCCGCGACTCCTTCTTGCGTCTCCTCGAAGCCGAATTTGCAACCCGGCGCTTCACCAACGCTGCCGATGCCTTTGATTCCGTCAAGGCCTACGCAGTGGAACTGGCGAACCGAACTTTTTGAAATTTTTAGGGTTGTCATCCTTGGCGTAGCGAAGGATCTCAACTGAAAAGCACACGGCAAAACGTTTTCCGGGCCGCAATTCACCGCGCCCCAACAAGTACAGCGAGGACACATGGCGGACGAGCAAAACACATCCATCCTTCTTCCCATCGATATCGAAGCGGAAATGCGCAAGTCGTACCTCGACTACGCGATGAGCGTCATCATCGCGCGCGCTCTCCCCGACGTTCGCGACGGCCTCAAGCCCGTTCAGCGCCGCATCCTGGTTGCCATGAACGATCTCGGCCTGGCCTCCAATCGCGGCTATCGTAAATGCGCCAAAATCTGCGGCGACACTTCCGGCAACTACCATCCGCACGGTGAAGCGGTCATCTATCCTGCGATGGTCCGTCTCGCCCAGGACTTCAACCTGCGCTACATGCTGGTCGATGGTCAGGGTAACTTCGGCTCCGTTGATGGCGATCCCCCGGCGGCCATGCGGTATACCGAAGCACGCTTGGCGAAAATTTCCGAAGACATTCTCGCTGACCTCGAAAAAGAAACTGTCGATTTTATTCCCAACTTCGATCAGACCCGCGAAGAGCCCGTCGTTCTTCCTTCGCGCATCCCCAATCTTCTTGTAAACGGCGCCAGCGGTATCGCCGTCGGCATGGCCACCAACATCCCGCCTCACAACCTGCGCGAGATTGTTGACGCCGCCATTCTGCTTATCGAGAAGCCAGACTCCACTCTTAAGGAAGTCATGAAGCTCGTTCCCGGCCCTGATTTCCCGACCGGCGCCTATATTGCAGGCCGCGAAGGCATCGAAGCCGCCTATCGCACCGGCCGCGGCAGCTTCATCATGCGCGCCAAAGCCGCCATCGAAGAGTCCGGCAAAGACCGCGAAAGCATCGTCATCACCGAAATTCCCTATCAGGTCAACAAAGCGCGCCTCATCGAGCGTATCGCTGAACTCGTCCAAACCAAAAAGCTCGAGGGCATTTCTGATGTTCGCGATGAATCCTCTCGCGAAGGCATGCGCATCGTCATCGAACTGAAGCGCGGCGAGGAATCACAGCTCATCCTCAACAATCTTTTCAAGCACACCCAGATGCAGGAATCCTTCGGCATGATCCTGCTCTCCATCGTCGCTGGCCAGCCTCGCGAGCTAGGCCTCATCCCGATGATCAAGCTCTTTATCGAGCACCGCGTAGATGTCGTGCGCCGCCGCACCATCTTCGAACTGAAAAAAGCCGAGCAGCGCGAGCACATATTACTTGGCTATCAGATCGCTCTCGATCATCTGGATAACGTCATCCGCATCATTCGTGGATCCACCAGCCGCGCCGAAGCGAAAGAAAACCTGTTCAAGTATTTCTCTGAGCAGGACGTCACCATTTCTGAAAATGGCAAGTCCCGGAAAATCGAAGGCGTCAAACTGGATGGCCGCAAGTATCGCTTCCAGGGCGCCTCGGAAATCGAAGCCATCGGCCGCGGCAATGCTCTCGGTCTCAGCTACGAGCAGATCGATGCCATCCTCGAACTGCAGTTGCACCGCCTCACGCAGCTTTCCATCGACGACATTCTCAAGGAATTGAAGTCCATCCGCGAGCTTATCGGCGAACTTCGCGAAATCCTGAACAGCGACAAGAAGCTTAAGTCCGTCATCACTGCCGAGCTCAAGGAAGTCCACAAAGCCTACGGCGACGACCGTCGCACGCAAATCGTCGACAAGGTCGATGAAATCAAGCTCGAAGATCTAATCGCTGACACCGAGATGCTCATCACCGTCAGCCACGCCGGCTACATCAAGCGCACCGCTGCGGACGTCTATCGTCATCAGACACGTGGTGGCAAGGGCCGCATCGGCGCCAAGACTAAGGAAGAGGACTTCGTCGAGTATCTCTTCACCGCTTCCACCCACAGCTACATCCTGCTCTTCACCTCCAAGGGTCGCGTTTATTGGCTCAAGGTTTACGAGCTTCCAGAAGCTGCCGCTGCCACGCGCGGTAAAGCCATCTCCAGCCTCGTCAAATTCCAGGAGGACGAAAAGCTCACTGCTCTTGTCGCTGCCACCAACCTCGAAGAGGAAGGCCGCTTCGTCTTTATGGCCACCAAGAGCGGCACCGTAAAAAAATCCGCGCTCACCGAGTTTTCTAATCCCCGCTCCAACGGCATCATCGCCATCAACCTGGACGACAAGGACGAACTCATCGGCGCCAAACTTACCGATGGCAAGCAGATGATTTTCCTCGCCAGCCACGAGGGCCAGGCCATTCTCTTCCGCGAAACCGAAGTGCGCCCCATGGGACGCAACGCCGGTGGCGTCAACGGAATGGATCTCGACAAGGAAGACTACGTCGTCAGCATGGACGCCGTGCAACCGGACTTCGAGATCATTGCCAAGGAACACAAGACCACCACTACCAATCTTGAAGAACTCGAGAACGAGCAGATCAAGGATTCGCTGACCACTCTCATGCTCACCGTCGCCGAGCGCGGCTATGGCAAGCGCACTCCGCTCGCCGAATACCGCATCACTTCGCGCGGCGGCAAGGGCGTCGTCAACATCAAGACCACGGAGCGCAACGGTTCGGTCGTTGCCACCTTGCAAGTGACCGAAGAATCCGACGTCATGATCATCTCTGAACAGGGCAAAGTCATCCGGGTCCACGCCAACGAGATTCGAGAAGCTGGCCGCTCCACGCAGGGCGTTCGCCTGCTCCGCCTCGATGACGATGATTCAGTAGCCGCCGCTGCCATCCTCCAGGAAGAGGAAGAAGAAGAAAAGAAGTAAGTTTTGCAAAATCCCGTAGGGGCGGCTTTATGCCGCCCTCTGGCCTTCTCCGTTCCTTTGGGACGACCTTCTGAGGCCGGCCGCCAATCTCAGTTCAACCTGAGCTTCGCCCGGTTACCTCCAACCTATTTCCCTCTCTCTGCGCTAAACTAACCCCGCCATGAAAATCACTCGACACATTTTCTTGCTCGCCGCATCTTTGTTTTTCTGCACTCTTCCGCTCTTCGCTCAATCCGCCAATCAAAAATCTTTCGTCTACGTCGGCACCTACACCGCGAAAACGCAAAGCAAGGGAATTTACCTTTACGAATTTTCCTCTACCACCGGCAAGCTCGAACCAAAGGGAATTGCCGCCGAAACTGCCGACCCGTCCTGGGTGGCCGTTCATCCCAACGGAAAATTCCTCTACGCGGCAAACGAATCCGGCAAAGCCAGCACAGTAAGCTCCTTCGCCATTGATCCCAGTTCTGGAAAGCTCACTCTGCTGAATAAACTTCCATCCCTCGGCGAAGATCCCTGCTATCTTTCGTTCGACAAGACCGGCAAATATCTCTTCGTCGCCAACTACACTTCCGGCAACGTCGTTGTATTTCCGATTCTCACGGACGGGACGCTCGGTGCAAATACAGCGAACGTCAGGGATGCAGGTACTCTCGGCCCCAATAAGCAGCGCCAGGAAGGCCCGCACGCCCACTGGATCATGCCTTCAGCCAACAATCAGTACGTCTTCGTTTCTGACTTGGGTCTCGACCAAATCCGCATCTACCGTTTTGATCCCACCGCGGGAACCCTTGCTCCCAACGATCCTCCATCGATCAAACTCGCTGCCGGCTCAGGTCCTCGGCACGCAACCTTTTCCGCCAACGAGAAATCCTTCTACGTTGCTTCCGAGCTCGCCTCCACCGTCACTTTCTTTACCTTTGACCCAGCCCACAGTTCCTTTCAGCAGCAGCAAGTGCTCTCCACTTTGCCCACGGATTTTCATGGACGTAACGACGTCGCCGAAATTGCTCTTGATCCCTCTGGAAAATGGCTTTTCGTTTCCAATCGTGGCCACGACACCATCGCAGAGTTTTCCGTGGATCCAACCTCTGGCAAACTTCGCTATCTCAGTGAATTTTCCACCCTCGGCCAGGAGCCTCGCCACTTTGCCATCGACCCCAGCGGGAAATTCATCCTTGTCGAGAATCAGAACTCCAACGACATTGTTGAATTCCAGCTTGACCCGGCATCCGGGAAGGTTTCGCCGACAACCGCAAAAGTGGATGTCCCGTCGCCCGTTTCCGCCGTCTTCGCTTCTACCTCCCGATAGCCTATCCAAACCTCTAACTCAACGTCTAATCTGCGATAGAATGCGCCTTCATTTCTGTTCCTAGACAATTGAGGAGTTCCTATGCACTCCAGCTTTTTTCGTTTAGTGTCCGGCACACTCTATCTCGCGCTCAGTCTCGCTCTCGCCTACTGCACGTGGGCTCAGCAGGTGGAAACTCCACCCGCGCGCGATCCCAAGCAGCCCATCGACGAGGCCTACACCGCTAAGATTCGCAAGTACACCACGCAGCCCTACTTCTCCTCACCTCTCGTAGACTATCTCCCCGCCAGCAAAACCGTTCCCACTCCTGAAGTCGTCCTCGGGGACGTCGCTGGCGCTCCCGGCATCCTCCCCTACGCTGAGGATGTCTACAAATACATGCGCCTGCTCGAAAAATCTTCCCCGCGCGTGAAAGTTTTTTCCATCGGCACCACCGAAGAAGGCCGCGAGATGATCGCTGTCGCCGTTTCTTCCGAATCCTAATCTCAAGAATCTCGATGCGAATCGCGCCCGCCTCGCTCAACTTGCCGATCCTCGCACGATCAAGCTCGATGACGCCGTCGCTGACAAACTCGTCGCGCAATCCGTACCCGTCTACTACATCACTGGCACCATCCATTCGCCGGAAACCGGCGCGCCCACCGCGCTTGATGGAACTTGCCTACCGCCTCGCGGTCGACGAGAGCCCCTACATCCGCGAAATTCGCGACGGCGTCATCACTCTCATCACGCCCGTTGTTGAAGTCGATGGCCGCGACCGCATGGTCGATCTCTACAAATGGCATCTCGCTCATCCCAACGATTTCTATCCGCCGCTGATTTACTGGGGCAAATATGTTGCGCACGACAACAATCGCGATGCCATGGGTGTCACTCTCAAGCTCACTGAAAATGTGCTGAATACGTATGTCGACTGGAAGGCCCAGGTCCTCCACGATCTTCACGAATCCGTTCCTTATCTCTATGACAACACCGTCGGCGACGGCCCCTATAACGCCTGGGTAGACCCCATCCTCGTCGACGAATGGCAGATGATTGGCGCGCGCAATGTGGCTGACATGACCAAGTTCGGCATGCCCGGCGTTTTCGCTCACGGTGATTTCGACACCTGGTCGCCTGGCTATCTCATGTTCATTGCCGCCATGCATAACGGCATCAGCCGTCTTTACGAAACCTTCGGCAATGGTGGCGCGGACACTCGCGAACGCACCCTGGAACCCGACGAATACTCTCGTACGTGGTACCGTCCTAATCCGCCACTTCCGAAAGCGCTGTGGTCTCAGCGCAACAATAACAACTACGAGGAAACTGGTTTGCTCACCTCGCTCCACTATTTCAACCAGAATAAGCAGCTCTTCCTCAAGAATTTCTATCTCAAGGCCAAGCGCTCCACGCTTAAGCCTTCCGCCGAGGGCCCTTACGCTTACGTTCTACCTGGCGATGAGCCGCGCGCCAGCCTTCAGGCCGACTTGCTACGCGTCCTGCAAAAACAGCACGTCGAAATTTCGCGTTCCACCGCAGCGTTCCAGGTCGCACTCCCCGTCAAGCCGGAGTCCAAGGATAAGAAATCAACACCTAGCACCGACGACACTGCGAAAAAATCTGCCCCAGCTCCCACCACTCGTGATTTTCCCGCTGGCAGTTACATCATCCGCATGGATCAGCCGTACTCCCGCATCGCTGACTCGCTCCTCGATTATCAGTACTGGAGCCCTGAAGACCCGCAGAAAACTCCCTATGACGATACTGCCTGGACTTTCGGCGAGCTTTTCGGCGTGCAAGTTACTCGCGTCACCGATCCCAAGGTACTCAGCGTCTCCGTCGATCGCATCACCGAACTGCCTGCATTCGGTGGCGCCACTGGCCAGGGCACTCTGTTCGCCATCGACAATCACGCCGAGCCCGCTCTCGCTACTCTTCGTTACAAACTTCCCAACGCAAGAATCGATGCGGTAGAAGAACCATTCGAATCCGCTGGCCACAAATTCAGCCGTGGCACCTTCCTGATTCGCGATGCCAGTGCCTCCGATCTCGATCCCGTTCTCAAAGAGCTCCGGCTGCAGGCCATTTCGATCCCTGCAGCTCCCGGCGTCAAAACTCACCCCGTCCGCGCCGCTCGCATCGCGTACGTTCATACCTGGATCAGCACGCAAACCGAAGGCTGGTGGCGCCTCGCGCTCGATCAACTGAAAATTCCTTACGACTACATGAGCACCCAGACCCTCGCGAAAATTCCCGATCTCAACGCCAAATACGATGTCATCCTCTTTCCTCCCGTCGGTTGGGGAGATTCTTCCAGCACCATTGTTGAAGGCTGGCCAACCTCCTGGGGCAATCCTCTTCCGTGGCTCAATACGCCGGAAACTCCCAATCTGGTCGGCAAAAACGATTCCACGCCGGACATGCGCCCCGGCCTTGGTTGGGACGGTGTCGCTAAGCTGCAAGCGTTCGTCGATAAGGGTGGTGTGCTCCTTACCGCCACCGACACATCGCAATTTGCGCTCAGCATCGGGCTCGGCCCCGGCATCTCTGCAAGTAACTCCGAAAAACTGAAGATTGTCGGTGCAATTGTCGGGACACGCCTCGTTGATTCCGCCAGCCCCATCGCTTACGGCTACGGCGAAAAGCTTTCTGCCTATTGCGACAACGACCTCATCTTCTCTCTTAGCAGCGTTCTTGGCGGGCGTCGTCGTCGCCTTGGCCCTGAATCGGGTGCTCGACCCACCGGCCGCGGCACCAAAGACGATCCTGATTTTGTCGTTGGCCGCCCCGCAACAGAAGCCGCTACAGAAGAGCCCAAACGCGAACTCTGGGAATATCCCGAGCTCACTCCCGAGCAGACCCATAACAATCCTCGCGTCATTCCTCCACCCGATCGCGCCCGCGTCATCCTTCGTTACGCTGACTCCAAGGATCTCCTGGTCTCCGGGCTAGTAGAAAACGGCGACGAGATAGCCCAGCATCCCGCTGTGCTTGATGTCCCCAGGGGCGCTGGACACGTCATCCTCTTTTCCATCGACCCCGTCTATCGCGGCGAAACCGAAAGCACCTATTCCCTGGTCCTTAACACCGTCCTGAATTTTGATAGCCTGAACGCAGGCCGCAAAGACCTCCAGCCAAAATAGCACCTGACGCATTTGCGCCTTCGCGGGAAGTGGCTTACTCGTGGTTACTCTACTCATGGTGTGTGGGGGGAGGGATTTTCCCAATCTCGGACGGGGTGCCGCACCCTTCGCTTCTAAGGGTGCGGGTTTTGCCTTTCTTCTCCACCATCTCTGCGCTCATCTGCTTCTCTGCATTGCCCTTTTTCCGTGTCTCAATTCAACCCGTGAATAATCCATTGCATCCCCCGCAAAGTGCGATAGAATCCCGCCGACATGGCCAAACGAAAATTGAAGAAGCCCTCTAAGAAGAAAGCATCTAAGCGCAAGTCCATCACCCGCAAAATTCCCAAGCTTCCTAAGGAAGCTGTCACTCTAGTTGTGTTATTGCGTTCCAAGGAAGGCCAGCATCTCTTGCTCGAAGCGGAAATCCGCGCACTCATCGCTCCCACCCGCAAGGAAGAGGGCTGCCTGCAATACGACCTTCATCGTCTGGTCGATCAGCCAAGCCAGTTTCTTCTCCACGAAGTCTGGGCTTCGCGCGCACATCACACCGCCCACACCAAAACACCCCACTTCCTTCGCTGGGACGCCCGCAAAGACTCCCTACTTGCCAACCGCGACGTCACCTTCTGGCAGCAAATCGCCTAGCCCTCCTTCATCGAACAATAAGTGGAGGAAAATCTGTCATCCTGAGCGGAGGTCTGCGCCTTCTGCAGACCGAAGTCGAAGGATCGCAACTCATCGCTCTCATCCAACCCACGTCCCGCATTTCTGTTAGTTACCTCGTGACCGTCTTCCCCATCCTCACCACCGGAAGCGTCAGACCCTTCGGCAGCGGCACCTCGATTCGCTCAATCACCGCATAGCCGCGCTTCAAGTACATCGGCACGCCCGTCAGCGTCGCTCCCATCTCAAATCGCCGAAATCCTTCCCCCATCGCGACTTTCTCGCAAGTCTCCAAAATCTTTGTCGCGATACCCAACCGCACCCATTCTGGATGCACAAAAAATGCACGAATTTTCGCAGCATCTATCCTCGGGTCGAGCAACGCACTCTCTCGATACGGTCCATGATCGCTGCCATACAGCGTTTTTCGCCGGCTCCATCCGCCGCAAGCCACGATCTTGCGCACCCCTGAGTTCAGCGTGGTTTCCGCGGCATAATAAGTCCCATCGGCAATCAACTGCGTGTCCACTCCCAGCGCCGTCCCCAGCGCCACTTCAATCTGCTCCGCCGAATAATCTTCCCGCTGCAACACTCGCACTGATAAATCAATCAATGCACGGAGTTCCGCAATGTCCGCTTCCTCCGCCAATCGTAATGTGAACTGTTTTTCTGGGTTGCCCATGCCAACTCCGCAATTTAATTACCCTCAAGCCTCACTTCATGCAGTTTAGTCGTAGTTGGCGCCCGTCGGCCGCCCCAAAAAACTGTCATTTCGACCGGAGAAGCGGCGCATTATGCCGCTTCGGAGTGGAGAAATCCCTCTGCTTATTTGAAGATCCAGACCAACACGAGACGCAAGCGTACTTAACTCGTCGGCCCCGCCAAATAATATCCTGGCCTCGCTCGCACTTTCAGATCTTTCCGATCCACATCCACTTTTATCTCGTGGTATCCGCTCGCATCGGTTCCCACCGGCGTATACGTCAGCATGTATTGCGAATGCAGCTCTCCCCCGACTTCATCAATCGCCTTTTCAATCGATTGATCCTTCCACGTCGCCAGGTGCGCCCCGCCGGTTGCCGTCGTCGCAATCTCCAGCGAATTTTCCTTAATTTGATCCTTTACGTGGATGACCGCCCACACCGCCAACGCCATTAAATCCATTCCCCCATACCGATTGTCCTCCGTCGTTGGCGTCTGCACCGTCCCAGGTGCCGGCGGCGAGCCAAATGTGCCTTCGGGCGTTGGCTGAAGTGGACGATGGTACTCCGGCTTCTTTGCCAAAGCTGCCCGCGTGGACGAAATCCCCACACTATAAATCGTCACGTTTTCCAGTTGCGCTTGCCGCAACACTTCTCCCAGTGTGGCTTCGCTCTCTTTGTCGCCTGCTTCCGCCAGCACCAGCATCACGCGCCGCCTGGCGGGCTTTGTCGTCGTCGCGCCCGGACGCCCACTTAGCATCTCCACGCCCATTTTCATTGCGTCGTACAAACGCGCGCCCGACGTCCCTTCCTGCAATCGCGATATCTTCGTCTCGATCGCGTCCGTGTCCATCGTGAAGTCCTGCAACTTTTCCACCGAATCGTTGAACACCACGATGGCCCCTTCACCACTCGGTCCCATCACCGTCTGCGTCAGGAGAGTTCCCACTCTCCGTATCTCTGGCAGCACCGGCGAAATTCGCGAACTGGTTTCTACCACGACCACAATCGAAAGTGGCTCGCTCCCCAAATCAAAATGTGTGATTTTCTGCACCACTCCATTGTCGGTAACGTGAAAATCGGTCACTTCAAGGTTGTGGACCATCTCGCCGCTGGCATTCCGCACGGTAACCGGCGTATCCACCAGCACGCTCTGCAATTTAATTGTCGATGGAGGTGGCCCTTTCTGTATTGCCACTCCCGGCTGCGGTTCGATCGGCCCTTCCGGCGCCTGTCCATTCGCGGCACACGCCAGCATTAGCCCGAATATGCTCATGACCATTTTTCTGTGGAGTGAGTTTTTCATTCGCAGGTCGGCAATCTCTTTTTCCGCTGTACTTCATTCGACGCAATCCATCCCAAAGACGTTGCCGAAGCCCTTTCCCCCCTGCCTACAATCATAGCTCGCTCTATCTGGAGAAAGTCCCATGCCGAACGGAAAACGTCTCAAGCCCCAGCACGCCCCGAAAGCTCCCCACGAAGATCCCACCTTTATGCAAAGCACCCCGGCGCGCCCCATCCGCATCCTCGCGGAATACATCTATCCTCTCGCTCAACTGAAGAAAGAGGGCATTGGCGACACCATCGTCATGTTTGGCTCTGCGCGCATCGCTTCTCGCGAACAAGCCGAGGCTCGGCACAATCACCTGAAGAAAATCAAAACCGGCCGCATGAGCGCCGCCAGCCTGAAACTTCATCGCCTCGCCCTCCGTGAGTCCAGAAGCTCTTTGGAAATGTCCTGTTACTACGAGCAGGCCCGCGACCTTTCCCATCGCCTCACAACCTGGTCTTTGTCTCTCGGTCCTCGTCCGCGCCGTTTTGTCATTTGTTCTGGGGGCGGCCCGGGGATCATGGAAGCCGCCAACCGCGGCGCCTATGAGGCCGGAGGCAAGTCCATCGGCCTTTCTATCGAATTGCCCCACGAGCAATTCTCCAATCCCTATATCAGTCCCGAACTCAGTTTCAATTTCCATTACTTTTTCATGCGCAAATTGTGGTTCGCGCAAATCGCCAAAGCACTTATTGTGTTTCCCGGCGGCTTCGGCACCATGGACGAGCTCTGGGAGATGATGACGCTCTCCCAAACGCAGAAAATGCCGCAAAATACGCAAATTTTGATCTATGGGCGAAAATATTGGAACGAAGTGCTCAACCTGAAGGGCATGCTTCGTTGGGGCACCATCAGCCAATCCGATTTCGATCAACTGCAGTATGCCGATACTGTCGACGAAGCCTTTGACAAAATCCGCGCCGGCTTAGAGAAATATCACATGCAGGTCGATCCCTTCCTGCAAGCCTATTGATCTGGAATTAACTAGGCGGGTTCACGCTCGAACTATTTTTCATTGTTTTATGCTGATTCTTCTGTAGGTTTTTTCCCGCTTCACTCGGGTTTCTTCCCTATGGTCGTTTTTTGCTTCTTCTTTCACCATCATCTTCGGCCAGCTCTTCCGGATGAATTTCAATAAAGGAGAGTCAATGAACAGGATTCTTAGCTCGTCAGTATTACGTGGAACGATTGCCGCTTCGGTCTTAGCCATTTCGCTTCTCTTCGCGGCTTCCACACCTCTACGCGCGGATGACGATTGCCAGAAGCGCATCGCCCATGCCGACCACAAACTGCATGAGGCTGCAGCTCATCATGGCTGGGACAGCCCCGAAGCCGCCAAGTATCGCGCCGAACTCAATGAAGCGCGCAGTTACTGCTGGGAGCACAATCATCGCTGGTGGAGCGAGGACGACCACAAGTGGCACACCGAACACGATTGGGACGATCACGATCACGACCACGATCGCGACAATCACTAATCAGTTCCGGTAGGTCCTATAGGGTGCCCCACTCTCGCTTTCCGAGGGTGGGGCTTTTTCTTGGGTTATTCTTTTTTTCTATAATTTCACATCGCAACCCTGATACCGATTCCAACTCCCCGCAACCTTCCCACCCTTCCCGTGTTTGATCTTCTAAGGACAGCGACCCTTTCCAGTCCGGGTGACGCTCCTGGAGGCCATTATGAAATCCATCTTTCGCTCTATGTTTGGAAAAGCCATTTTAGCTACTCTCGCTCTCGGCGGTTTCCTCCTGCTCGCAGGAGCTCCCGGAGCCAGCGCCAGGGATTGGGACAATTGCCATCGCCGCGTCACCTATGCCGAGTGGCGTTATCATCAGGCCGTCGAACGCTTTGGCCCTTATAGCCGCGACGCCCGTCACTGGGCCTATGAACGCCGCATCGCCGCGGAACGTTGCCGTCGTTATTAAATTAACCAACATCTTCAAAAAAATTCGATGCAACTAAAAAGGGGCACTGCGTAGAGTGCCCCTTCTTTATTCCGAATGAATTTTCTGCTTCAGATTATTGCGCTACTACTGCCTCTTCTGTTTCCTCTGCTACCATCGCCTCGAATCGCCGCTTTTCTTCTTGATCGTGCAACAACACTACCGGCGATACCCGCAATGACTTACGGCAATAATGGCACTGCAATCCTTCCCCTTGTAGGTCCTGCATAAATCCATCCGTAAAGTGATACTCCGACCGCTCGCGCCGCGCCTTCTTCTGGCCCTCCGCCCCGCAATGAGGACAGTGAAACTCAATCATGTCTTCCTGCGGATCGCGGTCCAGAGCAGCCCAGCCCGTTCGGCGTATCCCGAGAACTTCCGGTACTTGCCTCTCCATGGGATTCTCCTCCTTGGATCCACGTCCTCAAACTTCGATGCTTTATTCTGCCTTTCAAGATGCATTCTCTTTAACTCCTTACCCTGTCGTAACTTTCCTACTCTTCAAATCCTTCGAATGGCCTCCGTCTAACGCTGTCTTCGATTTAAGCGGTTTAGGGTGCCCCACTCTCGCCTTTTGAGGGTGGGGATTTTTCATAAGGTTTAGCTTTCCATTTTTTGACTTTCTTCCAGCCGCAAGCGCCTTACCCCAACTGCCATTAAATCTTTCCCGGGAACTTGTCTCCACCCTCGGTGTCAAAGATTCCATGAGGACGCGCGAACCTCACATCCCTGCGAGAGCCGCGCTGGTCTCCTGATAGCAACCACAGGAGGCCGGCGCGGATAATTTTCGTCTGTCCGGCAAATGTTGAAATCGAAAGAGGTGTGTGATGAATCCTGAATCTACTCGTGTGCCCGAAAGCTCTCCCGCTTTTTTGAATGGTTGTCTCGTTGAAGGCGACCTTGTTCAGCAACACGCTGCCAGGAAAATTCGCCGCCGCGCGATTTTTCTTTCCGTGCTCCTGCAATCATTTGCCCTCACCGCCCTGGTCATATTTCCGCTACTGAGCAGGGGGGAACGTCTTCCGGTAAAAATCTTTGTCGAGCGCCCGCCCTACCGTCTCGGCTCAGATCATCCCGGTCCCAGAAAGCCGGCAGGCAATGATCATCGTTCGTCAGATCCATTTCCATATTTCACTTCTGCGGCAAATCCAAGCAGGCCCAGAATCAGCGGAGAAGGAGACTCCAATCGCGAAGACACAACAGACTTCGCCGGCCTGGGCGATGGCCCAGCTGGCTTAACTGATGGTGTTCTCTTCGGCATTGTTCCGCCTCGCTCATTCCCAACGCCTCCCGATGTCAGCAAATCGGCCCCGATACGAAGCAGCCTCCACGCGTTACCATTGGCCACATCGACCCGGCCCGTCTTACTCGTCGCGTCGAACCTCGCTATCCCTCCATGGGCATTCAACTTCGTCGCGAAACTCGAGTTGAGCTGCAAGCCGTCATTGCCACCGACGGCTCCATTCAATCTCTCCAGGTTCTTTCCGGTGATCCGCTCTTTTACCAATCCGCCATGGACGCCGTGCGCCAGTGGCAATACAGCCCTACCATCCTCAATGGCCGCCCCGTTGAGGTCGACACGCACATCACCGTCATCTATTCCCTGAATCACTAGGTAGGGGCGGCTTTAAGCCGCCCAATTGTTTTGGGTGCCCCACTCTCGCCTTTTGAGGGTGGGGATTTTTCTCAAGTTTTTTCTAGATTTGTTTTTGCACCAGACTAAACCAGCGGCTCTCCCGCATTACGCGCTATCACTTCTCTCGAAAGATCTCTCAGCCGCACAATCTCCGGCAGGTGCCGCGCATCTCCCGCCGCAATCTCCGCGACTGGATAAATTGGCTCCGACAAAATAATCGTCACAACAGTCGGCCGCGGTAAATACGTTCCGTCGCGCAAAAACCTCCGCGTGCCCTTCAACGAAATCGGTATCACCGGGGCACCCGTACTCACCGCTCCGCGATACGCCCCCAACTGAAATGGCCGCACGCCCTCTTCCGGCACGAACGTTCCCTCTGGGAAAACAAATACCGATTCGCCCTCGCGCAGAGTCTCTTCGATCTGATCCACTTGCTTCAGTCGCGCACTCGCTTTGTGCCGGTCAAACGACAGGTGCCCCATCTTATTCAGAAAGGTCCCGATAAACGGCATCTGGTTCACTTCGCCCTTTGACACAAACCGGTACGGCACTCCCAACCCCATCATCAGCGGCAGCACGTCGAAATAACTTGTGTGATTCGACGCGTACACCTTCGCCCCGGGCGTATTCATATACTCTTTGCCTACCACCTTCACGCGTATCCCCGCCAGCGCAAACAACACATGCAACGCTCGCGAAGTAAATCGCCCCGCGGCCTTCGGATCCTTGTACATCCGCACGATCAGCCACGACGGCACGATCCACAGGAAGAACACTACGATGAAGTACACACCGTAAACCCTCTCCATACCTTTGCCAACCGCGCCAATTACCGTTCGAAATCCCTCTTTCACGTATGTGCTGAATCCCAGTCGCGCGATCTGCAGCCACGCCGGAGCCTTCGCCGCCGAAAGTGTCCCCGCTACATAAAGTTGTTTCGTTTCGTCGCGACGCAATTTCCCGCTCGACGTCTTCGGTATGCTCCCTGGCGGAATCAATTCCACTCTGTCCGGTGGCAATCCCAATCCCTGCGAAACTTGCTCATTGATCGCTGCCGCAATCGCTGCCCGGCTGGCCGCGTCGTTCGCGCGCGACTCCGCCACGATCACCAGTTTTTCCGTTCCGTTGGCCAGGTCTTTCAACCCGAACGCCACCACACAGCCTTTCCGGATTCCTTCTGCGCGCGCCGCCAGTTCCTCGACTTCATGGGGATACAAATTCCGTCCGCCTTTGATGATGATGTCCTTCACGCGTCCAGTAACGTAAATCTCGCCGTCCGCTCGATACGCTCGATCGCCCGAATTCACCCAGGCATACTCTTCATCCGCTTTTGCCGCACCGCGCGGAAACAGTTTCGCCGTCGCTTCTGCATTCTTGTAATACCCGCTGGTCGCCGACGGCCCTCGAAACCACAAAAATCCTTCCTGGCGCTCGGGGCATTCCTGGCCGGCATCATCCACGATCATTACTTCGTGCTTATCCACCGCCACGCCAGACGATACGAACGAAATCGTTTCGTCCCCGCGTGATTCCGTCTTAACCGCTCGTCCCTGCGTTGCGAAAGTTTCCCGCTCCACATGGTCCACCAACGGCCCACGCATTACCGGAGTCATCGTCACCGCCAGCGAAGCTTCCGCCAGTCCGTAGACCGGCATCATCGCTTCGCGCTTAAATCCGTTTTTCGCAAATCTCTGATAGAACCGTTCCAGAGTTTCTGGATTCACCGGTTCCGCTCCATTCAATGCGGCTTTCATCGAACTCAGGTCCACGCCTTCCATCGCTTTTTCTGAGACTTTGCGCACGCAGAGTTCATACGCAAAATTCGGCGCCGCGGTGATCGTTCCTTTGTGTTTGGAAATTGCCTGCAGCCAGCGCTCCGGCCGCGTCAAAAACGCCAGCGGCGACAGCACGACCAGAGGCACCCCATGCAGCAACAGTGTCAACCATGCCCCAATCAATCCCATGTCGTGATACAGGGGCAGCCAGCTGATCCCCACATCCCCCGGCCCCATTTTCAGTGTGTGCCCGATCGCCCGCATCGTTGCCAGCAGATTCGCATTCGTCAGTGTCACGCCCTTCGGATCTCCCGTCGATCCTGACGTATATTGCAGCAGCGCGATATCACTTCCTTTGCGTACTCGGCCCCCTCCGACGAACGTGGGCAACGCTCCGGGCGCAGGTGGCGGTGCTTTCTCCGCGGCTTCCAGCAATTTGCTGGCATCGACCACTTCGACCAGCGACTTCACGCGCGGCTTCAATAGCTTTGCCACCGCTTCCGCGCGCCGGAACGTAATCAGTAGACATACTTCCGCATTATTCAGAATTGCCGATTGCCGCTCGGCATATTCTTCAATTCGATCTGCACGAAACGGCGGATAAATCGGCACGGGCACCGCTCCTGCCAGCAGGATTCCCGCATAGCAAATAAAAAACTGCCGCGATGTCGGCAGCATCAGCGACACACGTCCGCCGGCAGGCACGCCATGCCGCGCCAATTCTTCCGCACACTTTTGTCCCGCGGTGTACAAATCCCCAAATGTCAGTGTGAAATGATGCTCGCCCTGCTCGTCGTCTTCGGTGATCAGCAGGTGCGCACGCGTCGCATCATGAATCCCCCTGTGACGAATTGCTTCCACCAGCGTCTCCGCTTTTGTGATGATCGAATCGCCGCTTTCCTGCTTTTGTGCCGCCACTGAATCGCGCAGCGCCGACAGATCCTCCTCGCTGCTCACGGCCGCTCCGGGCGCTTTCAGAATCGCCTGGATCAATTCTTCCGGCGTACTCGCTTCCGCGGACAAGGTGTCCGGCAGTCGTATAGCAAACGCCTGCTCCAGCCGCGTCAGTAACTCCACCCGCTCAAGGCTTCCCAGTCCTAAATCGCGATCCAGATTCGAGGTGACGCTGAGCTCAGCTACCGCCCCATGGCTGCCCAACTCCTCCAGAAGTCCACGCACCACATCCAGCACGCGCTCTCGTACTCCTGGCAGGTCTAATTGTGTGAGGGTTGTTGCCACGGTTCCTTTTTCCCGACTTGGCGAGAGGCTAGCACGCGCTGCCGGGATTTGCCACCATCTCCCCGGCGCCATTCGTTAACAATGGTTAATCTACTTCGCCGCGTATCCTTTGGGCATCAGTGTGGTGCTCAAATCCACGCCCGACAAATCCGCTTTGCTCAGATCCGTTTCCCGCAGGATCGTAATTCCCATGTCCGCGCCGTTGAACTTTGCTCCATCCACAACCGCATTCCGGAAATTTGCGTTTCGCAGCAAGGCTTTCTGAAAATTCGTATTGGAAAGATCGCATCGGAAAAACTCCACTCCGCTCGCCTGTGCCTCTCGCAAATCCGCTCCGGGTAACACCGCCTCAGTCATGTCCGTGTTCCGCAGGTCCGCTTTGCGCATTCGCGCTCCGCTCAGGTCTGCTCCCGGCAGCCGTGCTCCCCGCAAATCGCTCTCTTCCAGATTCGCGTTCCGCAGAATCGCTCCGGCCAGATTGGACTTCGATAAGTCGGCTCTCGACAAATCCGCCCCCTCCAGATTCGCACGCTCACCGCCATCTTTTCCAGCAAAGAACCGCGTGTGCGCTTCCAGTATCGCTTCCACGCTCTTGCCATTGTGCTTGATGCTCTTCAGTTTCCTCAGTCCCATAGTCCCTTCTGCCTCTCACTCCCTAATCCTTAAGTTTACCGGAACTCCTCACTCACGGAAACCTGCGTTAGCCATGCCCCAGCCCCTCGCAAGAATATGTTAGTCTGCAACTTCCAGCCGGCTGCTCGGAACTGAGGCTTTCTTCGATGCGTTCGCTGTTCGTTCTAATTGGCATTCTACTCGCGCTCGTCTCTTCGGCCTGCGCCCAGGAAGACGAAATCGTCGCCAACCTCGCCGGCGGCCGCGTCATCATTCATGTCACTCGCGACGCCATCCTTTTTGCCGGTATCAACCATCCTCTCGAAGCCACTTCTGTCCCACCTCGCGTCGCGGACATCGATCGCGGGCACGTCGCCATATTTTTCGGTGCCTCGGAGTGGCAGTCTCTTGCGTCTTCCTACGCTGTCCGTCTCGACCACGATATCGCCAACGTCACCGCTACGAATCAGCACTATCAGAGGGCCGGCGAGGCTGATGTTGACCTGGAACAAATCGGTGTCATCTTCCTCGAGAAACTTCGCCCTCTCGTTTCCCAGCTTCACCATCAGATTGACCTGAAACCTGATGAGCCTCTTTTGCAGATTATCCTCATTGGCTACGCCCCCAATGGCTATGGCCCCGAAGTTTGGCAGATTGACTATCGCCTCGAGCAAAATCAGCCCGGTGCCCAAGCTGATTTTCTGCAGACCCATATTCTCCGCCCCCGGTTCACCCAGCTCTATCCCCCTGAAAAACATGATCCGAAGACTCTGGTCGAGGTGCGCTTCCCGGCCGAGTCTCAGGACGTTCCGCTCCTTGGTCTCATTCAGCAGAACGATCCGCGCATCGCTCGCTTGCGCTCTTCCGACCCCAAATTTGCCAAGGTGATGGATTTAATTGAACACGGTCAGGCCAACAAGGCCGCTACTCCAGATGCCGAAGCTTTTATGCGTGCTGCTGTACCGCTCATCGCTGGCGACGCTTCTTTTTTTCAAGCCACCTTTGCCGAAGATTCAGGCTTTCATTGGATCGTTCCCCCTGCTGAGCCTGTAACCAAAGAGCAGCAAACCAAGGACAAAGATCGCCCTGCCGACGCCCCCACGCTGCGTCGCAAACCCAATCCCTGATTTTGCTGAAGTATATTTCTTACCGGTGTAGAAACTGCCTGCCGAAGCGATCCGCCAAAGATTGCCCGCGCTGGACTAAAGCTCAAATCAGACGAATCTCATCCCCTGCTTTTACCGTTCCCCCGCTGGTCACTCGACACAGCATCCCGCGCTTGCCCACCATCGCGTCCATCAATCCCGTTCGCAGCGCCTCAATCTGTTCGCACGGCTCACACACCACGCTCACCACCAATTCCACTTCTCCCACTTTCAGCTTCTGTCCCAACGCCAATCCGTTCACGTCCAGCCCCTCGGTTGTAATGTTTTCGCGGATGATCCCCGGGGATAAATCCATCTCCCGCAGCGTCTCAATATCCACAAGCAGCACTTGCCTCTTTCCATTCGGCCGTGCGTGAGCGCAACCCTCCAAGCCCGTATTCTCAATCATCCGAACCGTTGGCAATTCCTCCATCACCGCTCGCCGCTTCGGTGCCCGGAATAAATGCAGTACTTTACCCACGGGTCGCTTCTCCTGCGGCCTTGCCCTGTTCCTGATGCCGCCCAATATCCCGCCGGTAGTGCATTCCCTCAAATTTAATCTTCCCCGCCGCTTGGTACGCTTTGCTCAGTGCATCCTCCAGAGAATTTCCCGTTGCGGTTACGCCCAGAACGCGTCCACCTGAAGTAACGATCTCACCGCCTGTGCGCTTCGTCCCCGCGTGCAGCACCTTTACATCCGGTACCTGTTCCGCTTCCTGCAATCCATGAATCACTTTCCCACTCTCAAACTTGCCCGGATATCCGCCAGACGCCAACACCACGCACGCGCTTGCCCCACTCTTCCACTTCAGTTTCTCTGGATCCAATTTTCCCGCAGCCACTTCTGCCAGCACTTCCGCCAGATCAAAATCCATCCGTGCCGCGATCGCTTGCGTTTCGGGATCTCCCAGCCGGCAGTTGAACTCCAGCACTTTTGGCCCGCTCTTCGTCAGCATCAATCCCACATACAGGAATCCCTTATAACGAATCCCGTCTTTCGCCAAACCACTTCAGTGTCGGCTCTACAATCGTCGTCGTGATCGTTTCTCGCAGACTCGCAGGCAGCAACTCATCCGATGAGTACGCCCCCATCCCTCCCGTGTTCGGCCCTTCATTGTTATCGAAAGCCCGTTTGTGATCCCGCGTCGGCACCAGCGTTGCGTACCGCTCTCCATCCGTCAGCAGAATGAACGACAACTCGTCGCCCTCCAGCGTCTCTTCCAGCATCACGCGTTTGCCGCCCTCGCCCAGCTCGTTCTTCTCCATCACCCGTTCAATGAAATCTGTCGCCTCGTCAGGATTACCCGCCAGCAGCACTCCCTTTCCTGCGCACAACCCGTCGGCCTTCATTACCACCGGCCAATCCACCGCACACAACGCTCCATACGCGTCACCCGGCGAATCGTACGCTCCATACATCGCCGCAGTCGGAATCCCATGCCGCTGCAGGAACTCCTTCGTGAAGATCTTGCTTCCTTCCAGTTGTGCTGCCTGTTTCGTCGGCCCTACAACCGCCCACTTTCGGGCTTCGAACGCATCCACCAGTCCATTCACCAGCGGCAGCTCCGGCCCCACTACCGTTAAGTCCGGGCCCAATTTCCCCGCCAATTCCACAATCGCCGCTACATTCCCAGCATCGACATTCACGCACTCCGCCTCTGCCGCGATGCCCCCATTCCCTGGCGCGCACCAAATCTTCTCTACCCCTGCGCTCTGTCCAAGCTTCCACACCAGCGCGTGCTCGCGCCCTCCACCACCAATCACCAGAATCTTCATTTCTTGGCCTCGTCTCTCCCCATTCGAACGATATTGTGCTCCTTCATCCATGTCAAACCATCCCCTTTGCGGCCTCCCTATGAATCCCTTGCTATCTTACTAACTGGTAGCACCTGTACCTCGGGCCATCTCGTTTCTTTCTTCCTGCGCTCTATTCTACTGTTAACACTTTTCCGCTTTCTGGCACGCGCTGTACCCAAAGGGGGCCTCGTGCTTATACCGTTGCGACACGAAAGAATGCGTGGTCGTCGTTGGCCTTACTTCACTTTCGCCATCATCGCCTTGAACATCGTAATTTTCCTGGCGACTCATTGGACCATCGAGGCGCAGATGGCCCAGCAAACGCCTACCCGCATTCATCTCATTCTGCTTTCCGCGGCTCACCCCGAACTCCAAACAACGCCCGAAGCCAGCGAATTCATAGACAAGGTGAAAGCAGCGGCCGGGGACAGTTGGGAAAGTCTCAACTCCACGAATCGCCCTGTTCAAGACGCGTGGGATTCACAACTCCGTCACGTTGACGATCCCCAGAAATTGCAGTCCGAGATGGACACGCTGTGCGCCGAGTTCGCCACCGAGCAGCGCCGATCTATTCTCGAACACTACGCCTTTATTCCCGCTCACCCGCACGCTCTCGCCTACATCTCTGCCAATTTTCTTCATGGCGGCTGGCTCCATCTCATCGGTAATCTTTGGTTCCTCTGGCTGGCGGGATTTATTCTTGAAGATACTTGGGGCCGTATCATCTACCCCCTCTTCTACCTGGTTGCTGGCGCCGCAGCGCTCCAGTTTTATGCCTGGTGTGCGCCGGGCAGCCTCATGCCGCTCATCGGAGCTTCTGGTGCCGTTGCCGGTTTGATGGGCGCCTTTCTTGTACGCTTCCCCAAACTTAAAATTGAAATGGCACTCTTCGCCTTCTATTTTCGCTACAAATTTTTCGCCCCCGCCTACTGGCTGCTTCCCCTCTGGCTCATTCTTGAGTTTTTCTATGGAGCTGCTCTGGGTCCAGCCTCGCCCGTGGCCCACTGGGCTCACGTCGGCGGATTTCTTTTCGGTATGGCTGCCGCATTTGGCATTCAGCGTTCGGGCCTGGAGAAGAAGGCCAATGCTGCTATCGAATCGAAGATCAGTTGGAGCACCTCTCCGGACATCGTTCAAGCCAACGAACTAATTGAGCAGGGAAAACTTGATGCTGCCGCCACCCTTCTCGACAAACATCTCGCCTCCAATCCCCCTACTTTTGAAGCGCTTAACCTTCTGCAACAAGTCCAATGGCGACGCAACGATCGTCCCTCCTATTTCAGTGCCATGGCTCGCCTTTGTGAGTTTCAATGGAAGAATCACGATCAGGAAGGTGCCTGGCAATCCTTCGAGGAATATTCCAATGCCGGCGGTAACTCAATGCCCGCTCCACTGTGGCTGGAACTGATTCGTCTGCAGGAGAACCAGGCTCATTACGATCGTGCTGTCGAAGAGTACGAGCGACTGGCCGCGGCCTTCCCAGGCGAAAAGTCGTCCCTCCTTGCTTTGCTTTCGGCTGGTCGCATTTGTCTGAAGAATTTAAATCGGCCGGAAGAGTCTCTGAAGTTCTACAATGCCGCCGCTTCTTCTTTCGTGCCACACGCGGAGTGGGAATCCAACATCCGTTCGGGCATACAGGCCGCTGAACAAGCCTCCGCTGCCGTCACGAGGGCACGGTAATAAGCTAACTGCTTTAAATGGTTTTAACGGTTAGGCGTCACGAGGCGTTTCCCACCGCTCGTATAGGTATCGTCACTCCCGCCGATGCGTCCGAAGATGCCAGCATGTGGCATCGTCCATCAAAAATCCCGCCCGGATCCACAACCATGCATGGCGCATGGACTTCGCCCGTTACTACACCTTTAGGCTGAATCTCTACCCGGCCCTTCGCGAAAATTACGCCGTCGAATCGGCCCGCGATCACGATCCGATTGCCCTCAATTTGTCCTTCAACTTTCGCGTTTTCGCCCAGGATGACCGTCTGCTCCGAAATGATATTGCCCTTCATGTTTCCGTCAATGCGGAAAGTTCCCGTTACCGTCAGCGTCCCCTCAACGGTCACGCCCTGATCGATGAATCCTGTCCACTCTTCGCCGCTGCCATTCTGCGACGACCCCGGCCATTTCCACGCCATGAAAATTCCCCCAGTAACTGCAGTTCAACTCTAACTCTCGGCAGCCCGAAGTCAACGCACGATGCTGCACGAGTTGTCGAATGAAAGCCCTGAACGAAGGTCCAGTTCTCTTGCTCTCGCGGCTTGCTACTTCATCAGTCGATCGTAAATTCCCATCAACTGTTTGTCGTCGTAATACTCCAGCACCAGTTGGCCGGGCCGCAACTTGGTCTTCTGTCGCAGCAACACTTTCGTTCCCAGGTGCCGTTGCAATTCTTCGATCGCTTCCCTGACGTTCGGATCGACATTCACTTCGGTCACGTTCTTGGCATTTCGCGAACGCCGTGAGGCCAGCCGCTCAATTTGCCGCACCGTCAGCCCTCCGCGTGCTGCACGTTGTGCGTAGCGCATCCGTAGCTGCGATTCCGCCACTGCTAGCAACGCCCGCCCATGTCCTGCGGTCAGTTTTCCCTCTTCGATCCACTCTTGAATTGTCGATTCCAGCTTCAGCAATCGAATCGCGTTCGCCACTGTCGCGCGGTCTTTTCCTGTCCGCTCCGCCACCGCTTCCTGCGTCAATTGAAATTCATCCATCAGTCGCTCAAACGCCCTGGCTTGTTCCATGGCGTTCAAATCTTCGCGCTGGATGTTTTCCACCAGCGTCATTTCCAGCGCCAGTTCGTCCGGCACATTCTTGACGATCGACGAGACTTTTTTCAGTCCCGCTCGCTGTGCTGCACGCCACCGCCGTTCACCCGCAATCAATTGAAAGCGATTGCCAATCGGCCTCAACACCAGTGGCTGGATGATTCCGCTCGCCTGAATCGATCGCGCTAACTCATCCAATGCCTCTTCGCGAAATGTCGTTCGTGGCTGATACGGACTGGGCTCGATCAAATCAATATCAACTTCTTGCGGCCCGTGATAAACAGGCGCGGCAGCTGCCGCCTGAATGGGTGCCGGCGCTACTGCGGCCGCAGCTCCGCCAGAGCTTGGCACGCTTCCAGAATTCGTAGTCGGAGCTGGAACCTGTGGCTCAGGCTCCCGAATGAGCGCTCCGAGCCCCCGTCCCAAGGCGTTTCTCGGCATTGCTGATTACCTCCTGGGCTAACTGAGTGTATCCCTCTGCGCCCTTACTATGTATATCATAGAAAATAATAGGCTTACCAAAACTCGGCGCTTCCGCCAACCGGACATTGCGCGGAATCAAGCTTTGAAATACCTGCGCCCCAAAAAAGCTTCTCAAATCTGTCGCGACCTGCCGTGATAATGTCAGCCGCTCATCATACATCGTCAGCACAATGCCTTCGATCTCCAGGCTGGGATTCAATGTTCGACGAATCCTCATCAATGTGTCCAGTAATTCCGACACGCCTTCCAGTGCCAGGTATTCGCATTGGATAGGCACAATGACCGCGTCTGCAGCGACCAAAGCATTCAGGGTAAGGAGATCCAAGGCAGGGGGGCAATCCAGCACAATGAATTTATATTTATCGCGCAGCGGTTTAAGGAAGGATTGCAGTTTATATTCGCGATTTTCCGCCAGGACCAACTCTACCGCTGCACCAGCGAGGTTTTTGTCGGCGGGGACGACATCTAAGCCTTCTACTTGCGACTTCTGCACAATTCTGTCAAATGGCTCGTTCAGAATCAGCGCGTGATACACCGTTCGGCGGGAAGGATCCTTCGCAAAGCCGATCGCTGCAGTTGCGTTCGCTTGTGAATCGCAATCCACCAATAAGGTAGATTGTTCTGCTGCGGCCAAACAAGCCGCAAGATTCACCGCAGTGGTGGTCTTTCCAACTCCACCTTTTTGATTTGCAATTGCTATGACCCGTGCCAACTCGTTCTCCCAACCCACGGAAAATAGCAGAGCCAATTCGTAGACGCAAGTTGTTTCACGTGAAACGCCACAATGGACAGCGGATTTCCTGTTGGAAACGAGGAAAATTCCCGTTCGAATGCTCTTGCTCGACTTTCGAACGTGTCCAGAATCATCTTGGCTGCAAATTTTATGATGAATCAGGTTCCACGTGGAACACTTATGAGGCGGCCTCCTTCCGAGACGGGCGCAGTTCGTGACGCCCTCACGCCCTTAACGAATGCAGGGCTTTATCGTTCCACGTGGAACAACCGCACTCGGTCGCCCGACGACCTTCCACCCCAAGTCAAGCTTGTTTCATGTGGAACAAAGGGTGCCACATTCCTAGAGGCCGACCATCGATCCTTGCCAAATCGTTCCCCGTGAAACCTTGCAGCACTAAATTCGTGAATTGCGTTCCACGTGAAACAAGTTCATCCATTTGGCGAAACCAAGCAAACCTCGGCCTTCGTGTTCCACGTGGAACAAACCTCGGCTATAACCTGCACATAATAAATAACTAAACTAGGAATGTTTCACGTGGAACAGCGCAGAGGAGGAAATCCTGCCAGTCTATTCGAGAATTCGCACGTTTTCATGAATTATGATTGGATATGCTCTAGAAAAATCCAAAAAGTCTTTTATTTTGTTGTCGTTGCGCCGACTTCTGCTGCCTTTTTCGACCCCACCAGCAAATATCTTCGCAAAGACTGCGGCACTGCGATCGGTTCCTGCCATTCCCACTGATTGGCCTTCCTCGCTTCGTCCAAGTCCCGGCCCCCAATCCACAGGATCACTTTTCCCGCCGACACTCTGTCAGACCCCGCCCATTCCAGGAACGGTCCGAACTCTCCCACCGCTCTGGAGCACACATAGTCCAGCGGCGCCAATTCCTCTCCCAGCTCTTCATACCGGTTGATCAGTACTCGTGCGTTCTTAAGTTCAAGATCACGAACCACTTCGGCAAGAAACGTCCCCTTCTTGATGTTTGATTCAACTAGGAACAGTTCCAATTCGGGGCGCAAAATGTTTAACGGGATCCCGGGAAACCCTGCTCCGCTGCCAATGTCGGCCAGCCGACCAACTTCTACCGGCACCGACACCGCACCAAACATCGATTCGCAGAAATGACGAATTAGTATCTCCAGTGGATCCCGGATGGCGGTCAAATTCAGCTTCTCATTCCACTGCAGCAAAATCCTTATATATTGTTGAATATAAACAACTTGTTGTTCATTGACAGTCACGCCAAATGACCGTAGGGACTGCTGAATTGTCTCTGCGGAAAGTGGCTTTTCAACTTTTGTTGGCATAATGGTAACTATCCCGTAATCCCCTGATTTGCTTGCGTTTGCTCACACTCACTGCCCTTAAGCAGGTACCTGCTGCCTGCCACTCCCGCCACTAAATCCACCGTTGCGTGCCACACACTTACGGGAACCAGGCTGCCGTAAACCACGCGGAATCCGCCAAATACCAGGCCTAGCAACGCGGTTCCCAGCACTCCGCTCTTTCCTTGGTAAGTATGCGCCAACCCGAATAACAAAGATGTGAGCAACACCACCAGCCATGTCGGCAGGCCGACTTTTGACAGTGCCGCCATTGCAAATCCACGATATAGAAATTCTTCGCAAATTCCCGCTGTCACTGCCAAGGCGAAATAGGGAAGAAACTCCACCGTGGCGTTCGGCAATATCTTGCGCGCAATCGATCGCACTAGTTCCGGTGCCGCTCCCTCCATTTGCACTACACGGCGCAAATTAAACCAATGCAATCCACCGATAACCACTGCCCCGATCAAACTCGGCAGTAACAATCGATAGGAGCCTGCACTGGATACTCCCAACTCCGCTGGAGTTAATCCCCGTGCCACGGCCCGCCAAGCCACGATCAGCGTGAAAATCCACTGAAAGCCAATCGTCGTTGCGTACAAAACTATTTTTTCTTTGCTGTCTACTTTGTCCAAAGCCAGCAGGCGCCGAAGTCGCACACGGCCCCGCCACGGAATGACGATTCCCAAAAACGCGAAGATCAACCAGAAGTCCCAGGACATTTGTGATGAGAACATTATCACGCCACGCGGCGCAAGATGTCCCGATGGCCATGTGTTCCATCACTGCGAGCAGGATTCGCGGCTCATGGCTATAATCATTTTACGTAACAGTGAGGTGTGATTTGACTGAGCCCGTAAAACTCACCGCCATGGTCAAAGCCGCAGGATGCGCCGCCAAGCTCAGTCCTGGCATTCTCGATTCCATTTTGCGCGACTTGCCACCGCAAACGGATCCCAACGTCTTGGTCGGCTTCAGCACCAATGACGATGCCGGTGTTTACAAACTCGAAGAAAATTTGGCCATCGTTCAAACTGTCGATTTTTTTACTCCCATCGCTGACGACCCTTTCACGTTTGGCCAGATTGCCGCAACCAATGCGCTCAGCGACATCTATGCCATGGGCGGTCGTCCCATTTCTTCGCTCTCGCTTGTCGGTTTTCCCCCCAAAGGCGATCCCGCCATCCTCAAGGAAATTGTTCGCGGCGGTCTCGACAAAATGAATGAGGCGCAATGTAGTGTCATCGGCGGCCATTCCATTCGCAACGACGACATTTTATTTGGTTATGCCGTGACCGGCGTGATCAATCCTAAACAAATTTGGCGAAATGTCGGCGCGCGCACAAATGACATTCTTCTCTTTACTAAATCCATTGGCACCGGCGTGCTTTCCACCGCCACGAAAAATAATCGCATCGAAAAGGTCGCTCTTGACGCAGCCATCGCCTCGATGACCAAGCTGAACCGCGATGCCGCCCATGCCTTGCGTGCAATTGAACTCGAAACCAGCACGGAATGTATTCACGCAGTCACCGACGTTACCGGTTTCAGCCTTCTCGGACACGCCCGTGAAATGGCTCTCGGTGATCCCGCCAACGGAATTCCGCCCGTCTCATTTGAAATTTCTCATGACAGCGTCCCGATTCTTCCAGGAGCCATCCAAGCCGTCCGCGACGGCATGATTCCCGGCGGCCTCAACAACAACCGCGATTTCATTGGTGATTGCGTTACTTTTGCCGATAACGTCCCCTCTGAACTTCGCGCTCTTTTCTTCGATCCGCAAACTGCCGGGGGTCTCCTCGTTGCCATCGCGCCAAATTTTGCCGAAAAAGCAATACTACGCCTCAAGAGTCATGACATCATCGCGGCCCAAATCGGCCGCGTGGTTCCCAAAACTTCTCCACTTATTTTTGTGATCTAACTTCATATTTCCGGGGAACCATGGACACCATCACTCACGGCATCGCCGGTGCTCTCATCGCTAAAGCCGCTTTCCACGGCGACGATCTCTTTCCTCCCACCTCTATGACCAGGCGGCGCATCATCACCTGGTCGCTCGTTCTCGGTGCCGTCTTCCCAGACTCCGACGTATTCCGCGACTGGTTTTCCAAAAACGAATTGCTCATGCTGACGTGGCACCGCAGCATCACGCACTCTCTCATCTGTTTGCCGATCTGGACGATTCTTCTTGCCGCGCTCACTTTCCTTCTGGCTCGCTGGCGAAAATGGCCGGCTCCTTCATTCCTCGCGCTCTGCGGAATCTGGGCCGTTGGTATCCTCAGCCATATTTTCCTCGATCTGGTCACCACCTTCGGCACGATGATCTGGTCGCCCCTGCAATGGTCGCGTCCTGCTTGGGACATTCTCTTCATCGTCGATTTCACTTTCACCGCCATCCTGCTCATTCCTCAATTGCTGGCCTGGACATTTGAAGATCTGGACCATATTCGTCGCCGCGCTTTCACCATGTGCATGATTTTTGTTCCCGCGCCATTCCTCATCGCCAAAATTGCGCAAATTGTCGGCGCGCCGATATCTGACGCCGCCATATTCGCCGCCACAGTTCTTTTCGCCGTCCTTTTTCTCGTGCCTTCCATACTCGGGTGGGGTGCCCGCATTCCATACGTCGCTTGGAATCGCGCCGGTCTCGTTCTAGCCGTTCTGTACCTGCTTGCTGCTACGTTTGCGCATCACGTCGCTCTTCAGCGCACCATCGATTTTGCCAAACGCGAGAATATTGAAGTCCAGTCACTGGGCGCGCTCCCGCTTCCTCCTTCTCTCTGGCGTTGGGACGGCCTGGTTCTCGCTCCTCGCGGCGTTTATGAAATTCGTTTGGATTTAAGTGACGAGCTATTCTCGCAAGGAGTTTCGAACTCCGCCCAATCCGATCCCGCTCCTGAAGCCCTTCAGCATAAATACTATCCAGACGCACCTTCGAGTCACTTCATCGACCAGGCGCGCAACCTGCCTGAAGTCCAAAAGGTCCTCTGGTTTGCGCGGTTTCCCGTTACCCGTTTCCATCCAGAAGGCAGTGATGCTGTCGTGGAGTTTTCTGATCTGCGCTTTCCTCAGATTCGCCGCGACCGTCCGGCCTCCTTCACTTACCGTGTCCGCTTCTCCCCCGATGGCACAGTCCTATCGCAAGGCTGGGTCAAGCCCTAATGCACCAACCCATTCGAAATTGATAAGCGAATTTCGATTTCTCATAAACTCAAACCAATGTGCAGCACTCTCCCCGTTTGAGAGTGCGTCTTTTTCTCAGCGCCCTCTGCGCCTCTGCGTTATGTCTGTTTTCTCCGTTACCAACACACACCATTCCCCCGACCGCATTTACTTCCGCAGCCTCCACTGCCTTTTCTATTGTTCTACTTAAATGAATTTACCGCTTAGGCGTGCTCTCGTCCTTCACCGCGTGGATCACCACTTGCCGCTCTTCGCCCACCCCAATACTTTCCGTTCGCACTCCCGGCATATCCTTCAACGCCAAATGCACGATCCGCCGCTCTCGCGATGACATCGGGTTTAACTGGAACGGCTGCTTTGACGCCTGCACCCGCTCCGCGGCCACTTTCGCCGTCATCTTTAATTCTTCAAATCGCATCGCCCGGTAACCGCCGCAATCCAGATGGATCTTGTCGTGGAAAGCCGGCTCCAGCCCCAAAGCGCGAAACGCCAGATGTTCCAGCGCCTTCAACACTTCGCCATTGCGCGCCAGCAAGATCTCTTTGTCTTTGCCGTCCAGGTCTGCCAGCACTTCCGCTTGCCCCTGTTCAATGCCGCCTGTCGAACCCTCTACGGCGTGCACCTTCACGTGCAACTCAAATCCGCCCGCTCGCACGATTCCATCCAGGAATTCGCGCAACGCTCCCGCCGCTTCGACTCGGTCAAGCTTTCCCTCGTGGATCAGTTCTTTCTTCATAGTTATTCCACCGAAGCAGATACCAGCCCTGAGCACTGGCTAGCTTCACACTGAACCTACTTCTTTGCTTTTACGATCTTGGCTGGGGCGGGGAGCGGATGAGTTCGGTTCAAGTACCACTGCTGCAGAACGTTCACCAGACCGCTGGTTAGAATATACACTGCCAGGCCGCTGGGGTACGGGATAATCATGAACATTCCCGCCATGCCGATCGGCATGAACTTCATCATCTGCGCCTGTTGCGGATCCGTGCTCGGCATCGGTGTCATCTTCGACGTCAAATACATCGATACGCCCATCAACACCGGCAATATATAATAAGGATCCTTCGCCGAAAGATCGGTAATCCAGCCAAACCATGGCGCGTGGCGCAATTCGATCGTGCCTTGCAAAGCCCTCCACAACGCGAACCAGATCGGCATCTGCAACAATTGCGGAATGCAGCCGCCTACCGGATTTACTCCTTCGCGCGAATAAATGGCCATCACTTCTTTGTTCATGTCGGCCTTGCGCGGGTCGTTCATCTTATATTTCTTGTATTTTTCCTGGATCTGCTTGATCTCGGGAGCCACGCGCTGCATTTTCATCGTCGATTTGTAGCCGGTAATTCGCAGCGGGAACAGCAGCATGTTGATGATCAGCGTCAGCACCACAATCGCCCATCCCCAGTTCGGGATGTATTCGTGCAGCCATTTCAATCCGTGGAAGATCGGGTCCGCGATGAATTCCAGCATCCCGAAATTCACCAGTGAATGCAGCGGCGGATTCATCTTCTTCAGCAAATCGTAATCCTTCGGCCCAACAAACACGCGCATGCGCATCGGTTGCGACGAAGTTGCCGCAGCCATCTCCGGCACGGCCTCCGATTCCACCTTGCCGTCCACTGTCGTGGTATCCCATACCTTCCAGTAGCGTGTTTCCTGTGTCGTCGAAAGGGAATCCGTCGGCGGCAGGAACGTCACCGAAAAATACCGATCCTCGATACCCGTAAACGTCTTTCCACCTTGCCAGACATTGCCCCACTTTTCCGGGCTATCCAGCTTCTTGTATCCAACCGTGGTCAGCTTCCCGTTTTCGCTGTAGAACGTATTGATCGTTGTAATCGGCGCTGGATTCAGCACCGTCAAGTCGCCGAAGCCTCCGCGCCACGCTAATCCCGCCAGCACCCGCGCCCCGTTGTAGGTTGATGTCGTCTCCACATTCACCACATAGGAATGGTCGAAGTGGAATGTCTTGGTCACTTCCAGGTGGCCGTCGCTCCACGTGAACTTCACATCCGCTGGCGCTTCCAGAGAGGCGCTATCGCTGGAAATCTTATACAGCCCCGTATTCGCGGCTTTCTCCAATTGCGGATCGTCCATCACCATCGAAAACGGCCAGCCACCGGTCATCTCCGCCGAGTGTGGATGCACCAGATCCAACGTGCGCTGTGGCTTCGCATCATCTTTATACTTTTTCAGTTGCCAGCTCTTCACCACCGCGCCACGATTCGAAAATTCCACGCGGTAGAGCGCGTTTTCTACGACCAAGTTCCGCTCTTGCGAATCCGCCGTCACCGGAACCGAAGTGGCGGGAGCTGTTGTTGCCGCTGCGGCAGTAGCCGTCGATCCAGAAGCCGCGGCAGGCGCTGGTGTAGTCGGTGTTCCCGGAGTCGTTGTTGCACTGGCTGCGGGCTTGTTCGCTTGCGGAAGATTTGCCGGTGGCTTCGGCCCAAAATATTTCGTCCATCCCAAAAACACGATCATCGACAGCAGCGACGCCACCAAAATGCGCATCTCTGGCGTGAACTTATCTTTTTTCCCACCGCTCGGCGGCAGGGGAGTCATTGGTGAATTACTCAAGAGCGTGCCTCGTGTCGGTCAGCAGTAGTTGCGCAATTCGTGTGCATCGCTTCCCATTTCTCCGGTACTGGATCAAATCCAAATTTCCTCGATAACGGCTGGCAGCGCAGCAATCGTTTGGTTCCCAGCCACATTCCGCGCCACACCCCAAACCGCTCAATCGCCTGATACATATATTGCGAGCAGGTCGGTTCAAACCGGCAGCTTCCCGCAAACAGCATCGACAGATACGATTTGTAAAAGCTCAGTGCAAACAGCGCAGCGCGCACTCCCGCGCTCTTTTTATTTTGCGACGAGGGCTCTAAATGATTTGTGAGGGAACTCACGGATTCTTCACCAGCCGCAGCAGGTCCGCGGTCAGCAGCGCCAGGGGCGCCTTGGCCACCGAACTCTTTGGATGCATCACGAAGTCCCATCCTGCGGGTATCTCCTGCCGGTGGCAGCGCACCATCTCGCGCAATCGGCGGCGTATGCGGTTACGCACCACCGCGCCTCCCAATGCTTTTTTAATGCTGAATCCGAAGCGGCTCAGCGGCAGCTCATTGGCTCTTACGAAAATGGTGAAGTGCGAACTCGACCGGCGTTTTCCGGTGCGATAGACCGCATCATACTCGCTGCGCCGCACCAGCCGCGCCTCGCGCGGAAACTTCTGCCCGTCTTTCGCCGGATTCTTCTCCAGCGAATTTTCTTCACGATTAAGGCGTGAGCTTATGACGGCCCTTCTTGCGGCGCGCCGCAAGCACTTTGCGGCCACCCTTCGTTTTCATGCGCGAACGGAATCCGTGGGTCTTGGCGCGGCGGCGCTTCCGCGGTTGAAATGTACGCTTTGGCAAAACTATTCTCCTTAGTTCCAGTTACGGCCGACGAACTTCCCGCGCGCTCTGTAATGGCCGGTCCCGCGTTCCATGCCGGGGCCGGTCAACCCGAATCTGCATCGTTTCCAGCCATTTACGGCAAGCCTCTCTCGCAGCTCTTCGCCGCACGAGCACTACCCTTGCTTTGATGGCCGTGGGTTCGTCTTCGTTAAGCCGGTTGTCCGTTACCGGGCAGCTTTCCGAATCTATAAGTGTACTTGCCGCCCGCCAACAGGGTCAAGAAAGTCGGCCAGAGCAAAGGTACCCAAATCTGTAATGGAAGGTCCTCTGATTCTTGAGATAGAGGGTACTTGCGTCCTGTTCGATTTCCGCAAACGCGAGGCCTCTGCAATCACAGAAACATCGCAGGTCGGAGAGAATTTGTGCGATCGCTTGGCCTTCTGATGTACTCTTTGTAGCCCTACTGTATGCCTTCACAGCGCGCGAAATGCGTTTCATCCTTGCCCTTATTTCGTCTGTGACGTCGTCAGACTCCGGAATCAAGCCAGCTCGTGCCTTGATCGACAGTATCGACGCGATCTTTTTTCTTCTGCATGTAGCATCTCGCCAATTCGCTGCCTCAAATCTGCCGCGCTTTACACTTTAGCTAGCCAAGAAACTTGAAGCGTCACTCGCTCTTTCTTCTTAAACAATAGTTTGCCGGATAATGGATTTGGGAAGATTTCATGATATGGAGACTCCTCGAAATTACGTACAATGATAAGATAGCCAATATGAAACTCACCGGAAACACGATTCTCGTCACGGGCGGGGGTTCCGGCATTGGCCGCGGACTCGCCGTCGAATTTCACAAACTCGGCAATCAAGTCATCATCGCGGGACGCCGCAAGAAAGCTCTCGACGAAACCACCGCCGCGAATCCGGGCATCAAGTCCGTCACGCTCGACATCGATAACGCTGCCGGGATTCGCGCGTTCGCCTCGCAACTCACTAAAGATTATCCGGCGCTGAACGTCCTCATCAACAACGCGGGCATCATGCGGGTGGAAAATCTGGCGGCCCAGCAGGCCGATCTGGCCGACGCAGAATCCATTGTCACTACCAATCTCCTCGGTCCCGATCCGTTTGACGGCCGCGCTGTTACCTCATCTGCAGAAGCAGTCGCATCGCCACCATCATGAATGTCTCTTCGGGACTCGCTTTCGTTCCCCTGCACTTAACCGCCACCTATTGCGCCACGAAAGCCGCCATCCATTCCTACACGCAATCTCTTCGTTATCAGCTTCAAAGCCACACACATTGATGTAGTGGAACTCATCCCGCCTTACGTTGCCACCGATTTATTGAACGGAAGGAACGATCCGCGCGCCATGCCGCTGGACAAATTCATTGACGAAGTCATGTCGATTCTGAAGTCACAACCCGACGTCCGCGAAATCTGCGTGGAAAATGTGAAGCGCCTCCGCTTCGCCGCCGAAAGTGGTCACTACGATGCCGTTTTCACCGGACTGAACGATTCCTTCGCTGCCGATTCTCATTGAGCAGAGGAAATAGCGAGCTGAAACATTTATTAGGACGAACCCTTAGGTGGAGTGCCTTTCCATTCTAATGTTGCATTTCGAGCGGCAATGTGGAGAAAAGAATTCGAGTCATGGAGAAAGAAACGATAAATCCAAGCGCCAGTGGGTAGCACTTTTTGCAATTCGTGAAACGTCGAAACTTTTTCCAATCCCTCGGGGCAGCCGTCCGCACTTATGGGTTTCCCCTCAGAAGAAATCTATAGTTCAGGTCCGGTGGTTCGATCGAACAGAAGCAGAATCCAGTTAAATGGAGAGTCTCACGTTGGTACGCATTCCTGGTGGATGGTGGGTCTTCCGGTAATCCATCAGTGAGATAAGCGAAACTTGGCAGTTCCTGCTTCGTAGTCCAATTCCAAAGAATGCACTTTCGCATCATGAAATCCGTTGGCAGTTTATCTTCTAACTCAACGAGAGTCATTCCGCACTCTTTCCAGCGCCTTCGGCTCTCAATTCACTACCAAAAGCGCAAATCCGTCGTACCCTTTTTCGCCGACTGTCTGAATTTCTGTCGCGCTAACCCGTTTTTCCTTCGCCAGCATCGCATTGAACTTTCGCACTCCTTGAATGTGCGGATCTTTGTTGTCCGGCTCAATCACCGCGCCGTCGCGAATAATGTTATCGACAACGATCACGCTCCCAGGCCGCGACAGTTTCAGCGACCACTCCAGGTACGCCGGAATATTCGCCTTATCGGCATCGATAAAAATCAGGTCGAACGGCCCGAGGCCTTCTTCCACCAGCTTGGGCAGCGAGTCCAAGGCGTTCCCAACGCGCACTTCAACCGCGTCAGCTACTCCCGCTGCCGCGAAATTTTTCCGCGCCACCTCGGCATGTTTAGGATCCAATTCCAGCGTGATGATTCGCCCGCCGGCAGGCAGAGCCCGCGCCAGCCAGATTGTGCTGTAGCCGCCCAGCGTGCCGATCTCCAGAATTTTGTGCGGCTCCGCACATCCGTGCCATCAGGTGCAGCAATTTTCCTTGCGTTGGTGAAACCGCAATCGCAGGCAATCCCGCATTCACCGCAGCCTGCAGTGCTGCCGTTAGAATCGGGTCCGCCGGAACCATCGACTCCTTAATGTACGTATCTACCGCAGTCCACAGTTCTTGGCTCATCGCCCCTTACCTCTCTTCGCCGAACGAAATTCTAGAATCGCCAGCCGTAGCCCACCACCAACTGAATGCTGTGCTTCAATCCGCCGCCCGGATAAACAAATGGAGCGCCATTTTCTTCCACGGTCTTCGTTCCGTAAAAAATGTGCGTGTCACCAGCCTCGATCCGCAACGTACCGTGTTCATTCGGATAAAACTCAACGATGCCGCCCAAATCCAAAACTACGTTTGTCGAGCGGCCATAGGTGTAATCCGTGGAACCACCTGTCGTCGTAGTCAGGCTGGTCACCGCTGCCGAATAGCTATTGAACCCGGGCCGCACTTTGCCGAAAAATCCAAAGTGATTGCGCCGGATTCCGCCCTTCACTCCAAACAATCCCTGCAAAATTTCTCCGCCATCGTGCGGACCACCCGTTGAGTGATTTACGGGAAAATACAAAATGTCGCTATCCAGATAGAAAACTTTGTAGAAGCGGTAAGAAGCATACCCACCGACCGCCGGATCCGTCTTCACTCCGTTGTCGGCACCTTCGCGCACGCTCATCACCGTGCCGAATAGCGGCCCAAATTCCCAGTTCCCTGAAACTTTGGTCTCTGCTTCGTTCTCCTTCAACTCTCCAGGCCGGTACGCTACGCCAAAACTCAATCGCGTGGTATCGCCAATTTTGCCAATCGCCAAACTCGTGCCGCCGCTTCCGTTCGGCACATTCTCTTCGTTGCTCACTCGGTTTGGGTTCCCGGTAATCTCCGCGCGCAGCACCCATCGCGGCGAAGCGTAATATTCAATTCCGCCTCCAAGATTCAGCTCGAAATAGTTAGGCGCCTTGGTCTGGTAAGTTCCATCCGGGTTGGTCTGATACGTCAGCACATCCGTAAAGTGAAACACTCCCGGCCGCACCAATCCAAAGACAGATAGCTTCCTCGTCTGAATCACCTTGGCGCGAATTCCAAACACGGCCTGCACCGTCTGGCCGCCCTGCAGCAGGAACTGAGATTCCGCGTGTCCCGGGAAATAATCGAGTTCCCCCTCCAGCGCCAGCCGCCGGGTCAAATTCCAATCGAAGCGTCCGCCAAATCCTGGATAATTCTTTCCGCCACCGCCGTCGGGGGTTTCGCGAATCGTCGAAAACTGCGCGCCCAGTTCAAATCGCGAGTAATTGTCCTGAGCAAAGCACGGGCGCGCCGCAAAACTCAGCACGAGCAGAGCAAACAAGATTGCAGCGTTGCCGAGTACACCTATCTTTGGGAATAGTTCGCGGATAATGTTGCTCACGGTCAAATGGTTTTAAGTGCCTATAAATGGTAACGGTAGTACAGCGGGAACAAAAGGCTCAAAATCTGTGTTCCACCGTGGTCACGCGCGGATTCTAACTTATTTAGCGGCAATCGGGTTCATTCGTCGCGCCCCACGCGATATACTCTCTTCCTCCCAACCAGGGATGAGCAGAGCAAAGCATTTGCCCGATGATTAGCCGCCATCATCTCCATCTTCTGTTTGTTCTATTGTGTGCGGGCGTGTTGCCTGTTTCGCTGATGGCGCAAAATCCTAACGGCACACTGCGCGGAACTGTTCAGGATTCCAGTGGCGCACGCGTTTCTTCAGCGCTGGTTACTTTAGCTAACCCGCAAACCTCGTTCGCGCGCCAAGTGCAGGCTGATTCCCGCGGCGAATTTCGCATCGAAGATATTTCTCCGGGCTCCTACCGCGTCACCGTCGCCGCGAACGGCTTTGCGGACGCCAGCTCAACGGTCCTCATTGCCGTCAGCTCGATTCGCGAAATCACCGTAACCCTTCAGCCAAAAACCGTCTCTGAGAAAGTGTTGGTTTCGGCTCCGCAATCCATCACGTCCGAACAGCTCGACACCGCCAGCGCCGTCCACCAGGCTGTCATTTACCGCCAGGATCTGGCCGACATCCCGCTGGCCGCGCGCAGCTTCGCCAACATTTCTTATCTGGCTCCCGGCACCGAACCGGTTGAGCCTTCCGATCCAACCAAGGCGCGCATCACCGCGGTTTCCACGGGTGGCAGCTCCGGCCTCAACAACGAAGTCTCTGTCGATGGCGGCGACAATTCCGACGACTACATCGGCGGTTTCCTGCAGAACTTTTCGCCCGACGCCATTCAGGAATTTGCGTTTCGCACCGCGCAAACCGATGCCGACACGGGGCGCACCACCGCCGGCTCAGTGGTCATCACTACTCGCAGCGGCACGAACACCTGGCATGGCGATCTGGCATTTTACGAACGCGCCGCCGCACTCAACGCGCGTTTCCCCATCGATAATCCTGCGCCCGATCCCAAGCAGCCCTTCTCCCGGCAGAACTATGTCGGCACGCTCGGCGGGCCTATCGTCAAAGACCAGCTCTGGTTTTTTTCATCCATCGAATACGTGCATGAGAATTCCAGCATCGCGTATAGTCCGGCCAGCACCGCGCAGTTTGATGCCCTGGCCCAACTGGCGGCTGACGGTCTGATTCCCGGCGTCACCTCGATCGATGTTCCCAGCAACGTGCCAATTCCGTTCCGCGATTACCTCGGCACGTTTCGCCTCGACTGGGCGCAATCCGAGCGTTCCCGCTGGTTTCTGCGCGCCGCGATTGACACCTACACGATGCACAACTCCTTGGTCCAGCAAGGCGCGCTGCCCTCTACGGGTTCCACCGCGCACAACAACTACTTCAGCTTTGTAGCGGGCCAGCAATTTACTTTTTCATCGGCATGGTCCAGTTCGCTGGTTTTGAATGCCAGCCTTCTGCACCTGACCCAGTCGCGCAATTCCGACCTTGGTTTTGCTTTAGCCTTTCCATTTACCACCACGTCCAGCACCATTACGGGTTTTGAAACCTTTGGCGACAATCAGTACATCACCGCCATCACCAATTTTCCGGTTCTGCGCAATCAGGAAAAATATCAGCTTCGTTACGACGTCAGCCACGTCAGCGGACGCCACGCCACGCGATTCGGCGTCAACATCATTCATGAACCGGTGTTAAGCGGCGCGCTAACTGCAAACGCCGAAACGCTGGTCACTTTTCCTCAGGATCCCACCTATTATCTGAATAATCTCTCGCAATTCCCCGTCGACTACGCCAATGGCAGCGTTTACCAAACCCGCGGGCGATGGCAGCTTTTCGCAAAATGTTCAGCGCCTCGGATTTTATGCAGAAGATTCCTGGCGCGTTAATTCCGGTCTCACCATAAATTACGGGCTTCGCTACGACACGACCTTCGGCCTGTTCATTGCCTCCGGCCACGATCAGAGTTTCAATCCCGCGCTCAGCACCGGACTCGTCAACGGCATTCCTCATGACTACCGCAAGGCGTTTGCTCCCCGTCTCGGCATCGCGCAAACGCTGGGCTCCTCACAAAGAACAGTTCTTCGCGCCGGCGTGGGCATGTATTACGACGACCTCGCGCAAGACGGCTGGGTCACCGCGTTTCAATCCGTCAATGCCGGCAGCATTGCGAATGGCCCAATTACTCCCGCGCTGATCGATCCCAACTACCACACGCCTTACGCACTGCACGCTACTGCTGGCGTTCAGCATGAACTCTCCAGGAACTGGCTGCTCAGCGGCGATTTTACTATCGAGACCGGCATGCACGGCTATCGCGACTACCAGTTTCCCCAAGCTAGCGTTTTTCGTTCCGACAATCGCTCCAGTTACAAGGGGCTCGGACTTAAGTTACAGGGCAATGTCACGCGTCGCGCACATTTCGATGCCGTCTACACGCTCTCCAAAGCGCAAACCTGGGGCTGCGTCCTTGGCGAACTGTTCGATTACGTCAATGGCGTCTGCGATCCTCAGAATCCCTTTGCGCCCGGGGATTACGGTCCCTCCGGCGAAGATGTTCGCAACCGATTTGTTCTGGCCGGTACGTTCCAGATTCCCGCGGGCTTCCAGCTCGCCACGCTTTTCCAGGCGGAAAGCGCGCGACCGATCACTCTGACCACTCCAGTCGGCACCCGCGCGGTAGTCAATGGGGTGGAGACTACGCTGGACGAATTGCGCGGCACTCCCTACATCCAGATGGACCTTCGCGTCAGCCGCCCGTTCACCGTGCACGACCGTTTTGCCATCACGCCCTTTGCGGAATTCTTCAACCTGTTCAACCGCAACAATCCCGGCGCCAACTACGTTACGGATATTTCCGCGCTGCCCGTCCCGGTCAACAATCTGTACAATGCCACCGCGCTTTGCCCCACTCCCGCTTGCAATGTGCCGATTACCAGCCTCAACCAGTTGCGCGTTCCCGCCGGAGCGCTTGGGCGATTTCTTCGGCCCCGGCACCACGGTCGGCATCCCCTTCGCCGCGCAGCTCGGCATCAAACTAACTTTTTGAGCGAAATTCCAAAAGTGAATTAGTCCGGGTCTGCGTAATCTAGAACTTCGCCCAAAAGCGCGTGAAGTGTATGCAGCGCATTTGTAGCAGGATGTCCCCAATGCGAATAATAATTAAATCGCCAGCCCCAGATCTTGTCTTCCGGCTGTCAAATTATCAACGTTTCTTAGACGGAGGCCTTCGGTCAAATCTCTGTAAATGTCCGCCAAGTCGTCGGCTAAGGATCCGCGTACTACTTCCTTATCTTTTGTCGGATCCCAAACTTCCCGATACAGATCCCAATCGCCAATTTCTCTTTCGGCTCTCAAACAGTAGGCCCATTGGGCGCCCGTAACCGATTTTCCAAGTGCTTGGATTTTTTGGCTTCTTCTTCGATTTCATCGTCCTTCAGCACTACAGGCGGCAAATTTATGGCTCGGCAATCAATTGAGGAAGATTCGTAGACTTCCACAAAAATTGAACTCTATTAAGCTTGGGTGCCGACAAATTCTGAGCCACCGAGGCAAAGTGGTTAGCCAATTCAAGGTCGGTCGAAGGGTCGCTCATCTCACTGGAGCGTTTTATAGAAAGAATATTCTGTCTAGACGAATTAATGAGGATGACCTGACCACTTCCTTGTCTGGCGACATTCCCGCTCGCCACGCGCTACAATATTTGGATTACCCAAAGGTATGAGAACCCATGTTTGAGAACCTGACAGACAAGCTGCAACGCACTTTCAAAAATCTTCGCGGACAGGGCAAGCTCACCGACGAGCACCTGGACGCAGCGCTCGCCGGAATCCGCGAAGCCCTGCTCGAAGGCGACGTCAACGTCGGCGTGGCCGATGAACTCCTGGCCAACATCCGCGCCAAAGGCCTCGGCACGGAAGTCATGCTGCAACTTTCGCCCGACCAGCAAGTCATCAAGATTGTCCGCGACGAACTCCTCGCCCTGCTCGGCAAACATGCCAAGCCGCTTTTCTCCTCGCGTCCGCCGTCCGTCTGGATGATCGTCGGCCTGCAAGGCTCCGGTAAAACCACCACCACCGGCAAGCTGGCGAAATGGCTGGCGGCAGCATGGACACCGTCCCATCGTGGTTTCCACGGACGTGTACCGTCCCGCCGCACGCGAACAGCTTTCGCAAGTCGCCAAGTCCATCAACATTTCCGTCTGGCCCGCCACCGGCACCGACAAGCCGCTGGAAATTGTTCGCGGCGCCATCAAGCGAAGCCAAACTTTCCGCCAGCGATGTCGTCATTGTGGACACTGCCGGCCGTCTGCACATTGACGACGACCTGATGAACGAACTCTCAACGCTGAAAAAGGAATTGCAGCCCAGCGAAATGCTGTTCATCGCCGACGCCATGGTTGGGCAAGACGCGGTCCGTTCCGCCGGCGAATTTCACAAACGCCTCGGCCTCACCGGCGTCATTCTCACCAAGCTCGACGGCGACGCGCGCGGCGGCGCGGCGCTTTCCATCGGCAAAGTGACCGGCGCGCCGGTAAAGTTCGTAGGCCTGGGCGAAAAATACGACGCCCTGGAAGGCTTTTATCCCGGAGCGCATCGTCTCGCGCGTTCTCGGCATGGGCGACATTCTTTCGTTGATCGAGCGCGCCGAAGGCGCCTTCGACAAAAAAGCCGCCATGGAGCTGGAGCGCAAGCTCCGCAAGGAAGAGTTCACGCTGGAAGATTTTCGCGATCAGTTGAAGCAGATTCGCAAGATGGGTCCGCTCGACCAACTGGTGGACATGCTCCCCAAAGTCGGCCCGCTTGCAAAACATGCCGAAAGATACGCAAGTTGACGAGAAAAAACTCAAGCAGGTCGAAGCCATCATCAATTCCATGACCAATGAAGAGCGCCGCGACCACGACGTCATCGACGGCAAGCGTCGCAAACGCATCGCCAAGGGCAGCGGCACCACCGTGCAGGACGTCAATCAGGTTGTGAAGCAGTACCTTCAGATGCGCACAATGATGAAGCAGTACGGCGCCATGGCCGCCCGCGCCAAAATGAAGGGTCTCGGCAAACTGGCTGGCCTGGGCTAAGCCTGTGTAGTGGCCGATCTTCAGATCGGCTCCCTGCCTGAACGACGTGTAGCGGCCGCCTTCCGAGGCGGGCGCTTTTCCTAATTATCCCCACCAACTATTTCTTCGCCCCCAACATCACATCCGCAATCTTCTCGCCCAGTTCATGCGGCGATACATCCGTTCGATTGCTGAGCACGATGATCGTCAGCTTGTCGTCCACATACCTCTGAATCGTGCTCCGAAATCCCATCGTCCCGCCATCATGATATTGCCGCGCATGGCCATTATAAGGATCGAGGAACCATCCGTAGCCATACGCAACCGCCTCCGGCGCCGTTTGCTTTTCATCTTTTTCATCTTTCGGATAGAAATACGGCGAATCGTCGGCCTTTTTCACTGGTGTAATCGCGGGAAGCATTTCCTTTTCGCTCAACAGCGTGTGGTTGCGCAGCCCGTCGTCCCACTTCGCCAAATCCTCGACGCTTGAATAAACGCCTCCATCACCTAATGTTGCCGAAGTCGGACTTTGGTCCGTCACTTTGAAAGTGTCACCTTCTTTGCTGTGCCCGTAGGCACGATTCACTACTTCATTTTTGCCTTTCACATAAACGATGGAATTCTTCATCCCCAGCGGCTCAAAAATCCGCTTCTGTAGAAACTCGTAGTAGGGCATTCCAGAAACTTTCGCCACGATCAGCCCCAAAAGCACGTAACCTGAATTGCTGTATTCCCATTTCAGGCCCGCAGGAAATTCGCCATCGGGCTGCGCCTTCAATAGAGCCAATACTTCCGCATCCTGAATCTGCTTTTCCCCCGACCACTTCGCCCCGTGGGCCTTTTCTTCACCCTCCATCAATTCCGAATAATCGCGAATTCCGGAAGTGTGGGTCAGCAAATATCGGACCGTGATGTCTCTTCCATAGACAGGAAAATCCGGCCAGATGTCGGTAAGCCGATCCTCGATATGAAGCTTTCCGTCGTGTACCAGCAGCAGGATCGCCATGGCCGTAAACTGCTTGGTCACGCTGGCCAGCCTGAAATTGGTATTCGGTTCGATTTTGTCGGGCTTGCCCTCCTCGCGAACTCCGTATCCCTTCGCGAAGATAATTGCGGGGCCTTTCTTCACCAGCACCGCGAAACCGGGATCGTTCGGTTTGCTGACCGCGGAAACGATTGCATCGATCTGTTTGCGCTGCTGTTCGGTATCTTGCGCAGCACGGGTGACCAGAATGACAATAAAGAGGGCAAATGTAGGCACAAGCAGCAAACGCAAACTGGTTCGCATGGCGCTCCTTAGGTAAAATGGCAGCTTACCACCGGATCTGCCCGTTTATCAGGCCGTAACATAAGTAGGAGCATCCTCTCCAAACGCCCAAGGACCCAATGTCTCGCGTGAATCTCAAGGACCCGCGTCTCTATCTCAATCGCCATCTGCAATGGATCGCGTTCAACCAGCGCGTCTTGGAAGAAGCGCGCGACCACAGCAATCCCCTTCTGGAGCGCGTAAAGTTCCTGGCCATCACCGCCAACAACCTTGACGAATTTGTGGAAGTCCGCGTCGCCAGCTTCCTGCAGAAAATCGAACACGGAGCGCAAACCCTCAGTCCGGGCGGTCACACTCCCGCCGAAGAGCTGGAAATGTTGACCGCTGCCATGCATGTGTTCGTGCGCGATCAATACAAGTGCTGGAATGACGAACTGGTGCCGCAGCTCGCTCATCACGGCATTCGAGTTCTCAGCGTCGAGCAGCTTCACAGCAAAGCTGCACGCATCGCCAAAACGTTCTACGACCGTCGCGTGTATCCGATGCTCACCCCGGTTACCGTTGATCCTTCGCATCCTTTTCCGCATGTGTTGAATAAAGCGTTGTGCATCGCTTTTTTACTGCGGCGTCGCGGGCACAGCAGAGAAAAGCCCTTCTTCGGTGTCCTCACTGTTCCGCGCGCTGTGCCGCGACTTTTGCGGGTTCCCAACGGTGACAGCAGCATCCACTATATTTTTTTGCAGGACTTGATTTCTACGTACGCGGAAAAACTCTATCGCGGCTACGAGATTCTCGCTTCCGCGCCCTTTCGCATCACCCGCAACAGCAATCTCTACCTCGAAGAGGAAGAAGCGCGCACGCTGCTGGAAGCCATCGACTCGCAGGTCGCTCAACGTCGCAAAGGCGATGCGGTACGCCTGGAAATTGAAGCGGGCGCACATCCCGAAATTATCGAACGACTCGTCTCCACGTTCGAGCTGGACGAATCCCTGGTTTTCCGTGTCCCCGGCGTAGTCAATCTCCAGCGTCTGTTCCAGCTATATGACGAAACGCCGCGCCCTGATCTGAAATACACCAAATTTGTTCCGCGCCAGGTGCACATCGGCCACGATGCTGATTCTCTGTTCGAGATTCTCAGGCACCAGGACGTGCTGCTCCACCATCCCTACGACGGTTACGACCCAGTCGTCAATTTTCTTCAGACTGCAGCGCGCGATCCCCGCGTCCTCTCGATGAAACAGACTCTCTACCGGACCAATTCCGATTCTCCGGTTGCAAACGCCTTGTTGGAAGCGGCTGGCAAAAAAGAAGCCACTGTGGTGGTGGAATTGAAAGCGAGTTTTGACGAAGCGACTAACATCCGCTGGGCGCGCAGCTTTGAAGACGCGGGGGTGCAGGTTTTCCACGGCGTGGTTGGACTCAAGACTCACGCCAAGCTGGCCCTCATCGTTCGCAATGATCCCGACGGCAAGATCCGCCGCTACGCGCATCTGGGCACGGGCAATTACAATCCGTCCACCGCGCGTTTCTACACTGACCTCAGTTTATTCACCAGCGATCCGGGCATAACCTCCGCGGTCAACGACGTCTTTAATTACCTGACTGCTTACGCCAAGAAACCAAACTACAAGCCGCTGTTGGTAGCGCCAAAAGACCTCGCCAGCAAATGCATCGCGCTGATTGAACGCGAAGCGCGCAATGCCAAACGCGGGCGCCCTGCCCGGATTATCGCCAAATGCAACGCCATCGTGGATCCGCACATGATTCGTGCTTTGTACCGTGCTTCGCAAGCAGGTGTAAACATTGACTTGATTGTGCGCGGGCAATGCACGCTGGTACCCGGCCTTCGCGGCATCAGCAGCCGTATTCATGTGCGCAGCATCGTTGGCCGCTTCCTGGAGCACAGCCGCATTTTCTACTTTGAGAATGGCGGGGAGCCGGAAGTGTACCTTGGCAGCGCTGATTGGATGCCGCGCAATTTGTACGAGCGCGTCGAAGTCCTGTTTCCCTTGCGCGATCCGTTGCTCCAGGAGCGGGTCTGCAAGGAAATTCTTCCCGCTTACCTCGCCGACAATCGCAAAGCCAGGATTTTAGGCTCCGACGGGATTTACACCCGCGCGCCGCGTGGGGAGAAGGGCAAAGGGTTTTCTGTTCAGCAACATCTGATGGACATTGCCAATGCTCCTGTTAATGGTTCGGGAAAGTCCAAAGATAATACTGAGAATGTGACATATACTGAAGAGCGGGCCGTGGCCGCTCCTTCAGATTCCATCGAAGCCGCAGAAGACGAAATACAGGACTCATTGAATGCAACCGTATGATTTGATCGTGATCGGTTCCGGTCCCGGTGGACAAAGAGCCGCCATTCAAGCCGCCAAAGCCGGCAAGCGCGTCGCCGTAATTGAAAAACAATCCATGGTCGGCGGGGTGTGCATCAACACCGGCACGATTCCCAGTAAAACCATGCGCGAAGCTGTGCTGCACCTTTCTGGATTCTATGATCAGGCTTTCTATGGCGCGAATTATCACGCCAAGGAAAGCATCACCATGAGCGACCTCAGTTTTCGCGTGAATCGCGTCATTGAAAATGAAGCCGCAGTGCTGCAAGACCAGCTTCGCCGCAACGGCATAGACCTCTTTCACGGTTCAGGCTCATTCACTGGCCCTCACCATATCCGCGTTGAAAATTCCACCGGCTATAGCGAACTCGAAGGCCAGTTCATTGTCATCGCCACGGGAACCAAACCCGCCAGCAATCCCAAGGTGCCTATTAACGGCCGCAACATCTTGAATAGCGATCAGATTCTTTCCATGCCTACCGTCCCGAAGACGTTGATAGTCGTTGGTGGCGGCGTCATCGGCGTGGAATATGCCTGCATGTTTGCGACGCTTGGTGTGCGCGTCATTATCGTGGAAAAGCGTCCCCGCCTTCTGGAATTTGCCGATGCGGAAATGGTCGAAGCACTCAGCTACAACATGCGCGATCGCCGCGCCACCATGCGCCTGAGCGAAGAGGTCGAGAGCGTCGAGGAGTTGCCGGACGGCAAGGTCGCCGCCAACCTGGTCAGCAAGAAGCGCATCATCGCCGATGCACTGCTGTACGCCGTCGGACGCAAGGGAAATATCGAAAATCTTAACCTGGCCGCCGCAGGCATCGAGGCGGATGACCGCGGGCGCATCAAGGTCGACGAGGATTACCGCACTTCTCAGCCGCACATTTTCGCGGTTGGCGACGTGATTGGATTTCCCAGCCTGGCCTCCGTTTCCATGGAACAGGGGCGCATTGCCTCCGCCAAAGCGTTTGGACTTGTCGCGGAATCCGACCCCGCGGGCTATCCCTACGGCATTTACACCATTCCGCAAATCTCCTTCATTGGGAAAACGGAAGAACAGTTGACCGAAGAGGATGTGCCCTACGAAGTGGGAGTTTCCTATTATCGCGAAATCGCCCGCGGGCAGATCACCGGACACACCGAGGGGCGCCTGAAACTCCTCTTCCACCGCCAGTCGCTAGAACTGCTCGGCGTCCACATTTATGGTGAAGATGCCGCCGAACTTCTTCATATCGGCCAGGCGGTATTGCTCCTGAAGGGCAAAATGACCTACTTCATCCAAACCGTCTTCAATTACCCCACACTCGCGGAATGCTACAAGGCCGCCGCCTTTAACGGCCTGAACCGGCTAAGCTAAAATCGGTCAAATTCTGTCTAAAGTGAAGCAAGCATTGCCGCAGGGCGCTTTATCGCGCTAGAATAGTTGACTCTAGGAGGAAGTGTTTAGTGTTGACTATTCGTTTGGCCAGAATTGGCAAGAAAAAGAAACCCTTTTATCGTGTGGTGGTGATTGAGCGGACACGCGCTCGTGACGGACGCGTTCGTGAGGCTGTTGGTACGTATGATCCGCTCAAGAAGCCCGCGGAAGTTAAGTTGGATGCCGAACGGATAAAGTATTGGCTTGGCGTGGGGGCACAGCCGAGCGATACCGTACGAAGCTTCATAAAGCTACAAAAAATCGCATAGTTCATTCTCTCGGCTCAAGCTCACGTTCGTACGTTCTCTAGCTCAGGTCACGGTGGTCAGTTGATTCGCGCGTCCTCTGGCGGTGAGGGAGGGGTCGCTAGCTGTTGCTCGTTCAGTTGAACCTAACGCGCGGGGGACCCTATGAAAGAACTAGTGGAGGAGATAGCGAAGGCGCTCGTTGATCACCCGGAAGGCGTGCAGGTCAAGGCAGTGGAAGGTTCGCAAGTGACTGTCCTTGAATTGCGCGTACACCCTGAGGATCTTGGTAAAGTTATTGGGCGGCAAGGCCGTACCGCCAAAGCCATCCGCACTCTGTTGGGTGCCGGCGGCATGAAGCTTCACAAGCGATACACGCTGGAAATACTTGAAGATTGAGCGACCCTCCCGATAATAAACCGCAGTGGGTGCAAGTTGCACGAATTCTGCGTGCTCGTGGTAACAAAGGCGAAGTCGCTGCGGAACTGTTGACCGATTTTCCCGCCAGGCTTTCCACGCTTCCTCAAGTTTACCTTGCACGTGGCACACAACAACCTGAAGCCATCGGGCTGCAGCGTTTCTGGATCGACCAGAATCATCCCGGTCAATGCGTGTTTCATTTTGCTGGTTCCAACAGCATTTCTGAAGCTGAAAAATTTCGCGGCTTTGATGTTCTGCTTCCCTTTGCGGAACGTGTGCAACTTCCCGCCGGGCAATATTTTATTACCGACCTGATTGGCTGCACGGTCTTTGAGTTACCTGCGCTCGAATCACAATTTTCTTCCCCGGCTTGCGACCTCGAAGTTGCGCCTCGCGTTTTGGGCGCTGTCCGCGACGTTTTCTTTCCAGGAGAAGGTTTGCCCGGGACGCCGCTCTTACAAGTCGATTCTCCCGAGGGCGAACTTCTGATTCCTCTGGCCGAGGACATTTGTACGCGGATTGATACAGCGGCGCGGCGCATTGAAGTAATCTTGCCGGAAGGTCTACGCAACCCGGACGCCGCGGAATAGCACAAAGATGACAACCTGCCTCTGCGTTCATTAGACTGCATACCAATGCGCTTTGACCTGATCACCATTTTTCCGGAATTTTTTGTCGGGCCCCTCGACCACGGCATTGTGCGCCGCGCACGCGAAACGGGCATCGCGCACATCAACATCCAGGATTTGCGCGAATTCACCAAGGACAAGCACCGCACTGTGGATGACCGCCCTTTTGGCGGTGGCGAAGGCATGGTGCTCAAACCAGATCCCTTGTTTGAAGCTGTGGAGAAATTATTGGGCCGTGGCGTTGGCAGCGCCGCAGAATCGGTTGAACCCGATACCAATACCGCCATTGTGCTGATGTCCGCGGCGGGGCGCTTATTCAACCAGGAAACTGCCAAACGCTACGCGCAACTCGAACGACTCATTCTGATCTGTGGCCGCTACGAAGGCGTCGATGAGCGCGTTGCCGAACACCTGGCCACGGAAGAGATCTCTGTAGGCGATTACGTCTTGAGCGGGGGTGAAATGCCTGCGGCAATGATCATCGATGCAGTCACGCGGTTGTTGCCTGGTGCGTTGGGGAATGAAGCCTCCACGCAAAACGAGTCGTTTAATTCGTCCTCAGATGGGTCAGAGAGCCTTCCCACTCGCCACTCACCACTCACCACTCGTCACTTGCTCTTGGACTACCCGCATTACACCCGTCCGGCTGAATATCGCGGCTGGAAAGTGCCCGACATCTTGATCGGTGGCAATCACGCCGAGGTGGCCAAGTGGCGCCGCCAGCAGGCGTTAGCGAAGACGCGTCGGAACCGGCCCGATTTGCTCCCAGAAAACGGCTAGGCAATTTGCGGCATTCCCGCTATAATTACAGTTTGTCTTAGATGTGCATGCCCCGCCTGAGTGGGTCTGCAGGGAAATAGAGAAATGAATCCGGTAATTCGTAAGTTGCATGAAGCGCAATTGCGCAAAGATCTCCCCGAGTTTCGCTCCGGCGATACGGTTAAAGTGCACGTCCGCCTGCTCGAAGGCGAAGGCGAAAAGGTCAAGGAACGCATCCAGACCTTTGAAGGTGTGGTGATTTCCAAGAAGGGCCGCGCCAGCAGCGCCACCTTTACGGTGCGCCGCGTCAGCTTCGGCACCGGCGTGGAGCGTATTTTCCCGCTGCACTCGCCCAGCATCTCCTCGATCGACGTGGTCAGCAAGGGCAATGTGCGCCGTTCGCGCCTGTATTACCTCCGCACCCTCCGTGGCAAGGCCGCCCGCATCAAGCGCGCCGCCCGCGAGGAAGCACCCGTCGAAGCCAAGGCCTAAGGCTCAATCTCAATTTAAATATACCGGGACCTGCCACACGGCCGGTCCCTTTTTCTTTGTGTGAAGAGGCTTTTGTCCGGCCCATGCGATTTACATTGGCTCATCCCTGCCAGTCCTGGGATCCATGCAGAACGCGAACTATGAAGAGTGCTTGACCACTGATTTTGTAAACGACGATGTAGGGTGAGCCGCGAAGTACAAGTTCTCGTGTCCCCTTCTTCTTGCCCGGGCGACCTCGGTCGGGGAATCGCGTCAGTTTCGCAGCAGCGTTATAAAGTTCGCGGATTAGGCGCGGAGCGTGTTCGGGAGTTTTTTCAAACAGGTAGTGGGCAATGCTTTCTAAATCGGAGGAGGCCGCTAACGTCCAGCGGACTTGCATCAAGTGTTCCGATGTTTCTGAGCGATCAGACCTTCCATTCGTTCGACAATTTCGTCGTGTTCTACTACCTCGCCGTTTTGGATCTGTTCTAGCCCTTTTTCGACTTCACGCACAAACCATTCGTCATAGTCGACTAGGCGTTCGAGAGTCTCTTGTACCAACGAATCCCGGTCGCGACCTTGTTGCGCCGCGATCCGATCAAGCTTCTCTTGTAATTCCGGAGAAATCTTCACTTCCATAGCGTCAGTGTAGGCGTGGAGGCCTGTTATGTCAAAGCGTTCTCAATTGTCTCCAGGACGGCATGGAACAAGAATGAGGACGTGCTAAACTCTCCCACATAACTTCGATCTTATGACGCGACTTTGCTCTTCCCGTTTTGAGCTGGCCGCGCGCAAGCTGGGCTGGACCCGTATCGCGGGTATCGATGAAGCCGGGCGTGGCGCGCTGTTTGGACCCGTCGTCGCCGCTGCCGTCATCCTCAATCCCAAACGCCGCATCGTTGGCCTCGATGACTCCAAAAAATTAGCCCCTGAGCGCCGCACTGAACTCGCCGAACGCATTCGCGAACATGCCATCGCCTGGGCAGTGGCCGAAATCGACGCGCAACGCATCGACGCCTGGAATATTTATCAAGCCAGCCGCCAGGCCATGACCGCCGCTTTGCTCCAGCTAACCGTTCAGCCGGATTACCTGTTGATCGATGCCATGGTCCTGGATGTTTTGATCGAGCAGAAGTCTTTGATTAAAGGTGACGCACGCAGCGTCTCCATCGCCGCCGCTTCCATCCTGGCCAAGACCCATCGCGATGCGCGCATGCAAGAGTGGGACGCCGTCTACCCGCAATATGGCCTCGCGCAGCACAAAGGCTATGCCACCGCTGAGCACCTGGCCGCCTTGCAGAAGTGTGGACCCAGCCCTTTGCACCGACAGTCGTTCGCCCCGGTAAGAGACTCGCGCTGCTGGGCCGCGGGAGCCGTACAGGAAGACCTGCCGCTGGAAGAAATCTGGCCGGCCAGGTCCTAGTACTTCATTCGCCCCTTCTTCGCCCCGCCGTATCGTATCCGTCACGGGGATAACTGCCTGTTCACAGCCTTTCCCGGTTTCGTTGACGCACCCCTCCGCCCAGCGTAGCGTGAATTGTACGGTTGCAGTTTGCTCTCGCCCCTGCAACACGCCAGGAGAAAGTCGCGGACGGCCTTCACGGGGAAGCCGTCTCAATTTGCGCATGGCCTATAACAAAAGCAAATTCGTCGAAGCGGCACAGAAACTGTTGAATCAGGGCAAGGTGGCGCAAGCCATTGCCGAGTATCAACAGATATTGAAGTACGAGCCGCGCGACCAAGTCACCCTGATGACCATCGGGGAGCTTTACATACGACAGGGCGAAACATTTCAAGCCATCGATTATTTTGAACGCCTCGCACAACTCTTCGTCAGCGACGGTTTCCTGACCAAGGCGATCGCCGTCTACAAACGCATCGCGAAATTGGCGCCCGAAGAAATTCGCCCGCTCGAAAAATTGGCTGACCTCTACGTGCAACAGGGCGTAATGAGCGAAGCGCGGCCGTTGTTCCTGCAACTCGCCGAATTGCACCTGAAAAATAACAAGCAGCCCGAAGCAGTGGCGCTGCTGAAGAAACTTTTGCTGGCCGAGCCCGATAACCTGCGCATTCAAGTGCGCCTGGCGGATCTATACGCCGCGATGGGGCAATCAGGTGAGGCGCTGGAGATGTATGTTTCCGCCGCGCAACGCGCTTTGGCTCGCGGCGATCAGGCGGAATGCGAGCGGTTAGCAGACAAAGCCCTGCACCTTAACCCGAAGCAACTCGACGCGCTGATCGTGAAAGCGCGCTCGTTCTCTTCGGTAGGCAACGTTGCCCAAGCGTCGCAAATTCTGGAGCAGGTGCCCGACCTCGAAAAGGGCGGCGAACCTGCGGAACTTCTCCTCGATTTGTATTTGAAGAATTCCAAGTGGGACGAAGCCACAGCGCTGGCCCTGCGAATTTTCGCCTCCGACGAAAAGAATTTCGGTGCTACTCAAAAGGTGACCGAAGCGTTGCTGGAACAGGGTCAGGGCGAACGCGCCATGTCCATGCTTTCACGCATACGCATTCCGATGATCGATGCGGGCGAGCATGAAGGCGTCGTGCATCTGCTGAATGAACTGGCGGCGCGCCTGCCGGGCCGGTTGGAACCGTTGGAATGGCTTGTCGATACCTACGGACGGATGAGCGATTCATTCCGCTTGCCGGATGCTCTGGCAAATCTCGGCGATGCTTTGGTTGCCACGAATAAATTTGATCGCGCCAAGGAAATTTACGAACAACTGCTGGAACGCGAGCCGGAAAGCGAGTCGGCGAAGCGCAAACTGAATGATGTGTTGCGCAAGCTTGGCCTGCTGGAACCGGAAGCTCCGCCCATGGTTGTGCCCGATCAATTGGGAATTCCCGAGACTCTGCAAGCTGAACTTCAGAAACCGGAAGCGCCTAAGGTGCGGCCCGGGCTGCAGGAAGAATCAAAGCAGGCGGACGCTCAAAATGTCCCTGCCGTGCCGGTTGAGCAGCAGCTCGACGAAGAGACGCAAAAGTTTATTGCTCAATCCCTGACGGATGTGGACCTGTTCGCCAGTTATGGGTTGACGCAGAAAGCCATCGGATTGCTCGAAGCAATCCTGCGGCGCGCGCCGATGCACACGCCCCACACTCGAAAAGCTTCTGGATTTCGTGTTGGGTGCTGGAGACGACCGGAGGACCGCGGAACTTGCGGCTCACCTCGAGCATATCCACGCGCAACGTGGCGATACCCGCAGCAGTGAACGATTTGGAGAATTGCGCCGCCGCTTCCAGCGCGCAGCGGGATTGACCGACGACGAAATTGCCGCGGCAGTGGCAGCAGCAATGCCACAGCCCGTGGAAGCCGTTCCCTTCGAGGAAGCTATAGCGGTGGAAGAAGTTGGCGCTACCGAAGAAAACATCGCCGAGATTCCCGTGGAAGCTGCGGCAGACGAAACTTTGGAAGTACCGGTGGAAGTAGTGGAAGCAACGCCAGTGGCCGGGGATAGCATTCCAGCCCCTGAAGCTGTCGTAGAGTTGCCGGAAATCGAGATCATCGAAGAAGCGGCCGAGCCGCAAGCTCAACCGCAGGCGGAGTCAACCGAGGAAGTAGACCTCTCGTCCGAATGGTCTTCATTGCTGGAAGAGACCAAGCCTCAACCAGAGCACGCTGAACCGCCCGCTCAGGCTGCGGCGGAAGTGCCGGAAGCTGCTGCTGAGCCGGTCGTGGAAGAAATTGAGCTGTCCGATTTCCTGAATGAACCGGAAGTGTCTGCCGAAGTTCCGCCGCCAGCCGAACCGGTGCAAGCTTCCGCGCCTGCCGCTGAACATGGCGAAACAATGGAATTTGAAGTGCCCGTCCAGCCGGTGCATTTGGACGAAGAACCTTCGATGTTCGCGGAGATATCTGCGGAATTGCCCCCGGATGTCCAGGAGACGACCGCAGAACCCGCGCAAGAAGCAATTATCGACGAGCATGCCGGAGAGAAGCTGCTTCCTGATGAAGAATTGACCGCTCTGCCAGTTCCGGAGCACAGCGAGGTTGCCGAGGAAGGTCCCGAACCGGCCCTCGAAATTCCGCTGGCCGCTCTCCCTGAATCGCCCAAGCCCGAACCGGAGTTCGAGCTCGACCAGGATTTCGAGCTGATTCTGGAACCGGAGCCGGTCGTGCCCGCGCACGAAATGCTCTCCGAAATTCCCGTTGCGCCGCCCGCACCGGAGCCAGAACCCGACCAAGCTCCCGCGATGCACGCCATGGAACAGGAAGGCGAGCAAGGCGCTGCGCGTGTAAATGGCACCAGCTTTACGTCTGAACAGTTCCTGGCGGATCTGGCCAACGAGATTGATGAGCTCGGCCTCGGTGATTTTGCGGAAACAAAAACATCCACGAAGCAGCCTGTCGAGGCGACTCAGGAACTTGCCAAAACGTCTGCTTCTGGCAACGGCGATCTGGAATCCGGACCGCTGAAGGAAGTGTTTGAAGAATTCCGCGCGGAACTCGGCGAGATGGGCGCGGAAGATGAAGACCTGGAAACGCATTACAACCTGGGCATCGCGTTCCGCGAAATGGGTTTGCTGGAAGAGGCCATCGGCGAATTCCAGAAAGTCGCCAAGGCCAATGATCGAGGCAAGGCTTTCCGTTACGCCATGCAGTGCTGCACGCTGCTGGGATTGGCGTTCATGGAAAAAGGCCAGCCGGCTATCGCGGCAATCTGGTATGAACGGGCTTTGCAGACTCCCGGGATCGATTCGGAAAGTAAACTCGCATTGCGGTATGATTTGGGAGTGGCCCAGGAGTCGGCTGGCGATCTGGAAGCGGCAATCAGGAGCTTCTCTCAGGTCTACGCCGTGAATATCGATTACCGCGACGTTGCGGATCGAATCGCTGCGCACCAGAAGCCGGCAGTCTGAGCTCTTGTCCACCTGCGAATAAGGGTCGTCCCACTATCAATGAATCGACTTTTGCGTGCATTGGCCGTCGTACTGTTGTTTGAGATGGGTGCGCTGCTGCTGTATCTGCCGTGGTCATCCTTCTGGGAACAGAATTATTTCTTCAGACATATCCCTGGATTGATGCCCATACTGCTGCACCCATCGGTTCGCGGCATTGTCAGCGGAATTGGAGTGCTGGATATTCTGCTGGCATTTGGCACGTTCAATCCGCGACATACTACCGCACCCGCACCTGCCCGTGTCCCTCCCCAATCCAACTCGTAAATCGCCAGTTATTTGTTATGTGACGGATCGTCGCGCGTTTTCCGTTTCCACGGCGCCGCTGGAAGAACAATGCGAGGGGCTGATTGCAAAAATTACAGTGGCAGCCATGGCGGGTGTCGACTGGATACAAATCCGCGAGAAGGACCTTGATGGTGCGAGACTTGCCGAACTTGCTCGTGCCGTGCTGGCGCAGGTAAGTCCGAAGTGTCGCATCCTCATTAACGATCGGCTCGATGTGGCATACGCTGTGGGCGCCGCGGGAGTCCACCTGGGCGAACGCAGCATTTCCGTTCAGGACGCGAAGCTGTTTATTCGCGGAAGAAATATCAGCCAGCCATTTTCCATTGGTGTCTCCGTTCACTCTCTGGAAGCGGCACAGCGCGCGGAATCCGATGGCGCGGACTATGTTATTTTCGGCCCGATATTTGCCACGCCATCAAAGGTCGCCTTTGGCGAACCTCAGGGATTAGAGCGGCTGGGGAGGATTTGCAGTGCTCTGAAGATACCCGTGATGGCGATTGGCGGCATCACGGTGGAAACTGCGCCGCAGTGTTACGCGCGCGGGGCCGCCGGGATTGCGGGAATCCGCATTTTTCAGGAACAGCCGAAACTGGAAAGCCTCGTCACTCAGCTGCGGCACTTCTAACGCTCTGATCCAAACCTGGCCTCACCTCTCCATTAAGCGCCGCAGTAGACGAATCTGCCCTGCATGATAAATATCGTGAAAACAAACTCCGTAAATCATGCGCCGCTGTTTTTCGGTGATTGGTTTTTTCAAAGCGCGGGCGATGGACTGTTCCAGCGCGCGATGTTCCCTTTCCAATAAATCCCGATCGGCGCGCCATGCAGCTTCCGTGGCCTTTCCTTTTTCCGGGCGCGCAAAGAAATTCATGCCTTTCAGGATGAAAGCGCCGCGTTTCGTGCCGTCCAGCTCTCGGCGCACAGCATATTTCCAGTAGGCGGAATGAATCGCCAGCTCCCAAATATTGTGCTTTCCACGAGCAGGCCGCCACGCCGCCTGTTTCGCGGTGACACCTTTCAGAGATTGCTTCAAATTCGGCCCATGCCAGGTCTTCTTCTCGTAGCCCTCCTGTAGCAAGGCCAGAAGCATTTGCGCCGACGTCATAGCGACCTCCGATCAGCAGCAGGATAGCACCTCATGGCAACCCGCTTCCTTATCCGCCTGAACGTTCCCGATGGCAAGCGCGCTTCACCATGGCGTAACCACTCACACGTTCCGCACGTTTCACAGGATAGCGAGCGTTCCTGCTCTAGCTTCCACCGGAGGAGCCCATGCCGAATCTGACCCGGATGCAATTTCTAAAATTAATATGTGCCGCACTTTTGTTTGTACGTCCCCGCATGCAGCCAGGAAGTTCCTTCACCAGCAGCAGCGCCAGTGCCGCCTTTGCTTGTCACCGCGAGGAAAGTTTTTATCTCGAACGCCGGGGCAGACAGTGGACTGTTTCCCCATCCCTTTAGCGGCGATCCCGACCGTGGGTACAACCAGTTTTACGAGGCGATCCAGAACTGGGGTCGCTATGTTTGTGTCACAGACCCAGCAGAAGCGGATATTGTGTTTGAGCTGCAATTGTCCGCACCCAACGGCCCTTCGGATGCCAACAAACAGAAGGGTGCGTCAGACCCACTGCCCATGTTTCGGTTGGTGATTCTCGATCGAAAAACGCATTACGTCCTGTGGGCGTTAACGGAATCGGTCGAGGCAGCGGCTCTGCAAAAAACCCATGACCGTAATTTCGACAACGCGCTCGCAGCACTCGTTTCCGATCTCAAGCGACTCACGGCGGTAGCGACGCCTGCGACTCCCTGACACCGCTCACCTTGACGGTGGTCGCTTGTGACGCGATTATTCGGCGGCAGTCTGGTAGCGTTCAGTGGCGGATTTTTTGTCGGCGTACAGGCGGCGGTCGGCAATTTCCAGAAGTTCGCGGGCGGTGCGGCCATCCTGGGGATAGACGGCAGCGCCGATGCTGACGGTGAGCGGGAGGGTGCCGGGCTGCGCTCGCAGCGAATCGCGAATGCGGCCGGCGACTTGCTCGCTTCTTGGAAAATCGGCGTCAATCAGCAGAACGGCAAACTCATCGCCTCCATACCGCGCGGAAATATCCGTTGCGCGAGACTTGTCTTTCATCACGCGGGCAAGTTGCTTCAAGGCACGATTACCGGCCATGTGGCCCAGGCGGTCATTGATCAGCTTCAGTCCATCGAGATCCAGCAGCAACAAGCCAAAGGAGCGGCCGTTGCGACCCGCGCGGCGCACTTCGTCCTCCAGGCGCATCAGAAATTCGCGATAGTTTGCCAAACCCGTCAATCCATCATGCGTAGCCTGATAGCGGATTTCCTCCTCGGTCTTCTTCCGCTCGGTGATGTCCAAAGCCACGCCGATACACCCGATCACCTCGCCACCCGCATTGCGCATAGGTTCCAGGCTGATGTCAAAAACATGTTTGCGCCAACGATATTCAAACCTGGAAGAAACGCCGCGTAGAGCGTCCATATGCTGCTTGATCGGGGTTTCCTGATCTTCCTTACAGCGCATATATTCGTGGACGGTCTGCCCCGGTGAATTATTTCGGAAGACGCGTAACCCGCGAAAACCCGAACCCCAATGCGAAGTAATGCGCAGACGCGGGTTGGCGGTCCAGAAAACGACGGGCATCTGATCGGTCAAGAGGCGAAGCTGCGCCTCCGCAGTGGCAGCAAGAATTTCGGCAGAGCAAGAGGACGCTTTTTCCAGAACGGCGATCACGATGCCCACTTCGTTGCGTATGGGGGAGCGCTGGATCTGCAAGGTAATTCGCGCGCCGGTCTTGTGCAGTCGTTCCACAGTTTCCGCGGCGTTGGCGCTCTCGGAAATTGGATTGCACAAAAGCTCATTAATCGAAGGCAGTTCATACAGAGGAAGGATCAGCGAGATGTGCTTCCCGACCGTTTCCTGCGCGGAATAGCCATATAGCTTTTCGGCCGCGGCATTCCAAAGCACCACGGTTCCATCCAGATGAAAACAGATGATGGCTTCCCGCGAGTCGGCAACAAGGGATTGCAAGAGGCATTCCGTTGACAGAGGACTACTCAATTCACAGTTCATCGGTGTCCTTTAACACCAAGATCCGCGCGCGCGGGGCGGAGCCGTCAGGAAAGCGAACAAGAAGGCGCATCACTTCAAGATTGATGAGAGCAAGCTAAGAGCCAAAAATAGATTGGGAGAATTTGAAGGGTAGGAACAGAAAACATGCGGAGGCAGCGAGGTTGGAGCAAACAGCAGGGCGAGCTTCCAGTTGCAAATCACTTGCATTCAATATAGGACTTAGTTAGTCTTATATCCATGACGCCCATACCTAACAGCTTTCTTTTCTTAATTCGCCAAGGCCTCGCCTGGCTCTTCCTCATTTCCATCTCAGCCCTGCTCCTTGCAGTGACTCCCGCCCCCGCGCAGGAAAACCCCTACTTTGTCGCTTATGATCACAACCTGGAGGAGCCAGGAAGCTTGGAAGTGGAGACGTTTTCCGACCTCGGTACCCAGAGGAAGGGACACAACTTCGTTTCATATTGGACTGAGTTCGAATATGGGGCGACTGCGTGGTGGACAACGGAGTTCTACGTGGACGCGCAAAGCACGTTTCACGACAGCACGGTGTTCACTGGGTTTCGTTGGGAGAACCGTTTCCGGCCGCTGAAGAACGAGCACTGGATCAATCCAGTGCTGTACATCGAGTACGAACATATCAACGGCGCCGACAAAATATTAAAAGAAGTGGAAGGGCATGACGTGGAGTCAGACTACGCACCGCCCAATTCCCTGCTGCTTCAGGAGCACACCCAGGAGCTTGAGTTGAAGTTGATTCTCTCGAGCAACTACAAGGGCTGGAACTTCACGGAAAATACGTTGGCGGTTAAGGATTTGTCGAACCAGCCGTGGGAGTTTGGTTATGCGATCGCGGCGGCGCGGCCGCTGGCGTTGAAAGGCGCCTCGCACAAGTGCAATTTCTGCGCACAACATTTCATTGCGGGAGTGGAACTCTATGGTGGATTGGGTGACCGGTACAGCTTCGGCTTGAACAACACGTCGCACTACCTGGCGCCCGCGCTGGCATGGAATTTGCCCAGTGGATGGACCTTTCGCGTGGAGCCGTCGTTTGGACTGAATGATCAGAGCCATCAATTTCTGTTGCGCTACGGAGTTTCCTACGAAATATCGGGGTTTGGGCGCATGGTGAGCCAACTATTCACGGGGAGCAAGTGATGCGACAAAAGAATTTTCTATGTGGGTGCGCAGTTCTATTAGCTGTGGCTATTTCATGCGTGCAGTTGGCGGGACAATCGGCGGTTCAAGAATCAAAAGTCGATGTTCGCTACGAAGAGCTTTCCAAAGTTCCGGAGAAATATCGTGTGAAGCAGAATCCATTGATCCACGATCCTGAGGCGGCAAAAGCCGGTGGAATTCTTTTTGAAGAGCATTGCGAGGAATGCCACGGAGTGGGCGCCATTGGTGGCAGAAAGGCGCCAAATCTCCGAGCGCCGCAGGTGCAGACTGCTACCGACGGCACGATTTTCTGGATATTGAGCAATGGCATCGTGCGAAAGAAGATGCCAGTGTGGTCAAAGTTGCCGGAGCCGGAACGCTGGCAATTGGTGAGCTATATCAAGTCACTTGGCGCAGTGGACGCGCAAACAAAGCCCGACGCGAATCACTAAGCCAGTTCATTGAAAGAAAAAGCGCGGAATCAGGCGCCCAGCCAACGAGCAATGGGCTTGCCGGCTTCGGTGTGATCGCAAATCACTCGCAGCGCTGCGGTGATAGGGATACCCAGAATCAGGCCCATGCCGCCCCACACCCAGCCCCAGAACAGTAATGCGATGGTTATGGCCACGGCATTCAAGCGAACTTGCCGGCCCACCAGCTGCGGAGCGATGAGATTCTGTGCAATCACGTGAATCGCAGTCAGCACAAATGCGATCAGCGCGAAATTTTTCACCGCGTGCCATTTAATAATGGCCAACATAAAGCCCGGAATCCAGGCAAGCACGGCGCCGATGTAGGGCACCATATTGAAGATTCCGGAAGCGATCCCGGCGAGAACCGGGTAATCGAGACCCAGAGCGAGGAAAAACATGCTGCTGAGAGCGATGACAACCAGAGTGACCACGCTCATGCCAATGAGATAGTCACGCAGAACATCGCGAAGATCGTCGAGCGTTTCCTTGACTTGGGTGCGCCGATTTACGGGAAACAGTTGTAGCGTGGCGTGCCAGACTTCCCGCTTCTGAGCGAGCATGAAGAAAACCAGAAAGGGGACGAAAGTGCCTTCGAGGATCAGGGCGTAGAGCGAGCCAATACCGCGAACAAGAAGATTGTGGACCGCGCTGTTGTCCGATTGAGGAGCGGCGGCGGGTTTGGGAGCGGTTCCCGCTGGGGCCTCCGAAGTCGTGAGTTCTGAAACACTGCCCTCGAGACCGTTAATTTTCCCTTCGATCAGACCAGTCGCCTGGCGCAAGGTGCCTTTGTATTTTGGCCAATCCGCGGCGAACTCACTGGAACGGTCGTACAAAACGTAGCCGCCCGCGGCGATCGACGAGATCAATATAAGCACCATGATGAGGGAACCGACGGCGCGGGGAATGCGGAAACGCTCGAGAAATTCCACGGCAGGATCAAGGAAATAGGCGAGCAGCATGGACAAGAGCAGAGTGATGACTACGCCGGCGGCGTAATAAAAAAACAGCAGGATAATGGCCCCGGCAATAATGCGCTGGCTGAAGGTCGAAGCCGCCGGACTCAGGATCAGTGGACTTTCACTCGTGGACACGTACCACCTCTTGTGACAATGAAGGTAACATACTCGACGGATTTCGCGGGGGAACCTTGGGCGGAAGGATTACACCTTATTAACACAGGAAGCGCAGACTGTCGACCAAATGAAAAAGACAGTGCCGAATTCATATGGAGGATATGCCGCCGTGATAAACTGCCTCATTGTAAATTGCGCGATGGAAAGACGCTGACGATTATGGGGAAAGAACTCTTCGGCACGGACGGAATTCGGGGTGTCCCGGGGACATATCCACTGGATGACCAAACATTATTTGCGCTGGGACGCGCATTGGGTATCCAGTTGATCCGGGAACACGGGTCGGCGCACGCGTTAATCGGGATGGACACCCGGGAATCGGGCCCGCATATTGCTGGACTGCTGGCTGCCGGCTTGTATAAAGAGGGCGCAACGGTGGCGTTCGCTGGCGTGATTACGACGCCCGGCGTCGCTTGCCTGGTCCGCCAGAATGACTTTCAGGCTGGGGTAGTCATTTCCGCTTCGCACAATCCTTATCATGACAATGGCGTGAAGCTTTTCTCTCACGCCGGAATGAAATTTGCCGATTCCGTCGAAGAAGGAATCGAGACAGACATTCTGCGGCTGAGGACCGAGCCGATACCCTCGATGTTTCCGGCGCTGACGGCGAACCATGCACTGCATGTGGAGTATCTGGATTTCTTACGCAGCCGCGTGATTGACGGAGCGAATCTGAGTGGTCTATCGGTGGTGCTGGATTGTGCGAATGGTGCGGCCTACCAGCTAGGGCCGGAGTTGTTCCGTTCGCTCGGAGCAAAAGTGGTGGCCATGAGCGTCAATCCCGATGGCCGGAATATCAATGCGGGTTGCGGCTCGATGCATTTGGAAGGGCTGCAGAAGAGAGTCGTGGAAGAGTCTGCCACGTTGGGAATTGCGTTTGATGGAGACGCGGACCGCGCCCTGTTTGTCTGTGGGAACGGAAGAATTGTAAACGGTGACGGGATATTGCTCGCGGTAGCACGCCATTTGAAGCTGCAAAAGACCCTGAAGAAGGATCGCGTGGTGGCCACTTCGATGTCCAATCTGGGTCTCGAGCGCGTTCTGGCCAGCGAAGGAATCAGTCTGGCGCGGGCGGCGGTGGGAGATCGCTACGTTTTGGAAGAGATGCTGAAATCAGGAAACAACCTGGGTGGCGAGCAGTCTGGTCACATCATCTTTCTGGATGACAGTCCGGCAGGAGATGGACTGCTGACAGCCGTGAAGGTGGCTTCACTTGTTTCGACGCATGGTTCACTGGACTCGCTAGTGAAAGGTTTGAAGCATTACCCGCAAGTGATCGTGAACGTGAAAGTGAAAACCAAACCGCCGCTCGAGACGCTGCCAGAAGTCGCCAGTGCGCTGGCGGAAGCTGAAAAGAAATTGGGCGATAACGGGCGCGTGGTGCTGCGCTATTCGGGGACAGAACCGCTGGCACGCGTCATGGTCGAAGCAGAGCACGAAACCGACGTCCAAAAGTTCTCGCAGTCAATTGCTGAGGCCCTGCGGACGGCCATCGGGGCATAGGTAATATAACGCGCCGCTAAATCAGAGTCAGTGGGTGGACTGGCTCCCGACTCAGAAGCCCTCACCGCATTTCCCGGCGGCCCACTGCACCACCGCAGGCGCCTCAGACTATTCCCTCTTTCCACGAAATATTCTCTCTGAAGTGCAAGAACTGACTCCCGGCTCGTTCTAATCCTGTGAGCGAGGACCCGCGGCCGACGTGGGGAGGGCTCGAATCTGCCAAGGAGCGATGGACATGAGCAAAGACGGGCAATCTGCCGATTGGGAAGAGGTTTTGGCGCTTGTCGATGAAAAGATTCCGGCGAGCCGATTGGAGTATTTGCGAAAGCATTTGAAAGAGTGCGAGGAGTGCCGGGAGAAAGTGGAGCATGCCGAGGAAGCGTCCAGGGAAGTGCGTGAGGCAGCACATGATGCTCCGCAAACTGGCGGTTCTCTGCGTCTCATGCGGAAGTATAAGTGGGCTTTGCTGATCTCTGGCGGCCTGATTTTGTTGGCTTTGTTGGCCATGCTTGGGCAGCGACAGGACAGGATCAACTCGTTTGCCACAGCCGGAAAACAATCTCTACAAATGAACTTGACCGAGCCGGCGCCCATTCCAGCCGGACGCGCGGCGTCCGCAGCCGCGAATGAGCAAAGCACCGGTCTTTACGATGAAAACCTGGTCACCCATCCTTCTGCACAAGTTCTGGAAACCTCCCCAATGATTGCGCGGAGCGTGACACTTACAGTCGTAGCGAAAGACTTCGCCGGGGCTCGGGCTGCACTCGAGGCGCTACTCATGAAACATCATGGTTACGCGGCGGACTTGACCGTGAATACGCAACAGGGCAGCGCGCGGTCGTTGCAGGCGTCGCTGCGCATCCCGGCGGGGGAGTTGCCGGCGGCTGTGACTGAATTGAAGGCACTCGGTGCCGTGGAAAATGAATCGCAGAAAGGCGAAGAGGTCACCCAGCAGCACAGCGACCTGGTGGCCCGGCTGAAGAATTCGCGCGAGACCGAGGCGCGGCTGCAGAGCATTCTCCAGCAGCGCACCGGGAAGATGTCTGATGTGCTGGAAGTAGAGCAGGAAATCTCCCGGGTGCGAGGTGAGATCGAAGGGATGGAAGCAGAGTTAAGAGGACTGGAACATCGGGTGGACTATGCGACCATCGATCTGACTATCGCCGAGGAATACCATGCGCAACTCGGCGCTCCCTCGCTTGGCAATCAGCTTCGGAATGCCGTGGTGAACGGATTTCAAAGTGCGGCAGACACCGTCATGGGAATGTTGTTGTTTGGCATGAACTACGGGCCGCGACTGTTGGTGTGGTTCGCGATCTTGATTCTGCCGGGAAGATTTGCATGGAAGCGATGGAAAGCGGCGCGTTTAAGCGAGGCAAGGTAGGGGGAGAGGTGGACGTAAGCGCTCACGGACCAAAGAAAGGGCGGTTTGGGCCTACTGGTATCTCCTAAAGACCGTAGAAGTCAGCCCAAAGACTGTGGAAAATTGTATATTGTGGCCGTGGGTCAGCGGGTGGAAAACATGGATTATGCTCTAAATGTATTATTTATATAGAGATAGAGATATAGTGCTTTTACTCTAGATGATGGCAAAGCGCGTGCAACCTATCGAAATAACTAATGATATTGGCTTCCCGGGGTGGCCGGAACTCAACCTCGACTGAGTTTGCCGGTTATTAGGGGGTCGATTATAAGAAGGGGGCTTGCACCAGCCCCCTTCGTTTTTTTTGGCCGCCATTAATTAGTTCCCTCCCAGGCCTGGCTCGGTTCCCAAATCTTCAACCCAACAATGAATCATTTTGAGAGGGGTCCCAGTAACTTGGCTTGCTCCAAAAAAGTGAGCGGCCGGTGGGGGTTCCGGCCGCTCTGGCGTGGGGGATGGAGGATCGGTATCTGAAGGTCAGTTCGTCTCGTTTGTATTTCGAGGCGCTGGCCGTTCGACTGCGCTCGCAAGCAGTAGAACGACACACAGGAGCAAGATCGTAACGATCATTTCACCCGCCTCGAGAGCCGAACCGAACTCCCGATAACAAAGCGATTGTGCCTGTGGGGCGCTTTCAGGTCACTAGACCGTGGGGTTCATTCGCACCGGTACTTCGCTCTGGCACTTTGGATACTGGCCCTCCGTACCAGGGAGAAACTCGAGTGGGAAATTAGCAAAACGTTTCGCGCTCGTGCAAGCGCTTTACCGCAGATATGAAAATCAGTTCGGCGCGGCTACACTCCGCTACGGCAATACGATATGCTTGAAACACCATGCATGATTTGAATTATTTCCGAGACCATTTAGATGAATTCGCCGAGATGGCGAAGACGACGGAACACCACGCTAGATTTGGATGGATTTCGGCGGCTTGACAAAGATCGCCGTGAGCTGATTACCGCCAATGAGCAGCGTAAGGCGCAACGCAACAAGGCCAGCGACGAAATTGCGCGGCTGAAGAAAAACAAACTGAACGCCGATGCCCTGATTGCGGAGATGAAAGGCGTCTCTGAAAAAATCAAGGCTGACGACGAGCTGATTACCAATCTGGACGCCCAGCAGCGCGAACTGCTGCTGACCATTCCCAATATTCCGCACAGCAGCGTGCCCTATGGTACGGGAGCGGAAGGCAATCAAGAAGTTCGCCGGTGGGGAACGGCGCCGAAATTTGAGTTTCAGCCAAAGCCGCATTGGGAAGTGGGTGAAAGCGCCGGGATTCTGGATTTGGAAGCGGCAACCCGCATTACAGGCGCTCGTTTCGCGGTGTATAAGGGCTGGGGAGCACGGCTGGAACGGGCGCTGGCGAATTTCTTTCTGGATGTCCACACGCGGGAACATGGCTACACCGAGATCCTGCCACCTTTTCTGGTGAACACCGCTTCGTTGATGGGAGCAGGACAATTGCCCAAATTTGCCGCGGACCTGTTCAAGCTGGAGGGAACGGATTTCTGGCTGACGCCAACCTCGGAAGTCGAGCTGCACAATCTTTACCGCGACAAAACGTTAACGGAAGAGGAGTTGCCGATCCCCGTGACGGCTTGGACCGCCTGCTTTCGCTCGGAAGCAGGAGCGGCCGGAAAAGACACCCGCGGAATTTTGCGGCAGCACCAGTTTCAGAAGGTAGAGCTGTTCAAGTTCACGCATCCCGACAAGAGTTACGAAGAGCACGAAGCGCTGGTACGGAATGCGGAAACGATTCTGCAGAAATTGGGATTGCACTATCGCACGATGCTGCTGTGCACCGGCGATATGGGTTTCGCTTCGGCAAAAACGTACGACCTGGAAGTATGGCTGCCATCCAGCAGCGAGTTCCGCGAAATTTCGTCGTGTTCGAATTGCGAAGCGTTTCAGGCGCGCCGTGCAGGCATTCGGTTCAAGCCCAAGGGTGGCGGCAAGAGTGAATTTGTACACACATTAAACGGATCGGGCTTGGCTGTAGGTCGGACCTGGATTGCCGTGGTTGAGAATTACCAACAAGCCGATGGGTCGATTCTAATCCCCGAAGTATTGCGCCCTTATATGGGCATAGAGCGGATTCCGGCGGCTTGAGCGTAATTTAGCATTTCGCTGGGAATACACCTCTCATGTCATTGATTATAAATTACTTAAGGGGACATTTTGGCGGAGGGACGGGAGCATCGGCGTGAAGCTTTCGCCTCGCAACCCATTGAATTCACACATTTTCGTTTGACGCACCTCAGTTCCCTGCATACACTCCCCTCAGTGTTAGTTTCCGGGTAGAAAGTGCGTAGTGCCCGGGTCTTGGCTTGATTACATGACATTTATAGGGCGCATATTAAGGTACCTGTTCTGGGTAGTGATTGTTTCCTGGAGCTTTCGGCTGTTGCGGCGGCTAGTAGGCAGCATGGCAGCGGAAAGCTCGAAGGCTGAGCCTGATGTAGTCGTACCAGACGCTTCAACGGCCAGGAAATTAGTACGCGATCCGATCTGCGGAATGCACATGGCGGAAACGATCGCGATTCCCTTGCGTAACGGGAATGAACTGCTGCACTTCTGTTCAGCAGAGTGCCGCAACAAATATTTAGAGGGTACTCAGAAATTGGCAGCCAACGCGTAGTACCAGGAGTTTTTTAGCGCGCGGCAGATGAAGCCCCTCAAACAGTAAAACGGAATTTATAGCGCAACGGAAAGGACCGAACCAGATGGCAACGGTCGCAAAACCCCCAGTGATGACTCGCTCCGCCGGAGTACCTCCGATGGTGCCGCGAGTGGCTCCCCGCGAAGAGCTGAATCCATTTCGCATCGCACAAATCCAGTTTGATATGGCGGCGGAAGTGTTGAAGTTGGACCAGGGACTGCGGCAAGTGCTGCGCACCCCGAAACGGATCCTGGAAGTATCGTTGCCAACGAAAATGGATAACGGTCAGGTGAAAGTACTGACAGGATATCGCGTGCAGCATAATGTAGCGCGCGGCCCCGGCAAGGGCGGACTCCGCTATCATCCCGAACGTGACGCTGGACGAAGTGAAAGCATTGGCTGCGTGGATGACCTGGAAGACGGCGGTGGTGAATGTGCCGTTTGGCGGCGCCAAGGGCGGAGTAATCTGCGACCCGAAGCGGATGTCGAAGAGCGAACTGGAGCGCATGACCCGCCGGTATGCCAGCGAGATTTTGCCGTTGATCGGGCCGGATCAGGACATTCCAGCGCCGGATGTGTACACGGATTCGCAGACGATGGCCTGGATCATGGATACCTACTCGATGATGAGGGGCCATACGATTCCCGGCGTGGTGACCGGCAAGCCGCTCTCGATTGGCGGATCGCAGGGCCGCGGAGAAGCAACGGCGCAGGGCTTGGTGTATGTGATCGAAGAGGCCTGCAAAGTGAAGAAGATTCTCACTGCGCGGAGCTACGGTGGCAATTCAGGGTTTTGGAAATGCGGGAGCGATTGCGGCGAAGCTGCTGGCGGACAAGAAGGCGAAAATCATTGCGCTGAGCGATACACGCGGCGGAGTAACGAATTCGCGCGGCATCGATCCGATCAAGGCGATTCGTTATAAGGAGCGCGCAGGCACGGTGGTGGGTATGCCGGGCGCCTCGCGGCTCTCGAATGACGATTTGCTGACCATGAAATGCGACATCCTGATTCCCGCGGCACTCGAGAATGTGATCACGCTGCAGAACGCCGAGGCAGTGAAGGCGCGCATTGTAGCGGAAGCAGCGAATGGCCCGACGACTCCCCATGCGGACGAGATTCTGGCTCGCCGCGGTATCACCGTACTGCCGGACATCCTGGCGAACGCGGGTGGTGTGACGGTGAGTTACTTCGAGTGGGTGCAAAACCAGGAAGGCTTGCTGTGGGATTCCGATGAAGTGAATGTGCGCCTGCAGAAGATCATGCAGCGCGCCTTCCAGGAAATGCTGGAAATGATGCGCAAGTATCATGTGCCACCCCGGTCAGCAGCGATGGCGCTGGCGGTTGGACGCGTAGCGGAAGCGACGCTGGTGCGCGGCCTGTTCCCGTGATGAAATCGCGCACTTCCTGACTGGAAGCCTCTCGATCTTCACATAATTGCAATTCAAGCCTCTCCACACATCGCCTGCAGTTTCCCTGTAGGCAAAAATATCTATTGCACGGAATAAACGAAGGCGCGTACATTCGCAGATGCCGGGCGTTTTTTGAGTGAAGCAGAGTGTGCTTCACTTTGTAAAAGCGTGACCGGCTATTTTGTTCACAGAAGGATTGAGGCTAGAGCGAATGGGCAATCAATATACGGCGCCACCGATCCTGTTGACGATCGCGGGGTTCGATCCGAGTTGTGGCGCAGGCGTGGCAGCGGACTTGAAGACGTTTGCGGCCTACGGATGCTACGGAATTGCGGCGATCACTTCGCTGACTGTGCAGAATACACAGAAGGTGGAAGCGGTCCACAATACGCCCAGCGCGGAATTGCGCGAACAACTGGAAGTCCTGGTTAGCGATTGCGAAATAGCAGCGGTAAAGATAGGAATGCTGGGGAATCGCGGAAATGCAGTGGTAGTGGCAGAGTTCCTGGACGCGCACAAGTTTGCGCATGTGGTCCACGATCCGGTGATGAAGTCGTCGAGCGGCTCTGAGCTGCTGGACACTGCCGGCGTGAATTACATGGTGGCGGAATTGCTGAAGCGATCCAGCGTAATTACACCCAACGTGCCGGAAGCGGAAATCCTGACGGGGATAACGATCAAGGATGTGGCTGCCATGGAGGCCGCCGCGCGGAAAATAGTGGAGATGGGCGCGCGCGCGGCGATCGTGAAGGGCGGGCACATGGAAAAAGCCACGGATGTGCTGTTTGATGGGACCGAAATTCATCATCTGAGCGGCGACCGGGTGAAATTGGAAAACGCGCACGGAACCGGTTGCACGTTTGCCGCAGCTATAACCGCGCAGTTGGCCGCGGGGCGCTCGCTGATTGAGGCGCTCACGCTGGCGAAAGCATATGTAGTGAAGGCGATGGAGAAAGCCTATCCCATCGGCAAAGGACGTGTCCCACTCGATCATTTCTATAGGATGAAGATCGAGCCACTGGCACGCGGCACACACGAACTTCCCGACCATGGAGTGCACCCGCCGGCAGAGCCGGCAGCTCATTAGAAAGGAGAAACACAGAAGGTTATTCGGCTCTCTGTACCTCTAGGTCAGCTCGATCGGCAGGAGGACAAATGCAAAAGATATTTCGTTGCGGAGAGTGTAAGCGTGGCATGCGAATCGTTGGGTCGACAGGATTGGGCAAGGAAGTCGAACGAACGGCGCAGTGCCCGTATTGCAAGGCAAGAAACGTAGTGATGTGGCCGCGCGGCGATAAGTTCAGAATACAACGCGTGGGCACACGTTAAGCTTAAGCGCTTTACCAGCCACCACCACCTCCTCCCCCTCCTCCTCCGGTTCCGCCACTTCCACCACCCACAGCGGCCAAGTGATCAGTTGAGGGTAAGACACAGCCCGAGCTAGTCGCTGGTCGAGGGCGACGTCTGATTGCGTGAAGACAGTCATGGCTTGTGGGCGAATTTGCCGCCAACGATGGTGGCTACAGGGCCGCCCTTGAAGGCGCGCCCGTCAAAGGGAGAGTTGCGAGACTTGCTGGCACTTTCCTTTACGTTGTAAGTCCAGGGGCGATCGGTTGAGAAAATCGTGATGTCGGCAAGTTCGCCAGCGGCAAGCTTGCGCTGCTTACCCAAGACGCGCGCGGGACCAGTGGTGAAGAGTTCCACCATCCGCATCAGAGAGATTTTTCCCGTGTGGACCAACTGCTCGAGCGTCAAGCCGAGCGCCGTGTCGAAACCCAGAATGCCGAATGGCGCTTTATCGAATTCCACGTCTTTGAGCGCGGGTTCGTGGGGAGCGTGATCAGTGGCGATGGCATCGACGGAACCGTCGGCCAGTCCGCGCCAGATTTCTTCGCGATCTTCGCGTGAAGAGAGCGGCGGATTCATTTTGAAGCGCGAATCGTAGGTGACATCTTCATCGATCAGTGTGAAATGGTGCGGCGTCACTTCACAGGTGACATGCAATCCCTTCGCTTTTGCGTAGCGAACCTGGTCCAGAGAGGCTTTGGCGGAGAGATGGGCGATGTGCAGGCGGCCACCGGTTAGCTCCGCCACCTGAACGTCGCGCGCGACGCAGACCGATTCGGCAGCAGCGGGCATGCCTGCGCAGGCCCAGTCGAGTGGAGGCGAGCCTTCCCGCATGCACGCGCCAGCGGCGAGAGACGACATCTTCGGCATGTTCGATCACGGGCAAATCCAGCGAGCGGCAATAATCCATGATCTGACGAGCTAGTTTGGCGGAAGCGATAGGTTTACCGTCATCGGAAACCGCGACGATTCCGGCATCACGCATGGCCGCGATTTCAGCAATTGCTTCGCCTTTACTGCCCATGCTGGCCGCGCCGATGGGCCACACGCGAACATGGCCGTGCGCCTTGGCGCGATCGACGATGAAACGCGTAATGGCAGCGTTGTCGTTCACCGGCTTGGTGTTAGGCATGCAGCAAACTGCGGTGAATCCGCCACGCGCGGCGGCAAGTGTTCCGGTCTCGATGGTTTCAGAGTTTTCCTGGCCGGGCTCGCGAAGGTGGACGTGCATGTCAATAAAGCCGGGAGCCACGATCAAGCCGGCAGCGTCGAAAACTTCCGCGTTGTTGGCGCGCGAAATTTTTCCAGCGGGAGCAAGCTCGGCAATCTGCTCACCGTCGATAAGAATGTCGAGAGCGGCGTCGGTTTTGGAGGCGGGGTCGAGGACGCGGCCATTTTTGATCAGAAGCATTAGCGAGTTCCTTGGAGTTGGTCTGGAGTTTTGCCTTCAAGTGCCGGATGAGTGCTGCCTTCCGTAGCACCAACCATCAGCAGATAGAGAATGGCCATGCGCACGGAAACGCCATTGGTCACTTGTTCGAGCACGGCGGACTGCGGGCCGTCGGCAACTTCAGGAGTGATCTCGGTGCCACGGTTGATCGGCCCGGGATGAAGAATCAGCGCATCTTTCTTGGCCAGACGCATGCGTTCGGCATTCAACTGATACAGCAGAATGTAATCACTCTGAGAAAGAGAGGGTTCGTGCAGGCGCTCGGTTTGCACGCGCAGGACGATGATGACGTCGGCGTCTTCGAGAGCTTCTTCAACGCGATAGACGCAGCGAATCGGAGTGCCCGGAGGGCCGATTTTTTCGAGTTCGCGCGGCACCCACATCGCAGGCCCGCAAAGAGTGAATTTGCAGCCAAATTTTCCGAGCAGATGAATGTTCGAACGGGCCACGCGAGAGTGAGCGATGTCTCCCAGGATGGTGACGTTCAGATTGTTCAGTGAACCCTTGCGGTCGCGAATCGTCAGCGCGTCCAGCAAACCTTGCGATGGATGCTCGTGCGTGCCGTCGCCCGCGTTGACTACCGGAATTTCCAGGTGGCGAGCCACAAAATCAGCGGCGCCGGAAGAGGAGTGCCGCATCACGAAACAATCGGGCTTCATGGCATTCAGATTGTTGGCGGTGTCCAGAAGCGTCTCACCCTTTTTCAGGCTGGATGCTTCCGCCTGAAGATTCATGCTGTCGGCGCCGAGGCGAGAGGCTGCGGTGCCAAAGCTAAGACGAGTGCGGGTGGAATTCTCGAAGAAGGCCAGGGCAACGGTTTTACCGCGAAGAGTGGCTAATTTTTTGAGGGGATGCTTCTGAATTTCCTGGAATGGTTTTGATTGGTCGAGAATAAAGGTGAGTTCGTCCGCGGAGAGCGGTTCAAGCGCTAGCAGGTCGCGAAAACGGTAGGTCACATTGGCACTCGGGTGACTGAGAGCAGTTCGCGCAGAATCGGCTTGCCGCTCTTGTTGAAGACATTCTACGCGTAGATGAGCGAGTACGCAAAAGCAGAGCTGAGGAAAAAGCTGGGGAAGCAAAGAAAAATTTCCGCCCTCACGAGGCGAGAGTGGGCTACTCCAGAGGGATGGAAAATCGATTGATTTGAGGACTAACCCCGCACCCTCAAAGGCGAAAGGTGCGGCACCCGAAGCGAAGAATGGGAGCGTTAGGATTCGACGCGGTCGACCAGAACAACGCGCTCTTCGTTGTCGATCTCTTTCAGGCGGACTTCCACAATTTCGGTGTCGCTGGTCTGGATGTTGCGGCCAATGAACTGCGCTTCGATGGGCATTTCGCGATGGCCGCGATCGATCAGCACGCAAAGAGAAACGCGCTTGGGACGGCCCAGGTCGAACAGACCATTCATCGCGGCGCGAATGGTACGGCCGGTGTAGAGCACATCATCGACAAGCACGAGGTCCATCCGGTCGACTGAAAAAGAAATATGGGAGGACTGCAAGACCGCTTGAGGGGCAACTTTGGAAAGGTCGTCGCGATAGAGAGTGATGTCCAGCGTGCCGACGGGAACTTCGACGCCGTCGATGCCGCGCATGGCGTGGGCAATGCGTTCGGCAAGAGGGACGCCGCGACGACGAATTCCGATAAGGGCGAGATTACGTGTGCCACCGCTGGTTTCGATGATTTGGTGGGCCAGGCGCTGAAGTGTGCGGTCAATTTCGGCCGCGGACATTAGCTGAGACTTCTCTACGATGCGCATGCGCGTAATGCTAGCACAAGTGGAAAGGATTGATAATGCAAGACACGGCCGGGCGGCGAGCGTCATGCTAGACTTTCGCTCGTGAGAATTGAATCCTTCACATCTTTTGCAGTCAAGGAACAGTCAATGAATCTCTTTCGGAAGATTTCTGTTTGGTATAACGCTAATTTTGTTGATCGTATCTTGCACCTGGGCTCAGCGTGCCGAAAAGCCAACGGCTACAAAAGAGAACGCCCACGCAACGCGCCCCAAATTGATCGTGATGATCGTTGTCGATCAAATGCGCGGCGATTATGTGGATAAATTTCGAGGAGAGTGGAGCGGCGGACTGAAGAGGTTGGTGGAGGAAGGAGCGTGGTTCCGCGAGGCGGCCTATCCCTATGCGGCAACGGAGACGTGTGTGGGACACGCAACGGTTTCCACGGGATCGTTTCCGATGTCCCATGGAATTGTCGCCAACTCCTGGTGGGATCGCGGCACACAGAAGATGGTGACGTGTACCGCCGATCCGAATGTGAAAAACGCAGCCTATGCGGGAGGCACGACCAAAGGCGGCGATTCCGCCTGGCGCATGCAGATGCCCTCGTTTGCCGAGGAATTGAAATACCAGACCGGTGGGGCGACCCGCGTGGTCACTTTCTCGTTGAAGGCGCGCGCTGCAATCACCATGGCTGGGCACAAGGGTGATGCAGCGACCTGGTTCGACACCGGCACGGGCGCTTGGGTAACTTCTTCACCCTATGGAACGATGCCCTTCGTGGAAGACTTCATTAAAAAGCAACCCATGGCTGCGGACTTTGGGAAAACGTGGTCGCTGACACTGCCGGCAAGTGCCTATTTGTACGATGACAAAGCGGTCGGTGCAGCAGATGTCGATGGGTGGACCGCGGGATTCCCGCATCCGCTGAAAGGCAAAGGAGAGAGCAACGCGCCGGACGAGACATTTTACGAACAGTGGGCGACAAGTCCGTTCGCCGATACCTATCTGACGGAAATGGCGGAAACGGCCGTGGATTCGTTGGGACTAGGAAAAAGCGGCGCGACGGATTATCTGGGAGTGAGCTATTCGTCGGTGGATTACGTGGGGCATACGTTTGGGCCGCGAAGCCGCGAGATTCAAGATGTGCTGGTGCGGTTGGATCGCGATTTGGGCGAACTGTTCGCGCATCTGGATAGGAAAGTGGGCCGCGGAAATTACGTGGTGGGATTGACGGCCGACCACGGTGTTGCACCTATACCTCTGGATATGCAGAGCACCGGAGTGGATGCAGGGGTATTGAGCTTGCCCGCGGTGAAGGAGCAGATCGAAAAGGCTCTGGAACCTTTCAATCTCGCAAAGCCTGCGGTCGCGCGTATGGCCGGGAATGATATCTACTTTGCTCCGGGTGTTTACGCCCAACTGAAGCAAAATCCCGTGGCTATGCAAGCCGTGCTGGATGCAGTGTTGACTGTGCCGGGAGTAGCGAACGTGTTTCGCGCCGATGAGGTGAGCGGGGAGAACGTCAACTGGTCGCAAGTGCGCACCGCGTTTGGGCTCAGTTATTTTGCTGGCAGAAGCGGCGACCTGTTCGTGCTGCAAAAGCCCTACTGGCTAACTAGCGGCTCCGCTGAAGGCACGGGGCGGCATACCGGGACGGGGCATGGCACTCCTTATAATTATGACCAGCATGTGCCAATATTTTTGATGGGCTTTGGGATTAAACCGGGGGAGTATTTTGAAGAGGTGACACCGGCGGATATTGCGCCGACGTTTGGTGCACTGACTGGAGTGACGCTAGCTACGCGGGATGGACACGTGTTGGCAGAAGCGTTGAAGAAATAGAGACCAGCGTCCAAAGGTGGGCTCAATAAACCCATCAAGGGGGCGTAAAGCCGCCCCTACACAAGACTGAAAGTTTTGAACAGGCTTTGGGGATTTGAACAGCCTGGGGATCGGGATTCCATTTAGTGGAAGAGGGGCCTCGTGGTATGCTCTCCCGCAACGTGAGTGCTTCTGGACGCGTTGACCTCTCTGTGCAAGTCGGCGCTTTGCGCCTCCCTAATCCTATCGTTGCTGCCAGCGGAACCTTTGGCTACGGCCTGGAGTTTGCCCACCTGCTCGATCTTAAACCGGATCGGTGGTTTCGTTACCAAGGGTATTTCGCAGGAGCCGATCGAAGGCGCTCCCTCTCCAAGGCTGTGCGACACCCCGTCAGGAATGCTGAACGCTGTAGGACTACAGAACGTAGGGGTCGAAGCGTTCGTCACCACGAAACTCCCACTGTTGCGTAAATACAACACCAACGTCATCGTCAACGTTTTTGGGTATTGCCTCGAAGAGTACGTCAGCGTAATCCAGAGGCTGGAGGATGCGGACGGCATTGCTGCCTACGAGCTGAACATCTCCTGCCCGAACGTAAAAAAGGGCGGAATGCAGTTCGGTAGCAACCCTGCTCTTGTTGAGGAAGTCGTTCGGGCAGCCAGATCCGTAGCCGTGAAGCGGCCTTTGTGGGTGAAGCTTATGCCCCTTGTTACAGACATTGGACTTATCGCCAAAACTGCGGAGGCAGCCGGCGCCGACGCGCTCACTGTAGCTAACACCTATCCCGCCATGGCCGTCGATTACCGCACCGGAAAGTCCAAGTTGGGGAACTTGACGGGTGGCTTATCCGGCCCGGCGATACGGCCGATCACGATCCGACTTGGTCTGGGAGGCGACAAAGGCCGTCAAAATCCCGATCGTAGCGCTAGGTGGCATCGAAACCGTCGACGACATCTTGGAATACCTCTCGGTTGGGGCGACAGCAGTACAGGTCGGAACGGCCAGCTTTACTGACCCTGGGATCAGTGAGGGACTTTCGGGCAAATTATCATGGGCCATGAACGAAGCTAACGTGTTAACTATCAGTGAGTTAAGGGAGAAAATAGCAGTAAAAATTGGTTGACATAATGCGGTAAATGCGCTACACTTTTTGAATATTCGTAGCCAAAAGAACACACTATGAGACGACCACTATTTCTAGCTTGGGCCGCCATCCGATGGATTCCTCTAATGTTCTTGATAGCTCCCGTCATGGAAGCTCCCCTCGTTGCTCATCTCAGCGAGCCGGTGAAGCCGATCAAGACGTGGGTTGGCAACGCCAGTTGGTACGGGCCGGAGTTTGACGGCAAGAAGACCGCCAACGGTGAGAAGTTCGACGCCGAGAGCTTGACAGCCGCGCACCCGAATCTGCCCTTTGGCTCCTGGGTGCGAATCGTAAACACACGCAACGGAAAATTCGAGTTTGTGCGAATTAATGATCGCGGTCCCTATCAAGAAGGGCGCGAAATTGATGTATCCTATCGAGTAGCCCGGAAGATTGGCCTGATCCACTCTGGTGTGAGCCAGGTGCGGCTGGAACTGATGCTGCTGCCACCGACGCGAAGCCAGCGAGACGCAAGCCAGAACTAAGCTTCAGGGCATGCCCTGAACTGTGAACTTTGACGCCCATCCACGAAGCAGCCTGATTGTTGCTCTCGATTTTGATTCCCTCTCCACTGCTTTGAAATTCGCGGAACAGGTCGCCGATCTTGTTGGCATGTTCAAGATTGGCAAGCAGCTCTTTACTTCGGCCGGGCCAGAGGCCGTGCGGCAAGTAGCCAAGCTGGGCAGTGGAATCTTCCTCGACCTCAAATACCACGACATTCCAAACACCGTAGCGGGCGCCGTTCTGGCTGCAGCCGCTCTACCCGGCGTGCAATTGGTGAATATCCATGCTCTGGGGGGAAGCGCGATGATGCAGGCTGCGGTGCAGGCCATCAGCGCGGGTGTGCCGATGGGCGAAGACCGGCCGCGGTTACTTGCGGTAACTCTGCTGACCAGCATGGACAAGAAAGCGATGCGCGAGGTCGGAATTGGCGGAACTCCGCTCGCGCGCGTACTGCAACTCGCCAAACTAGCGAAGAAAAATGGAGTGGATGGCGTGGTCGCTTCGGTGCAGGAAGCCAAGGCCATTCGCAAGGCGTGCGGAAGAGAATTTCTGATCGTAACTCCAGGTGTGCGGCCAAAAGAAAAGAATGCCAATGGAAAGAAAGATGATCAGGCGCGCACTGCAACGCCGAGAGAGGCGATTAAAGCGGGCGCGGATTTTATGGTGGTGGGACGACCCATTCTGGCAGCAGCGGATCCCCGAGCGGCAGCAGCCGAAATTGTGGAAGAGATTGCCGCCGCAAAATAGCAACTCGGACCCACACTTAGGCTTTCAAACAAACTATGGCGACCTTTCCGCAAACCAAAGAATCCGTACTACGCCAACTCAGCGAGTCAGAAGAATCCGCGGCCAAACTAATCCTGGGAGTCTCACCGGAGCAAGCAAGGTGGCAGGCAGAGCCCGGAAAATCGTGGAACATCTGGCAGTGCCTGGACCACCTGGTGTTGACCAATCGAATCTACACCGCGGCAATTATGCAGACCGTTGCCAGCGGCGTGCCAACCGGAGGAACGGCGACGGAAGGGATTTCGCCTGGCTGGTTTGGACGCTGGTTCATTTCACAATTGGAACCGCCGGCGCGCAGGCGGATACAGACTCTTCCAGCGATGAAACCACCCGCGGAAGGCAGCCTGGAGCAAGCGCAGCGCGAGTTTATCGCGTCGCACGAGGAAGTGCGCGAAGTGCTGAAGCATTGGGACAAAGTGGATTTCAATCGGGCGAGATTTCGAAGCCCATTTGCATCGGTGTTGAGGTTTACCGTTGGAACGGGACTCCTTATTATTAACGCGCATGACCGACGGCATCTCTGGCAAGCAGACCAAGTGAAACAGACGCCTGGATATCCCAAGTCGTAGCGCGGTTACCCGCAAAAAATATGGACATTCTGTGAACTCCTTACGAAACGTAATTGTGGGAACGGCCGGACACATCGATCACGGAAAGTCGACGCTGGTCGAGGCGTTGACGGGCACGCATCCGGACCGGCTCGAGGAAGAGAAGCGCCGAGGAATCACCATTGATCTGGGATTCGCGTTTCTGGAAGAAGACGGCGTGCGATTCGGATTCGTGGACGTGCCGGGACACGAGCGTTTCGTAAAGAACATGCTCGCCGGGGCGTGGGGCGTCGATGTGCTTTTGCTGGTGATCGCTGCCGATGAAGCCATCAAGCCGCAAACTCGCGAACACTTTGATATATGCAGGCTGCTGGGCGTGCAGCGCGGAGTGATTGCGCTAACAAAAATTGATCGCGTGGATGCGGATACACAAGAGCTCGCGCGACTGGAAATCGAAGAATTCGTTCAAGGATCATTTCTTGCCAAGGCGCCGATTGTGCCGGTCAGCGCGAAAACCGGCGTAGGACTTACTTGAGTTGAAAGCGGCACTGTTGCAGGCGGCCAAGGAAGTGACAGCCAAAGACCCGCAGCATCATTTTCGATTGCCGGTGGACCGCTCATTTTCAGTGAAGGGATTTGGGACCGTTGTGACCGGCACGTTGGTGGCCGGGCAGATTGCCAAGGAACAGGAAGTGGAGCTCTTGCCCGCAGCAGTAAAACTACGCGTGCGCGGGCTGCAAACCGGCGGAAAGTCCGTGGATACGGCAGAGGCGGGGCAACGCACGGCGGTGAACCTGGCCGGTGTGGAATCGACAGAAATTCAACGCGGGATGACGCTCGCTGCTCCTGGGAAATTTCGGGCTTCGCGAAGAATTGATGTATGGCTGGAGTTGCTGGCTTCCGCACGAACACTCAAACAAAGGACGAAAGTACATTTCCACGCGGGCACAGCGGAAACGGTCGGCGAGATTCATTGGTACGAAGGAACTGAACTTGCGCCAGGGGAAAGCGGTTTGGCGCAGATCCGTTTGCAGGATGAACTGGTGCTGGTGCGCGGCGACCGGTTCATTGTGCGGCAGTTTTCGCCGGTGATTACTATTGGAGGGGGAGTGGTGCTGGACCCGCTGGCGCGGCGAGCGACGCGCAAAGACACGGAACGCGCGGTATTTCTACGGATACTGGAGCAGGGAACGCGCGAGGAGATTATTTGCGCGATGACGGAACGAAGTGTGCTCGGTGTGGCAATGAGCGAGATCGTGGCGCGAACGGGATGGCTCGAAAGCGAAATCCATGCCGCTGCGGAGAACGTGACCAAAGCGCAACAAGTGCGAATCGTATCGCGTGAGCCGCTGATCCTGTTCTCTGAGAGGCTGTTCGCGGTCATCTGCGAAAAATTGGCCGCACGAGTCGAGAAGTTTCACAAAGAGAATCCATTAGTTCCGGGCATTGCCCGCGAAGAACTGCGCGCAATGCTGGGAAAGCGCGTGCGTGTGGAAACCTTTCAGACGGCTCTTGGAAGAATTGATTGCCAAACGAAAAGTCGCGGTGCACGGGGATTTAGTAAAGAAGCCCGGTACGGAAATTACGCTGACGTCCGAAGAAACGCGCGCCAAGGAGCAGATCAAGCAGTGCTTTTCAGAAGGCGGGACTTACCGTACCCTCAGCAAAAGAGGTTCTTTCGCAACTGGCGATCGAGAACCGGAATGCCGAGAAGATACTGCAGATCTTATTGCGGGAGAAAGTGCTGGTGCAGGGTGTCTCCCGAGCTGATTTTTCATACGGAGGCGCTCCAGCAACTGAATGCGCTGCTGCAGAAATACAAGCAATCCAAGGGGGAGCGCATCAGCGTACCCAGTTTCAAGGACTTGACGGGCATCACACGGAAGTACGCAATACCCTTGCTAGAGTACCTGGACCGGCAACGGGTGACACGGCGCGCGGGGGATGAGCGTGTTATCCTTTAGGGGATCAAAGGGCATAGCATTGCCGCGTAACCCCGGTTGCGCTGGATGGAAGGAAAATCCGCAAAGAATTGTGTGGAGGAAGTTCATGGGTGAATTTAGTGTTTTTCACTGGCTGGTGGTTCTGGCGGTGATTTTGATTTTCTTCGGTGGCAAGCGAATTCCTGAAGTGATGAAGGGATTCGGCGAAGGCATCCGCAGCTTTAAAGACGGAATGTCTGGCGCACAAGCGTCGAGCACAGCTGTTACAACGTCCGCAGTTTCTGCGCCAAATGGGCTGACCGCCAAGGCGAGCAGCGGCCAGGTATTGCTGAACTGGAGCGCCAGCTCTGGAACGGTTACTTACAATGTGAAACGTTCCGGCACCAGCGGCGGTCCCTATGCGCGCATTGCCACGACGGCGGCCACTACACATACCGACGCAGGATTGGCGAACGGGACTTCGTTTTACTACGTGGTGTCGGCGACAAACCCCTCCGGCGAGAGCGAGAATTCCCTCGAAGTCGGCGCAACGCCAGCGTAGTTTGTGCAGGCGCAGCTAAGCTCAATATAAAAAGCATTCTGAGGACGAACAACCCATTTGGCCGAATGGCGGTTGTGTGCCTAAAAAGTAAACTCACCTCTTATCTCTTAATTAGAAACGGTACTTCCGTCCAGTAGAGTCCCCGCAACTTTTTCCTCAGACTTGGGTATAACTCAGTACCCGGGAAATACAAAGTCGAGGAAGGTAAAGGAGAAGGAAATGACGATCAAGTTCTCAAAGTGGAATGTGGTACCCGCAACGATTTTATTGTTCGGAACAGTCGCGATGGCACAGACGCCAGCCACGCCAAGTACGACCCCCAGCACGCCGGCTCAGGATCCATCCATCGCGCAGCGGAAGGAAAACCAGCAGGATCGCATCGCCAATGGCATCAAGAGCGGGCAATTGACGGCTGGTGAAACTTCCAATCTGGAAACAAAAGAAGCAGCCATCAACGGTGAGACGCGTGCCGACCGCGCAGCCAATGGTGGAAAGCTAACGCAAGCCGAAAAGCAGCAAGTGAACCAGCAGCAGAACAAGCTTTCCAATCAGATCTACAACGACAAGCACAACGCTAACACGGCGCACTACGGAAATAATGAAGTCGGGCAACGCCGCGAAAATCAGCAGGACCGCATCGCTAATGGCGTGAAGAGCGGCCAATTGACCGCTGGCGAAACCGCCAAGCTGGAAAATCAACAGAAGGGAATCAACCAGCAAGTGAAGGCGGACCGCTCGGCCAACGGTGGCAAGCTGACCGGAGCAGAGAAGAAGCAAGTCAACCACGAACAAAACAACGCTTCGAAGAATATTTACAACAAGAAGCACAACGCTAACACGCAGCCGGGAGCAAAGAAGTAAGTTACCGAAGTCCATTTTAGACAGAACAATTCTGGAGAACGATTGAAGAAGCGCCTCGGCAAAGTCGAGGCGCTTTTTCTTATTGGAAGAAAAGAAGACAACGAAAAACAAGTGAGAAAAGTCCCCACCCTCAAAAGGCGAGGGTGGGGCACCCGCACTAAAACCAATTCGTTCTGCTGGTCAGGAGAGTTCTGTTTCGGACCAACCTAAATCGTGAAGAGAGGTCAACAAGCGCGCCAGAGGCAAGCCGACTACGTTGAAATAGCAGCCTTCGATGCGGGGAATGTAGCGACCGGCGCGGCCCTGAATTCCGTAGGCGCCGGCTTTGTCGTGCGATTCCTGAGTTTCGAGGTAACGGGAAATTTCGTCGGGCGAGAGGCGCGCGAAATGCACCAGAGTGCTTTCTACAAATTGGCGGCGCTCAGCGTCGGGTAGACGAACGAGGGCAACACCTGTGAGCACAGAATGGCTGCGGCCGGATAGCTGTTGGAGCATTTGCCTGGCATCGTCATTGTTATGCGGTTTGCCTAAAATATGCCCATCGAGAACTACGACAGTATCAGCGGCAATGACTATAGCAGGCCCTACCGCGCGTGCGGCGACCAGGTCCGCTTTGGCATTGGCGAGGCGCTGAACATGATCGTTGGGCTGCTCATTCGCATAGGGAGTTTCATCGACTGCCGAAGAAATTACCGCAAAAGGAATGCCCGCATCACGGAGAATTTCAGCGCGACGCGGAGAAGTGGAAGCAAGAATCAGTTTCATCGAGGGCCCAGCGACAGAATACTACACACGTTTTCGATATACAGCTGTGCTTTGGTGCAGGACTCAAAGACCAAAGTGATCTTGCAGTTTGTTGCTGGTGCGAACTAACCATGAACCTGAATCAGAGGTTACAATCGGCGGGCGCGAAGGAATGAAGTGACGGAGAGGGCCACGAACAGCAGGGCCACCGCGATGGCCAGCCCGATGGACCAATGGGCGGCGTCACGAGTCCATGAGCGAAAGGCGAGATTGAGCCAGCCAAAAGCCAGTACCGCGAAAATGGCGCCAACGGCCTCATGAAATAGCTGTTTGAGCACACGCCACAGTCGCGCGAATCCGCGTGGTTCCGCGCGCTGCGTAACCCCTCTGCCTGCCACAACTATTGCCATAAGAGGAGTTTAGCGCAAATTGGCCATGGCGAAGCCGGGGCTGCCGTCCGAAGGTACAGGTCCACCGTACAGGGCCATCCTGTAGACGAATTGATTACAACGATAAAACACCATCTTGTATCGAACATAAGCGAGGGCCTACAATCGGCCTAGAAGTACTGGGGGAGCTTTCCTTGCAACTCGACGATCACCTCAAGAACCTTCTGCGTGAACTTGGGCATGCCATCAATGACACGGTATCCGAATCGGACCGGATCACTGGGGCGATTGCGGGTGTGCGCGCGCATGGATACGACATCGTGCTGAAACTGGACGCCACCATCGGGTTGGCCAAGCGTGACGGTTCGAACGAGGATGAACCCCGGTTGAGTACGCAAGACCGCCGGTTCCTGGAGTCGCTGCGAATTCAGGTGGATCAGGAATCGTTGGAGCAGGATGGCGAAAAGAAGTTGTTGCCGCGGCTAAGCATGACGCCGCAAGACGTGCGATTTTTGAAATCGCTGCGAATCGCGACGGACGATCTGGAATGAAGAAACAGTTTACATACACGGGCTTGGTTGCCGCGGCGCTGTTGGTGCTCGGCACATTCGGCGCTTCAAAGGCCGCCGCGCAGGATCCGATTTTGACGCCGGTAATTGTGGGCACGGCTGTGGACACAGCGGTGCCAATCATCGTCAACGCGGTAAAGAAAAAGGAGCCTGCGGGAGTAGCGAAGTTTCAGGGCTACGTCATGCACGCCAACAACATTCAAGTCACCGTTCGCGCGATCAACAACGACATGGCCATCGAGACTTTTTCGCTGACGGGCGAAGCTGCCACCAAGATGCAGAGCTACATCGATAAGGGCGGCTTCCAGTACGGCGACAAAATCACCGTGTACTACAACCCGCAATCACTGCAAGCCGTAAAATTCAAAGGGAAACCTTCGCGTCCGCAATAACCAAGAGGCGCCATGATCCGCCTTCCTGCTGTTGCTGGGCAATTTTATCCGGCAAGCCCTCGTGAACTCTCCTCGCTGATCCACCGCTACTTGAAAGAAAATGAAACCGCCGCGCAAGAAAAGGTCCGTGTGCGGGCTTGCATGGTGCCGCATGCCGGCTACATTTATTCCGGCCACGTTGCTGCAGCAGTTTTCTCACGCATTAGGATACCCAGGAAAATTCTGATTCTGGGAGTGCGTCACCAGCCGCGCGGCGAAGCGCTTGCCATCATGTCGCACGGATATTGGAGAACGCCTCTGGGCGACGCGGCGATTGACCGCGGCTTGGCGTTGCGTTTGCGCGCGGCAAGCCCGGAACTGCAAGAAGACGAAGTGGCGCACAGTCGGGAACATTCGCTGGAAGTGGAAGTTCCTTTCTTGCAGGTTCTGCAGACAGACTTTACGTTTGTGCCGGTGGCATTCGGCACAACAGATTTGCAAGAACTGGTGAAAATCGGAGAGGAAGTGGCTGAAGTAGTTGCGAAGACTGAGGAAGAAGTGCTGATCGTAACCTCTTCAGACATGAACCACTACGAAGAAGCAGGAATCACGCAGCGGAAAGATCAACGAGCGATTGAATGCCTTGACGAGACTTGATGCCCAGGGCTTACACGATGTTTGCCGGCGAGAAAGAATTTCCATGTGCGGGCTGGGTCCCGCGATTGTGATGCTGAGCGCGGTGCGGAAATTGGGTGGTAAGCACGGAGAATTGATCAAGTACGCGAATTCGGGAGAAATTTCCGGTGACTATGATTCGGTCGTTGGGTACGCGGGAATGATCTTTCCATAGATGAACCTGTGATAGGTACAGGCAAAAAGAAACGGCTCAGGAGAATTCCCGAGCCGTTGTGAACCGGAAGAGTTCGAGCATCTTAGTGAGGACGACCGCCGCCACCACCGCCCGATGGATGCGAGGACGATGAGCCGGAAGAACGCGAACTCCCTGAAGCCGCCGACGAACTGCTGGAAGGGTTGCCCCACCAGGATCCACCGCCGGAACTGCTGCTCGAACTTGTATGCGCCGGAGCAGGTGTAGCAGGCGGTCGTGCGGGAACAGGCGAGCGAGAAGCTATAGGCTCCGCGGGAGTGGCCCTCATAGCTTGCGCTGGCAGAGCCGAACCATTTTCCCGAGTTGCCGTCTTGAGATCGTTCGTCGCGGAGACTCTGGCGGTTTCCGCAACTCTACCTTGGCTGGGATTTACGAAGCGATGCTCTGTCGAATCATAAACGATCGAAGAGTTCCTGGCGGAAACGGTCTCATGTTGATTCAAATTGGTGGCGGATATCGTGCGGTTAACGCGGGTCGGTGAAGTAACCAGAACCGGTTTGGCTGTGGTTAGGCCGAGATTCGCGGAGTTCTTGAGTACCGACAACTTCTCGCCTGCGGCAACGGGGACGGGTCTTCCGAGTGCACCGTTTTCCAGTGGGTAGACGCCTTGCGCGATATTTAGCGGTGTATGGCCCGGCTTGTCGCCAGGATTCATGGGAACCACGCCAACCGTATTTCCCGTGCGTACAAAAACGGCAGTCACCGGGCGATACGGTTGTCGCAATTGGTTGTAGTAAAAAAGATTTCCGGGGTTCCAGACCCAACCAAAAACCGGAGAGAATATCCAGCCACCGTAGTGGTATGGCAGCCAACCCCAAGGGGCCGCACCAATAAAGCCCCAACCGCCCAAACCTCCGTCGAAATACCAACTGCCGTATTGAAACGGCGACCAGCCCAAGCCCACGCCAAATGGACTCCAGCACATCGCTCCGTTTACGTTGTTCCAGGACCCGTAAGTGTACAGATCCGAGTAGCCGTAAATATTGCTGGCGTAATTGGAGGACGCTGACGGCTGAGCCATCACGGTCTGTTCTTGTTTAATCAGATTGGAAACCCAGTGATCGAAATCGTCGGCTGCCGCTACCGAGGCGACGACCTGGTGAGAGGGATCTTTTGCATGCACGGAAAGCGATTGACCCTTTTCCAGCGGAGTGGACTTCTCGTTTTGAATGACGTTGACGCGGCCTGCTTGGACGTTCACGGTGCTGCCGTCGTCAAAATTTTCCAGGCGGAAGGTGGCGCGCCCGGTTACTTCGACGGAAAAGTCTCCGCCCGTCACGCTGAAGTAATCGCTGTTGTCGGAGCGATCGAAGAAGGAAGCGGAACCCTGGCGCAGGATCAGGCGGGTAACCCGTGAGCCGTCATTTAGAGAGAGATCGAAGAACTCTAGAACGCTGTTGGCGCCGAGGAATGCCATGGCGCCATTTTCAAATTCCACCACGGCGCGCCCGTTTCCAGTTGATAGGACATTTCCTTCGCGGATGGGCAAATTTAGCTGGGCGGATTCCCAAACCGCGTTCGTATCGGTAAGGGGATCGCCATGAAAATCGCGGGCAAAACGAACATCGCCCTGAATCTGGCTCAGGCGCACGATTCGAGCATGTCCAGAATCTGCGGAGGCCGATGGAAGAAGGGTGCTACTGCTGATAAGGACGGCAAACAAGGAAAGAAGGAATATGCGTTTCATGGAGCCACCTCTGACCCAACTGCTTACGGATAGTTAGACGATAGCGCACTTTGGGCGGGTACGCTTGCCCGAAATGACCGGCCGCCGTGGCTAGCAACATTTCGATTTGCGAAAGTACCAGTAACCAGGGGACTTAGTGTTGCGCGGTGAGGATAAGAAACATCGATGAACCAGATAAAAATAAGTGATGACTAAATTCTTGACAATAGAGAGCTTAGCGGATATTTTTGCACCCTTATTCGGACCAAGTACGCGTGCCAAGTCGGACGCGATTTCGTGGAATTTTCCCTTCATGCTAGGGCCCGACTCTCTAGCGCATTGAGGAATTCCGCAGCTAATCCAATGTCAGGGGGAATTATGCGCGGTATTATCCGTCTTCTTTTCGTACTTATTTTTGTAACAATCATCTGGCGCTTTGATGGAGCTCACGGGCAAGGAGGAGCCACCGGAGCGATCAGCGGTTCAGTAGTCGATGCAAGCGGCGGAGCTATAGCTGACGCGGAGGTGCAGGTCATTAACTCCTCCACAGGTGTTTTAGTTCGCCGTCTGAATACCAACCCGGATGGCTCGTTCGTAATTACCTTGCTGCCGCCCGGAACGTATTATGCCGTAATTAACAAATCGGGCTTTGCCGAAGCAAAAGCTACGGGCATTGAAGTGCGCGTGACGGAAACCGCCCGCGCCACGATCATTCTGAAACCGGGCACGGTCTCTGAAAAGGTGGAGATCTCCGCACTCGTTGCCACCGTGGATACAACTTCCGCCACCACCGGGCAATCCATTGGCGAAAATACCGTCCGCACCCTGCCACTGGCGACCCAAAACTTCCAACAGTTGCTGACATTGTCTGCCGGCGCCCAAAGCGATCTGAATAACTCCACGCAATTGGGGCGCGGCGATGTCCGCATCATTGTGAACGGCCAGCGGGAGGACAATAACAACTATCTGATTGAGGGAATCAGCGCGACGGATTACAACGTGGCGGAATTGACCAATACGCCCTTGCCAAACGCGGACGTCATCCAGGAATTCAAGGTGCAGACGTCGCTTTACGATGCGACACAGGGCCGCAACGGCGGCGGAAACATTAACGCCATTCTGAAGACCGGAACGCGGCAGTATCACGGCGATGCCTACGAATTCTTCCGCAACAACGTATTGAATGCCAACGACTATTTCCTGAACGCCAGCGGCCAGGATCGGCCGGTCCTGAAACAAAATATTTTTGGCGGCAGTGTGGGTGGGCCCGTGGGAACGGAGAAGCTGGGATTCTTCTTCGTGAATTATCAAGGTACCCGGCAACGCAGCGGCCTGTCCCCAGGCACTTTCATCAGCACAGTGCTGCCCGTCATTCCCCTGGACCGCTCTGTTGCCTCTCTGACCCAGGCGTTTTTCCCCCAGGGGTTGCCGGCCGGAGTAACTCTCGATCCCGTGGCCGTGGCTCTGTTGCAGTTCAAGAGTAACCAGTTCGGCGGAGCCTCAAATGGTTATTTGATTCCCAGCGTGGCAGACACCAACAATGGAGAAGGTATCTTCTCCTACAGCACACCCGGAAAATTCACCGACGACCAATTTACAACCAACTGGGACAAGGAATTCCATGGCGGAGGCGACAAGATTTCTGCCAGGTTTTTCTTTTCCAATTCGCTCACGTTCGAACCGTTCGGTGCGGGAGGACTGCAGGCTTCCTTGGGTGGCAGCATTGCGGCTTCCGATTTGAATTTCCCGTACACTCTTCCCGTCAATGACCGCTTTTTTGGTTTGACGGAGACTCATCTCTTTTCGCCGAGCGTGGTGAACGAGGTGCGGTTCGGATTCGTACACATCAACAATTCCGCGATTAACAACCCACCGATTACAGATACGGATCTCGGCATCAACCGCCCGATGAGCAATATCACCAATAGCATTTACAAGTTCACATTCGCGAGTTCAGGCTTCCAGATCGGGCCGACACCGCAAGCGGATACTTCGAACAAGCAGAATAATTACACCGCCGTAGATACAATCTCTTTGGTGCGCGGCTCGCACGTTTTCCGTTTCGGCGGAGAGATGGCGTTCATCAACCTGGACAAGCTGTTTCCGCAAACATTTAACGGACAAGTGTTTTTTGCCAATACGGAAAGCAACGGCCCACTCGGCCTCACGACTCCCAGCACGGATTGGCAAAACTTCCTGGTCGGAGCGCCGCAATTCAGTTTTGGTGGCGGCGGCGTCTACAATCACCAATACCGGCAGAACGACTTTGCTGTGTTTGTGCAGGACGACTGGAAGGCAACGAAGAACCTGACCCTGAACCTGGGACTCCGAACCGACATAATGGGCGCGTGGATCGACGGGGAATGCCACATCGGAAACGTCTATTCCAGTTTGACTAACTCCGGGCAAAATCCATTCGTCTATCCCGCATGCGTCAATAATTTGGGTGTGCCGGGCTTTACCGGTAACGCGCAAGCTACAACGTTCAACAACCGCTATTCGACTGGCCTGGGTCCACGCGTAGGCTTGGCCTACGACCTGTTCGGCAAGAATAAAACCACCATACGCGCCGGATACGGCATTTATTACGTCAGGGAAGACGTTGGTGCGGTTGACCAGTTGAGCTTTCAAACACCGTTTCTTCCCATCGTTTTTGCAGGCAGTGCGCCGGGTGGACTGACGAATTTCTTCGCTCCTTGCGCCGCCACCAACCCCGCACCCTACAGCCCATATTGCAGTCCGGTTACGGGACTGGGATCGAATCCGAATGCGCTCCCCACAGCGGGCACACTGAGCCCGGCTTTTCTCCCATGCTTGTCGGTTCTGCAAGGTTTCGCAGATGGCAACGGTAACCCGACGAACAATCCAAACCTAAGCCCGGTGTATGCGAACCAGGCAGGTTGCACGGGCAGTCTTCCTTCGGTGAATGACTTCGCACTGGAAGTGCCGCGGAACTTCAAGGTACCCAGCACACAACAATGGAACCTGACGGTCCAGAGGGATCTCGGCAAGCAGTGGGTGCTGGAAGTTGGCTATGTCGGCACGCACGCGATCCATCTCCGCGAGACGCGCGACGCGATTCAGTCTCTGAACGCCACTCCTTCGAATCCAGTTGTTGTGAAGGATGTGAATGGCAACAGTTATTCGATTACGGCGAATACTTTTGACAACGCGGTCGCCCGCACTCCCACTCCGGGATTGAACGGTTACGCCGGCTACCAGCTTTTTGCCAACGATGCCTATTCGCACTACAACGGCTTTCTAGCCACTCTTTCCCGACGCTGGAAAGACGGCTATATCCAGGCCGCCTATACGCGTTCGAAATCGACAGACGCAACTTCCACGGGAAACACGGCGTTCAACACCGCGTACAACGATCAAAGCAACATCAACGCATCGCGCGGTTTGTCAGATTTCGACAGGCCAAACCGATTCGTTGTGAGCTATGTCTACGACTTACCTTTCTTCAAAAATGCGGAGGGAGTTAAGCGAGCCGTGCTGGGTGGATGGGAAGTCAGCGGCGTCACCATCTTCCAATCGGGAACGCCCTTTTCGATCATTGACTCGGGGGCGGGAACGGCATTTCTGGGCGCAGGCAGCACGCCTCTCCTTGGCGCGAGTCTCGCTCCCGGTGCCAGTATTTCCGGAGGATACACACACGGTGACATCCACCAGCGGCTGAACGGCTATGTAAACCTCAATAATTTCTCTCCGGCGCCACAGCTTTATCCTACTGAGTGCGCCTCCGATCCCAATTTCTGCGTAACGGGCTTCGGTGACCTCGGCCGAAATATTTACCGTGGGCCATCCCAACAGAACTGGGATTTCTCAATCATCAAACAAATCCGTTTGACGGAGCGTCAGTCGCTCCGTTTCACCACGGACTTTTTCAACATCTGGAATCACGCGAATTTTGCCAACCCCGTGTCTACGGACGTGGAGAGCGCGGGCAATTTCGGAGTGATTACCAGCACCAAGGGCGTGCCCCGGTTGATCCAGTTCTCTCTCCGGTATTCATTCTAGGAGACTGCTGAGAATAAACTCTGACAGCAAAGGCGTCCTGCGCAACGTAGGGCGCCTTTGTTCTTTGTGCCAAGACCGGGAGGCATACCGAGTAGTGGTATGATTTTGCAACTATGGCGAAAATTGCATCGCGCGTTTCACAACTGACTGGTGAGGGAGCTCTGGCGGTCTACACCCGCGCGAAAGAACTTGAGAAGGAGGGCCGCTCGATCATCCACCTGGAATTGGGCGAGCCTGATTTTCATCCAGCGGCTCCCGTGGTTGACGCAGTGCGCGCCGCGGTAGCCAATGGGCGCGACCGTTATGTGTCAACGCGCGGCATTCCCGCATTGCGCGAAGGAATCGCGGACTATCTGAAGCGCACGCGAAAACTGGATGTGCGATCCGAGTTTGTTCTGGTTGCCCCCGGATGCAAAATGGCGCTCTCGCTGGCCATGATGGCGTTGATCGAACCCGGCGATGAAGTGCTCTACCCCGATCCGAGCTTTCCAATCTATCCTTCGTTCACCCGAGGCCTGGGCGCGGTGGCCGTGCCCTACGCACTTCGCGAAAAGAACAAGTTTCAGCCCGACATTGCCGAGATCGCGTCCAAAATCACTCCGAAAACACGCGTTCTGATTTTCAATTCGCCTAATAATCCCACCGGAACGGTTTTCTCTGAAAGCGCCCTGAGTCAGATTGCAGAGCTGGCGCGTAAGCATGATTTGTGGGTGATTGCCGACGAAATTTACGCACGGATTCTATTCAGCGGGGAGTACAAATCCATCTGGGCATTGCCCGGGATGGCGGAACGCACCGTCATCATCGATGGATTTTCGAAAACTTTTGCGATGACCGGATGGCGGCTGGGCTACGCGGTGGCACAAAAACACGTCATCGACGCCATGGATATGCTGGTGCTCAACACCTTCACCTGCACTGCCGAATTCACCCAGGTGGCCGCGGTCGAAGCCTTGCAAGACATCACCAGTGCGGTTCCCGCCATGGTTGAGGAATATCGCAAACGCCGCGACCTTTTTGTGGCCAAGCTCAACAAGATTCCCGGATTCCGCTGTCAGTCACCCGACGGAGCTTTCTATGCCTGGGTGAATATCGAAGAGACCGGTCGGTCAGCCGAAGACGTGCAGAAGGAGTTGCTCGAGCAAGCAGGCGTTGCGGGAATCGCCGGGGCGGCGTTCGGCGCGGAAGGCAAAAACTTTCTGCGTTTCTCGCTGGTAAGCGCCCCGCACCTGCTGGAAGAGGCGCTGGAGCGAATAGAGCGTGCGGCGAGGAACTGGCGTCTGGCCGCGGCACGATAACGAACAAAGAAATTTCAGCCATTCACCGGAATGGAATTTTCAGGCGGCACCCTTACTAACGACGGAGACAAATCAGTGATGAAACTTTTATTGCGGTCGGCAATTTTACTTTTTGTGATTGGCGGTTCCGTGCAGATAGCTGCGGGGCAAGCAACGCCCTACCCGTCAGGGGATGTAAAGAAGACCTACGAGCGCTTGCTGAAAAAAATTGATGCGATACCTATTTACGATAATCACTCGCATCCGGGATTTGCCGATGATACCGATGTGGATGCGATGGCCTCACCGCCAGGAGAGAGTGCGACGCTTCGGCTCAGCGAAGACAATCCCGAATTTGTGGCGGCGGCGAAGGCCCTGTTCGGCTATCCCTACGACGATTTCAAACCCGAGCACGCCAAGTGGCTGGCGGACAAGAAGAAAGCGGCCGAAGCCAAGGGTGACCCCGCTTATTTCGACAGCATTCTCGACAAACTGAACGTGGATATCTGCCTGGCGAATCGCGCGATGATGGCGCCCTATCTGGATACCAAGCGCTTCCACTGGGTATTTTTCGGCGACTCCTTCTTCTTTCCTTTTGACAATCACGACCAGACCGCCAGCACACCCGACATGGGCGTATATATCCCGCTGCAGGAAAAGATGCTGTCTCGCTGGAAAAAGCAGGAAGGCGTAGAAGGGTTGCCCGCGGATTTGGCGGGGTACGAGGATTTCGTTCGCCGGACGATGGCGGACAACCAGAAAAAAGGCGGCGTGGCCATCAAGTTCGAGGCGGCTTATTTCCGTACGCTTTATTTCAGCGATCCGCCAAGGGCGCAAGCGGAAGCGGTTTATACCAAGTACCGCGCGGGTGGCGTGCCCACTGCGGAAGAATACCGGCTATTCCAGGATTATATTTTTCGCGTGATGGTGGAGCAGTCCGGAAAGCTCCATTTGCCGATGCACTTCCATACCTGTGTGGGGATCGGCGACTATTTCAGCCTTCGCAATGGAAATGTGCTGAACCTGGAAAACGTGGTGCGTGACCAGCGATACAAGGATGTGACGTTTGTTCTGATACACGGCGGCTGGCCCTACGAACGCGAGGCAGCGCTGATGACCGCGGTGAAGAATGTGTATCTCGACACTTCGTTCCAGTCAGAGATGCTCTATCCCTCGCAATTCAAGGAAGTATTGAAGCAGCTGCTCATCCTCTATCCGGAAAAAATGATGTACGGCTCGGATGCATTTCCATTCAATGATGCGTTGGGAGCGGAAGAAAGTTTCTGGTTAGCTGCGCGGACTTCGCGAACGGCGCTGGCAGCAGCGCTTGCGGAGCTGGTCGAAGAAGGCGCGTTCAGTGAAGCCAAAGCTTTGCAGCTTGCCCGCGATTATCTGCACGACAATGCGGCGAAACTTTATGGAGAGATGAAGCCATGAGCGAGAAACAGGAATTCAAGTACACCGCGTGGAACAAAGTCGAACGTGAATTCATGAACGAAAAAATCGACCGCGAACTGATCACCGGAGACAAATTGATGCTCGCCCGGGTGTTCATCAAAAAAGACGGGCACGTGCCGCTGCACCATCATCACAACGAACAGGTCACTTACATTATTGAAGGCGCTCTGAAATTTGCGATTGACGGCAAAGAAGTGACTGTGAAGGCCGGAGAAGTGCTCTGCATTCCTTCGAACATGCCGCATGAAGCCTGGGCGCTGGAAGACACGCTGGATTTGGACGTGTTCACGCCGCCGCGGGAAGACTGGCTGAACAAGACTGACGAGTATCTGCGGCGCGGCGCCCCCAAGAAATAGCCACGCAAATTCATCCTTAAGAGGCGCTGCTTCGTTGACTTAAATTGACGCACTCTTTAGAATGCTCGCGCATGTCAGAGACGCCCTCCCTCATTGGTCAATCCGTATCCCATTACCGAATCCTCGAGCGCTTAGGCGGGGGTGGAATGGGCGTGGTGTACAAAGCCGAAGACACGCGCCTGCGGCGTTTTGTCGCCCTGAAGTTTCTTCCCGAGCAGGTTTCCAAGGATGCTCAGGCTCTGATGCGCTTTCAGCGAGAAGCCCAGGCAGCTTCGGCCCTGAACCACCCGAACATCTGCACGATTTACGATATCGGCGAGGACAAAGGCAACGCCTTCATCGCCATGGAGTGCCTGGAAGGCCAGACGCTCAAGCACATGATCAACGGGCGGCCCTTGGACTTGGAACTCCTGTTGAATATCGCGATCGATGTTGCCGACGGTCTGGATGCAGCCCACGCCAAGGGCATCGTCCACCGCGACATCAAGCCGGCCAACATTTTCGTTACCAGCCGGGGACACGCCAAGATTCTTGATTTTGGTTTGGCAAAGGTTGAACTAGGAACGGGCTACTCAGGTCAGACAGAAACCATGGCCACCCAAGGCGTGGAACCCGATCAATTGACCAGTCCGGGGAGCACGCTGGGAACCGTTGCCTACATGTCTCCGGAGCAAGCGCGCGCCAAGGAGCTTGATGTCCGCACGGATTTATTTTCTTTCGGAGCGGTTCTGTATGAGATGGCGACCGGCCAGTTGCCTTTTCGCGGCGATAGCACTGCAACTATCTTCGACGCCATTCTGAACCGCGCTCCCATAGCGCCGGTGCGGTTGAATCCTGACCTGCCCCCAGACCTGGAACGAATTATCGACAAGGCGCTCGAGAAAGATCGCAATCTTCGTTACCAGCACGCTTCGGATATTCAGGCGGATCTGAAGCGGCTTCGGCGCGACACGAGTTCCTCGCGAATTCAGGTTCCCCAAGTGGCCGACGGTGCCCCTTCATCGGGTTCGGGATCGGGACGCGTCGCTTCCGCTGCTCCTTCTGGATCTGCTCCAGCCCTCGGTTCCTCCGCGCAGCTTCCTGCTTCACAAGTTGCAGCCGCGAACAGTGGAGTGGGCAGCGGCACCGCCATTCCTCCTGCTGAGGCCAAGGGCAGCAAAGGCCTCTTGATCGGATTGGCACTCGGATTACTCGTTCTGGTGGCCGCGGGGATCGGCTATTACAAAATGAACGGCAAGAAGCCACCGCTCAATCTGCAGGAAATGGAGATCACCAAGCTCACGCAAAGCGGCAAGGCTTCTGGCGTGGCGATTTCCCCCGATGGCCAGTATGTTGTTTACGTTTTGCGCGATGGAGAAAAGCAGAGTTTGATGGTGCGCCAGGTGGCCACCGGCAGCGATGTTCCGGTGATCCCCGCGGATGTCATCGTCTTTTATGGCCTCACGTTTTCGCCGGATGGCCAATACATTTATTTCACCGCCTCCAGCAAGGAAAACACTTTTTTCAGTACGCTGTACAAAATGCCGGTGCTCGGCGGTTCGCCCGTTCAAGTCGTTCGTGATATTGATACCGGCGTTACCTTCTCGCCTGACGGCAAGCGCATCGCTTATCTAAGAGGCATTCCCACCAAGGGAGAAGTTGATCTGTTGCTTGCTAATGTGGATGGCACTGGAGAGCACGTCTTGCGCGCCAAGCCCGGCAGCGCCACTCCGTTTGCCATGTTGCGTCCCACCTGGTCGCCCGACGGAAAGACGATTGTTTACACGTTGTACGAACCGGGAAACCGGCAAACACTCAACGCTGTCTCTCCGGATGACGGCTCGGCCCGTTCGCTCTTCACCACGCACGACGATCTTGGCCAGTCTATCTGGCTTCCAGATGGTTCTGGCCTTCTCGTAGCGATTCGTGAGCGTGGCCCGGTCAGCCGTGGCCAGCTCTACAGGATTTCCTACCCCGATGGCGAGGCTCACCGCCTCTCCAACGACCTCACGAATTACAGTCTCGCCTGGTTGGATATCTCCCGCGACGCTTCTTCACTCGCCACCATTGAAAACAATCGCACGTCCGAACTGTGGGCTCTGCCGGATGGCGATTCTGCTCGCGCCAAGCAAATTGCTACTGGTGGTTCCCCGGTTGCTTTCGTTACCCGCCTTGGAAAAGATCGCTTCGTTTATGAAACAGATTCCACCGAAGTCTATTCCATAGCCTCGGATGGCAGCGCTCCCACTCTCGTGGCCGGAAGCGATCAGCACATTGGTTTTGCTGCCGGCTGTGGCGATGGCAAACACATCGTAATTCAGAAGTTGGAGACCGAATCATCCAGTCTTTGGCGAATGGATGAGGACGGCCGAAATCCGACGCAATTGGGGGCCGTACGTACGGGTGCTCTTCCGCACTGTTCTCCGGATGGTCAGTGGGTCACTTACATCCAGGCAAGAACCGTTCGGTGCTTTCCTGGTTCCCATCGCAGGCGGCACGGCCAAGCAATTGGATATACCACTGGGCGGTCCGCTGGGGTTCAGTTCGATTTCACCGGATGGCAAACTGCTAACCTATCAATGGCAAGATCCAAATAATCTTGGTGCGCGCATACGCATCGACGTCTCGGCATTGCAAGGTGGTCCAGTTCTGTATTCGTTTGAAAGAATGATTGGCGGAGGTACAAGCGTATGGGCGCCTGATGGGCGCGCCGTGGACTTTTTTGTAACGCGCGGAGGCGTCTCGGATATCTGGCGCCAACCGCTCTCTGGCGGCGCGCCAAAGCAGCTCACTCATTTTCCTTCCAGCCTGATCTATAACTTTGCATGGTCCGGTGACGGCAAAACCATGTTTGCCGCTCGCGGTACGCGAACTGCCGATATCATCCTTCTCAAAACTGCCAAAAAGCCTCAATAGAAGCTTTCTCGTACGAATTAGTAGGGATTGTGTGTAGCGCTGGAGGATTTCACCGCGCCATTCGTGACGGAGAGAGTGTATGAGTCGCCCTGACCTTGCCACGTGGTGATTTGGAAAGAATTGTTTGGCGCGACGCGCTGAATGGCAATTTTCGAAAAAGTTAGCGGCTTCTTGTGCGCGCAAACCTCCGGTGGCGCGTCGGCTTCCAGGAAATATGCTGGACCTTCCCCTACGACCTTTGCGGCGCCATCGAGATCAATCAACACGGACGCGTTTTCTTCCACCGCAATCGCTCGTACACGCGTTGTCCAACCATCCTGCAGAATGCGCGCCATGAAAACCAATAAGCGGCCCAGGCGGTCGCGTTTCACGAAGTGAGTATCGGTAATCGTGTTCGCGAGCAGCGGAATCATCAGGAATTCACGCGTAAGCGTGACCTTGTTGCCGTAAGGATCCGCAAGCGCTTCGGGCGAATGAATCGTGTCGATCATCGAAGCAAAAGAAAATTCCCCAAGAATGGCCAGGCCGGCACTGGAGCCGCCAATCGGTTTGCCAGCGGCGATGTGTCGGTTAATGGCATTCTGCACCGGGGTGTCTTGCCAGAAACGCACGTAATCGGACTGGTCGCCCCCCGCGATGAAGATGCTCTCCGCGTGTTCGATGATTTGCACCACTTTTGGATCGTCGGAGTCTTCGCGGCTGAAAAAAGAAAGAGTTGCCGCGGAATTGAGCGGGCAAATCGCTTTGATCTTGGCATTTTCTTTGGTCAAGTAGGCGTCATCGTCATTCGCGCTCAACACCAGAAAATCGCCGCCGTTTGCGCGCTCGCACAAAAATTTGAATGCTTCATCGAGCTTCGATCCACCGCCCATTAACGCGAAGCCACCGACGGGTTTGGCGGAGCTATCAGCAGCATTTCCCAGTCGCTGATATTTCCACTTGGCTTGCGAGGAGGGTGCACTGAGCAGTGCGAGGAATAGCAAGACTACCGTGAACAGAGCCGCGCGGTGAAGATCTTGGTTGGGTGACATCCCAAAAGTATACGGCGATCTTCGTTATTCTTTTGTGCGGAAATAAAATGTGTTGCCGTGGGCGGAAAGAAAAAGGCGAGCCGGATAAGTGGCTCGCCTTTTTCATTTTATGAATTATAACTAAATTTTTTACCAGATCTTGCAGGATTGTTCGCGGACCATGGGCTCACCCTTCTTGCAACCGAACGCCTTGGCGAATGCTTCCATGTTCGAGAGTGGTCCGTTAGCGCGGAACTGCGGCAACGGGTGCGGATTGGTGTTGGTTTGCAGCCGCGCGAACTCCGGGCGCGTGTTGGTGCCCCAGACTTGCGCCCAGCCGAGAAAGAAGCGCTGCTCGGGCGTAAAGCCGTCAATGTCGGGCGGACGCTTGCCTTCGATGGATTTTTCGTACGCGGCATAGGCGATGGTGATGCCACCCAGATCGCCAATGCTCTCTCCGAGCACGAGTTTGCCGTTCTGGTGCAAGCCCGGCTCAACTTCATAACCGTCGAACTGCTTTACGACGCAACCCGCGTGCTCATCGAAATTCTTCCGGTCATCGGCGGTCCACCAATCGCGCAGGTTGCCCGCTCCATCGAAACGCGAACCTTGGTCGTCGAAACCGTGGCTGATTTCGTGGCCAATCACGGCGCCCATTCCGCCATAGTTCACCGCATCATCCGCTTTGGGATCATAGAAAGGAGGTTGAAGAATTCCAGCCGGGAAGACGATCTCGTTGTATGTGGGATTGTAATAAGCGTTGACCGTCGGCGGAGTCATGCCCCATTCCAGACGATCAACAGGCTGACCTATTTTTGCGAACTGCCAGGCTTGTTCGAACTCGCGGCCGTGACGAACGTTCTCGTTGTAGGAGGAACGGTTGACCGCAAGCTTCGAATAATCGCGCCACTTGTCGGGATAACCAATCTTCACGGTGAAGGCTTCCAGCTTGCCGAGCGCCTGCTTTTTGGTTTCCGGTCCCATCCAGGAAAGCGTCGGAATATCGGAGCGCAAGGCGGCCAGGAGATTGTTCACCATTTCTTTGGCGTGGGCCTTTGCCGCGGGTGGAAAATATTTGTTTACGTAAACTTCGCCAAGCGCCTCGCCCAGATTGCGGTCGGTCGATTGCACGCAGCGCTTCCAGCGCGGCTGAATCTCCTTGGTACCGGAGAGTGTCTTGCCGTAAAAATTGAAATTTTCCTGGACGAAATTATCGGAGAGAGTTGGCGCGTTGGCGTGCAGCAGGTGCCAGCGTAGATAAGTCTTCCAATCCGCCAGCGATGTCGCGGTAAGCTCATGATTCATTTCCTTGAAAAATTCCGGCTGACCAATATTGGCGGAGGTAACTGGAGGGGCGCCGACGGCCTGGAAATAGCCCTCCCAGGACCAATCAGGAGTAAGAGCTTTCATTTCGGCCAGGCTCAACTTGTTGTAGTTTTTTTCCGGGTCGCGAAGTTCAACGTTAGTGCGAGAGGCTTTTGCCAGCGCGGTTTCCAGATCCATCACGGTTTTGGCATTCGCAGCGGCTTTGTCCGGGGCGTCGCCGGCGAGTTGGAAGATTTTTGTGACATGTTGGACGTAATCGGAGCGCAACTGCTTCGAACGGTCGTCATCCCTGGTGTAGTAGTCGCGATCCGGCATTCCCAGGCCACCCTGATCCGCCTCAGCGATGTTGTGGGTGCTGTCTTTAAAGTCGGTGGAAGAACCAAATTCAAACGCCACCCCGATGGCTTCCCGGTGTAGTTGAGCGATTTCCGCATTCAGATCCTTGGCGTCCTTGATGCTATCGATCGCCGTCAGTTCCGCAGCCAGTGGCTTCAAACCCGCGGCGTCGATGACGGTTGTATCCATGCAACTGGAATAAAAATCGCCGATCTTCCGTTCGTTGGAACCAGAGGGGGCATTGGACAGCCGCGGAACTATCCAGAATCGTGCGCATAGCCGTCAGATTGTGATCGCGCAATTCCGTAAACGTGCCCCAGGAAGGATATTCCGGCGGGATGGGATTGCTCTTCATCCAACCGCCCATCGCATATTTGTAAAAGTCCTCGCAAGGTTTGCAGGTTTTATCGAGATTGCTGAGAGAGAAGCCCCAGGAAGCATCGGCCCTAGCGGTTAAACCGGAAGAGAGTATCAAAACGATGGAAAGAGACGCGAGCGCACATGCTCCGAGGATCAGAAAATAACGACGTTGCTTCATACGTTTCACCCCTGTTGGTGTGGAAACACTTCATCAGCACTTTGCAGAAAATGAGTGTAGCAAAAGAATTTGTCGCCTGCAGGGAAGGGAGGGAAGTCTGAAAACTTTGATTAAGGCTCAAGTCACACCATTGCTGGACCGAGTTTCGGCGAAATCCAGCTGTTATTTTGCAGGCGAATTGCTTGGCGGCAGATAGGTTTTTGAATATTTCGCGAGATCTACTTTTTGCCAGTCGCCACGCATGATTCCTTCACGAATTTGCGCGGGAGTTTTGCCCTTGTGGGTCTGCTCGTACGAATAGAACGCTTCCTTCTGGCAGATATCGCAGCCTGTGCCGTGCCGGCTAACGAAGCAGTCGAGTAGGCTGCCGTGCCCCTGGCTGCGGTCGCAATGGCAATAACAAGGCTGCTGATAGAGAACTTTCTTCACCCGGCCTGCGACGACGTAGGCGTTAAAAACACCGATTTCGGGGAAGAGCGATGGCTCCATGGTCGGCGGCAGAGCATCAGTTGGCGGCTGTGCATGGAACGCAGGAGTCGGCTCGTCGGGATTATTGCCATGCTGCATGCCTGCCATGTCTTGCGATGGAGAAGACGCAGCGAACTGGGGAGCGACTATAAGGACGGAGCCGACAGCCAGCAGAGTTGCGCCGACCAGAACTTTCCCAAACATTTTCATAGCAGCCTCTTTTCCCACAATTTCCGATATCCCTTAACTCTACGGGGGTCTGCGCGTAAATTCCACTGACGTGCCGCATTGGTCAAGAGCCTGGCATCAGGGGATATGCAACTTGGCGATGCGGACGGGTTCAAGCTTGGTTACATCCAGCACGCGATCGCCGTTCAAGTTATCCAGTTGGCTGTTCTCGATAAAATAAAAATCGTCGCCCTTGAATGCCCCGGTCGTCGGCAGAACCACAAATCGAGAACGATATTCCAGAACCGTCGTTTTTGTAACGTGCAGACCGTCAGCCGCCAATTGAAAAACCGCAATGCGCGGAGTGCCAATGCCATTCTGCACAGCGATTAGCCGGCCGTTGTGCCAGTAAAGGCCGTCCGCCCCTGCAACCGTTGAGTGCAGCCCCGGGTCGACTTCCGCGCTGTGGCCCGAAAATAAATCCAGACGAATGACACCCAGTTGGTCCGCTACGTAAACAACACGGCCATTGTCGGCGAGAGCGATTCCGTTTGGCATCAACAGGGCGCGACTCAATTTCACATTTGTAAAGACGCTGGATTTGGTGTCGAAGCGATAGACCTTGTGCGCCGCTGTATCCGTCAGGACGACATTCCCGTCAGGGAGCACGACGAGATCGTTGAATCCATGTTTTCCATCATCGGGCGGAGAGTATCTTCCCAGCAGAACTCCACTGTTATCGAAGTGCAGCAACTCGGTCTTGCCATTGTCAACCCAGGAATTACTCCACACTGTGCCATCAATGGACGACACTCGAATACCCAGCACTGGTAGCAGGTTATAGCGGTCGCTGGGTACGAAATCAGTCACCTTGCCTTCCGCGGAGATCTGGACAATTTTCTTGCGGTGCATGCTGCTGAGATAGAAAACGTCGCGAGCCGGATCATAGGCCAACCCCTCCGGGACCAAGTCCTTTTCTGTGGTTGTGAACGCAAGCTCTGCTTGGGTTACGGCAGAAAAGTCCTTGTGTACCTGTTCGACGAGTTTCTTGAAGTTCTCAGAATCGCGTAATGCCGCAAACGTAGGTTCGCCTTGCGGGTCAAAGCCCTCTTTGAGGGCAATGCATTGTTTCAGAGTTTCCGTGGCCTCATAGAGTTGCTGTTGTAGCGCCTGGCTGGTGGCTAGAAAGTAGAGAACGGCACCACGATCGGGAGTCTTGTCCAGGAGCTTTTCGGCGATGGCCATTTGCGCGCGAGTTTCGGCCTCTTCGGGAGGCTCCTGCGCGGCGAGCCGCGTTGCCAGGAGGGCCAGGAGCAAGAAGATTGCCCACCACAACTGTTGATTGATCAGAAGAAAGGATCGTTTCGAGAATGAACGCGTCGGCAAAGGAAGCCCACTCCGAAAATCCATGCCTAACGGACGATGACGGGTGTTAACGGCACGGCCCGCGCTGCGGCTGCCCGTTGGGCCAAATGTTTCTCGCGAAGGTGACGCTGTACGCGACGACCCCAGGAACGCACAAACGTGTAATTCAAAGCGCCGCCGATCGCGGAACTGGCCAGTGGCACCATGCGGCCGACCCATTTTTCCGCGCTCTCCTCGCCGATCTTTACAGCCAGGCGGCTGGCCACGCGCGGGGCCAGTTTTTCGATCATCTGTTTCTCGGCCATGTCTTTGCTGAAATCGATGCCCGCCGCGGAAGCGGCAGCGATCCACATTTCCACGCGCTGCTCTTGTCCAGCCTCATGAAATCCGTAGAGCAGGCTGAGGCGTTGAATCAAACGCAGCGTGATGATAGTCAGCATACTCGCGTCGGGCAAAACCGTGATCATCCCGCCCAGCCCAAATCCAGCGCCCTGCGCCAGCGCCAGTCTTTGCGCGTTGTGAATCAGCCGTTCGGCGATGGCGTCCAGCTTATCCATCGGCACATCACGCATGCGCTCGAAATTGGGCACCCAAAGGCCGTGCTTATCCGAGAGGTACTTGCGGAAATCGTCGGCGTCGACTTCCACCGTGCGCAACCCGCGCAACATACCAAAGCGCAGAAACCGCCCAACCGTGCGGCCTGCCAGCGATTTGTGTGACTTAGCCATGGCGTTAAGCATCCTATGCTGGTTAGAGATGGTCAAGACATGTTCCGTTGTATGACCCTAACGCAATGGCTGTAGACCGACCGAGCTTCGAAATGACGGTGCCCTTGACATCCACACAGGCAAAAGCGATTTCACCGCGCTGGCGCAATTCAATGCCGCACCGGCCGTGGATGCTTCGCTGAACTCTGCACCGCAAGACCGCGAACAGGCACACTCTTTCGTTGCAAGGGCAGCGGGCAAACTTAGAGAGAGACGCTTGCCGTCCGCAGTCAGAATCGGGCGCAAGGCGAGTGTGTAAATTGCGCGTAGTTATCTCCCGGGAGCAAATAGCTTATAGTCCTACTTGACGTGGCAGTGGTTTTCGGTAAACTGCCTTTTCCTTATGGCGGCGATTGCACCAATTCTAACGACAGACACGGCCACCGACCTGGAGTTTCCCCAGCGGGAGGCTGCGTTTTTCTACGGGCTGTTCCTGCGCGGGTATTCCGCAGAACAACTCAGGCGGGATATTGAGGTTCCTCCAGCGGTTTTGGCGAAATGGCATAGGGATGCGGAGCGGGAACCCCAATTGAGAGATATCTTTGCCCGCATGTTGGACTACCGGCGCCACGTACTGGCCATATTTGATACATTGGTAGGGTCTGACGGCCAGATTCGTCATTTGCAGTAGCATTCTCTCTTTTTGAAGCAACGTAATCTCCTCTCCACACCGTCTAATAAGCATCCGAGCCGAAGTGGCTTCGAATGAGTGAGATTCATCAATTGACGAGGGATTCCGCGTGGCATTAGAATGCATGCGTGGTATAGGTGTCTTTATGCCCAGAAGACTAAGAATTCTGACCGCCAATTTAGCCATGTTTTCGCTGCTCTCGCTGCCCCTTGCAGCCCAGGAGAGCCAGCAACCGGCTACGGCAGGAAATCCTCCTCCTCAAATCCCCAACAATGGCAAATTGACCAAAGAACAGAAGCAGAAAATCAAGAAAACCCTAAAGGAACTGGATATCCCCTATCGGACGTGGCTCAACGAAGACGTGGTTTACATCATTTCTCCAGATGAGCGGAACGAATTCCTGAAACTCTCCACCAACGAAGAGCGCGAGCAGTTCATCGAGCAATTCTGGCTGCGCCGCAGCAGCAATCCCGATCTGCCCGACAATGATTTTAAGGAAGAGCACTATCGCCGTATCGCCTATGCGAATGAACACTTTGCCTCTGGCATACCTGGCTGGAAGACGGATCGCGGCCGCATTTACATCATTTGGGGCAAGCCCGATGAAATCGAGTCGCATCCGACCGGTGGCACTTACGACCGTCCCATGGAAGAAGGCGGCGGTTCGACGACCACGTACCCTTGGGAAACTTGGCGGTACCGCTATTTAGAAGGCATCGGCGAGAACATCATCATCGAATTTGTTGACCCCAGCTGGCTCGGGTGAGTATCACCAGACCATGGACCCATCCGAAAAAGACGCACTGCTCTACGTTCCAGGTGCCGGATTGACGCTCATGGAATCCATGGGCATGGCGAACAAGACCCAACGCTTCCAGAATACTGACGGCACTCACATGGCGCAGGGAATGGGCGGAGGTCAGCCGGCTTCACTGAATGAGTTCACGCGTTTGGAATTGTATTCCAAGGTACAGCGGCCGCCCGATGTGAAGTACAAAGATTTGGAAGCGATCGTGACTTCGCGCATGGTCCGCGACCAGGTGAAATTCAGCTATCGCACCGATTTCTTAAAGGTCACCAGCGATACCGTCCTCGTGCCAGTCACGGTACAAATCCCAAACTCGCAGCTGATGTTTAAGACAAAAGAAGGCGTACACTCTGCGTCCCTGAATATTTTTGGCCGTGTCAGTACTCTGACTGGCCGTGTGGTGCAGACGTTCGAGGATTCGGTCACCCGCGACTTTCCCGACTCGCTGTTCGTGCAATCTTCGAAATTGTCCTCGATTTACCAGAAAGCGCTTCCGCTGCGTCCCGGTCTCTACCGTTTGGATATCGTGATCAAGGACGTGGAGAGTGGCAACGTCGGCGTTGTGAATGAGCGTCTGGCGGTGCCGCGCTACGACGAAGACAAACTGGAAGCCAGTTCGTTGATTCTTGCGGACCAGATCGAACATGTTCCGGCAAAACAAATTGGATTAGGCCAGTTCGTTCTTGGCTCCTCTAAAGTCAGGCCGAGGCTTGATGGCTCGTTCGCAACGACCGATAAATTGGGAATTTATCTGCAAGTCTACAACCTGAAACCCGACGATAAGACCCACAAGAACAATGCCACTTTCACGTATACGGTGAAAAAGGGCGACCAGCAGGTGATGCAGTTTAAAGAGTCATCCACGGAGATGAATCAGACCGGGGACCAAGTGACCCTCGAACGACTTTTGCCGTTGGCAACCCTGTCGCCGGGGAAGTATACTTTGTCCGTTAGCGCGACTGACACGCTGGCGAACCAGACCATTTCGCGCACGGCCGATTTCTCGATCAAGACTCCAGTTGAAGTTAAGGCAGCGACAGTTACAGCTCCGGGGAGGTAAGTGGACGTGAAGCACCGCCCGCTCCTGTGCGTGGGCATCTTATTTGCTAGCGTCGCGAGTGTGTTCTGTGGAGCCCCGTCAGCCTCTGCCCAAACCAACAGCAGCAACAGCAAATCCACTTCAGGGAATTTGAGTGGCTTGGTGCGGGATGTTTCTGGAATCCCGCAGTTGGGCGCGACTGTCGAAGTATTGTCGGAAACTCCTGGTGTTAGTCTCACCCAGCACTTGCTGACGAATTCTCTAGGCGAATTCCGAGGCGACAAGCTGGCGCCCGGTTTCTACACCGTTCGAGTTACGCTGGCTGGTTTTCTTCCTACCCTCGATAAGCACGTTCTTGTTTCGGCAAATCTCACCACCGTAGTTCGAATTCAATTGGAATCCATGTTCGCCTCACTGGAGCAGATGAGGCGGCCTCCCACCAATGCCGCAGTGGAGGCTGATGATTGGAAGTGGGCCCTGAGGTCGGCTTCTGGTTTGCGTCCGGTGTTGCAATGGGATGACGACAATTCCAATATTTCTTCGGGAATCGTGTTGGAAAATGCCGCAGCGCGTCCACACGGCCGATTGGAGTTGATGGACGGCGCACGACAGCCGGGCTCGATTTCGAATATTGGGGAAGCTCCTGCCAGCGCGTTTGCCTACGACGAACGCATCGATAATACCAATCACATTGTTTTCGCGGGGCAGGTCAGTTACGACGAAGACTCGCCTTCGGGTGGTTTTGCGGCCATCTGGCTGCCTAACGGTTCGCCGCAGAATGGGCCCACCAGTACGATTGTGCTGAGGGAAGCGCGCATTGGAGCAGATGGACCGATCTTTCACGCGGTTCGGCTTGATCAGAGTGGCACGGTTGCCCTCGGAAATAGATTCCTGCTGCGGGTTGGCGGTGAATATGTCTTCATGGGAATTGCAGAGTCCGCTTGGAGCGTGCGTCCTCGGCTGAACTTGCAAACCAAGATTTCGCCTAATTGGTATGTAGACCTGATTTACGCCAGCGTGCCTAACTCCGCGACTGCTGGTGAAGCGCTTGCCGCGGATCTTAACGATGCGCAAATCCCGAATGTGTTGCAAACCGCCTTAAATCAACTCGATGCTTTTCCGACGATGCTCTGGAGGAATGGCCGGCCGATCCTGGAGAACGGACAACACGCAGAGATTTCCGTGGAACGCAAAGTGGGTACACACGGCACGCTGCAGGTCGCCGGGTTCCATGATAATGACCGGAATACCGCGATCTATGGCCGCGGAAGCGATCAACTTTCTTCGGACTACTTCCAGGACGTCTATTCTCGTGGCTTTGCCTACGATGGCGGCGCCGTCAATGATTGGGGTACGCGAATTGCCCTGCGAGAAAGAATTAGCGAAGACCTGGAACTGACGACCATTTACGCGTTTTCAGGGGCGCTGGTTTCCGCAAATGATTTAGACGGAGCGCTTCGAGATGCACTGCGCTCTGGTGCCCGCCAGTCCCTTGCCGCCAAGGTTACGGCCATGATCCCGAAGACTCATACTTACGTCAGCGCCGGCTACAAGTGGGTGAATGGGGCGACGCTTTCCCGAGTAGATCCCTATGGCGAAGGCTTATACCAGGTCAGCCCGTACTTTAATCTCGCGATTCGCCAACCCTTGCCCCGATTTGCCCTCGGGCGCTGGGAAGCCATAGCGGAATGTGACAATCTTCTCGCCCAGGGATACTACACGATGAACACGGGGGATGGACCATTGGTCATTACCCCGGCCGCCCGCAGCTTCCGAGGCGGACTAAGCTTGCAGTTTTAGTCGAACAAAAACATCTGCAAAAGTGTATTCTGCCTACCAGAAACCGGAACTTGCCGAAACCGCCCATCTGAAAATTAGTTAAGTTATTGAATTACAAGCAGATAACCTAGAATGAATATACCGTAGAATGGAAGAGCAGTTGCTGCAATGCAAGGAAGCGGGGCAGAACAGGTCTAGCAATGAAGGAGAATCTCAGAGTCAGAGTGGGTGCAGTGGTCTTGGCCCTGGCTACACTCGCGGCCGTGACCTTTGCTTGGCTGAACTTCGTTCAGCGCTCTCGCTATGAGCAAGTCGATGATGGGGTGGCTTGGTCCGATGGCCCGAAGGGCATCGAAGCCTGGAAAGTAGCCCCCGATTCACCAGCCGACGTCGCAGGCATCCGGCCGGGCGACATTCTGCTCTCCGTTAACGACGCCCCAGTACCCAGTGCGGCGCATGTAGCCCGCCGCTTGTACCGGGCCGGACTCTGGACCCAACTGCGCTACAAACTCTCTCGCAACGACGAAGAGTTTGAAACTCGCCTGATCACCACACCCGCACAGAAGCCCCTCCGCGTTGAAAACTATCTTCGCGTTGTCGGCCTCCTTTATCTTTTCATTGGGATTTTTATTTTTATCCGTCGGTGGAATGCCCCGCGGGCCGTGCACTTCTACGTTTTTTGCCTGGTTTCCTTCGTCCTCTACTCCTTTCAGTACAGCGGCAAACTGGACACTTTTGACCAGGAAGTCTACTGGGCCAGCATTGCCGCACGGCTGCTTGCCCCCGCTCTGCTGCTGCATTTTGCGCTGGTATTTCCAGAGCGCAGCGAGCATCGCAGCAAGTCACTCTTGAAATTCGCAGCTGTCTACACCCCACCGCTGGCGCTTTTGTTGGTCCACATATTTGCGGCTACCAACACCTTTGGATTTGTGCCGACCACGCGCTCGCGGGTGACGCTCGATCAACTGGAGTTGGGTTATCTCGGTCTGTACTTTCTTGCCGCCGGACTTGTTTTTTATCTGAGTTTTCGCCGTTCGCATTCTGGAGTTCTGCGCCAACAATTGAAGTGGCTGACTGGTGGAACACTGGCAGGCAGCCTGCCGTTTACATTGTTGTATATCGTCCCCTTCATTTTCGACGCGGCGTCGAAGTCCTGGATGCAGTTCTCGGCACTCAGCCTGGTGCTGATTCCGCTGGTTTTTGGTTACGCGATCATCCGCTATCGCTTGATGGACGTGGATATTATCTTCAAGCGCGGCCTCGCTTATACGGCCGCGACCGCGGCCGTTGCTGCCATTTATTTTGGCCTTGTGGCGCTGATTGCGGTGATCTTCAACGCGCAGACCAGTGGTCCCGGTCGCCGGAATGATTGCCATCGTGATCGCTGCCTTCCTGTTTCAGCCCTTTCGCGAAGGAATTCAGGCGCGGCTCGATCGCTTCTTTTACCGCGACCGCCTGGATTACCGCCGCACGCTGATCGAGTTTGGCCGCACCCTCACCAATGAAGTGCGACTTGACCCGATGCTGGGTTCGGTGATGGACCGCCTCTCGCAAACCCTCCTGGTCGACCGGCTGGCAATTTTTGTAGAGGATCAGCAGAATCCCGGTGAAATGAGGCTGGCGCGATCGATGGGAGTTCGCCTGGCGGAGCCTCTGGATTTGAGCTTCATAGCTCCGAACCGCACAGAGTTTGCCGCGGGCCCGATTTTCTTTGAGTCGCCAAAGGTAGCGCGCGACGTCAGCGATTCGGTGCGCCGCACTCTGGAGCAGCTCGATCTGAATTACTTTATTCCTTGCCGAATTCGCGAACATGCTGTCGCGGTGCTGGGCCTCGGCAAGACCGTCGATGGCGATTTTCTCTCCAGTGACGACGTGGAGTTGGTTCAGACGATCGCGGGATACGTTGCCGTTGCGTTGGATAACGCGCAACTCTATTCCTCGCTCGAGCAGAAAGCGTTGCAGGTCGCGCGACTGAAGGACTTCAGCGAAAACATTGTCGAATCGTTGAATGTGGGCGTCCTGGCAGTGGATCTGCTGGGAACGGTCGAAGCCTGGAATACCCGCATGGAAGAACTGATCGGAGTTGCACGAAGCAACGCCGTGGGCCAACCGTTAAGTGAAATTCTTCCCGGAGAATTAGTGCAGGAAATCGTTGCGCGTGGGGATCACGATCAAGTCACCGGAATATACAAGCACCGCCTGGTCCATCAAGGGCGTACGGTGGTTCTGAACGTGTCGATAACCCCGCTGGTTGGCAAATCCGGAGAACGAATTGGCCGGCTGCTTCTGTTTGACGATGTCACGCAGCGTGAGCGCATGGAAGAGCAGATGTCCCAAACCGAGAAGTTGACCTCACTGGGATTGCTTGCGGCAGGCGTCGCGCACGAAGTGAACACCCCGCTGGCAGTTATTTCTAATTACATTCAAATGCTGGCCAAACAGATGCCGGAAGATGATCCACGGCACACCATCATCGAAAAAATCATCAAGCAGACATTCCGCGCCAGCGAGATTGTAAACAACTTGCTGAATTTTTCGCGGACCGGACCTGGAGAACTCGCGGATGTCGATCTCAACCGCATCGTGGAAGAAACTCTCTCCCTGGTTTCCCACCCTCTGAAGACTTCGCAGATTCAGGTGGTTAAGCAGCTTACCGAAGGGATTCCTCCGGTGCGTGGCTCGGCAAACAAGCTGCAACAAGTGTTCTTGAATCTTTTTCTGAATGCGCGCGATGCCATGCCCTCGGGAGGCATGTTGGAAGTGCGCACCTCGGGCCACAACGGTAGCGTCGAAGTGGAAGTAATGGATACGGGCAACGGAATTCCACGCGAGTACATCCACAAGATTTTTGACCCGTTCTTCACCACCAAGAGCAGCGGCCGTGGAACCGGCTTGGGGCTTTCTGTGACATACGGAATCATCAAGGAACATGCAGGCAAGATCGATGTCCGCTCCACGCCAGGGCGCGGCACTTCATTCCACGTCGAATTTCCGGCAGTCAGGAACGCGGTCCATGTCTAATAAGGGCTCCATACTCGTAGTTGACGACGAATGCGAAATCCGTGAGGGCCTGGAACTCCTTCTGAAGACGGAGGGCTATCAGGTTTCCAGCGCGGATACCGGGCAATCCGGCTTGACTCAATTGGGCGAGCGGCCATTTGATCTATTGCTGCTGGATGTCAGTCTCCCCGATCGCAACGGCATTGAAATGCTCAAGGACATTCGCCGGCAGGATCCGGATTTGCCGGTGGTATTGATCACCGCTTACGGCTCCATCGAAATGGCGCGTGCGGCGTTCAAGAGCGGGGTGATGGACTACATCACCAAGCCGTGGTCCAACGATGAACTTCTGGCACAAGTCGCTCAGGCTGTGGACGCGCGTCGTCTGCGCGACGAAAATCTGCAACTGAAGCGCGCGTTGAAGCAGCGCTTCAGTTTCCCCAACATTATCGGCAAAAGCGAAAAGATGCTCACGCTGTTTGACCTGATCACTCAGGTCGCGCCCTCGCGCTCCACGATTTTGCTGAGCGGAGAAAGTGGTACCGGTAAAGAACTGGTCGCCAAGGCGATTCACTCCGCCTCGCCACGCGCGGACAAGGCGTTTGTTCCCGTCAATACCGGTTCGATCCCCGTGGACCTTTTGGAATCTCAACTGTTCGGCCACGTAAAGGGCGCGTTTACCAGTGCGGTGGCGTCCAAGAAAGGGCTATTCGAAGTTGCCGATCAAGGCACCATCTTCTTTGATGAGATCGCCACCATAAGCCCGGAAACCCAAGCCAAACTTTTGCGTGTTATTCAGGAACGCGAATTCATGCGTCTGGGCGGCACGGAACAAATCAAGGTGGATGTGCGCATTGTCGCCGCGTCCAACATCGATTTGCTCTCCCTGGTTAAGGAAGGGCGCTTCCGCGAGGATCTTTATCATCGCCTCAACGTGATCCATCTTCATCTGCCTCCACTGCGTGAACGGCGTCTCGATATACCGATGCTGTTGTTGCATTTCCTCGATTACTTTTCCAAGGAAAACAACAAACCTCTGCGTGAGTTCACTCCGGCCGCAATGAAGTTAATGATGGACTACGACTGGCCGGGAAACGTCCGGGAACTTGAAAATGTTGTGGAACGCGCGGTGGTTCTTTCCACCCAGGAACGCGTGGACGTTGACCTGCTGCCGGAATCGCTGTGCAGCAAGGAAATCGTTCGCGGCGTCCGCCTGCAACTCTCCGAATTTCTTCCTCCGCTGCCCGGAGAACCCGGCTCGCGTACCGCCGCCGACACAAATCAGCCTTCGCTCTTTCAGATCATTGATGAAGTCGAACGCCGCATCATCACCGATATGTTAGAGAGGTCCGGCTGGAATCAAACCGAAGCGGCCGAGCGATTTCTGATTCCCCTGTCCACGCTAAACCAGAAAATCAAACGGCTGGGTATTGATGTAAGACGCAAAGGGCGTATGGACGAGACCCACAATGGGACGACAGGGAAGTGAGCCTGTTCCAAATTGGAATGCCCCGATTTCTACGGATTAGTCCACTTTGGTCTTGCATCCATGATTCCGTGTTGGCACAGTAACCGAAGATGATTCTTCGTCTCTCGGATTCCCTCTCTCGAGGACTGATTGTTGCGGCGTCGTTCGTCATCGCTGCAGTACTGTCTTTTTTTTCTATCCGCACAGCCATCGCAGCAAGAGGAGCTGACCAAGGCTCTGCCGATGGATTTCGGCTTGCGACGCGGTTGGAACCTCAAAATTCTGAGTATTGGTACCGCTTCGGCCACTTCGAGCAATTCAATTTGGAAGATTCAGATTCTGCGGAAGCCGAAAAGCTCCTGGAAAAAGCCATTGAAATTGACCCAAAGTATTCGGATGCGTGGTTGGATTTAGGAACAGCCTACGAACTGGATGGAGATTCTGCTAAGGCGCGGGACGCCTATATCGAGGCGAAGAAAAGTTATCCAGCCTCGGCAGAGGTGGCTTGGCGTTTTGGAAATTTTCTGTTGCGGCAGGGAGATTCTCAGGCAGCGTATCCCGAATTCCGTCGTGCACTGGAGACGGACCCGCGTCGTGCGGCAGCTGCATTTTCCCGTTGTTACCGGGCCAACCCGAATCTGGACGAGATCATAGATCAGATACTCCCCGCAAAACCCGGCCCTTACGTGGACATCATCAAGGAAATGTCCGACTCGAAGCAGGTCGCCGTTGCCCAGGTTGTCTGGAAGCGACTGCTGGCGATGCATCCTCGATTGAATGTGACAGACTTCCAACCGTTAGTTGGAGCGCTTCTTCAAGAAGGTGACACTGTCCAGGCACGGCAAGTCTGGGCGGAGGGATCGGCGGCCATGTATCTGCCTCCGTTGGGCGGATTGCCGGATTCCCTGATTTGGGACCCGGGTTTTGAGTCCGGCATCAACCAGGCGATTTTTTCATGGTCATTTCAACCGATTGTTCAGGGTGTGACAGCGGCGTTTGACACCACGGAAAAGCATTCGGGAAATCAGTCACTTCGGCTCTCGTTTGACGGGAAGCACAATCCGGAGATTGAACCTGCATGCGTGAAGGTCATTGTCACGCCCAACACGGATTACCAGCTTACGGGTTGGGTGAAAACGAATGCGCTCACGACCAACCATGGAATTGGTTTCCGGGTGCATTCCTATACGGATAAAGGAGAAGCCTCGCTCGTGGCCAGCGGCCAGAGAGTGTATGGGACAACCGACTGGACTCCGGTCGATCTAACCTACATTACCGGCCCCAACGTGAAGACCGCTTTGGTCTGCGTTTATCGTGAGCGCGACCTGGATAGCGACGAGCGGATATCCGGAACAGCCTGGGTCGACGATGTAAATCTGGTGCCCAAGGTGCTGGAGCCGTCAAAGCCATGAGAATCGTGCGCATCGGTATCTGTTTTTTGCTCACGTTTTCGGTGCTGGCCTTTGGGGCTACGGAGGAATGGTCCCAGTCCGTCCTCGAGGTAGGTGCCGCGTTATTGCTGATTTATTGGTCGATCTTGTTACTGATTCGTGGCACCGGCCAAATCACTGTGTCGCCCTTTTTTCTGCCGCTGAGTGCATTTGCGTTGCTGGTCATGGCGCAACTTGTTTTTCACGGAACCGCTTCGCGATATGACACGCGCGTCCAGTTGCAACTACTCATCGCTTACCTGATTGTGATTCACCTGCTGAATCAGGTGTTTCACCGAAGCAGCCAGTGGCGAAAGTTCATCTGGTTCTTGATGAGCCTTGGTTTCTTCGTCTCCCTTTTCGGGATCTTCCAGCACCTGACCTTCAACGGGAAACTCTATTGGTTTAGGGAAATGCGGTATGGAGGCATTCCGTTTGGGCCGTACGTAAATCGAAACCATTTTGCGGGATTTGCGGAATTGCTGATTCCCCTGGCGCTTGTTCCGTTGGTACTGGGCAAGGTCCGCAGGCAAAGACTTGTTCTCGTGGGCTTGTTCGCTGTCGTTCCTATCATGGCGCTGGTTCTTTCGGCTTCCCGAGGAGGAATCGTCAGTTTCTGTGTTGAGTTGGTGCTTCTCGGACTTCTGTTGTTGATCCACAAGGTTCGCACCAAGCATATGTTGGTCGGCGGGGTCGTCGTTATCCTCGCTGTCCTGGCGGTATCGTGGGTAGGCGTTCAACAAGTCTTGGACCGGTTCACCACCATGAAATCCACGGACGTCACCATGGGAAAACGCGCTTCCATGAGGCACGACACCTGGCGAATCTTCCTGGACCATCCCGTCATCGGTACGGGCTTGGGCACAATTCAGCAGGTCTTCCCCCCCTACGATAGCTTCTACGACGGTCGCGTCGTGAACCACAGCCACAATGACTATCTGGAGCTGTTGGCCGAAACCGGAATTCTGGGAGGATTGTGTTGCGGCTGGTTTTTGGCAGTACTGTTACTAGAGTCCTTGAAAGGCCTCGAGAATTTGCAGAGTTCGTTCAATTCTGCGTTAAACTTATCTGGCTTAATCGGCTGCAGCGGGATACTGGTGCATAGTCTGTTTGACTTTAATTTGCACATACCTGCCAACGCCTTGTTATTCTTTGTAGCCGCCCACCTAGCCACGGTAAGAATACAATCCGATTCAGCCACGGTTCCGAGTCCAAGTTCGCGCCGTCGAAGGTCCACAAAACATTCGACGAGGGAAGTAGAACAGCCTGTATAATGCGTTATGGGGGAAAGAGTTACGGTGATAGGGAAGAATAATTGGATAGGCCCGAGCTCCAAGGCGCTCAGCCTGCTAATGACTGCTGTTTTAGCTGTGCCTTTGGGGAGTACTGCCCAGGCTCCTGATGTAGCCGTGGTGGGCACCCCGCAACAAGCCAATGATCGCATTCGAACGCTTACCATGGGCTCTCACACAGCATCGCATGATTACGTCATCGGCAGCGGAGATCTCCTGAGCATTACAGTTTTCGATGTGCCAGAGTTGAGCCGAGACGTTCGCGTGAGCCAGATGGGTACTATCGGCATCCCTCTAGTTCCTGTGCGTCTCAGCGTTTCGGGTCTCACAGAACTCCAGGCGGAGCAAAAAATTGCCGAAGTATTGGAAGCGAATGGATTGGTAACTCACGCGGAAGTTGGCGTGATGGTGAAAGAGCACAAAAGCCGACCCATTACCATTGTCGGCGCTGTGATGCATCCCGAAGTTTATGAGGCCGACCGCTCTGTGACTCTTCTGGAAGCTCTTGCGGAAGCCGGAGGCGTTGCCAATGACGCTGGTGATACCGTAATTGTCGCGCGCATTCCTTCCGCTACCGAAGTGACGAATCCGACGCCCATCGCGGAACAGAGCGCGCCAGGTGCAGGCGTGCCGAGCACTTCGGATGGCACGCAGACAGTTCCTCCTGAAGCTCAAAAAGATATTCAAAAAGACAAAGATGTGTTTCCGTCTAGTTCCGCTATGGCTCAAAATCCCTCCACGCCGAGTGTCTCTGCGGGTCAAGTGCCTGTGGCCCGCTCGTCGAATACCTTCACGATTAATTTGAACGAACTACTCGAATCGGGAGACACGCGAAATAACATCATTCTTCAGGCCGGAGATGTCGTTACTGTTCCCCATGCCGGAATTGTGTATGTGCTGGGAGCGGTGGCGCGGCCTGGCGGATTTGTGATGGCGAACGACAGGACGGAATTAACAACGATGAAAGTGCTGTCTTTGGCTGGCGGACTAACCAATATTGCCAAACTAAAACATGCCTTCATCATTCGCAGAGACGACCAGGGTAAACAGACCCAGACCGAAGTCGACCTGAAAAGCATTCTGGAACGTGAATCCGAGGACATCCAGATGCGTGCCAGCGACGTGCTCTACATTCCCGACGACCGTGTGAAGGCCGCGCTGATCCGCACGGGAGAACTACTCATTGCTGTTGGTAGCGGGGTAGCCTTGTATCGGTTGGCATATAGATAATAGAAAGTGGCTATGACTGACGAATCAAAAATCACTCCCCGGTTGCCGGTGGCCCCGGCTCAGATCGATGTTCTGCGGCCCTCGCGCGCGCAGACATTCGATCTTTCGCCACGAGAGCCGCATCTTTATGATTACCTGCTGATTTTGCGAAAGCACCAGTGGCTGGTTCTGTCCTTCATGCTGACCGTGGTTACCATTGTCGGCGTTGCTACCTTCCGCATGCACCCCGTGTACATTGCCACCGCCAAACTGGAAATCGATCGGGAAAACGGCAGTATCCTTCCTTTCCAGGCGTCCGACTCCTATGACTACGCGATGGACATGGATAATTACATCGAAACACAGTCGCGGATTCTGACCAGCGAAACCATGGCGTTGCAAACGATTCGAAACAGCGGCCTTGCGGCTCATCCGGATTTCTCTAACGGCGGTGTGGTATCCGAGGCCATTGCCACTGGAAGCCTCGCCAACCAGAAGCGTCCTCCTGAGATTGCTGCTTTCCTGGGTAGCCTTACCGTGAAGCGCATTCCCAATAGCCGGCTGATGGAAATCAGCTTTGAATCGACCGATCCAGTGCTCGCCGCGCGCATTCTGAATGCCCATCTGGAAAATTACAAAGCGCAGAATATTCAGAGCCGCTACGATGCCACGGCTGAGGCGTCCGCGTGGCTCGCCAGCCAGTTGAGCGATTTGAAGCTGAAAGTGGAACGTTCGGAAACAGACCGTATCAACTACGAACGCGAGAACCAGATCTGGAGCCTCGATAACGATAAAGGTAACATGACGACTCAGCGGCTCTCCGATCTCAATAAGGACCTCACCGACGCGGAGAGCGAGACGCTGAAAAAACGGGCGCTCTACGAGTACGCAGAATCCGGTGCCCTGGATGCCGTTCCTCAGCTTCGCGATAACACCGTGCTACAGGATATGCAGAAGCGCAGGGCCGAGCTCTCCGTACTTTATACCGATGCTGTTAATCAGTACGGGCCGAATTTCCCCAAGGTGCAACGTCTGCAAGCCCAGATCAAAGACCTGGAAGACCAGATGACCAGAGAGCGCCGGGGCATCGTCATGGAGCTCAAAAGCGATTACGATGAAGCCCGGGCGCGGGAAGAATTGCTCAGCGAGCGTTTGGACCAGCAAAAGGCGGAAACCAACGCCATGTCCGAAAAAATGGTCCAGTACAATATTTTGAAGCGCGACGCCGACGCCAATAAGGCTCTTTACGAGGGGCTTCTTACCAAACTGAAAGAAGCAGGAATTTCGGCCGGCCTGAAGTCTTCCAATATTCGAATTGTCGATCCGGCGATGATTCCTTCTGCGCCCTCGAGGCCCGCAAAGGCCCGCAATATTGCGCTCGCGTTTCTAGTCGGTCTGGTTGGTGGAATTGGCCTTGCCCTGCTTCGCGAATATCTCGACAACACGGTGAAGACTCCCGACGACGTGGAGAACCTTTCGCGCTTGCCCTCCTTGGCGGTTGTGCCGGCGTTTGGTGATACCGGCACCGCGAATCGCCGTACTGGCCTGCTGAAGGGCGTGTCCACCAATGGGCACGATAAGAGAATTGAGCTGGTCGCTCAACATCTGCCTAAGTCACAGATGGCCGAAGCTTTCCGCGCTTTGCGTACAGCGCTGCTGCTCTCGCAGCCGGACCATCCCCCTCAAGTCATTTTGGTCACTAGCGCCTTGCCGCGCGAAGGCAAGACTACCGCCGCAGCGAACTTGGCCGTAACCCTGGCTCAGCTGGGCGACAAGACCGTGCTGGTGGATGCGGACTTGCGCAAGCCTGGCGTTGGCCGGCTGCTTAATTTGGGTAGTGGCAAGTATGCCGGACTCAGTTCCTTTCTGGCCGGCGCATCTACACTTGATTTGGTGACTGTTCCGCACCCTGCGATTCCGAATCTTGCGGCGATTCCCACCGGTCCACTGCCTCCTAATCCTGCTGACCTGCTGTCTTCGCACCGTTTGGCGGACGCCATCGCGGAATTGCGCACTAAATTCAAGTTCATCGTGATCGATTCGCCCCCCATCATGGCCGCGACGGATGCTGTTATTCTCTCCGTGCAGGCCGATGGTGTTCTTCTGGTTGTTCGCAGCGGCGAGACGCCGAAAGAAGCCTTTACGCGCTCTCGCGACTTGCTCGTCAGTGTGAAGAGCAATTTGCTCGGCGTTGTTTTGAATGCGGTCGATGCCGGTGCTCCGGACTACTACTATTCCTATCGCTATTACCCCTATTCCTACGGCTACGGTCCCCAGGAAGCCCTGGAGTTGGGTCACACTGAAAATGAGGCCGTCCCCACCGCATCACGTTCTTCAGATGTGGATGACTCTGAAAAGCTTTAAGGAGGCTGTTTGCGTTATCTGATCACTGGCGGTGCGGGTTTCATTGGTTCTCACCTTTCCGAGCGTCTTCTGGAACAGGGTGACCGGGTTGTTCTGCTAGACAATCTTTCTACCGGTAGCATGGAAAACATCCGCCATCTCAAGGGCTCGCCCAAGCTTGAATATCATCTCGATGGCATCGAAAATCGCCAATTGCTTGCCGAGCTTGTAGATGACGCGGATGTGATCGTGCACTTTGCCGCCGCGGTGGGCGTGAAGCTGATTGTGGAAAGTCCAGTGCGCACGATTGAGACGAATGTCAATGGAACGCAACTTGTCCTCGAAGCCGCCTGTAAGAAAAAGAAACTTGTATTGATTGCTTCGACTTCGGAAGTCTACGGGAAAAATACCAATGTGCCCTTTCACGAAGATTCCGACCTCGTGCTCGGCGCTACAACCAAAGGGCGATGGAGCTATGCGGCCTCCAAAGCGCTGGACGAGTTTCTGGCCCTGTCCTATTGGAAAGAGAAACACCAGCCCGTAATCGTTGCGCGTTTTTTCAATACTGTCGGTCCCAGGCAAACCGGGCGCTATGGTATGGTCCTGCCTAATTTTGTGAAGCGTGCCATCCACAACGAGCCCATTGAAGTGTTCGGAGACGGCACGCAATCACGCTGCTTCTGCGATGTCCGCGACACGGTCGAGGCGCTTTTGCGCCTGATGCCCATGGAACGTGCCATCGGAGAAGTCATTAATATTGGAAATACAGAAGAAATCTCGATTGGAGATCTCGCCAAGCTCGTCAAGCAAAGACTTGGTAGTTCCTCTCCTATCGTTTTTGTACCCTACGACAAAGCCTACGAGCCCGGATTCGAAGACATGATGCGCCGTGTTCCGAATATTGACAAACTTCACGCCTTTACCAATTTCCGCCCGCAGACGAGTCTTGCGGAGATAATCGACCGGGTGGCAGCTTATTTTCGTCAAAAAGAGGGCGTATTGGCTTCCACTTCCGTCGCGAAAAGCTCCGCCGTCTAAGAGCCCGCCCCCTTTTGGACTTTTTCCAGGTTAAGTTCGTTTGTTTCTAGTAAAATTCCAGGTAAAGTCTGGCATTTCCTTTTTTCGCAGTGATGGATGGGACACGGACTATTCTGAAGGTGGGACGCTTTCCCTTGTTCACAAATCTATTTTTCCCGGGAAAACTCCAGCGAGTTCTCGCGCTCATCTTCCTTCTTTCACTTCCTCTAGTAAATCCAATCGTACATGGCGACGGAGTAGGCTATTACGCCTACGCGCGCGCACCGCTCATTCAGCACAATCTTCATTTTGACGAGGACTGGCGGCATGCCAATCTCAATTTTTCGCAGGCTCGGACTGGTCCCAACGGCCAACTTTTGCCGGAAGAGTATACCGAGACTGGCTACGTCAGCAATCTCTTTACGATTGGCCCGGCCCTCCTTTGGGCTCCGTTTCTTTTACTCGCTCACTGGTCGGTCCTTTTACTCGACTTGCTCGGAATGCACATTCCCGCCAATGGTTTTTCATCTCCCTATATCCTCGCCATGGCACTTGGCACTGCTTTTTACGGATTTCTGGGATTGTTGCTTTCGTTTTTCCTGGCCCGCAAGTATGTGGCGGAACGCTGGGCCCTCCTTGCCACCATCGCGATCTGGTGGGCCAGTTCGCTGCCCGTTTACATGTATTTCAATCCCGCATGGTCCCATGCGCACTCCACCTTTGCGATTGCCCTTTTTCTTTGGTATTGGGATCGCACTCGTAACAGCCGTTCCACGAGCCAATGGCTGGTGCTTGGGCTGATCGCCGGGCTGATGCTGGACATCTATTTCCCCAACGGCATTTTTCTGCTTCTTCCGCTGGTAGAGTCTCTTTTAATTTATTACCGAAGTCTCAAAACGCAGCCCCGCGCGATCGTCACTCTGTTTCTCCAGAATTTACTTTTCACCCTCATGATCTTTCTTGCTTTTCTTCCCACTTCCGTCACGCGACAAATTATTTTTGGCGGATACTTCCGTTTTGGCGCCTATTCGCATTTACAGTGGGACTGGTCTGCTCCTCATTGGCGCGCAGTGCTGATTTCGTCAGACCATGGGCTGTTCAGTTGGACTCCCATCCTTTTGCTCTCGCTCCTCGGCCTGTTTTTTGTTCCCCGTGCCGCTCGGGCGCTGGCCTTCTACCTTGGACTGGGAGCCATTACCTTCTATTACTTGATTGCCAGCTACCCGTATTGGGATGGATTGTCTTCCTTCGGGAATCGCTTCATGATTTCCCTCACTCCCATTTATGTTTTTGGGCTAGCGGCGCTGCTCCAATGGATCACTTCGAAATTCACCTCGCAACGTGCTGCGCTTTTCTTGACTTCCACAGTGCTAGGCGGTTTTATCATCTGGAACCTCGGCATGATCTACCAGTGGGGAGCCCACTTGATTCCTGCACGAGGGCCTATATCTTTTCGCGAAGCGATCTACAACCAATTCTTTGTCGTTCCACAAAAGCTATCGGGCAATCTCCGTACTTACGTTTTTCATCGCCATCAGCTCATGCAACAAATTGAGCAAAAGGACGCCGAAGAGTTGCGAAAGAATGCACAACCATAACCATCTTTCCTAGATAGAATTCCGTCCATCGCCCACCGCCCGTTTCCTTAGTTTTCTTTATGCTATTCTTTTATGAGCTTTATCGTAACCTGATCGTGAACTTCAAATGGCTTCTGTAGGCTCTAATCCAGCGATTCCGGCGCCCGCTTCTCGTCTAATCAGCGGCTCTCTGATCACGCGCATCGAACCCGCCCAAGGGTTATTCAACATCCCATTTGCCGAACTCTGGGCTTACCGCGAACTGCTCTACTACATGGCTTGGCGTGAAGTGAAGGTGCGCTATAAGCAGACCGTGATCGGCGTCATCTGGGTCGTCATGCAGCCGCTTCTCACCATGCTGGTCGCAACCATTTTCTTTGGCAGACTGGCGAAATTACCCTCCCAGGGTTTGCCCTATTCGGTCTTCTGTTTTGCCGCCATTGTGCCTTGGGGGTATTTTGCTAACGCCCTCACCAATATCACCAACGTTGTCGTTGAAAATCAAAGAGTGATTACCAAGGTGTATTTCCCTCGCCTCATTCTTCCTTTTTCGGCCGCCGTTTCTGGCCTCGTCGATTTCGGCATCGGCCTCATTGTCCTGCTGATTTTCACCTTTGCGCATGGCATCAAGCCCACTTTTGCAATTTTGCTGTCTGCCCTTCTTTCTCTTGCTCGCCATTCTCACTGTACTTGGCGTGGGCCTCTGGTTATCTGCACTTAATGCGTTATACCGGGACGTTCGTTTTATCATGCCGTTTGTCGTGCAATTCTGGACTCTCGCTTCGCCCGTCTACTATTCCAGCTCCATGGTTCCGTTGCGCTATCGTTGGATTTACGGGCTAAACCCAATGACCGGTGTAATCGATGGATTTCGTTGGGCTCTGACCGGCACTGGCAGCGCCCCTACCGCTACGCTTCTTGCCTCTACCGTGATGGTTTGTATCGCCCTTTTTGGTGGACTCATATATTTCACTCGCATGGAAGGGAGCATCGCCGACAGGGTGTAGGCGGCAATCGCGCTCGCCGCCGCTAGCCTTGGTACGAAATGCCAATGGAAGTCAGTCCAACCTTAAAGAACAAAATCACTCTTTCGCGATCAGATTATTTCGCGAACCTTGAGGTTAAAGCCCCAAGACTATGAGTTCTACCGTCATTCATACGGAAGGCCTCGGCAAGGAATATACCCGTGGTCACCTGGCTACCAGCGGACTGCTGCGTGATTCCATCGTCAATTTTTTCCGCTCGCCTTTAAGCAGTAAGCTCGCTGACAAATTCTGGGCCCTTCGTGATGTGAATCTCGAAGTGAAGGAAGGGGAGGTTCTTGGGCTGATTGGGCGCAACGGGTCCGGCAAAACCACTTTGCTGAAAATTCTCTCGCGCATCACTCGCCCGACCGCTGGCTGGGCCGAAATTCGCGGTCGTGTGCGCAGTTTGCTGGAAGTCGGCACCGGTTTTCATCCCGAACTGACCGGGCGCGAAAATACGTTCATGAGTGGCGCTATTCTTGGTATGACCAAGCAGGAAATTACTCGTAAATTCGATGAAATCGTGGCATTCGCGGAGCTCGAGCAATTTATTGACACGGCGGTGAAGCACTATTCCATGGGCATGTATATGCGCCTGGCATTTTCCGTGGCTGCTCACCTGGAGCCGGAAATTCTGCTTGTCGACGAAGTGCTTGCTGTGGGCGATATCAATTTTCAGCGTAAATGCCTGGGCAAAATGGGCGACGTCGCGCAATCGGGCCGCACCATCATTCTCGTCAGCCATCAACTCAACCAGATTCGCCGCCTTTGCCAGCGTGCAATATGGGTGGACGGCGGAATGGTACGCAAATCCGGTCCCGCAGCCGAAGTCGTGAGTACTTACGAAACGGCAATGACCTCCACGGAGCGCAGCACAGAAGATCGCCAATTTGACACCACTCACCGCGCGCGGTTCGCATCGTGGCAGTTGCTTGAGGGTGCTGGTGAAGCGAAACACACGTTGGAAACTGTCGGTCCAGTCAATGTTCGTTTTACATTGGATGTGCGCACTCCCATTCGCCACGGTCAACACACTGTCCTGCTCTATAACGGAGATCGTCAGATTGTATGGGGATGGGGCGCCGAGAATCTGGACTTTGAACCCGGCATTATCGAACTGAACCATGAGTTTCCTTTCTTCCCTCTTCGACCCGGTGCATACTCGTGGATGGTCAAGCTCGAGCATGATGGCCATGAGGTGGATGCATGGGACTGCGTGCCAGATTTGTTAGTTGCTGCGGAAAACTATCAACATGGCAAGGACGAATGGAACGGATATCTGAATCTGCCCTCCTCTTTCTCGTGGAAGCACAAATGATCCATTCGACTAAGCGGAGCCATTGCGTGTCAGCGCATCAGATTTAGGGGAGATCGACTACTTGCATATTCTCGTCACTGGCGGTTGCGGGTTCATCGGATCGCACGTAGCGCTTCATTTGCGGGCCAAGGGGCACAAGATTTCCGTAATGGACAACCTTGTTCGTCGTGGCGCAGAAATGAATATCGCCAATCTCGAACGCCACGGTGTTTCCTTTTTTCATGGGGACGTCCGCAACCCCGAAGATCTGACTAATCTCCCCGCCGGCATTGAACTCATTTGCGAGACCAGCGCTCAGCCTTCCGTGGTCACCGGCTACGCCAATCCTCTTTTTCGATATCACGAACAATGGCTTGGGTGCGATTCACATCCTGGAGTACGCACGCGTTCGACACGTCCCGGTAATCTTCTGGAGCTCCAATCGTGTTTACGGCGCTGATAAGTTAAATGCGCTTCCTCGTCGCGAAGCTCCAACGCGATTTGATTTTGATGTCGAGGCATGGAACCGCTCTGCTGCTGACCAGCGGCCTGCAGGCTTTCATCCTGAGCACGGAGTATCTGAAAACTTTTCAGTTGATGGAGGGCAGCGCAGCATCTACGGGCTAAGCAAGCTCATCGCTGATGCCGCTTGTCAGGAGTATGCGCACGCCTATGATCTGCCCATCGTCGTCAATCGGTTTGGAGTCATTTCCGGCATTGGTCAATTCGGTAAAGTCGATCAGGGCTGGGTCGTGTGGTGGGCTATCGCACATTGGTTCGGGCTTCCCCTGACTTATCTTGGCTGGCAAGGGAAACAGGTGCGCGACGTCCTTTTCATTGATGACATGCTTGCCCTCCTCGAACTTCAAATCGCCCAGATTTCCAGATTCCACGGCGAAGTCTTCAACGTAGGCGGTGGTAAGTCCAACTCCATTTCGCTGGCTGAGGCCACCCGCTCGATGCAAGAGATCTCTTCGCGTTCGACCCCTATTTCGCACACCAACAAGCCGAGACAGGGCGACATTGTTCTCTACTACACCGATAATCGCAAAACAACACAACTCCTTGGCTGGAGACCTACAGTCGATCTGCAAACCGGATTCCGGCAAATTTTTGACTGGATCCGCCACAACGAAAACGAGCTTCGTGCGCGTTACGTTCAAGGCGTTTAATTCATATGTCTACTAAAGTTATTCTCGTCACCGGTTCCAGCGGGCTAATTGGCTCGGAAGCCGTGGAGCATTTTGATCGGCAGGGCCATCAGGTTCATGGCATCGACAACAATATGCGCCGTGAATTCTTCGGTGCGCCCGGCGACACCTCCTGGAATCTCCAGCGGCTTCGCAATTCGACCAAAAAGTTCACCCATCATGCCATCGACATTCGTGACCGCTCCGCGCTGGACTCGCTTTTCCGTGCGCATCACTTTGACATGATCATCCATTGTGCCGCGCAACCTTCACATGACCGGGCCCGCGACATCGCCATCCTCGATTTCGAAGTCAATGCCCTCGGCACCGTAAATCTACTCGAAGCCACCCGCGTTCATTGCCCCGAAGCCCCCTTCATTTTCATGAGCACCAACAAAGTTTATGGCGACGCTCCCAACGAAATTCCTCTGAAAGAACTGGAAACCCGTTGGGAATATGCGCGTCCGGAAGATTATCAGGGCGTGGACGAGAACTGCCGCATCGATCGCACCCTTCATTCTCTGTTTGGCGCCTCAAAAGCTTCCGCGGATCTTATGGCCCAGGAATACGGCCGATACTTCGGCATGAATGTCTGTATATTTCGTGGCGGCTGCCTCACCGGGCCATCTCATTCCGGCGTGGAATTGCACGGATTCCTCTCCTATCTCGTCAAGGTAGCCATTGCTGGCGGCACTTATTCCGTGTTCGGTTACAAAGCAAAACAGGTGCGCGACAATATTCACAGTCACGACGTGGTCCGTGCCATGGAAGAATACGCAGCAAATCCGCGGCCCGGCGAGGTCTACAATATGGGTGGCGGCCGCGAAAATAGTGTTTCCATGTTGGAGGCCATCACCAAAATCGAACAGCTATCTGGCAAGAAAGTGGCCTGGAAGTACGTGGATGAGAATCGCAAGGGCGATCACATCTGCTACATCTCTAATCTCGCCAAGTTCAAGTCTCACTATCCGAAGTGGTCCATCACCATTGGCCTGGACGAACTCTTTCGCCAGATTATTGCCGACCACCTCAATCGTCTCCAAAACACCGGTACAAGCTAATTGATGCGTCCGGCCAACGGTCAAACCGCTAGCCCGGTTATTTCTTGAGGGTCAGACACCTTTAATTCCAAAGTTGCCCCGCCTTATCCATCGTTTTCTTGACTTGCTTCAATAGAACCTTATGTTATTATTAGTGAAGTAGACTCATTAGTATCTACCCTAATAATAGACCCGGAATATGAGCTCTCGGCATTGGTCATTCTCAGATGTATTATTAACGGGCTTTTTGCACGTTTCCGTTAGTTTGTGCCAACTCTTCTTCCGAGGTGAAATGAAATGACCGCTCTTAAAGACTCCATGCGACGCGACTGGGACGAACGCGCGAAACGCGACGCCTTTCTCTATATTGCCAGTTGGCGCAAGGACTGGGATGAGGCGTCCTTCTTCGAGTCTGGAGAACAGGACTATCTTCGACTGGTTCAACCCATATTACAGAAACTCCAATTCGATCCCGAAGAGAAATCCATGGCGGAACTCGGGTGTGGCGCTGGGCGTATGACCAAAAGCTTTGCCAAACGATTCAAATCTGTTTCGGCAGTGGACATTTCCGCTGAAATGCAGTCGCGCGCAAAAGTTTACCTGTCGCTCGTTCTCCAACATTCGTTGGGTCCTGTCCGACGGTGAGACGCTCTCCGGCATCGAGGATTCTTCCCTTGATTTTGTGTTCAGCTATCTTGTGTTACAGCATTTTCCCACCAAAGAGATTGTGTTCGGTTCTATCCGCGAGATGATGCGCATCCTGCGACCCGGCGGCGTGTTTCTTTTCCAATTCAATGGGTCCCAAGGCCCTTCAATGAATTGGAAAGGAAGGTTGATCTCCTGCATTCTCGATTCACTCGCGTCTTTGGGCTTGCGGGGCATGGCACAATCCATCGCTACACTCGTTGGAATCGACCCTGAGATGGTGGGCAAGACGTGGCGCGGCGCTGCTCTTACCTCTGCGGAAATTATCGGAGTTGTCCGCTCCGCTAAGGCTTTGCCGGTCGAAATTTTGGATCCCGATACGCCGATGTCTTGGTGTTTCGGTCGCAAATAGTCGGAGGGCCGTACTTGATTACGATCGGGCTTAATTATTCGCAAATGCATGACTCCTCTGCGTGTATCGTCCGCGATGGGGAATTGCTTTTTGCTGTAGCCGAGGAGCGCATCAGTCGAGTCAAACATGATGCCCGATTCCCTGAGTTGGCAATTCAAGCGTGTCTGGACTTCACCCAGATATCTCCCGACGAGATCGACGAAGTTTGCCTTGGTTGGCAACCCATCGGGCAGTTATACCAGCATGATCTGAAACTCTACGCCACTGGCCATTGGCCCATCACTTATCTCAATTTACTTAATTCCAGCCGCTATTTTGTAAGCATGCGTCACCAACACAGTGGCGCGAAGCGGTACGCGAAACAGTTTGGTCTCAGCAAAAATCGTTTCCGTTTTGTCGACCATCACCTGGCTCATGCTCTCAGTGCGTACTCCTATTCAGGATTTGACGATTCCGCTATCGTCGTCATGGACGGTCGGGGAGCCTGGGAAGCGACTTCCATCTGGCGCGGGGAAAACGGTCGCGTGGAGCACGTCCTCACCATCGACTGGCCCAATTCTCTGGGTCTGTTTGATGCCCAATTCACTGGATTTCTCGGTTTTGTGCCCAATTCCGATGAGTGGAAGGTTATGGGGCTGGCTCCCTATGGCCAGCCAGGGGTCGATCTCAGCGCGTTTCTCGATCTAAACACAACACCTTACAAAGTTGATATTGATCGCCTGATTGGCAACGGTTCAGGTCGCTATTCCAATTTTCCAGTTGCGTTGGGTAAGCCGCGTGAACCAGAGAGTGAAATCAACGAACGGCACAAAAACATAGCGTTCGCCGTACAAGATATGTGCGAAGGCGCGATGATGAATATTGTCCGCATGGCCCTGGCAGAAATGCCACACCAGAAATCTCTGTCTGGCCGGTGGTGTGGCGTTGAACTCGAAAGCCAACGGAAAAATTGCAGCCTCCGGTATTGTGGATAGGATATTCGTTCAGCCTGCTGCTTCCGACGACGGAGTGGCACTTGGCGCCGCACTCGCCCCTTTCCTCGATAGCGGCCAGCGACTTCCCTTGAAAGCGATGCGTCACGCCTATCTTGGTCCCTCCTTTGATGACACCGCGATTGAACCCGTTCTGGATACCTGTAAGATTCACGCTACTCGGCTCAGCGATCCCGCCGCCACCGCAGCAGAAATGCTCTCGAAGGGGAAAATCCTTGGCTGGTATCAGGGCCGCATGGAGTTCGGACCGCGTGCATTGGGAAGTCGCTCCATCCTGGCAGACCCCCGCGACCCGAAGATGAATATCAAGGTCAACAACGCAGTGAAATTTCGTGAATGGTGGCGCCCCTTTGCCCCTTCGATTAAGAAAGAAGTTGCACCGGAATACCTGGAATCGGCTTATGATTCTCCCTTCATGATTTTGACGGCGCAGATTCGTCCTGAAAAACGCAACGTTATTCCGTCGGTGACCCACGTCGATGGCAGTGCTCGTCCCCAAACGGTTGAGGAAGAGATCAATCCGCTCTACTATCGAGTCATCGACGAATTTGGCAAGCACACTGGCGTCCCGGTCCTCATGAACACTTCCTTCAATCTGCGCGGCGAAGCGATCGTGCACACTCCCACCGACGCGATTCGCACTTTTTATAGTTCGGGCATGGATGCTCTGGTGCCTCGGCAGTTTTCTGGTAGAAAAATGATATGCGTCGTTCTTGCCTGTCTTTAAATGCCGTTAGGCTCGACGAGGAGTTCGCATGAATCTCACATCCGAACATCTACACAGCTCGCCGGCTTTTATTAACCGCCATCGCTGCACCAATCATGTTCTCGCACTCCCTCAATGACCCGCCAGCTCATCGCCTTGCTTGGCCGTAAAGACGAACCTACGGACGCGGTCGAAGAATATTGTCGCTATTTAGGTGCCGCTCTCGGCGCGCACGAGTTGCCGTTCGACATTAAACGCTTTGCGTGGGAAAAACTCGGCTGGTCACAGGCATTCGCTGATCTCCAGGCAAATGCCCGTAATTGGCGTGGTCAATGGGTGCTAGTGCAGTACACGGCACTCGGCTGGTCGGCGCGCGGCTTTCCGCAGAGAATTTTACGCGTTTTGAAGGTTTTAAGATCGGCCGGCTGCCGCCCTGCTGTTGTTTTTCACGACGTTGAGCCCTACTCCGGCGCAAGGCTCGTTGATCACGTCCGGCGCATTTTCCAAGTCCGCACCATGCGCCGTATTCTCAAGCTTACAGACGCCGCCATTTTCACGGTTCCCCCGGAAAAGCTCACTTGGCTTGCGCATCCCCCCACAAAGGCCTTCTTTGTTCCAGTCGGGCCGAATCTTCCGATCCCAGAAACTGCCACTGTTGCGGGCTTCCGTTCCCCCCTCACTATTGGGGTTTTCAGCATTACGGGAGGCGAAACGGGAGCCCGCGAAACGAAAATCATTCTCGACGCCGTGCGCGAAGCTTTAAAGAAGCTGGGGCGCCTCCGCCTTTCCGTTTTTGGCCGTCATTCGGAACTCCGCGAGGCCGAACTTCGCCGCGGTCTTCAAGATTTTCAGTTGAGTTGACCGTCGAAGGCGTGGTCGATCCCGAAGGTGTGGTTCAAAGACTCTCCGAGTGCGACGTTCTGTTATTTGTTCGAGGGCCGATCTCTTCCCGTCGTAGCAGCGCCATTGCCGGCATAGCGTGCGGCCTTCCGGTAATCGCCTTCTCCGGCTCAGAAACCGCCGCACCTATCACCGAAGCAGGCGTCCTTCTGGTACCCAACAATTCGAGTGAAGCTCTCCACGCCGCTTTGATCCGCGTCCTCGCCGATCCCATCCTCCGTGCCGATCTCGCTTCTCGCAGCCGTGCCGCCTACCAGCAACATTTCTCCTGGCCCGCCATCGCCGACCGATTCGCCGCTCTTCTCTCGTCAAAATGACGCGATCTCCCGGATATCTCCGTTAACTCCGTGGCTCCGCTGATCGCTCTGCGGTAATCTTTTCTCTTTCTTTTCACCATTTGCGCGCGAGCACCTCGACGATCTGACCCAGTGCATCCAAATCTTTCGTATCGATCACCTCCGCCGGTGAATGCGAATACCTCAGCGGCCAGCCCAACGGTATATCCACCGATCCATACCTCGTGAACACGGCTCCGTCATTTCCGCCGCCCGTCACCCCGTACTGCACTGGGATATTGCTTTCCTTCGCCAAGGCGATTACCCGGTCCACGTACTGCAGTGGCGCGATATTCGAATTGTCCACTGCGCGAATCACGAACCCTTTTCCGAGTTCGGCATCCGCAAAGCGTTTTGATTCCAGCGGCGAATCCGAACTCACGAACGTATCGATCGCAAATACAAAATCCGGCACGCGATTTTCTTTGGCAGCTTGTTCCGCAAACGCTGCCGCTCCTTTCAATCCCACTTCTTCTTCCGTCGACCACACAAATGTCACATCGCGTCCCGGCAAGTCCGGTCCCAGCTTTCTTGCCGCCTCGATCAATGCCGTGCAACCCACGCGATCATCAAAACTTCGCGCATTCGCACGCGTCCCCAGCAGCGGGCGGTACTCCTTCGGAATTGTCACGTAGTCGCCGACAGCGATTCCCAGCTTCTCCGTCTCTTCCTTCGAACGGGTGCCAACGTACACGTGCGCCGGCTCGTCAATCGATCGCAGCGTCACGGAAAATTCAAAGTTTGGCTTGTCCCAACCCTCGGGCAATTCCATCACTCCGCCGGTATGGTTCCGTCCTTCTTGTGCACCAGCGCCACATGGCCAAGGAAATATTGCGGGTAACCACCGCCAAGTGACTCCGCCAGCAAACGCCCATCGTCCTCAATCTTCTTCACCTCAAAACCCAGTTCGTCCATGTGCGCCACAAACGCGATGCTTGGCGTCTTCGCATCGTGCTTCCCATCGCCCCAGTGCAGCACCAGGTTCCCCGCCGCATCCGTGGTCACTTTCTTCCGCGCCCATTCCGGCAGAAGTTTCTTCACTTCTTCGCGTACTGCTGCCTCATGCCCGCTGGCGCCGTAGGATTCCACCAAAGCCCCCAAATCTGTCAATCCGCCCCCGCCTCCGACACCACCACCCGACCCCGTTCTTCCGGTCGCCTTAGGAATATCGAGATAAGCTTCCAAAAGTCGTTCCAAATAACCTGCGTCATTCCAGTTGACGAATTCTCCCGGCGTTATCGGCGACAAGATTGGAATTCCCAACTCGACAGTTCGCTCAGGCAAGGGTGCGCCAGCCGCATAGCCCCCGATTCGCGGCGCAATCGCATTCACAAGCTGCAGTGATAGTTTCTCTCTTTCCGCGAGAGTTTTGAATTCGTTTGCCAAAGCCTTAGCTCCATCCTTCGCATCCGCCGGAGCACCCAATAGCACTCCACTGCCAGGCTTTGGTTCTATTAACTTGACATCTTTCTCTGTCAAGGGTGCGGGCGAAATGCGCCCCACGAACAGCAGCTCATCAGGATTTAATTCCGTCAGCAACCGATTCAGGCCACGACCGCCAATCCATTGTTCGGTTACAAAGGCAATGGTCGTGGTCCCCACAGCCTTGCTTTCCTTCATGCGCGCCAGCAATTGCAATAGAACCGAGCAGTCGAATCGATCTCCGATCGCTGGTCCTGCGAATCCAGTGTTTCCCACGGTAAACTTGTTTCGTTGAAGGGAAATTGGATCTAACACGTCTACTCCGGCAGCTCGAACGTCCCCCGCGTTCGCCGCTCCAATGTCCACGTAAAGTTCCTCAACATGATTCATCTTTGGCGCATTCACGCGGCCCGGCTGTAGATGCACGCTCAATCCCGCGAACACTCCTGGAACTTCCTTCCCACCACGTGTCATCACCCAAACGGGCTGAGCAAATTGCAAACTATCAAACACGGAGTTTGGTCCCATTTGAGGTAGTCGTTGGACGCGAAGGTAACCAGCCTCAGTAATCTCGCTGACCACATAGCCGGGCTCGTCAATTGGCATGGCGATGAGTCGATGCGGTGTGCCGTGTCCAATCGTTACGTACACATTTCCCGCGTTATCCGTTATTGGAGAAAATGATGACAGTTGCCGCTTGATTTCGGCGGTGAGTCTTTCTTCATGGCCAGAGACGGCTGGTATTTCCTGCAGATCTCGAGCTTCTGGCATCGTTTGAGCCCATGTGCCAGTTGCCAGCGCGAGGCACACACCGGCAACCGCAATGGATAAAGTCAACGCTTTCATTTGCGTCCCCTTTTTTCTCACTTGCACAGCGTCGTGATCAGCAATTCCTTCTTCTCTTCCGCCAATCGATCCAACGAATTCAACGACGCCGCGTAGCCAGCCGTGGTCGCAATCGTCAAAGCGATGAACGCTTCCAGCGGCAGCCACGGGCTATTAAACCAGCGCCCGGCCAGCAACACCACCGAGGCGATGCCTCCGACCAGGATTTGTACGCCAAACGCGGTCCACACCGCCACGCCATTATTTCGCTGGCCCTTCATTTTTCCCATCTCCATTTTTTTCGGAAAGCTCAGTGAAGACCAGTTCGCAATTGTCAATTGCCCCGTCACCGCGAATACCGCCGCCCCAATGGTCGCAAAAAAGCGTGGCATGCTTGGCCAACCAACCCGCATCACCATCACGCTGAGGGAAACGGTCAATTCCAGAGCAACCACTCCAACCAGAAACAAATTCTTGCCCAGTAATACGTCGCGAAAACGAATCGGTGCCATGAAGTAGCTTTGAATGCCTTTATTTTCAAACGCGAAGGAGTTATACGCCGGCGAAAGCATGATCAAAATCAGATAGCCCATGATCGCGGGGAAAAATAATTCTGGCCCAACCGCATGTTCCTTCAGAGGAGAGCTATGGCCCGTGAATTGAAATGTGAATACCACCACCATGATCGGTGGCAACAGAAACGTCACGAATGAAAACCCGTTGCGCATCAAATAATGAAATTCTTTCGCCATCACTCCCGCCACTTGCGGAGATATAAATGGCAATCGGTCCCAGCCACTCCCCTCTGTTTCTCTACCTTTGCTGCCATTCGCCGCTGGCGCTCCGGCCATGGCCCTTTTCTTGGCTTTCTCCGGTGCCGAGCTCTCGCTGAGTTCCTCTCCCATGTATTGCGCTTTAAATCGCATCCACAAAAACGCGCTCAACACCAGCAACCATGCAGTTAATCCAGCCAGCCCAAGCAATACGCCGCGATAATCGGATGTCGCTGCCCCTGCGACGGCATGACCGGCAAGCGATCCAGGAAACCAATCCAGGTAATGGGCATACTCCAGCAGTTTCGGCCGCGACGCCTTTCCATATCGCTGAAGTAAAGGATTCAGGAAGTTCAGTGACACCATGGAGAGTATGAATAGAGTCAGGAATATTTCCCGGGCTCGCCGTTTAGCTAACACTTTTTCCAGCCACGACCCGATAACTCGTTCCAGCGTCACATTCAACAACGTGAATAACGCGCAAACCAACAGCAGAGTCGGCAGGACGCTGATTTTTGACACTAATGCGGCCACCAGCATCGCCGCCATCCAGCAGATGGAAGAAACCGCGGCGAAATCCGCGAACCCGTACCCCAATCCCAGCAAGTAAAAGGCTCGCAAACTGAGCGGAAATCGCAGCAGATTTCTGAATTCGAAATTGGCCCCGAATCCTGCCACAAATATGGGAAAAACCTGCCACCAGAGAAAGAGCGCCCAGAATAGCAACGCTATCCAACTGACATGCCCTTTTGTCAGGAAGAAGTACGTCCCCACGTAAAACGCAACGCACAACCCGATGACCAGCAAGCCGCTGGTAGCAGCAGCAATAATCATGCCGATCAAATCCCAGCGATTGTTTTTCTGGCGCAGGCTGTTTCTCGTCAAGCCCCATCGCAAGCCCGCGACCAGCTTCAACTGTTCCAGCACGCCGGGAAGTTGCAGCTCTCTTACGTCAGCCACGTCAACTCCTCCAGGCTCGATTGTTCGCCGCCGCTTTGTCCCACGATGGACAGAAATATCTGCTCCAGAGTCTTCTTCTCGCCTTCCGATCCCGGCACACCGGCTCGCAACTCTTCCATGGATCCTTGCGCCACCAATTTGCCTTTGTGGATGATGGCGACGTGACTGCACAACCGTTCCACAATTTCCAGAACGTGCGAGGTAAGGAAAATCGTTACGCCCCGCTCGGTCATCCGCCCCAGCAGCGCTTTTAACGCGCCGGCTGCCAGCGCATCCACTCCCTCGAACGGTTCATCCAGAAATAATATTCTCGGCCCGTGAATCACCGCCGCGGCTAAGGCCAACTTCTTTTGCATTCCGTGCGAATAATCCGCAATCATTGTTTTCTCGCGGTCAGCCAGTTGCATAAATTCCAGCAACTCCACTGCGCGTTTATCGGTCGTTGCTTTGTCCAGGCCGTACATGCGGCCCACGAAACGCAAGTACTCGATGCCCGTCAGGCGATCGAAAAGACCCATGCCCTCGGGCACCACACCGATCTGTCGTTTCACCTCGACTGGGTTGCTCGCAAAATCTATTCCCAGCAATTGCATTCGCCCGGATGTGGGCGCCAGCAGCCCCGTCAACATTTTGATGGTGGTGGATTTGCCCGCTCCGTTAGGGCCCAGGAATCCAAAGAACTGTCCGGCGGTCACCTGCAAATCCACGTTATCGACCGCCGTCAGTCCGCCAAAAACCCGCGTCAATTTCTCCGTCGCAATCGCAATTTCGCTCATTTGTCGGCCCTTCGCGCACACCCGTGGCAAAAACTCTACCATGAGTAACTACGCACGGTTGCGAGCTAAATTTCAGACTGCTTCAATTTAAATTGCTCAGGATTGCTTGCTGGAAAGCGAGGGAAGTGATCCGGCATTGGAATCCCGCGAAGGGAACGCCGCCATAACCGCGGGCAGTTCCACGCGGAACACCGCTCCCCCACGCTGCCCGTTATAGCAGATGATGTTTCCGCCATGTTCGCGCACAATGCCGTAACAAATGCTTAAACCAAGTCCGGTTCCCTTACCGACAGGCTTGGTAGTGTAAAACGGGTCAAACACTCGGTGAGGCTCTTTCAAGCCAGGTCCAGTATCAGAAAAAAGAATGACCACGTTGCCGCGATCGCGCATCGTCTTGATCGTCAAGACGCCACCGCCCTTGGAAGCCATTTCATAGATCGCGTTGTGAATAATATTAAAGAAGACTTGCATGAGCTGGTTGCTGTCGCCGCGTACTCCAGGTAAAACCGATTCCAGTTGTTGCTCAATACGCGTTTCCCCAACGTTCAAATCCAGCGCCCGTAACTGAACGGCATTCGACACGACTGTATTGATGTCCAGCAGGGTTCGCTCCGCAGGGACTTGTCGCGCAAAACTCAATAGATTCTGCACCAGATTTTTCGTGCGCCGGGCCTGCTCGCGGATTTTTGCTGCTGTCGCTCTGGTCCGTTCGGGCAACGCCGGATCGTCGGCCAGCAAATCCGAGTAGCCAAGAATGGCCGTGAGCGGATTGTTGATTTCGTGTGCGGCGCCGGCCGCCAATTGCCCCAAAGAAACGAGTTTTTCCGATTGCACCATCTGCGCTTGCAGCCGTTGCAGGTTGACTACCGAGGATTCGGACTGCGCTAACAATCGTGCGCGATCCGCATCGGCCAGATGAGTGCGAAAAAATACCAGCACAGCCAGCGGTATCGACGCAATCAGCGTTGCGGTTAACCGAAAATCCCGAACGGCCTGCGAATCGTGTTCTATACGAAGTGCGTACAACGCAAAAAGCGGCAGCGATAATACCGCGGCCATCGCGAACCTGGTTGCCCAAACGCTGTCACCGGCAGCTTGCTCTGATTCGTGCGTCACGCCGTCCATCGGCAGATCCAGTTCGTTTCGCCGCTGGTAAGCGATCAAGCCGGCAATCGCATACCAGAAGAACACCGTCATTAACGGCAAATCGTACCAACTGCCGGTGTAATATTTGTTATGTTCCAGCGCGACGTTCACCAACCACGACGTCGCCGTGTACAGCGCTGACGCTCCGAACAAATGTGCGCACACGACTCGCCAGGCGCCCTTAGTGCGATACCAGAAAATTCCGAAACCCAGCAAGACGATGATGAATTGCGCGTTGGCCAAGATGTTGTACGTGTAGTCGTAATTCGCCTGTGTGGGCTGCGCATACATCCATGGCAAAACGGTGTACACATACAGGAATGACCACCAGGTCAGCAGCAGCGTGAAATCAATGTACCCCAGTCCGGCTCGCAATTCCCCTCGCCGCAGATAGGGCCGAAGCGCCAGCGCCGCCACCAGCGGAATCCCGCGCAGGAAGAAAATCATGTCTCCGGCATACAGCCCAGGCAATTCTTTATGTAAATAAACTTCGTAATACGTCCACTGAAATTGCCCGATCATCCACATCGAGCAACTCAGCGCCAGCAACATCCAGAAAACGTTTCGTCGCCAGTGTGGCGTCCCGGCATTCAGCAGAAGCCCTGCATTGGCAAGCAAAGGAACCAGACATTGCGCAATATTCCCAAACGCGTTTAACGATTCCCCCTGGCCCAGGTGGTAGCCCACCAGGGCGTAGAGAGCCAGAAACGCCACCCAGGCGCCAACCAGCCATGCGATTGTTTTGGAATTTTGCATACTCTTGCTTTTACCATTCTAAGCGGTGAGGGCCTTTCGCAGGGCCGTTCTCTGCTCTGGGCATAGCGAAAGCATCACCGGGAGAAGTACCAGTCGAGCCGAAGGGATTCGTCAAAGCGGGAAGTAATCACTGGAATGCACAAAACGGGACTGAATTAGGGCTGGTCAGCTTTATGGATTGTGATCTCGGTTACATCGATCTTGAGGAGAAGACTCTGCAGCCCTTGGAAAACCCTTTTGGCCCAAAGGTGTAAAGTATGTCTCAGGAACGTTTTGTAAAGGATGTCTTCGGACTGTACAAATCTAATCTGGCGGAGGGGGAGGGATTCGAACCCCCGTGACCCTTTCGAGCCAAACGGTTTTCAAGACCGCCGGTTTCAACCGCTCACCCACCCCTCCGGCTTTTAATTATAACGTGCTACAGCCTTTAGTGAAGCAATTGGTGACACTTTTGGCTTCGATTGCTGCATTTTGGTGCAGGGTGTCACCAAATTGTCAGCACTTCCTCCGAGTATTCAATCCCATTCCGTTTGTAATCGAGATTTGTATGCGCTCAGCGCAGGTTAGGTAACGCGTCCCTATTCCATTTTAATGACTATTTTTCTTCAATTTTTCCTCGAGACCATCTACGCGCCAAGCTTGGAACTCCGGCTCTACCGTCTTTGCTAACGTCAGAGCCTTCTCGTAATACCATCGTCCCTTTTCAGAGTCTCCCGCTGCGGTATAAATATCACCCAGCATCGCATTGGTTTTAGCCCAGTTTGGTGCAAGAGCGTACGCCGCTTCACCTTCCGCAAGAGCTTCTGGCAACTACCTGGCCGCGAGAAAGGTTTGGGCTTTCTGGGAATGGCCTAAAGACGCCGCAAGCGGAATGGCGAAATGGCCCTCATAGACGAAGACACCGTAATCGATTACCGCCTTTGGAGTAAGGGACTTGAATTGTTCATATGGATTCAGTGGCCCCGGGCCAAATTCAAATCCAGAAAGATCACCGGCGCTGATCAAAAACGTTCCATCGACCGAGGGCGGGGCGTCGGCCGGCTCACGTATCCACAATGAATCTGCCGTTGGCAGTTGCTTGCAGGGAATTCCGTAATAACTGGTATCGATTACACCTTCACCGAAATACACAAACCAGCAGTTCTTAACCCCGTGCGCGTCCAGATATTTCTTGGTGTCTTTCAATTGCTGAGCCCAATCGACATTCGAATCGGTCAAGTATTTGTAGGTCTCCGAAGGCCCACCCCAGAGTTCGTTGGCGTACGCAACGTATGCCGGGAATGTCCGCGTGGTTGAAACTGCTTGAAACAGCAGCAACGCAATAATCGCTACCGCCCATCGGCGATCTTGCTTCATATATTTCCAGCTGGCCCCGCCTGCCAGCACCGTTAGAAACGCATAAATTGGCAATATATGCCGAACGCCGATATTCATGCCCGCAGCCATGGCCACGATCCTCAATGGTGCGTCATATCTTCATGTCACGGAGCACTCTGAGACGTTGCACTTCCGCTTCTCGTTCCCTACGTAGCTGTTCTTTTCTCGTTGCCTCTTGTTTCCGCCTGGCTTCTTCCAGATCACTCTTCAACGTGCGAGAAGCGATTGGGAGCCACGTCTTAAAATAGTCGATCACCATCTGGACTTCATGTGCAGCGACACCTACAGTGGCTCGATTACCATTGAATGAAAACACGCTCGGAGGTTTCCCACCCACCGCCGAAAAACTGCCCATACGATATAGCGCCTGTACCCATTCAGGAGTAACGGGTCGATCCAGTATCAATGTCAGTTGACCGTTATTCCAGTCTGCATCGATCAAACGTGGGGGCGTTTCCGCAAGTGGTTCATCAATGTCGGTTTTCTTGATGACAGTTCCGTCTAAACGACTCAATCGCTGGAGCGACACCGCCTCCGACTGGTGGCGCTGGATAAGTCCCTTAATGTCAGCAATTGAGTTAGGACGCTCCTCTGGCGCTTGCCTTCGCATCCTAGCGACTATCTCGTCTAAGAATCCAAAGTTACTTGCGGCGTCAGCAATCACACGATACTCGGTTCCGTCCGGAACGACGCCGGTGAACATTTCATTCAGCATCAAGCCCAACGCCCATATATCAGCGGTAGCAAGAACTGATTTACCGGGGACGCGTTGCTCAGGAGCCGCATAACGAAAATTGGCGAGTCGTTGAGTCGGTCCCGTTTCGACGGTAGTAACTACTAGATCTTCGGTAAACCTAGCTGTGCCAAAGTCAGCTATTGCTAGGGAGTCGCTCTCTTTGTTGTATAGAATATTTTCGGGCTTCAAATCCCGATGTATGACGCCGTTAAAGTGGGCCGCTTCAACGCCGTCCAGAATTTGGCTGAACAGTGGTAGCACGCGGTCAACAGGGATTCCAACTTTAATTATTTCCCGCAGGTTAGAATCAAATCTAGGCATCACATAGAACGGGCCGTTGATCTCATCTGTACGGGCTACACCATGGTCCAATACCGTGACGATGTTTGGGTGCTTGTTTTTTTGCAGAAATGCAATTTCATTCTTAAATCTTGCCCTCTTATCTGCATTCGTCCGGTCTTCGGCCAAAACCTTAATGGCTATCGCTGAGTTGTCGATGCCGATTCCTCCGTAAACGCGTCCCGCGCCACCTTCACCCAGTAGCTCATCCACGACATACGGGCCAAAAATTGTCTCCAGGGATATTTTTTTCCTTAGCTTGGGCATAGGCGTTACCTCAATTCACTAGGGTTTCGGCACAGAACTTTTCTGCTTCAATATATCGGCGCATTTTTGAGAAACACGCAAACCTTCTTCGGCCGTATTCTGGATGCCTTCCACATATCTGGTATAGAGCGCTCCCGCATTTTCACTGACTGTGTAAAGCAGCGAAGAAACATCTGTGCAACTTTGGGACAAATGCAAGTCGGAAATGGCCTTGTCCTTCTCTCCATTCAGTAAGTTTTTGAACGCGTCGTTGCTCGCATTGGCCGCACAAAGCACGGCATTCCGACTAGCGTCGTCAAGCCATTCAAAGAAACTGAATCCCAAGGGTCCGTTGAATGCTTGCGGATTCTTACCGAATCCTTGGATTCCGAGTTTAAGACCCGCCACTACTTCTCGGTCTTTGGCCACGGCGTCTGAACCTTGGCCACCCAACATCGACTGTTCTTGGTCCAATAAGGATTCGTATTGCGCAACTGCGCGACCGGCTTGAGTCACGAGGAGCTGTATCTCATCATTAGTGGGAAAGTTGACTTCTTTTTGTTTGCCTTGGCCGGAGACTTGAAGTGAGAAAGCAGCGAACAGAAGTAAGACGGAAAGGTACCGGAGAAAGGGCATGGGCACTCCTCTGTATAACTTAACGCAATCGTAACACTTAGGATGACCATTCGCCTGTGATTGTGTAGACTCTAACTCCCTTCTCTACCGCAATCTCATGCGGGGAAAAACCATGAATGAAGAACGCAAACACGCAATTCTCTTTGCCACAACTTTGTTGTGTGCGCGGAAACTCATCGAATCGATTCAGTCGGACAAGCCGGATATGTCATAGCCGTACTTTGTGGACCGAGCCATGGAGGAAGCCAGGTTCGTGTTGGGTAGGATTGATAAGAAATGGCCGAAACTTGAGTAATCGAAGTGATTACGTTCGGATTGGAATGTCGGAAACAAATATCCGATTGTTGGCGTCAGAGACTCCCGACTTCGTGAGTGCTTCCAGGAACGCGTGAAACATTGGCCACGGGTAAGTAGTTGGGCCGATAATGAGTCGATCAAACATCTTTGCAAAGTCCAAATCGGCAAGCTGTTCAGATGAGCTGGCATCAAGGGGAATTTTGTAGATTATCTGTGGAACTCCGGCGATTATCTCAGTAGAGGACTCCATCAGAGTTGATGGCCAACGATTGGGAGCATAAATAGCTCGCCATTCGCGTTCTTCGTGAAACCCTTCATGTTTCAGGCAGATTACACCGGAGAGCAGCATCACGAAGACAGTCCTGATCAGCAGGGGTGGAGCTATTGTGCTTAGGTAGTCACAATTCGCGCGAATGTTCTCCGTTACCTCTTCGAGAATCCTGTGCGCCGATGGCTCTGGTAAGTAGGCAACGGGGTTGAACAACAGATTCAAGGCAAGTGATCCGGCAGAGTACCAAGGAATATTCAATACGATACCAACGCGGGGTACGTTTCCACCGAAGCCGCGCCACATAGAAAGTCGGCCTAGTCTGTCCTCCCGTTCCAAATGTTCAGAAATTGAAGTTATGTACGTGTTGAATCTGATGTCACTCCACGAAGCATTGAAAATCTGAATGGCCTCTGCTGCCGCTCCTTTGGCGCACCCATCTAGCGCCTCGGTGAAACCCTTAAACTTGTTTGCGTCAGAAAAGTACCTACCATAAATGTCGAATCCATGTTGTACCTCCCTGTAGTCGGCCATACAGTTTGTATTCCGCATCCAAAATCGCTTTGATGTGATGATTTTGAGAGCAGCGTCAGCAGTCGTGTAGTGAATCATTTTTCTTGGAGGGCTGCTTGGATCGTCGCCGAATAGCACCGTCCTTTGACGCACTGCCTCAGGCATGAAGATGGTTCCAAGTTTTGTGGACGTGTCGAACTGCTCGGGAGTAATGATTATGTTGTCCACTTTATTCAATTCTTTGGTCACGGCGTCAACCTCGTAACTGTGACGCAAGTTACCACATCTAGTGTCGACCGACTGATCGAAAGTGGGGACGCTGGCATTCGGGTCAGAGAAGTCAGTTGTACCGAAGATCTAACTGGAGCACAAGGAGCCCGAGGGCCAGACGGGACGATCCCCATTCTCCGTGCGCCTCAGCGTCTCTGCGTTACCCTTTCCCGCTCCCATCGGGCCCATCTACAAAGTAACCCTTGACTACTATTACTAACTATTATACACTTGCGCATGTGCTGTCGATCCATCTTCGAATACTCCCGCCGGATTTCTCCCCGCGCACCGACTCCACAGACCTCTCCCCTTCGCCATTCCAAATATTCCCGCCCTCTCCGCACTCAGTCCTCCCCATCTGTATCTTTCCCTCTTCGACCTTCAGCGGTTAACGTTCAACAGCTCCTCCTATCCCCTTTGTTTCCGCCACTTGCGCGTGCCTTCTTGCTAAGCCCTTTCGTTACAGATTCTTGCGTAAGCACGGGGAGGGGAGTACCCCAATTATGGTTAACCGACAGCACTGCATCTCGCGCCTCAGCCCCTCCCTTAACTCCCTGTGTTTACAACACATACAGGCAGGTCATCGCTAACCACCTGTACAATCAACACTTACGAATACCCCGGGGGTGGGGGTCCCCCCAATTGTTCAACCGCAAATCCCGGCTCCTCTTTTTACTTCGCAAGACGAAAGCAGCGAGCACTTCACGTGTTCTCAATTCCTCTCGGCCCGCATCTATTCCAGTAGTCGGCGCTCGCTTGCAACTTCATTCCAGTCTTCCGCTTGTGATTCCCGCACTTCACAGGCCCGCGCGGCGGCGTCAGTCTACCCAAGAGGAGCAACAAACCCATGAGTGATGCAGCAGCACAAGTCCCCGCAAAACCCCAATCCTTTTCCGCAAAAGCGTATGCAGTCAGCAGTCCCACCGCGCATTTTGCGGCTCATTCCATCGCGCGCCGCGCCCCGCGTCCCCAGGATGTTCAAATCGAAATTCTCTTTTGCGGAGTCTGCCATTCCGATCTGCACACCGTGCGCGACGAATGGAAAGAGTTCATGCCCACCGTTTATCCCTGCGTGCCCGGCCATGAAATCGTGGGACGCGTCGTAAAGGTTGGCAGCGCCGTCAAGAAATTCAAGGAAGGCGACATGGCCGCCGTTGGCTGCATGGTCGATTCCTGCCGCGAGTGCGAAAGTTGCCGCGCCGGCTTGGAGCAGTATTGCGAAAAGGGCATGACCCTTACCTACAACGGTGAAGACAAGTTCCTCGGCGGCGTTACGTACGGTGGATATTCGGACAGCATCGTCGTCGATGAAGCGTACGTCCTGCGCGTGCCCAACAAATTGGATCCCGCCGGTACGGCGCCGCTTCTTTGCGCCGGCATCACCACATACTCCCCGTTGCGCCATTGGAAGGTTGGCAAGGGCCAGAAGGTTGGCATCGTTGGTCTCGGTGGATTGGGCCACATGGGCTTGAAGTTCGCCCACGCGTTTGGCGCGCACACCGTCCTCTTCACCACTTCGCCCAACAAAACGGAGGATGCGCGCCGACTGGGCGCCGATGAAGTCGTCATCTCCAAAAACGAAACAGAAATGCAGAAGCATCTGGGCAGCTTCCACTTCATCCTGGACGCCGTCTCCGCGAACCACGACCTGAACTCTTACCTCTCTCTGCTGAAGCGCGATGGCACGCTGGTCCTCGTGGGAGCGCCGAACAAGCCGCTGCCAATTGCCGCATTCAATTTGCTGATGGGTCGTCGCAGTCTGGCCGGCTCAGGAATCGGCGGCATTCGCGAAACGCAGGAAATGTTGGATTTTTGCGGCGAACACGGCATCACGTCTGACATCGAAAAGATCAACATCCAACAGATTGATAACGCCTACGAGCGCCTGTTGAAAAGCGACGTGAAGTATCGCTTCGTAATCGACATGGCCTCGCTCAAGCAGTAAGCAGCGCCGAAATAGTTGTCGGCACTAAATGAACGGACCACCTTCCGAGGCGTTCCGCTCTCCGAACGCTGAGCAGCAGCAAATTCTGCTTCTTAGTTTTTTCCTGCTGGCGGCACACTCGCCGCAGCGGCAGCCGCCGCAGCAGCAGAGCGCGGTACCTTTGCATAGTCTTTCACGTACGCGCGCAAACCGAAGCTCGGCGTAATCTTGGAATAGCCTGCGACTAACTGTTGTTTGTAGTGGCTCTGATTCCAGTCCAGCGGATCTCCCGGGTCCATATCCAGCACAGTTAGATCAGCGTTTTCCATGATCATGTTTCCGAAACGCACCGGGCCGCCCACAAACGACATGTAGTTGCTTTTGTCCGCCGAGACCGGAGCGCTTTTTCCGCCGTCGCCGAAAAATGTGACGATCGCATTGTTCTCCACTTTTACTGCAACCACTTTTCCGCGCATGTGCGGCGGCGGCAACAGCCTTCCCAAATCCATCAGCATGTCGTTCTTGTCGGTATCCAATCCATCGATCTTGGTCGTATTTACAACGCTCGCCAGATCAATTCCTAAAACGCCCATCATTCCCTTTACAGGAACATGCAGTGCTTTGACCTTTTCTGTATGCACGCGCAAGCGTCCATCGGGATTTGCTTCCAATGTTCCCTCGGTCTGGAACGAAATGTCTCCCTTCGCTTTCATTCTCCCCTTGATGACGATTCGGCCATCTTTGATGGAGACTTTAAGATCTTTCAACGGCGCATCGTCTTTCGCGAATACATAGTTATTCATGATTGTGCCGAGCGCGTCGGGAGAAATAGAGACTTTCCCGTTGACGACGTGAACCTCAAACGAATTCTTGTCATCGAAGACCGGCATTTGATTTTTTCCGGTGGGGACCATAACTCCCGAAAGAGTTTCAATGTGTGCTCCGGCCCCGTCCATCAAATGGAAATACACATTGCGCATTTCTGTCTTCACTTCTTTGCCGTTTGCCGACGAGGGTTCCGGGGCAGGCGCTTCCGCGGGCACCGACGTGGTTGGCGCTGGACCGGCGGGCGCATTGGCCGCCGAAGGCTTGTTGCTGACCGGTGCGGGCTCCGGCTGAGAAGTCTTAGAGCAGCCGAGCAAGAGCATACCCAAGGCCAGGAGCGCGATGTTGTTGTGGCATTTTGTCATGGAACCACCTGATGTCGCTGAGTGCGAGATTTGCGAACCGGAGGGGGCGGCGGACCGGCATTCCGCCCAAGCAGTTTCCCTCATAAAGGCCCGAAAATGGAACCACTAACTTCTAGTACACAGAAGGAAGTTTTGCTGGAGAGGTAGTGGTCTTTAGATAATCGATATTGTACACTTTGGTGGTTCGTCAGGCGGCTGTCGAACCCTTACGCTCGGCCAGCTACGGCAACCCTGTTTTTCCATTCCGGCTGAAAACGGAGAAGTTGTGCGGTTCTCAATTTAGAGAGATAGCGTCGAAGACTATTGGAGCGAACATGCGAAATTTTAAATACATGCTATTCGTTTTTAGTGTTGTGGCGGTTTTGCTGGCGGCAGTGCCGACTTTTGCTCAACAGGCAGCCAACCATCCGTGGAGCGATTCCAGCCTTTCACCGGATGTCCGCGCGGATCTCGTCCTGAAGGAAATGACGCTGGATGAAAAGATCGACTTGATCCACGGAAATGGCATGCCGGGATGGCCGGAGAAGAAAGTAAGAACCAATGCGTATTTAGGAATTGGTGGCGCCGGCTTTGTTCTGGGTGTTTCGCGGTTGGATATTCCGATGATCCAGATGAGCGACGCGGCTTATGGTGTTCGCGCCAGCGGTGAAAATGGCCGCTACTCTACTGCGTTACCTTCAAATCTGGCATCGGCATCCAGTTGGGATCCTCAAGCAGCTTGCGCCTACGGCGCACTGATCGGACGTGAATTGCGCGCACAGGGATACAACATGACCTTGGGCGGCGGAACGAATCTGACGCGCGAACCGCGCAACGGGCGCACGTTTGAATACATGGGTGAAGATCCGATTCTTGCGGGCACACTGGTGGGCAACCGAATCAAGTGCGAGCAGGCCCAGCACATTATTGGTGACATCAAGCACTACGCGGTGAACGATCAGGAAAATGGCCGAAATGAAGTGAACGCAATTATCAGCAAGCGCGCCATGCGCGAAAGCGATCTGCTGGCATTCCAGATCGGCATCGAGATTGGTAATCCGGGGGCGGTCATGTGCTCCTACAACGCGGTCAACGGCGATTTTGCCTGCGAAAATAAATATTTGCTCACCGACGTTCTCCGCACTGCCTGGAACTTCAAGGGTTTTGTCCTTTCCGATTGGGGCGGCACGCACAGCACGATCAAAGCGTCGGCGGCTGGACTGGACAATGAAGAGCCGCTTGATTTGTATTACGGGGACGCATTCAAACAAGCAGTGCAAAGCGGCAAGATTTCGATGGCGGAACTGGATGCTCACGTTCACCGCATTCTGCGTTCAGAATTTCTGAGCGGAGTCATTGATTACCCGACAAAGAAAAGCGTGGTTGATGTGGAAGGCGGTTTTGAAACTGCGCGGCAAATTGCCGAACATTCCATCGTGCTGCTGAAGAACGAGAAGAACATTCTTCCGCTCGATAAGAGCAAGCTTCACTCCATCGCGATCATTGGCACGAATGCCGACACCGGAATGATTTCCGGTGGTGGTTCGGCGCAGGTCGATCCTCCGGGCCGTCCGAATGCCGGATGGCAAGCACACGTATGGTTCCCGACTTCGCCGCTGAAGCAAGTGCGCGCCCTGGCGCCGGGAGCAGACGTCCAATTTAATTCCGGCGCGAATCTTGCGGACGCCGCGGCGACTGCAAAGAGTGCCGATGTGGCGATTGTTTTCGTTCATCAATGGACCAGTGAAGGCATGGACCTGCCAAATCTCTCTCTACCCGACAATCAAGATGCATTGATCGATCAGGTGGCTTCCGCCAATCCGCACACCGTCGTTGTTCTGGAAACCGGCACGGCGGTAACGATGCCCTGGCTAAACAAGACTTCCGCGGTTCTGGAAGCGTGGTATGCGGGAAGCAAAGGCGCGGACGCCGTAGCAAACATTTTGTTCGGCGTAGTGAATCCAAGCGCCAAACTGCCCATGACTTTTCCACGCAGCGAATCAGACCTGCCGCATCCGAAATTGATCGTTCCCGCCGAAGGTGACCAGGGACTGGATGCGATTATGAGAACTGGTGAAGCCAAGCCCACATTTGAAGTTCACTACGACGAAGGGCTCAAAGTTGGATACAAGTGGTACGACGCGGAAAAGAAACCGGTGCTGTTCCCATTCGGCTTCGGGCTTTCCTATACGACGTTTGCGTACTCCGGGTTGAAGACGAGCGGTGACAAAGAAGTCGCTGTTACTTTTACCGTGAAAAATACGGGCACACGCGCAGGCGAGGAGATCGCCGAGATTTACGCGGCGCTTCCGGCAAGCGCGGGTGAACCTCCAAAGCGGCTAGTAGGCTGGAGCAAAGTACATCTGAATGGGGGAGAAAGCACTGAAGTCAGTGTGAAAGTGGATCCACGCTTCCTGTCCGTTTACAACGAAACGTCGGATTCGTGGGTGTTGACCCCGGGAAGCTATACCATTCTAGTGGGCGGCTCATCCCAAGATCTAACGCTAAACAGCAAAATCGACCTGCACTAAACCCTTGCAATATCTGATACTTCGCCTGTTGGATACCCAGTATCCAACAGGCCTTTTTTGTATAAGTTCGTTGTAACCTCGAGACCACCCTGGAATCGTATTTGTAAGGGCGAAAAGGCTCGTTTGCGGCTTGGATCGCATCCAATTTGAATGAGCTCGATGCCTGGCGCACGGGGCAGTTTGCCCTGTGTAAGCGTTGCGGAGAAGAGGGCGTAGAAATGTCGGTCAAGAAAACCTGGGAAATGCTGAACGAGGATATTACCCCCAAAACGGTGTACATGAATCGCCGTCAAATCTTGCGCGGGCTGGGACTTGGGGGAGCGGCGTTGATCGGCGGCAAAGCATTGTCACATCTGGCATTTCCCCCGGCAAAAGTGGAAGCGGGAACGAAGCTGAATGTAACAGTAAAGAGTCCATTCAGTACGACCAGAAAAACAATCGACCTTTCAAGACGTGACGCACTACAACAATTTTTACGAATTCGGGACGGACAAAAGCGATCCTGCAAAATACGCGACTAATTTCCGCACTTCTCCCTGGACCGTTTCGATTGAAGGGGAAGTAAAAAAGCCGATCAAACTAAGTATGGAAGATATTCTGAAGGTGGCGCCACTGGAAGAGCGGATCTACCGGCACCGCTGCGTAGAGCGTTGGTCGATCGTGGTGCCGTGGATTGGCTATTCGTTCAGCGCACTGGCGAAACTTGTGGAGCCTACGGAAAAGGCCAAGTACGTGGCCTTCACATCGTTTTACGATCCCCAGCAAATGCCACAGGCCAAGTATGGAGGAATCGATTTTCCTTATGTCGAGGGACTGCGATTGGATGAAGCGATGAATCCGCTGACACTTCTGTGCGTTGGAATGTACGGCGAGTCGCTGCCCAACCAGGATGGCGCTCCGGTACGCATGGTGATTCCGTGGAAATACGGGTACAAGAGCATCAAATCGCTGGTGAAAATAAAGTTTGTAAAAGATGAACCGCCGACCACGTGGAACAAATATTCGGCCAGCGAATACGGATTTTATTCCAACGTGAATCCTGATGTAGATCACCCGCGGTGGAGCCAGGCCACTGAGCACCGGCTTGGCGAATTTTTGACGCGGAAGACGCTGATGTTTAACGGCTATTCGGAGCAAGTCGCCAGCTTGTACACTGGCATGGACTTGAAGAAATACCACTGAGGCGAGCTAGCCGGTGAATCGAATCCTTACAAGCAAGTGGACTAAAGTCGGCGTGTTCAGTTTGTCGCTGGTTCCTTTGGTCCTGGTGGCGATACGCGCGTATCATCAAAACCTGACGGCCAATCCGGTGGAATTTTTGCAACACTTCACCGGTGATTGGACACTGCGTTTCCTGATTTTCTCGTTGGCCATAACTCCACTGCGCAAGGTGCTCAATCTTCCTGAGCTGATTCGCTTTCGCCGAATGCTAGGGCTGTTTGCGTTTTTTTATGTCTGTTTGCATTTCATAACGTACATCTGGTTCGACCAGGGATTTGATCTGATGGGAATGTGGCACGACGTTCAGAAGCGGCGTTTCATTACCGTGGGATTTCTTGGTTTTGTCCTCCTGATACCGCTGGCACTCACTTCGACCAAAGGATGGATCCGGCGACTAGGCGGGAAGCGATGGCAGACGCTCCATCGTCTTGTCTATGTTGCCGCGAGCTGTGGCGTCATCCATTACTACTGGCTGGTAAAATCTGATGTACGCAAACCCGTTTTTTACGGAGTGCTGGTCGCAATCCTGCTGCTATGGCGATTAGGCGTATGGTTCCGAAAACGCGGCGGCTCGGTGGCTCCGAGTACGAGCCCAAGTACGGCAAGTCCTGCTTAATTTGAAAGGGAAAATGGGGAAAAGGACTTAGTGCGTTTGTTTGGATGAATCAGGCCCATTGGACGAGGGTTCAAACTCGATGCCCCAAAAATGCGGAGCTGGGGTTAGAAACTCGATGCCGATCCGTTGTCCGCGTTTTCCCGCTTCACCGATGAAAACGATCCGGCATTCCTGCTCTTCCATGGTTACGGGATTTTCCAGCACCAGCATCTCGCCGTTATCCACTTCATTGGTTAGATTCAGCAAGCCGCCGTGCGCGTTGACGACGACAGTTTCGCAAACTTCGCGAAACTTCTTTCCGTCGTGACCACGGCCGTGGGCCTGCAGGCGCATCTTGTGAAAGACACGCTGGCTGCGGCGAGCGCCGACTTGAGCTGTCTCCTGCATGGGTCAATAGTGAGGGGGAGCCCAAAAAGCGTCAATTGCCCTTAGGTACAGGTGTCCCCAAGTATAAAGCCCACTCCAGCGCGAATCTGAAAGGGGCCAGAGTTAAGGCCTCAAAAACTTGTGCGTCAACAGGTGCTGGCCGTAGAATTAAGATAGCGGCCCGGGTCATCCAACTCTTTCCGGATTAGAATCAACCCACTGCCGCAACTTTTATCGGAAATTTTACGTATTTAGTTTGTTGCACGCAGTATTGTGCCTGAGGGCCCACTATGAACCTTACTGAATTTATCGAAGGTCGCCGTGAACAGCATCTGGCGGAGCTTTGCGAATTTCTTCGCATACCATCGGTCAGCGCCAAGAGTGAAAACAAGCCAGACATCGAACGTGCAGCCAAGTGGGTTGCCGAGCATCTCCGTGCGGCGGGATTCAAAACCGTCGAAATCGTACCCACCAATCTCCATCCACTGGTTTATGCCGAGTCACTCGAAGCGCCGGGAAAGCCAACGGTATTGTTTTATGGACATTATGACGTGCAGCCCGCGGAACCGCTGGAATTGTGGACTTCGCCCGCGTTCGAGCCCGAATCGCGGGATGGAAATTTGTACGGGCGGGGGACCGCGGACGACAAAGGCCAGGTACACATTCACCTGAAGGCGCTGGAATGCCTGAACCAGCTTCACGGAAAGTTTCCAGTAAATATTAAGGTCCTCATTGAAGGCGAAGAAGAAGTAGGCAGCGTGAGCCTGTGGGATTACGTGCAAAAGAATAAAGAGAAATTGAAAGCCGATGCGCTGATTGTTTCCGACACGTCCATGTTGGGCAAGGGCGCGCCTTCGATTACGTATGGACTTCGCGGGCTGAACTACTACCAGATTGAGCTAACCGGCCCGGCGCGCGATCTGCATTCGGGCGTGTATGGCGGCGCAGTACCGAATCCGCTGACGATTCTGACCGAGTTATTTGCCAAGCTGCACGACAAGAACTTCCGGATTGCGGTTCCGGGATTTTACGATGACGTGGATAAGGTTTCGGCGGCAGAGCGCAAGGCACTGCATAAATTGCCCTGGAAGGTTAAGGATTTTGAACGGGCGGTCGGCGCACCCGGGTACTTCGGCGAAAAAGGATTTTCAACGATCGAACGGCTGTGGATTCGCCCGACGCTTGAGTTGAACGGGATTTGGGGCGGATATCAGGGCGAAGGGGCAAAGACGGTCATCCCCTCGAAAGCCTATGCGAAATTCTCGACTCGTCTGGTGCCGAGCCAATCACCGGAAAAAATCGCCAAGCTGGTGGAAAAACAGATACGCAAGTTGCTGCCAAAGAGTGTGCATTGCAAGTTCGATGTGTTGAGCACGGGTAAGCCCTGGGTTGCTGCGTACCACGCGCCGATATTCCACGTGGCCCAGACCGCGTTGCAAAAGGGTTTCGGAAAGAAGGCGGTATTCATTCGTGAAGGCGGATCGATTCCATTCGTAACGCAAATGCACGACACCTTCAAAGTTCCATGCGCGCTGATCGGTTTCGGTTTGCCGGACGAAAACGCACACGCTCCCGACGAGCACATCGCGCTTGAAAATTATTACGGCGGGATCAAGGCGATCGCGCACCTCTACGAAGACCTCGCCGAACTGTAGATCAGGCGCTGGCGAGTTCCTGGCGGCGGCCTTTGGCGTAATCCTGCAGGGCCGAGTTGGCGGTCTGAATAGTTGTCAGGGCATCCGCAATGGCGGACAGATCTTTCCCGCGGACCACAACATACATTTCCTCTTCGGACAGGCCGGTGTAAACGCGATTGCCAATGCAGCCAAGGCTGGTAATGGTGCCATGTTGCAGAGAGGCGGGCAAAGCCATGCAAGTTGGGCGACCCAGCGCAGGGGCACCCGTTCCAACGCCAGCGCGGTTGGCAGCTTCCTGGAGGAGCATTGCGGCGGCTGGCTTGCACGCGAAGAGGACGACATCGGGAGTGGTTGTTGCATTACTCAGCGGCGAGTAGAGAATTGCAGTGGGGCTCTTGGCGAGACGGGGAATTTGCGGCACTTCTTCAGGCTTCACATAGCCGAGATCAAACATCATCTTCAGAGTTTGTTCCGTTTCCTTCTCGCGAGCGGGGGAGAGGGCGATGTTGTGGGTGTACGCACCCACCGCACAGTTAAAGTGATTCTCAGGCACGGTATAGAAGGTGCGGCCCTCAGCCGCCAGCCGCCAAAAGCTGCAGCCGGAAGGCTCCGTGCCTTCAAATTTTGTGACGCCGGATGGCGGAGCATCAAGGAAAGTGACCGCGACCGGGCGGCGAGAAGATTTGAGGACGGCGAGGATGCGTTGTTCGAGTTCCTTACAGTTTGCAGTCGTGCTCACGGTGCTTTCTCCTTGATTAAGTTGGAATTAGGAAGGATAGCATAGCGGCAGAGCGGTTCGGGAGAGCGGTGGAATGCGCTGAACCCGCATAAAAGCAGCCTGTTTTGCACATCCCCTAAAAAAAATCGCGTTTTTGCCTTGTTTTTTGCTGTTTGCCCCTTGCGTTCAGCTTGCGCGTTCGTTATAGTCCGTTTCGGCCCGAGTTTTATGCAATAAAAACAGGGTTTTTACCCTCGTGGCTGGCCTCGATTGGTTTCGAGGTGGATAGACATCTCAGGAGGATAGGTAGAAAAATGGCAGCGAAGCCTTTGAGCAAAACTAAAATCGTGGCGACCATCGCCGAGAAACTTGGCACGTCGAAGAAGACCGTTGTGACTTTTTTCGATGAATTGCACAAGCTTGCCGTGAAGGAAGCCAAGGGCAGTGCAGGCAAGTTCGTGATCCCGGGAATCGGCCGCGTTGTGAAGGCACACCGCAAGGCGCGCATCGGCCGCAATCCGCAGACCGGCGAACAGATCAAGATCAAGGCGAAGACGGTTGTCCGCCTCCGCCCGGCTAAGGCCCTGAAAGACGCCGTTCTGAAGTAGTCATTTTCCCGCAAGGGAAAGAGTGGAATTATAAACCCCCGGAAGCCTGAAGGTATCAGGCAGCCGGGGGTTTCTCTTTGCTACGAGATTTTTCGCGTAAACAGAGCGAACGAACGCGGATGGAGCTAGAGAGTCTTAACGTAGGAGATTACATCTTTAATCTGAGCGGGTTCCAAGACGTCTTTAAAGGGAGGCATTAACTGGTCGCCATTTTCGATCCAGCTTTTCAGGGTATCGTCGTTGATCTTGTTGCCGTTGACGCTGAAAGTGCCGCGCTTGTTGATGCCTTTCAGGCCAGGGCCGATTTTTTTCTGATCGCTGGTGTCGTAATGGCAGAGAGCACATTTTTGCTGGAACACGGTCTTACCGCGGCCTACAGCGGCGGAATTGGAGCCGCTCGCCTTCTTGCCAGAGTCCTGCGCAGAGAGAAATCCAGCGCAAAGCATGGAGGCGCAAGTACCTGCCAGGATGAAATAAGTCAAAGTGCGATTCACTGTTCCCCCTTAGAACGCGAATAACCGACTTCCATTTTGTCTGTTCTTGCAAGGAATTTCCACTGCCACCCCGTCATATAGGACAGTATCCCCCAATGCACAGCTAGCACTTTCGTACCTTTGACGCGGCTCACATGGAACGTGGACAATGGGCGCATGAATCAGGAGACGCTGACTCGCGCGTGGGAAGTGCTTCAAGATGCCTACCAGGCACAAATGGAAGGCGATTACGACCACGCGGTGAAACTGTATCAATCCTCGCTGGATCTGCACCCCACAGCGGAGGCGCATACTTTTCTTGGCTGGACGTATCATTTTCAGGGCAGGCTGCTGGATGCGATTGCGGAATGCAAACGGGCGATCGAGCTGGACCCCGATTTCGGGAATCCGTACAACGACATTGGTGCGTACATGATTGAGCTGGGGCAGTTTGATGAAGCGATCCCCTGGCTGCAGCAGGCGGTGGAAGCGCGACGGTACGAGCCGAGACATTTTCCGCATTACAATTTGGGGCGAGCGTATCTGGGCAAAGAAATGTATGGGCAGGCGATGCGGTGCTTCCAGGAAGCGTTGAACGTGGAGCCACGGTATACGTTGGCGCGGCAGGCGCTGGATTCGCTGCGGCGAATGGTCAACTAAGCATTTGAATTAGCGGTAGACGGCGGCGGGCCGGGCTGAACGATTCGGTCGTAAATCCACAACAACAAGGTAGTAACCAAGCCGATGGCGGTGAGCGCCCAAAGAAAAAGCTGCGGCTGGTGCTGGATTTCGCCGAAATGATGGAGCAATGCTCCGCCAATGGGGCCCCCCAGGAATGAGCCGATGCCAAGAGGGAGAAAAGCGAAACCCATGTACGTGCCTTGCTGTCCTGCGGGGGCCAGGCGGGAAATGTATTCGTAATAGCGCGGCTGCTGAATCAGTTCGCCGACCGCAACGACCACCAAAGTTCGATACACCGCCCACAAACTGGAATGAAGAGCGAGAACGCGTGAAGGCCACCATGGAAACAAGCGTTCCCAGAATGACGGCGCGAAAAGCAGTGATCTTTTGCGTGGCGACGCTGAAAAGTACGGTGAAGGCGATAACAATGAGCGGCCCGATGGAGAGCATGCGCTCAGTGTCAGCCTTGGGGTCAACGTAATCGTGGACGTAAATCGGCAGGGTGATGAAGATTGCCAGTAGACGATCCAATATCCGGAAAAAATCAGAAGAAAAAGCATGAATTTAGGATTGGAGACGACCTTGCCAAAATTCCGTACGGTGACGGCAATACTTTCCGTGCGCGCTTCGCTGGATTTGCTGGGTTCGCGGAAGAAAAGCAGGACCGCAAAGAACATGAGGAAGACGCTTACGGAAGAGCACACGAAAAATATTTTCCACGCTCATGTGCCGGTGGACCCAAGAGGCCACGAAAGGGCCGAGCGCGCCCGCCGATATTCACCAGGGTGTAGTAGATGGAATAACCGATGGAGCGGACATTGGGATTGAGGCGCGAGCCGTGGTGCCGACAACGCAAGGTTTTACCAGGGAGACGCCGAGCGCCGGGAGAATCAGTATGACGCCGACAAAAAGGCCGAGAGGAACAGCATTGCGAACGGGCGCCAACCACGGCGAGCCGATGGAACCAAGCAGGAAATATGCAGCCGCAAGGATGAGATAGGCAAGCGAGAGAGCACGACGAAAGCCGAGACGATCCGCGATGGCTCCGCCAAAAATGGCGAGAAACCATACCAGTCCGCCGAAGAGTCCAGAAAGGCCAGAGGCGCGCTCGGTGGAGAAGTCGAGGGCTTCGTGGAGATAACGCGCGAGAGAAGCGAAGGCGGCGTAGTAGGAAAGACGCTCGAAGAGTTCGCTGATGTTGGCGACCCAGAAGGGACGTTCAAAGCCAGTGCGAATCTCGGTGAGCCTCTGCGAAAGGTTCATCAAACCTCCACGGTACAGATAGCGCGCACAAAACGGAAATGATAGCAGAGAGCGGAGGCTGTGAATCGTAGGAAAGAGGAACCCAAGAAAGTACCCTACCCTCAAAAGGCGACAGGGGGGCCAAGGAGAAACTGGGGAAATCGCGAAAATCGGTACAAAAGATGAGTACGTTGAGTGTTGGCCCTCATAAAGTTTGTGAAAGCAAAGAAATCACACATCCAAACATAGAACTGTGGCGTACCCCTTAAGCAGGTTGGAAATTTGCTTGAGGGGGAAGATGACATGGATACGTTCACGAAGGATAGGTTTCTGGGAACCGCAGTAGCGCGGAGATCGTTTTTGAGGGGGAGTGCGCTGACGGCCGCGGGGTTAACAGGTGCTGCGCTGCTGGGTGGCACTCCGGTGTTCCCGCGCGAGCAGGGATTCGGGAAGGATGACGGTGGATGGGATGGGGACGATAAGAACTCAGATACAGCGCAAGAGATCTTTACCGCCGCGTTGATTGCAGAGGGCTTGGCGACAACTATGTATTACAACTCGCTGGTGGGCGGCGTAATTCAAGATCCAAACCTGGCGGGGCCTGGGGGATCACTGACGAATCCGGCGAGCCTTGCGAACGTTGGCTATTTGCAGGGTGCGCTTTCGGAAGAGATTGCGCATGCGAACCTCTTGCGTGAACTGATCGGAGGGACAACGGCTGGAAAGGATCCGGTACAAACATTCTATTTTCCAACCGGCACATTTGACACGCTGGCTAATTTTCTGCCGATCTTGCTCGCGTTGGAAAACGCGTTCATCGGGGCTTATTTGACGGCCGTGCACGAATTCAGTTTGATGGCGGCGAAGGTGGAACCTTACGAGCGAGAGCAGAGGGATCCTTCGGGTAAACCCTATCGGCGGAAGGATCTGGCGTATTTCTCGCAAGTTGCAGCATCCATCATGGGAGTAGAGTCCGAGCACCGAACGCTGGCGCGCGCGTTGCCGGGAATTTCTGTGGGGAACACCGTGTTTGCAGGGATTGATGTATTCCCGGCAGACAATTTGAACTATGAGCAAACCGATGGATTGAAGAGCGTGTACAACGGAGCCAATTCAGCGGTGGCGGCGCTGACACCATTCATTACCGCAGGAGCGGGAAAAACGGCGTTTTCGTATGCCACAGCGATTTCTGGATCAAGCGGCGTATCAGTGCCGACAACCGGAGGATTGCCCGTGGAGATTGGCTAAAGAAAAGCGGTAAATCGATCAGAATGCCCCACTCTTTGAGGAAGAGAGTGGGGCACGTTCGACGTCGAGATCGATGCGAACGCGGACCGTGTCGGATACGCGAGTAAAAGGGATATCGTGGGTCATGCCGAACTCGCGGCGATCGAAGGAGAGATCGGCGTAAATTTCACCGCGAGTTTTCCCCTGCAGGTCGAGAGTGACTTGAAGAGTAACCGGCTTGGTCACGCCATGGAGAGTGAAGTCACCCGGAAACAGGAATTTTGTTGGATCGCCCGTAGGAATGGCCTTGGTTGAAACGAAGGTGATGGACGGAAATTTGTCTACATAGAAGAATTTTTCGCTCTTGAGAATTTCGTCCTTGGCACGGTTACCGGTCGTCATGCTGGCGGCGGAAACTTGCAGATTGAATTGAGCGCCAGAGAGTGCGCCGGGGGTGGGGAGTTTAAGTTCGCCGTGCCAGGATTTGAAACTTCCGCTGACATCGTCCAATGCCGAGCTGACGGAGAACTCAATGCGACTATCGGCGACATCGATGGAATATTTGGTGAGGGGCTTGGAATCCGCCTGAGCGCCGAGGTGGTTTGGCGAAAGGAGCAGAAGCAAGGCTAGAGGCAAGAAAGTTCTCAAGAGCGACCCTCTGAGTAAAACGAGTGGTAAGAACGTACATATGAATAGACGCAGATTTGCTCCGAAAGGATTGATGGGGCGGAAGGAAATTTGGAGCAGTTAAGTGTCAGGTGGTAAGGCGATTGGGGGAGATGGGACGCAGAGGCCAGATGGCAAGAGATGCGATGGCATGGTCCTCGCCCTTTAGAGAGATGCGAAGGGGCGAGTTGGGCAGGCGGTAGAGGCGCGTAGTAAGCACGATGGAATTGTCGAGGATGGATTCTAGAACAGAGGCGTCGAGATATAGATGAAGTTCATGGTCGGATACGGTGAGCTGCGGAAGAGGAACGGAGCGGCCGGCGACCTGAAGTTGACGCGAGGAACTTTGCGGATCGAACGAAATGGAGAAGTACGAGCTTTCCCCACAGGTTACCACGAGTTCAAAAGGCTTGTTTGAAAAGCGAAGCAAAAATTCGGCGGCAGGTTGGGTTAAGTGAAATTTTGCCAGAGCCTCGCGGCGTTCGGTGAGGCTGGCGGTGATGGGCAAGGACCACGGAGCAGTTCGGAGAGTTTCGAGTTCTTTGGCGAAGCGAATTTCAAGATTACCCTGGGCGTCGAGCGAGAGAACGCGAGGCAAGGACATGCAGCCCGCCCAACCTGCCGCGCTGTAGTCGGCTTCCGGGCGCGATTCGGGAATCCAGCCCCAAAGGATGCGGCGGTTGTCGGGAGCAAGCTGGCTTTTCGGAGCGTAGAAATCGCCATAATCGAGCAAGCCACTTTTTTGCGAGTGAAAGACCAGTTGTTTTGAATCGAGCTCCCCCGATTCCCAGAAGACTTTGCGTTCCGTTGAGTAGAAGAAGAGGTGCTTTTTGCCGAGCGGAAAAAAGTCTGGGCATTCCCACATTTCTGCGGCATCCACGGGATCGTTGGTCTGCTTGCCATTGCCATGCCCCGAAGCCAGCGGATCTGGCAGTGCTTCCCAATGCCGCAGATTGCTGGAGCGGTAAAGAAGGACACAGCCACCGACTCCGCGTACACCTGAACCAATGCCCATGTACCAGGCAGTGGCATCGAGCCAGAGGAAAGGATCGCGAAAGCCGGTGAGATTTACGTCATGCGGGGGAACGAGTACGGGTTGAGCGACTTTATTCCAAGTGAGGAGCTGTGGATCGGTAGAAGTGGCGAGGCATTGCGTCTCGAGAAAATAGTGAGTGCCGTCGCGAAGAGTAGCTTCTGAGGGGGAAACGGATTTGACGCCAGTGTAGAGGATTGTGGCGACGCCTTCGTGAATGACAGCGCTTCCAGAGAAGCAGCCGTCCTGATCGGGGCCGCCGGGAGTGGGAGCGAGAGCGATGGGGAGATGCTTCCAGTGAACCATGTCGGGGCTGACGGCGTGATTCCAGTGCATATCGCCCCAAACGGCGGCGTTCGGGTTGTACTGGAAGAACATGTGGTAGTTGCCATTCCAGAAGATTGGGCCGTTGGGATCGTTCATCCAGTTACGCTTCGGGAGGAGATGGAATTGCGGGCGAAGAGGATCGGAAGCGAGCTGAGCCTCAGAAACTTCATTGTCGAGCAAAAATATTTTCTTGAAAAGGGAAGGCTGGCGCGCGGAAAGTACTGCTCCTCCCGATGCAGCGAGATGCTTAATAAAATCACGCCTTGAGCGTGAAAGGAGTTGGTGTGGCGACACGGGGCCTCGCGGAAAAACCTGAGGTGAGCATATACCAGAAACACTGCACGGAACGCGGATAGGAAAGAATGACAGCAGGCATGGAGAATCTGCGCGGCGACGGGAAATTGCAAACTCTGGAAAATCGAAGAATCTCATGCAATCTGCGGAAGATACAGAGGCTAGCGGGATACAGGAAAAGATGGACAGCGAATGGAAGCCATAGTGCAAGTGGGAACATACCGGCCGAAGTTTATTGGGAGGAATGGAATCATGGTTCGCAAGATTATTATTACACTTTCGCTCAGTGGACTGCTCTTAGGAACGCCGGCGATAATCAATGGGATGGCCCAGGAGCGGAGTGACAAGCAGCAAGAACCACAACAAGAAATGAAATCGGTCAACGGCAAAATAGCAGACATAGACGATCAGGGGCGCTCATTCACACTGGATACGGGTTTTGGCGGGGAAAAACAAATCCTGAAATTCGTGCTGGTAAAAGAATCGCAAGTGAAGGGAACGGTAGAGGTCGGCACGACAGTTGCCGTTGACTATAAAACGCTGGATGACGGACAGCTAGTGTGTGTGAGAGTAGCAGCGCAAAGCTAGCCCGATCGCGAACACTTAATAGGGGCGCGCAAGGCCATTCTACGGATCGCCATGCGCGCTTTGTGTTTAGATGCATCGTTTGATAGCGATAAAGATTAAGGGAATAGGCGTGAAGCGAATTGCAGTGAGGCAGGGATGTGAGCCGCGAAATAGACGTAGTCATGGCGGCCGGGATAGAGATGGAATTCGTGCGGGATATGGCGTGCGGTGAGGATTTTGTCTAGATCGACTGCACCTGATTCGAACCCGTAGTCGTCCTGATCGCCGCAGTCGAAATAGATCTTCAGGCCAGAGAGATTGGCGGTTCGGGCCAAAGTGAGAGGACTGTTCTGTTCCCAAAAAGCGGGATCGAGGGGAGTGCCGAAAACTCCTCCGAAGATACGGGTGCGGGGAGATGGTGGGGCTGAGGCGACGAACGCGGGAATCTTGTCAATGAGAGCAGCGCTGTGGGCGCTGACGGATGAGAAAAGCTGCGGGTGCCGGAACGCCAAATGGAGCGCGCCAAAGCCTCCCATGGAGACGCCATCCATGGCGCGATTGGAACGGCCGGGAGCAACGCGATAGCGTTTCTCGATGAATGGGAAAAATTCCTGAATCAGGAAATCCTCGTAGCGGCTCTTGCCGTCCTTTGAATTGATGTAAAAGCCTGCGCCACCATCGGGGGTCGCGATCAGAAAATCCTTGAGCTCATGAGTGTCACGCATGTCGGTGACTACATTCCAGAGACCGGAGTGGACGAGGAATTGTTCGTTGTCACCGAGGCCATGAAGGAAATAGAGGATGGGGAAATGCGCGGACTTGTCGGTGTCGAAGGTGGATGGAAGAACGATGCAATAGGGGACAGAACGAGAGAGGATTTTGCTGGGGATGGAATTGCATTCGACGCGGCCGGGGGCGGCGTGGAGGGGAAAGGCGAAGAGGAGAAGGAAGAAAAAACGCTGTGAGCAGAAGACGCAGAGGGATCCTTCGACTGCGTGACCCGGCGCGCCAAAAAGAGGCGCGTTGAAACAGCCGGGTCACTTCGCTCAGGATGACAGTTTTGGTAACGGCGGAGCCATTAAGTAAGGAATCGCTGAAAATCGGAGAGGCGCTACTCATAGCGGAGGGCGTCGACGGGATTGAGCTTGGCGGCACGAGAAGCAGGATAGAGGCCCGCAGCGAGACTGACAAGGATGGCAAAGAGAATGGCGAACAGAATGAGCCACCACGGGACGGAAGTGACCTCGATGGGAGACAGGCTCTGGCGCTTCAGATAGAAATTTGTGCCGAAAGTGAGTGCGCGGCCAATCAACCAACCGAAGAGTACCCCGAAGATCCCGCCGAAGAAGCCCATCACTCCAGCCTCTAAGAAGAAAAGCTGCTGAACGTCTGAATCAGCGGCGCCAAGCGCCTTCAAGACGCCGATTTCGCGGCGGCGCTCGAGGATGGCCATGACCAGGGTGTTGACGATGCCGAGAGTGGCAACGGCGAGAGCGAGGCTGCCGAAAATCAGGAGGAGAAGATCGAAGACGGTGAAGAAAGTGCGGAGGGATTTACTGGCGTCGAGAAGAGAGAACGCGCCGAAGCCCATGGCCTTGATGGAAGTTTCGAGAGCATCGACCTGAGAAGGAGATTTGGCGCGGACAGAAAGGGAAGGGTAGGTGGTTTTGTTGGCGGTATTATCGCGGACGATGTCGCGAAGATCGTTAACCTGTGCCGCACGAAGAGTAGAAGCGGTGGCGAGAGGCATCAGGAGACGAGCATTGCCATAACCGCCGAAACCCTGCGCAGGTTCGGTTTCGACAATGCCAACGATTTTCAGATCGAAGTTCTTTGGGTACGACGGAGAAACCGCCGCCTCCCGAGGAATCGTTTGCGTCGCCTGGCGTGGCGCTATCGGTAGAAGCGGGAAGAGCCTGGCGTTCGGCGTAACGCAGAACGAGATCCTGGCCAACCAACGAAGGAGTATTGGGCGAAAGTTCCTTGGCGAATTCGATTTGCAGGATGGCTTCGTTGGCGGCGGGTGAAGAAAAGAAATTTCCCACCATGCCATCAAAGGAGCCGGAATTTCTGGAAGAGTCAGGCATGCCGGCAACCACGGTGCCGAAGGGTTTGTTATTGAAGCGAACTTCCGTGAAGAAACGAACCTGCGGATAGACCTCGATTACATTGGGAAGTTTTTCGATTTCGCGGCGAGCGTCTTCATCGAGGGCACGCGGAGGCTTATCGGAATCGGCGTTGGCTTCGCGACGCGGCGGGCCACCCATGCCACGCATATTGTTCTTGGGTGTGACGACAATGGTGTCGAACAAGCCGCTTTGCGAAAGGCGTTTGGAGGCGAGTTCCTGCAGTCCAACGCCGATGGAGACCATCGCAACCAAAGAAGCAACGCCGACGGCGACGCCCAGCGTGGTGAGAGTGTTGCGCAGAATGGACTCGCGAAGATTGCGGAGGGCGAGATCGGTGAGGTCGCGAGGCTTCATTGAATATGTTCCTTGGTGACCGCCGAGGTGGAGAGAAGTTTGCCGTCGCCCATGATCGCGAGGCGATCAGCAAAGCGCTCGGCCAGAGGACGCTCATGCGTGACCATGATAATGGTCATGCCCAGAGTGCGCTGAAGTTCGCGGAGAAGGGTGAGGATGGATTCGCCGGTTGCGGAATCGAGATTGCCGGTGGGCTCATCGGCGAGCAGAATCTTGGGACGATTGACCAGGGCACGGGCGATGGCGACGCGCTGCTGTTCGCCGCCGGAGAGCTCAGTGGGACGATGTCCGAACCGATGAGTCAAGCGGACACGCTCGAGGGCTTCACGCACGCGGGCGGGACGATCGGCGCGATCGATTTCCGCGAGACGAAGCGGGAGCTCGATATTTTCTTCCAGGGTCATGCGCGGGAGGAGATGGAAAGACTGGAAGATCATGCCGATGGTGTTGCAGCGATAGCGTGCCAGATCCAGAGAAGAGAGCGCGGCGATATTCTGACCGTTGGCGACGATGGAACCGGAGGTGGGACGGTCAAGGCCGGCGATTAAATTGAGGAGAGTGGATTTGCCGGAGCCAGAAGAGCCGAGAAGAGCGAGGAATTCGTTGGGAGCGACGGAGAGAGAAACGTCATCCACGGCGCGAACGTTTGTTTCGCCCATGACGTAGTGGCGGGAGATACGGTCCAGTTGGATGGCAGGTTGGGAGTTGGGCATGGGCTAGTGGCGAATGATTCGGCGTCAATGATGATACGCCGGGAACGAGTCCTTTATTTCATGGTTTCAGTGAATTGGATGCCGGAGAGAGGCCGGCGGTTGGGAAGGACGGAATAGGCGTAGAATGCGGCTGGATTTGATTTTGAAAGGAGGCGAGGCATGCCGGTAATTGAAGGAAAGAAGGCGGTGGAGTGGATCGATGAGTACGTGGAAAAGAAAGAGCCGAAAGTTGCGGTGGTCGCCAAGGGTTTGCGCGCGCTGATGAAGAAAACAGTGAAAGGAGTGACGGAATCGGTGAACCCGTGGAAGATTCCTACGTTTGAAGTGGAAGGGCCGATGAGTTTCTTCATGGCAGGAAAAAAACACGTAACATTTGGATTTTTGCGTGGGGCGCTGTTAAAGGATCCGGCGGGACTGCTGGAGGGGACAGGGAAAAGTTTGCGGCACGTGAAGCTGCGGTGCGTGGAGGATTTGAAAAGGCCGGAGTTGAAGAAGTTGATTGGGGAGGCGGTGAAATTGAATAAGAAGGAGCCAACAATGGGGATGGGGGAGAGAAGGAAGAAGATGTGAGCGGAGCGCGGAAGAGAAAATTGTGCCCTTACGGGTTGAGTCGAAAGAGCGCCAAATTGGTGCGAGGAATGCGGGGAACGAACTGAAGTCTGCAATGGCGTGTGCTAGCATTTGAGGTTACATGTTGATAAGCACCTGCCTGGGTGAGGAGCCTGCCTCGATGTCTGCCACGATGAAAGCTTTGCGGAAAACGAAAGCGGCCAAGGGACTGGAATACACAGAAGTCCCGGTGCCGACGATTGGGCCGGGAGAAGTGCTGGTGCGGGTGAAGGCGGCGTCCATCTGCGGAACGGACCTGCATATCTATGGATGGGATCGCTGGTCGCAGGGGCGGATTAAGCCTCCCGTGACATTGGGACACGAATTTTGCGGCGTAGTGGAACGGGTCGGCGAAGAGGTAAAGGCGGTGAAGGCCGGGGATTTTGTCAGCGCGGAAATGCACGTGAATTGCGGACATTGCCACCAGTGCCGGCTGGGCGAAGCGCACATTTGCCAGAACCTGAAAATTATCGGGATCGATCAGGATGGGGCATTCGCGGAATTCGTGAAAATCCCGGCGACGAATATCTGGAAGCTGGATGCGGCCATTCCAGAACACTATGGAGCGATCCTGGATCCGTTGGGGAACGCGGTGCACACGGTATTGGCGGGAGCGATTGCGGGACAGACGGTGTTGGTAACGGGGTGCGGGCCGATCGGGTTGATGTCGATTGCGGTGGCGAAGGCTTGCGGAAGTTCAACCGTGTTTGCGACGGAAACAAATGAGCACCGCCGCAAAATGGCGAAAGAAATGGGCGCGGATCAGGTATTGAATCCGGCGAGCGAAGATGTAGTGAAAATTATTTTGGAAGCGACGGGCGGAACAGGTGTGGATGTTCTGCTGGAGATGAGCGGGCATCCTGCGGCAATTCAGCAGGGATTCAAGGCGCTGCGGGCGGGCGGGAGAGCTTCGCTGCTGGGAATCCCCACGGAAAATGTGCAACTGGATCTGGTACAAGACGTGATTTTCAAGGGCGCGACGGTGCAGGGAATCTACGGGCGGCGTATGTATGAAACGTGGGTGCAGATGACCGCGTTACTGAAAGCGGGTCGCGTAAACCTGGAGCCCTTGTTTGGCGAGCGAATGGGTCTGGATGGATTTGAAAAGGCCTTTGAGAAATTGCAAGGTGGACTTGGCGGGGAAGATTTTACTTTATCCGAGTGGGCTAAAGGCCTAAGAGAAAGAATTATCACAGAGGACTCAGAGAACAGCGCACTGAGTCACAGCGAAGAAAGCTTGGAGAAAGTCATGAATGATTCAGGGACACAAGTGGTAAAACAAAATCCGCTGCAATACGTCAGCGAAGCTTTGGCGGAGTTGCGGAGCAAGGGTGTTGCGCCAAAGTTGCGGGTGCTGGATGGCGAGCAGAAACCCGTTTGCGTGTTTGATGGGCGCGAGGTAATCAATCTGGCGTCGAACAATTATCTGGGGCTGACCACGGACAAACGGCTGCGCAAGGCTTCGATCGAAGCGGTGAAGAAACTGGGAGTTGGTGCCGGAGCGGTGCGTACGATTGCCGGTACGATGAAGATCCACATGGATCTGGAAGAGCAGATCGCGAAATTCAAGAATGTGGAAGCATGCGTGGTGTTCCAGTCGGGATTCACGGCGAATGCCGGCACGGTTTCAGCAGTATTGGGCAAGGAAGACCTGATCATTTCGGATGAGCTGAATCACGCGTCGATTATAGATGGGGCACGCCTGTCGAAAGCGACGATCAAGGTTTTCAAGCACAAGGATGTGGCGGACTGCGAGCGGATTTTGCAGGAGCACGCATCGTTCACAGGGAAAAAGCTGATTATTACGGATGGCGTGTTTTCGATGGACGGGGACATCGCTCCGCTGCCAGCCTTGTGCGACCTGGCAGAAAAATACGGCTGCATCATGATGGTGGACGATGCGCACTCCAGCGGGCGTGTTGGGGCGTGGCGGCCGGGGAACGGTGGATCATCTGAATTGCCATGGCAGAGTGCATATCCAGGTGGGCACGCTGAGCAAAGCGATTGGATCGATGGGCGGTTATGTGTGCGGCTCGCGGGACCTGATCGATTATTTGTATTTGCGGGCGCGGCCATTTTTGTTTTCGACTTCGCATCCGCCGGCTACGGCGGCAGCTTGCGCGGCGGCGTTTAGTTTGCTCGACTCACCCGATGGGGAAAAGTTGGTGAAGAAGCTGTGGGCGAACACAAAATATTTCAAGAGAGAATTGAAGCGGCGCGGGTTTCAGTTCAAGACCAGCGAAACGCCGATTGTGCCAATCCATGTGGGAGATGCGGCGAAGGCATTTGAGTTTTCGCGGAAATTGTTTGAGGCAGGAGTATTTGCACCCGCCGTTGGATATCCGACGGTTGCGGAAGGCAAGGCACGGATTCGGACGATAGTGAGCGCGGCGCACAAAAGAGAGCATCTGTTGAAGGCAGCCGATATTCTGGCCGAAGTGGGAAAAACGCTCGGGATTGTCTAGCGCGAGTTACAAAGAGGCTGTCAGCAAATAAGCCAGATGCATCTCGTTTGTCGGGGCGTAGAGGTCTTTGTGCGTGAACTGGAAACCAAGTTTCTCGATAATTCGCTTTGAAGCGAAATTTGCGGGATGATGGGCGGCGAAAAGAGCCTTGGTCCGCAACGTAGAAAACGCGTAGGAAACAACTCCTGCCGCAGCCTCGGTCGCAAAGCCCTTTCCCCAATGCTGGGGACGAAGGTGGAAGCCAAGTTCGTAAACTTGGTCTGCCGGGTGATAAGGCCGCAGCCCAGTGCAGCCCACAAATTCTTCCGTGGATCGCAAAAAGATGGGCCAGTATTGGACGTGATGAGCAGTTTCGTTGGAGATTTCGAGTTCCAGCCTGCGTTGAACGGCTTCCTTTGAAAATGGACCGCCGAAGAAGCGAGTGACTTCCGGGTCTCCCCACAAAGAGATCGCCAGAGGAAGATCCGCGGGCGACCAGCGACGGAATGCCAGCCTCTTCGTTTGCAAGAAAAATTCCTGATGAGACATGACAGCGCAGAATCTCTTTCAAAAGGGTCGATCAGGCAAGCGCATCCCACGCCCGAAGAGGTGGGAAAAGAGACTGCTCTTCGCAGATAAGGAGAGGCGCGCTGCGAATTTAGTCCTGATATACTCGCGCGATGATGGCTAAAGAACAAGGTAATAAGAAGCTGTTTCTGGTGGATGCGATGGCGCACATCTACCGGGCGTTTTATGCGCCGATGATGAGAATGAACGCGCCAAGCGGAATCCCGAGCAAGGTGCCGTTTCTATTTTCAAATATCGTACGGCGGCTGTTGAAGGATTATCAGCCGGACTACATTGGAATTGTATTCGACACCAGCAAGCCGACATTCCGCGACAAATTGTTTGAGCAGTACAAGGCGCAGCGGCAACCCATGCCGGATGAGATGAAAGTGCAGTTGCCGTATGTGCGGCGGCTATGCGAAGCGATGCGGCTTCCGATACTGGAATTCGATGGATTTGAAGCAGACGACGTAATTGGAACAATGGCGAAGCAAGCCGCAATGAAGAATCTGGATGTCCTGGTGGTCTCGAATGACAAGGACATGATGCAGTTAGTGACGCCGGGAGTGCGGATTTTGCGCACGGGATCAGGCGGAGCGAAAGCGGACACGATTGTCGATGAGAAGAAGGTCGAAGAAATATTGGGAGTACCGCCAAGCAAGGTGATCGACCTGATGGCGCTTCTAGGCGACACGGTTGACAACATTCCTGGCGCGAAGGGAATTGGAGAGAAGGGCGCGACAGAGTTGATCCAGAAATATGGGAGCGTGGAAAGCGCGCTGGCACATGCGGCCGAAGTGACCAACAAAAGGTACCGCGAGGCGCTGCAACAGCAGGTTGAGCAAGTAATGATGAGCAAGAAATTGGCGGCGATCGAGACGGACGTGCCGCTGCCACTGAATCTGGATACATTGCAGGTGCGAGAGCCGGACCCTGCAGCGCTGGGAGTGCTGTACCGGGAATTGGGATTCAATTCACTTTTGAAGGAATTGCTGGCGTCGGGGGCGGAATTGAGTGGGGGTGCTGGCGCAGGAGGCACTGCCGAAGGGGTGAAGGGGAGCGCGGGGTCCGAAGCTGGCGGAGGTAAAAAGGATTATGTGCAGTTCGGCAATGTGGATGAGTTTCGCGAATATCTGAAAAAGATGCCCGCGCCGAAATCGCTGGCGGTGTGGCTGAATCTGGATACCGGAGAGCGAGAAGCGGAAGGATTTGGAACGCCCGTGGTGTCGGTGGAGATTTCTTCGAAAGAAGGCGAAGGAAGGGCGGTCTGGGCGGATGAAAAGGGCGAGGTGCTGAAGACCCTGGAGCCGATTTTGCGCGATAAGAAGCGCCGCAAGATTGTTCACGACCCCAAACTATTTCATTTGCTGGCGGGAAAGGCGGAAGGAATCGAGCACGCCACGCAGCTATATTCGTATCTATTGAAGCCAACGACGGCGAACCACAAATTTGTCGATGTGGTGTTCCGGCAATTCAACGTGCCGATTGGCGGAGGCGCGGGAGAGCGAGCAGATTATTTGCACCGGCTGGCGCCAGCACTACGGAAAGAAGTAGAAGCACAAAAGCTGCTGGAAGTTTACGAAACGATTGACCTCCCTCTGGCCCCGGTACTGGCGGAAATGGAGCGAATCGGAATTCGCGTGGATCCCAAAGGCGCTGGACAAGATGTCGCAGTCGATGGAGAAAGAGGTGCGGCGCCTGGAGAAAGAGATCTGGAAGCTGTCAGGATCGGAGTTCAACGTAAATTCGCCGACGCAGTTGGCGGAAATACTCTTCGACAAACTGAATCTGCAAGCGCCGACACGCCGAGGCAAGGGAAAAGTGCGATCGACGGCCGCGGACATACTGGAGGAGATGTCGGAGCAGCACGAACTGCCGAAGAAAGTGATCGAGTACCGGGAAATTGCAAAGCTGAAGTCTACCTATGTGGATGCGCTTCCGAAGCTGATCAATAAGGAGACGGGGCGGCTGCATACGAGCTTGTCGCAAACAGGAACAGCCACGGGGCGGCTGAGTTCGAGCGACCCCAACTTGCAGAATATTCCGGTGCGAAGCGAGTTGGGCAGAGAAATTCGCGCCGCGTTTGTGGCGGAAAAGGGAAAAGTGCTGCTGTCGGCGGATTATTCGCAAATTGAATTGCGAATTATGGCGCATTTCTCGAAAGACCCGGTGCTGGTGCAAGCGTTTAAGGATGGCGAGGACATTCACTCAAGAACAGCGCAGGAGGTGTTTGGGGTAGGGCCGCTGGGGCAGACAGCGGAGCACCGGCGAGCCGCGAAGGCAATTAATTTTGGAATTATTTATGGATTATCGGCATTTGGATTGGCGCAACAGTTGGGAATTCCGCAAAAAGAAGCGGCGCAATTTATTAATGCGTACTTCTCACGCTATAAGGGCGTGAAAGCCTATCTCGACAACATCCTGGTGGAGACGAGAAAGACGGGAATGGCGAAAACGTTGTTTGGCCGGATTCGACCGATCCCCGAAATTAATGCGTCACAGATGCAATTGAGGAATTTTGCGGAACGCACGGCGCTGAATTCTCCGTTGCAGGGCACTGCCGCTGACCTGATTAAACTGGCGATGATTGCAATTGATAAGCGATTGGCGAAGGAGAAGTTCGGCGCGCGGATGATTTTGCAGGTGCACGACGAATTATTGTTCGAGGTCCCGGAAAAAGAGCGAACGGCGCTGAAAAAACTTGTGAAGGAAGAAATGGAAGGAGTGCACAAGTTGATTGTGCCGCTGGTTGTCGAGGTTGGTGTCGGGCCTAACTGGCGCGATATGGATTGAAGCGAAGCACGGAAGTTAGCGATTTTAGCCAAGCAGGCCGCCGCGGGAATGCCTGTTCGATAGTACAGGAAACCACTAGAGCAATTTCGCAATTGCAAAGCAAGCAGCGCTGATACCGGATGCTAGCCTGTGAAAGCAGGCAAGTACCGGGGGACTTCATGCGCCACGCAAAGCTTTATCCATACCTATTAATAGCAGCGAGTTGGGTTGCCGGCTGTAGCGGCTTGAACGATTACCACCACCACGGCGGCGGAACAACCCCGCCAACGGGCAGCATCACGGTTACTCCCGCGGTTTCCACGGTGACGGCATTTGGGACGCAGACGTTTACGGCGACGCAGGGTGGAAGCGCAACAAGCGCAGTGACGTGGCAGGTAAATGGAGTTACGGGCGGAAGCCAGACGACGGGATACATCACCACCAGCGGCCAGTACGTCGCGCCCGGTGGAGTGCCGACCAGTTCGAGCGGCAGTGGAAACAGTTCGACCACAACGGTAACGATTACAGCCGTAGCGAAATCCAGCAGCAACATATTTGGAACGGCGACGGTGACGGTTTCGGCTCCCAACCAAAATACGCAGAGTGGAGCGATTGAGCTAGGGACATCCGGCGGAAATATAAACGATACCAGCGGCGGATATTGCTGCGGCGGGACGCTGGGTTCGTTGGTGGTGAGAAACGGAACTTACTACATTTTGAGCAACAACCATGTGCTGGCGAAGAGAGATAGCGGGGTGACGGGCGATCCGATCAGCCAACCGGGAACGATCGATGCAACAACGACCTGCTCAACGGTCGGGACAAAAACGGTTGCCAACTTGTCGGAGTTTTTCAATCTGGAGACTGGAGCGCTGCCGAAAGTTGATGCAGCCCTGGCGCAAATCGCAAGCGGACAAGTGGACACCAGCGGCAACATATTGTTGCTGGGAGCGACGCAATCGAATGGAACGCCGGCCCCAGGTGCGCCGCATGCAGGTACCGGAGTAGCGGCAACGGTGGGACAAGCCGTAGCGAAGAGCGGAAGAACGACGGCCTTGACGTGTTCAACGGTGCTGGCAACGAACGTAATGGGGAGTGTAGGGTACCCGCGGAATTGCGGCGACACAGCGTTCGCGTTCACCGTAAATTACACGGACTTGGTCTCGGTGACTGGGGGAAGTTTCAGTGCAGAGGGAGATTCCGGATCGCTGATTGTCACACAGAGCACGGCGGATCCAGTGGCATTACTGTTCGCGGGTTCTGACACCGACACAGTGGGGAATACGGTCAGCGACGTTTTGGCGGCGTTTCCCGGAGCGGGAAATGCAACGCCAACGTTTGTCGGTGGAGCGGCACATCAAGTGATTGGATGCACTTTGCCCACGCAACCTCAATCGGCCACAGCCCCGCAAGCGCAGGTGGCAACAGAAATCTTGCAAGCGGCAGGAATGGTGAGAGACACGAACGGGCCGGGACTAATTGGCAATAACGCCATTTACGCCGTGGGCGTGGGACCTAGCTACGATCACCCGGGACAAGCAGCGATAGTGCTGTTTGTGAATAGCGCTAACGCTCCTGCCGCAGTTCCGCAAACAGTGCAGGGGGTAGGGACGCGAGTGGTTGCGGGAGAGGGATGGAAGTATCGGGGAGTCCTGTCGAGTCAGGAGACGACGGAGATGTTGCAAGGAGCAGCAGCGCCGCAGATCGTGTACACACTACGCACAGGAGAAATGGAACGAGCGAAGGTAGTGCACGCGGCGCATGCGGCGGAATTGCTGAAGAATCCCAGCGTCGTGGGAGTGGGTATCACCTCTAGCGTAGATTCTCCGGGCGAAGCGGCGCTGTTGATTTATGTGAAGAAAGGCACCGCGCAGGAATCGTTCCCGGTGCAGATCGATGGATTGAGAACCAGGCTGCGAGAAACAGGGCCGTTCGTGGCGGGACGCGGGAGCAATAGCGGAAAAGCGTCCAGCGGCTGCCGCGTACCAGGCGTTGCGAAAATGACACGGGACAGCGGGAAACTGTAAGCAATCAAAGAAGATAGGCAAAGCGACAAACGCGAGAGGTGTGACGGGAGGCCTTTTTTTGTGGCTTCTGCAGGCGTACTATTGCCCTAGATACGCATTACCCCGCTCCGGGTAAGGTGTTCCTGAGAGGGGAGAGCATATGCGGCGAATAATGATTTTGTTCGGTGTAATTCTGCTGGTGGGGTTCAGCGCGAGTTTTGCCCGGCCGAAGAGTAATGAAGCGCAGGCGCCTCCGCCGATGCCTGCGGATGCAAAAGACAGAGTGAATCCAGTGAAGACGACGCCCGAAGGAATTGCTTCGGTGACGAAACTGTATGGATATCACTGCGCGATGTGTCACGGAAAAGACGGAGATGGAAAAGGCGACTTGGCAGTTGACATGAAGTTGGATCTGCACGATTGGCGAAATCCGGACAGCATTGCAAAGATGACGGACGGAGAGCTGTTCTGGATTATCACGAATGGCAAGGGAAAAATGACTGGCGGGGAAGGCGATCGGACTAAAGAAGAAATCCGCTGGAATCTGGTCAACATGGTGCGCTTGTTCGGTAACAAGGGAGCGGCAGCGCCCAAAGCAGGCAACTAAGAAACGATTCGCAGTCTGGGGTACGGGGGGCGTTCCGAGGTGCGGGACGCCCTTTCCTTTTGTACTAGGGAGGTTGCTGGCTTACAGTGTTGGTATCCACAGTTTGAGGAGAAAGATATGGCACATGCGACGAGATTTCTGGCTTTGGTGAATGAGGCGAAGAAGAGTGTAAAGGAAACCAACGTGGCTGCGGTGAAGCGGCGGATGGATGCTGGAGAAAAGTTTGTGCTGGTGGACGTGCGGGAAGAGAGTGAATGGTCACGAGGACATCTGCCGGGGGCGATTCATCTGGGAAAGGGAATTATCGAGAGGGATATTGAACAGCGGGTCCCCGACACAGGAACAAAAATGATTTTGTACTGTGGTGGTGGATTTCGTTCGGCGCTGACCGCGGATAATTTGCAGAAGATGGGCTATACCAACGTGGAGTCGATGGATGGCGGCTGGAAAGGTTGGCTGGAGGCGGGGCTGCCGACAGAGAAAGGCTGAGCGGAATTCTGCCGCGAAGCAACAGGCGAAATAGGTAATTCTGGGCTACTTGGAAGCGAGCAGGGTCTTTGCCTGTGATAATTCCGGACGATCGGAATGGACGCCGTCGCAGTTTTTGAGCAATTGCGCGTAATAAGCTGAGGCCTTCTCATTTTGATTGGTCAGCTTGGCGGCTTGTGCCGCACCATACAGACCGTTAAAGCGATTTGGGTCGGTGCGCAGGGAAGTTTCGTATTCAGAGAGCGCCTCTTGCGGGCGTTTCATCTCGAGTAACATGTCCGCAAGCATTTCACGAGCCGGCAGAGCGGTTTCGCCCTTGCCGACTTTGTCTTGAGTATCCGCAACGGAGCGAAGAAGGCGAGTCGCCTCGGTTGTATTTCCAGACGCATAGTCGGCCCATGCTTGCACGAGGTCGTGTTCTTCCTTGAGCGAGTCCGCGATGTAGGACTTATCAGTTTTGCGCGTAGCCTCAAGTAGTTCGTCATAATGCTTCATCGCATCATCGGCTGCCGCCGTGTCGTGAAGATGACCGGCCGCAATGGCATGCGCCCAATAGGTGACAATTTGAACGTAGGGGGGCGTGTTGGGAAGCGGTTGCAAACTCAGCGCTTCTTTCCATTGGCGGCGCTCGAGCGCGTACATGGCAGGCGCCATAGCCTTTCGGACCTGGAGGTAATCCTCGAATTCGGGATCGGCGGCGGACTGTGGAAAAGCGGCAATGGCCTCTGCCGTCGACTTGGCGCTGGCATCGTCACCGATCTGAAGATAGGCGTATTCGAGGAAGTCCAGTGAATGAATTTTGTGATGCATTACGTGCATGTGCATGGAAGACATTTGATCGGCAATTTTAATGGCGGCGAGATTTGAATTGATGTCGTCTTGCCAAAGGCCCAAACGCGCAAAGATGTGCGAAGGCATATGGACAGCATGCGCGGATGCGGGAGCGATGGTGGCGTATTTGCGCGCAGCAGGGAGAGCGAGACTGGCCATGGAAGGGTTATCGCAGCTATGAATGATGTAATGGGCGATGCCCGGATGGTCAGGCTCCTCGTCGTAGAGCTTGTTGAGAATGGCGACGGCGGCCTTGGCGTTGGTGAGGTCGGGATCGCGAGCGGGCTCTGAAGCAAGAAGAGAGAGGGCATAGAAGACAGCTGCTTCGCGATCCTGTGGATTGCGCTGGTAGACGCCGGACATAGCTTTCGCATAAGCCTCGGCCCGTTGCTCATGAGTGAGCTTAGCAGTATCCGAATAAAAAACAGTGAGAGCCTGGATGTAGTCGCTCTCCCGGGGAGTTGGAGGATTCAGGGCGCGAGCTTTGGCCAGCAATTCCGCGCCGAGTTGAAGATCAGCTTTCGAGGGGCGCTCCCAAAGCTGGTGATACAAGCTCATGGCCTGGCCCCAGTAGAGCATGGCGCAGTTGGGATCTTTCTTTTCGATTTCGCGAAATTGGTTGCTGGCCGATTCATATTCAAACGAATACAGCAGGGCAACGCCACGCTCAAACTGTATTTGGGTGGCAGCCGCGCAAGAGATCGGAAATGACACGGTGCCGAGTTTTTCGTCAGCATCGTGATGATGGTGTTCCTCCTGTGCGCGACAGGGAGAACAAAGAGCAGAAACCGCCAGTAAAGCGATGACGAAGGTATTCTTCATGATGGACTCCAGACCCGCGAAAGCGTATTCCTAACAACAGTTCAAGTCAATGAAAGCCAGTGGATCGGTCGTGAAACGGTCCGAACTCACCATTCGCATCGTTTTTGCGGGTAATTAAGGAGAATTTGGCTGGGGCGGAAGGATTCGAACCTTCACCGTCCTCATTAACAGTGAGGTGTCCTACCAGTTGGACCACGCCCCAGCGGTGTGAAAGGCTGCGTCGGAGAACCGAAGCAGGGTAGGCTCCGCCGTCGAACGACAGGAGACCTAAAAAGAATAACAATGAGAAGAAGTATCAGCAAGAGTGGATGTAGCGGGATAGTAGATAAGAAAAACTAATGACGGGGAGAGTGGACAGAACTTCCAATTGTTAAACTCTTGTCGAAGATAATCGATAAGGAGCAGGGAGAAAGACGGAATGGGCAGCGAAATGCAATTAAGAAAATCGAATTATGGAAAGTGTTCGGAAGATTTGAAGAGAACGAGTGGTTCAATACGGGAAACGGACTGAGAATCCACAGACACTGCCTTTGTTAACAGTTGCATTCCCGAATAAATTATTGGAAACTTATCGGTCGCTGAGTGACCCGCATCACACTCTTCGGTTCATGAGCACGGAGATTACCTTCGGAAGTGGTGGCCGGGGATAATCGCTGGCTCGAGCGAAAACTCTGACATGGCACAAATCTTCGATCGAAGTGCGAATTTTCTGGCGCGATTCAGCCTGCTCGGAATCGCCGTCCTTGCCGGATTGGGGTTGACGGGCGTGCTGGTGGTTGCCCGGTCGCCCTACATCACGAACCAATGGGTCACGCGCGATCAGCCTGTCCAGTTCAGCCACAAACATCATGTGGGCGATGACGGAATTGACTGCCGGTATTGCCACACGGGAGTGGAGACTTCAGCGTACGCGGGAGTTCCTCCGACCAAGACGTGCATGAACTGCCACTCCGTTCTGTATAACAATGTGGGTTATTTGGAGATCGTGCGCGAAAGCTACCGAACCGAACAGTCCATTCATTGGACGAAAGTGCACCGGCTGGCCGACTACGTTTATTTCAATCACAGCATTCACGTGAACAAGGGAATCGGTTGCTCGTCTTGTCACGGAGCCGTGAACGAAATGGCGCTGATCTATCAAAACGCGCCGTTAAACATGGAGTGGTGCCTGGAGTGCCATCGAAATCCGGAGCAGAATTTGCGAACGAAGGACCAGATTTACAATATGAGCTGGAAGGCGCCGAATGATCAGGCAGAAGTCGGGAAGAAGCTCGCAGCAGAGTACAAACTGCGATCGACATTGGAACTGACCAGCTGTTCGACGTGTCACCGCTAATGGAAAATATGAGCGAACCGGCAAATAAAGATAAAATGTTGCGAATCCTGCAGGGTGCGCCCGCCAACGAGGCGGTCCATAATCATGCGCACGGGCATGAAGAGGAAGAAGAAATTGTTGAGCCGGCGGCCGAGGGAGCAAAGCTGGACCTTTCCGCAGTGCGCGAGAAACTAAAGGAAAAATCAGGCAAGGAATATTGGCGGACGCTGGAAGAGCTGGCGGAAGATCCGCATTTTGACGCTTTGCTGCACCGCGAATTCCCGCGACAGGCATCGGAATGGGACGATGCGGTGGACCGCAGGGATTTCCTGAAATTGATGGGAGCTTCTTTGGCGCTGGCGGGCATGGCCGGTTGTGGACGGCCTGATGAAGCGCATATCACGCCTTATGTGAAACAGCCGGATGGAATGACGCTGGGACGACCGAATTTCTATGCCACGGCGATGCCGTTTGCAGGAGATGCGGTTGGCGTGCTGGTGGAGAGTCACGAAGGCCGTCCTACGAAGATCGAAGGTAACCCGGATCACCCGTCGAGCCTGGGTTCGACGAGCGCGTTTGTGCAGGCTTCGATACTCAACTTGTACGATCCAGATCGCGCACAAACGGTGATGTATGGCGGCGAAATACGGTCGTGGTCGGCGTTCCTGGATGCGGCACAATCGTTGGCGACCGCAACAAAGGCGGCGAACGGCGAGGGCTTCCGTATTTTGACTGGGAGTGTAACTTCGCCGACTTTGATCTGGCAGATTCGCAAGTTGCTGGCTGCTTATCCGCAAGCGAAGTGGTACCAATGGGAACCGGCAGTCGGAGATGGGGCCAAAGAAGGCGCGAAATTGGCGTTTGGCCGCGCGGTGAACACAGTTTATGAGCCGGGCAAGGCGAATGTGATTTTGTCGCTGGATGCGGATTTTCTGGCAAATGGACCAGGGCACATCGCGTACGCAAAACAGTTCGCGCGGCGGCGCAACCTCAGTGGGCCGGATGATTCGATGAACCGGCTGTATGTGGTCGAGCCAACACCGAGCGTGACGGGCTCTTCCGCGGACCATCGGTTACCCATGCGCGCCAGCGAAGTTGAATTGTTTGCGCGGGCTCTGGCGGGAAAGCTCGGAATTGGCCCATGCGGTCGACACTACAGGGCGAAGCCGCCAAGTGGCTGGACGTGGTTGCCGCGGATTTGCAGAAAGAACGCGGCGCATCGCTGGTGGTCGCTGGAGAATATCAGCCCGCTTCCGTTCATGCTCTGGCGCATGCGATCAACGCGAAGCTGGGCAACGTCGGAACGACGCTGTACTACACGGAAACCGTCGAAGCCGAGCCCACGGGGAATGCGGAATCACTGCGGGAACTTTGCGTGGAAATTTCGCATGGAAAAGTAGACTTGCTGCTGATGCTAGGCGGCAATCCTGTTTACGACGCGCCACATGATTTTGACTTTGCGGCGAAATTGCTGAAAGTGCCGATCAGCATTCATTTGAGCCCGTACTACGACGAGACTTCGGCCTATAGCAAATGGCATATTTCGGAATCGCATTACCTGGAATCGTGGAGTGACGCACGCGCCTACGACGGAACTGCCAGCATCATTCAACCGCTGATCGCCCCGCTGTATTACACGCGGTCTGCGCATGATGTTTTGGCGGCCTTTAGCGACAAGCCGGGCATGCCCGCCTACGATGCGGTTCGTGGGTATTGGACGGAAGCTTCCGCGCATCTGGAATCCTCGGTGGACGCGGGCTGGCGGAAGTGGCTGAACGACGGAGTGATTCCCGGAACCAAATTCGCTCCCATTACTCCGGAATTAAAGTGGAATGCAACAAGTTTGCCGGCGTATAAGGCTGCGTCAGCGGATCAGATTGAGTTTATTTTCCGGCCCGATCCAACCGTTTACGACGGCCGTTATGCGAATAACGGATGGCTGCAGGAATTGCCCAAGCCGATGACCAAGCTGACTTGGGATAACGCGGCTCTGATCAGCCCTAAACTTGCGCAGAAGATGGATCTGGCGCATGTGGTGGCGGCGCGCGGTGGCGAGCACGGACAGATCTTGTCGGCAGTAGTGGACGTAATGCTGAATGGAAGCAAAGTCAGCGCAGCAACGTGGACTTTGCCAGGCGTGGCGGAAAATACCGTGGTTCTGCCGCTGGGTTATGGACGAAAGCGCGCAGGATATACCGGCACAAACAAGGGCTTTGATGCGTATGTGGTGCGGACCTCGGAAGCGCTGTGGTGTGTTGCCGATGGAAGCATGAAGGCGAATGGCGATACTTATCCACTGGCGTGCACGCAATACCACTTCAATATGGAAGGCCGGCAAATTCTAAGCACCGGCACGCTGGAAGAGTATAAGAAGAATCCCGCATTCGCGCATGAAGGCGTGGAAGCACCGAAGAAGGAAGATTCACTCTACAAAGAGTTTGCGTATCCGGGACATGCCTGGGGCATGGCGATCGACCTGAACAAGTGCAACGGATGCAGCGCTTGCGTAGTGGCCTGTCAGGCGGAAAACAACATTCCGGTGGTGGGTAAAGATCAAGTAATGCGCGGGCGAGAAATGCACTGGATTCGCGTGGATCGTTATTACCACGCGGAATCGGCCACCAATGATGCGTCAACCTATAACGCATCGCTCGATAATCCGGAGACATTTTTCCAGCCGGTGCCATGCATGCAGTGCGAAAACGCGCCATGCGAGCAGGTTTGTCCGGTGGATGCGACGGTACACAGCGCCGAAGGTCTGAACGACATGGTGTACAACCGCTGCATCGGCACGCGGTATTGTTCGAATAACTGCCCGTATAAAGTGCGACGGTTTAATTTCCTGCGCTTCCAGGATTGGGACACGCCGCAATTGAAATTACTGCGGAACCCGGAAGTGACCGTGCGCAGCCGCGGCGTGATGGAAAAATGCACGTACTGCGTGCAACGCATCAACAATGTGCGAATCGACGCAGAAAAGCAGAATCGTCCTATTCGCGATAACGAAATCGTGACGGCCTGCGAATCTGCATGCCCGTCGGAAGCAATTGTGTTCGGAAACGCGAACGATCCAAACAGCCGCGTGGCAAAGCTGAAGGCGCAACAACGGAATTATTCGATCCTGGCGGAAATTAATGCGCGGCCACGCACCACGTATCTTGCGGCAGTGCGGAATCCGAATTCGGAGTTGGAAAAGGCATGAGCGTAACGCAGCCGCCAGTGAATTCAACCGAAATCCGCCGGCTCGATCCGGTGCTGGCACCGGGGCACACCTATGCTTCGGTAACTGACAAAATCGCGGCCGTAGTTTTGACACGGCCGTTGGGGATTGGCTGGCTTGCCGGGTTTACGTTGGCGTTCAGCCTTGTGATGTTGCTGTTTGTGGCGTTGTCGTGGCTGATCATCAAGGGCGTCGGGATCTGGGGAATCAACATTCCGATCGGCTGGGGCTTCGCGATCGTCAATTTCGTATGGTGGATCGGTATCGGCCACGCAGGAACACTGATTTCCGCGATTTTGTATTTGCTGAACCAGAAGTGGCGGACATCGATCAACCGTTTTGCGGAAGCGATGACATTGTTTGCGGTAGCCTGCGCGGGCATTTTCCCGCTGATCCATACGGGGCGTCCGTGGATGGCGTATTACATGTTCCCGTATCCAAGCACGATGGGAATTTGGCCGCAATTCCGCAGCCCGCTGATCTGGGACGTGTTCGCGGTTTCGACGTACGGCACAGTGTCCTTGTTGTTCTGGTTTGTGGGATTGCTGCCCGACTTGGCCACATTGCGTGATCGCGCGAAAACACGGCCGCAACAGATCATTTACGGCATTTTGTCACTGGGCTGGAGAAATTCGGCGCATCACTGGCACCGTTACCAATCGGCGTATCTGTTGTTAGCTGGCCTGGCAACGCCGCTGGTGCTTTCCGTTCACACCGTGGTGAGCTTCGACTTCTCGGTGGCAATCGTTCCGGGTTGGCATACGACTATTTTCCCGCCGTACTTCGTGGCAGGCGCAATCTATTCCGGATTTGCGATGGTATTGACGCTGGCGATTCCGCTGCGCAAAGCCTACGGCCTGGAAGACTTCATCACCATGCGCCACCTGGACAACATGGCGAAGGTGATGCTGGCTACGGGATTGATCGTGGCGTACGGCTACTTCGTGGAATTCTTCATGGCATTTTATAGTGGAAACAAATTTGACGTGTTTCTAGCGACGCAACGTCTGCACGGGCCTTACTCGCATTTTTACTACGCGCTTGATTCTTTGCAATATTTTGACGCCACAGTTGCTGTGGTTTGAGAAGGTTCGGCGGAATGTGGCGGCGCTGTTCATCATGTCGCTGATCATCAATACGGGAATGTGGCTGGAACGGTTCGTGATCGTGGTGATTTCGCTGACGCGCGATTTCATGCCATCGGCGTGGGGAAGATATTCCGCAACGTTCTGGGACTACAGCACGTTTGTGGGAACGCTGGGACTCTTCGTAATGTTGATCTTCCTGTTCGTGCGGGGATTGCCTGCGATTGCGATTTCGGAAATGCGTGAACTGGTTGCGCACCAATCTCATGGCGAGAAGGAACGCGAGTGATGGAACATCGTGCACATCATTATGGCGTGATGGCGGAATTTAATACGCCAGAGCAGATTCTTGCGGCGGCCCGGAAGACGCACGAGGCTGGGTACAAGCGTGTGACCGCATACACGCCGTTTCCCATTGAAGGTCTGGCAGAGGCGATTGGATTCCGGTGGACCGCGGTGCCACTCATTACATTGATCGGCGGCCTTGGCGGGGGAATTACGGGATTCGCAATGCAGTATTGGATGATGGCGATCAGCTATCCATTGAATATTGGCGGCCGTCCGCTGAACAGTTGGCCGGCGTTCATTCCTGTCACGTTTGAGCTGACGATTCTGGGAGCGGCAACATTTGCGGTGTTCGGGATGCTGGCGCTGAACAAATTGCCACAGCCGTACCATCCCGTTTTCAACGTGGACCGTTTTTCGCACGCTTCAACCGACAAGTTTTTCCTCTGCATCGAGGCGAAAGACCCGAAGTTTGACTTGGCGGAAACAGCACGATTCTTGCAGGGACTGAACCCCAGCCATGTGGACGAGGTGAAAGATGAGTAGCAAATACTCATCGCTCGCGCTGGTGTTGTTGGTGGCCTGCGGAATTGCGGGTTGCGACAATACGCTGCGGCAGGATATGGCCAATCAGCCGCGGGTTAATCCGCTGGCGCCTTCGGAGTTTTTTGCCGATGGGCGTTCAGAGCGACCTGTTCTCGAAAATACCGTGGCGCGTGGTTCGGTTGAGAACGACACGCTGTTTGTGCCGAAGGATTCGAACGTGTTTCCTCTCCCGCTGACTAAGGAATTGCTGCAGCGTGGTCAAGAACGTTACGGGATTTTCTGCACGCCATGTCATGGTCTGCAGGGCGACGGGCAAGGTATGGTGGCGATGCGGGGCATGAAGCATCCGCCGAGTTATCACCAGGAACGTTTGCGGGCGGAGCCGAACGGGTATTACTACGACGTCGTCACGAATGGATTTGGCGCGATGTACGGCTATTCGGCGCAGATTCCGCCGCGCGACCGCTGGGCGATCATTGCGTATGTGCGTGCGCTGCAATTGAGCAGAAACGCGCCGGTGGGAGAATTGCCGGCTGAACTAAAGGAGAAGTTGATGGCGGGAGGATCCGCGAAATGAACGCGCAAGATTATCAGGCGCCGGCCAGCGTCAACCGCGTTCAGAGCGCCGGCTTGCTTGTGGGCGGCGTAGCGCTATTGCTGGCGATTTTTGGCGCAGTGACGTCTTCGGAAAAGTTTTATCACGCGTATTTGTTCAGTTACATGTGGGTGCTTGGGCTGACGCTTGGCTCGCTGGGCCTTTTGATGTTGCAACATTTGACCGGTGGAACCTGGGGAATTGTAATCCGGCGTCCGCTGGAAGCCGCGACCAAGAACATCTGGCTGGTATTGGTGATGTTCGTGCCAGTCGTTCTGGGAATGAAGTATTTTTATTCCGGTAACGGTGCAGAAAAGGGTTGGCTGAATTCGCCAAAGACCGGCGAAGGAGCATTGTCGCCATTTCAGCAGAGCTATTTGACCTCGAGCGGCTATTTGATTCGCGCGGTAATCTATTTCGCGGTGTGGCTGTTGCTCGTGTGGATTTTTAACCGCTGGTCGAAGGAACAAGACGTCAACCGGGATGACCGCGCGCTGCGTTTGCGCTTCAAGAGATTCGCCGGGCCGGGAATTATTTTGTACGTACTGGCCATGTCGTTTGCAGCGATTGATTGGGTGATGTCCGTAACGCCGCACTGGGCCTCGACGATTTATGGATTTATTTTCGTCGCGGGGCAGGCGATTTCGTCGATGTCGTTGATGATTGCGGTTGTAGTTCTGCTGGCGGCTTCCGAGCCGTACGCGCACGTAATTCAAAAGCGGCACTTGCACGATTTGGGCAAGCTGCTGTTCGCTTTTAACATGCTGTGGGCCTATTTCGACTTTTCGCAGTTGCTGATTATCTGGTCAGGAAATCAGCCGGAAGAGATTTCGTTCTACATGACGCGGCTGCATGGCGAGTGGGGAATCGTTGCAGTGATCGTGCTGGTTCTTCATTTTGCAATTCCGTTCTTGCTGTTATTGTCCCGCGATTTAAAGAGGACGGCGAGCCTGATATCGAAAGTGGCGATTTGGATGATACTGATGCGACTGGTGGACTTGTTCTGGATGGCGCGCCCGGAATTTACACCCAGTGCTGCGTTGCCGACCTGGCTTGATATCGTAGTGCCCATTGCGCTGGTTGGGCTGTGGCTGGGATTCTTTGCAATGAATTTGAAGCAGATGCCGTTGTTGCCGCTCGGCGATCCGAAACTTGCGGAGGCGATTGCCCATCATGAGCACTGATCACAAGAAGAGCGGCCACGGCGAGGTTCACATACCGTTGCATGATGATGTGTCGTTTGAGACGCAGGACGTAAAGTCCAGCCCGATCATCAAGTTTTTGGTGTTTCTGGGAATTGTGGTGATTGCCTCGTACGGGATGACCCTAGTGGTGTACCGAGGTTTGACGAAATACTGGAACTCGACGTACACGCAAGAACCGCCGTCGCGTGAGGGAATGGGACCCACCATGCCGCCGGAGCCGAGGCTGCAGGGAGTGCCGGGGCACTTGACCGATCCGCAGCAGGATTGGCGAAACATGCTGAAAGCGGACACCGACGCGAATAACGAGCTTGGCTGGGTAGACGAAAAGGCGGGCGTAGCGCGGATTCCCGTCAAGGATGCGATGGATTTAATTGTAGAGAAGGGATTGCCGCCGGTTCCTGCACTACCGGCAGAGAAGAAGTAAAAATGAAAGTAACGCGGTACATATTGGGAATCGCAGTCCTGCTGACGGTTGTTTCGATCAGCGGAGCACAAATGATTCCTGACAACGTGGGACAGTCTTCGAACGGGCTGCCGCCTGCCTTGGTGAATGTGGGATTCGATCCACAATTGAATGCACAGATTCCGTTGGACCTGGCGTTTACGGATGAGATGGGGAATCCGGTGCAGTTGCGCCAGTATTTTGGAAAGAAGCCAGTGGTTCTGGCATTTGTTTATTTTACGTGCCCCATGTTGTGCAACCAGGTGGAGCAGTCGCTGGTAGGCACACTTAAAGATGATTTCATTTAATCCGGGGACGGATTACGAGGTTGTATTCATCAGCTTCGATCCCTCGGATAAGCCCGACGAAGCGCTGCGGAAAAAACACGAGGCGATGTCGCGATTTGCGCGGCCCAGCACCGAGCCCGGGTGGCATTTCTTGACCGGATCCCCCGAAGCGATTGATGCAGCGGCGAAAGCGGCGGATTTCCGGTATAGCTACGACGCCAAAACCAGGCTGTTCGGACATGCCAGCGGGATCCTGCTGCTGACACCGGATGGAAGAATTTCAAGATATTTTTTTGGCGTGGAATATCCACCAAGCAACGTGCGGTTGGGACTGGTGGATGCTTCGGCAGGAAAGATCGGGACGCCGGTCGATCATCTGCTGTTGTTCTGTTACCAATACGATCCAACAAAAGCGCGTTATAGCGCCACGGTGCTTACGGTAATCCGCATGGGCGGAGTTGTGACGCTATTTTGTATGGCCATAGGATTTGTGATCTTCCGCCGGCGCGAACATCGGCCGGGCGCTTCCGGAAGTTCAAGCGCGGAAACGCCGACGCAAGGAGCAGATTAGAGCCGTGCAGCCGCTTCCATTTTTTCCAGATGAGGCCTCGAATTTCGCGGGGAACGTGGATTCACTGTTCTCGTTCATCCTGCTGACGTGTCTGTTTTTCAGCGTGACCGTTACGCTTCTCGTGATATTTGCGGCCTTCAAGTACAAGCGTAAAAGTGAAGGCGAGGTAGGCGACACGGTGGAAGGCAATACGCCGATGGAAATCGGCTGGACACTGCTGCCTCTGGTGATCGCGATCGGGATATTCGCGTGGGGCGCGGTAATCTATGTGAATTTCAGGACCGCGCCGAAAGATACCTTGGACATCTATGTAATCGGCAAGCAGTGGATGTGGAAACTGCAACAGCCGAATGGACGTAAGGAAATCAACGAGCTGCACGTGCCGGTAAACCGGAACATCAAGCTGATCATGGGCAGCGAAGATGTGATTCACAATTTTTACGTGCCGGCATTTCGGGTAAAGATGGACGTTGTGCCGGGCCGGTATAACACGTTGTGGTTCCGCCCAACAAAGGTCGGCAAGTATCATTTTTTCTGCTCGCAATACTGCGGCACGAATCACGCGATCATGGGCGGATGGGTCACGGTACAAGATCCGGCCGATTATGCGGCATGGCTTTCGGATGAAGGCGGCGACCTGAATCCGGTATCCGCGGGAGAAAAACTGTTTACGCAGCTTGCCTGCGTGACCTGCCACATCGGAAACGGAACAGGAAGAGCGCCCTCGTTGAACGGTGTTTACCAGGGAAAAGTACTTTTGGCCGACGGTTCAACGGTAATCGCAGACGAGGCCTACATCCGCGAATCGATTCTGCAGCCCAAGGCAAAAATAGTGGCTGGGTATCAACCAGTGATGCCCACATTCCAGGGATTGGTGACCGAGGAACAGATTTTGAGTCTGACCGCGTACATCAAGTCCTTGCAGTCGCAACCCGTCCCCGCAAAAGGCGGGGGTGTTGCACCAGTAGCAGCGGGGAAGAAATAGTATGAGTACAAGACCAGTGGTAGCGGCACCCGTATTTCCGGAAAAGAATTATCTCAACGAAACCTATGGGATTCGTTCGTGGCTGTTAACGACAGACCACAAGCGAATTGGATTGCTGTACCTCGCCTCAGTGACATTCTTCTTCTTCATTGGCGGTTTTTTCGCCATGTTGATCCGCCTGCACTTGATGACTCCCAGCGGATACATGCTGACGCCGGATCAGTACAACCGGATGTTTACGATGCACGGCGTCGCGATGATTTTCTTCTTCCTGATCCCGTCGATACCCGCGGTTTTGGGGAATTTCCTGATACCGCTGATGATTGGCGCCAAGGACCTGGCGTTTCCCAAGATAAACCTGCTGAGCTGGTACGTTTATGTGGTAGGTGGCGCGTTCACGCTCTATTCCATGATCAACGGCGGCCTGGATACGGGCTGGACTTTCTATACGCCATTGAGCACGGTCTACTCAAATTCCGCGGTTGCACCGGCGGTGGTGGGAATATTTATTACCGGGTTCTCGTCGATCCTTACCGGACTGAATTTCCTGGTCACGATCCACACCATGAGGGCGCCGGGGATGACGTGGTTCCGGCTGCCATTGTTTGTATGGGCGCATTACGCGACGGCAGTGGTGATGATTCTGGGAACTCCAGTGGTGGCAATCACGCTGGGGCTGGCGGCAATGGAACGCGTGTTTGGGTTGGGATTTTTTAACCCAGCGATGGGCGGCGACCCAATCCTCTTCCAGCATCTTTTCTGGTTCTACTCGCACCCGGCGGTTTACATCATGATTTTGCCGTCGATGGGCGTGATCAGCGAACTGATACCGACCTTTGCGCGGAAAAAACTGTTTGGATACCACTTCGTAGCCGCGGCCAGCTTGGCGATTGCGGTGATCGGGTTCCTGGTCTGGACGCACCATATGTTCCTGACTGGGCAATCCACTTATGCGGCCTTGGCGTTTTCTTTCCTTACATTTCTGGTAGCGATACCTTCCGCGGTCAAAGTATTTAATTGGACCGCAACGTTATACGGCGGATCGATTTCGTTCGATACGCCGATGTTATATGCCTTCGGCTTCCTTGGATTGTTCTTGATTGGCGGACTGACGGGATTGTTCCTTGGCTGTCTGGGAACAGACATTCACGTTCACGACACGTATTTCGTAGTCGCACACTTTCACTACATTATGGTGGGCGGCGCGGTGATGGGTTATCTGGGAGGCCTGCACTTCTGGTGGCCGAAGATGTTCGGGCGAATGTATCCGGAATGGCTGGCGCGTGTTGCGGCGATCATTCTGTTTTTTGGATTTAACCTGACGTTCTTTCCGCAATTTATTCTTGGGTATCTGGGAATGCCGCGGCGCTACCACGCGTATCCGCCGGAGTTCCAGGTGTACAACGTAATGTCCACCGCAGGAGCTTCGATTCTGGCGATAGGCTACCTGTTGCCGATGGTTTATCTGGTGTGGGCGGCATTCTATGGCAAGGTCGCGGGGAACAATCCGTGGCCCTCAACGGGGCTGGAGTGGCAAACCACGTCTCCACCGCCAACGGAAAATTTCCACGTTACGCCCGTAGTGACATGGGAAGCGTACGATTTTCACAATCGGCCGGATCTTGGGCTGGATGTGCCCGCAGGAAAGGCGGGTAAATTATCGCCCGCGCCTGCTCACGGAGACGATTGAGATTTGCCGGGCTTCGGCCCGGGGGTCCAGGCGAAAGTGCTACGCCTGATACTGATGGATAGAGGAGTGCGAAGTGCATCGCACCGGCGAACTGTACGGACAATTTAAGACGCTCGAGCAGCAGAAGGACAGCGCGACGCTGGGAATGTGGATATTCCTGGTGACCGAAGTGATGTTCTTCGGCGGAATTATGCTGGCCTACACGCTGAACCGGCACATTTACTTTCATGCGTTCGCAGCAGGAAGCAATACGCTTAGCCTGCCGTTGGGGGGCTTCAACACGGTTGTGCTGCTGGCCAGCAGCTTTACGATGGCCATGGCGGTGTGGTCCGCACAAACCAGCAGGAAGACCTGGATTTCTATTTTTCTGACGCTGACGATTCTGCTCGGCTTTGTTTTCTTCGGCGTGAAGTATGTGGAATACGCGCAGAAATTTCATCATCATCTTGTGCCGGGAAAAACCTTCAACATTTTCTACTGCGTCGATAACCCAACGAAGTGCGAAGACATCAGTGCCGAGGACTTGGCAAAAGAGCGAACGGAGTTGGAAGAAGCGCGGGCAGCGGATCCGGATTTGAATTCGCACGCGCAGCTTTATTACTCGGCTTACTTTGGAATGACCGGTTTGCATGCGCTGCACATGGTTATCGGGGCGGGTTTGTTGCTGTGGTTACTGAAGAACTCCATGGCGGGTGCGTACAGCGCACGGTGGAATACTCCGGTGGACATGGTGGGGCTGTACTGGCATTTTGTCGATATTGTGTGGATATATCTGTTTCCGTTGCTGTATTTGATAGACCGGCACAAGTAGGGAGTGACACGAGTGTCTGAACACGAACATAGCGAGCATACTGACCACATCGTATCGCCAGGAATTTACCTGACGATTATTTTGACACTGCTGGCGCTGACGGCGGCGACGGTTGGAGCGGCGTACGTAAACCTGGGGCCGTTGAACATTGTGGTGGCGCTGGCAATCGCGACGGCAAAGGCTACACTGGTCGTGCTGTTCTTCATGCACGCAAAGTACGTGCCGAAGCGGACGCAACTGGTGATCATCGCTGGACTTTTCTGGTTGGGACTTCTACTCTTCATGACCATGAGCGACTACATTTCGCGAGTTGATTACCGCGGGATTCGATTCCCGTTCTCTTGATTCAGGGTCGCAACGAGTGATCTTGCGATAAGCAAAAAAATTCAACCAAAACCAGAGCGGAGGCCAACGTAGCCTCCGCTTTTATTTTTCCTCTACAGAAATGGAACGCGGAAGTCCGTTCAATTAGCCTGCCGAACTCTTGTATGCGTCAAGAAACCAATGACTACTTGAGGGATTTGTTCGCGAGAAGGTGGGAGAAAAAATGAGGGGAAGTACGAGCCGGCCCAGCCCTCAATCCCCTAAAGGGATCCTCGGCTCGTCTCCCCCACGGGACTGTAGGGAGCACGCAGCGGACCATTGTAACTCCTTTATTTACAGCAAATTAAACGACCAGCGGTTGGTAAAAATGCACCACCCCTGAGGAAATTTTTACGTGAAAGCTTCCCCGACGCACAAAAGAACGCGCTGCGGGCATCTGATTCGCCAGAATCTGCCGCTCAACTTGACCTGTTTGACGCAGAGTTGCTATGTTGAAAGACTATAGTGGGCTCAGTCTACTCAGTAGGGTCCAGGGCTCCTGTGGAGGGGCACTCCATAATTATGGGATTGACGAAACTGGTGGTGCGAGGGGCGAGACAGCACAACCTGAAAAACATCAGCCTGGAAATCCCGCGGAATTCGCTGACCGTGATCACGGGACTCTCTGGCTCGGGCAAGTCATCCCTTGCATTCGACACGATTTACGCAGAAGGGCAGCGAAGATACGTCGAATCTTTATCGGCTTACGCGCGGCAATTCCTGGACCAGATGGAGCGGCCAGAAGTTGATGTGATCGAAGGGTTGTCGCCGTCCATTGCGATCGAGCAGAAAACCACAACACGCTCGCCGCGATCTACCGTCGGAACGATTACTGAAATTTACGACTACTTGCGCGTCGTATACAGCTCTGTGGGCGTGCCGCACTGCCCGAACTGCGGAAAACCGATCACGAGGCAATCCAGTGAACAAATCGTGCAATCCATTTTGCACGGAGAACTGTGCAAAGCGGATGACCGGATCATGATCCTTGCGCCGATTGTGCGCGGGCGCAAAGGAGCTTACAGAAAAGAATTAGAAAAGCTCTCCCAAGATGGATTCGTGAGAGTGCGGATCAACGGTGAATTGTATCCGCTGGACGAACCGCCGGCTTTGGACAAACGCAAGAATCACACGATTGAAATTGTGATTGACCGGCTGTTGGTGAAACAAGGAGTGGCGACACGGCTGGAGCAATCGATTGCGACGGCGCTGAAATTGGCCCAGGGATTGGTAACGGTCGCGGTCGTAGGTGGGAAAGAGCATGTGTTCTCTGAAAAACTGGCATGCCCCGATTGCGGATTGTCGGTGCCGCAACTGGAGCCGCGATCATTCAGTTTCAACTCGCCTTATGGAGCTTGTCCCGCATGCAATGGATTGGGCTCGAAGTATGATTTCGACCCGGCAAAAGTAATTACAGATTGGACGAGGCCGCTGTTCGATGGCGGGCTGGGAGCAGGGTCGAGCTCGGCAATATTAAAGCGAACACTAGAGTTGGCGGCGTATGCGCATGGATTTCATCTGGACACGCCATTCGAGAAGTATCCGGCGAAAGTCCAGAACCTGCTGCTCTACGGGTATCCGCCAGCGGGAGCGAAACGCAACGGAAGTGAGGCGTCCGCGCGCACGGCGAGTGCCGATAAGGGATATCGTTTCCAGGGAATCCTCAAGTTCCTCGAGCGAAATTTTGAAGAGTCGAATTCAGATTCCTATCGCGAATGGATGACGCGATACATGTCGGCAACACAGTGCAGCGTGTGCCATGGAAAACGGCTGCGACCGGAATCTTTGGCGGTGAAGCTGGCGGGCTGGTCGATTGCGGATTTCACGGCGCTTTCGTTGAGTGAAGCGCGGCCCGCAGTGGACAAGGTTTTGTCTGAGCTGACGCCGCGACAGAAAGAAGTGGCCGGCAGGCCGCTGGGAGAAGTTTCTGAGCGGATCGATTTCCTGTTGGCGGTGGGGCTCGGCTACTTGAGCCTGGAAAGATCCGCAGCGACATTGTCAGGTGGAGAAGCGCAGCGGATACGGCTGGCAACCCAAATCGGTTCGCGATTGCGCGGAGTTTTGTACGTGCTGGACGAGCCATCGATTGGGTTGCATGCGCGGGATAATGATCGACTTTTGCACTCGTTGGAGCAGTTGAGAAACCTGGGTAATACGGTGCTGGTCGTCGAGCACGATGAAGATACGATTCGCCGGGCCGACTATGTGGTGGACCTGGGGCCCGGAGCGGGCAATGCCGGTGGCTACCTGGTGGCGACGGGAAAGCCGGAAGAGATTGCGGCAACGAAGGAGTCTCTGACCGGGCAGTATCTTTCCGGCGCAACGCGCATCCCCGTACCCGCGAAGCGGCGCAGCCCAAATGGCAAAGCGATTCAGATATTGGGAGCCAAGACAAATAATTTGAAAGATGTGGACGTCAATTTTCCGCTGGGATTATTCACGGTGGTCACTGGCGTGTCGGGTTCCGGGAAGTCGACGCTCGTGAACGACATACTTTATCGGGCGCTGGCGCAGAAACTGTACCGCTCGATGGAGCCGCCGGGCAATTACCGGATGATTCTGGGCATTGAGCACATTGATAAAGTGATTGAGATTGATCAAGCCCCGATCGGAAGGACGCCGCGATCGAACCCGGCGACGTACACGGGAGTTTTTGCGCCCATTCGTGAGTTGTTCGCAATGTTGCCTGAGTCGCGCGAGCGGGGCTACAAGGCGGGGCGATTCAGTTTCAACGTGAAGGGCGGACGATGCGAAGCGTGCCAGGGAGAAGGGCTGCGCCGCATTGAGATGAACTTCCTGCCGGACGTTTATGTGACGTGCGAGGTCTGCCGCGGGCGTCGCTATAACGCGGAGACGCTGGCAGTTCGTTACAAAGGGCACAACATCAACGATATTTTGAATCTCCCGGCGAGTGACGCAGTGAAAGTGCTGGAAAACATTCCGCAAATCCAGCAGAAGCTATCGACGATTGTCGAGGTTGGCCTGGGTTACGTTCAGCTGGGGCAATCGGCCACGACACTTTCGGGCGGAGAAGCGCAACGAATCAAACTAGCGCGCGAACTTTCGAAGCGGCAGACCGGGCGAACGATCTATATTCTGGACGAGCCCACCACGGGCTTGCACTTTGACGACGTGCGCAAACTGCTGGACGTGTTGCAGCGCCTGGTGGACCTTGGCAACACGGTGCTGATCATCGAGCACAATCTGGACGTGATCAAGCAGGCGGATTGGATCATCGATCTGGGCCCAGAAGGCGGCGAAGGCGGCGGGCGGATCGTGGCACAGGGCACGCCGGAGCAAGTGGCTAAGGTAAAGAAATCGTATACGGGACAGGCGATCGCGCGGACGCTTTCCGTAAACGGGGCGGCGGCTGCAAAAGATAATGGAGAACGCAAGGGAGCGTAGGGGTCGCAAAAATGGAGTGGAGAGCGGTGGCAGACGCCTGCTTTCTCTTGCGCGTGATGAAAGTTCCTCGTAAAGTGTTGTCGATCCTATGAGTATCTATTCCATCCAGCCCATCACCTTTGGTGGTGTTCACACCTACCCGCTTGCCACGCGGAAGAGCAAAGTAAATGTGAAGGAATTCGCGCGGCCTGTGGGCGCAAATGCGTCGTTGCGAAAATTCCTGGATTCACTGCCCGATATTCTGGCGGCAAAGGATTTGCGCGGAATGCTAAGCGCCATACACGCGGCCAAGAAACAGAAGAAAGCGATTCTGTGGGGAATGGGCGGCCACGTAATCAAAGTTGGGCTTGGACCGTTACTGATTGATTTGATGCGGCGCGGCTTTGTTTCCGGGATTGCCATGAACGGAGCGGCGCTCATCCACGATTTTGAAGTGGCCATGGTGGGAAACACTTCGGAAGATGTTGAGGCGGGGCTGGGTGAAGGCAAGTTCGGCATGGCGGAAGAGACGGGCAAATACATTAATGAAATGGCCAAGCTTGCTCATCGCCTGCGAATTGGGTATGGAGAAGCTGCTGGACAATATTTGAATAGCGGAATTTTGCCGCTGAAACATGCGGAGGCCAGCGTACTGGTCGAGGCCTACAAGTTGCGCATACCTGTGACCGTACATGTGGCGATAGGGACCGATATTCCGCACATTCATCCAGCCGCCGATGGAAATGCGCTGGGAAGTGCGACGCAGACTGATTTTCGATTGTTCTGCGCGCTGGTCGGCCAGATGGACGGCGGGGGCGTGTTTCTGAACTGGGGCTCGGCCGTATTGCTGCCGGAAATTTTCCTGAAGGCAGTTACGGTGGTGCGAAATCTCGGCGTGGCACTGCAGCCGATCACCACGGCTAACTTCGATTTCATCCAGCATTACCGGCCGACGCAGAATATAGTGAAGCGGCCGACGGCGGCATCGAATAAGCAAAAAGGTGCTCAGTCAAAGGGGATTGCGATAACGGGGCATCATGAATTGCTATTACCACTGGTGGCGGCGGCGCTTGCAGCGGGCTGGCCGAACTCTGCAAAGCGCGGAAAACGATGAATCCATTTGACGAAAATCCTCCCGCGCCGCCTGAGCCAGGGGAATCGGCGCCGCAGCCGAGTGAGCAGCCAGTAGTTCCCGCTCCGACCAGCTCCATTCAAGAACTTCCCGGCGACCCGATGAGTTACGCGGCCACCGCGCCGATTTCTCCTCCTTTGCCGGAAGCAAAGTATCCACCGGATTTGCAAATCACCTGGTCGTGGGCCCATTTCATCATTTTTCTGTTTTTTGGATTCATGAGCCTGATTCTGGTGCAAGGTGTTTTGGCCATCCATTACGCGCCGCACGAGCGATTGAGCCGCACCCAGATGGAGCAATATCTGCTCTCCAAGCCACAATTTGTGCTGGGCAGCATGGTGATCTGGTACGCGCTGATTTTCTTTTTTCTGTACATCACGCTCTCTGTCCTTGCGAGGCCATGACTTCTGGGAATGCCTGGGCTGGCGAAAGATCCAGTCATTCAATGCGGGACCGCCAAAGAGTCCGCTATTTTTCTTTTTTTGCGGCGCGGGATTATCGCTGTTTGTGGCTGTGCTGAGTTCGCGGCTGAAACCACCCGAGAATACGCCGGTAGAAGAATTGTTCAAGTACCGTGAAACGGCGCTGTTGTTCATCGGGATGGCGGTATTGATTGCCCCTCTTGTGGAAGAAACATTGTTCCGAGGGTATTTGTACCCGCTGTTTGCCCGCTCGTTTGGAGTGTGGCCCGGCATACTTCTGACCGGGTTGCTGTTCGGGCTCATGCACGGGGCGCAACTGGGTTGGACATGGAGCCTGGTAAGCGTGCTGGTGACGGTCGGAATCATTTTTACGATTGTCCGGTCGAAAACGGGAAGCGTCTTTGCCAGTTTTATGATGCATTTAGGGTACAACTCGCTTATTTCAATCGCCGCGCTGATTGGCACTCACGGATTTACGAAACTCCCGCCGGGGCATTGATAGCGCAGTTTTGTTCACATACGATAGATGAAAGTGGAATTCTTTGTGATGAGGGAAGGGTAACGCATGTACGTGGCGCAGCCAATTGAGTGGACGGAGCACGGTGTGGTGATGCTGGACCAGCGGAGGCTTCCAGCGGAAGAGGTCAGCTATACGTACACGGATTATCGCGAAGTGGCCAAGGCGATTCGCGAGATGGTGATTCGTGGAGCGCCGGCAATTGGGGTTGCAGCGGCAATGGGCGTAGCGCTCGGCGTGCAGAAATCAAAGGCGGCCAATGTTGAAGCGTTAAAACCGGAATTTGCAGAAATTTGCGAGACGCTGGCGAAGACGCGGCCGACTGCAGTGGATCTGTTCTGGGCGTTGGAGCGAATGAAGGCTCGTTTTGCGGAACTGGTTTCGAGTGGCAATGACTTGGGCAAGATTCGCACGGCGATGATCGCTGAAGCTCGACTGGTGCATCTGGAGAAAAAGGCCACCGACGAAGCGATTGGAGCGTACGGGGCGGAATATATGCCGCGTGACGGTCAGGTGATGACGCAATGCAATGCCGGCGCACTGGCTACCGGAGGGATTGGCACGGCGTTGGGCGTGATTCGTGTGGCGTACCAGCAGGGGCGCAAGCTGCACGTGCTGGTGCCGGAAACGCGGCCGTATTTGCAGGGCGCGAGGCTGACGGCGTGGGAATTAATGCGCGGAGGAATCCCGCTGACGCTGATCACCGACAACATGGTGGGACATTTTCTGAAGACCGGGAAAGTGGGTGCGATTGTCACGGGAGCGGATCGCATTGCCGCGAATGGCGACACCGCGAACAAGATTGGCACGTACCAGATCGCGGTGCTGGCGAAAGAAAACAATGTGCCGTTTTATATTGCGGCGCCCATTTCGACGTTTGACCTCTCGATTGCGGATGGCACGCAAATTCCGATCGAAGAGCGCACGGCCGAGGAAGTCACGCATATTCAGGGAGTGCGCATTGCACCGGATGTGCACGCGGCGCACCCGGCATTTGACGTGACGCCGAACCGGTATATTGCAGCGATCTTCACGGAGCGCGGCGTGGCCAAGGCGCCGTATACGGAATCGCTAAAGAGGCTGAGCTCTGCGGAAGCGGTTACCGCGGCTGGCTGATTTGCGGCGATAGGTATCCACTAATAGAACTGAGAAGATTCCCAGCTGTTTTTCTCGCCAACATTATTTCTATCTCAAAGTTCACATACTCCGAGTCATTTCGTCCGGGTGAATTCTGTGGTTGAGATCCTTCAGCGATCCTTATCGGATCGCTTCAGGATGACAACGTCTGGGTGAGTTCACGAATTGGGATGAGGAACGATTGGGCGCTTGACGAGGAGGGAACGGGTGGAGGGCGTGGAGCACGTGAGCGCGCGAAGGCTTGAGTGGCGCGTGTGGAGCACAAAAAAAGAGGGAGCCGAACTTCCGGCTCCCTCGGTAGATACTGCTTTGGTTAAGGTTAGAAGGTGAGCTTCACTCCCAGACGGATCGTACGGCCTGCCTGCCAGCGGTTCGGTTGGCCGTATTGACTGCTTACCGTGAGAGGACCGCAAACACCGGTCGGGTTGCTAGTTGAGGGGCAATTGACGCTGCTCAACGCAGAGTTAGACAATGCCGCGACGTTGTATGGAGCGAACGCCGCCTTGTAGAAGGGCTGGCCATCGAATGAAATATAGCCGCCCGGCCCAATGAAATTGTAGTTGTACACGCTGTCGAGCGATTCGTTGACAGCAGTGACCGAACGCTGGTTGAGCAGGTTGGTGAATGTTGCTGAGAATCCAAGCATCATCCGTCTCGGCTGACCTTGTAGTTTTGCGTGAGGTTAAAGTCCGTCTGTGTGTACCACGGTGTACGCTTCAGGTACGGAGCGCTGATGGAGACGAGACCGGTCTGCGGGTTTTGCGATACGTCCACCCACTTTCCGCGGCCTTCGATATCCGTCGGGAATCCGCCGGGGAATCCGTAGCCGACATCCATGAAGGTGGTTTCCGGAGATCCCTGGTAGAGCACCTGGAAGATGCCGAAGTCAGTAGTGAACTTGTGGAGCCAACCCAACTCATAGTAGATATAGCCCTTAAATGTATTCGGGCGATCGGTTGGCAACAAGCCACTTGACGAATTCCCGTTCGCGCTCCAAGAGAAGTAGGGTTCGTCGAACGCACGGCTGTTGTTAGGGGAATTGCGGCCACCGCCACCATCACCCTGGTCCGAGCTGGTCAGGCCGGTGTAATTGCCCCATAGCCTGCTGTAGGTATAGGAGAACATCCCGCTCCAGTGCTTCGTGGTTGACTTGGTCAGACGAAGTTCCAAGCCGTCGTAATTGCGCTTGGCAGGAACCGTTGGGCAAGCCGAACCGCAGTTGGAGTCGTTTACGCCGTACAGGAAGTTCCAGAATTTGTCGAAGGTGCTGTCGACACCCTGGCCGGGGTTGACGATGACGAAGGTCTCGCCAACAGCCGGGTTGGCAAGTGCCGAGTCTTCGATCACGTGGTCAAGTCGGCGGCGATCATAGCGAGCCTCGAACGCGAGAGTCGGGGTCAGCTGATAATCGACACCAGCTGTGTACTCATGCTGCTTATAGGGCTTCAGGCCCGGAGCTACGCCTTCTTCCGTAACCGAGCAGGTCGAGCAGGTTGTCGGGTTGGCACGGAAGTTCTGATTTTCCAGGAAGCTAATTCCGTTGGGAGTGGTCCCACCGAAATTGGCTTGGGATGTAGAGTCGGCACCTACGCAATAGCGCCCATTGGAATCGAACACCGGGGCAATCGAGGCTACGTTATCAGTGTTCAGAGCATAGTAGCAATTCTGCCAGTATTGGCCACCGAAGGAACTGATGGCGAGGTTGAGCTTCATCTGGTCGTAGAACTGTCCATAACCGCCAAAGATCTTCATCTTGCCAGTGTGGGTGGGATCCCAGGCAATTCCGATGCGGGGTGCAATCTTATCGCCCCACCCGAAGTTGATGGGATGGCTGATACCGCCTGAGGGTTGATTCTCAGCCGGCAGCCACTCACGTTCGATACGAAGGCCGTAATTGATGGTCAAGCCACGAGCGATGGACCATGAATCCTGGGCGAAGAAACCGTAATTGTAACTGGTCGCTGTTCCCTTGGAACCGTAGTCCTCGACGTTGATGTAACCGTACTGACCTGCGCACTGACCATAGAGAGTTACCCACTGCTCGCAATTGGTTGCGCCGGTATCTCCTTGAGGAGAAAAGGAAGCAGCGCTTCCAACGAAGTATTGGACTTCCGGCACATTCCAGTGTTGCCAGATGTCGTTGTTAAGGCGGTTGAGCTGAAACCCAAACTTAAAGTTGTGGGTACCGTGCCAGCCGCTTTTGAACCAGGCAACGTTGGCGTCAACCTGGATAGCCTTATTGGCGTTGAGAACCGTAAAGTTCTGACTATTGGCAACGTTAAAGTATCCAGCCGATTGAGCCAGAGAAGATGGTAGCGGTTGACCAGTATTGTCAACCACACAATCCGGTGAGGATGGATCCGTGCAAGTACCGCTTGTCTCCCAGAAGGTGAGTGTTCCAGTTTGGGGTAGACCGAAGTCGTGGTAATTCTCGAAGTAGTAGCCAAAGCGACCGGTCAATACCAACCGTGGCGTGATGCTGTAATCTGCACCAACGTTGATGGTTTGGTTCGGTGCAGCGTAGCCGGCGCTGTGAGGATAAGCGAAGGCAGGCACTGTCGAGCTCACGTTAAAAAGGCCATTCGAGGAATCAGCAAAGGGGAGCGCTTCGCCGCTTTGCCGTTGATATTGATAGAGCCATGAGCCGTAAACACGGAGCTTTTTGGTTAGCTCGGCGTCTATGCGGCCATTTGTATAGTAGGTCTGGCTGTTTTGCGAGAAGCTCTGAATCCCGCCACCGATACCGCCCGCCTGGTCGTAGTTAACTTTGCGCTCGAGATCGTTCCATTCCGGGTTGAAACCGATAAACCCGAAGATACGATCCTTCCAGATCGGTCCGCTGAGGGTGAATCCAGGGAAAACGTCACTGGTCTTATCCTTTTTGGGGACATAGGTTTGGGATGCAGCATCAGTAAGATACAGACCATTCACGAAATTTTGATTCCCGTTGGGGTCGTAGCGGAGAGTGCTTGTGGCGCGAGCATCCATGCCGTCGTTTTCAAACTGCGAAAAGACTGAACCGTGGATTTGGTTAGAACCCTTCTTCATGATGACGTTGACGACGCCGCCCAATGCTCCGCCATACGCAGCTTCGACCCCGGAGTTCTTGATTTCCACTTCCTGAATGAAGTCGAAAGGAACTTGGGTGTGAGAGTAGCCGCCGATGAGGTTGGCAGTTTCCTGGCCCTCGACGAGATAGGAGTTCTCCGAGTCCGAACCACCAGCAACGGAGAAGCCGTGGTCGCTGCCGTTGGCTGTACTGCCCGGCGAGGAGCCGCCGGAACCGTTGCCTGCATAGCCGCCCGCCGAGTTGTTACCCATCAGGGGCTCGTTACGAGCTGCAGGAGCGAACTGAATGACCGACTGGAAAGAACGTCCGTGAGGAATGTTGTCGATGACGTCTTCTGTAACGTTCGTAGTTGTGACATTGGTAGTCACATCGATTTGCGGAGCAGCAGAAGTGACTTCGACAACGGTTGAACTCTGACCGACTTCCAACGAGATATCAATCGTGGGAAGGTGGCCGACTTCCAGGACGAACTCATGCTTGTTCGTGCTGAAACCAGCAGCCGTTACGGTTATGGTGTAATTACCGGGAGGCAGGTTGGTGAAGCGGTAGTAGCCCGAAGCGTCGGTGATAACTTCCTTCGAACCGACCAGGTCAGGAGCGGTGACGACCACTTTCGCGTTCGGCACAACTGCTCCCGAGGGGTCCTTAATGACGCCTTGCAGACCACCCGTCGTTTCTTGAGCGAACGCACTGCCCAGGAAAACAAGCAGCGCGCATAATAGAACGACACTGGGGACGAATCCCCGCACTTTATACATAGAATCGATCCTCCTGGATCTAAAGGACACGGAATTAGACTGCCGAAACACTTACGGACACGAATTTTAGGGTTTAAACCTAACCACGCCGAATAAAAGAGCCGACCGAGACTCTTACAGATGGGCGGATATAGAGCAACTTACTTTCCATACTTTGTAGGTTATTAGCTCCAAGAAAATAAAAGACTTATTTGCATGAATATCGCTTTAGAACGTAACGATGTACTGTTTTTGGTAGGTGATTGACGACCTACCATAAACTGTAAGTGTTACCTATTAAACAAAGAGATTTGACGAATCGCAAAGGTCAATTTGGATGGCGGATGCGCTCGGCAAGGGCCCGGGAGCGCTGCCTGGCGATCTCTACGAAGCGAGGGTCGTTGGCAATCTGATCGAGGATGGGTAGGGCGCGGGAAGGTTCCGGCAGGATGCCCTTGTTGAGGTCGCTTTCGAACTGCAAGAGGGCGTCGTTGACGCCGAGGCGGTCGTATTTGGCGCGACGCTCGAGAAGCTCGAGGAGCTGCAGCTCGCGCGCGAGGCCCTCGCAGATTTGGAGAAGTTGGGTGGCCGCGGTGTTCAAAGTGTAGTTGAACTTCACCGAATAGGACTCAGAATCCTTGTCCCACTGGAAGGTCTTCTCGCCCAGGTTAGCAATCTTGCGATGGACGTCCAAATCGAGTCCCTTAAAGTAATGAAGTTCGTGGATCAGTTCATAGATCTTGCTGCGAAGGGAAGCGCTCAGTTCAAAGGGGGAGGCGCCAGGGTCTTCGTCGAGCTGGCGGATTTCATAGGTTGGCTTCTCTCCATCGTCGGGAATCCTGATTTCGATGAATTCGGGGACGCTGGACTTGAAGATCCGGCGATAGGTGAAGACGCCTGAAGACGGGGCAGCCAACGCACTTGCTCCAAAGGCAATCAGGAATGCGGTCAAAGCCAGATGGACGAGATGACGACGCGAGAAGCTCATGGAAGTCAGAGCACGCGAGGGGATCGATCGGCGAGAGTCTGAGGGGAAAACGCCGAATTACCCGAGCGAAGAGCAATTTTCTTGTGAGAACCAGCCTGTGCGGCAGCCAATCCGAAACGCTGCTCCAGTTGGCGCGCTTGCAGGTAACACAGACCTATGGCGAGAGCATCTGCGGCGTGGGATGGCTCGGGTGTTTCCTGCATGTTCAACAACGCACGCACCATCATTTGCATTTGGCGCTTGTCGGCGTGCCCGTAACCGGCGACGCAGGCTTTTACTTCACGGGGAGAATAGCTGCGGACTTCGATGTTGTGCTGCTCGGCGGCGAGCAGTACGACGCCACGCACTTCGGCAAGTCGCAAAGCGGTGCGCATGTTCAGAGCAGTGAAGACAGACTCGACCGCCATAGCCTGAGGTTGAAATTCATCGAGCAGGTTGCATAGCAATGCGTGAACTTCACGGAGGACGGCTCCCTGAGAATCCTTCTGACGTTTTGTGGGAACACGGAACGCTCCGTAGTGAAGGACGCGGCAGAGCTTGCCGTCGGTCTCCAGGACGCCGTAGCCAGTTGGCCCTGCAGCCGCAGGGTCTACACCAAGCACGCGAAAGCGACGGGGTTCTTGCGGGGCAGTGGATTGCGCTGACATCGCAGCTATTTTACGGCCAAGAAGAAGAAGCTTCCAACATTATCTGAATTTAGTTGCGCGAAAAACGAAGCGGCCACGGGAGGAAATCCGCGTGGCCGCATGGAGAGAGTAGGTTAGAGACTAACTGGCGCTGACAGCAGCCTGAATCTCGGATTCGTCGATATCAAAATTAGCGTAAACGTGTTGGACGTCGTCGTGTTCTTCCAAGGCTTCCACCAAGCGGAGCATTTGAGTGGCCTGCTGGCCGGTGAGCTTGATGTAATTCTGAGGAACCATGCCGATCTCTGCGGAGGCGGGCGTAATCCCAGCTTTCACGAGAGCCTCCTTCACGGCTTCCATCGATTCCGCCGGAGTCACGATGTACCAGGCAGAGCCGTCATCCTTCATGTCCTCTGCGCCGGCTTCCAGAACGAGGTCGAGGAGTTTGTCCTCCGAAGCTGCTTCTTTGGGGACGCTGATTTCGCCCTTGCGGTGGAACATCCAGCCAACCGCACCCGCTTCCGCCATGTTGCCGCCGTTCTTGCTCATGAGGTGGCGGAATTCGCCAACAATGCGATTGCGATTGGTCGTGACGACCTGGATCAAGAGTCCTACGCCACCGGGGCCATAGCCTTCGAAGGTAGCTTCTTCGTATTGCTCGCCCTCGAGTTGGCCGGTGCCACGGAGAATGGCGCGCTCAATGTTTTCATTGGGCATATTCTCGTTTTTGCCGGCAAGGATAGCGGTTCGCAGGCGAGGATTGGAGTTGGGGTCGCCTCCGCCGATGCGTGCGGCGATGGTGATTTCGCGGATGACCCGTGTAAAGACACGGCCCCGTTTGGCGTCAGTAGCGGCCTTTTTGTGCTTGATTGTTGCCCATTTTGAATGCCCAGACATAACAATTCCTCTTTATAGCTCGTGACCGCAAGCGGTCATGAAATTTTTGTTAAATGGCACCCCGCCGCTGCCAAAGAATGGACTCGTGGCTCATTCACCCTGCATCGCGGGGGTCACCAGTGCGGAGACCTACGGTAACCGGCAGGAATTCTAAACGCAAATGCGCTCCCCCTGCCTAATCGCAGAATTCTAACACAGTTAGAGGAGCGCGGAAACAAGGTATACTCAGACCAAAGCGGCGGTTAATGCCGAGGCCAGCTGCCTTCGGTTCGTGCGCGATTTTCAATTGGATATGGAACAGCTTTTGACCGATTCTCGATACCGCGTCCTCGCCATCGCCTCCCATCCGGTTCAATACATGTCGCCCTTATTTCGCAAGATGGCGGAACATCCGCAATTGGACTTGCAAGTGGCGTATTGCACCCTGCAAGGAGCCAAAGAGGGACACGACCCAGAATTCAATGTGCCCGTGAAGTGGGACGTGCCGCTGCTGGAAGGCTACTCCTGGCAAGAAGTTCCAAATCGCGGCTCTGCTGGGCAATCATTCTTTGGGTTGTACAACCCAGGCATTTGGAAGTTGATCCGCGAGGGACAGTTCGATGCCGTGGTGAGTTATGTGGGGTACGTTCGCTCGACATTTTGGATTGCGCGGCTGGCAGCTCGTTTGAGTGGAAGCGCATTTTTATTTGGGACTGATGCCAGCAGTTTGGCTCCACGTGATTCCAAACGGTGGAAAGTCCAATTCAAGAAAATATTTCTGGCCCTACCTGTTTGGTATGGCAGATCAGGTATTTGTGCCATCGACGCCGGCGGTGGAGCTGACCGGCAAACTTGGTATTGCCAAAGAACGAATTACCATGACGCCATTTGTTGTCGATAATGATTGGTGGACTGCACGAGCAGCGGACGTTGATCGAGAGGCCATCCGCGGATCCTGGAGGATTTCTCCCGGTCAAACGGTCATTTTATTTTGCGCCAAGTTGCAGCCATGGAAAAGGCCCGCAGACCTCTTGCACGCATTCGCGCGGCTCTCGCCTGGAGAACAATCCAAAGCTGTCCTGGTCTACGCGGGAGACGGCCACTTGCGAGCTGCTCTGGAAAGCGAAGCGCAGAAGCTCGGGATTGGTGAGCGGGTACGTTTCCTGGGATTTGTGAATCAATCGCAATTGCCGGGAGTGTATAAGGCGGCTGACTTGATGGTGTTACCGTCGGAATATGAACCGTTCGCTGTGGTGGTCAATGAAGCTTCGTGTTGCGGGTGCCCGGTAGCCGTCAGCGATTGTGTTGGCGCGGGAAGGGACCTGGTTGCCCCCGTGAATCCAGGACTGATTTATCGTTGCGGAGACGTTGGCGCGCTTTCGGAGATTTTGAGCCGGTGCATTCTCGATAACAGACAAACTATCGGCACTGGGGCAAAAAGCGCGCGAACGAATGCAGACGTGGTCTCCCAAGGAAAATGTTGCAGCACTTGTGGAAGCGATCGAACGAGCCGTTTCCCGAGTACATAAGGAGGCGCACGAATTAGGTTAGGTCGTCGGCGGATTTTTGGTAAGAATTGGGTACTGCCGCGTGGTGATTCGCGATTCCTCAGGTCAAAGCTATCTGAGGAAAGAGGGTATAGTTTATAGGGGACGGCATGTGGTTATGAGGCAAGCTTGGCTAGCTGTCCCCCTGAGACGCCGAGTAATGGAAGAGTCCGTTTTGAGTCCGAACACCTAAGTATGAAAATGATTGGTTCACTTCCGTCGCTGCGCACGTCGCGGAACCCGCTTGTGGCTTTTGGATTGTTCGCACTGATTATTTTTGTGGGTTATCAGGCGGCGGACCTGGTGCTGGCGGGAGACTTTGACGGCTTGATATTCGTCGCGGTGGCATTTGCTGTCGGAGCCGTGGTCGTTGCGATCTTGAATGACTGGCGCCGGGGACTATATATTCTGCTGGCTTGGATCGTTTTTGAAGATCTGGTCCGAAAATATATGGGCAATAATATGGCCATTTTTTTTGGAAAAGATTGTTTAGCCCTGGTACTTTATCTCTCTTTTTTTGTGGCGCGAAGCCGGAAAAAGGTCGCGTTATTCAAGCCTCCGTTTCTTAAGTTTTTTCTTTTTTTCTTCTGGTTTGGGTTGATGCAAGTGTTCAATTCCAATTCCACCAGCGTGTTCTATGGAATAATGGGGATGAAGATCGATTTCTTATACTTCCCTCTCATCTACATCGGCTACGCCTTGATTGAGGAGGAAGCAGACATACGCCGATTTTTTTCATTCAATTCCGTTCTCATTTTAATCGTGGCTGGGCTGGGAATTGCGCAAGCTATCCTGGGGCCCACATTCCTTAACCCAGCGGTAATCCAGGACGACATCCGTGATCTTGAGCATGACCTACCGCGTCTCTCCTCTTTCGGGCCTAGTCGCTTACAGGCCGAATTCGGTGTTTGTCAGCGGGGGCAGATTCCAAGACTTTGTGATCGTTTCGTGGATCGTGTCGCTCGGTTTTGGAGGGTATCTGTTGTTGCGGAGTAAACGTGGCCGAACCTTGGCTTTTTTGACTATTGGAGTGATTGGTGTGGCCGCCATTATGAGCGCATCTCGTGGTGTTTTCATGTGGTGTGGAGGAAGTGCGATCGTCATGATCGCGGGATTTCTTTGGGGTGCTCCCTGGAGGCAAGGTGAGGTGCTCCGAATCATTCGGGCGATTCAACGGTCAATCCTGGTTGCCGGACTTGGATTGTTCGCCATCCTGGCCCTCTTCCCCGACGCGGTCGCTTCTCGCTTTGCGATTTATGCAGAAACATTGTCGCCCTCCAGTACGGCTTCTGAACTGTTAGTGCGGACGCGCGACTATCCGCTGAGTAATTTTCTTGCGACATTTGACTATCCGAATTGGCCGTATGGCTACGGAATCGGCACAGCGTCCCTCGGAATCCAGTACGTCGTGCGCATCTTTCACGCGACACCCATGAGGATTGGCGTGGAGAACGGGTTTGGTCAGATCATCCTGGAATTGGGAATTGTTGGATTGCTTCTATGGATTGCTCTTGGCGTTTCGATCTCGATTTCGTCATGGAAGGTGGCCAACAGCCTTAAAGGAACTCCCTGGTTTCCCATCAGTTTTGCGATCTTCCTGTTTGCATTCCTTCTTGTGCTGCCGATGACCTACTATGGCTTTATCGAGTATCAAGACTACATCCTTAATGCCTACCTGTGGCTACTGCTCGGCATTCTCTTCCGACTACAAACGATGCCAGAGGCCGTGCGTCTCGCGGAAGCCGAGAAAAATCTAGCGACTTTGGAACAGGAGTCAATAGATTGCGTCTGGCGGTCGTCTCTCCCTTCCTTGATCGCCAGCATGGCACGGAGCTTTGCCTTGTTGAGCAAATCGAGCGGCTAGCTAGCCGCGATCATTGGCAGATCCATCTTTATTCGCAAAGAGTGGAGCAAGTGAAAGGTGTGCGCCCCGCCAAAAAACCATTCGACAGACACGGCGAAGGTATTTTCTGGCATGAAATTTCGGATATTCCAGGACCTCACTTGCTGAAATACGGTTGGTGGTTTATTGCCAACCAATGGCGGCGCAAGCGAGACAGGCGTTCGGGCGAAGTAATTGTGGATTTAGTCTACTCACCCGGCATCAATTGTATGGACGCCGACGTAATCGTTGTCCATATTCTTTTCCGCGAGTTCTATGAGAAGGTCAGGTCCAAACTTGATTTGCGGCAAGTGCCATTGCTCACCTGGCCTCTGATTCTGCATCGCAAACTCTATTACAAGCTTGCTATCGCCCTGGAAGACAGAATCTACCGTGATTCAAGAGTTCACTTGATTGCCGTCTCTTCGCGTATCGCCGCGGGCCTGAAGGATCACTTTGGACGAACGGACGTCACGTTGATCCCCAACTCCACCGATATTCGTCGATTTAATCCGGAAGTCACGCAGGGATAGGCGAGATGAGTCGAGAAAGCATTTCGGATTTTCAAATGGTGACTTCGTCATTTTGTTCATCGGGAACGATTGGAAGAAGAAGGGTCTTGATGCGCTCTTGAGGGCGTGCGCAACAATTACTGAGATCCCTTGGCGGCTTCTGGTAGTTGGCAGTGACGATATAAATCTTTATAAAACGTTGCTTCAACAAGCTGAGTTGCGAGACCGGGTGAAATTCGAGACGCCCAGCGCCGATGTGGAAGCGTTTTACGCGGCTGCTGATTTGTACATTTCTCCAAGCCTGGAGGACGCATTTGGGTTGCCCATCCTGGAAGCCATGGCCTGTGGCCTTCCGGTAATTGCCAGTATTCAGGCGGGCGCCACGGAAAATATCAGGGACGGTGAAACCGGAGTACTCCTGCAAGATCCTTGTGAACCTGCTGAAATCGCTCAAAAGGTGCGGCTGCTTTTTTCCGATGGCAAATTGCGAGAGAAAATGGGAGAGGCGGCCGCCGAATACGCGCAAGCCAATTGCGGTTGGGATCAGAATGCACGTAAGACGCGAGAGACTCTCGAGGCGGCCCTTCTTGATCGACGGCGGAGATAGATGGATTGTTTTCAGAATAGCCGAACAATTCCATTGGGAAAAGTTCGAAGGATTTCGTTGTTTGCCAAATTGAAGCTGGTCCAATGCGCATAGCACTCTTTACTCCATTCTCTCCGGAAATCGGCGGCGGCTCCGTACAATTGAGGAGCCACATCGAACAAATGGCGGGCCTGGATATCGCATGGAATTATCTCGCCGAAGAGGCGGTTCCCGGAGACCGACGAAGATGGTTGGGTAAGCCGCTTCCACCCGCCGAATTTGCGGCCGATATTTTTGCGAGAACGGGATTGTTGCCGGGCTCAACGGCATCTGTACGGTCATTGGTAAAACAGATGGACGCCGATTTGTATTGGGTCGTCGCACATTACGAAGGAATTTCGGTGGCCGCGGAGCTGCTTGCGCAAGGCAAGACAGTTCATCTCACAGTCCATGATGAGCCGTTGGCAATGATAATTCGATCTCGACGCTTTTGGGGTCTGTACCCTCTGATCGGTCCCCTCTTCAAGAAGGTTTTGTTAGGGGCAAAGTCCGTGGATGTGACGAGTTGGGGAATGCGGGATCTCTTCAACCACGAATTCGGCCTGAACTGCTTTGCGCTGTACCTCTCGCTCCCAGAATTACCCCAAGTCAAGTTTGTCCCACAGGCTGGTGTACTTCGCGTTGGGCACATTGGTTCTCTTTATCACCCCCAACCGTTTCGCCAGTTTGTGAAGGCTTGTCTGGGCTACGCGGCGGAGCAAAAGCGGACGCTAAAGATTCTGCGAATTGGTGAATCCGCCAACATGAATAGAGTTTCAGAGGAGTACCCAGAACTATTTGAGAGCCTGGGCAACTTGGAAGAGTCCGAGGCAATTCCGATTCTGGCCAATTGTGATTTCTTTTACGCGATGTATCCAGACGGATTTCGCTATAAGGGGTTTCGCCGCACCAGCCTTCCGATTAAGGTCTCCACTTACATACAAGCGCAGCGGCCGATTTTTGCGCATACGCCCGACGACAGCAACATGGCGAAAATCGTGAGAAAGTATGGAGTGGGAACCGTCTGCACCAGCCAGAAGGAGATGGAACTTCGCCGCTCGATTCGAGAATTCATGAGTCTCCGGCATTGGCTGGAAACAGTTTGAAGCTGCGCGTAGTGAGCTCATGGGAAAAGCACAAGTCGAACAACTGAGAATGGCCTTAAGCGAAACAGCGGATATTCGAAAGTAGCTGCGTGCCCGTTTTACCGGTGAGCAGGAATATATTTCTGGAATTCGTCCCAGATTTCGCCTATCTGCCACAGTTCGATGCGCGGTTACTTTGCGCGGATTTCTCTGCAACTGGTCCGCTTGAAATCGTGTAATGATTGATTCATCCTGACTGCGCGGGAGTAATAACAGCCTTGAGCTCATCTTCGCGAAACGCGACCAGAATCCAGCGCCAATACTACACGGAAACGGCAGATCGTTATGATTTGATGCATGCCAATGAAAGTGCTGGAGATGCGAATTCGATCGAATTCATTTTGGCCATGCTTCGTTTCATGAATGTCCGAAGCTTGCTGGATGTCGGCTCCGCGACGGGACGCGGATTGCCTGAATTGGCATCTGGATTGCCCGGCGCGTTGATATGCGGGATCGAACCGGTTGCAGGCTTGCTCAGGCAGGCGATCGATGCAGGTGTCCAAAGGAGCGCGGCGCTGGTCAATGGCACGGGAGAACTGTTGCCATTTATGGATGAGAGTTTTGACGCGGTTTGTGAAATCAGCATGCTCCATCATGTTCCCAATCCTACCGCCGTCGTACGGGAGATGATGCGAGTAGCAAGTAAGATGGTAATAATTTCGGACGTCAACCGTTTTGGTCAAGGCTCCCTACCCGCGCGTTGGTTCAAATTCATTCTTTACAAGGTGAGACTTTGGAAAGCGTTTGACTATGTCCGGACCCGCGGAAAGCGCTACCAGATTTCCGAAGGGGATGGACTTTTTTACTCGTATAGCGTGTACGATTCTTATGGTCTTTTTGCGGAATGGGCAGAGCAAGTCGTGTTGGTGCCGATTGGTGAACGGAAATCAACGAGCTGGTTGCACCCGCTGCTAACGTCCGAGGCAATTATGTTGATTGCCTTTCGGAAAGCAGTTCCGTAAAGGGCGAAAGACTCTAGCTAGATTTTGTTTTGCTAAGGACCGTTCGACTAAGGACCGTTCGACGGATTGCTCCGAGTGTAAATTCCATGGATTCTTTAGGGATGGCGGTCACAAACGGCTCAACGGCCCAGGAAAGCCCGCTGGGGATGTCACGGGTGAGCGACACTGTCTGGTTCTGGACATAGACTCCGCCATCTTTTTCCTGGATGCGCCACCAGGTTTCCATACGCCACAAGAAGCCGTCATCCTTGCCCGATGGAATTTCTTTTTCAGACTTGCCGCCCGGATTGTCTACTTCAGAGATTCGGATCGCGGAACTGCGGCTATGCTCCTGAGTGGAAGAATCGCGGAAGTAATTGATGTCATGTTCAGTATTTAAAACCACTGTAACTACATTTGTCCTGCGGAACCGCAAGAAAACACGGTAGTGATCACCGGTGTGTTCTTCAATGCGGGACCTCTCCACATCTGGCGCGAAGTACGTGGATTGATGATCGTAATCCTGTAGCAGAGCCAAGACCTCTTGCAATTTCGTTCCGGGAATAAAGACCAGGCCCTCCCAATCGTGCACCATGCCCCCCGGAATTTCTGCGCGCGTGTCCGATGGATTGACGCGCTGCATGAGGACTTCGCCACGTTTCAATTTATCGTATGCCGCTCGCCTGTCGGCTTCCGGCAACTCATCCACCCAGAGATAATTTCCGCCGGTCAAACTGGCGGCATTCTTCTTTTCCGTGGTGGCGACGTAGCTGTCGAACGCGCGAACTGTCTCGCCGCGCAGGGTAGGATGGCCCAGGTACTGGGGAGGCGGTTCAATGACCGGGGCCGCAGCGAGAGGTAAGACCGAGCAAAGTGCCAGAACCTGGGGGCGGAGGGACCAGAAGCGAATCATCAGGGGTATTCTCCTACAAGTTAGGATCGCCGAGAAGGAGGTTGTGACCCAACGATTGGCCTTCCATTGAGCATTACCGCCGCGCTGAAGGAGGCTCATAGCGGCTGGACCGTAAAGTTATAAAAAGAAGTCACTTATGGAGGAGAAACGCAGAGAGCTGGCGATGAAGGGAATTTGGCGGGTTGGGAAGCTCGCACACGGCCCCTTGCGGGACCGCTGTCCCCGCGCGGCCCCCAACCCACTGACGCAAGGATAGAGTGCTGAAGAAGACTGCTCAATGGGCCGATGGCCCCAAAGAATGGGGTACGCGGGTCGTGGTACGGATGCGCTATATGGGCTATCTCTGTTTGTTTTCTTACTAATAGCTGCGAGGAACGTCTTGGGCCATCGTCCTGACGCGTGGGTGGCAGGTCTAGCTGGCTATTATTGAGGCGTAGCTTCCAACTGCTTTACAGGCACAGGCGAAGGCGACGAAGCAGCGCTAAGCAGTCGCAGAGTCACCTCTTTGGTCTGCCCCCTTCTTACCGGGATATTGCGGTGCCAATCGGAGTTGGCGCCATTCGCGGAGGCGCGCAGGTCGTAGCTATCCTGTTTGAGGCCAGTGATTACGAATTTTCCTTTTGCATCCGTGTGCACAGCATGAGGAGAGAGACCGCCCGAAGTCTCGCAACTAACCGCGGCATTGGCGACCGGCTTGCCGTCCACACCGAGCACCGTACCGGTTAAGCTGGTGCCACCTTTTTTGGGTGCTTGCGCGGACAAGACGTGTGCAAACAGCATTACGGCGCCGAGTATGGAGGCAAAAAGAAATTTGCGATGCATCAGGTATGCTCCCTCTGCAATGTACCTAACCAATTGTCTAACCTCCAAGCTTGTTTCGAATGCCAAGTTTCGCGCACTTGTGTCTCAATCGAAACCTGCCACTCGGTACAGCCGCGATGCAGCAGTTAGGGGGAACGAAATATTTGACGATCGAGGAGAGGTTACGGCAATTGGAGATCGACGGAATAGACGTCGACACCACCATGATCCACGGTTACGTACACCGAGCCATCCGGACTGAGGCCAGTAAAAATACAACGACTCGCGCCGAAGCTCAGTAGATCGCCAAATCCCGTAACGCGTTCCACTTCCTTGGTGGCCATACTGACGCGAAACACCGATTGCTCCAATTCGTCAACGTCCTGGAAATAGAGGGCATCTCCCCCGGGAGACCAGCGCAACGCGGAGGGAAAGTTTGCGTCGGCCAACACCGACCACTTCTTGGATTGGCAGTCATACAACCACACTTGCTTCTTCTTAGGATGAAGCGCGGCGATATAACGCCCGTCAGAAGACCATGTGGGCTCGACCAATCCTGCTGAGCCCTCCAATTCGGTTAGCGAGTTTGTCTCCAAATCGAGGATGCGGATATTTGGTTCCGCAGAGGTTTCGGTATCCTGAACGTCCATCACAATCTGGCGGCCGTCCGTTTTCCAATCGCCGGAGACCGAAGCCCATTTATTGTTTGTTGGAAGAACTGGTTTAGGAGTTCCACCCTTCGAGGAGACGACGTAGAGTCGCGGTTGTTTATCGAGGAGGAAGCCCGTAAACAGAATCTGCTTTTCATCGGGAGACCAAGCGGGGGCGAAGGCGCCGGTGGCTTTTGCGGTGAGTTCCAGTCTTCCACTACCATCCAATCGGCTCTTCCACAGTGTGCCGCTTTCTCTGGCGGCATAAACAACCCACTGACCATCGAGAGAAAAATCGATGTCCGTGGCCCCAGACTCGGTGAGCATTGCTGTTTTGGTGGAAGTCTTGGGGTCAATGCGGAGCAATTGATATTCGCTTTGCGAGCCAATCGCAAATACACGGCTGGCGGCGGGCAAAGCGACGGGATGATCAAATGCAATCGGTCCGGTAGTTAGCTGGATAGGGTTGGATGTCCGCGATAACAATCCCTCTTGTTCCTGCATCAGCCAGAGACTCGCCCGCGCGTCCACGGCAAGGCTCGCACGAAGATCGACGCCAGAAGAGAATGCGAAATATTTTCCACCAGCCAACCAGGTGCCGCTTCCTTCGTGAGGTCCACGTTGTTCCTCGGGCAACACGCGACGGAGCGCAGAGCCATCAACGGCGATCTCCCACATTGAATCGGTGCCTTGAGATGGCTCCATCTGAGTGAACCGCAGTCTCTTTCCGTCGGGTGACCAAACCAGGGAGTGAGGAGCAGGGTGGAAGCGGGCGATTTCCTTCGGTGGGCCTCCCTCGGTGGGCGAAATTTTTATGCTCTCACCATCCAGGAGAGCAATCTGATCCCCCTTGGGAGACCATACTGCTTCTTCCGCCATCACCTCGCCAACGCGGCGCGGTGCACCGCCCTGCACTGGCCAGAGCCATAAGGGGCTTGCTTCGCCACGATGAGTGAGTTGCCCAATCAAAAATTGAGAATGATCAGGGGAAAGATCAAAAATCCGGGTGTTGTCAAACGGCGTGGGAGTTTTTTGCGAGCTACCCCCTTCCACCGAAGTTTGCATCAGGTTCCATCCGCTTACGTCGCGGATAACAAAATAGATGCGGCTGCCGTCGGTAACGAGTTTTCCCCAAGGGTCCACTTGTCCCGAATGAGTCAGTTGCCGAACAGCAAGAACGCGAGGTTGCTGTTTGGGCCAACCCGCATAAACGACTATCGCGAAGAGCCCAAGCAAAATCGCCGTAGCTTGCCACCAATTCAGGTAAACGCCTTTGTGGGAGTGCTGTTGCTTCGATTGTGGCAACCTTGGCGGCGCGCCAAGGTCTCCACCCAGGTCGAAGTCTTCCACAGGCTGACCGTCATTCGTGACCCGAACGGCAGTGGACACTGCCGGCGGCTCGACGCGCGACACGATGACCGGTGCAATGAATCGGTAGCCTTTGCGCGGTACGGTTTCTATAAAGACAGGATTTTCGGCGTTGTCGTTTAGGGCGGCGCGCAACTTCATCAGCGCCGTATTTAAACTGCCATCAAATTCAACGAACGTTCCTTCGGGCCAGAGCTTCTTTCGGAGGTCGTCGCGCGAGAGCACTTCGCCTTGTGCTTCCAAGAGCAGAGCCAAGATGCGGAATGGCTGTTCTTGCAGCTTAACGGGAATTCCCTGGCGAGTAAGGGTACCTTGGTCGAGGTCCACCTCGAACAATCCGAACCGGTACTGCCTGTTGCGCGTAGTTGAAGAGCTGAATTGCATGCGCACCTTGTCTGGGGGCCCAACTTGAGGAGAAATACTACACTAAGAATCCGGTTGATGGAAAGCCCTAAGTTAAAGAGCTTAAGTAGTTTAATTGTTGATACATGGACGACGAAGAGTTCGTTTGACGATTTTGAGAGATTGCACCACCTTATTGCGGTGTGCTCCTGCTCTCGCTGGGTTCCCCAAGTACTCACCGGGAGTTGCATTTGGCGTAAATGGCCCAAACTCCATTTCCCAGTGCATCACACACTCTGAACCAACGGGAATGTCCGCGACCCGTGCCTCCGTCAAGAATTTTTGGCACGGTCGCGGTCGATCCCTGTCAGCAGTAAATCTCTCGCCTTATTAATCTGGATTGCCCTTACTTCCACGTCACTTGGGGTCGGTCATCCGGTAATAGCCCAAAGCTGCCTGGACGCCTGCCCAACGGAACGGTTCATTCGGGGTGTAAAGAGGCAGTCGATTTAGATACGGTAGCCAAGCCCATTCGGCAGTCTTCCCGTGAACCAGGTCCGCTAAGATTCGACCGAAGACCGAAGTGAGATTTACGCCGTGCCCGGAAAAGCCAATCGCGTAGAAGAGATTGTCATGTTTCCCGAATTGCCCCACAGAGGGTGTCTGGTCGAGGGACATGTCCACGGCACCGCTCCAACAAACTTCAAATGGCTCCGACGCCAAGCCCGGATAGATGCGCCCCAACTCCTCGCGAAGCGCCGTGAATCGTCTTTCCGAGTTGGACGGCTCCGCCAAGCCATTGTTGAACACGTAGTCGACGTGTCCCCCGCCGATGTGCACGCGATTGTCTTTGGTCAGGCCGAGGTAGAAAACTTCGGTGCGCGAGTCGTTGAAGGGAATCCGACGATTCCAGCCAATCTCCGCCAAGCGTTCAGCTTGAAGGGGAGCGGTGACCGCGACGTAGTCGAAAACAGGAGTAACTGCTCGACGCAAATAGCCCAATTTCGAACTGTACGCATTGGTGGCAAGAATCACATTTCGGGCACGAACGGTTTTTCCATTTGCGAGTGTGATCACAGCGAACTCACCCTCTTCCATATGGACTACCGGTGATTGGTCGTAAATTTCCACGCCAGATAATTCCGCAGCCCGCTTGAACATTCTTACCAATTTACCGGGGTGCACTTGACCCGAATTTGGATCGTACAGCGCTGCTGGGTAGGCAGAAGTGCCGACGACAGAAGCAATTTTCTGCTGGTCCCAGAACTCACATGGGATTCCGGCACGTTGCGCTTTTTCAGCGTACTCGTGGGCGAGTTTGGCGATCTCTTTTGTATTGCACATCTGAAGCGCGCCATTGATCTCTATCTCGGCATCACAGTTGATCTGCGCGGAGAGTGCCAGCAGGCGTCGAGCATTGTCCGCGGTAAGATCGTAAATGCGTTTGTCGAGACTTGGATCCCCACTCCATTCCATATAGCGGTCTTCTGTTGCAGTGAGGAGCATTGCCCCGTTTCGGCCGGAGGCGCCATTACCGCAACGCACCGCCTCGAGTAGAGCGACACGATCGGGCTCGCTGTTTTTCTTTAGATAATACGCTGCGGAAAGGCCGGTAAAGCCTCCCCCAATCACGGCGACATCCACTTCGATGTCCTTCTGCAAAGGGAGATTTGCTTGGGGCAGAGCCTGTGCCCACAGGCTGCGGTTGGTCTCGAATACGGACGTCTCCGGTACAAGCGAGGGGAAGACACTATTCACCGTTGCGGCCACGCCGGTGGTAGCCACACCGACAATTGCAGTTCGCCTCAGAAAACCGCGGCGATCCGTTTTGTTCTCCTCGCTTTTAGTCATCGGGTCCACGACACAATGAATGAGTTCCGCACTTCTTGAGCAATCTCTACCGGAAGCGTGGGCGAATTTTACACGATAAACAGACTTCTGACAGACATAGGCGATCGATAACCTCGGCTAAACGTCAGAATCATCAAAGATTACGAGACTATAAAATGTTGGAAGGTTTGGCGCAATTCGTGCCTTAGCTGAATTGCTCGCTAATTGTACTTTTCTTGGTTCATCCTGAATCCTTGCCTGTTTCCCTGCACTCAAGGGTTTCCCAGCTCCAGCTCAGGGATTGCCTGATCTCAATCTCTATCCAGATACCGGAAAATGTAATGTTCCTGAAACGAAAATTCTGGAAGTAGCAAGGACATGCAGCGAGCCCCAGGGGTACTTGCTGATCTACAAAATTCTCCGACTCAGCCTGGAGGAACCGGTTGCGAACAACACTGAAAATTGTGCTTCCGCTCGCAATCAGCGTGATCTGCGTTTCTCTGTTGTATTCCTTCTATCAAATCCAAACAGAACGCCGAAATCTGCGTAACGACCTGACCCGTCGTGCCGCTACCCTGGCCGACAGCCTCCAGGACAGCATTGAGTCGGCAAACGGTCAGACAACCAACCGGAACGTGCAACGCATTGTGGCTCGTTTTGGCCAAAGGGAACACCTTCGCGGTCTGGCGGTTTACGACCAGTCAGGGTCGGTGGTCGCCATAACCCCCGGTCTGCAGGCCTATTTTCAATCACAACCGCCCGCCGCGGTGCGAGCTGTCAAAGCGAATGCCGGAGTAGCTGAATTTGTGAGCGTCAAGGAAGACGCCTTTCATGTCTACGCGTTGCCATTGCATCGGAACGGAGAACCGAGTGGCGCGCTGATCGTCGTTCATGACACGAGTTACATCAATGAACGATTAAAACTGTCGCTTCGAGATTCGCTGCTGACTGCATTGATTCAGACCATCCTGATCACCTCTCTGGCATTTCTATTGGTCCGAACCAATTTAACTGCGCCACTCGCCAAAACTGCGAACTGGTTAAAAACCCTGCGCGGTGATTCCTCCGAGACCAGTACCGCACTGCCCAAAGGAGACATGTTCGAACAAATTCACGCTGAAGCAAAACATCTGGCCAATGCGCTGCAATCGGCAAGGGCAGCGGCCATGGCCGAGGCCGTATTGCGCGATTCACAATCCGCAGTGTGGACCGCGGAACGTCTGCGAGTGAGTTTGCGAAAGAAACTGGGAGACAAGCCGTTATTCGTCGTCTCTAACCGAGAGCCGTACATGCATGTGCAAGGGAAGGATGGGAATTCGATTGAAGTGATCGTGCCTGCAAGCGGTCTGGTCACAGCACTCGAACCAGTGCTGCTCGCCTGCAACGGAACCTGGATCGCTAACGGCTCTGGCAATGCGGACCGCTTTGTTGTGGATGCAAACGATCGCATCGAAGTACCTCCCGATCGGCCCGCTTACACCTTGCGGCGTGTCTGGCTCGACAAAGAGGAGGAGCACGGTTATTACTCGGGATTTGCCAATGAGGGTCTTTGGCCGCTATGTCATATCGCCCATACCCGGCCGATTTTCAGAATGGAAGACTGGAACTACTACCAGAAAGTGAATCGCCGGTTTGCGGACGCGGTATTGCAGGAGATGGAAGGAACCCAGTCCCCGATTCTGCTGGCGCAGGATTATCATTTCGCGTTGCTTCCGAAGATGGTGAAAGAAGCGCGGCCCGATGCGGCGGTGGCGATTTTCTGGCACATTCCCTGGCCCAATCCCGAAGTGTTCGGCATATGCCCGTGGCAAAGAGAGCTGGTCGAAGGATTGTTAGGAGCGGATCTGATCGGTTTTCACATCCAGACCCACTGCAATAATTTTCTGGAAACTGTAGACCACGCCTTGGAAGCGCTGACGGAGTGGGACCGTTTCGCCGTTAATCGGCAAGGCCATGTCACACGAGTGCGCCCCTACCCGATCAGTGTTGCGTTTCCGCAAAGCTTGCCCATTTACGCGCATCGAAGCTCGGGAGAAGAGCGCGCGGCACTGTGCGCGGAACTTGGCATTGAAGCCTCGCTGCTGGGTGTTGGCGTGGACCGGTTGGATTACACCAAAGGAATTATCGAACGCTTTCGCGGCATCGAACGATTCCTGGAGTTGTACCCGGAGTACCGCAAGCGCTTTTCGTTTATTCAAATCGCCGCCCCGAGCCGGACCGATATTCCCAGTTACAAGCAGTTTCTGAACGATGTCACGGCGGAAGTGGAGCGAATCAACAATCGCTTTCAGCAGGGAATGTGGAAACCCATTGTGCTGCTGAAGCGACACCACACCCACGAGGAAATCGGGCGATATTACCGCGCCGCTTCATTGTGCCTGGTGACCTCATTGCATGACGGGATGAATTTGGTAGCCAAGGAGTTCATTGCCGCCCGAGAAGATGAACGAGGAGTATTGATCTTGAGTTCTTTTGCTGGTGCGGCGAACGAACTTACCGACGCTTTACTCGTGAATCCTTACGACACGCAGCAAGTGGCCGAGGCCATTCATCAAGCCCTGGACATGACCGAAGAGCAACAAGAGACGCAAATGTCGCGGATGAGGAAAGTAGTGGACGAGCACAACATTTACCGTTGGGCGGCAAATTTGCTTTCCGATCTTACCGAAATAAGAGTGGAAATGCCGGAACGCCGCGAAGTTCCATCCAGCTCGTGAGACATCAAATTCAAGCTGAAACACAAAAGACTTTGCATGTGAGGAAGCCATGAGCGTGGAAACAACTGTCGAAGGCCCTTTCCAATTTTTTACAGTGTCGCACTTGACGCGGATCGGGAATCTTTCCGCCGGTACGCTGGCGGAATTGTTGAGGGGGTTGGAGCAGTGCAGCGATGCCTCCATCTTCCACCATACGTTTCAAACTCTCGGCAGTCATCATTTCCTCACCGAGGGTTTCTCCAACGATTTTGCCCAGTGGGTTCTGGCCGAAGCCAATCGCGACGAACTGGCAGAACAACTCGCGGCGTTGGATATTCGCGATTATGCTTCGATCGCCGCACTCAGGGAAGATTTGTGCCGGGTCGTGCGAGAATTTTGCGCGGGAAATCCGCAATTTGCCGAGCAATCGGCTCTGGAGCCATTCTACTTCTGCGAAAACCTGGATGTAACACTTCCTCTCGATTTTCACGCTTCAACGCTTGAAGAATTTCGAAGCGGAGTCAGCCGTCTCAGCCATTCCAGCTTCTATTTTCACTTTATCTCCTCGCGGTTGCGGCTTCAGCTACGCACCAATGATTTTTCTCATTGGCTTGCCAACGGCCTCGGCCTGTTGAAGCTGGCGGAAAGCGTGAATCGCATCGACATCTACACCAACACCTTAGACAGTGCGCGCGCAAAACTATTACGACTCGTGGACCGCGAAGGGAGAAAACATGACCGAAGTGCAAACTGCTAGCCGAATCCCTCTGGGAGATTACGAGGCGGTAATTGGGTTGGGCGAAATCGAAGAGTTGCGCGCCTTGGCGCGCCCTTTGCACGGGCGAAGCGTGGAAATGGTGAATTCCACCGCGGTTGGCGGTGGAGTCGCAGAAATCCTGAACCGACTCGTACCACTGGCCGAAGACCTGGGCATCCCGATTCGCTGGGACGTGATCAAGGGCGGCGAAGATTTTTACCAGGTCACAAAGGCGTTTCACAACGCGTTGCACGGCGCTCCCTACCATGCCAACTCCGCCGACTTCGAGATATTCGAGCAATACCAGGAGAGAAACCTTCGCCGGCTTCCCCTGGACGCGGAATTTGTAGTGATTCATGACCCGCAGCCGTTGGGATTAATCGACGACCGCAAGAGCGGAAAAAATCACTGGATCTGGCGATGCCATATTGACCTGTCGCACCCAAATTTGCCGGTATGGAATTTCCTGGAGAAGTATGTCGCGCGTTTCGATGGCTCGATATTTTCTTCGCCGGAATTCGCCAGGCGGCTGCCTATACCGCAATACCTTTTTTATCCGTCGATTGATCCACTCGCTGAAAAAAATCGCGATTTGCCGCCGGAGTTCATTGCGGAAGTGCTTTCGCGCTACGATATCGATCCGCTGCGGCCAATCCTGACGCAAATATCCCGCTTCGACCGATTGAAAGATCCTGTCGGCGTGGTGCGTGCCTACAGGATCGTGAAGCGCTATTTCGACTGCCAATTGGTTCTTGCGGGTGGTGGCGCTTCCGATGACCCCGAGGGTGCTGCGGTCTTAGCGGAAGTGCGCGAAGCGGCCAATGGGGACTCCGACATAAAAATTCTCGAATTGCCGGCGTGGGCGCCTTTGGAAGTTAACGCATTGCAGCGCGCATCCACCATCGTGATTCAAAAAAGCCTGCGCGAAGGATTCGGGCTGACCGTATCCGAAGCATTGTGGAAGAGGAAACCCGTTGTGGCTTCGGCGGTGGGAGGAATTCCCACGCAGGTAATTCACCGGCACACTGGGTTGCTGACCCATTCTGTAGAAGGCACCGCGTATCAAATCCGGTTTTTGCTATCGCATCCGGAGATTGCCACTCGTCTAGGCGAAAATGGGCACGAGCACGTAAAAGAAAATTTCCTGATTACACAAAATCTAAAGAGCTACCTGACGCTGTTTCTTTCGGCGAGTCACGCCATCTGAACCCCACAATTGATGCCGAACGCAGTGGTTAACGAAGCTCTCCGGGCGAAATACCGTTTTTCTTGGCGTCATTTTCCAGGTCTTCAATCCGGGCCTTTAGCTGCTTTTTTCTTTCTTCCAATTGCTTAACCTGATCTTCCAGAGGAACCATGTTGTAACCCTGGTTGGGATTGATTCCACCCGATGGCGCGGTGTTCTCGCCCTTAAAGTTCTTTAGCTGACTGATCCGCTGGTCGACCGCGTCGATTTGCCGCTGCATATCTTGAATTTGCGCGCGATAGTTGTTGACCTGCTGCTGGTGCAGGCTTTTTCCACGGTAGTCCTGATTGGATTCCTGGCTATCGGAATCACGCAAAGAAGAGTCATCATCCCCTACAACGGAAACGCCGCCTTTTACCGATTTGATCTCATCGTTGGTCCAAACTTTCTTTGACTTTTTAGTTTCCGTGGAGGCGGCAGATTTTGATTTGTCAGGAGTGGGCTGAGCGGCAGGAGTCACAGCAGGCTTGGCAGCAGGGGTTGAGCCACTTGTCGCGGGTGCGCCGCTATCCTGTGCGCGTGCGGCCAAGGGAACTAAACAGAGCAGCAGGAGGAGGCTTACACGAGGCACGTTCATTGGATCACCTGTCTTTCAGCGCAGTTGGCCAGGCTCGATTCCTTTTTTTCTGGCTTCGTCGAGCAGTTCATCGATCTGCGCTTCCAACTTTTTCTTTTTTTCCTGCAGTACGGGTATCTGCTGGTTTACCGGAACGCGCGTATAACCCTGGGGAATGTCATCACTACTCTTAGTCACCGTCTCGCCCTCTTGAAAATCCTTCAGTGCCGACAATTGCTGATTGATCCCGTCGAGTTGCGTTTGCAGTTTTTTCAGATTCTCACGAATTTTGGAGACGGTCGCGGGATCAGCCGGTTTGGCGGGCGTTACAGTGTATTTCTGGTTGCGGTTATCTCCCACGACAGAGACCTTACCTCCCGCGTGCGCCAGATTGTCGTTGGTCCAGACTTTTTTGGCGGCAGAAGTCTTGGAATTGGTGTCACTGGAAGCCGGTGGGCTAGTCTGGGATGGATCGGCAGTTGTTGCAGCGGAGCTGGACTGAGCGGCGCAGGGATTACCTATCGCCAGTAATGCGAGAACTGCGGTAAATAGACATCGGACCATGAGACCTCCGAGCCCGCTGGGTGGGACTAGTACTCTATAACCCATTTTAGCAAGACAAGTTTCACTTCAATTTTCATTGGGAAGGGAGTTTGTCTAGTTCAGCACGGACCACTGTAATTGCTTCGGAGGGCGGCCCCACTTTCTTGTAGTTGGAGTAGAAGGTGCGCTCGTGAATTGAAAAAGGAAGCAGAAACTTGCGGCCATCAAAATCATACTGTTCGTAGCTAGGGAACCATACGCCGGGAAAAAATTCGTAGCGCTCCTGCATGAAGTGACTGCCCTTGTAAACTTTGGCCAGAAACATGGCAATGGAGATGTCTTCGGTTACCGAGCCCTCGATCTTCGCCAGCTCGCCGGATTGCTCATCAATCCAAACGATGCCACTGACTTTGCTGAAAATCATGGCGTTGCGCGTGGTTGGCTTGAACGCAGGATTGGGCTTCAGGAGGTATTTCACCAGTGTTCGATCACCGCGCTGATCCGTTCCGTCGCGCGTAAATAAAAAGGCATCCTGAGTAGAATCGATCAAGTCGAAACGCTCTTTGCGCTTGTGCTCCGCCTTGGCATAGGCTTCTCGCTGTGCTGAACCCTCCTGCACAATCCAGGCAAGATACTTTGCCAGCTTTTCAAGATCCGCACGGTAACTCTGCGGACTGATTGGCTCGCCAGCGGTGGAAAGAGGAAGCTTGGTTACCGCTGCGCCGCAGGGGAAGAGTCGGAGCACCTTAACCTCCGGGGGGGTTGCTTCTGTTCCCAACTTCCGAATTTCGATTTTCTGGGTGCGTTCGAATAGGTCAAGATTGCTCTCCATGAGCTTCTGATTCGCTATCACCCGAGCAATTCCATCTGTACGCTGACTGCCATTTGATAGTGCACTGTCGACCGTCTTCTCTTGCCCCAGCGACGCGTAGCAAGCAGGGAATGCCGCGCAAAGTCCTGCAATTACAGTAATTAGGGCGACTTGTGGAGAGGAAGTGAGCTTTGCCAGCATCACGTAAGACCGATCCTATAGGGAGTCATAACACTAACCGGATTCTTAGACCAATAGCGGTTAAGCGAGAGAAGCGACTGATTTGACCTAAGTCCCATCGGAAGCATGCCTGTTAAGCTACACTCTTAAGAGCCAAGAGTATAAGACAAGTAGATGAAAGAAAAGCAGCTTGAGATGCGTCTTACTAAGGGAACGTTTTAGCATAGTCCTGCGTCTTAATTAGGTAGGAGCTGTCTGTGGGTGTCACCCCAATCGACAAATTAGCAAATGTGCGGCCCTTGGCCGTTGGGGGATTTGTGTCTCCGGAGAGGGCGCGCGGGATAAAGGCCGGGTGGGTCACCTTCAGCGAGACTCTGAAACTGGCCCTGGACGCTTTGCGCGCGCATAAACTGCGTAGCTTCCTCACGCTCTTGGGAGTGATTCTCGCCGTAGCGGTTCTGATCGTGGTCATGAGCGTCATTCAGGGACTGAACTGGTACGTTGCCGACAAAGTGGCGAACCTGGGTTCCAACGTATACATCGTCGACCGTTTCGGCATTATCACGAGCCGTGACGAATGGATCAAAGCGCAAAAGCGTCCGCTGGTGAGCATGGAAGACTACGAACGGCTTCGCGACAGTATGAAACTTGCCGCGGCTGTTGGTGCCGAGGAGGACCGCAACGTACAGGTTCGCAGCGGGAACCTCACGATGGAAAACACCAACATGATGGGGGCCACGCCGAATTTTGCGGACATCCGCAATATGGGTATCGCGCAGGGACGATTCATAACTCCCGGAGATGATGAACACCGCTCCGACGTGGTCTTTGTCGGTCCTGACCTGGTGAAGAAGTTTTTTCCAAATACCGATCCGATCGGCAAGACGATTCGGGTACAGACCCACACCTACGAGATTATCGGCGTAGCTGAGGCCCTGGGAACGGCCTTCGGAGAATCGCAAGACAATTACATGATTATGCCGATCAACACCTACCGCAAAGGGTGGCATCGAGAAGAGGATTGGGTCACCATCTTTGTGCAGGCGCCTTCGGCGGAGTTGGTGGAAGCCAGCAAGGATGAAGCCCGCATGCTGTTTCGGGCTTGGCGCCACATTCCGTATGACAATCCTGACAATTTCGCCATCCTCGGCTCCGATTCCATCATGCAGTTGTGGCACGACCTGACAAAAAATATTGCGTTCGTTGCAATGTCGCTGGTAAGTATTTTTCTCGTCGTCGGTGGCATTGTGATCATGAACATCATGCTGGCCAGTGTCACAGAACGTACCAGGGAGATTGGCCTGAGGCGTTCGCTGGGAGCGCGCAAGAATCATATTTTGCTCCAATTTCTGACGGAATCCTCGGTGTTGGCAGCCACGGGTGGATTTCTTGGAATACTCGCAGCGTACGCTGCCGTCTTCTTCATCAAGACGGTCTTTTCGTTTCCGATGCAGACACCCATCGGCGCGGTCATCCTCTCCTTGATTCTCTCGACCGCCGTGGGACTATTCTTTGGAATTTTTCCGGCGATGAGGGCAGCAAAACTGGACCCCATTGAAGCGCTTCGGGCGGACGGATAAAGGAACCAATGGCACAGGCATACGGCGAAAATCTCAGGCAGGCCTTGGACACTCTGCGCACCCACAAACTGCGCAGCGCACTGACCGTCTTCGGCGTGGTGCTGGGCGTCAGTGTGATCATGCTTGTGGCTGCGCTGCTTACAGGTTTTGATAATCAAATTCAGGAAAGCATCAATCAGTACGGCGCAGACACCGCCTTTATCACCAAGTGGGACCAGGGCCGTCATGGTGGGCCGCCGCCGTTGGAGGAACAACAACGCAAGCCACTGACGATCGAAGACGCCATCGCCTTGAAAGAGCAATGTCCGGCCATCAAGGATGTAACCGTATTCATAGAGACGAACTGGCAGCATGAACACGCGGTGCGGACCAAGGATGGGGAAGTTACCGGAATTGACTTCCGAGGCGTACAGCCAAACTTTGGGGAAGTGTATGCCAACGCCGCCACGCTGGAAGGACGGTTCATTGGCGAAGGCGATGATCTGCACAAAGAAAAAGTTGTGATGCTGGGGCAAAACGTCGCTCCTGTGCTGTTTCCGGAAGGCCATCCAATCGGCAAAGACGTGATGATCGACGGCACCGATTTCAAGGTAATTGGTGTCGTCGAGAAACCCAAGGGTGGATTTGGCATGGGCGATGAAGACCGGCGCGTGCTAATCCCGTTCAGCACCTTCAAGAAAACTTATCCGGATGCCGATGAAATCCAGATGCGCGCGCAAGCCTATCCAAAAATGTTAAACCAGGCCGTAGACCAGATGACTGAAGTGCTGGAGCGCCGGAGGAATGTGCCTTACGGCGGTAAAGATAATTTTTCGATCGCCACGGCGGAGCAGGAAGTTTCCAACTTTCACAGCATCATGGTGATGGTGTATTTGTCGATGATTGTGCTGAGCGGGATTGGGCTGCTGATCGGCGGAGTGGGCGTGATGAATATTATGCTGGTCAGCGTGACGGAGCGGACACGCGAAATCGGGCTTCGCAAAGCGATTGGCGCTAAGCGCAAGGATATTACCTGGCAGTTTCTGCTGGAGGCTATGACGTTAACCGGCGTTGGCGGACTCATCGCCTTAGTGCTGGTTTCTTTGCTAGTAGTGTTGATTCGCCTGACACTGAAATGGCCCGGAGTGGTACCTATCTGGGCAGCGGCGACCGGTATTTTTGTCAGCGTGACGATCGGACTTATCTTCGGCGTTTGGCCAGCCTTTAAAGCCGCGAAACTCGATCCTGTCGAAGCGCTGCGCTACGAATAACTAACGCGAAACCGCACAGTTAAATCCAAGCGAAGCAACTTTTCCTCTACGCACTCAGTTCCCACAATCAGGCCTCTAAAAATATTAAGCGGAGCGCAACAGCCGCGCAGCGCGATTGCGCAGGGATGACTCGGGAGGCGCAACTTGTGTGGCCGCGGGAGTTTTGTGACGCGCTAAGGGAAACAATTGCTCCGCAAGCGCCTCGGCAGAAGGGAAGCGATGGAGCGGATCTTTCGCAAGACAGCCCGAGAGGACGTCATTGATAACGGCTGGTAAAGATGGATTACTTTGCGTGGCGGGCAACGGAGTCGAAGAAAGAACGTGATTGCAGACATTCTGGAGTGAGGCACCGGCAAACGGGGAAATCCCTGTGAGCATTTCATAGAGCACTACGCCCAAGGAGAAAAGGTCCGAGCGCGCATCCTGTGGCCGGCCGTGAATCTGCTCGGGGCACCAGTAGGCTGGAGTGCCGTAAAGGGATGTATCGCCGTTGTCGTGCTTTGCCAGTCGAGCCATGCCGAAGTCCGTCAATTTCACGCGATTGTCGCTGGTGATCAAAATATTAGCGGGCTTGACGTCACCATGAATGATTCCCCGACGATGTGCTACAGCCAGAGCGACAGAAACGTGGGCCGACCAGTTGCAAGCTGACTGAAAGGGAACGCTCCCCTTGAGAAGAATCTTTTCGAGTGATTGCCCTTCAACGAGCTCCATCACCAGGTAGGGAGTCAGAGTGGACTCCTCAATTCCCATGTCGTGCAGGGTGACGATGGAAGGGTGGGAAATCTGACCCACAACGCGCGCTTCGCGAAGGAATCGGGCACGAGCATCTCCGCGGGCCAGTTGCGGCGAGAAAAGCTTAATGGCCACGGCGCGGTCGATCATCGGGTCATAGCCGCGAACTACGCGGCTGTTAGCCCCGGTGCCTATCGTCTCTTGAATCTGATAACGGCCAACGTTCACTTGCGCCTCTCGAAGACACGAATCCATGGACCAAACGACTACACCGGAAGATACAAGGAAGAGGTTCAGCGAGGATATGAAACAGGAGTCACGTTCCAAATGGTACGAAGGTACTGGGTGAGCAGGTCTGGGCGCCGGGCCCGCCTCAAACAGTTCTACTAATTCGTCTTCAAAGCCCTTTGCAGTTGCGGGTCACCCTGTATTCGGTTTGGCAGATTGCGTACAAAGGTGATCATGGAGGGATGCCACCGGCGGTTAAAGCCGAAATCCATCATTTCAGTCAGAGCCTTCTCCGGTGCCCAGTTTTCAAACGCGATGCGATAGGCGGCAATCATCACGCCCGTGCGGTCTCTCCCAAATTCGCAATGAACGAAGATTGTTTCAGAAGACGAATCGCGAACAACTTGGAAGAAATGGGCCAACTCTGTGTTGGTTGGATTTGCGAAGCCGCCAATGGGAATCCGCAAGAATTTTATGCCTAGGGATTCAGCGCGCACTCGCTCCTGTTCCGCCGTGCCGGAAGATTCCGCACGAAGATCAATGATGGTGGTGACTCCCAATTTTTTCAGTTCGTGCAGCTCATTCAAGTTCGGTTGTGCGCCACGGTAAAGATGCTCAGTGACCTTTCCGGCGTTGTTTACACCGGGCACGGAGATCTTTTTTGCAACTTCGAGTGCGGGAGATTCGTCTGGCACGGAGAAAACGGGAGCAGGAAGCACAAGAAGGGAGGCAGACAGAAGCAGAGAAAAAATTTGAGAAGAAAAACGCATAGAGAATTGTCACAAAAGAGTTTAGGAGAAAAAATGAGCGAAGAAAAGAGAGCGGGAGTGGCGCACGTAACGGAACAGCACCACAAGATATAGGCTGTTTGAGAAAAAGTTAGCTAGATTTTGCGATTTTCTCTTGACACAGTCCTCGCGCAGATTAATACTGCGATTCCAGATTCGGGGGACGTGGAAGCGCCAGACGGACCGAGTCGGGGATTGCCTTGGTTCGGCATTACCCACGCTCCAACCCGGAATCACCGTAAAAAACGAACGCGTAGTGTATTGCTCCGCGGAATTCGTTGGTCGCGGAGGAAAGCTGTTCGGTCGTGTGGCACCAACCACCGGCACGGGCAGCGCATTCGCTGTTTGCGGTAGTTTCGGACTGGGGAGCTTCCAAATAACCAGATTATGAGGCGTGGCGCGCATGAGTGGAGCGCCGCACCCTTGGGCGACAAGGGAGTAAACTAAAGGTTCCTCGCTTACGAAAACGGGACCTGGAGCGGGGAGGAATGGAATGGCGACGGTGAAGACGGTATTGGATGGCAAAACAATGGAAGCAACCAAGAAAACGATGAGCGCGGATGTTTCGAGCGGACTGGTGTTCGAGCGATATTTCACCGACGGAAAGAACTCGCCATTTGACGTGGTCGAATGGGAAAAGCGCACCGCCCACATTGGCAACGAAAAGGGCGTAACGATTTTCAAGCAGGAAGATGTCGAGGTGCCGAAGAGTTGGTCGCAGACCGCAACCAATATCGTCGCCAGCAAGTACTTCCACGGCAAGCCAGGTTCAGCGCAACGCGAGAATTCGGCGCGGCAACTGATTGGCCGGGTGGTGAACTCGATCGTAAGGTGGGGCGAAGAGGGCGGTTACTTTGCGAACACCGCTTCGCGCGATGCGTTCCGCGACGATCTGACCCACTTGTTGGTCGAGCAGAAGATGAGCTTCAACTCACCCGTGTGGTTCAACGTCGGCGTTCAGGCCAAGCCGCAATGCTCCGCCTGCTTCATCAACTCCGTCCAGGACAACATGGAATCCATCATGGGCTTGACCAAGACGGAAGGCATGCTGTTCAAATGGGGCTCCGGAACGGGCACTAACTTCTCCACGTTGCGTGGCAGCCGCGAAACCCTGTCCGGCGGCGGCATTGCTTCCGGCCCGGTGAGCTTCATGAAGGGCTTTGACGCGTTCGCTGGCGTAATCAAGAGCGGTGGCAAGACCCGCCGCGCCGCAAAGATGGTGATCCTGAACATCGATCACCCGGATATCGTTGAGTTCATCGAAAGCAAAGTGAAGGAAGAGAAGAAGGCGCACGTGCTGATCGAGCAGGGATATGACTCCTCAATCGACGGCGAAGCCTACAGTTCCATTTTCTTCCAGAACGCCAACCATTCCGTGCGTGTTACCGATGATTTCATGCGTGCGGTGGAGGAAAATCGCGACTGGTGGACCAAGAACGTCAACGATGGCCAGCCCAATGAGAAGTTGAGCGCCAAAGAACTGCTGCAGAAGATCGCCGATTCCACCTGGCATTGCGGCGACCCCGGCATGCAATACGATACGACGGTCAATCGCTGGCACACCTGCAAGAGCACCGCACGAATCAACGCCAGCAATCCGTGCTCGGAATACATGTTCCTGGATGACACGGCCTGCAACCTGGCTTCGCTGAATTTGATGAAGTATCGTCGGACCCGCAGGGCCAGTTTGATGTGGATTCCTTCAAGCATGCAGTGGATGTCACCATTACCGCGCAGGAAATCCTGGTGGATAACGCCAGCTATCCCACGCCGAAGATTGAAGAGAATTCGCACAACTTCCGGCCACTCGGTTTGGGCTACGCCAATCTGGGCGCATTGCTCATGTCCATGGCATTGCCTTACGATTCTGATGAAGGGCGCGACGTTGCCGGCGCAGTCACCGCGCTGATGTGCGGTGAAGCATACGCGCAATCCGCGCGCATCGCGGAGAAGAAGGGTCCATTCTCCGGTTTCCGCCGTGAACCGTGAACCGATGATTGATGTGATCCGCATGCATCGAGACGCCATGCGTGGCATCAAGCCCGATCATGTCCAGGCTGAGCTTTACATGGGAGCGCAAGGTGCGTGGGATTCCGCGCTTGAACTCGGGAGAGAAGCACGGATTCAAGAACTCCCAAGTGACCGTGCTGGCTCCAACCGGAACAATCGGTTTCATGATGGATTGCGACACCACCGGAATCGAGCCGGACTTGGCTCTGGTGAAGTACAAGAAGCTTGTCGGCGGTGGAGTCATCAAGATCGTCAACAACACCGTGCCCCAAGCTTTGATGAAGCTGGGATATACCCCAGAGCAGACCAGCGAAATCGTCAGCTACATCGACAAGAACGGCAAGATCGACGGCGCACCCTACATGAAGAAAGAGCATGTGCCGGTGTTTGATTGCTCTTTGGCGACAACAGGCGGCCGGTGCATCGCGTGGCGTGGTCACGTCAAGATGATGGCTGCGGCGCAACCGTTCCTTTCTGGCGCCATCAGCAAGACCATCAACATGCCGGAAGAATCGACCATTGAAGACATCATGGATGCCTACGTGGAGTCGTGGAAGCTGGGGCTGAAGGCTGTGGCGATCTACCGCGATAATTCCAAGCGTTCGCAACCGCTCAGCGCCGCGGGCAACAAGAAAGAAGAAAAGAAAGCCGCTGCCGCCGAACCGGAGCAGCGCGAACTTTTCCCGCGCACACAACGCGAGAAACTTCCCGTCGAGCGCTTGTCGGTAACTCACAAGTTCAGTGTCGGCGGCCACGAAGGCTATATTACTGTTGGCATGTATCCCGACGGCCGGCCGGGCGAAATTTTCATCAAGATGTCCAAGGAAGGCTCCACGCTGTCCGGAGTGATGGATGGCCTCGCCCTCACCCTCTCGATCGGCTTGCAATACGGAGTGCCGCTGAAAGTGCTCGTCGATAAGCTGGTCAACACGCGGTTTGAGCCGAGCGGCATTACCGCCAACAGCAACATCCGCTTTGCAACTTCCGTGCTCGACTACATCGCTCGCTGGCTCGGCGGACGATTCCTCTCCTCCGACTATCTGAAGCTGAATGGAGGATCGCCAGCCGAAGGTACCTGATCGGCACGCTTACCATGGCTCAACCATGCGCCACAAATGTCTGCCGGCACATCGCATCCGATCGCAGCGCAGCCGGCGCTCAACAATTCGCCAAGGGATGCACACGAAGGCGCGCCCACCTGCTCGGAATGCGGCATGTTGATGGTACCAAACGGGGCCTGCTACAAATGCGAAAACTGCGGCAGCACCAGTGGATGCAGTTAATTCGCTTAACCCATAAGGAGAGACGAGCGATGAGCGCACTCCCGAACGGAATAGCACTAGTAGCCAAGAAATCGCCCAGCCAGCCGAGGGCGCGCGGTTTTCTCCACATCGTGAGCCACGGAGCCGGGCTCAGTGCCTTCTACATCGTGACCTATCATCGCCTGGATCGCATTGGTGCGCGGCCGAAGGCCATGCTTGCCGAAGGGGCCCAGTCACTCATCGATCTGCTGGAACGGATCGGTGTCGATTTCCGGCTGAGAGAAGTGCGAGGAGCGCTGGAAGATATCTTGCGGCTTGGGTTCAGCGAATATTCCGGACCTGTGGCTGAGCGATGACGAGATGTTGGAAAGAGGTCTCGTCGAAGGCTGAGGTTTCACAATACCCAAAAAACAAGAGGCCGGAGTCAATTGACTCCGGCCTTTTTCTTACCGGGGACGCAGGGGCGGGCGCGGGGCAAGAGGTCTTGGGCGGAAATGATGTCGGGGCATAAGCGGCGGCGGCACATTGCGGAGAGACTCGCCACAGGCCGGACAAAGCTCCGAACCAATGTGCTCGGCTTTCACCCAACGGCCGCGTGCTTCACACCGTGCATTAACACACTGAACGGTAGAACCAGGCATGAATGCCATATTTCCTCCCTCTAGCTTGCCGCCAGCCCACGTAGGATGTGGGCTTCCCCTGGCAGCATGGAAAATTCGCCGATGGAAAAAAACGAATTCGGGGCATTTTGTCGCGAGGCGAGAGAGCAGTCAACGAGAAAGTGGACTGCCGCAGGCATTTTGTTTTTAAGCTGTGGAAAATAATTTGAAATTATCGGATCAGGGTTTGGGGGCCGCAGGCTCAGTCAGTTCTTTGGGAGCGATGCTCTCGAGTTCAGCTTTCAGTTTCGCAAACTCTTCCTGCTTCTGCTTCAATTCATCCAGTTCGGAATTAAGTTTCTCTACCCCCGCCGTGTCCCGAGTGGGGTCTGGCTTGGAGTACAGAGCGTCCTTATCCAGGTCATAGAGGCGCTGCAGCAGTTCCACCTGTCCCTGGCTCTCTTTCAATTGCTGTTTGATGTTGTCAATTTCTGCTTTGAGCTTTTCCTTATCTTCTGGTGAGAGCGTGGTTTGCGCTGCACTGTTGGTTGCCGCTGCGTCGGTGGATGCGGTTGCCGGAATGGCAGCATCCGGAGCCGCGACTGCAGGAGCGCTGGAAGAAGTGGTGGCTGGAGAAGACGGAGTACCGGGCCTAGCAGGCGTAGCGGTCACAGGACTCAAGGTGTCGTTGGTAATTACACTTCCAGGTTTCGCGGTGCTCTTTTTCTGCTCGCGATTTTGCCTGGCCGCGTCCGCGATGGAGGGCTCTTGCGTGGTTTGCGCTGCCAGGTAAATCGCGAACACGGAAGACCCAACCGTGATGAAAGCTAGAGTTCGGGCAAATGATTTGAGCCGCATGAAATCCTCTCTACACTCCGGGCTGGGGTTCTCCTGACTAGCATACTTGGCTGGGAGGCTGAGCCTCAATCAGGAACTCGAGCCTGCTCCCTATCAATCAACTGTGGCAATTAGTTAACGCCGGCGTTGTGTAAATACCGCAACCTTGTGCCGGTTGCCGCAAACCGCCATGGAGCACCACCGGCGTCGATGCGTGCGTGAATCATCGTAGAAAAACAGGCGGCACTTGGGATTCGCGCACCGGCGAATGGGAGCTTCTGGACCTTCAACCAGCAATTCCGCAGCGGAACGCGCAATTGCTGCCAACAACCATTCCAGGCCCTCTTCACGCGCAATGTACTGTAGGCGCCAGGCATCACCCTGTTGCACCAGCTCGTCGTGCCCTTCCGTAATGCGCAGGATCTCGTTAATGGGCTCTGTCGCCGATTTCGGGGAAGGCTTCTTATGCACCACGCTGGCGAACATGGTGAGCAACGCTGCGCGGAGCCGGAGAATTTTGACAAGCACCGCTTCCACGGCCGCTGGTTCGGCATCCAGCAAGTTTCTCAGTCGACCGGCGCGCTCTTGGGTAACCACTTTCGCGCCAGCCAGGAAGGCGATGAAGTCTTCCCACGTCAATTGATGCGCGGAGGATGCCGTGTTGGCGAAATCGAGCGCCAATCGCCCGGCGATCAATGGGAAAGCAGTTCGGGATGGCGAAAGGGATGCCATGAGAGTTAGAACGACCTTACAGCGCGCCTATAACCGACATACTACACCAAATAGGTTATGATTCCGCTGACTTCCAAGCGGTCGCAACTTCTCAGCCTCCACGGCCCGCCGCTTTTGATCCTGCTTCGTCCAATTAATTGCGCGGTACGCGCGTTCGGTAGGCCAAACCTATAATAGACTCTGTCCTTCACAAGGAGTTGCTTTGGAAAACGAACCAGGTCCCCTGCAGATATCAGAGCCAAGCCTTAACCCTCCGCCGCAGCTTCCACGAACGAATTGGCTGATTGGTGAAAATGGGGTTCGATCCGGCTGGCGCCTACTGACTTACATTGTGATTGTTATTTTGCTGGGGACGCTGATCGTGACCGGTCTACGGTTTTTCGTGAAACCGGCTCCCGGTGTGCCCTCCGCCCAAGCGCAACTCGTGCAGGAATTGATCGGCTTCGCTGTGGTGTTTGGAGCGACGCTGATAATGTCACGCATTGAGCGCCGCTCCGCTGGTGTATATGGTCTTCCGCTACAAGGCCTTTTGGGCGGTAAATTCTGGTTGGGATTTTTGTTCGGCCTGGTGGAAATTTGCTTACTCATCGGACTGATCAGCGCCTTTGGCGGGTATTCCTTTGGCGCTCTTGCGCTGCAAGGAAGTCAGATTCTCCACTGGGGTGCGTTCCATTTACTGCTGTTTGTTTTTGTTGGCTTGTTCGAGGAATTTTTCTTTCGCGGCTACACACTCTTTACTCTTGGGGACGGCATAGGATTCTGGCCGGCCGCCGTTCTGCTCTCTCTTGTGTTTGGTGCCGCACACCTTCTGAATCCAGGCGAAGGAGTGGTGGGCGCGGCCAGCGTCGTTGTCGTAGGATTCTTTTTCTGCTTCACACTCTACCGTACGGGAAACCTCTGGTATGCCGTCGGCCTGCACGCCAGTTTTGATTGGGGCGAGACTTTTCTTTTCTCTGTACCCAACAGCGGCACCGTCATGCAGGGACATCTTTCCAACTCCATGCTTCACGGCGCGAAATGGCTTACCGGCGGAAGCGTCGGTCCAGAAGGCAGCATCTTCTGTTTTCTGACCATGGCTCTGCAATTTCTAGTCGTGGCGCTTTTATTTCCCTCGAAGAAAGGGAACAGTGCAACGCCGGATTTAATGGCTAGCCGCGAGATGAACTAACGCGGAAGCATGCACCAGTTCCACGCCTTGGGCCTGTATTTGCGGCAACATCTCGCGCAACACACGCAGCGTTTCAGGATGCGGGTGACCAATCACGATGGCCTCGCCTTTTTCTTTGGCTCCGTGAATAGCGCGTTCCAATTGCTGGCGAATCGCCCCGGGCTCCTGCACGTCGTCTAGAAAAGGAACGTTTCGGAACCCAGTGCGCACACCTTCGCGCTCCGCCGTGTCATACGCCACCGTCGCTGCCGTGGTGCGACTGTCGATGAAAAACAATTTGCGCTGGCGAAGCAGCGGCATCAATTCGTCCATCAGCTTTGCATCCGATGTTGCCCGCGAGCCTTGATGATTGTTCACACCGGCGGCGAAGGGCACGGTCTGCAGCATCTCGTTCAAATCCGCTGCTATCTCAGGTGCTGTCATTCCCGGTCTGAGTTGCCGAACCTCCGGTGTTTCATTCGCCTCGGACTCCATGGGCAGATGCAACATCACTTCGTAGCCGCGGTGATGTGCTTCCTCGGCAATTTCCGCGGAACGGGGATGATTGGGCAAAATCGAAAGGGTCAGCTTGTTGGATAGCGCGAAGATTCCATCCACGGCGGTTGGGTCTCCCGCAACGTCATCCAGAATGATGGCCAGGCGCGCATTGTGACTTCCCGAAGGATGCGCCAGTTTTGGTGGAGTAACTCGCGGAACGGAGGGAGACTTGAACTTGTCGCAGCCCCCCAGCGCAAGAAAAAAAGAGCAGGCGATTACAAAGAGACAGAAAAGTAGAGTTCGCCGCAACCTCGGCGAGAAATTGTTCACGAGCGAATTAGGCGGCTTTCTTGGCCGGGTTCTTCAACATATCCAGCGCTTTGTGGAGCACTGGATCATCCGCAGACAGCGGGCGCGGGCTCATCTGCGGTTCTTTTGTGGTGGAGGCGCTGTCGTCGCCATCGTCTCCATCATCGGCAGCGTTCGCTGCGGTGCGAACCACTTCTGTCGGCGTCACACCTTCTTCCAGAATGGGTTTGCCGTCGGCGTTGTAGTAGTTGGCGACCGTCAAAATGATCGCCGCACCATCATCCAAAGTGATCAGTTTCTGTTCGGAGGCAAGGCCAAACGTACGGTCGCCCACCAGGTTGCCACGCTTGGTATTTGCGATTGAGGTGGCCAGAACTTCCGCCGCCCCGGTAGTCGTTCCATCCATCAGCACGGAAACGGTGCCCTTCCAAATCGCCTTGTTCGGGTCCGCGGCAAAAACTTGTTCAGGAACCGTTTGACCCTTCAGGGTGGTCAAGTTGCCAGAGGGAACAAACATCCGCGCGATTGCAATCGCTTCGGAGGCCGGCCCACGGCCGCACTCGCGAACGTCCAGAATCACGTTATTGACGCCCTGCTTGCTGGCTTCCTGCAACTTTGCGCGAACTTCTTCGGCTCTGCCAGCTTCCAGCGACGGGAAGCGGAAGGCAATCGTGTCATTATCGACTTTCTGCACAATCAGTTTCGTAGGAGCTGGTTTTGTCCGTACCAGTTCCAATTCATCGGGGTCCGTCTTGCCGCGACGAATTACCCCAACCTTTACTCCCGACCCTACCGGCCCGGATAGAAGATTTTGGGCTTGTCCCACGGACATTTCTCGCGTCGTGAAACCCGCCACGGATTCAAAAATATCGCCACCGTGGAGTCCGGCTTTGTCGGCCGAGCTATCAGGAAGAACCGAGGTCACTATGATGTAGCCGAAACGCTTGCTGAGATTCAGCCCGGTTTCGCCGGTGCTTGGCGTGGAACTCTTCTGCTTGAACTCGGTGTACTCGCGTGGAGTGAGGTAGCTCGACTCTGAGTCAAGGGACTCCAGCAGTCCGTGCAGCGAACCGGCCTCGACGAGATGCATGTTCGGCTCGTCTACGTAGTCCTGCTGTATCTTTTGCAGAACCTCGCTATACACCGACAGTGACTTGTAGGCGTTGTCGTTGGCCGTCCGGCCTAATACGTGGCCTAGACCTACCCACCCGAAGATTAGGATCGAAACTGCCAGTATGCCGATGCGAGCCCAACGATTCATCCTGCACCATCCTAAATTGAGAAACAAAGCCGAAGTATAGCATTGAGATGATTGGACGGGCGGAAGAGTTGGAGGTTAAGCAGCAACTAATTAATGGTGCCAAACGGGCGCGCGGTGCGGTAGAGACACGCGAAGCGGCGAAATGTTGCGCTAAAGACACAAGGGAAATTAATTTCCTCTAGTTTTCCTCGTAAACTATTGATAAATAAGGATAAAATTCAACTGGATTGGCTGACAATTTGCTGTACCCTTACTAGAGATGCAGCAGACTACTATCCACCGCCCTGTGGAGACCAATGGCGTAGGTCTTCACACTGGAGTCCAGAGCAGAGTTCGTCTCGTTCCCGCTCCCGCCGACACCGGAATTGTCTTCCGTCGCGTCGATCTCGACCAGTTTCAGATCGAGGCGCACGGCTCCAATGTTGCCCGCGTCAGTTATGCCACCAGCCTTATGAAGCAAGGTGTCTTGCTTTCTACTACCGAGCACTTGCTTGCCGCTATCTACTCCTGCGGCATCGACAACATCTATATCGACATTGACGCGATCGAAGTGCCGATTTTGGACGGTTCCGCGGAGCCTTTCATGCAGCTAATCGACGCTGCGGGCATCCGCAAACTCCGCCGCAAGAGGCGTTATCTGAGAGTTCTTAAGCCAGTTGAGGTAGTTGAGGACGGCCGGAGAATTGGCATCTATCCGTCTGACGAGTTTCGCGTCCGCTGCTACGTCGATTTCCCGCATCCCCAGATCGGTCAGCAGGAAGTGGAAATGGTAGTCAACGCGCAAACGTTTCGCCACGTCCTTTCCCGCGCGCGGACATTTTGCTTCGAGAGCGACATTGCTCCCCTCCGCTCGATGGGCCTGATTCGCGGCGGCTCCCTCGAAAATGCCATCGTCCTGACCAAGGACGGCATCATGAATGGGCCCCTGCGCTTCCCCAACGAATTCGGCCGTCATAAGGCGCTCGACCTCATCGGAGATTTGGCGCTCGTCGGGCTTCCCTTATTAGGCAGCGTTGTTGCCAGCAAAGCTGGGCACGCGTTACACACCCAACTGGTCAGCCGGCTATTGGCCGACGCTTCCGCCTGGGAGGTCACCACGCAAGAGCACATCCCAGAAATGCTGAACTCCTCTCCTCTGATTGCCGCTGCCGACTAACCTTCCGTTCTTTCCTCCCGCCCCACTCGGTCATTGTCAAAACCGTCCTTCTCACGGGACAATGCTGGCCTATGGCTAACAAAGAAGTTGCTGTCCTCATACTCGCCGCCGGCAAAGGCACTCGACTCAAATCCAGCCTGGCGAAAGTTCTCCATTCTGCCGGAGGCAGACCGCTGCTTGAGCACGTGATCCGAGCCTGTCAGCCGCTTGGCGCGAAAAAAACGATTGCCGTAATCGGCCATCAAGCGGAAAAAGTGACGGCCATTTGCGAACCATTGGATGTGGAAACGGTTTTACAGCAACCGCAGAACGGCACCGGACACGCTTTGCTGGTGTCCAAACGCGCCATCGGCACTGCGAAGTACGTCATTGTTTTACCTGGCGACGCTCCCCTGGTTCGCACGCAAACCTTGCGCGCTCTTCTCGCCAAACACAAGAACGGCAATGCCGCGGCGACTATTCTGACGGCGGTTCTTGCCGACCCATCCGGCTATGGACGAATTCTCCGCAAATCGGGCGACACCGTCGCCGCGATCATTGAAGAGTCGCAACTCACGCCAGAACAGCGCGAATTGAACGAGATCAATTCCAGCATGTACTGCTTCACTACTGCCAAACTCTGGCCGGCACTCGCACAGGTGAAACCCAACAACAAGCATCACGAGATTTATTTGACGGATGCCATCGCCATCCTGAACGCCAACGGGGAAACCGTTCTGGCGGAGATTGCTCCCGATTCCCGCGAAACTTTGGGATGCAACACACGCGCCGATCTTGCCGGCGTCGACCACACCTTCCGGGAGTGGAAGCGCGAATCCCTTATGCGCGATGGAGTCACGATTCAGTTGCCGGAAACCGTGATTGTGGATTCTGACGTGATCGCTGGTGAGGACACCATCATCGAAGCCGGCGTCCAGCTACTGGGCAATACCAAAATTGGCGTCCGGTGCGTCATCAAGACGGGTAGCGTTCTGAATGATGTTGTGCTTGGCGATGAGGTGATCGTGGAGCCGTACTGCGTCCTCGCGGAAAGCCATCTCGATTCCGACGTGATCATTGGCCCCTTTGCCCGGCTTCGCGGTCATACTCATCTGAAGCGTGGAGTGCGTATCGGGAATTTCGTCGAAGTCAAAAAGAGCGTGGTGGGCGAAGGAACCAAGGCCATGCATTTGACTTACCTTGGCGATGCCAAGATTGGGACCAAGACCAACATCGGTGCGGGAACCATCACCTGCAATTACGATGGATTTCACAAGCATCCCACGACCATTGGTAACCGCGTTTTTATCGGCAGCGATTCGGCCCTTGTCGCGCCCGTTAAGGTCGGTGACGGCGCTTACGTGGGCGCTGGTTCCACGATTACCGAGAATGTGCCTGCTGATTCGTTGGGCATCGCGCGCGGGCGCCAGGTGAATAAGCACGGCTGGGCGGGAAAAAAGCGGCGAGAGTTGGCCAAAGCCGATAAACACGCCGCGAAGCAGACCAAAAAGCGTAAATGAAGGAATAAATAACGTTAGAAGGCGCCTTTCGGTTCACTCGCAAATTTCTTGTTACTCCGTCGACTGCTTTGGCTCGCTCCGCAACTCTTCTACGTGTATGTGGTAAAATTATTGTTCCCTTTCCATTAGCCGGAGGTGGATGATGAAATTTGGAGTCGTAGTCTTTCCGGGGTCCAACTGCGACCACGATGCCTTTTACGCCATCGGCAAGGTGTTGCAAAAGCCGGTCGAATTCATCTGGCATCAATCCGAAGACCTCCACAATTGCGATTCCATCATTCTGCCCGGCGGATTTTCTTACGGCGATTATCTGCGCACCGGGGCGATTGCCCGGTTCTCACCGGTGATGAAGTCCGTGGAAAAATTCGCGAACAAAGGTGGACTGGTTCTTGGCATTTGCAATGGATTCCAGATTTTGCTGGAGGCGGGTCTGCTTCCAGGCGCGATGATGCGCAACTCCGGGCTCCGATTCATCTGCCGTCACATACATATTCGCGTCGAACAAACCGATTCACCCTTCACCAACGCGGCTAAGCAGGGCCAGATTTTGACTATCCCCATCGCCCATAGTGATGGAAATTACAACTGCGACGCAGCCACGCTGGCCGAATTGGAAAAGAACCGGCAGATTTTGTTCCGCTACACTACGGCCGATGGAAAAGACGACAACGCCGGAAATCCGAATGGGTCCGCGCAGAATATTGCCGGTATCTGCAACCGCGAGAGAAATGTTGCGGGATTGATGCCGCATCCGGAGCGCGCTGTGGAGTCCGCGCTCGGATTCCGAAGATGGTCTGGTGATTTTTCGCTCCATGGTGGAAGCTCTGGTTGGCGCTCAAAAAGCGACTGCGTAAGAGTTTACGGCTCAAAGAATTCAGGCAGGTGAAATGGCGACGGCACAAACAGAAATCAAAGTGACTCCGGCAATTGCAGCGGAGCACGGAGTAACCGGCGAAGAATACGCGCGCATCCAGAAAATTTTAGGACGTGATCCGAACATCACCGAACTGGGTATTTTCAGCGTGATGTGGAGCGAACACTGCTCCTATAAATCCAGCAAAGTCCACCTGAAGCGTCTGCCCACTCGCGGCAAATTGGTGGTGCAAGGGCCGGGAGAAAATGCCGGCGTCGTGGACATCGGCGATGGACTGGTCGCCGCGTTCAAAATCGAGTCGCACAATCATCCCAGTTATGTGGAGCCCTTTCAGGGTGCCACTACCGGCGTAGGCGGAATTCTTCGCGACATTTTCACCATGGGCGCGCGCCCGATCGCCATTCTTGATTCGCTTCGCTTTGGGGAAATCGTTGCTACCGAGCACACCAGCGAGGAAGAAGCCGCGAAAAATCGACGCATACTGGATGGCGTCATCCGCGGAGTCGCGCATTACGGAAACTGCTTCGGCGTGCCGACGGTCGGCGGAGAAGTGGCCTTCGAGCCCTGTTATTCGCAGAATCCACTGGTGAATGCTCTCGCTCTTGGTATCGCGAGGAAAGAGGATCTCTTTTTCGCAAAAGCGAAGGGCACAGGCAATCCGGTAATTTATGTTGGCGCAAAAACCGGTCGCGACGGCATCCACGGTGCCTCATTGCTGGCCTCCGCGGAATTTACCGAAGAATCCCAACAGAAGCGCCCCAACGTCCAGGTCGGCGATCCGTTCGTCGAAAAATTGCTGTTGGAAGCCTGCCTGGAAGCGATGAAGACTGGCGCGGTGATTGCCATTCAGGATATGGGCGCCGCGGGATTGACTTGTTCCACCTGCGAGATGGCTTCGCGTGGCGGCACCGGCATCGAAATCGATCTGGCAAAGGTTCCGCAGCGCGAGACCGGCATGTCTCCTTATGAAATCATGCTCAGCGAATCTCAGGAACGCATGTTACTGGTCGCTGAAAAAGGCCGCGAACAAGAAGTCCTCAGCGTTTTCACGAAGTGGGGACTCGATGCGACCGTTGTTGGCGAAGTGAAAGACGGCGAATTGCTCGTTGTGAAAGATCACGGCAAAGTTGTTGCCGAAATTCCTGCGCATCCGCTAGCGGAAGAAGGACCGGTTTACAACCGTCCAATCGCCGCACCCAGTCCGCGCCACGAAACGGAAAGGGACTGGTTCCAGTTTTCCGCCGAAGGAACGGACCTGACGGACAACTTCAAGAAGCTGTTGGCCTCGCCTACAATTGCGTCAAAGCACTGGATTACCGAGCAGTACGACACCATGGTGCGCACTAATACGCTGGCTGGACCCGGCGCAAGTGACGCTGCTGTGGTTCGAGTCAAAGAAACCCCCCGCGCTTTGGCTCTTGCTACCGATGGGAACGGGCGGTGGGCCTATCTGAATCCGAAACTGGGAGCGATGCACGCGGTCGCTGAAGCCGCGCGCAATGTCGCTGCTTCCGGCGCGCGACCCATTGCCGCAACCAATTGCCTGAATTTTGGCAGCCCGGAAAAGCCCGAAGTGATGTGGCAATTTTCGCAGGCCATCGATGGTCTGGGCGAAGCCTGCATCGCGCTCAACACGCCGATTACCGGCGGCAATGTCAGCTTCTATAACGAAACTCTTGCGCAAATCGATCTATCCGACACCCACCATCGGCATTCTCGGCATCCTGGAAGATGCCAGCAAAGTTCTGAAAATCGCGTTTCGCAACGCCGGCGACATCGTCGTCCTCCTCGATTTGGAGTCTGCCTACTATGGAGCCCCGGTGGCTCCTGTCGTGCGCCACGATCAGCAGGAATTCTCGTCTTCGGAGTACGCGAAAACGCTTAGCGGAATTGTGGCAGGCGAGCCACCTGAGATTCGACCTTAAGGCCGAGAAGCGTTTGATCGATCTGCTCGTGTCTCTCGCCGAGAAGAGCGCCGTCCATTCCGCACATGACCTGAGTGATGGCGGCGTGGCTCTTACGCTGGCTGAATCCTGCTTTGCCGCGAAGGGTCTTGGCGCCGACATCAAGCTCAAAGAAGTGTCTGCTGCCGAGTACGCCCTCTTTGGTGAACGCGGGGCGCGGGCCGTTGTATCGGTAGCGCCCGACAAACTCTCCGGTCTCCTGACTTCCGCCCTCGAGTTTGGAGGTCCGTGCCACCGAGATCGGCAAAGTTACATCCGACAACTCTCTGCGCATCCAATATAACGGGCGTACGATACTTTCTGCTTCGATTGATGCACTGAAAGATATTTGGGCCAATTCGCTCGAGCGCGCTTTGAAACTCTCATGAAACCAAAACTCGCATACGCGGACGATCATTTTCACGATGAATGTGGTGTGGTTCGGCGTTTTCGGGCATCCCGAAGCGGCGAACATCACCTATCTTGGTCTTTACGCGCTGCAGCATCGCGGCCAGGAGTCTGCCGGCATAGTCGCCAGCAACGGCCACGAACTCAACATGCACAAGGCCATGGGCGAGGTCGAAGAAATTTTCCAGCCGCGCGTCCTGGCAAAGCTGCCCGGCACCGCCGCGATCGGCCACACTCGCTATTCCACTGCCGGTGACAAGGCCCTGCTTAATGCGCAGCCCATCATGATCGATTGCAACAAGGGCAAGATCGCGCTCGGCCACAATGGCAACCTGACGAACGCAGGGGAATGGCGGCGCAAGCTGGAGCACCGTGGCTCGATCTTCCAGACCAACAGCGACACCGAAGTGATCATGCATCTGATGGCACGTTCGCAAGCTCGGAATTTTTCTGCCGCGTCTGGGCGACACGCTCAATCAGGTCGAAGGTGCCTACTCTCTGCTGGTTCTCACGCCCGAGGAACTATACGCCGTGCGCGATCCGCGTGGATTCCGGCCGCTCGTTCTGGGAAAAATTCCCGGCGCGGGAGATGGCAACGATTCATGGGTAGTGGCTTCCGAAACTTGCGCTTTCGATTTGCTCAATGCGCAATACGTCCGCGAAATTGAGCCCGGCGAGATGCTGCGAATTTCCAGGGCGGGCCTGGAATCGATTCATTTCAGCCCGCCGAAGAAACATCAGTACTGCATTTTCGAACATGTCTATTTTTCCCGGCCAGACAGCATCAGTCTTCAACCGTTCCGTGAATGAATCGCGCGAAATGCTTGGGCCGACTGCTGGCGCGCGAGCATCCTGTCGAAGCCGACATGATCGTTCCGGTTCCCGACTCCGGGCGTTCCGGCCGCCATTGGTTTTGCACTCGAATCCAAAATCCCATTCCGCATGGGACTGATCCGCAATCACTACATTGGCCGTACCTTTATCGAGCCGTCGCAGGCGATTCGTAATTTCGGTGTGAAGCTTAAGTTGAATCCGGTTCGAAGTTTGATTGCAGGCAAGCGCGTCGTCCTGGTCGACGATTCCATCGTGCGTGGCACCACCAGCCGCAAACTGGTGCGCATGGTTCGCGAAGCCGGTGCCAAAGAAGTTCACATGCGCATCAGTTGTCCGCCAACGATTTCGCCTTGCTACTACGGTGTCGATACACCAACCAAGGAAGAATTGATTGCGTCCACCAATTCTCCTGAAGATATCCGCAAATTCCTGGGCGCCGACTCGTTGGGTATCTTTCCCTGGGCGGACTCCGTCAAGCCGTGAGCGATACCGAAGGAAATTTCTGTACCAGTTGTTACACCGGCGTATATCCCACGGATCTCGTGCAACTGGAAGTCCCGGAAAATACCAAAACTCGGGAAGCGGTTACGGTGGAACGTGAAGGCTGATAACAGAAGCATCAGCAAGAATCGCTCCGCCACGGCTGATAAATTCTCGTTGAAGACCCGCATAAGAAAAGAAATCGTCGCATGGGTTTGGGTGATTCTGGCTTTCCTGCTGATCAATGGAACCATCGGCCAAGCTCGCGTCATTCCTTCGGGCTCGATGGAAAATACTCTGCTGATTGGCGATCACCTGATCATGAGTCGTATCGGCTACGACGCAGGGATTCCATTCACCAACTACCACATCCCACTCTGGCGCAGTCCGCATCGCCAGCAAATCGTGATCTTTCGACCGCCCTACGATCACAACAAGCCAGATTTGATTAAGCGTGTGATCGGCTTGCCGGGTGAAACCATCGATGTCCACGATGGCGCGGTGTGGATCAACGGTAAAAAACTTCAGGAAAACTACACCACTGGCCCCACAAGGCTTCCTTCTCACTACGAATTGCTTCCCGCGTTCAAGGGCTTGCCTATCACTGTCCCGGAAAATCAATATTTTGTGATGGGCGATAATCGCGGAAATTCCTATGACAGCCGTTACTGGGGCACGGTTCCACGGAGTGCAATTATCGGAACTCCTGTTACGATTTATATGTCCGTTGATGCTCCGGAAGATTCCTGGAATGGCGACATTGGCTCCCGCTTTCTTGCTTACGGTAACGCCGTCCTGCACCCAAGCACCATCCGATGGAAAAGGCTGTTTGGAAGTTTTCGCTAACCTCCTTTAGCGAATAAAAACCACTTAATCAGGTTCGTCGTTTAGAATTTATGCAGGGTGATTCGTGAAAGCTGACGCCACAAAAGACAAGAAGAAAAAGGACGCGGTAACAGAGCCAGAAGTTCCTATGAGCGTAAAAGTGAAGAGCGAGATCATCGCCTGGTTCTGGGTGATCCTGGCGTTCATGCTCATCAATGGAACCTTGGGGCAGGCCAGAGTTATTCCATCCGCCTCCATGGAAAATACTTTACTCATCGGCGATCACCTGATCATGAGCCGCTTGGGGTACGATGCGGGCATCCCCTTCACCAACTTACACGTCCCGCTGTGGAAGCATCCCAAACGCCAGCAGATCATCATTTTTAAGCCGCCCTACGACAGCTCGCTTCCCGATTATGTAAAGCGCGTTATCGGATTGCCTGGTGAAACGGTCGATGTCCATGACGGTGCAGTGTGGATCGATGGCAAGAAGTTGGATGAGAATTACACCCTCGGAAAGACCGAACCTCCCGCCCGCTCTCAATTGATCGGAGATTTCCCCGGCCTGCCGTATAAGGTCCCGGATAACTGTTATTTCGTAATGGGCGACAATCGCGAAAATTCTTTGGACAGCCGCTATTGGGGATGTGTGCCGCGTAATGATATCCTCGGCACTCCCGTGTTGATCTATATGTCGCTGGATGCACCGCGGGATGCCTGGAACGGCGACATTGGAGCAAGGTTTCTTGCTTACGGCAATGCCTTGATCCATCCGGGCACGGTGCGCTGGCGTCGTTTGTTCCATTTGTTCTAAGCTGTAGGCAGTCCAGTCTGATGTTTTACCGGTTTCGCCCGAATTAGTTTGATTTGCAAAGCCACTGGGTAACCCGCGACGGGTTACTCGTCCTCGCTAGCCGCTCACTGCCCCGCGAGTGCTGAGCAGCAAGGATTTTACTCAGGTCGCAGGTTCATCGAAAGCCATTAAGGCGGCAGACCATGAAATACGCCGACGCAGGAGTCAACATTGCCGTTGCCGACGATGCCAAACAGCGCATCCGGCATTTAGCTAGCCGCACCTTCACGCCTGCCGTGCTTGGCGGCATTGGCGGCTTTGGTGGTCTGTTCGCTCTCGATTCGAAAAAGTGGAAAGAACCGGTTCTGGTTTCCAGCGCGGATGGCGTTGGTACAAAACTGAAAGTCGCCATGGCGATGGGCGTTCATTCCACGGTTGGCGGCGACCTGGTCAATCATTGCATCAACGACATTTTGGTCCAGGGTGCGGAGCCGCTTTTCTTCCTCGACTATTTGGCCATGGGCAAGTTGGATCCTGCTGTCGTCGAACAACTAGTGGATGGCATGAGCCGTTCCTGCCGCAAGGCCGGTTGTGCGTTGATCGGCGGTGAAACTGCGGAGATGCCGGGATTCTACGCGCCCGGCGAATATGATCTTGCGGGATTCATCGTAGGCATCGTTGAACGCAAGAAATTGCTAACCGGAAAAGCGGTCAAGCCGGGCGATACTCTGCTGGGTCTGCCGTCTGCTGGACTTCACACCAATGGTTATTCGCTGGCGCGAAAGCTGATCTTCGAAGTGGAAAAGCACAAGCCCGATACCTACGTTGCGGAAGTTGGCAACAAAATCGGTGCTGAACTTCTGAAGCCCCATCTTTGCTATGCCCCAGCGCTGAAAAGCATCCTTGCAAAAGGTTGGGTTTCCGCTCTGGCGCACATTACGGGGGGAGGCATTCCCGGAAACCTCCCGCGCGTGCTGCCCAGCGGTGTGAAAGCGACCATCGATCTCGACACCTGGCCTATTCCTCCCATCTTCAAATATCTGGCCAAAGTCGGCGAGATGGATTCCGACGAGCTCCTGCAATCATTCAATATGGGCGTAGGAATGATCGTCAGCGTGCCGGCAGCTTACGTGAAGGAAGTGGAAGCGGACTTGAAGCGGCGCCGTGAAAAGTTCTTTCGCATCGGCCGCATTGAAAAGGGTGATACCGGCAAAGCCCGCGTGGTTTATTCCGGTGCCCTGAACCTGTAGTCGTTCGTCGCGCAAATCATGCTCTTCCATTTTGCCCACTCTCTCAGGTGTGCTAACTTTTTTCTTTATGATTAAGCGAATAGGAGTTCTCTTAAGCGGCCGCGGCTCGAATTTCGAAGCCCTCGCGGAAAGTGTTTCTGCCGGGCGCATTCCGAACGCCGAGATTGCCATCGTCGTCAGCAATAAACCCGACGCACTTGGCCTCGAACGCGCGAAGTCCCGCGGAATTCCCTCGCTGGCGATCGCTTCCAAAGGCCTGGAGCGCGAAACTTTCGACCGCAAAGTCGTCGCTGTATTACAGGAACATAAGGTGGACTTGATCTGCCTGGCCGGCTACATGCGTCTTCTCTCGCCTTATTTCATTGCGGCCTTTCCTCAGCGCATCCTCAACATTCATCCCTCGCTTCTCCCTTCGTTTCCCGGCCTTGAATCCCAGAAACAGGCGCTCGATCACGGCGTGAAATTTGCCGGTTGCACCGTGCACTTCGTCGACGAGAATTTGGATGCTGGCCCGATTATTCTTCAGGCGGTCGTGCCGGTGCACGACGCTGACGACGAGCACGCGCTTTCCGAGCGCATTCTGAAAGAGGAACACCGCATTTACACGGAAGCGGTAAAACTAATTTTGGAAGGGAACTACAAGATCGTGGGCCGCCGGGTTTTGGCAAAGTAATATTTATGAATCGAACGAATCTCCAGTCGAAAATCAGACGGCTTCTGCTGACGGGCGCGCTGCTCTGCTGCTTTGCTGGACCATCCGTACAAGCTCAGCTGGCTTCCGGATCCTGCAATGAATATCGGGGTACGCTGGGAGAGAACGTTCAAATCGGAATGAGCCTGTACGCGAAAGATCAAGCTCTGCAAGGTTCTTACTTTTACAAGAAACATTTGACGGACATTCCGCTGACAGGTCGGTATACGGCTGCTCGCGATATCTCCCTTTCAGAGATCGACTCCGCGAATCAGCCAAAGGGTACTTTCCTTCTCCATTTCGCCGAGAGCGACTCTCATTTTAAGACTTCTACTCCCTTGCAAGCGGAAGTGCTTCAAGGCAAGTGGGTCAGCGCCGATGGAAAATTCTCCTACCCGGTTTATTTGCAAACCGAGCATGACTGCGCGATTCCCGGACAAACTCGCTATGCTGTTGCCGGCGCCACGAGCGACGATCTTGTTGAAAAAAACGCCCGGGCCTTTTATGACGCAGTCATGGCAGGTAATCCAACTGTCGCCGTAAAGTATGTTTCGTTTCCGGCTACTTTACTTCCTGGGCGGCAAGCGGGTATCGATTGGCAATTCTGCCGAATTCCTGAAAGACTACGATCAAATCTTCACAGCAGCATTTGTGGCACAAATTGCCAAAGGCATTCCTCATCACATGTTTGCCAATGCGCAGGGAATTATGCTGGCGGACGGAGCGGTCTGGTTTGACGCGGAAGGAAAGGCGAAGCATTTCAACAATCAGCTTCAAGCCCAATGACAACGGAAACTAAATTCAAGCCAGTCGATGAACAGCTTGCCTACCTGAAAAAAGGCGTATCGGAAATAGTTCCTGAGCCGGAGCTGCGCGCCAAGCTCGAAAAATCCCGCAAAACTGGCAAGCCGCTCCGCGTCAAACTCGGCGTTGATCCCACGGCGCCCGATATTCATCTGGGTCACACCGTGGTCATTCGCAAGCTAAAGCACTTTCAGGAAATGGGCCACACTGCAGTTTTTCTGATCGGCGATTTCACCGCCATGGTGGGCGATCCAACCGGCCAGTCCGAAACGCGCCCTCCGCTGACCAAGGAACAAGTTACTGCCAATGCGGAAACGTACCTCGAACAAGTGTTTCGCATCCTGGATCGCGAAAAGACGGAAGTTCGCTACAACAGCGAGTGGCTCGACAAGCTCAGCAGCTACGATATTGTCCGTCTCTGCGCCAAATATCGTGTGGCGCGCATGCTCGAACGGGAAGACTTCCGCAAACGTCTTTCCGAACAGCAGCCCATATCTGTTCACGAGTTTCTCTACCCATTGCTTGTCGCATACGATTCGGTAGTGCTGGAAGCCGACGTCGAGCTCGGCGCCACCGAACAAAAATTCAATTTGCTGATTGGGCGTGAAATTCAGCGCGAGTACAACCAGGAACAACAGGTCGCGGTGATGATGCCCATCCTTGTAGGGCTTGATGGCCAGCGCAAAATGTCCAAGAGCCTGGGCAACTACGTCGGAATTACCGAAGCGCCCCAGGAAATGTTCGGCAAGATGATGTCGATCCCTGACGAACTGATGTGGTCCTACTACGAGCTTGTCACCGATCGCACTCCTCCGGAAATTGCAGCGCTCAAACAGGAAGTCGCCAGCGGCGCGTTGCATCCCATGGATGCAAAAATGCGCCTGGCGGAGGAAGTCGTTTCCGGTTTTCACGGTGCCGAAGCAGCGCGTAAGGCAGCGGAGAATTTCCAGCGCGTATTCCGCGACCGCCAGGCCCCCGCGGAAGCGCCAGTCAAAAATTACCAAGGCGCACGCCCGAGGATGTTTGCAAACAGCATGTCCTGGTGTGACTTTGCAATCATTTCGCCGTCGCCGAAAGGCCTCAGCTATTGAAATACCTTGCACGGCTGAATCTATTTCCGATGCGGCAAGGATCATCGAAAAAGGCGGTTTGGAGGTAAAAGGTATCAGATAATGAAACCCTACGATCCGACTAAATACACAAAATGCCGCGGATTCCTATGAAGTGCGCGTAGGCAAAAAGAAATTCCTGCGTATCGTAATTGAGTAATTCCAGGGAAACTGCCCGTCAGTTCAAAACGTTCTTGACCAGACCCAAAACATGTTGCGCGATTGCAGGAGCTGCCGTTAAACCCGGCGATTCCATGCCGACTAGCTGAATCACTTGGGGTACTTCGCGGTCCGGCTCGATCACAAAATCAACAAATCCTTCTGTACCTTTGGGCAGCAATTTCGGGCGTAATCCGGTATACGCCAACTGCAGATCGCTTTCTTGCAATTCGGGGAGCATTGTCCTGGCGTCCGCCGCAAATTCCGCCACGGTCATCCTGTCACGTTCGTAATTTTCTTTGCCTTCCACGTAAGCGGCGGTTGGCCCCACCAGTGTTGTTCCCCAAAGCGTTTTCGTGAAGTGCAGTCCCAACGATAAGCCGTCATGGCGTGGCAAAGGATAGACAAGGTCGCGTATCAATTCCGCACGAGGTCCCCGAATTTCGCAGTATTCGCCCCGCACCGGATAAATCGTCCACGGGCGCGGTCCCAGCAGTTGTGCGACTTCGTCTGCGTACAGCCCGGCCGCATTAATTACGCAACGTGCTTCAATCGTTTCTGTTTGCGAATCCTTCTCATCGCCAATCCGCAATCCGACGCGCACCAGTTCATTTCGCGGTTCCAGCGATTCTACCTTCGCGTAGTTTACAAGATTGGCCCCGCGCTGTTCTGCAACGCGTGCGAATGCATGAACCAATTCTTCTGAGGAGCATATGCCGGTGGAGGGCACTTCTAAAGCTGCATAGCCGCGCACATGCGGCTCCCGCACTCGAATCGCGGCCGCATCCACAATCCGCAGTCCCACAACTCCGTTATCCTCGCCCTTTTTCTTCAGAGCGTTCAGTTCTTCCAGCTCGTGGGAATTCTCAGCCACCACCAATTTTCCTGTGGTTCTGTGCGGAACACCATGCTTCTTACAGAATTCCTTGGTCATACGATTCCCAGAGACGCACAGCCGTGCCTTCAAGGAATCTTTTTTGTAGTAGATGCCAGAGTGTATTACGCCGCTATTGCGCGTGCTGGTGGCCATCCCGAACTTGGGATATTTTTCTACGAGGTAGATGTCTTGCCAATGTTTTGAAAAGGCTTCCGCGATGGCGCAACCAATTACGCCGCCCCCGATGATGAGTACATTTGCCTGGTCCATATGCTCATAGAATACACCCGCGCTGCCGCCGGAATATTATTCCTCGTGGCCGATTTCGTCGAAGTAATTCTTGCAGTGTTCCAGCCGCGATGAAGTTCCATCATTGACGGCAAACATCGCCAGCTTTGACTCTTCGTAACCATTTCTCCACAGCGATGCGCTTCCGTATTCGCCGTCCTTGTTCAGCGCGTAGTAGTAAAGATGAAACGTCTGCAATTTTGTTTTGTCCTTGTTGTAATTGCGCACTACCCTGCCCATGGCTTCCAGGCATGCAGTCGCTCGGTTTCATACCTCTGCGCATTAGCTCGACGATCGTGTGCCCGCCGCAGATCTTGATGTTCTCTTCGCCTTTGCCCGTGGAACCAGCGCCGCCTACATCACCATCCACGTACAATCCCGCGCCGATGATGGGTGAATCTCCAACGCGTCCGGGAATTTTCCACGCCAGTCCCGAAGTCGTGGTTGTTCCGCTGATGTCTCCTTTTTCATTCACGGCCAGGCAATTGATCGTGCCGGTCGGGGGACGGGAAATGACGCTTCTCCGCATACGCAATTTTCGCTTCGTCCCCATCAAACAATTGCGACATATGCTCTTTCCACTCCGGGCTGTCGATCCCGGGACGCCAGTTGAAGCTCGTCTTGGCTTTCCACGCCAGCCAGATTTTTCGAGAGTGCTCCGTCAGCAAGTTCATTTCCTCGAAGCCTTCGTCAACCCCGAACCGCCGCGCGCCGTCCCCCACGATCATCACGTGATTCGTGCGCTCCATCACCGTCTTCGCCAGCCGCGACACATTCTTGATCCGCTGCACACTTCCGACCGCCCCGGCTCTCCGCGTGGGGCCGTGCATCACGCTGGCGTCAAGTTCTACTACGCCTTCTTCATTCGGTAATCCCCCGTAACCGACGGAATCGTCGTTGGGATCATCTTCCACGACCGTTACCGCCGCCACGGCCGCGTCCAGCGTGTCGCCGCCATTTTTCAAAATGTCCATGCCCTTCTGTAGCGCATTCACGCCGTTTGCTGCGGAAATAATCACCGGACGTTTGGTCCCATCGGCCACAGGGCCACGTTCTGCTTCCAACTCTGCCGCCTGAACAACAGAACCAGGCTCTCCCAGCAATTGATTTGCGCCAGCCAGAGCGCTTCCTGCCAATGTGGTCACAAAAAACTTGCGTCGAGTCCATTGATCCATGGCTATCCTCCATCCTCACTTCTAATTTTGTGCTGCTTCGTATTCTTCCGAACTCTTGAAGCAGTAAAGTTCAAGAATGCTGTGGTTTCTGGCTAGTCGGTTCCGCCCAGAGGCAGGAAATATTGTGTTCCTTTTACGGGCTCCTGCAGACGACTCAGCAATTGCTGCAAATCCTCGCTTCGTTCGACGAAATCTATTTCAGAGGTGTCGATGACCAGCAAATCCGCTCCCGCATAGCGAAAGAAAAAGTGTTCGTAGGCCTTCGCCACTTCTTCCACGTATTCGGGAGAGATTTGCTTCTCTTCCGTTGCTTTCTTTCTGGCAATGCGGGTCCGCAGCACTTCCGGTTTGGCTTGCAGGTAAATCACCAGATCCGGAGTTGGCAAATCCTGTGTCACGGCTTCGTAATACCGTTCGTACAGTTTCAATTCTTCGTCGTCCAGATTCAGGTTCGCAAAAATGCGATCTTTTTCCATCAGAAAATCAGAGATGACCGGCCCCGGTACCTGTTCCGCCAGAGCATCACGCAACCGTTTTTGTCGTTCCAGCAGGAAATACATTTGCGCTCGAAAAGCAGCGCCCGCTTTTTCGGAATAAAAGTCAGCCAGGAATGGATTGTCTTCGCAATCGTAGATTCGGCGTGCGTGTAGCCTCTCCGCCAATATTCTTGCCAGCGTTGTTTTTCCTACCCGAAGTGGGCCTTCTATAACGATAAATCGAGGTGGTTTTGATTCTCTTTGAGGAGTTGGTGCGCGTTTTGCCGACGAAGCTTCAGGTACCACTATTCCTCCCTGACTTCCAGAAAACGTGGCTGCGCGGGATTATAGCAGGACTTTCGCGGAGTATCGCGCCGCTGCAATTTCTCCGTATCTGCCATTCGGTCCCAATGGATTCTGCGGATTTAACCCGTGCTTCCTGCGCCCCTCATTAGACTGCAATAAGCTCTTTTGTTGCAATAGCCTGACGGGGAAATTTCTACACATTCTTCACACCTCTCTGCTTTTAGTCCCAATGGCGAGTACCACGCGCTCCATGACCAATGGGCCAGTGACACCTGTTCCTCCGTACAGTATTGTGAAGTGAGTCGCAGCTAGCAGGACCCCTCCCCTGTCCTGCGACCACTGAGGTGAGTCTTGCATTTAGCAACCCTGCTTCTTTTCTGCTGCGTTTCGGCTTCTCCCAATGGTCCTTCCGCCGCCGACGAGCATCCAACCACAGTTACCACTCATTCTGACGAATCAGCTCCGTCAAACGCTTCGGCCGCTCTTCTTCCGGATGCCCCCATTGCCAAGATGGAATCCTCTTCTGCTGATCCCATCCTTCCGGCAAGCGGACCGTTGCTCAACACCCCGGTTAAACCTGCCGCTCGCGGCAGCTATGAGACCGCTCGCCAGCGAAAGATTTGGTATGGCCTGCTCGTCGCCGGACACAGCGCTGCCGCGTTCGACGCCTACACAACTCGTCGTGCAATTTCGGGGGGTTATGGCACGGAAAGCGATCCGATGATGCGCCCGTTTGCGCATTCCAATGCGATGTATGTGGCCACCCAGGTAACACCTGCAATCATGGATTTCGTGGGGCACCGCATGATGACCAGTGAACATCCCTTGATGCGGAAGATGTGGTGGGTTCCTCAAGCGGCCGGTGCCAGCGTGTCGCTCGGCGCTGGAATTCACAACTACAGAATCGTTCCCTAGAATTTAGTAAGGTTTATCAAACAGTGGAAGCCGTGCTTTATTTCGGCTGTCATTTTCCCAACACTACCAACGCAATTGTTCCCGGCTTCGGGGTTGGCTCGTGCTCTGCCTCTTTTGGTGGCATCCAACTTCGTTATTAACTTTCGTCTCACCGTATATGCCGCCTTGTATTCAGATTCCGCCCTTGGTTCTTCCCAAAACTTTATTCAATATAGTTGAATCCACCCTCTTCAATTCCTCGATTTTTGCGATATAGTATCCATACCCAGTCTGCGGCCGTTATCCGCCTCGGCACTTCGTTGGGAAGATCTGTCAACCAGAGGGTTGAGTTTGGATAACCTAGTGTTATACAGGCCGGAACGCCGTGGGGGCGCTGGCAGGAGAGGCAGAGAGAATGCGTATGATAAAGCCACTATTGGGACTGGTCTTCACGCTGGCCTTAACTTGCGGTAGCAATGCACAAGTTCAGGCGAAGGGTTCGTTTGACAACTCAACCTCATCTGACGTAAACGTCGCTGCTCCGTACGCAACAAACTCCGCTTCGCAAGTGAACCTGCTCGAATCGTCTGCTACGGTTGCTCAACCTTCCAACTTTGCGTTCGCATCACCGGCAGAGGCAGTTCCCGCCGATCCAGCGGCCGCCGCACTTCCCGCCAGTCCTGCTGCAAAACCGAAGTACCTTTTCGGCGATCGCGATGACTATCGTTGGCAATTGGCCTTAGGTGTGGAGTTCATTCGCTTTCAATCGAATATCATCGACTCCAGTATGGTGGGGCTCAATACCACCCTCACATATTTCACCAATGATTGGTTTGCCCTGGAGGGCAATCTCGTAACTGGTTTTGCTCCCACAATTTATTCCAACGAGCACGTTAAATATTTTGGCGGGGCTGGCGGAGTTCGCATCGGTTCGCGCCGCGCACGCTTCGAGCCTTTCGGACATGTACTGGTTGGCGGAGCCCACTTGCAGCCGCAAACTGCTGGGAACGACAGGAATTCTCTGGAGATCACGGCTGGCGGCGGGTTGGATTATCGAATTAATGCGCGCCTGTCTCTTCGCGGCGAAGGCGATTGGCTGCGCACCCAATTCTTCAGTAATTCGCAAAACAATTTCCAGGGCGTAGTCGCCATCGTTTTCCACTTCTAAGTCCTATCTCAGGCGCGGGCCGCCGTGTGTCCGAAGTGCTGCCCTTACTGATTAGATCTCGCAGACAGCCTCTGAATAGAGACTCGCTGACCTCGCTAAGTGACCAGCAGAACAGCTGAAATGGGATCTGTAACTACGGCTCGGACGCTGGATTTTCCTTCCGTTGTGCGAGCGTCCTATCAATCCAACGATCGCAAAGCATAGCCCGTCTGATTGACAGCGCACTTTTGTCTGGCTAAACTTTTACGGTAGCGTACTTGTCCTGCCTACGCGGTTCCCCGGTAGCTCAATGGTAGAGCATTCGGCTGTTAACTTTCTAACTAACCGTTGATTCTGCACCGTTTAACCTCGGAATTGGGCTTCGAAGAGCGGGCAAGTTGGACCCCAGTTTGGACCCCACTCTTTACGTTCGACGGAAAAAATCCGCTGAAGAGTCTGAAGTCCCCCGCCAAAGTCATCCGCATAACGGACGAGATCGACACAGACTCCCTCATTTCTCTTGTCTCACAGAAGCGCGACGCCCTCTGCCTGTGCTGCCTTACGCAAAGCTCCATCGAGGGTTGCCAGGGGCCATTGGTAGCGGAGGGCGAGCTCTAGGTATGCTGCGTCATACACTGTGAGGCCATGTTTTTCGGCTAGGGCAAGAACATCTTTGCCACGGACGGGCGCAACCATAAGTGCAGGTTCTGGGTCGATCGGCAGTCGCGCTAGTTCATCCCAGAGCAGCTGAGGTTGTTCTGGTGGGATTCGGTCTTTGCGGGCTGCCATTAAGAGACCGTTTGCAACTTCTGCGGCCCAATGCGCTGGAACAACGGTACGATCACCCTGCCGTAAGCGTTCGAGTAACTCTTCGCTCCAATCTGTCTTTTCGTCCTCGAAAAACCAAGCCAGAGTCACCGAGGCGTCCAGAATGAAGGTAGCCATTAGTACTTGTGGCCTTCGTGAATGAGGTCCTTGATTTTCAGACCACCGAGAAAGTTTTGTTTCCGCAACTGGCGGATTCGGTCGATGGCTTCGCTAACAGGGCCCTGGGGAGTTTCCTGTTCAGCGGCAATTCCTTGTTGAGAGAGTATTTCTTCGAGATACATTTCGAGCGAAATGCCTCTAGCTTGGGCTTCTGCCGCGAACCGATCCGGCACATTTATTTTTACCTGCATAAACACAATTTTAGCACGCGTCTCAAAGCAGTTGCGAGTGGTTCGTGTTTCCGTAAGCCATTGCGGCCATGGATTTCTTCACCGTGCCAACGATTACGTTCGGCGTGCTCTACTGCTTCTTCGTCATGAGTCATGACCGGCGGCGCATCCTGCACGTTAATGTCACCAAGCCATCCGACGAGCGGTTGAATCACCCAACAGTTGCGGGAGGCGTTTCCCTTTGAAACCGCGGGAGCACTGGTCCGGCGCGGAGAAGCCACCGCAGTCGTCACCGCAACCGGCGCAGGTACAAAATTTGGTCACACTGCCGAACTCGTCCGTACCGCACATGTCGAGAGTACGCAACAAAAAACCGTCGTCCGCGTAGTAGAAAATCTAGCAATCTTCAATGGCGTAATCATCGTTTTGCTAGTGGGATACGCTCATTGGCATAAGATGCCCATCGTGGAGATTATCCCTCTTGTTTTGACAGCCGTCCTAGCCTCTATCCCGGTAGCACTACCCGCCACGTTTACGCTTGCAGCGGCAGTTGGCGCGTAGGCCTTATCCCGATTGGGTGTGCTTCCAGATGAAGAGTGGACCAAGACGATTGAAGACGGCAGAAGAGTAAAATTCATCTGCCAAGAACTCCTCAATGATGGGGCGTTTATCTCCGCGCAACTTGAGCGGAATGAGGTTGTCTATTCGGTCGTGCTCACAAAAGCAGGAAACCCGCTTAGCCGAGAGGATGTTGAGAGTCATTTCAAGCGTGAGCTTTCGAAGAAGTAATACCGTTTGCTTATCCGCCGATTCAAACTGCGTCCGAATCTCCAATCACGCTCTGAACCCCTGGTTGTGTCGACATCATCGAAACTTATCGCGACCTGCTGACCGGATCACTCGAAATCTATCTGTCCGCGGTCGCCTACCAGGAATCAAGCCGTGAGTGGCTCGTGGCTCCCGGACGGCCGACTGATGGCTAAGGTTTGTTCTCAATCCCAGTCAGTCTGGTTCTTCCGATGTCCTTAGGCGAAAGCTGCATCCGGCCAACCAAGCGCCGAACGGACGTGCCGCACGATCATCAGATCTTCGTTGGTCTTTATAATCCGCACTTTTACTTGGCTTTCGGTTGACGAAATCAAAGATTCGTTCACATCGTTCCTTCCGTCATCCAATCGGATGCCAAGAAACTCCAATCCACTGCAAATTCGCTTACGCACCACCGGCGTATGTTCTCCGATTCCTCCCGCGAAAACGAGAACGTCAACGCCTCCAAGGACAGCCGCATATGCACCTACGTATTTCTTTGCACGATAGCAGAACAGACTGATGGCTTCCTCCGCCCGCGTATCTTCACGCACCTTTTCGAGCAGCGTCCGCATGTCACCGCTCGTGCCTGAAACTCCAAGTAACCCGGATTCCCTGTTCAACAGTTTGCTCAATTCTCTCGCGGGTATCTTCTCTTGCTGCAGCAGATAGAGCAGGATGCCCGGATCAACATCGCCCGAACGCGTGCTCATCACCAACCCCTCAATAGGAGTGAACCCCATCGAGGTGTCCATGCTTTTCCCCGCTTGGACTGCTACCATGCTTGCGCCGCTGCCCATATGTGCGATGATTACGCGTCCATTCGCGAGCGTTCGCTCCAGGGCGCGCAGTTCGCTCATTACATATTCATAAGAGAGCCCATGGAAACCGTAGCGCAGGATGCCCTGCTCGTAGAGTTTCCGCGGTAGCGCATACATACGTGCCACGAGGGGCAGAGCGCCGTGAAACGCTGTGTCAAAACACGCCACTTGCGGTAGTCCCGGGAATTTCCTCGCGACGAGCTGGATGACCTGGATCGCCGCGGGCATGTGATCTGGATCAAGGGGTATAAGGTTTTTAAAATTGGCCAGGGTCTCGGGGGTAATCCGTTCAGGGTGCGTATGCTTGGGCCCTCCTTGAACCAATCGGTGTCCCGCCGCTGCCAAGCCAGGGAGATACTGGTGTTCATCCAGCCAGTCAATCATTTGCTCGAAAGCAGACTCTCTATCGCCCACCACAACTCTGCGATCTAAGACGGTCGCACCCCGTGGGTCGAACACTTTCAGACGCCTGCTTCCTTCACTAGCCTCGTCAACCGCCATCGATATCAGCAGCTCGTTTTGTTCTCGAGTTTCATAGAGAGATGCTTTCAAGGTCGCCGACCCTCTGTTAATCGTTAGAACGCGTCTCCGCAGTGGATTTGTCACACCCCGAACCTCAACCGCATGAGAGCTAGTCACCCGAGTTGCCTCCTGGCAAGAAGCATCTCCTTCGCGGAAATCCCTGGCTGTGCAATCGTGCACAGCCTCGCGAACAGATGTTGTCGTTGCTGATTGCTCTGAGAAAGATGAGCACTATGATCGGCCTCTCACCACCATGCTCATCGTACATACTGGGTCTCGCACGGATTGTTAGAGTGCTCGAGCACTTGGACGTTAGCGATGCGACGTTCATGGCGCGCAGGGCCGCTGAACCGCACCTTCAAGAAAGTGTCCAGGAGTTCCCGCGCGAGTGTCGAGCCTATCACTCTCCCACCTAAACAAGAGACATTCACCTTGTCGTCCTCGACTCCCTGGTGTGCAGAAAAGACATCGTGAATGAGTCCGGCACGTAGGCCCGGAACCTTATTCGCCGCAATCGAGGCGACGACTCCCCTGCCACAGAGCGCAACACCACGTTCAACATCGCCACATGACACCGCCCATGCCATTGGAAGGACAAAGTCAGGATAGTCATCGCGTGGTTTGTATCGGTGCGTATCAGAGTCCACCACGCCGTGGCCCGCGACACGCAACAAGTGCGCAATCTGCTCTTTCAAGCAAAGGCCGCCGCCTGAGGAAACCCCACGCGCATCATAATTGCTCTTGGCGTCGCTGAAGCAATCGCCCCTACACACCATGCTTCAATGCGAATGACAGAGAATCATTGCATTAGCGCAGCCGGCAATCTGTTCCGTTTTGATCGTTCTTGCTCACCTTGTGGAGAAATCCTTCTCGCCCCAAAATTTGTAGTTGTTGTCCAGAAGTAGCATGGGCGGCGCCGTATCGCGCTGCTCTTCTGCAAAGCTGAAATGGAGCCGTCGCATTCGAGTACTTGTGCAAAACTGCACAGCTTCCGCTTGCTCACTCAAACATACTGGCTACGTCAGATCCTGTGATTCGTCGGCGCTCGTTCCACTCCGATGCAGAACAGCGGACATTCCACTCATTTCGATGGTCTGAAGGTTCTGGCGGGAAGACACGGTTATGGCGAACCGGGGCAACTATATTTTTTACGCCCCGAGCGCGCATAAAGTGAACTGTAGATGAACGATACAGATTCTAAAACCAATCGCGGCTCCGTGGTTTCGGTCCGAGGTGGCGTTGTCGACGTGCAGTTTGACCTTTCCTTGCCGCCGATTTTCACCGTGCTACGGGCAGGCGCACAGGGAGAGATCGTCGTGGAAGTGATGAGTCAGCTTGATGCCCGGCGAGTGCGTGGCATCGCCTTGACGCCCACGCAAGGGTTGGCGCGCGGAATGCCAGTCGAGGACACCGGCGGCACGCTTCAGGCTCCGGTCGGGCAAAAACATCATTTCCAGGATGTTCGATGTGTTCGGTCACGCCATCGACCGCCAGCCGGCTCCGGTAGATGTCCGCTGGAGGTCTGTGCATCGCGCGCCTCCGCCATTGGCTGATCAGTCCACCAAATCCGAAATATTTGAGACCGGCATCAAGGCGATCGATGTGCTCGTCCCATTGGAACGCGGCGGCAAGGCGGGTCTGTTCGGTGGCGCAGGCGTGGGCAAAACAGTACTGCTCACGGAGATGATTCACAACATGATCGGTCACCAGAAGGGGATGAGCATTTTTTGCGGGATCGGAGAACGCTGCCGGGAGGGCGAAGAGCTTTACCGCGGGATGAAAGAAGCTGGAGTGCTGAAAGACATGGTGATGGTGTACGGGCAGATGAATGAGCCGCCCGGCAGCCGCTTTCGTGTGGGAGATGCCGCGCTGACCATGGCCGAGTATTTCCGCGACGACGAGCACCGCGACGTTTTATTGCTCATCGACAATATTTTCCGTTTTATCCAAGCGGGCATGGAAGTGTCTGGCTTGCTGGGCCGCATGCCATCACGCCTCGGCTATCAGCCAACCATGAGCACGGAATTATCCGGGCTGGAAGAGCGTATCGCAAACACTCATACGGGCGCGATTACGTCGATTCAAGCGGTGTATGTTCCTGCGGACGATCTGACCGACCCTGCAGCAGTGCATGTCTTTTCCCATCTCTCTGCCTCCATCGTGCTATCGCGGAAGCGCGCAAGTGAAGGGCTTTATCCCGCAATTGACCTGTTGCAATCAAGTTCGAAAATGGCGACAGCAGCCATCGTCGGCCAGCAGCACTATGACCTTGCGCAAGAAATTCGGCGGACGATGGGTCAATACGAGGCACTAAAGGATATCGTCGCGATGCTCGGGCTCGAACAATTGTCACCGCAAGACCGCGATACCGTAGCTCGTGCACGTCGCCTAGAACGTTTTCTCACCCAGCCATTTTTCACGACCGAACAGTTTAGCGGCCTGAAGGGCAAAATGGTCAGCCTCAAAGACTCGATGGACGGCTGCGAACGCATTCTGCGCGACGAGTTCAAGGATTATCCCGAAAGCGCTCTATATATGATTGGTCGCGATTAGCGAAGCAAAAAAAGCTGCTCCACAAGTCAAAGCCAAAGCGGCAGGCGCCCATGAATCTTAAAGTTCTGCTTCCCTTCGACATTTTCGCGGACAAGAAAGAAGTCTCGCTCGTCGTCATAGACACTTCCGGCGGATCCTTCGGAATCCTGCCCCACCGGCTCGATTGTGTTGCGGCTCTTGTGCCGGGAATTCTGACTTACGAAACGAAGAACGACGGAACGGTCTACGTTGCTGTGGATGAAGGCGTATTAGTCAAAGTAGGCGCCGAAGTGCTGGTATCGGTGCGGCAAGCCATTGCTGGATCGGATCTCAGCAAACTCCATGATGCGGTAAAACAGGAGTTCCTCAAGCTCAACGAGCGCGAACAAACCGTTCGGACCGCGATTCACAAAATGGAAACCGGTCTCGATTGGCCGACTTCGCGGAGTTTCAACATGGATGATGAACTGACAAATCAGCCAACAAAAGAAGCAACAGGACTTCGCCCGCGAAGTGCAAGGCCAAGCCACACGCAAGCTGCGGCAACAAAGAGACGGAACACAAGGTGTGTGGTTTGGTCTCGGGATGTCCGGACTGATTGGTTGGTCCGTTGCCGTGCCTACTCTGATTGGCGCGATGCTTGGCTTGTGGCTGGACCGGCACCATCCTGGAACGCATTCCTGGACGCTGATGTTGTTGGTCATTGGTTTGGTAATCGGGTGCGCCAATGCCTGGCGATGGGTAGATCAGCAAGACAAGGCCATGCGTGAACCGCCGGAGAACCAAAGATGAGTGAACTGTTCTCCGTGATTCTCGCCCTGCTCGCAGGCGTATTGCTCGGAACTCTATTCTTTGGCGGCCTATGGTGGACCGTTCAGAAGGTCGTTTCCTCAACGCAACCCGCGCTGTTGTTAGTCTGCAGCCTGGTGTTGCGGACGATTGTCACAGTTGCTGGTTTCTACATCTCGTTTCGCGCGGGAGATTGGCGACGATTGCTTTCGTGCGTATTCGGATTTCTGGTGGCACGCGCTCCTCGTGACCTGGTTCACACGTATACCGGTGCAGAAGAAAACGCGCGTTGTGGAGGTAGGTGGCCTATGAATCTCACTTCCGACCAGCAGATTTTCTGGCAGCACGGATTTGTAAAACTGAACGGAACCATCGTCACTACGTGGGCCATGATGATCGCCATGTCGTTGGGCTCGAAACTGGTCACTCGAAAACTTGTGACCGAGGGAAAGATTTCGCGCTGGCAGAGCACTATGGAAATCATCGTCACCGCGCTCGAGGAACAAATCAAGGAAGTGGGTTTGACCGAGCCGAAGAAGTATCTTTCCTTCCTGGGCACGCTCTTTCTGTTCGTCGCAACTGCCAGCCTGTGTACCGTGCTTCCTGGCTTTAAACCTCCCACCGGCTCGCTCTCCACCACCGCAGCCTTGGCGCTTTGCGTTTTCGTCGCTGTGCCTCTCTATGGCATCCGGGAGCAAGGCTTGCTCGGATACCTCAAGACGTATATGAAGCCGACCTTCATCATGCTGCCGTTCAATATCATCAGCGAGTTGTCACGGACGCTGGCGCTTGCAGTTCGCTTGTTCGGAAACATGATGAGCGGAGTGATGATTATCGGAATTCTTTTGACGATCACGCCTTTCATTTTTCCGATATTCATGACCGCCCTTGGCCTTCTCACGGGCATGGTGCAAGCCTATATCTTCAGCATCCTGGCGGCGGTCTATATCGCTGCCGCGACTCGAGTTCCAAAGCCAAAGCCTGATGTGAAGGCGAAGCTCAAGATGAATCAGTTGCAGCCGGCAGTTTCGAAATAAAAAGGAGTTCCAATGGATAGCAATACTCTTGTCGCGGTAGTCTCGATCGCCACCGCCGGGCTCACCACCGGCATTGGTTGCATGTGCCCTGCCCTCGGAGAAGGCCGCGCGGTCGCCACCGCACTTACTTCTCTGGCGCAACAACCCGATGCCTCCGCCACAATTACTCGAACGTTGTTTGTTGGCCTGGCGATGATCGAGTCCACCGCCATTTACTGCTTCGTTGTCTCCATGATTATTATTTTTGCGAACCCGTTCTGGAATCACGTAATCGCTCAAGCCGGGGGGAAGTGATCGATGCTTATCGACTGGTTCACTGTCGGCGCCCAGATCGTCAACTTCCTCATCCTGGTATGGCTGTTGAGGCATTTTCTCTATAAGCCCATACTGAACGCCATTGACGCGCGTGAAAAGCGCATCTCCACAGAGCTTGCCGATGCCAATAGGAAAAGAACCGATGCGGAAAAAGAACGCAGCGATTTTCAGAACAAAAACAGAGCGTTCGATGAACAACGCAGCGCGCTTCTTGCCAAAGCGACGGAAGAGGCAAATACCGAGCGAGAGGCGATTGCTCGACGATGCACGCAAAGCGGCGAATACCCTTCGCGATAGTGAAGTGAACGGCGCTTAAGAATGACCAAGTACGGTTGGGCGGCGAAATTACACGATTGGCCACCGACGAAGTCTTTGGTATCGCGCGGAAAACCCTTGCCGACCTTGCGACTGTCAGCCTTGAGGAACGTATCGGCGAAGTGTTCACCCGACGGCTCCACGAATTAAGCCGGGAAGCCGAAAGAGTTGCTCGCCGCGGCTCTCAAAGGTTCAACCGAGCCGGCTGTGGTGCGAAGTGCGTTTGCTCTGGCCGCGCGATCAGAAGGCGGCCATTCAAAACGCGCTCAATGAAACCTTCTCGGCTGAAGTGCACGTCCGGTTCGAAACCGCGAAGGAGGCCATCTGCGGGATCGAATTGACGGCTAACGGACAGAAGATTGGCTGGAGCATCGCGACCTACATTGCAGCGCTCGATCAGAAGGTGAGCGCACTGCTGGACGCGCAATCCACGCAGCAAGTCAAACCCTCGGCTCAAGACTGACACCGTTACCACACCTGTTGGCATCAAACAACCAAGACGGCACGGCCGCTACCGTGGTGCAGAAGACCATGTCTCACGCTGGAGCCAAATGAGCAATTCGCCTAATCTCTTGCAGACTTCGCTGGATCAGGCGTTCACGGACCTGCGAGAGTCGCGCGAGAAGTTCAATCCACAACTCACTCCTCGGGAAGTGGGGATCGTTACAAATGTCTCCACAGGCATCGCCACGGTTTCCGGTCTTCCCAGTGTTGGCTTTGAGGAATTGGTGAAATTTCCCAGTGGTCTGTTGGGCATCGCATTCAATGTGGATGAGAGCGAAATCGGCGTGGTGTTGCTTGGCGATTATCAAGGGCTGAATGCGGGCGATGAAGTGGAACGTACCGGCCGTGTCATGGACGTAGCGGTTGGAGATGGCCTGTTGGGCCGGGTGATCGATCCGCTGGGCAAACCGCTCGATGAACAGGGTCCGATTAACGCGGACAAACGCTTGCCAGTGGAGCGTCCCGCCCCGCCCATCATGGATCGTGAGCCAGTTAGTGTGCCGCTGCAGACTGGACTTATGGTGGTTGATGCTCTGATTCCTGTCGGCCGAGGCCAGCGCGAATTGATTCTGGGTGACCGGCAGACCGGAAAAACAGCGATCGCCATCGACAGTATTTTGAACCAGCGTGGTCAAAATGTGATTTGCGTATATTGTGCCATCGGGCAGCGCGCTTCCGCGGTCGCGAAGGTTGTAGCCAAACTCAGGGTGGCGGGGCGCGATGGACTACACCGTTGTGGTCGTCGTCGAGGGCAACGACGCTCCCGGCCTTGTCTACATCACCCCTTACGCAGCAACCAGCATCGCGGAGTATTTCATGGAAAAGGGACGCGATGTGTTGATTGTCTACGATGATCTGACGCATCACGCGCGCGCCTATCGCGAAATTTCCCTGCTCCTGCGCCGTCCCCCGGGCCGCGAAGCCTTTCCCGGAGACATTTTCTATATTCACTCGCGAATGCTGGAACGTTCAACGCATCTTATCAAGGAGCGCGGCGGCGGTTCTCTGACCGCGCTTCCGGTCATCGAAACCACCGCGCAGGACATCTCCGCCTACATTCCAACCAACCTCATTTCGATTACCGACGGACAGATCTACCTGTCACCCACTTTATTCGAGTTGGGAATCCTGCCGGCAGTAGATGTCGCCAAATCCGTCTCACGCGTAGGTGGAGCGGCGCAGCGGGCGGCATACCGCACCATTGCGGGCCACTTAAAGCTCGCCTACTCGCAGTTTGAGGAACTGGAAACATTCGCCAAGTTCGGTACGCGTCTCGATGATTCGACGCGTAAAGCGATCGATCATGGAGAACGGATCCGCGCATGCCTCAAACAACCGGAATCGCAGCCGTTGTCGATGATCGAACAGATCACCGTGCTACTTGCTTTGACCGCAGGCCTGTTTGATCCAGTTCCTCTGGAAAAGGCGAAAGAGGCCCAGAAGGCACTGCAGAAATCCGTGCCGGACAATTCCTGCGGATGTTGCAGGACGATTGACAGCAGCAACAAAGTTCAGCGATGAAGACTACAAAATAATTCTGGACATCGCCACCCGCGCACTCGCTACGTTCCAGCCCGCGAACCTAAACCCGCCGTGGAGGCCAATTCATGAGTGGCAGCACCGAGAGTTTGCGACGAAAAATCGCCGGGGCAGAAGATCTGCAAGGCGTGGTGCGTTCCATGAAGGCGCTTGCGGCATCCAGCATTGGCCAATACGAAAAGGCCGTGCAATCGCTCGATGAATACTATCGCACCGTGAAACTTGGGCTGGCGGCGTGTTTGCGCGAGCAAGGCCCGGCTTCCTTTGTTAAGAGCGCTGCTTCCACCAAGAAAGAAGCGGTCGGCGCAGTGGTCTATGGATCGGATCAGGGGCTTGTGGGCCGATTTAACGAAGTGCTCGTGGAATTTGCCACAAAAACGCTCCACGCACTGCCCGGTAAAACTAGTAATACCTGGGCTATCGGAGCACGCGTCCAGGCGCTGCTGGCAGATTCCGGAATGAATCCCGGGTGGCATGTTATCCGTTCCAACCTCGGTCAACGCCATCACCCCACTTGTCGGGCAGATCCTCATTGAAATCGAAGCGGCTCGAGAGCATGCCGATATCGTGGAGGTCTACATCTTCCACAACAGACCGAAATCGGGTGCGACCTATGAGCCGGTCTCTAAGAGGCTGCTGCCACTGGATCAGTTGTGGCAAAAACAACTGATGGCCGTGCCTTGGCCCACAAAGAACTTGCCGCAAGTCATCGAGGGAAGAACGTCGCCCCTGCACGCATTCCTTCGCGGATATCTCTTCGTTGTGCTCTTTCAAGCTTGCGCCGAATCCCTCGCCAGCGAAAATGCCAGCCGCCTGGCGGCGATGCAACGCGCGGAAAAGAACATCGAAGACATTTCCGAGCAACTAAACCGCAAACTACATCGCATTCGGCAGGAATCCATCGACGAAGAGCTGTTCGATGTGGTCTCCGGCTTTGAAGCGCTAACCAGCAAGGGGCGTTCCGATTAGGGCATGCTAGATCCCCGCCAGCCCTCCGGCCAGCGCCTGCCATTCACGATTGACCAATACTGAACAGACGCCCCGTCTCCACGCGATGATACTGGTTGCAGAACAATGAAAATCAATTCAAGCGATTTCCGAGTATCGCCCGGGAAAAGCGTCAAACTGATGCGACTGGCCGACAAAGGTAAAGCCCTTCTGCCGTTCGAAGAAGGAGTATCGAAAAGTTCTCGATAGACCACGTCGAGAAGCTGAGTTCTCTGCAACAGCTTCATTACGCGTCGACCGCTACGCCCTGTTGCTGATTTTTCAGGGGATCGACGCGGCCGGCAAGGACGGCGCCATCCGCCATGTGATGTCCGGGGTTAATCCACAGGGATGCGAGGTTTACAGTTTCAAGCAGCCAAGCGCCGAGGAACTTGAACATGATTTTCTGTGGCGGACCACGTGTCGACTTCCGGAGCGTGGCCGCATCGGCATATTCAATCGCTCTTATTACGAGGAAGTACTGGTCGTGCGCGTCCATCCAGACATCTTACGTAACGAGAGGACTTTCCGATGGTTTACGCCGCCACTAGAAACTCTTTGGAAGGACAGATATCGGTCGATCATAGAGATGGAGAAACATCTCCGCCGCAACAATACCCTCGTCATAAAATTCTTCCTTCATCTTTCAAAAAACGAACAGCGCAAGCGCTTTCTCGATAGGCTTGAGGACCCAGCAGAAAAACTGGAAATTCAGCGCTGCCGACCTTCACGAGCGAACATATTGGAAAGATTACACGAAGGCCTTTGAGGAATGCCTCGAGGAAACCTCCACTCGTCATGCACCCTGGTTTGTGGTTCCTGCCGATGATAAGGACAATGCCCGCTTGATTGTTTCCCAAATCATCCTCGACGCATTCGGCGAATTGCATATGGCCTTTCCGAAACCCACAAAAAAGCGAAAAGCAGAACTGGAGTCGATCCGTAAGCAGTTAACCAGATAGTCTGTCGCGCGAATACTCTGCCAGACACGCGGCAAATCATGAGTGCGTTGCTTGGGCAAGAGAAACCTCGGCGCGACCACTTTCTGTGATTTCCATCGCATCATTATATTCACCGCGACGGGCAGCATTGTTGCAGTTCGCTCGTTGAAGAAGTGCTCGCTGTGCTGCCGACACATTGGCCAGTTCTCCATGCCAAATCTGCAAAGCTGGCCACTGCAGAGCGCGAGCAAACGAAAACGAGAGTGCCCAAGGAATTCTCGACTTAAACCGAACATTCATGGCATTTAAACGAGCCGAAGCCAATTCGCCAGGTTGACCACCCGACAAAAACATAATTCCGGGTACTGCGGCGGGAACCGTGCGAAGAAGACAATGCACAGTAGCATCGGCAACTTCATTCACTTCCTCCTCCCGGCGCGCGCTCAATCTCACCTGATACTGCTGCTCGCCGATGGCAACTTCCTTCACCTCTGCGCGTTCCGGGCAACCCAATCCGGGAGCTACCATATTGGGCTTTAGGATCATGCCCTCGAGCATCACGCCTTCCGAAGCGAGTTGATTGAATAGTGCTCGCAGGACTTCCGCCGTCACTTCGCCGCATCGTTCCATTGAATGATCACCAGACATCAAAACTTCAGGCTCAACCACCGGCACCACGCCCGCCTCCTGACACAATGCCGCATACCGGGCAAGTGCCTGCATGTTGGCTTCGATACAGGTCCGGCTGGGGAGACGTTCGCCCAGAGCAATCACCGCGCGCCACTTTGCAAATCGAGCGCCAAGCTGAAAATAGGCGGCCAACCGGTCGCGCAAGCCGTCCAAACCCTCTGTTATTTTTTCTCCAGGTTGACCGGCCATGTCCTTTGCGCCGCGATCGACTTTGATTCCGGGAATAATTCCTGCATCCGCGAGGATTTTCAGAAACGACCTACCATCTTTTTGCTCCTCGCGAATCGTCTCGTCGTACAGGATGACTCCGCTGATGCACTTGTTGAGACCGGGCGCGGTTATCAGCAACTCTCGATACGTGCGGCGGGCTTCCCTGGTCTGGCTAATTCCCGACTGTGCAAATCGTTTGTTGCAGGTAGCTGTGCTTTCATCCATTGCGAGCAGGCCTTTGTCGCCTGCCACCAGTGACTCTGCCATATCCATGAGATCTTGGGTGTTCATTCCACATCGCTCCAATTATCCATGTTCTGGATCTTCCTTTTACCGAGACCGTAGAGGCCAAAAGAGGCCAATTTCGCAGAAGTGGACTTGAAATTCTTGTGAAGTATGCTGCGAATTCCCAGACTTTTTGCTATCTCGACGAACATTGGTGTGTTTTCGATATACAAAACCTCATAGGCGGGCACCTGCGTGACCTCAAGGGCCAGACGGAATATTTCTGCGTTCGGCTTGCGCAGATGAACGAAGCTGGAGGAAATGAATGACTCTATAATTTCATTGAGCTTGAATTTGTGGATGCGAAACGCATTTAGTTCACGCGCCTCGTTGCTGACGGCCACAATCTTCAGCCCACGGCGGATCCTAAGCTGGGCGACTAGATCGATCATCTTGGGGTAAGGTTTCGACTGTGCAAACATGAACCGTCGAAACTGGTATTTCGTGAATGATCGCTTCTTGTTGAATACTACCAACTCTAGGTATTCTTCCAGTCTTAGTCTCCCTTCTTCATAAACCTCGAAGGCCTGGTGATGCCGTTGACTCATCTCGGCATAATCGATCTGAAAAGCTTTCGCCGCCCTCCGACGCGCATGATGGTCCCATCCGTCGGTAAGCAACACACCGCCGATATCTATGAATACACAGGTAATTGCATCGGCATTCGTCATCTTGTTGTGTTCTTTCATTTTGATCGTCACGGCCAATGGCTGGTGAGCTTGCTTAGTGCGACCCGATTGCAAAATACGATCATAACGACTTTCTTGCGCTTGCGAGCGCCTCCAGTTGAACTTTGTTCGCGCCCAGCGCGATCGCCGGCTTGACCTGTACCGTCGCCCCACCAGTGGAGAAAATATTGTCCCGCATCGCATGCGACCACTCCCCCCACGAGCAAGAGAGCCAGAAGTACGAACGGCACGCTGAAGAATAACCAACAGATCAACAATTCCCGGATGTGATAAGAGAACAGACTGACCCCAATCAGCAGACCTGAACACTCAAATGCTCCGTAGCTTTTGATTATCAAGCGCGAAATCTCCTGAAATCCATTTCCTGAAACAGGGACTGTACCCCCAGGCACTCGCTCGGCCCGAAAGCCGAGCCAGCAGCAGCGATCTCTCTTGGCTCAGCTATGACATGTTAGGAGGTTCAGTCGGCGAACGATGCTCTGTTTTATACAGTCTTGGGCACTAGCATTCATACAACAGGAAGTGTATCTAACGGGACAGCGTGCCATTCTGATGAACGAGAAACTAGGCACGCGCTTTCTGTCGATAAAGCCCGATTGGAACAGCGCAGATCCTTGAGAGGACCAATGCCATCAGCTAATTTCATTCGAGACATTATGCTTATCGACCCCTGTCTCCAGCAAGAAATCATCAAAAGGGCCGTGGAAGGACATTTTGGGAACAATCCTGATCAGGCAGTACATTCGATTGGCACCCTAAAAGTGCCGGATGGCAGAGAGGTCTCCGTATATCTGAGACATGCCGCGGACGCCATTCTTTTAGACCAGTCCGGAAACATCGTTCTAATTACTCGAAGGAACAACCCTGGCGCCGGTCTCAAGGCGTTGCCGGGCGGTTTTATTGAAACCGTTCAGGGGATTGGCGGGGCAAGTGCGCCTGAGAAAGCTGTCACGGCTGCATCGCGCGAAGCGGTGGAGGAGACAGGGATAGATAAGCGACTACTAGAAGGGGCTCATGTTATTCCAGTAGGCAATCGCTCCTACGATCGTCCCTTCGACATTCGTGTGGCGTCGAGTGATTTGCAGAGAACCAAGATAAAAAAGGGAGACTTTTTTGCAGTATCGACCCAGGCCTTTTCCTTTCAGACAGCAAGAGACCTTTCGCAAGTTGCGTTGGAGGCGGGTGACGACGCTCGGCGAGTGCTTGTTGCCAGGATCTCCAGTTTGACTCCTGATCAATTTGGAATTGCAGACCATCTGCCTATGATATTCGCCGCTCAAGCGGCCGCGCTCGCATAAAAGTTTTCCCAAAATCGCAGCAAGTGATGGGATGCCTGCGTCGCGAGTTTGTTACATGGTGGCGTAAACTTGCCATCGAAACAGCACCGAACAAGTTACCAGACGATTCATTCCTATGCCTGGATTTCTTCGTATCTTCGTAAACCACAGTTCTTTCGCGTTGAATTGCGGCAAGAACCCCCGGACGTGCACCATAGCTGCCCAATTAGGAACCGGCTGGCTTCATGAGCACCACATGCTTACGTCCATCACGAACCAGAGACCCAGGCACAACAAATCCGGGCGCGTAATTCCTCTATCGCAATAGAACTGCGGACGAAATCGCAATTGCCATTTCGGGGTAAGCACGCCGGGCTCCTCGTTCTGAGGAATCTCCCGCTTGGCGAATCGTTTGTTGGAGGTCGATTCCTCTCCTCTATCGGGAGCAACCCTTTGTTGTCGGCGACCATTCCGCGCGATATCGATTAACCTTGTGTGTTTACTGGCCGTTGCGCCATTTCCAGTTGCGGATTTCTGGCAAGTCCTGGCCATGTTTGTCGATGAAATGCTTGTGCTCGATCAGTTTGTCCTGCATCTGCTGCTTCAGGTAGGCACCTTTGGAACCCAGGTCCGGCAGGCGATTCACCACATCCAGCACCAGATGGAAACGGTCGAGTTTGTTCTGCACTCGCATGTCAAAGGGCGTTGTGATCGTACCTTCTTCTATATAGCCGCGCACATGAAGATTTCGGTTGGTGCGGCGGTACGTCAGCCGGTGGACCAGCCAGGGGTACCCGTGAAAGGCAAATATGATGTGCTTGTCTTTAGTGAACAGCGAATCGTAGTCCTTTTCGCTGAGTCCGTGAGGGTGCTCGCGCGCTAGGCTGCAGCTTCATGAGATCAACGACGTTGACGACGCGGATTTTCAATCTGGGCAGGTGCTGGCGCAAGATGGAAACGGCGGCCAGTATCTCGAGCGTCGGTGTGTCGCCGCAACAGGCCATCACCACGTCCGGCTCACGCGTCCTGGTCGTTGCTGGCCCATTGCCAGATGCCAATTCCTTCCGTGCAATGCACCACGGCCTGATCCATCGTCAACCATTGCGGAAGTGCGTGTTTGCCCGCCACCACCACGTTGACATAATTCCGGCTGCGCAAGCAATGATCAAAAACCGACAACAGGCAATTGGCGTCGGGCGGAAGGTAAACGCGCACGATGTCCGCCTTCTTGTTAATCACATGGTCGAGGAAACCGGGATCCTGATGCGTGAAGCCGTTGTGATCCTGCTGCCAGACGTGCGAGGCGAGCAGATAGTTCAACGACGAGATATCTCGTCGCCAAGGAAGTTGCATGTTACCTTCAGCCATTTGGCGTGCTGGCTGAACATCGAGTCGACGATGCGAATGAATGCTTCATAGCTGTTGAACAAACCGTGCCGCCCGGTGAGAAGATATCCTTCCAACCAACCCTCGCACTGGTTCTCGCTGAGCATCGAGTCCAAAACACGGCCGGCCGGCGCAAGGAATTCATCGTTACTTAGTTTGCGCGCATCCCACTGCCGGTTGGTGACTTCAAAAACAGCGCCGAGCAGATTCGAGACTGTTTCATCGGGGCCGAAGACACGGAAATTACGCTTATCCTGATTCAGTTTTGCGACATCGCGAAGAACTAAACCCAACACCTGCGTATCATGTGCGCTCACCGCACCGGGCGAAGGCACATCCACCGCATGGACGTGGAAATCCGGCATGCGCAAGTCACGCAGCAGAATGCCGCCGTTGGCATGAGGATTAGCTCCCCATTCGACGGTCGCCTTTCGGCGCCAGTTCGGCCAATTCCGGCCGAAGCCGCCCATTCTGATCGAACAGCTCTTCGGCCTTGTAGCTCTTCATCCAGTTCTCAAGCAACTCGACGTGACCCGGATGCTCGGGATCCACCAGAAGCGGCACTTGGTGCGCTCGAAACGTGCCTTCGATTTGCAGGCCGTCGACGACTTTCGGCCCGGTCCAACCTTTCGGTGACTTGAGCACAATCATGGGCCAGCGCGGCCGCGTTGTGTCGTTGTTGTTCCGCGCGTTCGTTCTGGAATCGACGAATATCCTCGATGGCTTTTTCCAAAACAGTCGCCATGAGTTCGTGCATTTTTTCAGGCTCATCGCCTTCCACAAAGTAGGGCGTCCATCCGCAGCCAAGTAGAAACTGTTCCAACTCTTCGTGCTCGATGCGCGCCAGAACGGTTGGATTGCTGATCTTGTATCCGTTTAGGTGCAGGATGGGCAAAACCACTCCATCCGTAATGGGATCGAGAAACTTGTTCGATTGCCATGAGGTCGCCAAGGAGGCCGTTTCCGCCTCGCCATCGCCGATGATGCAGGCAACGATCAGATCGGGATTGTCGAACGCGGCGCCGAAGGCATGGCTGAGCGAATATCCAAGCTCACCGCCTTCGTGAATCGATCCCGGCGTCGTAGGCGCAACATGGCTCGAAATACCGCCGGGAAAGGAGAACTGCTTGAACAGTTTCTTCATTCCCGCTTCGTCTTGGGTGACGTTCGGGTAAACCTCACTCCAGGTGCCCTCGAGGTACACATTGCCCACTAGCGCCGCGCCGCCATGACCCGGACCGGCAACGTAGAACATATTGAGGTCGTACTTCTTGATGATCCGGTTCAAATGCACGTAGATGAAATTCTGTCCTGGCACTGTGCCCCAGTGTCCGACCACCAGCGGCTTGACGTGCGACAATTTCAGCGGCTCCTTCAGCAATGGATTGTCGTAGAGGTAAATCTGACCGACCGCCAGATAGTTGGCGGCTCGCCAGTAAGCGTTCATTTTCGCGACAAGCTCGGGAGTGAGCGCGTCTGTTTTCATATCAGGCTTCAGGGATAATACCTGGGTAGCAGCTTCGGGTTTGTAATGCAGCGGTGTCGCAGTCACTGTTTTGGGAGTCATAATCCACTTCTCCTTCTTGTTCTTACAGCCAAGTCCGATGAACCGGCAATCTGTTTTGGCAAACATGAGATCTTTAAATGTCATGGTGCCCCGGTGTCTGAAAGGACTTTTCTATCCGTGCTGCGGGAGCGGTTCTGACCAGAGGGATTGGTTCACCGCGGGAAAAAGTACAATCATGGCATCGTGTCGTTTCATTCTCTCGAATAGGTTGACTGCCAAGGCGATGACAGAAGTCGGCAAGGCCGTCAGATGCAGTCTTGCCGATACAATCGGGAGCTAAGCCGCTACTACTGTCGCTGCGTCGGAGTGCAACGAGAATTGAACGGGGTGGGTGGTTTCGATGATGTCTTTGGCCTGCGCTACCTCGTTAGTCGTTCCGTGAACGATCAGCAGGAAGCGATCTGTCTTGAGTGCGGTCTCGTACTTCAAAATGCTGTCCTTGGGAATGCCGATGCTGTAGAGACCCGCTCCCACAACACCCAAAGCTCCTACCTCTACAGCTCCTTCCAATGCCCCCACGATCCATGTCACAACGGGACCCGCAGCTAATATTGGACCGAGCCCTGGAATCATGAAAAAAGCAGAGCCAAACAGCAACCCCCAGAAACCTCCCCAGAACGCTCCCACTTTCCCCCAATATTTCATGCGGTCGCCTGTAGTGTAGTAGCCGACCACCTGTTCATCCGTGTGATAGCCTTTTCCGATAATCGACAATTTGTGCATGTCAATTCCGCCGCGCTGCAGTTCCTTGATTGCCAGATCGGCGTCGCTATGTTGACGGTAGATTGCAACGACTGAATTGTTTGTGGACATTTCGTGTTTCTCCTCAGGGACTTGTCTTTCATTTCTCCGACGAGCCAAATACCGAAATGAAACTGTGACAGTTCCTTCGCGGAAAATCTGTTCTCTATTGCACGATGTCTCGCCGTCGTCCCGTAAGCGTCCCCGCAGGTGTGCGCCGCATGGCAAAATGTTTTCTTTTAGTAGGGACACCACGCTGTGCAAATGTTTCCGCGTCATCGAAAATGTGCCCCTTATTGAACAGAAGCAATTCTCTCCCCTCGTCTAACATAGGTGTTGCGATGTACTCTTGGTTTGAAGCCCCGGAAACAGCATTACCACCGGCAACGGTGCAAACATCCAGAACTCCGGGTGATCGCTGAAAAGCGGCTGCCCATAGTCCGACGCGACGGCCATCAAGCACGAACTTCCACAGTTCGATGGGATGAACATGAATAGCACGCACCACACTCGACCAGAGGGATATTGATGAAGATTGAGATGGTGCTACCCGTCGAGTGAAGAGAAGAAACCTGCCGCTCTGCAGGTTCTTCTCTATCCTCTGCGATTCGAACCGATCTACCAGTATCGGCTGTGGGGCGGGCGACGTTTGGCCGACCTGCTCCGCGCCCCGCTACCGAGCGGACCTGTCGGCGAAGCGTGGCTACTCAGCGACCGCGATGACCATGCCAGCCAAGTAGCCGATGGACCACTGAAGGGCAAACGATCGGCCAGTTGATGAAGCAGTTTCCTGAGCAAATGATGGAGAAGGCTGGCCCACCAGTTTCAGCGGTTCCCGCTGACTGCTAAAGTTCCTTGATGTCTCGCGAAATGCTCTCAGTCCAGGTGCACCCCACAGCGGCGGACAAGAACCTTCTGCCGGCAGGCGAAACCGCGAAGACAGAAGCATGGGTAGTCCTGCAAGCCGGGACTGCAAAGTCGGATCTATGCGGGGCTGAAGACCGGAACGACCGCAACCAGTTTGCGGCTGGGGCTGAGAGATAAGACACTCGTCGATCTGCTCTCTGGTTTTACGCCAAAGCCTGGCGAGGCGATCTTCTGCGAGGCGGGAACGGTGCACGCTCTTGGGGACGTAGTGGTCTTCGAAATTCAGCAAAATAGCGACGTGACCTTTCGCCTTTATGACTGGGACCATGTGGATCCGAAGACCGGTAAGAGGCGGCCTCTGGAAGTCGATAAGGCTATTGCCTGCATTGATTTTGCGAAAGCTCCCGTCGGTGTGGTCGTACCCGCGGTAGAGACGACATCACCAGTGGAACGCGAGAAACTGTTTGATTGTGAACATTTCTTGTTATGGCGCCTGCGTAGCCAATCGCCTTTCACTGTCGGGGCGTTGGACGCGAATTCGAGTCCTGGTGTGCATCGAGGGCGGAGGAGAAGTCGAGCACGCCGATACCAGTTATTCGGTAAGAAAAGGTGACGTGGTTCTCTGCCGGCGGTGATTGGGGCGTGCACGTTTCGGCCGCGCACCGCAGTCACCCTGTTGGAAATTGCGCTGCCCGATCTGCGGTGCTACAGACTAGGCAAGGTGGAAACATTCTGAAAAAGCTAATTGTATTCGATCTGGACGGAACAGCTTGCCGAAAGTAAATCGGCTGTCGATCCGGAGATGTCAGGGCTGCTGCATAACCTTCTCGCGATCGTCAAAGTGGCCATCATTTCCGGAGGAGATTGGCCGCAATTTGAAAAACAGGTGGTCTCCAAACTTCCTCATGACGGACGCCTCAGGCAGCTATCGTTGCTTCCTACCTGTGGAACAAAGTTCTACCAGTACTCAGGCAGATTGGAAGAAGCTTTACGAAGAAGATTTCACCAAGGATGAACGAGAGATAATACTCAGTTCACTTCATGAAGCACTTGCAGAAGCTGGATACAAAGTCCCCAGGGTCTGGGGCGAAGTAATCGAAGACCGGGGCAGCCAGATAACATTTTCCGCATTCGGTCAGCAGGCACCCTTGGAGGAAAAAAACAAGTGGGATCCGGATTATGCCAAGCGAAAAAAGATCAAAGCGATTCTTGACACCTAATCCCCGAATTTTCCGTTCGCCTCGGGGGCTCGACATCGATCGATATCACAAAGCCAGGCATCGATAAGGCGTACGGAATCGGAAAGCTGCGCGACCTCCTGCATATTTCGTTGAAAGAGATGATTTACGTTGGCGATGCGCTGTTCCCAGGCGGGAATGACTATCCCGCCGAAGAAGCTGGCGTAGATTCTTCCAAGTCAAGGGTCCCGAGGAGACGAAGCGGGTGATCGAGACCATCATCGCGTGCCTAGCGGATCGGGACCAGGCGGCATGACCTCGATTTCTGAGGAGAAGGAGTCATGAGCGACTTTCAGTTGCACCGTTTGGGAATACTGATGGAACCGGAGCCGGGCAATCCTCAAGAAGCGGAGGGCGTCCTGAACCCGGCTGCCGCGCGCGGCCCGGATGGCGATCTTTACATCTTCCCGCGGCTGGTGGCGCGGGGCAATTACTCGCGCATCGGGATTGCGCGCGTGCAGTTCAACAAGGCGGGTGATCCCTCGGGCATCGAGCGGCTGGGCATTGCGTTGGAACCTGAGGCTGACTATGAAAAGCGGCCCAACGGCGGCGGTGGCTGCGAGGATCCTCGCATTACGTTCGTCGAACCGCTGCAGCACTATGTGATGACTTACACGGCATTTTCGTCTCGTGGCCCCCGCATCGCCGCCGCAACTTCGAAGGACCTCTTCCATTGGCAACGCCTGGGGCTTGTCCCCTTCGCTCCCTATCAGGGAACCGACCTCAGCAACGTTGACGATAAGGATGCTTGCCTATTCCCAACAGCCATTCCAAATCCTTCCGGCGAACCGGAGTTGGCAATGCTCCACCGGCCCCTATTCCCCGGAACGCGGCCCGAGGAAACCGCGCATGCGCCCGCTTCCCGCGACTTGGATATCGGTCGCGAAAGCATCTGGATCTCCTACCGCCCGGTTTCACTGGAGGCGTTTCAACCGAGTCTCCGAACACAGTTCTCGCATCATCGCTTAGCAACCCCAGTGTCTTCCTGGGAACGACTCAAGATTGGCTGCGGTACCCCGCCGATCCTGACGCGGCATGGCTGGCTCATTGTCTACCACGGAGTGAGCGAAATCGAAACGCTACATGACGATCCGAGTCAATATCCACCGATAGCTGGACATCGACTTTGTTACTCGGCCGGTGTAATGGTGCTCTCGAAGGAGCATCCACAAGCGATCCGCTATCGCTCGACGAAGCCAGTGCTCACCCCAACATTGCCAGAGGAATGTCGCGGCACGGTCGCTCACGTAGTGTTCCCCACCGGCATCGACCGGCGCGACGACCTCGGCTTACCGAACCGCCTCGACGTTTACTACGGGATGGCCGACAGTCGGATTGGAGTTGCGCGTCTTGAAGTACCCGAACTCTGCCGTCAGGAAGCGTAGCTGATTCGCCGGAAGCAAAGGTATGACACGACAGGCAAATACGTTTGCGTTACCGCTGCCGGGAATGCTGTCACACTCGCGGAATGCCAGCAATGAAATCAGCTAACTCAAAACAGCATTGCGTGACGGTTGGTAGCGTGGACCCGCGAGGTGTCGACTGCTGCCACGCCGGGGCGCGGTCACGCCGACTTGAGCCAATGCGAAGTATGCCGTACGCTTCGATACGGAATAGCAGACGGCTGGTATAGTACGTGGAGTTCCGCTCTTTCTATTTGGACGTTTTGTTGGGCTTGTCCTTGTTCTGGCGTTTGCCACTCGTACTGCTCCGGACCTGATAGGCCGGACCCCAGTGGATCCCGCGCCGCGCAGAATCGTGGGTTCCCGTATCCATCCCTTGATTTAGATCTTGTTGTTCGATTCGCTCCCTTGCCTGGCGGCCCTCTTCCGCTTGCTTCGCTTCCCCATCGACTTCCACCTCGATGGTGTTAAGTTCCTGCTTATCGATCGACTTGATTGTACGGGGCTCGTCCAGTAGCTGTTTTTTTGCGTCCAAGTTGCCGGGTATAGACTTTGTATCAGCCATGTTGGTCTCCTTATAGCCCATTTATACTGGGTGGGGAAAGGTGCGTCTGTTCAATACCGCACAAGAATCTGGTCAAAACCTAGCGATTGCCGAGCATGGCTGAGTGTCGAGTCAAGGCCACTCTCATGAAGGATCGATGATAGGAGTAGGATTGTCGCGTCACGGGCGAATTTCAACCCTTTGGATGGCAGCTCTTGGCGAAGAGTCCTAAAAAGCTTGAAAAACAATAAGTCAATCGCTCGAAGACATGTAATAAGGTCGAAAGGTATATAGCAATTTCAGTTCGGCGAAAAGATTGGAATGCTGTGCGCCTCTAGCAGAGAAATTCGCGGGTAGCCGTGAAGTGCGCCACAGGTCGAACGTGAACAGCCAGAAGAACAGACGGAAATTGTGAGCGAACATGTATCTTTCTGAACAGACCTCCTCTGCCCAGTGCCCTAGGATGGGGCGTCGAATCGCCTGTTGCGATTCACAACCACGAGAAGAATCAAAGGGAGATTTATGACAAAGAAAGTTGTCGAACACCACTGCAAAGCGGCTGAGCACCATGAACTAGCGGCAAAACATCACAAGGAAGCCGCAAAACTGCATGAAGCAGGCAAGCCAGAAGCGGCTGCACACCAAGCCCAAATCGCGCAGGGTCACCAAGCACACGCTGTTGAACACGCAGCGGAAGCAGCAAAGTCCACGATCGAACCGATCACCAATAAAGCGGTCCCCGCCCATGCCTAGATAGCTAAGGCGGAGTATTTTACTCCGCCTTATTCCGCAAGAAGTCAGACCCGACCCATTGTGGTTATTGATCGACTACTCGATTTTCTAGATAGTCTGCTTACCTGGGAGTGGGAACCAACGCTTGAGCTATTAGCAAGGATCCAATTTAACCAAAGAT
>CAWIPD010000001.1:0-498263 GCA_963837885.1 Candidatus Acidiferrales bacterium | reverse complement strand
GCCGTTTTCTTGAGAGCGGGCCGGCTCCTCCACCGAAGTATTCTCCGTATCAGCAAGCTCATCCGGCGATGCCGTTACAAATTCCGCCTCGGGATGTGACCCCGCCGCAAATTCATCATCGGGATTTCGTAGGGGCGGCTTTATGCCGCCTTCCCAGGTAAGGGCAGTAGCGGTCATCATGGGGGCGGCGTTTTCGACACAGGCGTTCATGGCTGCTCCTTGGCAGGGAAGCGGCTCCAGGCTATTTTTAACGAGTGGCGCCAACTCGGGAGAGCCCGAAGGCAATGGAGTCAACGCCACCCGTTCCCGTTTCCTCTACCGGGCGTGACTATAGGAGAACAAAAAGCGAAAGTCAAGAACCTTTTCTCTCCTTTTCCCATCGCACGTTTTACATTCAAGAACTACCGGAGTGAATACAATTGGTATGATGATGACGGTTTTGGAGCGCATTTGATGTTTGGAATTCGCAAAAGTCCGTTCGATCGTCACGAGGATCCCGTCGAGCACATGGTTGCGTTGCTTTCAGAAGAGGCAGCGAATGTGAGAACTCCTTTTAGTGAGGAAGAGAAGAAAATTCTCGGTAGAGAAGTTATACGAGGGGAGTCGATTCCAGAAGGATTTCGTCAGAAGGCCAAGAAATTAATAGAACAGATACTGAAGAGAGAACAAGAAGCCGAGGCAAGTAAAGATGCGAAGAATTTTGGCAATACTCTCGAATGGGCAGGCGATCCTGATTATCCCAATATTGTCGCTCTCACCGAGGAGGTAGTAACCGAAGGTAGGTCACGAGAGGGCTTGCCTCGGCTTCACGGGGGGAGATGGAGCAAAGATCGACTTCAGCTTATAGGTTGCGCATTTTCTGTTGTTCTTTTCATGTGCTTGGCTGTTGCTGTTTTCGGCCTGATTTTTGCGCACAGATAAATCCGCATCTGCGAGTAGGGCATTTGCGAGCTTATTGAACTGAATTCCATCCCACCAAAATTCCCCCCGCAAGCAACTTTCGGCCCACCGGCGCTAGTACTTTGCCGGCCCATGCCTTTTTAGAAAAAGTACCCTTCTTCGTGACCATTTCAGAGGTAGAATCTCCCTAGATTCTTGCGAGTGGTCTTCGCTCCGCCGTCCCCCCGGAGCAGATTCACAAGAACGATAGAAGTAAATGAATCGCCAGCACCCAGCTCGGCGGGACCCGTCACGTTGGCATTTTATCGGCGCGTGGACATGGGCGCTGGTGTGCTCTTCGTTCCTCCTCACTCCGCTTACGGTCTCTGCGCAAGACACCGATGTCGCCGAAGCGGCTCGCCAGGAAAAAGCCCGCAAAGCCGCGCAGCCGCAGAAACAACCAGCTCACGTTTACACCAATGACGATTTACAGCGCTCGCAAATTCTCGCTCCTGAAGATCGTGCGTCCATCGAAGCGCGCAAGAAAAATTCCGCGCCGCCGGTAATCAACGCTCCCTTGCCGTCGAACATTCCCGCCGAAGATGCGCGCGCGACGGAATCTCTGGGCGAAGTTGCGCGGCGCGTTCGGCAAGAGAAAGCGGCGCATCAGGCCGAGCAAGCCGGCAAACTTCCCGCGCCGCCTCCTTACCACTTGGAGTCTTCGCAGCCCCAAGTGTTTGCCCATCCTAAATCACTCAGCCGTCCGCTGGTCGCGCCAACATCTCCGTCATCTTCGTCGCACAAAACTGTGCAACCACCGGTCATCGCCGAGCCGCATAGGCGCGATCCATTTTCACGTGCCACGATTTCTCCCGCGCCGAGTCGCTCGTTACCGGCGCCCGTCGTCGCGCCCGTCATTCCGCGCACAGAGGTTCATGCTCCACCAAACGTCGCAAAGACACAGCCGGATACATCGCACGTCCGCATCGAACCCGGTGACTCCCTGTGGAGTCTTTCACGCACGTATCTCGGCAGGGGTTCGCGCTGGCATGTGTGGCTCGAAAGCAATCCGTCGATCGGCGACCCGCGCCGCTTACAGCCCGGCACGGTATTGGTTGTGCCTCGCGCCGCCGCCAATTCTGACCCGCACATCAGCAACAATGTGGCGACCGCGTCAGCAGCGCCAGTCTCTCCGTCTGCGACCCGAGGGGAACCGCCAGGCACAGTCTTCGTCCAGCCCGGTGATTCCTTGTGGAAACTAGCCGCCCAGCATTTCGGCCATGGTGCGGATTGGCCCTGTCTGGCCAACGCCAATCCCGATCTCCCTAATCCATCGCTCATTTATCCCGGCCAGCTCCTGAACCTGCCAAGTGCGTGCGCTCAACCGCAGCTCTCTTCTCCTAAGCGGTAACGATTTCCATCCATCTGCGTCTATTGCCAAGAGACTACAGCCGGAGGGGTTCCGGCAAACGTTACTCAATTCCTACAGGAAAAGGGATGGTGTATTCATGCGTCCAGCGTACAAGTGTGTTTCGAGCTTGGTCCTAGGATTACTCGTTTTCGCAGGTTCGGCTTCGGCCCAGTTCAAGAACGGCAGCCAACCGACAGAATTGATCATTCCGCGAGTCAGCCAGCACGGCAGCGTGCAGCAGACCATCGGTATATCCACGATCACTATTGAATACAGCAGGCCACTGGCCGGTGATCGAGAAATTCTGGGAAAGGTCATACCGCTGGGCAAAGTCTGGCGCGCCGGTGCCAACGAAAACACCACGATCACGTTTTCCGATGATGTCACCGCAGAAGGGAAGCCATTGCCAGCGGGCACCTACGGCCTGCACATGATCCCCGACAAAGACCAGTGGACCGTCATCTTCTCGAAGAATTCCACTTCCTGGGGCAGCTTCAGCTACGACGAAAAAGAAGATGCTCTGCGCGTTACCGTCAAGCCCGGCACGGACGAAAATTTCGATGTTCTGACCTACACCTTTGATGATGTGAAACCAGATTCCGCGGTCGCCACTTTGCGCTGGAGCAAATTCACCGTGCCATTCCGTGTCGGCGTAGACGTCAAGGCTGTCGAGCTGAAAAGCATTCGCAACCAGTTGCGCAATGTCGGCGGATTTACCTGGGGCGGCTACGACGAAGCGGCCATGTGGTGCCTCGATAACAACTACAACCTCGAAGAAGCTCTGAAGTGGGAAGATAATTCCATCCAGAACGAATCGCGCTTCGAGAATTGGGAAACCAAGTCGCGCATCCTGACAGCCATCGGCAAAAAGGACGAAGCCGACAAGGCTATGGCCACGGCGCTCGAAAAAGCGGATGCACAGCAACTCTACGTTTTTGCTCGCGGCCTGCAACGCCAGGGTGATGCCAAGCGCGCTTTCGAGCTTTATCCGATGGTGGCCAAGAAAGATCCCAACCACTGGCTTAGTCATCTGGCACTCGCGCGCATAGCCTCCAAGAATGGCGATTTCGCTACCGCGTCGAAGGAAATGAAACTAGCCGTGGCCGGGGCGCCTGAGGCCAACAAACCTTTCCTCGCGCCGCTGCAAGCCAAGCTCGACGCCAAGACCGACATGAACAATTAGATCGCTTCCAACAAACTTCCCCGCGAATCCCCGCTCCGCCCAGCGGGGATTTCTTTTTTCGGAGGCCCTGCCGCCGGCCTAAATAAGACGATTGTCATACTCACGAATTATCAAATGATGGTAAATTGCCTTGCAACTAATTGAGGCAATCCAGCGTATTATGTTGTGGTCGTTCGTATCGCCCGTTCCAAGCTATTGCTGACCATTCGTGAGGTTCAACCTATGAAATTTGTTCGCGCAGCCCTGCTCGTCGCGGGACCACTTTGCCTGGCCGCTGCTCCCTTATTCGCGCAAACCTCTCCGTTATTGCCGTCGCAAAAGGCTCCGCTTTCGGAACGCGTCGTTGCGTATCAAATCGACGCCAAATACGCGCCCAAAACTCATAGTCTCGACGCCCAGGAAACGCTGACCTGGACGAACTACACGGGCCAGCCGCAAGACAAGCTGCCATTCCATCTTTATCTCAATGCCTTCCAGCCGAAATCCACGTTTACCCGCGAAGGTTTTGAAGGCGGCAATCGCGACGTCAAAGTCGGTGAGAAGTGGGACGACAAGAAATACGGCGAGGACACCATCAAGTCGCTGGAAGTCGTCGGCATGGGCGATCTCACCGCCAATCTCCACTTTATCCATCCCGATGATGACAACGCCGAAGACAAGACCGTGGTGGAAGTACAACTGCCTCGCCCGGTTGCCCCGAATGAGAGCATCACCTTCAAGATTGCGTTCCACGATCAATTTCCGGAAGTTGTCGCGCGCTCGGGCTACAAGCGCGATTTTCTGCTGGCTGGGCAATGGTTTCCCAAGATCGGAGTGTGGTGGAAAAATACCTGGAACTGCCACCAGTACCACGCCACCACGGAATTCTTTGCGGACTTCGGCACCTTTGATGTGAAGGTAACGCTACCCACCAATTTCAATGTGGGCGCCACCGGAATTCAAACCGCGGAAACCGCCAACAGCGACGGCACTAAGACTCTGGAGTTCAAGGCCGAAGATGTTCACGACTTTGCCTGGACCGCCGATCCCACCACCAAAATTGTCGAAGACTCCGTAACCATCAGCAGTGGCACCGTTAAAATTCGCATGCTCATGCAGCCTGGACACCTCAGCAGTTCGCAGCGCTATATGGATGCACTCAAGGGCACGATGAAGAAGTTTGATGAGTGGTACGGCCCGTATCCTTACGCGCAAATCACTGTTGTCGATCCTCCCCATGGTGGCGGAGCCGCCGGCGGCATGGAATATCCCACGTTCATAACCGCAGATACCACCTGGTGGGTATTCGATGGGTTTAAGTTGCCGGAGGTGGTCGTCGAACATGAATTTGGACACCAGTATTGGTATGGCATGGTGGCCACCAACGAATTTGAAGAAGCGTGGCTTGACGAGGGCATCAACCAATACAGCGAAGCCAAGGTCATGGATGCTTTGTACGGCCGCGATGTGGACTTCTTGAACACGCGCGTCGGGATCGCCAGCGAACGTGGTACCGACCATAGCGGCTACATTGGCGTTGCGGAATTCGATCCCATGACGCGCTTCGGCTGGAAATTCCTGGACTCTGGCGCTTACGGTGGAATCACCTATACCAAAACCGCGGTTGTCTTATTGACGCTGGAGCACATCATCGGCGAAGAAAAAGTGCGTCAGGCGCAGCATGTGTACTTTGAACGCTATCGATTTAAGCATCCCACCGGCGACGATTTCATGAACACCGTGAATGAAGTTGCGGGACAGAATTTGGACTGGTTCTGGACCCAGGCCGTTCGTGGAACCCAGATCCTCGATTACCGCATTTTGAGTGCGGATAGCGAACGCGCTGATTGGGCCGACAAAAACGCCCCGAAAAATGAGAAGAAGGGCGAAACCGAATATATTTCCAACGTCGTCGTTCACCGCAAAGGCGATTTTATTTTGCCCGTCACCCTGGAAGTGAAGTTCGACAACGGCGAAACCGTTCGCGAACAGTGGGACGGCCAGGACCGCTGGCACCGCTACACCTGGCAGAAAAAAGCCAAGTTGGTTTCCGCCGAAATCGATCCAGAGCACGCCATCTGGCTCGATCGCGATTTCTTCAATAACAGCCGGCTCGCCGAAGGCGACAGTCACGCCACCGGAAAGATTGCCGGTTACTGGATGGTCTTCACACAGTGGTTTTCCCAACTATTGGCCTGGTTGGTCTGAGGAGCGATGATGAAGCGACCGATTCAAGATGGTTTCTCTCTGGTATGGCGCCACCAGCGCATCGTCTGGTGGATATTCTTCGTCAACCTTTTTCTCGGCTTTCTGGCTTCCATCACCCCGCGCACGAGCTTGCATTCCGTGCTCGACAACAGGCTCTACTCCCAACAAATCAGCCAGCAATTTAACGTCTCCGCTTTCGCGGATCTGTTATCCAAACCAGAAATCTCCATGACCCCCTGGCTGACTGGCTCGTTGGCCGTCAGCATCGTCTTTATTTTCTACATGCTCTTTATTTCGGGTGGCGTTCTCTCTGTCTATCATCAGGATCGTAAGCTTACCCGCGGCCAGTTCTTCGAATTTAGCGGCGACTTTTTCTGGCGCATGATTCGCCTATTGCTCTGCTCCATCATTCCGTTCGGCATCGTCTTCGGCCTGCTATCCGGCGTAAACGCGGTCTCCGGAAAAATGGCCAATAATGCAGCGAACGAGATGCAAGGTTTCTGGGTGCAGGTAATTGGTTCTCTCATTGTTTTGTTGATGGCGCTATTTGTTCGCGCCTGGTTTGATCTGGCCCAAGCGCGCACGGTAATCGATCATGTCCGCGGGATGTTTGTGCTGACTTTCCGCTCGTTCGTGATGGCCCTGCGCAATTTGCCAGGCCTCTTGTGGATCTATGTGTTCACGACGATCATCGCCGCGATTGTGGTGATGGCCACGTGGTACATCTGGCTGACCATCCCACACACTTCGTTCGGCGCCAGTTGGCTGCTTCTCGAACTGGTCACCTTGCTGCTGGTGGGTTTGCGTCTCTGGCAGCGCGCCTCCGTCGTCTTGTGGTACGAGAATTACGCCGAGGCCCACGCCCCGGCTATTCCCGTACCGCCTGCGCCCTTGCCGCCGGTCACCTACGTCGAACGCGTGGAAGTCGTGACCACGACGCCAGTGGTTTCTCCCACGCCCGACGAAGGCGAAGGCTCCGCTATCTGAAAAAAGTAGTCGCGTCGGCTGTTATCGAACCGGCCGCCCTTGAGGCAGCAGGATTTGAAATTTGCGTCCGGAGCCACACTTTACGCCCGAGCTTTTCGATTAATTCCTTGTCTCCATGTACGATTCGGAGGCCGCGCTTCACATTGGTTTCGGATGGGTAGCCCTTCCTCCGTTTGCTGCTTCGTTCAAAAGCAGGGTACCTCGTCATAATGTTTGTTGCGCATGGCCAACTCCTTTTCCACATCGGATAGTTAGAGGCCTCGTCTCCCAACTTGAGTAGCGAGGCCTCCTACTTGGTTTTCGGTTCCACCAGCTCATCCGGAATACGAATTTCGCCGGATTCCAGTTTGATCTCGGTCACGAAACCGTATTTACGCTCATCACTGGCAGTTACCTGCACGCGGCGGTCGCAATAGTCAGTGCAATCGCGGACCGCGAAACGAACGCGAGCGTGCGGACCTACAATTCGGCAAAATGTTTCCGCTTCGCCCCGGGAGAAGCCTACGCGCACAGTGCCCCAAGTGCAGGTACGGCACAGTCCACCGGCCGCATCCGGGTAATAAATCATTCGCTGAAACAAAGTCATGGCTCCTCCTTTCCGGCAGCTTTTGCTTAGGGCCTGTTAGAACGGAATGTTGCCGTTTTGGCCACGCAATTCCGTCGATTCATTTGGATTTTGCAAGTGCTCGAGTGTACGCACGATTTCACGACACACTTCGCCGCGCACAGCTAATCAGGGAGTTTTGTCGGGAACTTCCGCGTTTAGCGGAATAGGGCAGAGAACGACGCCCCGTTGCCGAGACTATCTCGCGTTGGCAACGCTTCGCAACGGTATATGTGTTGGCACCGTAGCATGGCGACGTCCTCCAAAGGACTGGCGCAGAATAGCATGGTTTTTATTTCGCGCAAGGAAAAAGTTCAGCTCAGGGCAGAAGGCTCATGGAACGGTCGTAGTAGTGCAGCGAATGGCATGAACTCCGCCACCCGCTGCACCAAAGACCCTTATGCGTGGAACAGTTTGCGGAAGCCGACGAACAGGAAGCCCGAAAGCGTCATCGCGGCGGGCAACGTCAGCACCCACGCCAGCAGCAAATTGCGCACGGTTGACATTTGCAAGCCGGAGCCGTTCGCCATCATTGTTCCCGCTACTCCTGATGACAGCACGTGTGTCGTACTGACCGGCAAGCCCAATCCATCCGCCGCGCCAATCGTCGCCATCGCGGTGATCTCCGCGGCCGCGCCCTGCGCATAGGTCAGGTGGTTCTTGCCGATTTTTTCTCCCACAGTCACCACGATGCGCTTCCACCCAATCATCGTGCCCAATCCCAGCGCCAGTGCCACCGCCACTTTTACCCACGTTGGGATGAAGCGCGTAGCCTTGTCGATGTGCCCTTTGTAGTTCTTCAAAATTGCCACATCGCCCGATGCGAATTCCGGCTTTCCTGATTTCTGCATCAATCGAATGGCTTCGCTCACCAAATACATATCGTTCCTGAAGTTGCGCACCTGCTCGTGCGGCACGGCGGACAGCGCCTTGAACTGAGACATTTCCGTGCCGATATCGTTGATCATCACGCGCAGTGCCAGCATCGTGTTTGGCTTGAATTCCTTGCTCCGGATGTAGTCGGTAAGCTCGTCCCGTGGATCTCCGACGACCGCCTCTGCCTGCACATACTTCCCAACGGTATCCGCGGCTTGACGCGACACGGCCACGAAATCTGCGGACTGCGCTGGGGTTACCGCGTGGTTCAAGGCGTACGTCGTGGGTACCGTACCGATCAGGATCAGCATGATCAAACCCATGCCCTTTTGCCCATCATTGGAGCCGTGAAAAAAGCTCACGCCCGTGCACGTCAGCACCAGCATCCCGCGAATCCAGAACGGTGGTGGCGCATCGCCATGCGGCGCTTCGTACAACCGCTTATCCTTGATCACCGCCTTCATCAAAAGGAATAGCCCGCTCGCCAAAATGAATCCAAAAATCGGCGAGAGCACCAGCGACTTACCAATGGTTGCCGCCTGCGCCCAATCCACTCCGCTGGTTCCAGAGCGTGCGTTCATCAACTGATTGGCGATACCCACGCCGATAATCGATCCAATCAAGGTGTGCGAACTGGAAGCTGGCAACCCGAACCACCAGGTTCCGAGGTTCCACAGAATCGCCGCAACCAACAACGCGAAGACCATCGCAAATCCCGCGCCGCTGCCTACTTGCAGAATCAATTCCACTGGCAGTAGTGACACGATCGCAAACGCCACCGCACCCGTCGACGTGACTACCCCGAAGAAGTTCCAGAAGCCGGACCAAACCACTGCGATGTTCGGTTCCATCGAATGCGTGTAAATCACCGTGGCCACCGCATTGGCTGTATCGTGGAAGCCATTCACAAATTCAAATGCCAGCGCCACAAACAGCGCGATGCCCAACAAAATGTACGGCCACAAAGAGCCAAGTACGACCCCATCCATGTCTCGCGCGATACTCGTGCCGATGAAAATCAGGCCGGCGATGAAAACCAGCCCAAAAATAAGGGTTCCGATTCGGCTGGGACCCTTACTTAATTTTGCTTCCATTACTGCGGATGCCGAAGCTGCGGCCATAAAACTCCCTCCTGGAGCGCATAGGTTCGCGCAGATGCACACGCGACCACTGATTGGGGATCTGGATGTCAGTTGCGTTGTAACTTATACGTTTACTTTGTTACGCGGAGATGAATGAATTAAAACAATCGGCCCAGTTGGAAGAACCACTTTTCGTGGCCCGTGTCGCCCACGCTTCCGCCGAGGTATATAGGGCCTAACGCCGTTTCGACCACGATACCCCCAGCTCCATCCGCTGAGAACTTCGGTGCATTGGGATCACCGTACATTTTTCCTATTTCAGCCGAACCAGTCAGGTATACATTCTTCCCCACAAACGGTGGCAATGTGAACAATTTGTAAAGATAGCCTGCCCGCGAATAGTAATACTGGTTGCCATTCAGCTCATTCACTCCATACGCGCTCAGAAAGCCGGGAGCGCCCATGAAATATTGCGGCGTGCCGGTGTCGCGATAGCCAAACGTCGAGCCTCCACGCGCAACAAAGTAAAGTGAGCTTTTCTCGGCAAGGGGATGATAATAGGCGGCCAAAACTTCCAGTGACGGAAAAGCTTCCCCGGCACCGGGTGCGTTGTCGTACCAGCGAAAGTCTGCCTGCAGATAATGTCCGTCTGTGGGAATGATTGCTTCGTTGGTGTGGTCCCTGACGTAGCGTATTTGCGTCACTCCGACTCGCCCAGCATAGGACGAGTATTGCGGCTGGCCCAGACGTAGCTCCGAACTTTGGTAGCCAATCCCGTAACCTACGCGTAGTTCGTTAAAGCGGTTGAACAAGTAGCCCAAATAGCTGCCTCCCAAAATGTTATCCCGCCGGTAGACCGCGCGCGGATCGCTCTTATGGTAAATATTGAATGTGCCTTGCGAGGCGTCGAGAATTGGCATCACGAACCACCGGCTGAACGGCGTGATCGGCTTAAAGAGCTCAGTCGCGATTCCGTATGTCTCGCCGAAAGACAAATCCGTTCGCCATTCCGATCGATAACCGGCCACGTCCATAAAGGTCAGGCGCGCTCCCATCGTGAACAGTACGTCGTCAGTCTGCGCTCCATCGACAACCACGAAAGGTTTCAGCATGGGCGGCGCGTAGCCTTTTTCGTGAACGCGTATAAGCAGTCCTTCCTCTCCATTTTCCTGAATCAGGTCGTAGGTAATACTGTCGTAACGCCCTACGCCCGTTAGCCTTGTCAGCAATCCATCAAATTGCTCCGAATTCAGCGGTTTCCCAAGCAGTGGATGAAAGAACTTCTCCATGTTCGCCACTGCTCGCTCATCGACTCCGGTTACCTTGACGAATTGCGGCGCTCCCGTAATCTTTCGCACTCGCGACTTCTTCCATCGCAGGTACTCGGCCCAATCCGCGTCGTTCAACGAGTACATTTTCAGTATTTGCGCCTTGGCTTCCGCCGCTTCATATCCTTTCTGGATCAGTTGCTCGGACTTCTCGTAGTCCATGGTCGAGAATTTCTCCACATCGGCGCGAATAATCAGGTCGGCGCCTGCCATCCCCCGCAATTCGGTTTCTGCAATTACCAATTCCACGGAGCGGCCCAGCACTCCGAATGCGGATTGAATGTCCTTCGCGCTGGTTTTTGAGATTTGCAAGTGGACTGCGATGATCACGTCCGCGCCCATCTGCCTAACGACGTCGGTCGGCAGGTTGTCTACCAGTCCGCCATCGACAAATATCTTGTCGCCACTTCTTACCGGGTCAAACACCCCAGGAATCGATATAGTCGAACGCAATGCGTCAGAGAGAGTGCCTTTGGCGAAAACATAAGGTTTGCCAGAGATGAGTTCGGTCGAAACGCACCGGAAGGGAATTGGCAGATCGTTAAAGGAATCCATCGAAGCGTAAGGTATAGTCTCGCGATCAATCAAAAGATTGATCTGATGCCCGGTGTTCAGCCCCGGAGGCAAGGTCAGCCCGTTCTTCAATCCCACCACCAGCGTGTTCGGAATCTGACGCGCATCTTCTTTCCGACGGAAGATCAGATCCTCGTAAGGAGTGCCCCCGCCCAAGAGAAGCGGCCAGTTTGCTTTTTCCACGATCATTCGCAGATCGTCGGCCGATTGTCCCGTTGCGTACAAACCGCCCACCAAACCACCCATGCTCGTACCGGCAATATAATCCACAGGAATGTGGTGTTCCTCAAACCATTTAAGGACGCCAATGTGTGCTTCTCCCAGCGCACCACCGCCTTCCAGCGCCAGGCCAATTCGTGGCGTGCGGGCTGCCGACGGCTTGGGCTCCTGAACCGTTGCTGGAGGGGGCGGGGCTTGCGCCGTTTGTTCCTGCGCTTGGGCAGAAAAGGGCATCGTGAAGACAGCAATGGCGCTGAGCACACAGGAGAATAGTCGCATTTGGGTTTCCTCAAAACTTGGCCGGGCGGTGGCGAAAGCGTATCTCTAAGTTTCTATCAGAGTAACCAGATCGGCAAGAATGTTGTTTCAATCGATCTTGCGACTTGGAAGAAGTGGAATAGCCGGCATTCAACTATGGCCTCGAGATTTGCTTCAGATGAAAGTGTTCTTCCGCCCCGTCCTCTAGCCACGGGTCTTTGCCGTTACAATTTATTCATGGGTGCTCATCGCAAGCCGTTTTTGCCCCAAAGAGTATGCGTCGCCTGTCGCCGGCCGTTTACCTGGCGCAAGAAATGGCAGCGCGATTGGGAAAATATAAAGTATTGCAGTGACCGTTGCAGGCAGAAAGGCATCGGAATAGTAGACAAAAACTGAACGACCCAAGCAAACGGAGTTTAGAAATGCCGGATAAACCAAAATCAGCGGAGCTTGCTACGCTCCATCATGTCGCCATCACTGTTTCCAATATTCAGGAAACTCTTGATTGGTACACCCACAAATTTGCATGCACCGTTAAGTATCAGGACGCGACCTGGGCCATCCTGCAGTTTGCTAATATCAGTCTCGCTTTTGTTCTCGCCGAGCAGCATCCTCCGCATTTCGCCGTACTTGGGGACCCCGCTGCATTCGGCCAACCGAAAGTGCATCGCGACGGGACTCGTTCGGTTTACATCAAAGACCCGGCCGGGAATGATGTGGAAATCCTGGCCTTGCAATAAACCACTCGGCTCCACTTGTTTGCGACGATTTTCACGGCCAGCCTAAACGTTGGCTTCTTCTTCCGGATGTTTCTGCCGGTGCGCCAAAGCAACGCCGACCAGCACCATCAATCCTCCACCAATTTGCGCCGTGCTCAGAGCTTCGTGCAGCAGGATCGCCGCCAGCAGTGCTGTTAACGGTCCCTGCGTCAACAAACTCAGCGAAGTCACGGTGGCTGGCAGATGACCCAGCGCATAAGTCAGAGCCATATAGCCCGCGAGTTGCGAAATGAGTCCCAACCCGATCAACGCGGCCCATGTGCGCGAGTCCGATACCCGGAAAGAATTGCCCAACGCGATGTTGATCAGAAAGAGGGACACCGTTGTTGAGATCATCGCCAACCGCAAGAACCGTAGCGTGCCCGTTGTGGTGCGCACCTCTTCCGTCGCCAGCAAATACATTGCAAAAAACAACGACGCGCCCACGGCCATGGCGTCGCCCATTCCAAACTGGCTGTGTTGCATCAGGTCTGAACGCAGAATGATCAGCGATCCGCCCATCGCCAGAAATAATCCGATCCAGAACGACGCTTGTGGACGCCTCCGAAATACCAGCCACGTCAGCAGGCCGACAAAGAACGGCGAATTATTGCCCAGTAGCGTGGCATTCGCCGCCGTCGTCCGCAGAATCGAAGAGTTGTACAACGCCAGATCCAGCGCAAAGAAGATTCCTCCAAACGCGATGATGCCGAGAGACCGGCGGCTTAACGGCGCTTCTTTGCCGGGAATGAAAAATGTTGGAAAAAGTATAGCGGCCGGAATCAGCATCCGGTAGAACGCCGAAACCGATCCAGGCACATCGGTCCAACGGACAAAAATCGCCGACCACCCGATGCACAGGATTGCCGCGAACAACGCCAGATAGGCTAGATAGCCTTTCGGGGCGGACCTGCCTGAAGTTGTCCCTTTGTTCTCAACGCTCACAATTTTGCCTGAGGCATGACGCGCAAAAGTATTGCACATGAGTGCCGGAAAGGAAGCGGCCGAATTGGCCTTCTTGTCAAACCCGGGTGTTCTGCATGGCTGTGGTTGTCCAGTAGATCCACAGCAGTGTGCAAAGCGTCAGGCACAATCGCACGTCGAGGAAGGCGCTCACCGTCGCAATTCCGTAAAAAAAAGGTCCGAACATGTAGTTGCGGCATGATCTTTCCACCACGCTGTCGGGTGTGGAAGCCAGGAGAGTGCTCTTGCGGAATGCCGCGCGCAAAACCAGGTTGAAACAAATGGCGATTAGAACAAATGTTCCGCTATAGAAAATCGCCGCGGTTTTCGCCGCGGGAGTTTCCAGATACGCTGCCAGCACGGAAGTCGGATAAGGCACGAATGTCACCATCAGCAACAAGCAGCCGTTGGCAAAATGGACCCAAGCGTCGGCTTTGCGAACGTGGCTGAAAATCGCGTGATGATGGACCCACATCACCAGAATGGTGAAAAAGCTGGTCACTAGAGAAAAATAACTGGGCCACTGTTGCAGCAGCGCTTTTCCCAACTCGGGAGAAGTGAGGCTCTCGGAAATGAGTGCTGGCACCTTCAACTCCAGAATCAGGAGCGTAATCGCTATAGCGAAAACACCGTCACTAAAGGCTTCCAGCCGATTGGTGTCTTTCTCTTCTTTTGTTTCCTTTTCTATTTCCATCTCGTTATCGCTCCGCCTAGAACAAAAAGATTATCAGTGAAGGTCGGCAAATCGAAAGATCAATCTCAGTCCCTTACAGGTCGGCGCATAATCTTCCAAGCTTGCTGAAAAGATGTAAGGATGCCGCGACCGCGATATACTACGCAGCATAACAGCGACAATACGAGGCGGAAAAGTGAGCAAGATAAAGAACGAAAACGAACTGGGCATGAACCGTGAAATTTCGCGCCGTGAGTTTCTGAACGGCGTCGCCGTGGGTGCGGGTGCCACTCTTATTGGCGGCACCTTGGCCGCAGACCAGTTGCTCGCCGCAGGAGTGCTCGATGAATTCGCTCCAGAAAAAGCGCCGGACTATTATCCTCCCGCGAAAACTGGTATGCGCGGAAATCACGATGGAACGTTTACCTTCGCTCACAAGTTGCGTGACGGCGACAACGCCAATTCCTTCGGAGATGTCATCAGCACCGGTGAAGCATACGATCTCGTCGTTGTCGGCGGTGGCATCAGCGGACTTTCCGCGGCCTATTTCTTTCGCAAAAAAGCTGGCAGGTCAGCAAAAATCCTGATCCTAGATAACCACGACGATTTTGGTGGGCACGCCAAGCGCAATGAATTTCAGGCTGGCGGACGTATGGTGCTTGGCTACGGCGGAACGCAATCCATAGAGAGCCCGGGGAAATATAGTCCCGAAGCAAAGGCGCTGATCAAGGAAATTGGCATCGATACTGCACGGTTTTACAAAGACTACGATCAAAAGCTCTACAGCAAGCTTGGGACCGCCGCTTTTTTTGACAAGGAAACATTTGGGGAAGATCGCCTCGTTACCGGCATGAACGCAACAGCGTGGCCGGACTTTTTGGCGCGAACTCCGCTCTCCGATGCCGTTCGCAAGGATATCGCCCGCGTTTACACCGAAAAAGTTGACTATCTTCCGGGATTGTCGCGCGATGAAAAAATCGCCAAGCTGAGTAAAATCAGCTATGCCGATTACCTGACTCATCATTGCAAGCTCATTCCTGAAGCTTTGCCGTTCTTTCAGACCTTCACGCATGATCTCTTCTGTGTTGGCATCGAAGCCGTTCCTGCGTATGCGTGTTATGAAGCCGGCGACGATTATGGATCATTCACCTATGCGGGCTTTGACGGCTTGGGTTTTCCCGAGCACGAGAAAGAAGAGCCGTACATTTTTCATTTTCCCGATGGCAACGCTTCCGTCGCGCGGTTGCTGATTCGTTCGCTGATTCCCGCTGCCATGCCCGGCAGCACCATGGAGGACGTAGTCATAGCGAAAGCGGACTATGCGCAGTTAGATCGCGTTGAAAACAGTGTGCGCGTGCGGCTGAACAGCACGGTGGTAAATGTGAAACCATCCGGAAGTTCGTCGGCTGTCAAAGGCGCTGCAAATACTGTGCAGGTGTCTTACATGCGCGGCGGAAAACTGCTCAGCGTGTCCGGAAGAAACTGCGTTCTGGCCTGCTACAACGGGATGATTCCATATCTTTGTCCGGAACTTCCGGATGCGCAAAAAGAAGCGCTTTCTTATCTGGTGAAAGCGCCTCTTGTTTATTCTCACGTAGCCATCAACAACTGGAGTTCGTTTTCCAAGCTCGGCATACGGCAAATTGTTTCGCCGGCCAGCTATCACACGTACACGGCTCTGGATTTTCCGGTGAGCATTGGAAAATATAAATTCCCCAGCAATCCCGAAGAACCCGCGGTGTTGTTCATGTTGCGCACTCCTTGCCAACCGGGACTCCCCGTGAGAGACCAAAATCGCGCCGGCCGCGCTGAACTGTTACAAACACCCTACGCAAAATTCGAGCGAAACATTCGCGAGCAACTTGCCCGTATGTTGGGCGGTGCGGGGTTTGACCCGGCTCGCGACATCGCTGGCATCACCGTGAATCGTTGGGCGCATGGATACGCGTTCACTCCATTCGGGCTGGATCTGCCTGACTGGAAAGACGGCCAGCAACCTTGGGTTATCGGGCGCCAACCGTTTGGAAATATCACCATCGCAAATTCCGATGCCGGCGCTAGCGCGTACACGGACGTGGCGATCGACCAGGCGTATCGCGCGGTGAACGAGTTGTTCGTTAATCGCGGATAGATCCTGCTGGCCATCTAGAAACGCATCGCTGCGGATCGCGACGAACATTTTGGCGGAATGGCGGACATTTAAATCAGGACGTGGCAAAAGCGGATTTCGTTGCCTGGATGGATGTGCTGGCGTGAGGGCGAGTTTTGGCACGGAAGGTCAGGTGCGGCTGCGGCTCGCTGCGAGGGAGGCGCAGAATAAAGAGCAGGTCGCTAGAGAGCAGCAAAATATCGAGCAGGCGGGAACGATCGATGTTGCTGAGATTTTCGCAACGAAGGCTGACCAGCAGAGTGCGATTGGAACACTCTTCGACCAAGGATTGGACCCTGGCCAATTCGGGTGCAGCACAAACGCGGCTGCGAATCATAGGATCCAGATAATCGAGCCACTCATAAGCACGAAGAATAAAGTGATTCAGACATAGGGGTTTTTGACCCAAGACCACGATGGCTTGCGTTTCGCAGCCGGCCACGGTGCAGCTTTTGTGGCGGTCCATCAGCCACTTTGCGTGCACTGCGCGAGTTTCCTGTTCTCTGTGTTCGTTCGCTTCCATGACAAAATCCAAACCCCTTATTTCGTTGGTGCTAATCAGTATTGGCATGGGTTTTACTCGCGGCTATCGGGCATTTAACGTAGAAATGCCATCCGCGGGCTGATAGTTCTGCTGGAACTGGCGATCCAGAGGAGAGAGCATGGAGAAGTGCGCGAAATGGCTCTCCGAGCGCAGCCAGTGATCGACGAAGGGCGAGAGAAGCTTCTTGAGAGATGGGGAGTTTTCGTTGCAGTGGCTCGCTCGCTCGTTGCCGCTCCAAAGGGTGACGACGGTGACCAGACGAGCTTCCTGATCCGAAATCATCACCATGCAGCCAGCAAAGGCCGGGACCAGATCGAAAGCTGCGTGGATTCGCGCAGGCAAAGAGGCTTGAAGTTCGTGGGTCCTTCCGGGCGAAGCAACGAACTGCACACAGCGGGCAGAGATATCGTAGGCCAGCGGCGGGGTGCGAGGAACCAAATTCTGTTTTCCGAGCCGATCCGGATTTGGTGACGAACGAACGGCTTGAGTCTGTTTGACGGATTCGTTGATGACTCTCGCTTGCGTGGCCATTCCGATTCTCCAATCGACCTCCTCCCGGAGCGACGGGGAGGGAAGGGCGCGGCTTCGCGTGGTCAGGGTGTGCCAAGACGCGCCCGAGGGTACGTGGAGACGGTGACCTCACTCCACGGAGCAGGGCAACCCTAGATGCAAGGCGCCCCATTGCCAAGTAGTGAGGGAGAAGGAGAAAACGTTTCATATTGGGATGAGAAAAGGGGAGTGAGGGGTGGCCGGGAGCGGAGGCGGAAGGTGCGAAGTGTCTCTCAGGGATGCTGTTGGCGAGATTGGTACTGCCCCTACCCCCCTGTTTTTACGTAAGAGTGGCAAGTAAAGGGGGTTACGGGAGAAGTGGTTCGCACCCTTCGCGTGCGCTCTGGGCAAGCGAGACGAAGCTAAAGGACTTAGCGGAACGGTGACTGGTGACGAGTGACTGGTGGCAGGTGGAAAGAAAGAAGATAGCGGAGACGCGAAAGCCGATGCCGAGTGGAATGTCAGGTTCAGCAGTTCAGACTGCAGCGGCTTACAGTTGATGGACGACAGGTAACGGTGAAGCGAAGAGATCGTTGGCCGGTTGAAATCCCAGGCATGTGAGAGAGGGGTGAACGGTAGGGCCGGCCTTCCGAGGCCGTCAGCCCCGCGTGGTGCCAAAGAGTAGATGCGCTGCTGGCGAGGTTGATACCCTACCCTCCCCCCTGCAAAAAGTGGATGTCTATCAAAGGAAAGAGTTTGCGCGGGGAAGCTTGTGGATGTATGTGAAACGAAAGAGTTTATAAAGTATTTGGAATGATATAGATGTGAGAGGTTCTCATTTCCAGGGATAAGGTTGGGGGAGGATGCAGTCGTAGCTGGGAAAGAGCCGGAGGGGAGCGTGGAATGCTCGGAGAATTCTCGACAATACATGGACCATTGTATATCGGAAGGTACTGTTTGTCAATAGGTAAATGTATTCGAATGAGAGAGATCTGGGGGGAGGAAAGCCCAAGATCTTTCGTTGGGCAAAACTGGAGAGCGGAATGTCCCACCCTTGCATGAACCAAACCCGCAAGGGTAGGCCACCCGATGTTGTCTTAGAATCTTGAGTGCGCGCCACCCGCGATTTCGGAATGGCGTTTTATTTCAGCGCCACCCTGTAGAGATTGCGGTGAACGTCCTGGTGCAAGCTGGCAGAGAGTCCCGGCTTCGGGCCTCTCAGGATGGCGCCGTCGAGGACTTTAGCTCCGCTGATGCCGCGCATGTCCGCAATGGAGGCGATGCCCACGGGAGGCAGAGACGGCAGATTTTTGGAAGGAGAGACGGGGACGACGAGAGTTTGAGTTCCGATGCTGGTGCTCATGATGACGCTGAAGGATTTTTCGTCAGAGGTCCACTGCGCCTGGCAGTATCCGGCACACACCGGCACAGGAGTAGCACCGTCGAGGGGAATCGCCAGGATGTGGCCCGTCGGACGGCCGCTTTCGGGTTGCGCAACGAGCGCCCATCGGCCGTTAGGAGAAATCCCCTGGAGATCAAGAATCGGGTTGAGGAGTATCTTTAGGCGCTCGGTGCCCTCGGGCCGCATGCGGTACAAGAAATTTAGTTTGCCCTCGGCCGCGCGAAAGTAAATGTAGCCAGTTGAATCCCAGCGGGGTTGATCCTCGTTCATGGACGACATGAACTGCCGAGGAGGAAAGCCAAAGTTGAGCGAAGCCAACCACAGATGTGAATGGCTTTCTGAGTCAGCTGCGGAAAAGACGACTTGCGTGCCGTCAGGCGAAACATCGTATTCGGACAGGAAAATGTTCGGCAAAAGGCGCGAACTGTGCCCAGTCTCCAAGTCCGCGACCCAAAGTTCTCGGCTGGAAGATTGGCCGGAGGCGGCTTTACTATGAACCAAGTAATACAGTTTCTTTCCGTCGTGGGAGAATTTTGGGGACTGGGCATAGCCTTCGGAAGAAATTTGGCGCTCGCCCCTGGCATCGCGAACCCAGAGAGTACTTTGAGTCAAACCAACAGAGGTGATAAGTGAAGAGCCGTCCGGAGTTACGGCGATGCCTTCTTCTTCGGTGGCTCCAGACGTGACTTGTTGGGGTTCTCCATCGGGAAAGCGCTGACGCCAAATGTGGAAACGGCCACCGGCGTTGGAGCTAAAATACATCCTCGCTTGATCGGGAGACCAAGCCACGTAAGTGCACGCGGCTCCCGGCGGTCCAACAGGTTCGCTGGGGGAACTGGCATCGAAGGGGACAAGCCTGCAAGGAAGCCAGCCGCCGTTATCCATTTCTACGACGAGCACCCACTTGTGGTCGGGAGAAATAGCAAAGCGGTGAGCCATGCCGCGTTCGCGAGGTGGAAGATAGACTTGGCGGATTTGATCACGAATGGAGGTAGAAGTGACCACCCCCATGTGAATGCCGGTTACGAATTCGGAGAAGAGGAAATGGCCGGAATCGATCCAGGTGAGGCCCCCGGTGTTGGGAAACAGGAGGCGCGGCTCGCCACCAAGGACGGGGACGGTCCAAGTATTAAATTCGTTCAATGCGAATACGGTGTAGAAGATGGTGGAACCGTCAAACGAAAACTGGGGACTCATCTTGGTAAGCGCGTCGTGGGTCAATTGCACGGGCTGGCCGTCCGGGAGAAGCTTTGCGTAGATTTGCCCGGGACCCACGAAGGTGTCCGGGCCGCGGATGAAGGCGAGGATGCGTCCATCCGGGGAAATGGCAGGGGAAACCGCGGAATCGGCAAAATCGGTGAGTTGGAGCAAGTTCTGTTGTGGAGCGGGTTGTATCGAGGCCGTTTGTGGAACGGCTGAGAGATTCGAACGCTTGGCGCGAAGCCATGCAACAGTCCCTGCGGCGAGCAAAATGAGGGCTATCGCGGCCGTGCTGATAGCCACCCAATTCTGTCGAAGGGGCGCGGATGTTGAAGTTGCGGGAATCGACGCAGCCGATGAAAGTGCTTCCAGCGCGGGAGGGGTTTCTGCGGCTCCTTGAGGGCGCGGTTGCTCCGCAACTTTAATCTCCGCCGGCGGGTTGGGCTTGATCTTGCCGATGAAGCGGTATCCGCGTTTGGGGAGCGTCTCGATATAGCGGGGATTATCGGCGGCATCTCCCAGTGCCTCGCGGATCTTGTTTACTGCGGCGGCCAGACTGTGTTCAAAATCAACGAACGTGTCCGCGGGCCACAACTCGCGGCAAATCTCCTCGCGACTGACCACCTCGCCGGCATTTTCCAGTAATAGAACCAGCAACTGAAAGGGCTGCGCCTGCAAGCGGATTCGGGAACCACTCTTGCGAATTTCGCCGGAGCGCAAATCGATCTCGAAGTTGTCAAAGGCAATGCGTCGAGGCCGGGGTGAGGGCGAGAGAGAGTCTTCGTGAATCTTAAGAGGCATGTGGCGGTCCTAGACGGCTGGATAGCTTCGTGCCAATTCCAACCGCTCAAAGCAAGTTATCGACTGTCTTCCGGCCGACCTGTCAGCTGGCTGCAGACTGACAGTCAGCATGAGCTGCGACCCCCGCTGGTCCCCCAGATGCGATCTGAGCCAAAATCGGATCCTCTGCAGTTAATTCCGCGGATGCTAGCATCCCCGTTACGAGGCGGTCAAGTACGAGGATGCTCTACAAACGCCTCTGATATCAGCGAGTTATCCGGTGACAAAAAATTAAACCCGAAGTGAGGGCACGGGCATTGCGCCCAACCACCTTTTCGATGAAATTGCGTGAGCTTTGCTTTGCTCCGCCCTCCGGGGTTGAGAAAAAGCATGTGGACTTTAGCTCAACTAAGAGGAGAAAAACGATGGATCAGATCCTTAGGATCACATTAAAGATGTTCCGGAACGGGCGGTTCTCCGCACTTGCGGTCTTGGTAGGATTGGCGCTGCTGTTCAGTGCGGCCAGTGCCAGGGCCGGTTGTGGCATTCCTTACAAGGCGGGAGCGGCCCCGGCACCTGCAATCCCGTTTGTCAGCCCGCACGCCGATGATGATTGGCACGAGCATGGCAGCATCGTAGGTTTGTGGCACGTGCTTTACACGGGAGATACGGATACTAATTTCCCCCCGGGAGGTCTGGACCCCACCCCACCGTTCACATTCCTGGAATCGTTTAAAACATGGCATGCGGATGGAACTGAGTTTGAAAACGCGTTTCTTCCACCGGGTGGAGGGAACATCTGCTTTGGGGTGTGGAAGGGCCTCGGTGACCACCGCGTCAAGTTGCACCATATCGGTTTAATGTTTGCCGCGGATGGCAGCATCTCGGCCATGTTCACAGTAGATGAAACAGATACAGTCTCATCCGACGGTAAAACCTACAAAGGATCGTTCGATTTCAGACTGTGGCCGCCCAGCTACGATGCGGTCGGCGTGGGGACGCCAATATCGGAGGTCAAGGGTACTACGTCGGCAACTCGGATTAGCGTGGATTGAAGAAGCAAGTTCTCGATTGCGTCGAGTGATCGCGGCACAGTCAGGCCCACGCTTTTAGATGCTAAAAGCGTGGGCTCATTCATTGCGTGCCAGCGGAAAGGGAATGTGCAGCGGGAGGCGGATTAGTCGACAGCCGGGGACTGCTTTACGCGATCACCAACCCATGATTGCGTGGGTGATGGCTTGCCACCACTGTGGATTGATTCGCCAGGTGTAGATCGCAAAGCTCTGGAGAACGATCATTGCGGGAAGAGCGTAGAGATAGACTCTGTGGACACGCTTATCGACGATCCAGTCACGCATCATGCCGAGGGCAATCAGACAATCCAAAGCAGGGAAGAAGAGGTTGTGATTGAACATGAAATCGAATCGGCCGAGGGCGGCGTCCATGAGCTGGCAAGTCGCGATGAAGATAAGGCGGCGATGGTACTCCGGCTTCTTTCTCCAGTAAATGGCGAGGCCGACGCAGGAGCCGAAGATGAGCATGTCGACGATCGGAATCGACGGGAAAGCGTCGATGTCCTTCTGGTGAAGCACGAGGGTATCGAAGCGAGTCATTACCACGGCGATGATGAGACCCAACACGACCATGAGTGTGGCCAGACCCGCTCCAAACCAGCCGAGCAAACGATGAATGCTGACTTTCAGCGAGCGCACCAGGGCGGATTGAGCGATGAAGAAGACCATCCACGTTGAGAAGGCCGCGCCGTGTATCCACAAGAGGAGCGGCCTCGGCGGGTTGGCGTGGAGCAGGCTGGCGTTGACGGTGCGGCTGAAGCCCCAAATCACCAGGGCTGTTAGTACAAGCGACATCGAGAGATAGAAATACCGAGCCAGGAATGTCTTGAACGGACTGGTTATGGATGCGCGGTTTGCAACACCAGCGGATATCCCAACGTTACCAATGGCCACAGAATTTTGCTCCTTGAGAACGCTGCAAATTTGAGTCTTAACGTCAGTAAGTGAAGAGGGCCCGAAATACGAAATGTGATTTGGCGGAACTATAGTGGGGGTAGGGGGAAGTGTCAAGAATGGGGATTCAAGGTGTGCAAAAAGTATTGAATGAGATGGGGGGACCCAAACACACGTGCATGAAAAGTGGAGGAGTTGTGCTTTTTTCCCTATGAATGTATCTCAATAAAGTCCATCCTAGTGGCACAAGCTACATCTTATCAGAGAGTGGTTCCGGCAAATTGCAGTCAGTCGCGCCCAAGTTTAGTTCGCTCCCTAAAAATTGATCGGGGCACTTGGAGGTCCGAATGAAAACTATAAAGAGAATTTCAATTGCACTAGTGTCGCTCGTTGTACTCTGCGCGCTCGGCGTGGTTGTTGAATTACGATCGAGTGCTCCGGCAAGTCAATCGCTCGATGGGATAGGGAGCGCCACACTTCAAAAAATCATCGATACCGCGCATCTTTCGGATTTGAATTGGCCAGACTTTCCGCCATATCAGCAAGAGGTCAAGGAGTTTTACGCGCGCACTGGCGGTACATTGGCATGGGTGCAAAATCGCAAGCCTACTTCACAAGCGCTTCAGATGATTGCGCTGTTTGAGGACTCTGCGAATAAGGGACTGGTTCCCGAGGACTATGATGCATCGCGTTGGCCAACTCGCGTGCAAAACCTGCAAGGCTCTGCCGGAGACGCAGACCTTGTGAATTTTGACGCGGCAATGACGGTGTGCTCGATGCGTTTTATTCGCGCACTGCACATCGGAAGAGTCAATCCCAAGACTCTTGGTCGAAAGATCGATGTCAACAGTCGCAAATACGATCTGGGAGAATTCTTGTATGACAAAGTAATTCACGCGGACAATACAGCTATCGTGGTTCAATCCGTAGAACCAACTTTCCCCGGTTATCTTCGGACACTGAATGCGCTTGGCCGGTATCGTGAATTTGCCAAGGTTGATTCCGGCGTAAAACTCTCGGTGCCCGAAAAGTCCATCCTCCCCGGAGGCACTTACGCCGACCTTCCCCGCCTTACGCAGTTGCTCCGCTTAGTGGGAGATTTTCCGGCGGATGCTGCCATTGACGCCAATTCCACGAAATACGAGGGGTCGATTGTTGACGCGGTGAAAAGTTATCAGGTGCGTCATGGTGAGATTGCCGACGGACATATCAAGGCGGAACTGATTAAGGAGATGGATATTCCGATAGCGCAACGCGTCCTTCAGATCGAACTGGCCCTCGAGCGCTGGCGCTGGATAGAGCATTCCTTCTCGCAGCCCCCGGTGTTAGTGAACTTGCCGGAATTCAAGCTCAGAGCACTGGATGATGATTATAAGGTCGCGCTTTTTAAGACTGTAATCATCGGCAAAGCGTACGGGCATAAGTCACCGGTCTTCGAGAAAGAAATCAAATACATAGTATTCCGGCCTTATTGGGAAGTGACGCCCACGATACAACGGGCGGAGATCGTGCCTCACGTCGAGAAGGACCGCGAATATATCTCAAAGAAAAACTTTGAAGTCATTACGTCGGATGGAAAAGTCGTCACCGATGGGACGATCAGCGACGAAGTGCTGGCTCAACTCAAGGTTGGCAGGTTGCACGTTCGCCAGAAGCCGGGTCCCACAAACTCTCTCGGTTTGGTAAAACTGATTTTTCCGAATGATGACAACGTTTATCTGCATGGCACGGAAGCGCCTCAACTGTTCAATGAAGAAGAGAGAGATCTGAGTCATGGCTGCATTCGGGTGCAGAAACCGGCGGATTTGGCGGCGTGGGCGTTACGGAACAATCCAGGATGGAATCTGGAACGGGTGAACGCAACGATGAACGGGACAGAGGATAACGTCACGGTGGTTCTGGAGAAGCCAATCCCGGTACTTATACTGTACGGAACCGTGGTGGTGGATGAGAAAAATAATGTATTTTTCTTTGACGACGTTTATGGCTATGACAAGCAACTCGAACAAGCGCTCAAGAAAGGCTACCCCTATCCTTCCTCGTAATCTGAGCCACCCGTCGCATGGACGATGCAAATGTTGATGGCGGAATGTTTTAGGTTGAGTTACTGAAAATGATGACAGGAAACCGATACACATCGATAGAACAGGCCGAAAAACCTTGCGATGGGGAAACTTTCGGGTCTGACGGTTACCCTGAGGAATGCAAAGATACTCGGGTATTTGAATTAAGGCACTCGAGTGGCCGAGGCCCACCTTTGCGAGTATCACATTGAGCGCAATTGGGGCTTTTGGCCGCCGTTTCGTGAGGCAATAAGAGATATCTGGCCGGTACGATTGCGGTCTAAGTGTTGAACAACGTTTGTGGTCAACGGAAAAGTGGCGGAGACAGCTGACGCAAGGATCGGCGTGCGTGGGATTTAATAACTCTAAACCCGCACCCTTAAAGGCGAAGGGAGCGGCACCCATTTTCTAAATATGGGGGTATACTCGGGGGAAGCGACATTCTGGTCGCCATCGGCGCGTGCGCTGAGAAGGAGGTGATCCAGTGAGGTACGGTTTACTTTAGAGCAGTAAAGGGGCGCTGGTGAGTTTTCCCAGCGCCCCAGTTATTTTCCGCGCGTTTTGAATTCCCCCTGAGCCTCTACGAAAGCATTTCCGCGTACGTAACGACGGAACCGTGGTTGAGAACAGCACTTTTTATCCCACCTGGAAATAAATTGTCTAAATCTGAAGACCACCTGGGCGCATCGGATGGGGGTGTCAGTGAAGTTGCGGCTGAACATGATTGCAACCCAGGGGAGATGACATGTCTAAGCTAAAAGAAAAAGTGGCATTAGTGACCGGCGGCTCGCGTGGAATTGGGGCGGCCATTGCGAAGCGACTGGCTTCGGAGGGAGCGGCGGTGGCCATCACGTACACGAAGGGAGCCGATGCGGCATCTTCAGTCGTGAAAGAGATCGAAAAGGCAGGAGGGAAGGCGATTGCGATTCAAGCAGACGCCACCAACCCAGAAGCAGTGAAAAACGCGGTGAACAATACGGTCAGTACACTGGGCGGGATTGATGTGCTGGTGAATAATGCGGGCATGGCCATCGCGAAGAAATTCGAGGAAACCACGCTGGAGGAAATCGACCAGATGATGGCCCTTAATGTGCGTGGAGCGTTTGTGGCGACGCATGCGGCGCTGAAGCACATGAAAAAAGGCGGCCGAATCATCATGATTGGCTCCTGCGTAGGCGAGCGATTGGTGACTCCTGGGCTAGTGGCGTACTCAGCGACGAAGGGTGCAATTAAGATGTTCACGCAGGGACTTTCCCGAGAGGTGGGGGAACGGGGAATCACGGTCAACAATATTCAGCCGGGGCCAATCGATACGGATTTGAATCCGGCATCCAGCGATTGGGCAACACCGCAGAAGGCCATGACCGCGCTAGGGCGCTACGGAACTGTTGATGAAGTCGCGGCGCTTGTGGTGTTCGTTGCGGGTCCCGAGGCGTCTTACATAACGGGAGCGAACCTTACGGTGGATGGCGGAACCAACGCCTGACAATCCGCGCCGGACGTTAGCGGAGGGCAACTAATTTCGGAGCGAGGTGTCGGGTGCGATCCACCGTTCTTCAAGTTTCTTGAAGGCTTCCAGCAGATTGATTTTATCGGTTCGCGCCTTGTTAAGTGCAAGGCGGAGCCGGTACATCTGGTGGGAGGAAAGAAATAATTTCCCAGCTTTCACCGTGGGCTCCAGGAAACCGTGCTGTTGTAGTTCGACGAGGGTAGTCTCTGTAACGCCCGAGATCTGAACCACCCGCTGATAATTGTAATAATCCGGCATACTACTGGATCTCCTTTCCCGAAGTTCCTCCCGCGCTTCCGAGGACTGGGTTCGACTAGCCGTGGATCAGATACCGTAAGCCCCATCACGTGGGAAGTTGCGTCGAGTTATGGGGGGCGGACTCCTCGATTCTTACTTTGTAACCAAGGGTGCCATCTTCAAGTTCATGACCGGATACGACGCATCCGACACAAAGACTTTGGGAAAGTGGACCGCCCGAGATTTCGATGGGAACGCGAACTCGCAGGGCGATCAAATTGCCCGGATTCAAACGCAGGGGACTACGCAAGAGAAAAGAATTGTTGGAAACGATGACGGCAATTGCAAGATGCTCTTCTGGTGAAGCGTCTGGATCCATACACCGAAAATGGACAGGAACCTCCAGTCGATAGTAACTTCCCGGGCCCTCATCATCGCCGCTCAAAGAACTTTCTCTCCCGTCTTCGGGCTGCATTCTCCACACCTGAGGTAGTACGAATCGGGTGCAACGTTCCCGGAGTTATTGAACTGGTGAAACCAGTCTTTCCGGCACCTGGGACACTGGTGCCAACACTGTGTGAATTGCGGATTTCTGATTTTGGCTCCTGCGGAGGAAAGGTTGGCCGAACGATGGATTCTTGAGTCCACGTTGATAGGCTAGCCGCTGGAGGGCCAGCTCAAGGTGACCTGTGTCACGGGACTGAGGTCGCGTTGTTTAATGGGAGGAAAAGAACCGAAAGACAGGATTCCGCGTGACAGAGTCAAAAGTTACGCGAGAACAGTATTGCGCCCCACGACTGTCGGTGGACTATGATCGCGGCAGGAACCGAGTGGTTATTCATGGGGGTAGTATCCGGCGAAACTGCGCGGACATTCAATCCGATACCCTGTAAAAAGTAACAATACCAATAGAACGGGTGCCGCACATAAGCTTCAAGGAATGATTGGCGCTGTCCAAGGCCGATTTGGTATGCGATTGGTTTCCCTCAGTTCATTGCAATTATCAAAACCGGGTTGCCTGACTTTTGAAAATTAGAAAAGAGAACAACATGAAAGCTCTGAATAAACAAATTCTATGCGCAGGACTCGCCAGTGTACTGGCCGGGATGCTGCTAATCGGGTGCGGAGCGAAAAATGACGCTGTGAGCCAAGCTGAGAAGCATGACGCGATTAACGGCGTTCCGGTGCCCAGTCTAGCGGAGACCAAAGCGATTGCGCAGGAAGGATTCACCTTTGGGCTGCCGATCGTGATGTACTACACATCGGCGTACGAGTTGTTCGTGGATCCGAGTTCGTCGCAGTACAAGGCGCCGATCGGGCAACTGACCAACGAAGCTCGGGTATTTACGCCCAAGGATACGGCGGTCATCACCCCTAATAGCGACACTCCTTATTCGCTGATGGAGATCGATCTGCGCAGCGAACCGACAGTGATATCGCTTCCCGCTGTTCCGAAGCCGCGCTACTACTCGGTGCAGCTGACGGACGCGAATACGTTTAATTACGGGTATATGGGAAGCCGGACAACAGGAACTGGCGCCGGGCGACTACCTGATTGTGGGGCCGGATTGGAAAGGCGAGACGCCTAAGGGCATCAAGCAAGTTTTCCACTCGACGACCCCATTTTCCGCAGTAATTTTTCGAACTCAACTGTTCAATGCAAAAGATATGCCGAACGTCGTTAAAATCCAGGCAGGATACAAAGTTCAGCCACTCTCGAAATATCTGAAACAACCAGCGCCTGCCGCTCCCCCGACGATTCAATACCTAAAGGCCGATGCGGAGATAGCGAAAAAGGAGTTTTGGCAGGTGCTGGATTTTGCGCTGCAGTATGTTCCGGCAAGCCCCGAAGAAGCAGGAATTCGGGCGAAGCTGGCGAGTATTGGCATCGGAATGGGCAAGAAATTTGAGATGAAAGATCTTTCGTTAGAGCACAAGGCGGCAATTTTGCTGGGGATGAAAGCCGGGGACGACGCGGTAGACAAATATATTGCGAGCGGAGGAGCGGTCATCAACGGATGGAACGTGGGATCGTTCTTCGGCGACCGTGCTTTCTACAATGGAGACTGGCTGAAGCGAGCCGCAGCGGCGAAGGGCGGGATTTTCGGCAACAGCGCGGTGGAGGCAATGTATCCGCTGACGAGAGTTACGGCGAACGGAGAGACATTGGACGGCAGCAAACACAACTACACGCTGACTTTTGCGAAGGACTCACTGCCACCGGTGAACGCATTCTGGTCGGTGACGATGTATGACGGCAAGACGCAGTTCCTGATCGACAATTCGATCAATCGGTATCTGATCAACTCGCCGATGCTGCCAGAACTGAAAAAGAATGAAGATGGATCGCTGACGCTCTATATTCAAAAAGACTCGCCGGGAAAAGGGAAGGAAGCTAACTGGTTGCCGGCACCGAATGGGCCGATTTATCTAGTCATGAGATTGTACTGGCCGAAGGAAACGCCGCCATCGATCTTGCCTCCAGGTTCAGGAACATGGCAGCCACCGGCAGTGGTTCAGGCGCAGTAAGGCAAGGTCGCGGCCAAATCAGGAAATCCAAGTTTCAACTTACGCGTTATTGGCTAATGCCAGATTTATTTGTCGTTTTTCGGTAAATCCATATTGTGGAACACAAGAATTTGCCAATTGCCGCTTTCTTTTGTGGCTACGAAGTTCATTAAACCGGCGCGGTTTGGCCAAGGATTTCCTGAAGGATCGACAGCGCCAGTCATACTCCAGTGCGCATCGACGGCCGCAATGTCGGGCCGAATGAGGCGCACCTTGATATCCGAACATTCGAGGTGGCTGTTCTTGAAGAGAGTTGAAAACACCGAGGCATGGAATTCCTCAATTTTCTGTCTGCCACTCGCGCCTTTGCCGATGACATTGGTAAAGTCGGCATCGGCGGCGAAGACAGCGGCAAAAGCGTGGGCGTCATGATGGTTCCATGCTACGACCAACTGGTCCACAATCGCTCGGATCGAATCGCTGGCATTTTCCTGCGGCGGGGCACCGAAGGCCAGCAGAGGTAGTAAAGCAAGGCAAAGTGCGCAAATCGTCCTCATGGGGTGACCCTCCTAGGGCTGCATTCTATCTTGAGGGTGCTAGTTGACGGAGAAGTGTTTTTCGGACCGGGTGATTCGGAGATAAGCATGTGATCCATATCTCCGACGGTATCCTTTATATGTATATGTACAGGTAAAGAGGCAATTAAAGAAAATGCCCCACCCTTATAAATCAAGAGTGGGGCACACGCCGTTTCGCTGGTGAACTCGGACTATGCGCTTGCCGCGCGGCCCCCAGTAGCGGCCGGGACATATGGAAACGTCTTCGATGGTTTCGAGATGACCGATTCCTTGCCGATTCCGAGACGAACGGGAGTGTTCGCCGCGAGCGAGAACATGACATCAGGTGCGTTGTCTGTCAGGAGCGGCCGTTCCATTCCGCGAAGCCAAATACGGCGGGCGTGCCGACTTCGTAAGGCAGGATGTTGGGGAAAAACCGGTGCGCCAGTTTCTCCCCGTAGGCCTGAGGATCCTCCGCCGTTCCATTAGCAGCCACAACGCCGGCGACTGCTTTGGCGATGGTCTCGCCGTAAGTCGCGAAGTCGTCGGCGGGACGCCCGGCATTCAGACGATTGCCGAGATCTTCGTTGTACTGCGTGAACAGCGGATGAATCATGGGAAGGCCCACGCGATTGATGGAGCGCCATCCGCCTGCGTCGGTGGCGAGCGTTGCGACCGCCCAGACTCCGATTCGACGCTTGCTCGTCTGCGCCGGCGAGCAACTCCGCATCGGGAACTTCCAGCACGATCGAATAGACCGTGTGGCCGGCAAACAGATTTTTTGCGCGACTGGGATCCCATCCGGAGAGGTTGATGGTTGTGCCGTCCTGGAAAGCGTGGCCGACGGCGTGCAGACATCGGGCTCAATCCAGAATGGGTCGCCCGCTTTGCCGGCCCAGACGCGCAGTCCAGCTGGGCGTAGTGACGATTTCGTCCGTATTCGCCTTGGGCGACGACCGTGCCGGGTGCATCGGGATCGGCGCGCATCGGCTCCCTTGATGCACCGCACGACATAGTCTGCTTCCCGTGCTCATCGCGTTCGTTGAACGTAAAGCGGTAGGTAATATCTTCGACCGCGTCGCCGTTGAGATCGACTTTGAACTCGTACATTCCCTCCGGATGGTAGCCGGGCGCGGGGATGGGACCGAAAATGGAGTGGCAAACGTTGATGACAAACGCGGTGCCCGTTTCGCCGCGGAATACGTAGAGATCCGTTATGTCGAGGCGGATGTCTTGCCGAGCAATTGGTGAATCGAGATGATGGGACATGAAAGCTCCTCCTCTTAAGAAATTTGGTGGCCATCCGGGCCGTAGAGGTCAGTTGGGCTAACTCCCTTATCGGCATCTGCGGTTGGTGGCAATTTTCCTTTCTGATGCGGGCCGAGAAGGATGGGTGCAAAATTATTTCAGGAAGTCGCGCAGGTTGGGGTTTTGGCCAGCGATCCAGCGGCCCCCGAAAATCAGCTCTTTAACTGTTATGAAAATAGATTGAGCCGGTCCTTAAGAATGCAGGACCGGCTCACTGTGTACGAGTGTGAGTTCGAGTTGGACGAGGAATTAGCCGATCGACTGAAGATAGTCGTAGTCGGCTTTGGCTGCTTCAAGCGCGGTAAATTTTGTGAAAGGCGGCTCTTGCTCAACGAAGATGTACTCGACCCCGGCGGCGGGAGCGGCGGCGAGAATGGTGCGATAGTCGATGTGCCCTTTGCCGAGTTCGGTGGACTCTGGCATTGCTTTCAGGTCCAGTTCGGTCAAAGGATGGGGTACAGCCACAAAATCTTTGACGTGGAGCATCTTGACGCGGCCTGAATATTTCTTGAAGAGTTCGAGAGGCGAGTAGCCACCCAGGTCAGCCCAGCCGCAATCGATTTCGATCTTTACCAGCGAGGGATCGGTCTCGGACATCAGAATGTCGTAGGTGGTGCGGCCGTCAGGCCATTTGTGAAACTCCATATTGTGGTTATGGTAGGCGAATTTCAGTCCGGCTTTCTGCGCTTCCACGGCTAACGCGTTAAGATCCGCTCCCATTTTCTTGTAATCGTCCTCGGTCAGCGCGGAGATGGCCTTGATATAGTCATCGATACTCTTCAAGCCTTCCGTCTTGATCATCACGCTGGAGACGACGTATTCAGAGCCCAGAGCTTTCGCGACGTCAAGAAACTGCGATGTGGTTTGACCTGGCGTCGGAAACAGGTGAGAACTCGGGCACTTCAGTCCGGCCGCATCCAACGCCTTGCGGAACTCGGCGGCACTTTTTCCAGCCAATCCCGCGCTTTCTACGGTGCGATAGCCGATAGCGGCAATTTTTGCCAAAGTGCCGTTCAGATCTTCGGACAATTCTTTGCTTACCGTGTAAAGCTGAATGCCCGGTGATTTGGCGAGCGACTTTGCTTGCAGGGCCTTGGGTAACGCTGTCTGCATCGACAAGAGTGCAGCCGTGGCCGCACCATTTTTAAGTACCGACCGTCGTGACAGGCGATTCATTGTGAGCTCCGTTTCCAAGGGATTTTATTTAGAAGGCCGCGGTTTGAGCGAATCGGTAGGTGGCCCTCGTAGAGTTGTTTTGCATGTGCAAAGAACGCGTAGAAGCGATAAATAAGAGTGACGCGTCGATCATCTCATATCTGAATTTGCTTAGCACCGCTGGATTCCAAGCCCGCCAGAGTGCGCCCAGGAAAGGGAAGAGCGGGAGATTATTCGAGCTGCAGAGGAGTGGAAATGGTGCCGATGATGCCTGTCAGATTGTCGCGGACGGCGAACTTGATTTCATATTTGCCAGGAGCGAGTTCGACCTTTTCCGGGATGCCGATTCCGGTTTGCAGAATCTTCTGAAGCATATCGGGGTTGAAACTTGTAGACAGGGCTTTTGAGGAAGAGGCAACGCTCTTGTGGTTGCTGTCGAAGGCCAGGGTGGTGATCTGAAGGTCGACGGCATTTCCTTTTTCGTGATCCACAGTTACGGAATCCCCCATCAGCCCGAGGATGAATTCGGCTGATTTAGTTGACACGGAACTCGGCGATGATTGTTCGGCGCTGGTTGGCGATGCTGATTTGTTCGCGGATGGCAGTAAGCGAACCGTCAGCCGCAAACCCGTGTACTGGACGGGAGAAGCGAGTGCGTCAATGATTTCCTTGCGGCGCTGCTCCCCAGTGTCCGGGAGTTTGGCTGCAACGTAGAAACCGGTGCGGTAGCGGACATGCAGCCCTTCGCCAGCAACCTTAACTTTGAGTTTGCGCCAGCCGGGTTGGGTGTCATCGCCCAAGTAATATCCGAGAAGGTAATAAGAGTGAGAATCGTCAATCGCTTGCGCGAAACATTTCTCGAACTCGGAGATGGTGATGCAAGCGCGGCCGCCATGGCCTTGGCGACGCGAGTATTCAAGCGTTGTTGAACGCCCGCTAGGGAGCAGGGCCACGCGAAGGCCATTGGTTCCGCGAATGGTGTTGGTCTGCGACCTGGAAACCGTGGAGTTGGCGCTGGGCAGAGATTTGGCGGTGAAATCCACAGAACCTAAATCGACGGGATAAACCGCGATGTTGGCGGAATCGAGCGAGCGCCATGCGTCTTGGTACTCGGGGCCGAGGTCATCACCTTGCCGGCCAAAGGAATTCGGGTCGTCAATGACAAACGGGTAACCAGCAGTTGCCCAGATCAGCGTTTTGCGCCCGGGAACGGCTTGTAAAGCTCGAGCAATCTGGGTCATGGCGTAGAGAGTTTCGCGTGTGGCCATGCGCTGGTAGTTGGCGGAAATCGTGTCGTTCAGATCCTGCAGCATGTCGGACATAAGTTGCAGTTCATCGGTAGATTGCTGGTCAATGGTGGGATCGTCGGTGAGCGTCGCGGGAGGCTGGGTGCGCTTCTTCTGAGCTAAGCGAGAGTTTGAGTTTTTGGAGAGCCAGGAGCAGAACCCGGGTGTCCCGCGTGAAAGGATGGAGTTGATGAAGGCCGGTGGTATTGAGGCTGAAAAGGGCCATGGGTTCGTTTCTGGAAGCGACGCGGAGCAGATAATCGACCAATTGTTTTTTGGCTTCCGTCTGGCGAATCCACGGGGTGTTGAGCATGTCCAGAACTAGAATGGTGACGCGAAAGGAGCGGTCATCGCGAGGAAGGGGAGTTGGAATAAGTACCGCCAGGAGCTTCCTTCGGGAAGGTAGTCACTTTTTCGGCGCGAGTTTCCTCAAAGAGCGAGAGGGAGCGAACTTTGCCATTTTCTTCAACTGTGAAGGCATTTTTGTCGAGCCCTGAAACTGGATTGCCGGATTTATCCGTAATGATTACCGGGATCGTGACGAGATCGGAACGGATAGAAAGCCTGGCGGTGCTTTGTGAGGACGCGGAGGGCTGTTGACCCAACAAGGGTGCGGAGAGGGTAAAGAGGGCGATGGTCAATCGGACGCGTCGGCACATGTTAGGGAGACCGTCACGCAAGAACGAATCGAAACAGTAGCACAATACTTGGAAGATTGCGGTGGGGGCCTTCCGCCTGGCAAATCATGTTGCCATTTGTTTGGGAGGCACGCGGTTCAGAAGCACCTTGCGTGCGGCAATATTGGAACACCATTGTTGCCAGCGCCAGAGCGATAGGTTTGATAATACGTCAATTTATAGTACACTCCGCACTTCCCGATGGGAGGTGCCATGCGCCCTTTCTTCCGCACGCTAACGTTTTACTCCGCATTTGCATTCGCTTCCAGTTTTCCAGTGCTGGCACAGGATATAAGTGTTCGGGTGGAAGCGATACGACTGATCGATCACGCTTACGCGGTGTGCAGTACCACCAAGGCGTTGCCCGACTATAAGCAGGACGTGACCTTTCGAGTGTATGGCCCGGACGGTGTCACGAGGGACGGCAGTTATAACATGATCGTCAGCGGAACGACGGAGTGGACCGAGGTAACTTTCGGCGACTACCATCTCATTAACTTGCAACGACCCGACAAGACACTGAAATCAACGACGGTACCGCCGCCACTGGAAACTCTGGAAATGCTGAAATTGGTCCCCCTGACCATTGGGCGATTCGACCACTCGGATACCATTGAGTCGATCACACCGGCTACGATTTCAGGGCGACCGGCGAAGTGCATACACTTCGAGACTATAAATGGAAAAACGCAGCAATCGAACGAGGTCTGCGTTGATGCCGAGCAAGGCCCAGTGCTTCGTTGGAACGTTGGCGACCAATTGGTAGAGGACTCGGAGTATTACATGTTTGAGGACGTGTGGCGCCCAGCGCGAGTTCGGCAATATAAGAACGGAAAGTTGCACATGGAACTCGAGCAAAAGCTGTCGCTTATCGATGGACCAATCGACTGGGAGTCTTTGACACCTAAAAATGCGGCGACTTATGTGCAGTGCCAGAAATATGAACGGCCGCTGATTCAGTCCGCGCCGCAACCATCGACTGCCGGAGCCGGGCCCTGGTATGACGTGAAAGTTCACGGCAACATCGGCACAGATGGGCGGGTGCATGACATAGAAGTGCAGGCCGCTGGCAGACCTGAACGTAGAAAAACAGGCCATACAGATCGCCTCACAATGGGTTTTCTCACCGGCAATGTGCGATGGAAAACCAACGTCCGCCCTAGCCAATCTGATCGTTCATTTTCCTCAGCAATGATTGATTTGATTTCTTAGAGAGGTTGTCGCGATGGTGAAGTTGCGCACGATGTTAGAGCTGTACGGAGGATCAGGCCGCTGAAAAAAAGGGCCTGAACGAGTGGCCATGTGCGCAGATGAGCACGCGTAGAACGTTGGTACCATTCGTTGGCGGGAGTGCGCGAGCCACGATGGTGCATGCGCCGGCTACACATCAGCATGGGCTTGCTATCGGTCGCCACGATATTTTGGGGCGCGGGATACGCGGTCGGGCGGGAACGCTTGCGCAGCACCGACACGCATAGAGTTTACCAGCGAGTGAATGCCGAGAGCTTCGGCGGTCAATTGCCCGACGTCCAGGTGGAATGGGGAGAAGCGGGCGAAGGCAACTATGGCATGACGTACTTCTATGATGATGGCTCGGTGGAGATTGCGATTGACTGGCGAACGGTAAAGACCGAGGAGAAATTGCTGGAGACGGTAAGACACGAGGCGTGCCACGTCGCTACACGTTCTGTTGTTGAAGAGACGGGGCAAGATGCGCACGGCGAAGCCTTTCACGCCTGCATGAATAGATTCGCTCACTAATTATAGATAGGCTTCATTAGCCCCATAAGTCGCTCGATCCTTCAAAATAAAGGACTGTAGCTCAGCTAAGGCGGCGTGCGCCCGCCGATTAAGTTGAATGCGAACAGCACCTGCTGAAGGACCAAGACCGAGCGTTTCGGCGCATCATTTTTACAATCGCATTTTTACAATCGCATTTTTACTCCGTAGTGAACCTGCAAGTCCCCAAGTCGTATGAAACCGTCCAAAAACTATTCGGATTAAGTCGGTTTGACTTAACGATACGAATCGTATTGAAATAAGGAGCTTTCAAAAGGCTGCTTTCGGGCGGAAGGCGCTCCGCTAACTTACGGTCGAAGGGGAATGCAGAATGGGCTCAACAGCAAAGAATAGAATGAACCGGGACGTTTCCGGCGGCGTACAAAACTCTGTTGGGAGGAAAGTGCAACAGTTCGGAGTTTTCGCTTTGCTGTTCGGCCTTTTGTTCCTGCTGTGGGCTCCTGTAGCAGATGGACAAGTAACCGCCAGCATTAAAGGTGTGATTACCGATCCCTCCGGGGCAACAGTGCCATCGGCAGTAGTAAAGGCGATCAATGTGGAGACTGGCTCGGCGCGGGGCACGGTAACGGACGAAGCGGGCCGCTATCTGGTGCTGGCGCTGCCGGTGGGCGAATATGAAGTAAAGGTAGACAAAAGCGGATTTCAGGAAGAGGTACGCACAGGCATTCATCTGGTCGTGGGAGAAGAGGCCAGCCTGGATTTGCAGTTACAAGTGGGAGCGGTGACGTCCGCAGTGAAGGTTACAGGGGACGCGCCAATCATCAGCACGAGCACAAGTGATATCAGCGGTCTGGTGGGAGAGCAGGCCATCAAGGATCTGCCGTTGAATGGGCGAAGTTACGATCTATTGTTGCCGCTTAATCCGGGGATCGTGAATTTCACGTCGCAGAAAACCGGCGGAACGGGCATCTCGAATTCCAGCACAGCGAATAATTTTTCGATAACGGGCAACCGTCCACAGCAAAATCTGTTTCTGCTGAACGGTGTTGAGTTCACGGGGGCGGCCGAGAACAACATGCAGCCGGGCGGGCCAAGCGGATTGCTGCTTGGCGTGGACGCGGTGCGCGAATTCAATGTGGAACGAGACTCGTATGGAGCGGAATTCGGGAAGCGACCGGGCGGGCAAGTCATCATAGTGACGCAATCGGGCAGCAATGGTTGGCACGGCGACGCTTACGAGTTTTTGAGGAATAGCGCGTTGGACGCGCCGAACTACTTCGACCAGCCGGGAGGGCCGCCGCCGTTTCAACGCAACCAGTTTGGGGGTTCATTGGGCGGACCGATCATCACGGACAAAACGCACTTTTTCGTGAATTACGAGGGATTTCGGCAAAACCTGCACCAGACTTCGGTGGCGTTTGTGCCAAGCCTGAAATCGCGCGCGGCGGCAGTGCCGAGTGTGGTTCCACTGCTGGATTTGTGGCCGACGCCGATTGCGAGCTCGCCGGACTATAGCGGGATTTCTCCCTACTTCAGCAGCCCACTGCAGACAATTCACGAGGATTTTGGAACGGTGCGGCTTGATCACACATTCAGCGAAAAAGATTCGCTGGCGGGAATTTACACGATTGATGATGGAAACGATTTCACGGAGACGCCGGCAAATCCATACAGCTCGGATATCTTGACCTTGCGCGAGCAGGTACTGAGCCTGGAGGAGACACACGTTTTTTCACCGACGCTGCTAAACACGGGGCGATTTGGCTTTTCGCGGGCAGGTTATTTTTTCACGGGTGAACCGACGCCAGACACTCCAGCGGCGGATGTTCCGGGTTTTCTATCCGGGCTGCCAGTAGGGGCGGTGGTGGTGGGAGGAAGCGCGGCATCGAATCCGCAAGCGGCCGTGGGTTTGGCAGGAAGCAACAACGGAAGCAACCTGCACATAGCGCGGAATCTGTTCACGTATGAAGATCGGGTGACGCTGACGAAAGGACGCCATCAACTGAGTTTTGGAGCATGGTTCCAGCGGCTGCAGTCCAACGAAAACATAGCGTTGAGCCAATACGGACAGGCCACATTTGCCAGCGTGGCAAGTTTTCTGACGGGAACGACAAGCAGCTTCCTGTATGACCCGGCGCCTACGTTTATGTACTGGCGGTCATTGTACGGAGCGTTCTACGCGGAGGATGTGTTTCGGGTAAATCGGAAATTAACTGTCTCACTGGGTTTCCGAGATGAGTTCTCGACGGGCTGGAATGAGGCGCACGATCACGCCGCGAACTACACGTTCACGGACGGAGTGATTTCATCGACGCCGAATATCGGAAGCGCGTTGTTTACCAAGAACCGGGCGAAGTTTTTGCCACAACCGAGGATCGGCATAGCGTGGAGTCCCGTGGATAGCAAGACGGTGATCCGAGCAGGGTTCGGGATGTACAACGACCTGCAGGATGCGCTGGGTTATCGCGCCGATCAGAATGCGCCTTACAACGCGACGTACACGATTCCAGGATTCACGGTGTCGAAGTTCCCGATCGATCCGACTGCACCGCCGCCGACGGGCGCGAAGCTGGTTCCCGGCGGAGTGCAGCCAGACATGTATACACCGACGCTAATTTCCTGGTCGCTGCGAGTGGAAAGGGAATTGTCGCCGAATACCGTGGTGACCGTGGGATACGTGGGTTCGCATGGGTATCACGAACTGATTGGGATTGATGGCAACGAACCGATACCGACGATTTGCCCGGCGGCGCCGTGCCCGGCAAATTATCCGACGGTGGACCTGACGGCGGTTCCTCCCGTCACGTATGCGTTGGGATTTCCGGTGAATTCGCCGCTGGCAGGCGCGGCGGTGCCGGCGGGAAGTTATTACATTCCGGCTGGTGCGCCGAGGGCGAATCCAAAAATTGCGAATACGTGGACCTGGTTTTCGGAGGGGACAAGCAACTACAACGCGCTTCAGGTGGATGTGCGCCGGCGCTTCAGCCATGGATTGACATTTCGAGGCGCGTACACCTTCGCCAGAAATATTGATGATGGAGATTCGTTGAACCAGACAACGGCGGGAAACGCGCCGGGGCTGGCTTCAAACCCACTGGATCTGGCCTTGGACAAGGGGCTGGCCACGTTTGATGTGAGGCATGTAGGAGTGATCAACGTGATCTACGCACTGCCATTCGGGCAAGGGCAAGCCTACGCAAACGATTTGACGGGATGGGGAGGAAAGTTGTTAAGCGGGTGGTCGGTCTCCAGCATCTTTACGGCACAATCCGGTTTTCCGATTACGCCTCAACTCAGCTACAACCCTTCCAACAACGGAGACTCGCGCAATCCGGTGCGACCGTTTGTGAATCCCAATTTTACTGGATCCGTGATTCTCGGCACACCGACACAGTGGTTCAATCCTGCGGCATTTATTGCGCCGCCATCCACAGGCGGGTTTTATGGCAATTCGGGAAGGGATACGTTAACTGGGCCTGGATTGGCGACGTGGGATTTCTCGGTCCTGAAAGATACCCGGATCGGGGAACGCTTCACCGTGCAGTTCCGGGCAGAACTGTTCAACCTTTTGAACCGAGCCAATTTCAATACGCCTAATCTGATTACGTTCACACCGCCGACTGCGGCGAACCCGACAGGTGTATCCGGAACGGCGGGAGCGATTACGAGCACGTCGACGACATCGCGTCAGGTGCAATTTGGATTGAAGCTGCTATGGTAATTGGCGAAGGGACTCACTCGTAGCGGAGGCAATCGATGGGATCGAGGTTGGCGGCGACCTTGGCTGGGTAATAGCCGAAGAACAGGCCGACGGCCATGGAGATTACGAAACCTATCGTGACCCACAAATAAGAAATAGTTGCGGGGATGGAAGGCACAAGAGTGCGCACCAGCGTGGAAACGATGGCGCCGAGCAAAATGCCAAGAGTTCCGCCGACGAGAGTGAGGACCACGGCTTCTAGCAAAAACTGCAAACGAATATCGGCGCGGCGAGCTCCAATCGCTTTGCGTATGCCGATCTCCTGAGTGCGCTCAGTGACGGAGATCAGCATGATATTCATTACGCCGATTCCTCCGACGAGCAAACCGATCGAGCTGATAACCGTGGTGAGGATCACGAGGGCGCTGGTGAGTTGATTCCAGAGATTGCTGATGAAGTCCGGCGAACTTAGCTCGAAATCATTTTCTCTGTCGACAGGAACTCGGCGCAAACGACGCATCGCTTGAATGACTTCTCCCTGGGCAAGTTCGACGTTGACGCCCTTAGGGATGGTGAAAATCATGATCAACTCTTTCGCTTCAGGATATTGCTTCTTGAAATTGCTGAGGGGGATGATGGCGAAAATGTCGACGCCGGGGCCGAGAAACAAGCCCTGATCGTGCTCGAAACACGCCGATGACCTGATATTCGGCGCCGTTGATGCGCACGGACTTGCCGATGGCGTCGGTGCCGGGGAATAGCGATTCGCTGATGGCCGCGCCCAGAACCACGACGGGACGCGCGTGCTCTTCGTCGAAAGTGCTGATGAAGCGGCCTTGCGCGATGGAAAACAACGGGATGGCCTGAGTGTATTCGGGCTCAGCGCCGCGGACGATGACCTTTTCGACGCTATGGTCGCCGCTGGTAATCAGATTGCTGTCGCCCAGGAAAAACCCGCGAGTTCCGGAGGTGGTGACGATTTGCACGTCGGGAGCGGCCTGACGGATGTAATCAGCATAATTGTATTCAATGTACCTGCGAGTGCGGATACGTTCGGGCATGTGCGCGGGGTCCATGCCCGGGGGAAATCGAGTCAAGAAATAGGTGCGGGAGCCTAGCGACTCTACCTTATCTTGAACAAACTTGTTCAAGCCCTGGATGATGGCGGCCATAGAGATGACCGAGGAAACTCCGATGACGATGCCGAGAATGGTGAGGGCGGTGCGGACTTTGGAGGAGCGCAGAGTGACCATTGCCGCCAGGAAATTTTCCCGAGCTTGCGCGAACGTCATGATGCCCATTAGTCGGACCTCAACGCAACGACTGGATCCAGTTGCGAAGCGCGCACCGCAGGATAAATTCCGAAAAAGAGGCCGACCGCGGAACTCAGGATTACTCCCATTACGGCGACCCATGTTTGTACGGAAGCAGGAAAAGGCGTAAAGGTGCGCAAGGCGGTGGCGACCAGAAATCCCATAGTGACGCCGGCGAGGCCGCCAGCCACGCATTGGATGACACTTTCCACTATGAATTGACCCAGGATGTCTTGCTTGGTTGCACCGACGGCGCGGCGAACGCCGATTTCGCTACGACGGAGAGTGACGCTCATGAGCATGACGTTCATGATGACGATACCGCCGATGAGAACAGAGATGGCGCTGACCATAATGAAGACGGCGAAGAAAGCGGAGCTGATGCTGCGCCACAGAGCCATATAACTTTCCTTGGTGCCGATGAAAAAGTCGTCCTCCATGTTGCCGGAAAGATGGCGGCGGGAGCGCAGGATGAGATGGGCCTGATCTTGGGCTTTTTCAAAGTTGCCGGTGGCCGTCTTCACATTGATGGTGATGCTGGAATGAATCCCTTGAATACGCAGGAAGACCGGGAGGGGAACAATCACGAAATTGTCCTGGTCCTGGCCGAGGACGCTGCCAATTTTGTCCATCCCACCGATCACGGTGAACTCGTCATTGCCAATGCGCAGCGGCTTGCCGATGGGATCTTCGCCGAGGAAAAGCTCGCGCATCAATGTATCGCCTATCAGACAAACATTGGCGCGATGTTCGGCTTCGGAGGAGGTGAAATAGCGGCCAATCACGAGCTTTCGCGTGTCGATATCGGCCATGTTGGCGGTCTGGCCATAGAGATTTACGTCTTGTAGCTCCTTATCGCCGGAACGGGCGCGAACACTGGTGCTCATGCTGGCGCCAACTTCCTGGCAAGCGTCGCATCCCTCGGCAACTGCGGTCATGTCGTCCAGTTCGAGCTTTTTGAACTTGAGAGCCTTGATGATGATGTCGAAATCGGTGACCGCGAAAGGAGTGCGTGCTATCTGGAAAACATTGGTGCCCAGATTGGCGATCTTCTGCTCAACATAGAGGTTTGCGCCCTGGACGAGGGTCATGACCGTGATGAGCGTGGCCACACCCATCGTTAGCCCCAGAATAGTGAGAGAGGCGCGCAGCTTGTGCCCACGTAGGGCGCTAAAGCACTGAGCCAGATTGTCGCTGATAGCGAGCATAACGGTGGAAAAGGCTGCTTCCGGAACTGCATCAAAAGCTGAAGAACGAGAACTGTTGGGCAGCCGAAGCTGCTGAAGCCTTCTCTAAGAGTATACGAAGGGAGGGATGCTGGAGTTACATTGTGCAAGATGATTGTTGTTCCGAGATGGAGCTGTCAAGCACGGAACAAATCGGTCATTTGGGACGTCTTTATCGGCAGGTGGAGGACGAAAGAGGACGGAGAGGTCAGAGGGAGACGAACGTGAGGATAACCGGATGCTCAATCCTATTATGTGCGGCGTTGTTCTTTTTGGTGGAGGGTGTGAGCCGCGCCGCTAACCAAGAGCCGCAGCGAACGTGGATTTCGGACGTCACGATCATTTCTCCTGAGGATCTAGAGCACATCGAAACAGGCAGCGTGCTTATAGAGAATGGGCGAATCGCACGCGTGGAACGGAAAAGGGGAGTTAAGAAGCCTGTGGGGGCGACCGAGATTGCCGGGGTAGGGCAGTACTTGATTCCGGGACTTATCGATTCGCACGTTCATCTGGCTTCGGTGCCGGGGATGAGTTCCGACCAGAGTCCAGCGAAGTCTGCGATGGTTAAGGAATATTACAAACAACTGCCGCGCTCTTACCTTTATTTTGGCTATACGACGATTATAGATTTGGCGGTGGTAAACCCAGAAGTATTGAAGGACTTCCGGCAGGCACCTTTGCACCCGGATTTATATGACTGCGGCCCATCACTGGTCTTTGCAAATGGTTACCCGATGTCGTTTTGGCCGGCAGCCGAGCGATTTAAGCAGTTTCCGAATTTCATCTACGATCCAAAGCAAGCCGCCAGCATTCCGGCGGAGTATAAACCGGAGGACCACACGCCCAGCGCTGACGTGGCACGAGTGAGGAGTTCGGGCGGGGTATGCGTCAAGACTTACTTCGAGCGCGGTTTTGCAGTTGACAAAAATTTGCCGGTGATGGGCCCTGAAGTTATGGCTGAGCTCCGCAAGGCTGCGAGAGAAGATGGACTGGTACTGATGATACATGCCAACGGATTTGAGGCGCAGAAATTTGCCGTTGATGGAAACGCGGATGTAATTGCTCATGGAATGTGGCATTGGGGAGAGTTGGACAAGCGGGCGGAGCTACCCGCAGAGATCAAACAACTGCTGGATCGAATCGTGGAGAAGAAAATCGGCTACCAGCCCACGATACAGGTTCTGTATGGGGAGATGGCCTATTTCGAACCGGACTATTTGAAGATGGAGGCAATAACGAAGGTCACGCCGAAAGGCTTGTTGGCGTGGTTCAATTCACCGGACGGCAAGTGGTTCGGAAAAGAATTGAGCGAAGACCACATGAGCGACGCAACGTTCGTTGAGATGTACGAAAGAGGGCCATTGCGGAGGGTGAGGCAGGTTGTGGCGTACCTTGCGGAGAGGGATGCAAACTTTGTATTTGGGACGGATACACCCTCGAGTCCAACTTACGGAAATCTTCCCGGATTGAATGGTTATCTGGAAATGCAGCAACTGCAAAAAGCCGGTCTATCACTAGCCCAGATTTTCAGGGCGGCGACGATCAATAATGCACGGGAGTTCAAGATGGAGTCGCAGGTTGGAACCATCGAGCCAGGAAAGATAGCTAATCTGGTTTTGCTCAGGAAATCGCCTCTGGAAAGCCTGGATGCGTATGACAGCATCAGCACGGTCTGGGTGCACGGAAAGGCGATCTCTCGCGAGAGTCTTGCGGCCAACGCGGACAATTAACCCAGATGTTAGAGCGAAGGATATTCGCTTTAGCGAAGTAGGATGGTCATTCGGCAGCAGTCAAGTCGTTGTCAGTGGTGGTGTTCTGGAGCATCATAGGGAAGAGGAAAAGCAAACGCTGGTAAGGCGGGGCGTTGTTTCGATGGCTTCAGGTTGTTTCGCAATCGCTCAATAAGAGAAGTGTGATGAAAGAATAGCGTACGTCACAGCGGCAGGCGGCAAGTTGTGGGTTAATAATTCAAGAGCTGCGTGAGGCGTCTAACTTGAACCGCAAAAAAGGAGTGGGGAGAATGAAAACGAATCGGAAAGTCATGTGCATGATCTTGCTGGTGGCAGGTACGCTGTGTGCGGGGAAAGCTGCATTCGCGCAGATGGGACAGTACCCCCAACCACAGGCGCCTGCTCAATTGCCGTCGGCGTCGTCGAAAGATTCGCTTTCGATGGAGAATACGGTAACTTTGCCGCCGTCGAGCAAGAAAGAGACATCGGCGATCAAGTCATTCCGCGGTACCGCAGATACCGATGCAGATAAGAAGGAGAAGATGGCCGAAGATTTCCTGCAGAAATACCCGGAGAGCCGCTACCGCGAAGAAATCGTGAGCTGGCAGGCGACGCAATTGATGACCAAGGGAGATGTGGATAAGTTGCAGGCAATGGGCGAAAAGGAAATGACGATGGTGCCGATCAGCGGTGAAGCGCTGGCGGTGATCGGGTCGAATCTGGCGCGGGTTGTGACTGGGTCCACGCCGAATCTGCAGGACCATGTTCGTCACGCTGAGAAATACTGCACGAAGGCGCTGGAGGTACTTACTGCGGAGAAACGGCCTACGGACATAAAAGAGGAAGATTTTACGAAGAGCAAGAACCAATCCATGTCGGTGGCGTATAGCGGATTGGGAGTCGTCGCGTTCAGGGATAGCGATTACCCGAAAGCCATTCAGAATATGGATCAGGCCTCGAAGTTAGAGCAGACGCCAGATTCTGTGAATTACTACATTCTGGGAAAGGCTAACGAAGCGGCCTCGCACCCGGACGCAGCGCTGGCGGCCTATACCAAGTGCGCCGCGATTCCGGGGGGCGTGCAGGCTGCGTGTAAGGGTGCAGCGGATGATCTGAAAGCGCACGGCGCGAAGTAATTCAGAAGTGAAGCAAAAAAATCGAGGGCGACTCGGTGTGACCGCGTCGCCCTCTTTTCGATTGAAGCGTGAAGTTTTCGGCTTCTCGTTCTATTTATTCAAGGGCGGCTTGGTTTGACCCTTACCGCCCCCTGTAAATTGATTCGTGAAGCTCGGCTTGCTGATCGCGCTCACGAGCGCGGCTCGGTTTGACCCTCGCCGTATTCTTGAGTGTACCGCTAAGCTTTTCGCTTCCGCTTATGCCCAGCAACAACGCAGTTTGACCCGCGAAGGCTTGAGCTCTGCTGCGAAGCTAACTCCCCGATCCTGCTCAGAGAAGATTGGCTCGGTTTGACCCTTACCATTCCCCTTGTATCGAATCGCGGAGCTTTCCTTCTGCATTCAATTCAGTTGAGGCTGACTCGGTTTGACCCTTGCCGCCTCGCTGAATTGAACCTCGAAGTTAGTACTTCTAATTCAACTCTCGATTAACTGGTCCGGTTTTACCCTCGCCGTCGTTCTCGAATTGACTCGTGAAGTGTTTCTTCGCGATCAATCTGAGGCGCATAGTAGGAGCATGTAGAAATCAACGCAATAGTTATTTCACTGTAACTCTGTGGATATTTGTGCATGACTGTGCAAAAAGATTTTCGCAATTACGGTCGAATTGCCATGCCAGCAAGGACGCCACGCATGTAGGCGAAACTGCTGATGACTCCCGGCATGGGATCTTCCGGAAAAATTTCGTATTCGAGATCAACAAAACCTTTGTAGTTGATGGCGATGAGTGCGGCAAAGATTTCAGGGACCGGCATGATGCCTTCGCCGACGGCAACCTGGCTCTCTTTGCTTTGAAAACTCGTTAGATCTTTCATGTGCATGTTGAATAAGCGCGGACCTGCTTCGTGAATCGCTTGAACTACGTCCGTGCCAGTTCTTGCGGCGTGGCCGACATCGATACAGCAGCCGATGCGCGGATCCATATTTTTCACTGCACGCAATACATCCAGAGGTGATGGCCAGAGCTTGTCTTCGGGGCCGTGATTGTGGATGGCGATCCGGATGTCGTACTCTTTCACGAATTTTTCCAGGCGAGGCAGAGTTTCCGACCGCGGGATCGCCGGCGACAATGACGGAAATGCCAGCGCGTTTGCAGTATTCAAATTTGGCGCGGATGTCGGCGTCCTCATCCTTGGGGAAGTAGATGGCGCCTGCGGCGTGAAGCGTGATGCCAGCGGAGGAATAGTCGGCCAACGCGAGTGCTTCTTGCTGCGGATCCATCGGAAGATGGTCTTTGACGTCTTTGGCGTTTAATGCGAGGATGTTGAGCTGCTTCATGAAGCCGATCATCTGAGCGCGGGTGAAATTGCGGAAGGTATAGCTCGCAAGGCCCAAGCGGACGGGAGACGCAGCAGCGTCAACAGGAACCTCGGAGGTCCATCGTTCGGTGTCGAAGGAAGCAGCGCGTTGGGATGCGGCGAGTGCGACAGCGGCGACTGCGGCGGAGCGCACAAATGTGCGGCGGAGAAAAATTAGACATGAGGCGCCCAACCCTTTTCGTATTCGCGGGTCCAGAGCTTCATGGCATCCGGATCGTCGTTAATGTGATGGTTAGCGCTGTCGAGATGAAGTTCGCGACCGACTTCCCAGGCGATATTGGATAGCTGGAGCATGGTGACGGCAACATTGCCGACAGCGATTGGAGCGTTGAGCTTAGCGCCGGTGCGGATGGCGGCGATGAAATTGGCGAAATGAGCGTCGGTCATGGAATCGCGGCCGATGGTGTCTGTAGAAGAAGTGGTGCTGCCCACTTTGAAGTCGCTGGTCATTTTGCCTTTGAGATCGTAAATTTCGTAGCCATCGCGATCGACGAGCACCGAGCCGGTGGTGCCCATGATGACCGAGCCACGGTCGCGGCCGTAATATTTCATGCCCTGGCAGCTTTTTCCCTCCCAGGATATCAATTTGTCGTCGTAGGCGAAGCTGGTTACAAGAGTGTCGTAGAATTCCCAATCATCTTTGAATTGATAGCGGCCTCCGGAGGCGGTGATGCTGTTCGGATAATCAACGCCGAGAGCCCAGCGGCAGACATCGACTTCGTGAGTGCCGTTATTTAAAGATTCGCCGGTGCCATAAATTTTGAACCAATGCCAGTTATAGGGCTGGATGTTGTCCTTATAAGGGCGGCGTGGTGCAGGGCCTTGCAACAGATCCCAATCCAGTTGCGGCGGGACCGGGCGCTTCTTTTCCAATACCGATCGATTTTCTGACGTTGCTGTACCAGGCCTTGGCGAAATACGGACGGCCAATCAATCCAGATGAATCTTGTCGACAATCTCGATGGTGTGCGGGGAAGAGCGCTGCTGGGTGCCCATCTGCACCAGCTTTCCATATTTCTGCTGGGCCTGGACGAGCATTTCGCCTTCGGCTGGATTGTGGCTACAAGGCTTTTCCACGTAGACGTGCTTGCCAGCTTGCAGTCCGGCGATGGCCATGGGGGCGTGCCAATGATCGGGAGTAGCGATGGTGATGGCATCGACCTCTTTCAATTCGAGAATTTTGCGAAAATCTTTCTCGGCGGCAGGCGCCTCGCCCATTTCCTGTTGAGTGCTATCCGCAAATTTCTTGAGGATGTTACTTTCCACATCGCAGACGTGGGAGATGCGTGCAGCGCTCTTATTGGCCTTGAGAGAAGCGAGATGGGCATAGCCACGGCCATTCAGACCGATTACGGCAAAGTTGAGGCGATCGTTGGAGCCGAGAATTCGGGAGTAGCTCTTCGCCGTGCTGGCCGCTGCCAATCCTGCGGCGCTGAGTGCCATTGCGTCCAAAAACTCGCGACGTGTGATCATGAGTGTCCCCATTCGCGCCGGCAACGCCCGCGCTCTTGTCGAATGACAGCATAGCTCTTGAGTCGCAGAAGATTCCAGTATTCCAAAGCTCAACTTGTAGACAAGATTCGCGGCACAGTTCGCTGTGGTAATATCAGCCTTCCATTTAAGGCAGCAGCGGAGTGAACCCCATGAAAAAGCATTTCAGCTCATCCGACCGTAGAAATTTCCTGAAAGTGGGCGGAGCCGTTGCCGCTGGACTGCTCGCCAACGGAAATGTGTTGGCGCAGACGCCGAACGGTTCGCTTCCGCCTTTGCCCTCAAACCCCAAAACAGTGGCGGCGATGCCAACGCGAAACCTCGGGAAGACTGGCTATAAGGTGGGGATCTTCAGTCTTGGTGGACAAGCATCACTGGAAAAGGCCAACAATTTTGAGATCGCGCTCCCGATTATCGAGAGGGCCCTCGACCTCGGCGTCAACTACATCGACACATCTTCGATTTACGGAGGCCCGGAGCGGTGGAGCGAGCAGTATGTGGGCCGGGTGATGAAAACGCGGCGACAGGACGCATTCCTGGCGACGAAAACGAAAGAGCGCACGCGTGACGGTTCGATGCGGATGATCGAAAAATCGCTGGCGTTGCTGAATACCGACCACGTGGACCTGTGGCAGTTGCACGACATTGGTTTGCCGGAAGATGTGGACGCCGTGTTCGCCAAGGGCGGAGCAATGGAAGCGCTGATGGAAATGAAGGAGCAGAAAGTAGTGCGCTTTCTGGGGGTCACCGGACACTACCGCCCCGAAGCGCTTATGGATACGGTGAACCGCTACCCGTTCGACACAATATTGATGGCCTTGAATGCGGCGGACGCTCACATTCACAGTTTCACGGAGCAGTTGCTGCCGCTGGTGGTCGAGAAACAGATGGGAATCATCGGGATGAAGGTGCCGGCGCGCGGCAGATTGCTGACAGGATGGACGCCGCCACCGCTGGAAAAGCAGCAGCATTCGTGGGAAGGCTCGGCGATCGCGACCCGGTCCGGAGTACTGAATATGCGCGAAGCGATGAACTTTACGTTATCGCACCCGGTCAGCACGGTGATTGTCGGCTGCGACAGCATTGCACAACTGGAAGAGAATGTGCAGATCGCGCGGGAATTTACGCCACTGTCGCAATCGCAAATGGCCGCGATCAATGTGCTCGCCGAACCAGTGGCGAAACAGTCGCTGTTTTTCCGATTTACAGATCGCACCAAGAGTTGAAATAAGCAGCGCCGCTACAGCGGACAAATCCCCGAGTTCTATCCGACCAAGAAAAGCTTGTCTCCGGTAGGTCTTCCATGTAACTTACTGGGACGATTTGGTGCCCGCCTGCGCCATCCAATCCTAATGCATTGAGGACAAACAGAAGATACGGGGACGATATTCGATTCCGGAGCTGTCCATCAATGGGAGGCAGGGATGAAACGGACTGAGATTTTTTCAACAGGCGAACGAACAGACCGCGTGGTCAGAGGTAAGACCCTTCCGAAAAACGCGATACTCACGATCATCCTTGCTGCATTACTGGTGATTCTGGCGGCACCAACCGCTAAAGCGCAGGAAATCAACTGCACGTTCACGATGTCCAATATATCGTTCGGTTCGATTGACGTCTCAACCGGCAAGCCGTACGAAGCAACCGGCTCATTCACCTACGCCTGCACGGGAGATTCGCGCGAGATGATTCGGATTTGTCCGAGTTGGGATATCGGCGACGTAGGCAAATTAGACGACGGAGCAGGGCACAAACTACTGTTCAACCTTTATTCCGACGAAGGCCATGCAACGGTTTGGAGTTCCTGGTTTGGCAAGATGAAGGCGCCAACTATAGACGTGCCCATCGGACGTTCTGAACGAGCGACGGGCGGTGCCACGGTATACGCCCAAGTACCTGGAGGTCAACAGAGCGTACCGGCGGGAACGTATAAAGCGACGATTGGCGGGGGACACGTGTCGATTGACTACGATTCCGCGAGCCGTGGATCATGCGACGCGATCAAGCACTCGCAAAAAATATCCCGGGTGTCGTTTACTGTCAGCGCAACCGTATCCAATGCCAACGGTTCGGGCGGCGACACAAGCGGATCACCAACCTCACAGATAAAGCGCGGGATGAAGATGGAAGAGGTTACTCGGCTGTTGGGACAAGGAAAACAGCTGTCTGAATCGGTGGGTGACGCGGGATTGAAAACGCAGGTGTATGAATACCTGACCAGCGAGCGAAGAGTGGAAATTACGTACGTGGATGGGTTGGTAGTGCGGTACTCGATCAGTTCGAAATAAGAAGGTTCAAGGAAGTGCAGTCCGGAAATCCAAAACGGTGGAATAGTCAAAGGAGAAAGTCGACATGATCCGCAAGAGGCTCTCGCTCATACTCGGCATTGCAAGTATTTTTGCCGGGGCGGCAAATGCGCAGGATAATTCGGGCTCGATTGAATCGTACTTTGCCGGGAAGCAAGTGGTCTTGAAAATTGATATGCCCGGCAGCCAGAAGGGCGTCGACTTACGCTTCAATAAATCCAACCCTATGGATTGGAAAGAATATGGCTCGCGGATCAAGCAATTCGGCGTGGCGATTCACAAGGGAGATACGGCTCGGGTCACTTCGGTTGTTGTGAAAAACGACATGATTGAGTTTCAACTGGATGGCGGAGGCTATGGGACTTTTGGAGATGATACGACAACCTCGGTGGCCGCAAAGCCGGTAGAAAAGAGCGACTACGAGAAAGACCTGGAAAAGCAGATATCAGAAACGGATGACGAGGACAAAAAGCGCAGCCTGCAAAGAGATCTTGACCGGGAACGCGCGCGCCGCGAGCGGCAGGAATCGATCAACAAGCACGACGCCCAAATAGCCAGCCAGATGAAGGCAGACAAGGTGGCGCAGAGCCGCGAATCGGGTGGATCCAGATTTAATCTGCGGTGGTCGGGATCGATTCCAGCCGACCAGAGGACTCCAGAGGCGGTGATGCAGAGGTTGTCGGAATACGTCACCTTCGGCGAGAGCACGCCGAACGCGGCTGGTGGCAGTACTGGAGCGGCGCCGCAAACCAGTGCGGGAGGAGAACCAGCGGGCTCACCGACGGCGAAACTGCAGCGCGGGATGAAAATGGAGGATGTGACCACTCTCCTGGGGCAGGGAAAGCAGTTGTCAGAATCCGTTGGAGATGGCGGGCTGAAGACGCAGGTTTACGAGTATTTTACGACTGACCGGCGGGTGGAGGTCACCTACGTGGAAGGATTAGTGGTGAAGTACGCCATCAGCTCGAAATAATACGGTGCGTCTTATAGTTTGCCAAGACCAGCGCAGTCATTCAAGAAATGAAGAAACATAGTCCTCAGGTTTCGCCATTTGCCGGGCGGTGGTTTCTGCGCGTGCGGCGAAGCTCCCAGATGAGGTAGGCGAGGACGGCGATGTTGATAAAGAGGATAAGCATTTTAGCTTCGGTGAGGTGGCGATGAATCTCCCAGAGTTCGAGGGGGATGAAAGAAGCGGTGAGGATGGTGGTGAAATACTCTGCCCAGCGCTTGCGGAATGCCAGCCCTGTGCCTTCGGTGAGGGATAGTCCAGCGTAAAAGAAGGTGCCAACGCTGAGCTCTTTGAGTTTGCGGTCATCCACATCGGCGAGACGAGCGAGAAGGTGGTGGATGAAGAAGTTGCCGGGGTCGACGCGGAGAGCATTGACCCAGTGGAGTACGTCGGCGGAAACGTCCTGATGAAGAAGCCGCAGAGCACCCACGCCAACGGCGAGTAGAATCAGTCCCTTTGCAAGTTTGAAGGCGGCAATAAGCAAAAGGCCGCGAGAACCCTGGGGGCTTGAGGACATGCCTTCTACTTTACACTAGCGCGAATAACCGCGGTCTCCATAGAAGCCCCGACTGGTTTCACAGAACCACCAGGAAAACAAAAGAAAGTTGGATTTGGTCACTGACTCCATGAGCGAGATTGTGCGAAGGAGGGGGTAGGGCTATACTGCCCAGCACTTAGTCAGGGGCCCCCAACGTGGAGTTGTTTTCGTTTGATAAGGCGTACGTGGACCGGCTGCGAGATGGCGATCCGCAGACCGAAAAGCACTTTGTGGCTTATTTTGGACAGATCCTGGGCATAATGTTGCGTGCCCGCATGCTTCCGCCCGAGCGAGTGGATGACGTGAGGCAAGAGACCTTCAGCAGGGTAATTTCGACACTTCGGCGGGAGGGCGGAGTGAAGCAGCCTGAACGGTTTGGGGCTTTTGTTAACTCTGTCTGCAAGAATGTGTATTACGAGAACTACAGAGAAAGCAACCGGAGCCAGCCCTTGATGGACAGTCACCTGGAAACCCCGGACAAGATCATTGACTTGGAAAGGTCCTTAATTACCCAGGAGACGAAGGAGTTGGTGCGGGAGATTCTGGGGGAAATGAGCCAGCGCGACCGGGATTTGCTGAAGGCGGTGTTCCTGGAAGAGGGCGATAAGGATGAAATCTGCAAGCAATTTGGGGTAGACCGGGACTATCTGCGGGTCCGGGTGCACCGTGCAAAAGAAAGATTTAAAGAGGTTTACCAGCGGGAAAGGGATTCGCCTTTTGTGCGCCAGTCCCAGGAATCGGAGTGAAACGATTTAGCCTTGGCATGCACTATCTATAGGACAGGGGAATATGGACCACGAAGAGGCTAAGAAAATGCACGCAGCCGAGAAGTATGTGCTGGGCGAGCTGAAGGGTGAGCTGCGGGACCAGTACGAAGAACATTACTGTGATTGCGCGGATTGCGCGCTGGACGTGAAGGCTGCGGCTGCGTTTATTGCGGCCAGCAAGGATATCTTCCAAGAGGCGCCGGCGGCGGTGCCCGTTGTGCGTGAAGAGAGACCGAAGACGAGCGGTTGGCGCGAATGGCTGAAACCGTTGATTGCCGTGCCAGCGATGGCGGCACTGGCGGTGATGCTGGTTTATGAAGGCCACCATTTGAAGTCCGGGCTAAACGAACCCACGGTGACGCAACAGAATCTGGTGGTGAGCGAGAATTTTGGACTGCGTGGAGGAGACCGGGTAGCGAACGAGAATAACCTGGTGAGAGTGCGCGCGAATGAAGCGTTTGGATTGCATTTCGATTTCATCCCTTCGCAGACGTTTGAGAAGTATCTTGCGGAAGTGCAGGACCAAGGCGGTCATGCCTTGCTGCGATTTGCGATCCCAGCAGAACGGATCAATAAAGAGGTAAAGTATGTGGTGCCCCCGGGCCTGCTTCGAGCCGGTAATTATGTGCTGGCGATCTACGGCGACGCAGCAGAGAAACCAGGGCAGACGGGAAAGACGGAAGTGGCGAGTTTGCCATTCACCGTTGAGATTGTTCCCTAGTTCAACGATTCCGGCTTGTGATCAAATTTAACATCGAGGTACCGCCTGTGAGTCCCCAACCTCTGAAACCATTTATTAAATTCCATGCAGGAGCTACCGCTCTCAGTGCGCGTTTTGAGCGGCCGGTACCGCATCATGTGCCATCGCAAGCCGATGTGTACCTGCCGACGATCGGCGGGCACGGCCACGCGCGCGTGAACGATTTTGAGGTGCCGAGGCTGGTGCGGTTCAAGACTGCGCAGTCGCACGTGTCGGGTGGTTACGAGAATGAAGACACGGCCACATCGCAAGTGACGACGACAATCGAGGGATTGAACATTCTGGATGTGGTCACGGCGGGGCGGATTACGGCGCGGCTGACGTCGGAGCACGTTCGGAACGCACCTGAAGCGCACATCCTGGCATTTGGAAGCGTGTTCGAGAATTTGCGGATTGGCGGATACGAATTCAGGATCAAGCTGCGGCACGATCTGTTGCAAGAATGCAAGACATTCGAGGATTTGTCCAAAAGAGTTGCAACTGGCGGAAAAAGCGGGAAGACTACACCTACACAAGACAAGGTGGCGCTGTGCTCGCTGGTCGAAGAGATCATAACGGATTTCCCGGGATTGTCTGGAGACGACAAAAAGAAGCACGTCGTGAAAATACCGCATTTTGGAACCATCTACTTTGCGGAGCTTCTCTTCCAGCCGGGCACAAAGACCTTAACGATGCTACGGCTGGAATTGGGTTCGCCGGACGGCGGCAGTGCGACAGTGGCCGAAGCAACCATGAACGGGCCGCAATTCCCGCCACCTCACGGCAAGTCTATTTCGCCGGAAGCGTAATACTGCTCATTGCGCTTACGTGCGGTTGCCAGAAGGCGCCGACGCTTGAAGCGGTCTACAACCGCATCGAAACCAAAATACAACATAGCGAACTGGACGCGGCGATGCAGGACATCGAACGCGACAGCAAGCGCTATGCCGCTAAGGGGCCCGAGTGGGATTGGAGCTTTCGCATCCTGCGGGCCCACGTTTACATCTACCGGCGTGAATATAAAAAAACACTTGAGGCGCTCAGCGAACCGCTGCCCGCTTCGCTGGAAACGACTCCGATTGCGGTTCGCAAAAATATTTATGAGGGAGAAGTGTACCGACTGGCACAAGAGTTCGAGGAGTCGGAGAAGCGCTTCAACGCGGCTTCGTCGCTGGCCGAGATGTATCAACCCCGCCTTGAACCAGAAGTTTTAAATAGCCAGGCGGTGCTCCTGACTAACGAGAAGAAATATCCTGAAGCGGACGCCGGATTCCGGCGGGCACTTATACTCTCGAGACAAAATAATGACCAGAATCAGGAATTGAAGGCGATGGTGTCCTTAGCTGCCTTGGAAATACTCATGGAGCATTTTGATGAAGCGCTGGAGATGAATCAGGAAGCGTTGAAACTGGCCAATGCCATGGGGCGGGCGGAAACGGGCAAACTGATTATCGGGAACATGGGTTCCAGCTATTTCGCGCTGGGAGATTTCGAAAATGCCATACCGTTGTTCACGCAAGCGGCTCAATCGGCAGGCGACAAGAAGCTCTACGATTCACAAGCCCATTGGATGATGGATGTGGCGGAATGCTACTACGAGCAACATGAGTATGAGCAAGCCGAAAGAATATTGACTCAAGTGCTAGCCGTGGCACGGCAATTGGATGAGAAGACGGCTTTGACGGAATGCCTGAACGATTTGGCGGAAGTAGCCCTGGAAACAGGCAGATTGGATGCAGCAGAAAAATATAACAACGAAGAGAGGGAGATCGAGCAGGCCGGGCTGGATAGGTCGGCGAAACTGGAATCGCAATTGATCCGCGGAAGAATCGCGGCAGGGCATCGTGACTACGCGGGCGCGAAAGGAATGCTGCAAGGAATTGTGATGGCAGAAGCGGCGCCATCGGAACTGAAATGGGAAGCGCAGGCGCGTCTGGCGAAGACGCTTGATGAGGCAGGAAAGACCGACCGAGGCGGAGAAACAGTATCAGGAGGCGATACGGAAGATCGGCTTAGCGCGGGCTGATCGCGGACGTGAGGAACTGCAATTCAGCTTTCTGACGAGCAGCATTGAGTTTTACGAGGACTACGTAGATTTTCTGGTGACACATGGACGAGCCGCGGATGCGCTGCAGGTGGCGGAATTAAGCCGCGCGCGGACATTGGTGGAAGGGTTAGCGCCGGAAGAGTCCGCGGGACATCGGGAGTCTGAAGCGCTTCATCCGCAGCAGGTGGCGCAAAAAATGAAGCAGACCTTGCTGTTTTACTGGATTGGGCGGAACCGATCGCACTTGTGGGTGATTTCATCCACCAGGACAAGTTACTTTGCATTGGCGAATGCGCAAGCGATCGTGCCGCTGGTGAAGGCCTACCGTCGCGAGGTGCGCAACCTGCATGAGGCGGGAGACGTGGAAGGTTCGGATGGGAAAAAGTTATACGAGCTGCTAGTGGAACCCGCGAGGAAAGAGATTGGAGATGAAACGCGGATTATGGTGATGCCAGACCCGAGTTTGGCTTCGTTGAATTTTGAAACCTTGATCGTGCCGGGCGAGAAAGCACATTTCTGGATCGAAGATGTGACGTTGACGACAGCGAGTTCGCTTACGTTGTTGGCGAAGGCCAGCGTGGCTGCGACAGTGAAGGAGAAGACATTGCTGCTGGTGGGCAACACGGAGCCGGTCGATGCGTTTCCGGCATTGGCAAAGGCGCACGAGGAAATGCAGCGCGTCGAACAGTACTTTCCGGAAGCGCGAGCGGGTAGTGCTGGAAGGGAAACAGGCCACTCCACAGGCTTTTCTACGCAGCAATGCCGGACGCTTTACCTACGTACATTTCGTGACGCATGGGATTGCCAGCGTGACACAGCCGTTGGATTCAGCGGTGATTCTGAGCAGAGATGGAGATTCATACAAGCTTTATGCACGCGACATTATTCATCAACCGCTAAAGGCGAACCTGGTAACGATATCCGCATGCGAAGGGGCCAGCGGCAGAGCTTATTCGGGCGAGGGATTGGTAGGGCTGTCGTGGGCCTTTCTGCGGGCAGGTGCGCACAATGTGGTGGGGGCGCTGTGGGAAGTGAATGATTCGGCAGCACCGCAGATTATGGATACGTTTTACAGCGAGATCAGCCGGGGCAAGGATCCCGCGGAGGCCTTGCGAACGGCGAAGTTGGGATTGCTGAAGAACAAGGATCCTGAGATTGTGTTTCGGAAGCCGTATTACTGGGCGGCGTTTCAGTTGTACGCAGGATCGTGAGCTGGTACGAGGATCATTGGGGTTGAGGGCAATCTACTCAGACTAAGGTAGTTACTGTATTACTGGAGCAACTGACTGGGGATCCCAGGAGCAAGCCCTGAAGACGCTTCGATTCGATAAAAGCATACGAGATTACACGATTATCCCCGGACTGGTACCATGAACTTCCCTATTTATCGTAGTTATAGAGCACATAAACTGTAACTTCTGACAGTTGCGCGACTTTTGAGAATGGTTCAAAGTGGCGTTCCTGAAATTATTTTCAGGCTGCGGATTTGGGCCAAGTATCGGGTTTGCTGGAAGGGAAGTTTAGTTAGACGCACTTTCGAGCAATCCTGCGCAGTGAACGATCGTTTCGTTAATTTATTAACGGGGCGGAGCTTGCCAGACGTTCTTGGGCGGAGAATTTCTGGGCTGTGCAGGATTGCTGGAAGGTGGGGTCGGAGCAGGAAGTAATTTCTAGTAACCCAAGAGCTTTTAATACACCTCGTTGTCAGACTTCTTCTATCTTTAGATTTCCAACCATGAATTCAAGATTGACCTTTGAAATTTCGGTAACTGAGCCATGTGTGCGTCCGCCTCAGAAGGCTGACGTCACAAATAACTGCAAGGGAGCTTAAGCGTCCGTTTCTGGCTCCTGAGTGACGATGTGGACATCCACTGCGGGAGATTCGCGAAGGAAGCGGTGCACGGCAGAGAGGTAAAGATACTTGCGCCAATCGCGGACAGCGGCACGTCCGAAAATAACTTGAGTGATATGTTTAGCGCGAACGAATTCAGCGATAGTGTCCGCGACGCTGCGACCCTTTAGTTTGATAACCGCAGCTCCAAGGTTCTCGGCAAAGCGCATGTTGGCTTCGAGAACCTTGGGATTTTTCTCGCGGATAGGAAGTTCGCGTTCAACGTGGACGACATAGAGTTCCGCGTCCATTTTGCGCGCCATGCGAGCCGCGCGGGCAACCAGATATTGGCCGGTGGGATTACCGGAGATGCAGACGGCGATGCGTTCGCGGACGCCCCAATTTTCACGGATATCTTTGTCGCCCATGTAGGACTCGAGGCTGCGGTCAACCTGCTCGGCGACCTGGCGCAGGGCGAGTTCACGAAGGGCAATCAGATTTCCACGGCGGAAAAAGTTGCGAAGTGATTGTTCGACCTTCTCAGGGCTGTAGACATCACCGCGCTTCATACGGTTCATGAGCGCTTCCGGAGTGAGATCGACCATGACTGTTTCGGAGGCCGAAAGAGGGACCCAATCGGGAACTGTTTCGCGAACGGTTACGCCGGTAATGGCCCGAACGGTGGGAGCGATGCTCTCGATGTGCTGAATATTCAGAGTGGATATGACGTCGATTTTGGCGGCAAGCAGTTCCTGAACATCTTCGTAGCGTTTGCGGTGCTTGCTGCCGGGAATATTGGTGTGAGCGAGTTCGTCCACAAGGACAACTTCTGGACGGCGGGCCAGGATGGCGTCAACGTCCATTTCCTGAAACATGGTGCCTTTGTAGTCGATCTCTTTGCGGGGAACAGCAGCCAACTGGCTGACGAGTTCGACGATGCCTTTGCGGCCGTGAGTTTCCACGATGCCAACGACGACATCTTCGCCGCGAGCGCTGCGGCGGATGGCCTCACTCAACATGCTGAAGGTTTTGCCGACACCCGGAGCGTAGCCCAGAAAAAGTTTGAATGTGCCGCGTTGTTTCGCGGAAGGCGAAGCGACTTCGAGCCAATCTTCCGGTTTCTTGGGCACGAGTAGTTTCTCTCTCCTTCGAGAAAAGCGCTGAGTTACAATAGTCTCATGGCGCGGTTCCTGGCAGGACGGGGTTTCGGATTTGCAATTGCGGCGATATTACTGATTTCCCTCACCGTAGGATACCGCCGAGTCCTGCACGTCAACCAGACCACCGTCGCACTATCTTTCCTCCTGGCAATTTTAGCAGTTTCAGCGGTATGGGGGATGGTGGTGTCGGTATTCATGTCCATCAGCGCGATGCTGGTGTTCAATTACTATTTCTTACCGCCGGTGGGAACGTTTACGATCTGCGGATCCGCAAAATTGGGTGGCTTTGGGCGCGTTTTTGTTGACATCGATCGTGGGCAGCCAACTGTCCGCGCGAATACGAAAAGAAGCGGATGCGGCGAATAACAGACGGAGAGAAGTGGAGCGCCTATATCTATTCAGCCAGAAGCTACTGGGAGAGGGTAACGTCATTCAATTGATGAATGCGATACCGAACCACCTGGTGGACTGTTTCGAGGCGGGGGCGGCGGAATTGTTCATGCCGCAAAAAGAGAAATTTTACCGCTCGGGGTATGGTGCAGCGCAAATCGACGAAGAAATGATGAAGAAGACCTACACGCGCGATGAGATGACCTCGGACTTGCAGCAATCGCTGCACTTTGTGCCAGTGCGACTGGGAGTGAAGCCGATCGCCAGCATCGGGATAAGCGGTGCGCGCCTCAACCGGCAGACCTTGGATGCGGTTAGCTCGTTGGTGGCGATTGCGATTGAGCGCGCCCGAGCGATAGAACAGTTGGGGGAAACGGAAGCGGAACGGCAAGGAGAACGGCTGAAGTCCGCGCTCCTGGATTCGATTGCTCATGATTTCCGGACACCGTTGACGGCAATCAAGGCCTCGGTGACCGATCTGCTGGCAGCCGGGCAGCGTTCTGAGCAGCAGACGGAGTTGCTGACGATCATAAATGAGGAGTGCGACCGGCTGGACCATCTGGTGGAAGAAGCGGCGGAGATGGCGAGGTTGGAAGCGGGCGAGATTGAGTTGCATTTTGAAGCGGTTGAACCAGGCTCGCTGGTGGAAGCAGCGATTCAGCATCAGAAGAAAGCGCTGGGACAACGTCAGTTGATTGTAAATGTGGAGGAAGGATTGCCGACGGTGCGTGCGGATAGGTCGCGGGCGACGGACATTCTGGTGCAATTGCTTGACAACGCGGATTTGTATTCCCCAAAGGAACAGCCCATCACGATAACGGCGGAAAACAGCGGGGATTTTGTGACCTTTAGCGTGGCGGACCGCGGCCCCGGGATCGACCCGTTTGAGCAGGGGCTGATTTTTGACAAATTTTATCGTGGACGCGACCAAAGGTATCAGGTTCGCGGAACAGGGATGGGCTTGCCGATTGCCAAGGCGATCGTGACCGTGCATGGAGGAACGATCGCGGTGACCAGCCAGTTGGGCCACGGATCCGTTTTTTCATTTACGTTGCCAGCGATTATTGCGCGAAGCGAGGGGCCGCGATGAGCACCGCTAGCATCTTGGTTGTGGATGACGAACCGCAAATCCGAAGAGTGCTGCGCACCACGCTGTCGTTTCGCGGCTACGAGATAACGGAAGCCGCGACTGGAGAAGAGGCCGTTGAGTTGGCGCGGAAGCTGAAGCCGGATTTGATTCTGCTGGACGTGAATCTGCCGGGAATCAGCGGCATTGAGACGTGCAAGGAAATCCGGCGGGGCAGTGAGACACCGATCATTATGCTCACAGTGAGAAACGCGGAGCGAGACAAGGTTGTGGCTCTGGATGCGGGCGCCGATGACTATGTGACCAAGCCGTTCGGTATCGAAGAGTTGCTGGCACGGGTGAGGGCCTCGCTAAGGAGGCATTCTGCGGCGGAAGCAGTGCCGGCGTTCCAGTCGAAGGACTTTACGGTAGATTTTGAACTGCGCCGAGTGACCGTGGGGGGCGAGGAAGTTCATTTGGCGCCCAAGGAATTTGAAGTACTGAGGGAATTGATTGCCAATCAGGGGAAGCCGGTGTCACACAGGCGATTACTTCAAGCGGTGTGGGGCCCGGAGTACGGGGAAGAGACGGAGAATTTACGCGTGGTGATCAACCAGTTGCGGAAGAAGATTGAGAAAGACCATTCGCAGCCGAAATATATATTGACGGAACCGTGGGTGGGCTACCGGTTTCAGCCACCTAAGGTGCGGGGAGCGAAGTGAGGATGTAGAAAAGAAAGAGAGAAAGAGAGAAAGAGAGAAAGAGATAAAGAGAGAGAGAGCAGAGTTCGCAGAGAGCAATTCGCGGAGAAGAAGAGTTCTGGAAAATACTTAATAAATTACCCCGACCCTCACACACCGAGAATGGTACACTCCATACGAGAGTAGGGCAAACGAGCAAAACACCAAAACACAGACAATACAATCTATGCGCTCTTCAGTGGATCGGATATTTTGCGTCCAGGTCCAGGTTCAGTTGGAGGACATTGACACGCGGTTCACCGAACAGGCCATACTGGCGCTCCTGCAGATGCGCCAGGACCAACGCGTTTAATTGTTCCGGAGTGATGCCGCGGGATTTTGCGACTCGGGGGATCTGAAAAGCGGCGGAAGCGGGAGAGATGTCCGGATCCAGTCCAGAGCCTGATGCGGTGACCAAATCTGCCGGAATGGGTTCGCCTGGATTTTCCTGCATGAGTTTCACAACGTCCCCATGAACGCGATCGGATAATTGCTTGTTCGTGGGGGCGAGATTCGATGGGCTGGAAGCCGTGGCGTCGTAACCTGCACCCGCGTTGGAGGGGCGCGAGTGAAAATACTTGTCTGCGATGAACGCCTGACCAATGAGAGCCGATCCTGTTACCACGCCATTTGTGGTGATCAGGCTTCCCTCGGCCTGGTGAGGGAAGAACCAGTGGCTGAGCCCGGTGACGGCAAGCGGATAGAGCAAGCCAAAAATAATTGTGGTGATGATGGTGAAGCGAATCGCGATAGTGAGATGTTCTTTCATAAGAGCCTCTAGGCCAGATGCATCCAGCCGACGATCATGTCGATCAATTTAATGCCCAGGAACGGTGCGACAACACCACCAAGACCGTAAATAAACATATTACGGCGCAAGAGCGCGGCTGCGCCCAGCGGACGGTAGCGCACTCCGCGAAGAGCGAGAGGGATAAGCGCAATGATGATCAGCGCGTTGAAGATCACCGCGGAAAGAATGGCGGATTCGGGGGTGCGCAGTTTCATGATGTTCAGCGCGCCAAGAAGGGGGAACGTGCCCGCGAACATGGCAGGCAGAATCGCGAAATACTTGGCAACGTCGTTGGCCACGGAAAACGTGGTGAGCGCACCGCGAGTGATCAGCAGTTGCTTGCCGATTTCGACGATTTCGATGAGCTTGGTGGGATTGGAATCGAGGTCCACCATGTTGCCGGCTTCTTTTGCGGCTTGCGTGCCGGTGTTCATGGCGACGCCAACGTCGGCTTGAGCTAAAGCTGGCGCATCGTTTGTGCCGTCGCCGGTCATGGCGACTAACTTACCTTTGGCTTGCTCATTCCGAATTAGAGCCATCTTGTCTTCGGGTTTGGCTTCGGCAAGGAAATCGTCGACGCCAGCCTGACGGGCAATGGCCGCGGCGGTGAGTGGATTGTCGCCGGTGATCATCATGGTGCGAATGCCCATGGAGCGGAGGTGGTCGAAGCGCTCGCGAATACCGCCCTTGACGATGTCAGTGAGTTCGATGGCCCCCAGAACCCGGAAACTCTGCGCAACGAGCAGAGGGGTGCCTCCGGAATTTGAGATGCGCTCCACAATTGTCTGAATGTCCGGCGGAACGATTTGTCCTTTGTCCGAAACGTAGCGATCAATTGCCTGGGGCGCGCCTTTGCGAATCTCTTTGCCATCCATATCGACGCCGGACATGCGTGTTTGCGCCGAGAAAGGAATGAAAATGGGATTGTGGGGAGCGAGTTCGCGGCCACGCAGCCCATACTTTTCTTTTGCCAAGACGACGATGGAGCGGCCTTCGGGTGTTTCGTCCGCGAACGAAGCGAGTTGAGCAGCGTTGGCGAGATCGGAGTCAGAAACTCCGGGGCAAGGATGAAAAGCCGTCGCTTCGCGATTGCCGAGTGTGATTGTGCCGGTTTTGTCTAGCAGCAGGACGTCCACGTCGCCGGCAGCCTCGACGGCGCGACCCGACATGGCGATCACGTTGCGCTGGATAAGGCGATCCATGCCCGCAATGCCGATGGCGGAAAGAAGTCCGCCAATGGTTGTGGGAATGAGGCAAACGAGAAGCGAGATGAGTGCGAAGATGCTTTGCGGCGCGCCGGAATAGATGGCGAACGGCTGGAGGGTGACCACGGCGAGCAAAAAGATAATGGTGAGGCCCGCGAGCAGGATGTTGAGGGCAATCTCGTTGGGCGTTTTCTGACGCGAGGCGCCTTCAACCAGGCTGATCATACGATCGAGGAATGTCTCGCCAGGATTGGAAGTGATGCGAACTTTGATTTCGTCGGAAAGCACCCGTGTGCCGCCGGTAACGGCAGAACGGTCGCCTCCGGATTCGCGAATGACGGGAGCGGATTCACCGGTGATGGCGGATTCATCGACTGAAGCGACACCCTCGATGACCTCGCCGTCTCCGGGTACAAATTCGCCTGCGGTGACGAGGACGATGTCACCGGTGCGGAGTTTGGAGCTGGCGATGGTCTCGGTTGTGCCGTCGGCGCGAAGCTTCCGGGCGTCGGTTTCCGCGCGAGCTTTGCGCAACGTTTCGGCTTGAGCCTTGCCGCGGCCCTCGGCCATGGCCTCCGCGAAATTGGCGAAGAGCACGGTGAACCACAGCCAGAGCGTAATTTGCAAACCGAACCCGAATCCGCCCGTGTGACGAACCAGGTTGGCGACTAGGACGACGAGAGTGATTACCGCGCCGACTTCGACAACGAACATGACGGGGTTCTTGACGATCAGTCGGGGGTCGAGTTTCCAGAACGAGTCGATGATCGCATTCCGAAGTATTTTGCGATCGGTGATGGATGTTGCTTTTGCCTGTGTGTTAGTGGTCATCGATTCCTCAAAAAGCTTTCCCGGCATTCATCAGCAAGTGCTCGAGGATGGGGCCGAGGCTGAGGGCGGGGAAAAACGTAAGAGCGCCCACAATTACGATTACGGAAACGAGCAGCACCGTGAAAAGAGGTCCGGTGACGGGAAAAGTGCCGAGAGATTCCGGTACATGCTTCTTGGCAGCCAGGCTGCCCGCGATGGCGAGCACAGGGATGACGGTGAAGAAGCGACCGAGAAGCATCGCTAATGCGGTGGTGGTGTTGTACCACAGGGTGTTTCCGTTGATACCGGCGAAGGCGGAGCCATTGTTGCCCACCGACGACGTGAAGGCGTAAAGGATTTGCGAGAGACCGTGAGGTCCGGGATTTGAGATTCCCGCGATCCCCGGTTTGGTGACAATGGAGATCGCCGCAAAAATAAGAATGGTCAGCGAAGAAACCAGGATGGAAAGAACGGCCATCTTGATGTCGAAGGCCTCGATTTTCTTGCCGAGATATTCGGGCGTGCGTCCGACCATGAGTCCCGCGATGAAAACAGCGATAATGACGAAAACGAGAACTCCGTAAAGGCCCGAGCCGACGCCCCCGAAAATGATTTCACCCAACATGATGTTGATCAGGGGAACCATGCCGCCGATGGGCGTGAGCGAATCATGGGCGTTGTTCACCGCGCCGCAACTGGCGTCCGTGGTTATCGGTAGTGAAAAGGGCGGAATTGGCGATTCCGAAGCGAACTTCTTTGCCTTCCATATTGCCGCCAGGCTGAAGCGCAGTGGTTTTCGTTTCAATGCCGACGAGCTGAGGATTACCTCGCGCCTCGGACATGTACGCGACGAAAACACCAACGAGAAAAAGGAACGACATCGCTGCGAACACCGCCCAGCCATGACGGGCAGAACCCGTCATGCGCCCGAGAGTGTAGGTGAGCCCGGCGGGGATGGTGAAAATCATGAGCATTTCGAGGAAATTGGAGAAGGGAGTGGGATTTTCAAACGGATGAGCGCTATTGGCGTTGAAGAAGCCGCCTCCGTTGGTGCCCAGCATCTTGATGGACTCCTGCGAAGCAACGGGGCCTTGTGCGATGATCTGCGTGGTTACAGTTTGCTTCGTGGTGGTGCCGTCGGGATTCGCCTTGTCGATGGTTTGCGATTCGACAAGCGTGGCATTGGTATAAGGATGGAGATTCTGCACCACGCCTTGCGAAACAAGAACGAGCGCCAGAACAAGGCAAAGCGGCATCAAGACCCAGAGAAAGGCACGCGTGCAATCAACCCAAAAATTGCCGATGGTGGAGGATTCACGGCGAGAAACTCCACGGATCAAAGCGATGGCTAACGCAATACCCACGGCCGCGGAGGCGAAGTTGTGATACGCGAGGCCAGCCATCTGAGTCAGATAGCTCATGGTTGTCTCGGGCGTATAGACCTGCCAGTTGGTGTTCGTAGTAAAGGAGACAGCGGTGTTCCAGGCGAGATCGGGAGCGACAGCGCCCAACTTCTGCGGATTGAAGGGAAGCCACTGCTGCACGCGTTCAATTAGATAAAGAAGAATTAACGAAATGCCGCTGAAGGTGAGCATGGCCACACCGTATTCGGTCCAGCGCATCTCCTTCTGCTCATTGATACCGGAAGCGCGATAGACCAGCTTCTCGATGGGGCGAAGGACGGGGTCGAGCCACGTGGACTTGCGCTCGAATACTCGCCAGAGAAAAACGCCAAGCGGTTTAGTGACAAGTAGAACAGCGGCGAAGAAGATGGCGATCTGAAACCAACCGTTAGAAGTCATTTAGAATTTCTCCGGTTTCAGCAGCGCGTAGAAAAGATAGCCGCACAGAAGCAGCGCAATGACAATTAACAGAATATTTCCAAGCATCGTTGGGACCTTTTACTTGAGCCGTTCGCAGCCCTTGAGATAAAGAATCCCAAGGGCAAAGAAGGCGAGAGTCATCACTACGAAGATTAAGTCGCTCATGCCAGGCTCCGTGACCATCAACGATAGTAGACGGGGTAGGCTAAAGAAAGGATGAACGGCACGTAAGGGAAACATAAGAACGGATTTGCGAGGTGGGGCGATGGAAAAGAAAGATTCAAAAGCATGATGCGAAGATGCAAAGGAGTTGTCTTGTTGCGTTTACGTAGTTATGCCAGACTCGATTGGAGATGGACTCCGCACTTTCTCCCTCTGCCGCTGTGGCATCCCCCAATCCAAAATTGGAATGGTTCCTTCTGCATGCCGGATTCGGCGCGATCGGTATTATCACGACGAGTCTAGGCCCGCTGTTGCCGATGTTTTCGCACCGCTGGGGGCTGAGCGACGCGCAGGCTGGATTTTTTTTCACGGTGCAATATTTAATGAGCCTGGCAGGGGGAGTAGCAATCGGATGGCTGCTGCCTCGTTACGGCTTTTCCAAAGTGCTGGGGATTGGCTTTCTATTCCTGACTCTGGGGATGGCATTTCTTGGGATAAGTCCGTGGTTTCTGACTGCGTTCTGCGTTTTGTTGTATGGATTCGGGTACGGACTGGCCAACCCTGCAACAAATCTGCGCGGGACTCAGTTGCCTTCTTCGAATGTGGCATCGGCCGTGAGTCTGCTGAATTTTTCGTGGGGCATTGGAGCGGTTTCGTGCCCGTTCCTGGTGGCCGCGTTGGTACCGTGGATTGGAATACGCGGACTGGGCGAAAGCGTGGCGGTGATCACGCTGGCAATTGCCGTGGCGCATTTTCTGCGAGCGGCTCCGGCGGTCACTGCGGCATCGCAAAGGCCAAAACATTCTCTGGCAGATTGGAAAGAGAAGCTGCGCGTCAGCCAGGCGGTGCCTCTGGCGATGCTTTTCTTTTTGTATGTGGGAACGGAAACCGGAGTAGGCGGATGGGTGGCGGCGCTGGAGAAGCGCATGCCCATGTGATGGACACATTTCGGCGTTGGCTGTGGCGCCGTCGGTATTCTATGGATTTCTTTTGTTTGGGCGCGGATTGGCGTGGCTGGTTCTGCGGCGGCACTCGACCGTGAAGATCGCTCTCGGGCGGATTGGTTATCTTGACGGTGGGCACGGCAATCATCGCGGCGGTGAACAGCAAATCGATATTTTTGCTGGGCGTTGGCATGGCGGGATTTGGATGTGCGGCGCAATATCCGGTGCTGGTGACGTGGCTCGCGGCGATCTTTCGGAAAGATGCGGATTGGCTGGGCGCGTTATTTTTCAGCGCGGGCGGGCTGGGTGGGTCGGCGCTGCCGTGGTTGATTGGGATTATAGCCACGCAAACCAGTTCGTTGCGTGTGGGATTTCTGGTGCCGCTGGTGGCGAGCGCGTGTATGGTGATGCTGGCAATGCGAGCTAGGCCAGCAAAGACTTAGCTGTATGAGTTGCTTGCGAGTTCGGAGTTTGCGCTGCCTTGGAGCTGACTTAATGGTCTTAGTTGGCTAACCTGCGGATGGTGTTGCGATAGCGGCCAATGATGTTTTCAACCTTCTTTAATTTCATAACCAGCTCGGAGCTGTTGGTTGTGACTCGGTACGTGCCCGGCGGACCTTCAATTAGAAATAAACTCTCTCCGTCGTGGATACCAAGGCGACTGACAGCTTCCTTGGGCAGGATGACACCAATCGAACCACCGATTTTACGAACTCTCAGTTTCAACACTTTGGCTAGCATTAATCAATCATTGTAACTCAGCTCATGAAGGGTGGTAGCCCAACGCTGCCAGGACCAATGCGCTGCCGACAATGCAAAAAAGGGCGGTGCAGAATACAATTGTCATCTTGCGTTCCCACGCAGGGTTCTCCAACTTTTCTTTAGTGAAATAGCCTCGAATCCTTGCCTTAACCGCTGATATTTGCCACAACGCCCACGAGAGAATTCCACCGACCCATAGTGAAATAAATCCAAGCCAGAGGGCAGCGAGCATATTCTTGGAAAAGCCCACAAGCAGATCAGAGTTTGATCCGCCACTGAAAGCATTTGAAAGGATCATGATTGAGAACAAGAAAAATACCAAACCAACAGCTCGCATTTGTATTCGGGTCCAAGGCGTATTCCGCCTCCAAGGACTTGGAGAGCTACCCAAAGTTTTAGCAGGTCGCACCATCGCGTCAAAACTTAAAGATCCCAAAAAGAAGAATGGCTAATAAGAATAATAGCCCGTACACGACGGGAGGCATGTACCGGATTAAATCACGTCAATGCTTCACAAAACAATCTGAACCCTGCCAGCTGACATTATTACTCGGCAAGATGCTTGGTCGAAGGAGGCGGCGACTCTTGCGATTGCTTGCGTTCGGGGTGGGGGCATCGTACGATTTCTGTTTGGGGTAGTGGAAAGAAAATAATTGGTGTGTGGCTGTGGGGTCGCGTTAGCAACAGAGTTGAAGTTTGCGCGAAGTGGGAAGTGGCGAGGAGACTGGCGGAATGAAATCAGTGGTTGTGGTGGGCGCGCAGTGGGGCGATGAGGGCAAAGGCAAAGTAGTCGATTATCTGGCGGGTTCGTTTGATTACATCGTGCGGGTGGCGGGCGGGCACAACGCCGGACACACCGTAATCATTGGGAAAGACCGTTTTGTGCTGCAATTGATACCGTGCGGGATCTTGCGCCCGAAGCAGCACGCGATTATCGGCAATGGATGCGTCGTCGATCCCACGGCGCTGGTAAATGAAATTGAGATGTTGGCGAAGGCCGGGATTGACGTGAAAGGGTCGATTGCACGTAAGCAATCGCGCCCACCTGATTTTTCCCTACCATCGTGAGTTGGATAAAGCAGCGGAATCGGCGCGCGGCGAAAACAAAATTGGCACGACGTCGCGCGGGATTGGCCCTGCTTACGAAGACAAGATGGCGCGGCGCGGGCTGCGCATGGCGGATTTGTTGACGCCGGAATTGTTTCGCGAAAAGGCAGCGCGGGTAGTGGCCGAGAAGAACCAGATTGCGCGCGGTGCTTATGGCGCCAATGTGGACTTCACGCATGAAGTGGAAGAGACGCTGCGGCTGGGCGAAAAGATCAAGGCATTCATTTGCGATACAGCGGTGCTGACGAATCGCGCGCTGGATGAAGGCAAATCGGTGATGTTTGAGGGCGCGCAAGGAACGATGCTGGACATCGATCACGGAACATATCCCTTTGTGACGTCGTCGAGCGCGACTTCAGGCGGAGCTACGACCGGCGTGGGAGTGCCGCCAACGAAGATTCGGCACGTGCTGGGGATTTCCAAGGCTTACACAACGCGCGTGGGTGGAGGTCCTTTTCCCACGGAGATGCCGGACCTGGAAGCCCAGGAAGTACGTGAACGCGGCAAGGAGTTTGGCGCGGTGACGGGGCGGCCACGCCGCTGCGGTTGGCTCGATCTGGCGGAATTGAAGTACGCGAAGATGATCAATGGGATCGATTCGCTGGTGGTTACCAAGCTGGACGTATTCGATACGCAAAGGGAATTCAAGGTTGGCGTCGGGTACACCTATAAAGGTACACCGGTGAATGAAATGCCGGCTTCGGCGGAGGAATACGAACTGGTGACGCCGGTGTATAAGACGCTGCCGGGTTGGTGCGAGTCCACCTACGGCGTGCAGGACGCTGGCAAATTGCCAAAGGCGGCGATTGATTACCTGCGATTTATTTCTGAGTACCTGCAGGTGGAGATTGGGATGATCTCTACCGGGCCGGAGCGCAGCGCAACGATTGTGCAGCCAGGGACGTTGCTGGCGCGTTGGCTGTAAGAAATAGAGCTGCTTCTTTCCTGTCCAAGCTGACGATCCAATCGGGATTTCACACCGGGCATCAAAAGCGCCCGCCTCAGAAGGCGACCGCTACACAAACTCACCTCGAAATGGATTAAGCTTTCAGAGCGGGAAACTGCTGTTTCCCCACTTAGAGGATTCGTATGCTTCGGTTTGAGGATGCCCGGCAGATTGTCATCGAGCAGGCTGGACGATGCAAAACTCCGCGCGTGACCATTTCCCGGGAGATCTCCGATTGTCTGGGATACGTGCTGGCCGAAGAGATTCGAACCGATCGCGAATATCCGCCATTCGATCGATCAACCCGGGATGGCTATGCGGTCCGAGCCGGCGAAGCAGCTCCAGGAAAAACTCTACGGTGCGTCGGGGAGATTAAAGCGGGAGACACGGTTACGGAGAAGCTGACAGCTGGTAATTGCGTGCAAATCATGACCGGTGCAGCGGTTCCGGTTGGTGCGGATGCCGTGGTGATGATTGAGTTCACCAGCCGGGAAGGCGATGTGGTCACATTTCAGCGCGAAACCAAAATTGGGCAGAACATTGTGAAGCGAGGGAGTGAGGCGGACGCTGGCGAAGTGGCGCTTTCCCCAGGATTGCGGTTGGGCTACGCAGAGTTGGCGATCGCGGGCCAAGTAGGCGCGGCGAAATTGTTGTGCTATCAGAAGCCGCGTGTAGCCATTCTCTCGACCGGCGATGAGGTGGTGCCAATTGCAGAAGTTCCGGGACCGTTTCGCATTCGCAATAGCAACAGCGTTTCGCTGGGAGCACAAGTGAGGTTGGCCGGAGGAGAGCCGGTGTTGCTTGGGAATGCGGGCGATCGCGTGGATGATCTTGCCGCAAAAATCGAACTTGGGTTGCGCGAAGACATGCTGGTGCTCTCCGGCGGAGTGTCGATGGGGAAGTATGATTTGGTTGAAAGCGTATTGAAGTCGATGGGAGCTGAGTTTTTCTTTGATGCGGTGGCGATTCGTCCTGGCAAGCCGACGGTAGCTGGGCGAGTGCGAGATAAGCTGGTGTTTGGGCTGCCGGGGAATCCGGTTTCGACCATGGTGACATTTCAGTTGTTCGCAGTTCCTGCCATGGATGTGCTGAGCGGCACGGTGGCGCGGCCGTTGCCGTTGCTGGAGGCGACTCTGGCCGAGGCTATGCATGAGAAAACGGGGCTGACGCACTTTCTTCCTGCGCGTATCGAGTGGGATGAAGGACGCGCACGAGTGGCGGCTTTGCGGTGGCAGGGGTCGGGTGATATCGCGACGCTGAGCCGGGCGAACTGCTTTCTCGTTCTACCTGCTGACCGGCAGGACATCGCGGCGGGCGAGAGTGTTTCTGTATTGGTGCGCGGGGACGTAGTCTAGTTGGGTGAGCACGTTCCCAGTCGCCGGGCCGGCGATGCAGAAAAATGGGAGAGTTTGGCCGATCTAAAGATCGGCCTCTACATTGTGCGGTGAAAACGGCAAAGAAGTTAAGAATGAGTAGGCTGAGGGTGATGTGAGCAAGCTATCGCACTACAGGAAAAGCGGGGAAGTGTCGATGGTGGACGTGTCGGCGAAGTCGGTGACTACGCGGACGGCCGTAGCACACGCTTTCGTGCGGATGGGGCCAAAGGTGCTGCGGGCGGTGCGGGGATTGAGGAATCCGAAGGGGAACCCTCTGGAAGTGGCACGAATTGCAGGAATTGCCGCGGCAAAGCGCACTGCGGAGTGGATACCTCTTTGTCACCCACTGCCCCTAACGCACATTGATGTGACCCCACGGCTGTGCAAAGATGGGGTGGAAATACGATCGACGGTGACCGCCACAGCGCAAACAGGGGTGGAGATGGAAGCGCTGGTGGCCGCCAGTTGTGCCGCCCTGACGGTTTACGATATGTGCAAAGCGCTGGATAAAGGGATTGAGATCAGCGACGTTTACCTCCTGAAGAAGAGCGGGGGGAAGAGCGGTGACTTCGTGCGGGCAAGCCAGAAAAAAACAGGAAAAACGAAACGATGAGCGCGGCTTCCGGAAAAACGGTGAAGCTGCTGCTGGCGGACGATAATCCGTTGGTGCGTGACCTTGTGGCCAAGGGTCTGGAACCAATCTGCGAGGTCTTGATCGCCACTGATGGAGCGGATGCGTTGCTGAAGGCGATTGATGAATTGCCCGATGTGGTTCTGTGTGATTTCAAAATGCCTGGGCTCGATGGTCGGCAATTGTTCGAGAAACTGCGCGGACGTGAAGCCACGCGGCATATTCCGTTTTTGTTCATGGCCAGCCGCGCCGATATCGAAGAACGTCTGCGGCCGCTGGTCGATGGCGTGGAAGATTTCATTGCCAAGCCGTTTTTGTTGAAAGATCTGGTGCGTTCCGCAAAGAAAGTGGTGGACCGATTACATCTGGAGAAGTTGCAGAAGCGTGCTTCGCGGCCCGGGGTGATTCAAGGCCGGCTGGAAGAGATGAGCATGATTGATCTGCTGCAATCTCTGGAGATGGGACAAAAATCCTGCCGCCTGGTGGTGACCAAGGCCGCGGAGCAGGCGGAACTCTATTTTGCCAGTGGGCAATGCCGAGACGCAAAAATCGGAACCATCGAGGGCGATGACGCGGTGTTCAAGATTTTATTGTGGACCGAAGGCGAGTTTGAGATTGATTTCAACGCGGCGAATGCTTCTACGCGGACCACAACGACTCGGAATACAACCGGCCTGTTGATGGAAGCGATGCGGTTGATGGATGAGGCTAACCGCGACGCGGTGGGTACTGGCTGACCTTTCATGCGCGTTTCTATTCTGACCATCAGCGATTCCGTAACCAGAGGTGAACGCGAGGATAAATCCGGTCCCGCGCTGGTGACACGTTGCCGCGAGCTTGGCTGGGAAGTGAATTCGGCGCTGCGCTGTTCCGACGATCCTGCAAACATTCGAACCCAATTGCGCGAGTTGGCCGATTCGCGGCGCGTCGACGTGATTTTGACCACCGGCGGGACGGGACTGGGCCCAAGGGACAATACACCGGAAGCCACCAACGATGTGGCGGAACGCTTCATTCCCGGCTTGGCGGAAGAATTGCGACGAAAGGGCGCGGAGAAGACTCCGACCGCCGTACTTTCCCGTGGCTTGGCCGTGATACGGCATCACTCCATCATTATTAATCTGCCGGGAAGCCCCAAAGGTGCGGTGGAATCACTGAATTTTCTGGCGGAAATTTTACCCCACGCAGTACAGGTGTTGAACGGGGCAGGGCACGACTAAACAGATTTCGCATTTAGCCGGCAATCCCATCTCAGAACCACTTAGCGTCAAGAAATAAACGGTGGTTGACGCTTTAGCGCGCGTCCGTAACAATGCTCATCATGGCTACTAAACTTTCTGAGAAAAATCTTGCGGTATTGGGCACCGGGAAACTTGGCGGCATACTGCTTCGCGCCTACTTGAAGCAAGGACTGTTTACCGCGAAACGCGTGAGGGCCACGGTGCGGCACGAAGAGAAAGCCGCGAAGTTGGCGAAAGAACTCGGCGTAAAAGTGACCACGGACAACCGGAAAGCTGTAGAAGAGGCCGACATCATTTTGTTGGGCGTAAAGCCGCAGGTAGTTGGAGACGTTCTGAAAGAGATCGCGCCACATGTTGCCAAGGGCGCTCTAATTGTCTCTGTGGCAGCTTCCGTGCCGACAACGTACATCGAGCAGCGACTGGGCGAGAAGGTCGCCGTGGTGCGCGCAATGCCGAATACCTGTTCGATCGTGGGCTGCGGGATGACCGGAATCTGCCGCGGCGCGCATGGTTCGGCAGAGCATCTTGAAATTGCGCAGACCATGTTCGACGCGGTGGGCCGCACGGTGGTCGTGGATGAAAAGAACATGGACGCAGTCACCGGACTTTCGGCGAGCGGCCCCGCGTTTGCCTACATCATTCTTGAATCGCTGGCGGAAGCGGGAGTAAAGGTCGGCCTGCCGCGCGATGTTTCCACGCTGTTGGCGGCGCAAACGATGAAAGGTGCGGCCAGCGTGGTTTTGGAGACTGGAGACCATCCGGCGCTCCTGAAAGACTCGGTAACTACGCCGGCGGGCTGCACGATTGACGGAATTATGGAGCTGGAGGAAGGGAAGTTGCGCGTCACGCTGATTAAAGCAGTGGTCAAGGCAACACAACGCGCGGGAGAGCTGCTATTCGACAAGTAACAACTTGATTTGTTCAGACTTCGCTTTGGTGCGACTTGCGTCACAGATGGCCAGTTGCGGATTGTGGTAGGATTCGAGGCTAGAGGTTGCGTATGTCTGCCGCCTACATTCCGGTACTGATTTTCGCGCTGCTGGTGCTGTCTTTTCCCGTGCTGGCTTTGATTGCCTTCAAGTTTATCCGGCCCGAATCTCGCGGCGGCCCGGCAAAATTCCAGCCTTATGAATGCGGGATTCCCGCGGAATCAAACGCCCGTGGGCGGTATTCGGTGCGGTTTTACATCGTGGCGATGCTGTTTGTGATTTTCGATGTGGAAACTTTGTTTTTGTTTCCGTGGGCAATCTTGTTCCGTGGCTGGGTGGCGGTACATTTGGCAGCCTTCGCGCTGGCTTCGATGTTCGTATTTCTGGGAATATTGGTGATCGGGTACGTGTGGCTGTATAAGAAGGGCGCGCTGGACTGGGCGTAGTTCCAGGATATTGCGACTATAAATGAAGAAGGGCCGCTGCTCGATGAGCAACGGCCCTTTTGTATTTTTGGTTATTGCGCGGCTGGAATTACAGGGTCGAGAGTCAGCGCTTGCGTCAACTTAAAATTGATTCGCGACTCCACGGCTAGATTCACGTTCTCTCCTCCGGTTGCGCCAGACACCGCCAAGCCACTGCCTGCCCCGACGCCGGCACCGATTGCGGCGCCTTTGCCGCCTCCCGCAATTCCTCCAATTAATGCACCGGCGATGGCGCCGCCTCCCGTCACTTTACCGGTACGTTTGCCCTTCCCTTTTACGCTTTCGGCATAGGTGCTGGAGCCGATGGGATAGCTTTTGCCGTTCACACGGATGCTCGTCAACATAATCGCCAGGTCACCCTGTCCCTTGAAAGTTCCTTGCTTCTGAGCCTTGGTAACAACGCCGCGAACGTCGGCGCCCTTTGGAATCGCTACGACTCCATCGATGGTGATGTCCTTGGCCAACGAACCGGTAAATTCCTGGCCAGCTGTGGCGGTTCTCGAACCCAGCGCCTGTCCCAGAATAATGGGCACGGAAGTTCCTGCCGGCACGACGATTGGCTGGGGTGGTGCAGGCGCAGGAACTGGTTCTGGCGCGGGCGTAGATTGCGGCGGAGTCTGTTGGTTCATCGCGGAATTGGCATCTGGCGCGGGCGTTTGGCCCGAAGCGGGCGACTGTTGTTGCGTCGCGCTTTGCGTATTGTTCGGCGGGGCCGATTTTTCGCAACCGGAGATGAGCAGTGTTACCAAGCAGAATGCGAAAAGTGAATTGCGGATGTTCATGAAATCCCTCGGATCTCTCAATTTTGGTTGTCCCCTGCCTGAAAAATCAGAATCGAGGGGCGAGCCTGGGCGGAGGAAATGCTCAGGACTGGATACTACCATTTCGTGGAATTTGTGAAAAGTTTAGCGATTGAATTGAACGGTCTGAGCTCAGCAACGTGAAACATAATCTGGGATTGGACGAAGTTGCACTGCCCCGATACAATTTTGGCCATGATGCCTGAATCGCGCGTGGCCGCTCCCACACCGGAAAAAGAAGCTTCGCAACTCGCGCGAGAGCTTTTTGGCATTGAGGCGACCGCGCATTCCTTGCCGGGCGAATACGATGACAATTTTCGATTGGATGCGGAGGATTCGCGCGTCTACGTGCTGAAAATCATGCATCCTGCGCGCGAGAAATCGTTCGTGGACCTGCAATGCCGCGCACTAGCGCATCTGGCGAGACGCGCCCCGCAGCTAGCGTTGCCAAGAGTGATCGCGAATTCGCAAGGTGAACAGTACAGCCAGGTGAAAACGGGTGATGGGTCGGAGCGGCTGGTCTGGATGTTGAGTTTCGTGCCCGGCAATTTGCTGGCCGACGCGAGGCCACGGTCTCGCGAATTGCTTGAGAGTTTGGGCCGTTTACTGGGAGAGATGGACACGGCGCTCTTGGATTTCGCTCATCCTGCCGCGCAGCGGGAATTGAAGTGGGACATAACCAGGTCATTATGGGCACGGGAATATTTAAATTACGTGAAGGACGCGACGCGACGCGAAATTGCAGAAAAGTTCTTTTGCTTGTTCGAACAGGATGTTATCCCCCGCCTTCCGCGGTTGCGGCGCGGAATTATCTATGGAGATGCCAACGATTACAACGTACTTGTCAGTGAGCCCTGGGTCCAGCCGCGCCAGGCTCGAAGCGTTATCGATTTTGGGGATATGCACGAGACGGTCCTCGTGGCGGAGCCGGCGATTGCCGCGGCTTATGCGTTGTTGGGAGAAGCAAACCCGCTGAGGGCCGCAGCGACGGTCGTGGGAGCTTATCACCGAGCATTGGCGCTGGTAGCCGAGGAAATTGCTGCGCTCTTTCCATTGATTGCTGCACGGCTGGCTGTGAGCGTAGTAAATTCCGCTCACCGGCAATCGCTGGTGCCTGATGATCCGTACGTGACGGTCACGGAAGCGGCCGCGTGGGACGCTCTGGAACGATTGGCTGGGATTCACCCTCGATTTGCCGAATATACATTTCGTGATGCGTGCGGATTACCTGCCGTGCCACAAGCGGAAAAAGTGCAGGGCTGGCTTGCTGAGAATGCTAAGCATGCGGCCAGCGTCATTCCACAAAGTTTGCAAGAATCCTCGGTGCGCGTATTCGATTTGAGCGTTGGCAGCACGTTGCTTCCTGCTGATCCTGCGGATCTATCCGAGCCATTACTGACGGAGCGGTTGCGGGCGTTGCTGCGGGCCGAGAAGGCCAGTGTCGGGATAGGGCAGTACGACGAAGCGCGCGGCCTCTATACTTCCGCGTTGTTTGGGAGTAGTGCCAATCCAACGGCCGAGCGCAGGACGGTTCATCTGGGAATCGATCTGTTTGTGGAAGCCGGAACGCCCGTTTCTGCGCCGTTTGATGCTGTTGTGCATGCACTGGCGAATAATCAAGCCGCGCTGGATTACGGACCGGTGGTTATTCTGCGACACGAACCAGAACCCGGCACTTGAGTTTTTCACCTTGTACGGACATCTGTCTGCGGACTCGCTCACTTCCTTGAAGCCCGGCCAGCGGATTGCGCGAGGAAAACAATTTGCGCGTATCGGCAAGGCAAGGGAAAACGGTGGATGGACTCCGCATCTACATTTTCAAATTATTCTCGATCTGTTGGATCGCGGCACTGATTTTCCTGGAGTACCCTCGCATCCGAACGGAATGTTTGGACCAGCCTCTCACCCGATCCGAACCTGATTTTGGGAATTCCTGCAGAACGATTTCCCACGAGGACACCGACATTTCAAGAGACGCTTTCTGTACGGCGCACACTTCTGGGAGGCAATCTCAGTCTTTCGTATCGCCAACCGCTAAAAATTGTGCGGGGCTGGAAGCAATACTTGTATGACGACACCGGCCGAGCGTTTCTGGACGTGTATAACAATGTGCCGCTTGTGGGGCATTCTCACCCGCGGGTGGTGAGCGCGGCGCAACAACAACTCGCGGTGCTGAATACCAACACACGCTATTTGCACGATAACGCCAATCGTTATGCGGAGCGTCTGACGAGCTTACTGCCGGCCCCTCTGCGAGTGTGTTATTTCGTGAATTCTGGCAGCGAGGCCAACGAATTAGCTCTGCGCCTGGCGCGCACGCACACGGGTCGGGAAGATGTGATCGTTCTGGAGCATGCCTATCACGGGCATACCAACACGCTTATTGATATCAGTCCCTATAAGTTCAATGGTCCGGGCGGCCAGGGGCGGAAACCGTGGGTGCACGTAGCGCCGATCGCCGACGATTACCGGGGGATGTACAGGCGTGGCGAAGCAGAACTCGGCAAGAAATACGCAGCGCACGTTGGCGAAATCTGTGAAAAGTTGGAAAAGGAAGGCCGGGGTGTTGCAGCTTATATAGCAGAGACATTGCCGAGCGTCGCCGGACAGATCGTCTTCCCGGCGGGTTACCTTGCAGAAGTTTATAAATCTGTTCGCGCTGCCGGGGGAGTTTGCATCGCGGATGAAGTGCAGGTTGGATTCGGCCGCCTGGGGACGCACTTCTGGGGATTCGAGACGCAATGTGTGGTGCCCGATGTCGTGGTATTCGGCAAGCCGATAGGAAACGGATTCCCATTGGCGGCAGTGGTAACAACCTCGGAGATTGCGGCTTCATTTGATAATGGGATGGAGTTCTTCAGCACGTTTGGGGGGAATCCCGTGGCGTGCGCTGCTGGATTGGCCGTGCTCGATGTAGTCCAAGACGAAAATCTGCAGGAAAATGCGCTGAAGGCAGGAGCGCAATGGATTGGTGAATTGCGCGCGTTGCAGGAAAAGTTCTCCATTCTTGGAGACGTCCGGGGATCGGGGATGTTTCTGGGAATTGATCTGGTGAATTCGCGGGAAACGCGGGCGGCGGCGACAGAACAGGCTGGATACATTGTTAATCGCCTGCGTGAGTTGGGCATCCTGGCGGGGACCGACGGCCCGCATCATAATGTGATCAAACTGCGTCCCCCATTGATATTCTCGACGGAGGATGCAAATTTATTTACGGAAACGCTTGCGGGAATTCTGGAAGAAGACGCGGCTCAGCCCATGGCCTGAAGCGAGATGAGCTGAACCGGATCCCCGCTCTATCGTTACTTCAATCTCTTTTGCAGGCGCTTGGTGGACTTGGCGAGCTGCTTCTTCAAAACGTCAACCTGTTTAGCGATAGCCAGCAATTCTTCGCGCGCTTCTTTGGCGAGTTGGTGAGCTTTGCGATCCGCTTTCCCGAGCGTTGAGCCAATCTGAGCACCTACTACGGTGAGTTTGCCCTTCTTTGCCATGGAGATTCTCCTTTTCGGTGGTTCTTTATTTCAAAGCTATTACGGATGCACAGTATATATCCGGAGTGTTCAAATTTTCAGCTTATTCGCCTGCCGGCTTATGTTCCTGTCGTTCTTTCTTCTTTGACTCAATGTCCTTGGCCGACGGAGGGTAGCTTTGAAAACCCTTAACAATGTCGCTGTCTGCTTGCTTCCAGATTTTCTCAGAATTGGTGATTTTGCGAATCAGGTAAAGACGCCAGGCGAGGTCCTTTTTCTGTGTATCAATCAGGTCGATTTGCAGGGACCCGGTGCGCGTGCTGGTGGCGTTCACCGAGGTATAAAGATATCCCCAGTAAGAGCCGATGTATGGACCATAGGGACCCCAATTCAAATTCGTGGAGACATTCAGTTTGGTGTCGCTGATAACCCAGTAGCGCACCACGAGATCAGGATTTTCGTTAGCCTGGACTTCACGCAATCCTTTGGCCACCAATTCCCGGGTGACCGCGCGATGGACGCGGTTGTTAATCAGATCCGGATTCAGTTGGAGCGAGACGAGTTGTTCGACTCCACCGATAAACGCAAATGTCTTGTACTTGCTAAAATCCTGATCGGGATTGAAATCCACGGCAACCTTAGCCGCGGCTGGCAAGGCGAAGAACAATAGCGACAACAACGCGAGCAGTTGACGATTCACCTTCCAGCTTTTCACTGCGTGCATTCTTTTCCTCTGCTTTCTGAACGGAAATGGACTGATTTATTGTAAAGGCGGAAATTCTCTCGCAAAGGCAATCGATAGTTTAGGGCATGGGCCGGGTTATTGGCGAATAGTTTGAATTTGCATTGGAGATTTAAAAGCGCGCAAGAACAAGGCACCGACACTAGGCTTCCGGGTCAAGGGGCTCCGCGCTAAAAAGGCGGGCCAGTTCTGCGTGCTCCATGACCACGGCAGGATCCCGTTGGAGAGCGTCGAAATATTGCTTTTGAAAAGCATCGCCTGTTTCCGAGGGAAGAAACATCTTTCGCGCCAGAGAAACGGCTTCGTGGGATTCAGCGTCAGTAACTTCTTTCTCTTTTTCGCCCGCAAGCATTTCGTCGATGCGAACAACAAATTCGGAAATGCTGTGTAGCCAGGCAAACTGCGCATCACCCACGACCAAGCGAAAGAGTTCGCCCACATTGACCTTTCCGTGAACCTTCTCGTACTCGCGGCGTTCCATATCGAGAAGAGACTTGTGCAGCTTAAGGAGTGTAGTGCGCAGAGCTACGAGTTTCTGCCGTGCCGGAGTATCGCGCGAATCGCCTAGATTGGAGTACGGATCGTTTGCCGGTGTCACGTTGGTCCCCCCAATCCTTTATTCTGCTTGAAGAGCGCCTGATTTTCTACTTTCCTGCCACTTCAGTTTTGCGCACGCTCAGAACATTGTGCAAGGAGGTTATATTCGGCACATTGCTGGCTTCCTTGGTGGCGAGAGCGATATCCGATTCAATATCGACGCTTCCTGCCAAGGTGACCGCACCGTTCTTAACAATGATGTGGATTGGCGGCACGGTTTGAACCGCGTATTTTGCCAGCTCGCTGTCTTCAAAAATGGCTCGATAGATGTTGCGGCGTAATTCGTCATCGGCAGCGGACTGCGGCAGGACCTCAATATTGTTGACTACCGTCCGGACTCCTTCGAGGCTCTTGACGGCCCCTTCCGCGTGCGTCTTCAAAGTGGGACGGAGCACTTGTCCCGTAAGCGTGACCGTATCGCCGGAGAGTGAGAAGCTGAGGAAATCGAAGACGGAGTAGAAGGGAAGCGCGTGCAATTGATGATGCACTGCGCGGGAAAGCGAATCGGGTATTTTCTCTTCCGTTTTGGCTGGTTTCGCGGTTTGCGCCGGCGCTTGTGGGCGTGCTGGAAACATCGCGAAGAGCAGGCTGAGGGCCACGACGGCGAAAGTCAGCAGGGATGATTTGGGCATGAGAAGAACCGCCTCTATCGGCTTATGTATTTTCACGAACGAAGTACATTCGTACCAGCAAGGGAATGAGTCCTGCGTGATAGCATACGCTAAGGAATCGCGCGGATTGACCAGGAATTTCCGCACGATTGTTCCGGAGGAAAACTAGGGAGTGTTGGCCATCGCACATCGCGGTGCTTCGGGATACGCGCCAGAAAATACTCTGGCGGCGTTCCGTCGGGCGGTTAGCCTGGGCGTGACATTTATCGAAACCGACCTGCAACTGACCCGCGATGCCCATTTCGTCGCCCTCCATGATGAGGCCGTGAACCGTACCACCACGGGGCAAGGCTCTGTTCAACACATGACGCTGGCCGAGGTACGGCGGCTGGATGCTGGCTCATGGTTTGGCAGTGAATTCACCGGCGAGCGTATTCCGGCGCTCGAGGATATTCTGGATTTTGCGCGCAAGAACGATGTGGTGTTTTACCTTGAATTGAAACCGAGCGGGTTCTGGGGTGGAGAGCATGCTTTGATCAGCGCGCTGAGAGATTCGGGTGAAATCCGCCGCGCGGTAATCATTTCCTTCGATGCCATGATCCTGCAAGGATTGAGAAAAATTGAGCCCACGCTGATGACCGGTTTGCTTTTCGATGGACAACTGGAGAACCCGTTCGAAAAAGCGTTGGAAATTGGGGCCAGGCAACTCGCCGTAAAAGGCGACCTTGTGTCTCCCAACCTGCTCTCCGAAGCCCACAAGCGCGATCTGCAAGTCGTGTGCTGGACGATCAATAATCCCGCACATATGCGGCTGCTGGCCGGCGCTGGCGTTGACGGGATTATGTCGGACTATCCGGACCGGTTGCTGTCGACACTGAAGAAACAGCCTTAAAAAGCGCCGCAAGTTCCGGCACGCTCAATTGTTCCCCTCTGGCGTCTTCCCTTAATTGTAAGGATTGCAGCGCGGCTCGAGTCTCCGCTGGTTTCAGAATGCTGCGCAAATTGTTCGTCAGCATCTTTCGCTTCTGTGCGAAGCAGGCCTTCACGAATTCCAGGAAAGCGTCACCGTCTTTGAGATTCAGTGCGGCGTTTGCGCCCGGGAGCCGCATGCTGACCAGCGCGGAAGCGACTTGCGGCGGAGGGTCGAAAGCGATTCGCGGTATTTGAAGCACAAATTCGGGGCGGGAATAAAACTGGGTAGCCACGGAAAGATAGCCATACGCTTTTGTTCCGGGACTGGCGGCGAGCCGCTCGGCGACTTCCTCTTGAATCACGATATGGATTTCATCGATGAGGTCGGCGAAAGAAAAGAAATGGTGAAGAATGGGCGAGGTGATGTAGTAGGGAAGATTGCCATAGAGGCGAATCCGGCGTCCGGCGCTGATCGCACGCAAATCAGTTTCCAGCACGTCACCGGAGACGACAGTCAGGTTGGGATGCTTCGTGGCAAGTTTCTTGAGCCGTTCCACAAGTGGCGAATCGAGTTCCACAGCATAAACGGGCGCGCCGTCGCGAATTAAATGTTGGGTCATTTCGCCGTGGCCAGCCCCGATTTCAATCCAGCAATAGTCTGCGGTGTTGGCCTTTGGGCTTATGTCCATGCCGTGGGGAGAGACGTGAATAGCGCGGGCGATTTGCTCGCGCCAGCCCGCATCACTCAGGAAATGTTGTCCAAGTTTCTGTCGTGCCATCGCTAAAGAGTGTATCGCAACGAGTGGGAAGGGAAGACATCTCAACGATCGCTCGAGCTATGAGAATTGATGAAATTTAGAAAACCAGGCCGGCACCCGCGCTTGACGCTTCGGCCTCCCCTCCGGTAGCGTAGAAAATCGACCCCAATACCATGCGAATTCTCTTTGTAGCTTCCGAAGCCCTACCTTACGCCAAAACCGGTGGCCTTGGCCGACGTGATCGAGGCATTGCCCAAGGCGCTGGTGAAATTGGGACACGAAGTGGCGGTTTTCCTGCCGCGGTATCAGGGAATCAAGGCCACGAAAGTGGTCGTGCCCAGCATGACCATCGCGCAAGGGGCGCGTTTGCGATTTCCGGCAATTACCAGAGGGTTCGGTGCTCCATGGTGTGCGTTATTTTTTCCTGGACGACCCTGCTTATTTTGACCGCGAAGGAATCTACGGCAGCAAGGCCGCGAATACCCGGATAACGCCGAGCGCTATACGGAATTTAGCCGTGCCGCGATTGAACTCGCCAAGCAAGTCTGGCTCCGGATATGATCCACTGCCACGATTGGCAGACGGCGCTTATGCCCGTGCTGCTGCGCTCGTCGTATGGCGACGACCCGGTGGTCAAGAATCTTCCCGGTCGTCTTCACCATTCACAACATCGGCTATCATGGCATTTTCCCCAAGGAATCTTTGGAACTCGCCAGTATCCCGCCGGTCCTTTTTCATCCGGGCGGGATTGAGTTCTTCGGCAGCGTCAATTTTCTGAAAGGCGGGCTGATCTATTCCGATTATCTGACCACCGTTAGCCGCAAGTATGCGCAGGAAATTCAGACGCTCGGAATTTGGCTTTGGGTTGGAAGGAGTGATCCGTCCCGCGCGGATCGGCTGGTGGGAATCCTGAATGGTGTAGATTATTCGATCTGGAGCCCGGACAAAGATTCGCTGATCGCTGCATAAATATTCCGCGAAGAAATATGGCAGGAAAGCGGGTCTGCAAGGAAGCGCTTCTGGAAGAATTCCATTTAAGCACGACAATCCCAACCGGCCGGTGCTGGGCATTGTCTCGCGTTTTGCGGATCAGAAGGGTTTTGACCTGATCGCGCAAATCGCGCACGAACTGATGGAGGAAGATATTCAGCTGGCGGTTTTGGGTACTGGCGACCGCAAATATGAAGAACTGTTCCGTGCGCTGGCCTCGGATTTTCCGGGGCGGGTGGGGCTGAAGGTTGCCTACGATAACCAGCTCGCCCACTTGGTGGAAGCAGGGTCCGATATGTTCTTGATGCCTTCGCGCTATGAGCCTTGCGGCCTCAACCAGATTTATAGCCTGCGCTATGGTAGCTGTTCCCGTCGTGCGCGCAACGGGCGGGCTCGATGACACCATCGATTCCTTTGATTTGCAGCATGGCACGGGCACGGGCTTTAAGTTCTCGGAATATTCCGGAGCGGCACTTTTGTACGCTATCCGGCAGGCGCTGCATCATTATTCCAATGAGGGCATCTGGAAACGTATTCAGCTCAATGGGATGGCCAAAGATTTTTCGTGGAACATCTCAGCGGCATGGAATATGCGAAACTATATGAGGCTGCCAGAGCAGCGCGAAACCTTATCGAGGTTACAACATCTAATTAGAAAGATTAGCGGCTGCGCCGTGGCAGCCGCTAAAGGATATAGAAACGTTATGGCTGAAAACATCCTGGCGTAAATGATGGAAATTTTGAGACAGAAGTGCTGACGGCGAGCAAGTCGCAACCGGTCATGGTGGATTTCTGGGCGGAATGGTGCCGCCCGTGCCACATGCTGGCGCCGACGGTGGCAGAGATCGCCCACGATTACGCCGGAAAGCTGAAAGTGACGAAGTTGAACGTGGATGAGGCGATGAATTCCGCCGGGCGATTCAACATCCGTGGCATCCCAACGCTGCTGGTGTTCAAGGATGGCCAAGTCGTCGAGCAGATCGTGGGCGCAGTGCCCAAGGACCAGATCACCAAGGCCCTGGAGCGCCACATTGGATAATCCCGAATTATCGATTGCTCCTGGGCCACCGAACCCGTAGGCGCACTATTTTTTTGCCGAAAGGCCGCCATGGAAAAAGTGCGCTCTATAGTCCCCGACACGTTCAGAAGAGATCGTGCGATGCCACTGGGCCTCGAACGAAATCAACATCGCCTATCACGATGAAGAGTGGGGTGTGCCGGTGCATGACGAGAGACGCTGGTTCGAGTTCCTGACGCTCGAAGGCGCGCAGGCTGGGCTGAGTTGGGACACTATCCTAAAAAACGCGAACGCTATCGCGAGGTGTTCGCGGGTTTGATGCCGCCAAGGTGGCGCGCTTCGACTCGCGGGAGAAACGGCAACTTCTTTCCGATCCGGGAATCGTGCGCAACCGGTTGAAGATTGACGCCACCATCTCCAATGCCAGGGCATTTCTTCTGGTGCAGAAGGAATTCGGCAGCTTCGATCGCTATATTTGGGGCTTGGCAGGTGGTAGCCCATTCAAAATAAATGGAAAACCCATGAGAGGTTCCTGCGCAGACGCCATTGGCCGTGAAAATTAGCAAGGAACTCAAAAAACGCGGATTTCGCTTTGTGGGACCGACCATTTGTTATGCGCTGATGCAGGCCACCGGCATTGTTAACGATCATCTGAGTAGCTGCTTTCGACACAACGCTCTTGCTGACAAGTAGATGTGAAGCCGGTCAGGGAAGAGTCGCCTGACACGAATAGAAATGGGAACAGCCTGTACTCGCGGCAGAGACGTTGTGTATAATTCAGAAATTGCAGTCAGCCTGAGCGGGCGTCGTACAATGGCAGTATAGAAGCTTCCCAAGCTTCGGACGTGGGTTCGATTCCCATCGCCCGCTCCATAAGTTCAGTAAACAAACCACTTACTCTCTGCTTGACTCCAATTCAACACTTGACTCCAATTCAACACTTGACTCCAATTCAATCGCTTGGCGGGTGGGTCACCCAAGTAGCCCCGAGACGGTTCAGAGTGGCGCACTCTTGGCTTTTGGTTTAGCAAGGGTGCGGGTTTTGACTTTTCTACGGGAAGCTCCAGGTCCACTCAAAATCAGAAGCGGTTGCAAAGGCCCTGCGGAACCGTATGGTCAAATAAGTTAGTTATCGTTTTTAGTTCAATTCAGGGCTCACCGGCTAGTGTTTTCCTATATAGAGTAATACCAGTTGAGGGGAGTTAGTCCCCGACGATTGCGTAGCATGACATGGAAGCTCGGCGGAGCAGTTGCTCGACGAGGAATTGGCAACGCACGGGTTCCGGCAACAGCCGGCATTTTCCTTGCAAATTCCTCCAGCAGCGGTAGCTTCGCAAAGACTGCTATCCTGAATCGTGACTGCAATGCCGGACACGGACACCAACGCCAGCACGAACCCAGAGATAAAGAAACTGCCGCGAACGATCCTGCTGCGATCCGTTATTCTATGGTTCGTCATCGGCGTAGCACTTCTTTGGTTGCTTGCTGCGCAGACTCTTGTAGCCGCCCGCTGGATCGACCCGCCGACAACTGCGGTGCACATGCAACGCCGGATACAGGCCTGGATTCATCACACGCCCTATCGCGAACGCTATGAGTTCATTCCACTCGACCAAATTTCTCCCGATCTGCAGCACGCGGTGATCGCCGCCGAAGACTCGCGTTTCTACCAACACCATGGATTCGATTGGCACGAAATTCAAATCGCTGCTGAAGACGACATGGAAGGCGAACGCACTCGCGGAGCTTCGACGATTACGCAGCAACTGGTCAAAAATCTCTTCTTCGGAACGGGCCGCTCTTTCCTTCGCAAAGGCGCAGAGGCCACACTCGTTCCAGTGGCCGAAATCGTCCTGGGCAAACAACGCATTCTGGAGATTTACCTCAACGTGGTCGAATGGGGTCCGGCCATATATGGCGCGGAGGAATCGTGTCGTTACCATTACAAAATCGAGCCCCGAAAGATCGACCGGGAACAGGCGGCACGGCTGGCTGCAATTCTGCCGGCTCCTCTGAAGCGACGGCCCGAGCGAATGAACAACTACAGCGCAATTATCCTCAAGCGGATGGAGCAAATGGGTTGGTAGTGGCGGAGAAACATTTGACCACGAAGCGACTTTCCCATTTAAAGTCGGACTATCCAACTGACTGCTATTTTCATCCATAACATGAGAACATACGGCTCCGGATGAACCACTAAGATGCCTTACCTGCCCATCGAAGACTACGGAATCATCGGGAACATGCGCACGGTCGCGCTGGTTGGCATGAACGGGTCCATCGATTGGCATTGTTCGCCGCATTTCGACTCTCCCAGCATTTTCGGCGCTTTGCTGGACGACGGGAAAGGAGGGCGCTTCCAAATCGCACCGATCGCGGAAAAAGTACGCCGCAAACAGTTCTACTGGCCATCCACAAATATTCTCGTGACGCGCTTCTCTCACGAAGACGGCATCGTCGAACTGGAAGATTTCATGCCAGTAGGATTTCCCTCCGATTCGACCTGGTATCATCAACTCCATCGCCGGATACGGTGTGTCCGCGGAAGCGTGCACCTTTATGTCACCTGCCGCCCGGCGTTTGACTACGGCCGCCAGGCTCATCAAATCCAATTCGTTGAGGGTGGCACTCTTTTTCAGGCCAGTGACCGGCAATTCAGCCTTTCCTCGCAAGTTCCTCTTGCAACTCGATAACCAAGGCGGAGTTAGAGCCGAATTTGTACTGGAAGAGGGTCAATCCAAGACCTTCATCTTCCAATACGACGGCAAAGCAACCTTGCCCGCATATACCGGAATCCGAGCGGGAAGCGGAAGAGCCATTCGAGCGCACCGTGAAATTCTGGCAAGACTGGCTGTCACAATGCACGTATCGTGGCCGCTGGAGAGAGCGTGTGGAGCGTTCTGCGCTAGTCTTAAAGTTGCTCACGTTTGAGCCCACCGGCGCGATCATTGCCGCACCCACAACCAGCTTGCCGGAAGTGATCGGCGGTTCTCGCAATTGGGACTATCGGCTCTCCTGGATACGCGACGCCGCATTCACGGTTTATGCTTTTGTCCGGCTCGGCTTTACCGGGGAAGCCATCGGGTTCGTAAATTGGTTGCAAGATTATGCCGCGAAACGCCCGCACACCGGTGTCCCGCTGCCGACGGTGTTCACGATCTATGGCGAACCGGTTCCAATGGAAGAGTCGCTTTCGCACTGGGAAGGTTATCGCGGATCGGCTCCTGTGCGGATTGGCAATGCCGCCAGGGAACAATACCAAAGCGACATCTATGGCGAACTTTTGGATTCCCTGTATCTCTACAATAAATACGTTGGGCCAATCTCTTATGATTTTTGGGTGCGCATCCGCAGGCGACTCGATTGGGTATGCGACAACTGGAAGGCACCTGACGAGGGGATCTGGGAGGTACGCAGCGGCAAACAGCATTTCGTTTATTCCAAGGTGATGAACTGGGTGGCACTCGATCGGGGCATTCGGCTGGCCAACCAACGATCGTTTCCCGCCAATACCCAGAGGTGGACCGAGGAGCGCGACGCCATCTATGAGGAAGTGATGACCCAGGGCTGGAACCGAACCCGGCGAGCATTCACGCAATATTATGGCAGCGATGATCTGGATGCTTCCTTGTTGATTATGCCGCTGGTATTCTTCATGGCCCCAAACGATCCGCGCATGATCGATACACTCAAAGCCATCCTCGAACATCCGCGCAATGGGGGGCTGGTCAGCGATGGACTCGTTTACCGTTATCCACCGCACCCGCGGATCGACGGTCTGCCCGGCGAGGAGGGCAGCTTCAACATGTGTTCGTTCTGGTTGGTCGAAGCGCTCACGCGCGCGGGTCGAGCAAATCCCGCGTGGCTCGACCAAGCACGCATTTTGTTTGAACGTATGCTCGGCTATGCCAATCATCTTGGACTGTACGCGGAACAAACCAGCGCGCAGGGAGAAGCACTCGGCAATTTCCCGCAAGCGTTTACGCATCTGGCGCTGATCAGCGCGGCCTTTAACCTCGATCGCACCCTTGGTTCCAAGTAGCGCTGACCTTGGTCTTCTGCCTACCACCGTAGCGCGGGAACGCATGATCGGGTATTTATAAGTTTGATACTCCCACCCCTACCCCGCCGCCTTTTCGCGCAGCAGTGGCAAGTAAAGGGGATTACAGGGGGCGTGGTTTGAAAGAGAGGTAGCTAAAGGACTTAAAGGAAGGCATAACGTCGAAGTTGCCAAGTTACTGAAGTTTCTTCGTTTTAAGTTTTCGCTACGGGCCACCCGCCTTTGTCTTCAATGTAAGTCGGCCTCGACCTGAGTGTTGCGGCGACCCATTGAGACCACCCGACTTACCGGGAGTTGAGAATCCTTCGAACAGATTTGCGATAAGATTCCTGCTATGCGTTGTCTCTTGTCCATAGTCTTGGTTAACCTTAGAAAGACGGTTAGCGTGTTTTTGGCGTTTCTGACCCTTCTGCTGGCACTCCCTCGTCCTTCGGTCGGGCAAGGGGCACCGGCGAACCTGCCGCGTGTGACATTGCCAGATGCAGCTGATTTAATCTATTCGACCAGACCGAACGACCCTTGGAACAAGATATTCTATTTCCTCTTTTCGCGCAGACTCACCGTGCGCCTGTCTTCGGATTTCGCGGAGGGAGCGCCTTTCGTCGACAGCCCGACTCAGAGGAAGGTGAGCACTCGGGTATTCGAAAGAAGCGAAATTGGCGACCGGGCTATCGATCCAATGTATCCGACATTCACGGTGGGTTTTGGAACCATGCTGGTGCTCCACGACTCGGCCTACCCTGCATTTACCCAGGCACTGCGCGATGCGCTGCAGGAGAATACGGCGCGTTCTACGTGTGCTCGCGCCTTCATGCAGAGCGACCTTTGGGGCGCGTATGACGCATTCTTCTCTCCTTTCTTGCCGGATGACGAGAAAAAGCTGGGGGATAGGAGAAAGGCAGCACTGGACTTGATTGGCCATTTGATCCGCAAAATTGCGCTGACGCCAGATGAGTTCAATAGCCTGCAGGAGAATTATTCTTCGGCGGTGCGGCGTTATTCCTTTCCAGATGTGTTCGCGAAGGACAGCGGATGGATTGAAGTCGCTTGGTTCCTGCCGCGTGCGCATGACGACGCTGCTGGTTACCGACGCGTAAGCCGTGTCTTCCTTAAGCCGGCGCACGCCCCGGCTGATGTGCACAAGTTTCTCGAAGCCCAGGCGGACGCTCCCGAGATATCCGTTTGCTCTCGAAGGCGCCGCCTTGATAACACAACTGCTGCTGATCGACTCACACGGAAAGCTGCGGCCCGCAAGACTGACGAGCGAAGCCCAAGTCCGGCTTTTTGCCCGGGGAAGCGAATACGGCACTGTGAAGGGGTCGATACGGATGTGCGAGATTAACCGGAGGCGCCTTCTGCAGGACCCCGAATCTGGTGGTTTGGTTGAGGAAGAGGACAATACTCCGGCCTACTTGACCAACGGTGGAACTTATGGTTTTGCCGAAGGGCCTTCCATCGGGAGCCAGCCAGTTACCGGCCAACATTACACTTTGCCGGAAATAGGTGAGCCTATCCAAGTGAAGCTACGGACCAGATGCGCCGCTTGCCATGGAGCCAACCTGACCCAGATGATGACGTTTTCAATCGTCCGTCCGCCTCACCCGCCGCAAATTCGGCAACTAAACCCAACGTCAAACGTGGTGGCGGACATCGACATCTCTGTCAAAAGCAAAAGAAACGATTTTCAGTCCTTACTCGAATACTTCAAATGAACCCGGCAATATCTCCTCTGGTGTGGAGCGATTGTCAATAAATCTCCGTAGCACTCACAGCCCTGGAAACGGCTGGCCACCCGGCGGATGGTCGGCCACGCTCAAATTAGATCAAGGTCCTGATTAACGCGGTGCATCGACCTGTCGAGTGCACCGCCGTAACCGGAACAGTGGGTACTAGATCGGAAATGCACGGTTAGAGAATTCTCTTCCTTCGCAATCCATGCAACTCTGCGAATGTCAAAAGAGCGCAGTTTCCCTCTAGCCTATCCCTTAACCCCCACGACTCTGCCTGTTTGACCAATCCGGCTTGCGGGGTTGGCCGATTTGGGGAACTGTTGATTTAAAGGTTTTAAGGCGAAGGCCGATAGTAAAAACAAATGGGCGGTTGAGCCGTAAGGCTGCCCGTCCAGAGCAGGGCAAGGAGTCTGATTTTTCGGGTTGCCCGAAGAATCGAGGGGCGACAGCCAAGGCTGCGAACCGAAGGACGGCACGTCAGGAGTGAACCGTGCTTAGTGACGCAGATCCAATTATAGGCGGATCGTATGATCGAACCGAAGTATGAGGAGATGGCCAACATTTCGGAGCCATCGAGGCCCACGTTAGCAGAGCTATTCGAAACCTTGGAACCAAGTCCAATCGTCAGTTACGTAGTAGATGGGAACTTAACCGTGCAGTATTGCAATCGGGCATGGGATCGCTTTGCGTTAGAGAATGGAGCGCCCGAACTAACGGGAAAGGCCACAGTAGGGTTGGATTTGCGCCGGGTGGTAGCTGACGACCTGCTTCCGTTTTACGTGCGAGGCTTTGAACACGCGGAGCAACAGGGGACGGTGTGGGAGTGCGCCTACGAGTGCTCGAGCCCGGAACTTTTCCGCAAGTTCCAGATGCGGATTCATCCCCTCCGGCCCGCTGGATGGTCGCTAGTGACCAACACTCTGGTAATCGAACGCCACCGAACAGAAGTAATGACCGGTGGGCTTGGGAGTCTGGATGGCTATGTAAATTTGCACGATCAGATCACCATGTGTTGCCATTGTCGGAACTCACGGCGAGCCAATCAGCCCGAGCATTGGGACTTTGTGCCTGCTCTTTTGGACCGAAATATTAAAAATATCAGCCACAGTTTATGCCCTATCTGCCTGGACTATTTCTATCCGAAACCGCTTGACACATGAACCGCTGAAAATTTGTACTACAAAGCGAAATACTCGCAAGCCCTCAGGGATACAGCGCGCATCATTTTATGGTGATATCCGCTGGGAGAGATCACGGCTCTGCGCCTGAATCACAGGACTGTGCGCCACGTGAGGCCTACTCCGAGCAAACCCCGGTGATCACCGGTTCGCCGACAGCCATCAGACTGAGCAAGAAGGGATACCCGCGGGCCGCGGAAGATGCAGCGCCGCGGGCCAAGAGAGTTCTAGATTGAATTCAGGAAAGCGATGAGCTGCTCTTTTTCCTCGTCGGTCAGATTCATCTGGAAACGCAGGTTGTAAAAATTGATGAGTTCCTGCAAATTGCGCGCGGCTCCATTGTGAAAATAGGGAGCACGCGCAGCCAGTCCGCGAAGAATCGGCCCCTTTGTACGAGTCAAGTCACTGCACAAGCCCGTGACCAGCCCTTTGCCAGGATCCGTCGTGAGGATGACGTAAGGAGATGGGGGCTGCGAGGGGTCAGCAAAGGGATTCGGGCAACCGGTAATCTGATAAATCGGAAGCTCCGGGAAACTGAGTTGCGAAACACCGTTGGCGATAAGCGGATCGCTTTCAACGGTGGGATCGTGGCCGGTACCGATGTCCAACGCAAGAGGCAGGGAGTGGTTGCCAACATTCGGGGTGTCATGACAAGTGGTGCAGAAACCCTGGAACGGCGCGATGGGAACAGTAGTGCCCAGCGCTTTGGCCAGTGCGGCGTTATCATTCAGACCTCGGACATTGGAAATCGTCAGCGGGTGAGTATTAAAGAGTTTTTCGCCGGCAGCAATTTGGCGCAGCGCGGCCAAACTGATCTCGATCGTAATATCGATTGGAGTCTCCATCGGAAGTTCCCTCATACGCGGAATACAAAGTCATCGCAGCAGAGTTGAATGCATTGCCGTAAGGATCGGCTCCGAGCGAATCGTTCTTTCCCGGATAATAACTCTGCGTAGAAAGGGCAAGTGGACCGCCAAGGGCGCCCTTCAGATTAACCAGCCGGCCCTAAAGTCGAGCGCCTGTGCGGAAGTGAGGCCCATCTCAAAATTGACGATTGCGGTTTGCTGATCGCGGTAGGCGCAGTTGTGGCTTGAGCGTGAATCAACGTGGCATCCATGGCCTGATGCATTAAGTCATCTGGAGATTTACTTGAAACGTTGTGGAGAGACGTCAGCGGTTGCAGCGTTTCTCGACCATCGAACATGATGGCGCTGAGATAGCGAAGATTCGTGGTCGGCAAGGGTCGGCGGTACACCGAAACGGTCTGCATGCCCGTTGATGGATCAGTTATAACAGCGCAGCCATAAGGATCGCGATAAGCCTGAATCTGGAACTTGGCAGTCGCAGGAACTTGCATGGCGATGCGGATCAGACCGTTCTTAAGAAGAAGACTGTGGGCCGATGGATCGGAGGACGTGGCGCCCGGACAATTTGCGCCATCAACCGCTGCGAACAATGGGTCGTTGCCTTGGGTCCGCGCGTAAGTCGCCTGAATACTTCTGGAACTCAGACCGAAAGCGTCGCTGGCCAAGTGACAGGTGCCGCAGGTCCGTCCATTCGTGCCGAGGCTTTGAAAAAAGGGATTGTTGGTACTCTCATCGATCGGGCCTCCGGAGTTGTAGGTGGAGACGAGCCCGGTGGGATCGAAGAAAGGGAACAAATTGGGAAGTAGGATGGCGGCGGAAGCGACCGTGGTCATGCCGAGGATCGTTGCGGCAAGTAGCCAGTTTCGTTTGCGCAAAGCACCATTCACAAATTGACGTTTGACCTGCATTCAGCCTCCTGGTTGGCGAAGGAATCAAATATCGGTGAGCAAGGGAATCGCAGAAATCAGCGGGTGGGTCAATGGAAGGAGGGTGAAGAAGGAGTGTGAAAAAGGTGTATGGCTAACCAGTTGATTCGAGGAAATTTAGATTGCTAACTGGGGATTAGAAGAGCAGAATTCCATGGTTCAAGCAAAGGGAAATCACGATGGCGCCTGCCTGTAAATACCGCTTTGGTCCGTTTGAGCTGAGGACCAAGACACGAGAACTCTATAAACATGGAGTAAAGCTGAAGCTGCGCCCACAGGCCTACCAAGTCCTGGTGGTGCTCCTCGAACGAGCTGGGGACGGAGTGACGAGGGAGGAACTCCAGAAACGCGTGTGGCCTTCCAACACCTTTGTGGATTTCGAGCACGGACTGAACACGGCAATCAAGGAGTTGCGGGGAAAGCTAAGCGATTCCGCAGCTTCGCCGAGGTACATCGAGACACTGCCGAAGATGGGTTATCGGATGATCGAACCGGTTGAGGCTGAGGCGGGAGTTGTCGAGGCGAGCGTGGACGGTCCGAAGGCAGAAACGAATCCGATTGCAGGGTCAAGCAGTGCTGGCGTAGTGGAATCCAGCAACTCCAGAAGGCGGGGTTGGGCGGTGACCGTGACAGTCGCAGTACTTGTGATTGCAGGTCTGGTAGCGTTCGTGAAGTGGCCGCGACCACAGCCGCAACAATCATCACAAAAAGCGGAACTCAGCGGACGAATGATGTTGGCGGTCCTGCCCTTTGAAAATCTGACTGGAGATGAGGCGCAGGATTATTTCAGCGACGGATTGACCGAGGAGATGATCGCGCAACTTGGCCGGCTGGACCCGAATGAATTTGGGGTGATAGCCCGCACATCCGTGATGCATTACAAGCACAGCGGCGCCAAGACGGACCAGATTGGCCGCGAGCTCGGGGTGCGCTACATATTGGAAGGCAGCGTCCGTCGTGACTCTACAAAAGTAAGAATCAACGCGCAACTCATCGAAGCCGGCACGCAGACTCCGCTTTGGTCAAAAGAATACGACCGCGAATTGACAGATCTGCTAACGCTACAAGCCGAAATCGCGCACGAAATCTCCGGCGAAATCCAACTTACACTCGGAAAACCATCGGTCACCACGGCAGCGAGCAAGCCGGCTCTGACCTCTCAGGCTTATCAGGCTTACGACCTCTACTTAAGGGGGCTATTTTTCTGGAACAAGAGGACGGTGCCTGGTTTCGAGTTAGCCATCCGGAATTTTCAGCAGGCGATTGAGGGAGATCCAAATTACGCGCCGGCGTATGCAGGTCTTGCGAATTGCTACACACTGCTGTCAGGTTACACTCTCGCGCCCCCATCAAAATACATGCCCCAGGCGCGCGCGGCGGCGTTGCGGGCGGTGAAGCTAGACGACACCTTGCCGGAAGCGCACGTCGCGCTTGCATTGATCGTGGAAAACTACGATTACGACTGGGACACAGCGGAGAGAGAGTATCGCCGAGCGATTGACCTGAACCCTAATTATGCAACGGCGCATCACTGGTATGCCGAGATGCTCACCTGGCGTGGAAGATTTGAGGAAGCCTTGCGAGAGAGCGAAACAGCGCGGCGACTTGATCCACTTTCCCTGATAATCGCCACGGATCACGCCGCCATATTTTACTATTCGCGCCAATATGACCGGGCGATCGAGAAATTCCTTCAAATCCAGGAGATGGATCCGGTTTTTCCGCGCGCTTCCCAAATTACGGATGCTTATATCCAACAAGGCCGCTATGCGGATGCCTTAGCGGAATTGGATAGATGGCGACGGCTGTTTGGCGATGGACCGGGCGAGTGGGAAAGAAGAACCTGTGTCTACTACCGGACGGGCCAATCAGAGAGCGCCAAAAAAGAACTGGAAAAACTGGAAGCAGTGAACCGCAAGCAGCCATTTGATCCGTCTGCCTTGGCAGTGGCAAATCTCTGCGTCGGAGACAAGGAACGAGCATTCGCATGGCTGGAAAAAGCTTACGCGCAGCACTCCAATGCTATGACCACCCTGAGAGTCGAACCGGCGTATGATCCGATGCGCAGCGATCCCCGCTTTCAGGAAGTACTGCGCAAGGTGGGGCTGGCCCCATAGGTCCCGCTTCCTTCGATCTACACATTCAAACTTAAAACGCACCGGACGTGCACAAATTGCGTCACGCCGGTATCTTTCTAATAGCTTGCACGAGTCGAAGAACGTAATCTAGGAGACATCGTGATCGAGCAAAAAATCAATGAATTCTTTGGCGATGCCGAGTCTACCGGCCTTGGAACGGGCTGGTGGAGCGGGGTATTGTCGGCCTTTTTGGGTTTCCTTTCGTTCGGAGGAGTTTTGTGCCTGCACTTTCCCCAGCTATTAAGCTCTCCTGAATTGCGTGCACATTATCCAATGCAAACGATGCGCGTTTTAATCCAGTGCCTCATCGTGGGGGCAATTTTTTTCGGCATCATTTCAACGATTAAGCGCAAGAAGAAGACCCTGGCATTGACTGGAATGTTGCTTGCTATCGCAGCAACCGCTCTGGGCGGTTCGAGCGTGCAGATTAACGAGAATTTACACGATGGACCCGCAATCGGACTGGACTGGTTCTTGCTGGATTTGTTTTTGATGGCACTCATTTACGTGCCACTTGAAAGACTCTGGCCGCAGTATCCAAGCCAAGGAACATTCCGGAAGGAGTGGACCCTGGATGTGGTTTATTTCATGTCCACCCATCTCCCATTGCAGATTTTATCATTTCTGGTTTTATTGCCCGCTACGCAGGCCACCAAATATCTGGGTGTTCCGGCCCTGCAAGAACTGATCGCACGAATGCCCTGGCTGTTGCAATTCTTTCTTGCCGTTGTGGTTGCGGATATTGCTGAATATTTCATTCATCTGGCTTTGCATAAAGTGCCTTTCCTGTGGCGTTTCCATGCCGTTCACCACTCTTCGAAGGCGCTTGACTGGATCGCAGGCTCACGTTCGCACTTTGTGGACGACACGCTGGTGCGCGGATTCATACTTGCACCGCTGATGCTAGGATTTTCGCAATCGATCATCCTGGCGTATTTGATTTTTGTTACCCTGCACGCGACCTGGACCCATTGTAATTTCGGTCCGAATGCAAAATGGCTTGAAAAGTACCTGGTTATGCCCAGATACCATCACTGGCACCATACTTCGCAAAAAGAAGGCATCGACAAGAATTTTGCGATTCATTTCCCGTGGATTGATAAATTGTTTGGAACATACTACTACCCGGACGAATGGCCGCAGTTTTACGGGCTAGACGGGGAAGAAATTGCGCCCAGTTTTCTTGGGCAAACAATTGAGCCGTTTACAAGGAAAAAAAGAACGCTCTAAAAGTTTAATGCCGCCAACGGAACGTCCTGGGGTAGCTCTGCACCCCTTGTCGTTGCCTTCACCACACCTAGATATTTCATGACTTTGACAGTAAGAAATCCGAAATCATATTCAGATTCGTGGTGGCTTAATCGCAAAAGGCCTGGATAGTGGTGATGATTATTTTGCAGGCAAGCGCTAAAGGTTGCAGTTACCGGTAGCCACTCGCCAATGTTCATTGCGTTGTCTTCTTCATCGTTATAGCGACGGTATCCAAAACCTCGAGTGTGGGTCCAATAGTTTTGAATCATATTTACCCACAAGGCAAAAATTCGCATTCCCACCCACATCACCAGCGCAAACGTCAGACCGCCAACTAACTTCCATAAGAGGCAAAAACTAAGAGATTGGGCAACTATTGCAAAAAACGGGTTAGCAACGATCCGGAAAGTCCGAGACTTTAAAATGTTGTCGCCCGTCAAATCGGCGTTGCATTGATACGGCATTACGCAGAGATACAGGGTTCGCCAAAAACCATCGCCCGAAAGTTTGTTGGGATCTCCCGGATGGTCAGCATGTTTGTGATGCAATCGATGGCGATTCACCCAAGCGATCGGATCAACATAGATCCCGAACGAGTTATTCATGACCGTGACTGCTTTTATAAACCAATCCTTATAGTCGAGGGCACGATGAGCGATTCCCAAATGAAGAAGATCGGCCAAATACAACCCGGCAAGAAACCAACAAGATACGAAATAAATCCCACCAATGAGGATTCCCAGCCAAGGCCCCAAATGAGCTGGAGCGAAGTACATACAAGCCAACAAGTAGAAAGCAATGATCAAATAGCCTGTGAGATTGTATATTTTCATGGGAACACCCCGTCGGATTATTCAATCAGAAGTTGAAGTCTGTTTCAAATAACAAGTTCAAACAGATAATGTTTGCGGCCTCGGCTTTTCGGCTGGCAGAGTGCTTAGCGTGTGAGGGGAGCTGCCCCCTCGACGCTAAATGCCCTTGGGTGGCATTCTGGCTTACACTGAGTGGTTCACGTTCTTGTATCGATTCATCTGGGGGCATTCATGCGCAGGTTCGTTTTGTTTGTGGCAATTGTGGTGATTGGCGCGGGCGTAATTCTGGCGCAAAAAGCGCAAACGCCGAAGATCGAGCCGGCTCGAATTCGAGAAGCGGTGCAATATCTCTCCAGCGATGAACTGGAAGGGCGCGGCACCGGCCAAAAGGGAGGCGACGCTGCGGCGGATTACATCGCCACGCAATTCAAGAGTTTTGGATTGAAACCCGCCGGAGACAATGGAACTTTTTTTCAGAATGTGCCAATGGTGGGGGTGAAAACTCTTCCATCCACGACGTTCGAGATCGTTCCAGCGACTGGTTCGTCCATCGTACTGAAGAACCTCGATGATTACGTGACCAACAACGAATCGCAAACGGCACTGGCGGATATTGATGCACCCATTGTGTTTGTGGGCTACGGCATCAACGCGCCGGAAGAGAAGTGGGACGACTATAAAGGATATGACCTGAAAGGCAAGGTGGCCCTGCTGTTTGTCAGCGAACCGGAATCCGACGATCCGAAATTCTTTAAGGGCAAAGCGCTGACGTATAACGGGCGCTGGACGTACAAGTTCGAGGAGACAGCGCGGCGCGGAGCCGTCGCCACGTTGATTATTCATCGCGCCGATTTGGCCAGTTATCCATGGGAAGTGGTGCACAATTCCTGGGGCGGAGAACGGTCTTATCTAAAGCGGGATGGCACAGCCGAAGCTGGAAGCGGCATCGTGGATTCAGTTCGATGTGGCGAAAAAACTGGTGGCTTTGGCTGGGCTGGATCTCGACAAACTCTACAAGCAGGCGCAGTCGCGCGATTTCAAACCCGTAGACCTGAATGTAAAGCTGAAAGCACATGTTGCCAGCGAGATTCGGCCGTTCAACTCGCGCAATGTTGTGGCGAAAGTGGAAGGCGCGGACCCCAAACGTCGAGGTGAAGCGATTCTGTACACCGCGCATTACGACCACTTCGGAATTGATCCCACCCGGCCCAAGGGCGACAACATTTTTCACGGGGCGATCGATAACGGCACCGGCTGCGGGATTTTGTTGGAACTTGGGCGCGTCTGGGGTGGAACGAAGCCGGCTCCACCACGCACGATACTTTTTGCTGCGGTAACTGGCAGAAGAGCAAGGCTTGCTGGGATCAGAATATCTGGGCAAACATCCACCAATAGCTACGTCAAAAATATCTTTGGATTTGAATTATGACGCTCTGGCGCCGATCGGTGACCCGGAAGAAGTGGAAGTAGGCGGGGCGGAGCGTACGACGTTTTATCCCGAAGTACAGAAGATCGCAGAAGAATACGGACTGACGATAAAGGCGGACGCGCATCCTGAGGCCGGGCACTATTACCGCTCCGATCACTTCAGCCTCTCTCGCGTGGGCATCCCGGCGTTTTCGATCAGCCAGGGGATGAAGTTCGCGGGGCACGACCTGGCTTGGGGGGAAGCACAAGCCAAGGATTACGTTTCAAACCACTACCACAAGCCCAGCGACGAATTTGATCCAGGCTGGGATTTTCAGGGCTTGGCAAAAATGACCAGCTTCGGCTACGAATTGGGCGCTGCGGCCGCGCAACTGCCCGAGCTGATTCAGTGGCTTCCAGGAGATGAATTCGAGCCCGCGCGAAAGAAAGCTATCGGCGGTGAATATTGATGCTCGACATTACCTCTTTGCCGGCGGATCTCAGATCTGCATCTACACGCATTTTGATCGACCTCCTTTATCCGCCAGTAGCTCGAAAAATCGCATGTTTCGGGTACAGTTGTTGGCTGAAAGTCTTTGTTTCTGCCAAGGGAAAGTCAGCCGACTTGAGATCATTGAGCGGCAATCCTATCTTGCATCTGGCCGTTAAGGACGGTATTGCGTAATTGGAGATTTGATCGACAATCCGGGAAGAAAGAAGTTTTGAGCTTAAATGCGATTTCACATCTACCGTTTGAGGATTCCAATTAGGCCGATTTATGTGCCCGAGCCTTTGCACATTGTCGTTGCTATTACCCGTGGCCACAATCGAGTCCAATTAACTAGCATTTGAGCATTCAAGCGCAAAGCATGGTCTGATACGACCAGAAACTCTGCGGCAAGGCAGCAATAGGCTTTAATATTGCTTTCAGCGCGGCCAGACGCCGGCCGTGAAGGACTTGATCGTGGTGAAAGCCGAGGCGTTCGTAGAGATGAACGGCGGTATGATTTTCGGAAGTCACCGTCAAGGTGAGTTCGCTGTACTTCATGGTCCGCAAAGCTTCGGCGGAAGTTTGCATCAGGATGCGGCCCAGTCGATGGCCTTGAAATCCAGGCTGCACGCAGAGTTGCGTAGTGTGGCCCACGCCGGGAGAAACTTCGCTGGTCAAGGTCGCGCCAACAAGTTCATCACTTCCCGGATGACGAATTACAAACGAAGCGCCAGGGAGAAACTGGCCGCAGCCGGGAAGCAGCACAATATTTTTGAGGAAGCGTAAGAGCGCCGTGGCGGGTACGGTATTGGTCGTTGATGTCGCCATCAATATGGTCTGCATACGCGAGATAAATCAGTTTGGCGCAGGATTCAAAGTAGCGTTCGTGCCAGCGCTCCAGGCGGAATCCGGAATTGAGACCGGGTATTTCCTGCACCTTGGCATGCAGATCCAGCAGCATGAATTGCCGCGTGTACAAAGAAATCCCTGTTCGCGCAACGCGTCTTCGACGGGCCCGCCGAACGGCATCAGTTGTGCTTCGATCCGCTGCAATTGCGGCAGAGCACGCATGGAAAAAAGCATCTCTTCAAGCAGTCGGCGTCCGATGGGTTCCTGATCAACTCGCGGCGAAACATACAACCCGCCGATCAGCCCTTTCTGCTCCTCGAGCACGTAAAAGCAGTAGCCAACGGCGACTCCTTTGCCGCATGGCGACGCAGCCGGAAAAGCGTGGGCGTCAAGAAACCGTTTGATCAGGTCCAGCGCGCTGCGGTAATCCCAATGAAGTTCCTCACGCCAATGACGAGCTTCTTCCAGCAGCAACGGCTCAAGTTGCGGACAGTCGTCTGTCGAAGGTCAACGATATTCATGGGACGGAGTTGCCGGCGCCCCTGAGCGCATTTGCCATCATAGCCGATTCCGCCAGCAGACCGCCAAATGCGGCCGATTGCTCGATACGAATCAAGCACATAGGCCAGAAAAGGCAAAAGAGTGGTTGCGGGGCGCATGTTACGATGCAAATATAATTGATTGACAGTGAAACTTAGGAGAAAGCATGAACCGGCCAGCCTTATGCTGGCTCGAACGAACGCCGCCATGTCGATCCTGTTCGAGTTGCGCTATCCAACGCGGTGGTACACCAAACTGCTGACCATCATTCTGGCACTGGTGTTTTTTACGGTGCTGGCGACAGCGGTTATTTCAGGTGTTCTGGTTTACTGGATTGTGAAGCCGCAGCGCACCAGTTCCGAAATCAGCATGGCCAGTTTCCCGGGGAAGCCCGACGAAGTTGACTTTACAGTGACGGGCTTGGCGAACGGAAAGGGTGGTTTTTTCCCGGATTGCGCGGCGCGCCGACGATTTTGCTCTGCCACGGGTATCAATCCAGCCGGGGCGAATTGCTGACCCTGGTTTCCGCTTTGCAGGATCATCAATACAACGTGTTTGTCTTTGATTTTGCGGCGCATGGCGCGAATGCCGGAATTACTTCCTTTGGTTATCACGAAGCGGACGAGGTTCGGGCGGCGATTGACACGATGCGCAAGGCGCAGCGACGTTGATCCAGCGAGGTTCGGTCTGTGGGGCTATAACCTCGGCGCATATGCAGCGCTGCGTGAAGCGGAAAAAGATCCTCGCGTTAGCGCGATCGTGCTGGATTCGGTGTACGACTATCCGAAGCAGATGGTCAAGATTGGCGTCGAGAAAACCGGCGTCGGCGGTTTCCCGCTGATGGTAAAGTCGGCGGAAACAGGATTTGAGTGGCTGAACTACGGGTACAAAGATGATCCGCCGCTGTCTTCGAAGCTCAAGGCGATGAATGGCGTGCCCATACTGTTCATTGAAGCAGCGGATGATCCGGAACTTTCTTCGATCACCCGCGACATGTTCCTGAAGGCGTCTGAGCCGCGCGAACAACAGATCATTGCGCACGGAAACTTCGTGAATTTGCCGGATGAAGAGAAAAGAACCTACGAGAACCTGGTGGTGAGTTCTTCTCTAACGCAGCTTGCCCGTCACCGCGCTCCCGCTGCTGCTCGTTCCCGCCAAGCCCCCGAAGCCCGCCAAGTGATCCGACACTTTGCGGCAGGGTAACGACTGCCGGATGATCGCATACGTCACGCAAGTAAATCCCTGTTGGATCGCTTCCTGTCTCTTCTGCCGGCTTGACAAACAGCCAATCCGGTTTTGGCTGATCTGGTTGCCACTGCAAAAGTTCACGCTCGAAATAAAAGTTCAATTGATACACATAATCACGTCCAGTTGCCATGTGGCCGATTTTTGCGGCGAAAAATCCGGCCAATCCTTCTGACGACAATTCTCATGGCCTCTCGCGCAGAAACACCTGGATCGAGATTTACCAGGAAGCAGTCGATCTCATTCTACGAGCATCAGAAGCGTCACGAGCAACCATGCTCATGAGTGAGTCTCGCAGTTTTCGTATTGCCGACCGAATCCCAGCAGCACGATCAGGAGTCCAAAACGGAAGGCAGCAAGCAGATCCGGGTGATTCCGCACAGCGGACTTACGCACTGCATGGCGGGAATCTCGCCAGGCTGTAATGCCGCAAGCCCAGGCTCCGAACAATACGAAAATAGACATGCCGAAGAACAAATAGCCAGCGGGCGGACGGCTTCCTGTCACGGACGAGCACGTGACGTACCACGCGACCAGGAGACAGCGAGGGCCGGAACGGCGGGCAGGATGTAACCGGGCAACTTCGATTTGGAGATGGAGAAGAAAGAGTAGCGTGACGAGCGGCCAGCAGAGGAAAAACAGGAGCGCGCTGTGCTCCCGGAAGCGCCTCGCCTGCTGAGTTCCCGGCTTGGCACGCCAAAGTGCGCACAAGTAGAGCATAGTCCAGGGGAATACCGCGACGAGGATGATCGGGATATAATACCAGAAAGGGCTGGATGTGCTGGAATTCGGGAGTGAGGAACCGTTTGAAATTATGTTCGATGAGGAAATACGGCAAGAATTCGGGGTTGCGGATGGCGCAGAGAATGTACCAGGGAAGTGCGGTCAGGGAGAAGCTGGCGATGGCCACGGGATGCAGGCAACGGAACGCGTCCTGCCACCGCCTTCGAAAGGGCGGCCCAGAGAAATACGGAAGCGCCTGCGAGGAATAATGGCTGCCGGGCCTTTTGCAAGTACCGCCAGACCAAGGAAAAAACCGAACAGCAGAAGCGCGAGCCAGGGAGTTTGCGGAATAATCGGCGAATCATTAGTTGCGAGTGAGGCCAACGACAAGGCGGCGAATACCATGGCGATGGCCAGCATGCCGGAGAAAAGCATGTCGGTGGCGGCGGCGTGGGAAAAGCCGATCATGGCAACCGTTGTTGGCAAAACGAGAAGCAGCCAGCGAGCGGTTTCTTCGCCGTAGAGTTTCCATGCGAGCCAAGCCATGGCGAGAGTCGCCAGTAACGCGCAGAAAGCGCTCGGAAAACGTGCCGAAGCTTCGCTCACTCCGAATAACCTGAAGCTTTTTGCGGCGGCCCAGTAATAAAGTACGGGCTTTTCAAACCAGGGCTTGCCGTAGAGCCGCGGGGTCACCAGATCGCCTGATTCCGCCATGTCACGGGCGATCCAGGCGTATCGTGGTTCGTCTGGGCCGACAAAACCCGCGGCACCCAGTTTATGGAAGTAACAGAGATACAATGTGGCCAGGATCAGAATGAGCCAGAGGATTCGCGCGAGTGGGAAGGTTTGCGCGCCGGGCGAGGGCGAAGATCGAGTGGAAGATTGTCAGTTTGTGTCACGAAATGAAGAGTCTAACATTGAAAGTGTGTGTTGGATTGGCAGAAGTCCGTCATACTGGCGCGAAACGGGAAAGAACTCGAGCAATGAAGGAAAAGTTGCAATATGCGGCGGCGTGGACGCTGATCAAGTTGCTGGGAGTATTGCCACGGCCTGTGGCGCGTGGCTGGCGGCGAGCGGTGCACGGGTTTTGCTGTGGATGCTGCCGAAATTACGGAAAACGGCTGAATTTAATCTGCAATTTGCGTTTCCAGATTGGCCAGAGAGCAAGCGGCGCGAAGTAAAACGGAAAATGGTGAGAAATTTAGGATGGATGGCGGCGGAATTCGCGCGGCTGCCGAAGTACACAAAAGAAAATATCGAGCAATTCGTGATTCTGGATGGGCATGAAAATTTCCTGGCGGGGAAAAACCGCGGGAAAGGCGTGATTTATCTGACGGGGCATATCGGGGCGTGGGAACTTTCTTCGTTCGCGCATGCGCTGTATGGTTTCCCGCTGAACTACATGGCCAGGCCGCTGGATAACAAGCCGCTTGATGCGCTGGTGAATGAATACCGTGGGCTGTCCGGGAACATGCCGATCTTCAAAAACGAAGCCGCACGAGGAATGTTGAGGATTTTGAAGAATGCGGGAACAGTGGGAATCCTGGCGGACCAAAATACGATGCCGCAGAAGGCGCATTTGTGGATTTTTTTGGAACGCTGGCGTGTACGACTGCGGGAATTGCGCGGGTTGCACTGCATACCGATGCGGCGGTGGTGCCAGGGTATGCGTATTGGGACGAAAAGCTGCGGAAATATAGATTGCGATTTGAGCCACCGGTGGAATTGACTCGAACAGGAAACACGGAACAGGACGTTGTGGAGAATACGCAGCGATTTGCGAAAGTGATTGAAGAGATTATTCGGGAACACCCGGAGCAGTGGGTGTGGGTCCATGCGAGGTGGAAGAACCGGCCACAGGGCGAGAAGGCGCTCTATCCTTTTTTGTAAGGGCAAGAAGGGTCGATTTAGCTTGATTTGGCATGCGGGATTTATCACAGAGGATACCGAGGTAGGAACGCAGAGGGCACGGAGGCGTTGCGATGAAGTATACGGCGGGAGAATTGGCTGCGGCGGTTGGGGCGCAGGGTGGAGGGGACACGGCAATGGAGGTGACGGGGGTGGCTGCGCCAGAGCGGGCGGGATCAAAGGATCTAATTTATGTAGAGAGTGCAAAACATGTGGAGAGGGCGCTGGCGTCCCCTGCGGGTTGCGTGATCCCGGGCGAGGGAATTGATTTGCCCGGAAAGACGGTGTTGCGGAGCGCAAAGGCCAAAGTCAGCTTTGCGCGGGCGGCGATGTTGCTGCGAGAGCGAGCGCCGCTGTCAATTGGAATTCATGCAACGGCGATCGTAGCGCCCCTGGCACATATCGGCGCGAACGTGAGTCTGGGGCCGTATGTGGTGATTGGTGAAGATGTGCATGTCGGGGATGGGACGCAGATTGGAGCGCACTCCGTAATTGGAGCAGGAAGCTGGATTGGCGAAAACTGCAGGATCCATCCGCGAGTGACATTTTATGCGGGTGTGCGAGTTGGTCATCGCGTAGAAATTCATTCGGGAGTGGTTGCTGGGCGCAGATGGATTTGGATTTGCGTTTGATGGAGAGAGGTATTGGAAATTTCCGCAGGCGGGGATTGTAGAGATTGGCGACGATGTGGAGATCGGAGCAAATACCACGGTGGATCGAGGTTCGCTGGACGACACGCGAATTGGAGAGGGAGTGAAACTAGATAACCTGGTGCATGTGGGACATAACGTGCAGATCGGAAAGCATACGGTGATTGCGGCGCAGACGGGCATTTCGGGTTCGAGCACGCTGGGACACCATGTTGTGGTCGGCGGACAGGTAGGAATTGCGGATCATTGTACGTTGGAGGATGGATCGATTGCAGGTGCACAGGCGGGAATACCTACCGGGAAAACGATACGCAAAGGGCAAGTGGTTTGGGGGACGCCGGCGCGGCCGTTGGATAAGTTTAAGGAGGCGTATTTCTGGTTTGCGCGATTGCCGGAATTGGCGGAGAGGGTGAAGAAGCTGGAAGGGAAGTGAGGGGTGGGTTGGTTGGTGGGATTGAAGGCAGAAGAGGGATCCTTCGACTGCGAGCCGCAAAAAGCGCGGCTCTTCGCTCAGGATGACAGAGTTTTGCGCGGATTTTGGTTGATGGATAGTTAGGATTGAGAAGAGCACAGTCAGGAGTGACTGTGCCACGTAAGGATGGACATGGAGAAGTGGCGAGTGGTGGTGGTGGGCGGACACACGCGGAGTATTGGGAAGACACAATTGGTGTGCGATGTGATTGCGGCGTTTCCGCAGGTGAACTGGGTGGCGGGGAAAATCACGCAGTATGGGCACGGGGTATGTGCGCAGAACGGATCGAATTGCGATTGCGCGCCAACGGAGCATGTCTGTGCGCTGGATTGGGAGACACAAGCGGAAACGGGGACGGACAGTGCGAGATTTCTTGCGGCTGGAGCGAAGCGGTCCTTCTGGCTGCGCACCAAGCAAGGATTTCTGGCCGAAGGAATGCCGCTATTGAGACAAGCGCTGCGGGATGTGGAAGGGCAGTTTGATCCGGCGCAGAAGAAGGCGTTGATCGTGGAAAGTAATTCGTTGATGCAATTCGTGAAGCCATCGCTGTATTTTGCGGTGATCGATCCGGAGAAAGAGGACTTCAAGGAATCAGCGCAAACGGCGCTGGATCGGGCGAATGCACTGGTGCTGCGCGGCGGGAAAGTCGAAGGAGATGCACCGCCGGCTCCCCTATGGATGAAATTGCCAGCGAAGTTACTGCAGGAGCGACCCTCGGTGCTACAGCGGGAGGGAGAAAAACTGCCGCGACCGTTGGAGGCGCTGCTGTATCAAATGCTGGACGATCCGGCTGGCGTAAGCATCTAAGATTCAAGGCCAACCGGGTGGTGCGAAAAAGGCATCTTAGTCGTTGACCGGTATTTGTAAGCCGGAGATAATAAGTTAGTACTGAGGGTACTCCAGGAAACGCCGCAGATTATTTGGAAGTGTAACGCAATAGGGAAGTTAGCGAAGATTGCGGCGAAGAGTATCCGCAGGAGCGCAAGACAGATTGCTCTTGGGGGAGCATGAAGAATGGCGTCGTTTGTTCGAGTAGGTGAAGAGTTACCTGTAGCACCCGCACCCGTTCCATGGCGCCAGGAAAACTGGGCGGAGCGGGTGGAAAAGGCCGTGGAAAACGGCGCAAACTACCTTCTATCGGTGCAGGCCGAAGAGGGGTATTGGCATGGAGAGCTGGAAGCCGATACAACTCTGGAATCCGATTACATCTACTACCTCTATGTGCTCGGCAAAGCCGATCCCGACCGAATTGCCAAACTAGCAAATTATGTGCGACAGAAGCAGATGCCTGATGGTGGCTGGCCGATTTATCCAGGCGGACCTTCAGAACTGAATGCTACGTGCAAGGCGTACTTTGCGCTGAAGTTGGCGGGAGACGCGACGGATTCGGCGCACTTGAGCAAAGCGCGGGCGGTAGTACATAAGCTGGGTGGGCTGGAGCACACCAATTCGTATGTGAGGTTCTACCTGGCGCTGGTGGGCGCGGTGGGATGGGAACTTGTTCCGGCGATACCGCCGGAATTGATGCTGCTGCCGAACTGGTTTTACATCAACATTTACGAAATGTCTTCGTGGACGCGCGGAATCGTGATTCCGATGGCGATATTGTCGGCGCTGCGGCCGGAATTCCGTCTGCCGGAACATGCGCGGGTGGACGAGTTGTTCAACGATCCATCGCAGAAAACAGCGGCATTTAATTGGAGCAAGCAGGTACTTTCCTGGAAGAATTTCTTTCTGATTGTGGACCGCGGGCTGAAGCTGTACGAGAAGTTGCCCTGGAAGCCGCTGCGGAACAAAGCGATTCGAGAAGCGAAGCAGTGGATGCTGGACCACATGGAACGCACCGAAGGATTGGCGGCCATTTACCCTTCGATGATGAATTCGATTTTTGCACTGATGGCGCTGGGTCACGGACCGGACGATCCGCTGACATTCCGCGAGATCAAGGAATTTTCGCGGTTCGAGATCGAAGACGAACAGACAATTCGTCTACAGCCATGCGTTTCACCGGTGTGGGATACATGCATCGCCATGGTGGCGCTGGAAGAAGCGGGACTGTCCGCAGATCATCCCGCATTGGTGAAGGCAGCGGACTGGATTCTGTCGAAGCAAGTTTTGGGGCCGGGCGATTGGCAAGTCAAGAATAAGGATGCCGAGCCTGGCGGATGGGCGTTTGAGTTCCGGAATGATTTCTACCCGGACGTGGATGATACCGCGTTCGTGCTCATGGCCTTGCAGCGCGTGAAGTTCCCAGACGAAAAGCGAATGGAAGGCGCGATGCGGCGCGGAATTCAGTGGCTGCTGAGCATGCAGAATCGCGACGGTGGATGGGGAGCGTTTGATCGGGACAATGACCGGCAATTTTTGTGCAACATTCCGTTCGCGGACCACAACGCGATGATTGATCCGTCTACCGCAGACGTGACAGCGCGGGTGCTGGAGTGCCTGGGACGATTCGGGTGGACGTCGAAGAGTCCGGTGGTGCAAAAGGCCGTGGACTTTTTGACGAAGGATCAGAGCAAGGATGGATCGTGGTTCGGCCGCTGGGGGGTGAATTATGTATATGGAACCAGCGGAGTGTTGAGGGCGTTGGAAACGGTTTCGCTGACGGCACAGGAATATTGCGCGAGAGCGGTGGCGTGGCTGCGCCAAGTGCAAAAGGCGGATGGAAGCTTCGGCGAATCGCTGGGAAGCTACGAATTTCCGTCGACGAAGGGCCAGGGCAACAGCACACCTTCGCAGACTGCGTGGGGCTTGATTGGATTGCTGGCGGGAGCGGATCAGAACGATCCGGCGATTGCAAAAGCGGCCGCCTACCTGGTGACACAGCAGAATTTGGACGGCTCGTGGAGTGAAGACGACTTCACAGGAACAGGATTCCCGGGCGTATTTTATTTGAAATACCATTTGTACAAGAATTCGTTCCCGGTTTATGCGCTGGCGCGTTACCGGAATCAGGCAAAGCGGGCCACGGAATATTGCTCAGTGAAATTCAAGGCGAGCGAATTCCGGCTGCGCAGCGGGCTGTATTCCAAGCGCGAACGACGGGCCTCCTAAAGAAGAGAATGAGGTACCCCTTCGGCCTCGTTTACGATTCAGCAAAACACCTACTTGCGGGCAAGTTGCGCCGCGATCCCAAATTTGCGATTAGCATGACGATTGATCCGCTGGGCGGATGCACACACAGTTGCGGAGCGACGAAACGCGCCGAAAACGGGAATGGCGGCGCGATGGCTGGCAGCGGTGCTGAAACGCGGCCGATGCTGAGCGTGGAACAGTGCCTGGCCGCGGTGGAGGAGTGCGGGGCACCGGTGGTCCTGATTAGTGGAGGCGAACCGCTGGAATATCCGGAGATACAGAGGCTGACGCGAGAGATTCTGGAACGTGGGAAGCACGTGTTTTTGAGCACGGATGGAACATTGATCCGACGACGATTGCACATGATTCCGCCGTACACGAACTTTTTCTGGAACGTGAAATTAGATGGCACGGCTAACGTGCATGACGCGCGAGTGGGGAAAGTCGGGATCTTTGCGGAAGCGCTGGATGGAGCGAAGGCCGCGAAGAACGCAGGATTTTTTGTGGTCGTTACGACGACAATTTATCCGGACACGGATGTGGCGGACGTTGCGGCGCTTTATCAGAACCTGCATGCAATGCACGTGGATGGATATATGTTTACGCCAGCATATGCTCGAAAAACCATTTGCAAGGAAGAGAGCAAGGTGTTTCACCGGAAAATGCAGAAGCGTTTTCGGGAAGCGCGGGGATGCTGGGTGGATACAACCTGATGATGTCTCCCGTGTATATGGAATATTTGTGCGGCGAACGGGATTTGGATTGCTGCGTATGGGGAAGTCCGGTGTACGGGCCAAGGGGATGGGCCGCGCCGTGTTCCATGTTGAATGAAGGTCATGCAGCGAGCTATGCGGAACTGAGTGAGAAGACGCTTTGGGAGAATTATGGGCGCGGAATGAATCCCCGATGCGAAACGTGCATGTGTCCGGCGGGATTTGAGTCAGCGGCATTGCTGGGAATGAACCCCAAGGCCGGGGATTATTGGAAGATGCTGAGTTGGCAATTGGGAGGGAGTTTGGGGGAGAGGAAGGAAGCGGCAGGGGCGCGATGACGACGCTAGTGACGGGAGCAGCAGGATTTTTGGGAAGCCACGTGACGAGGCAATTGGTGGCGCGTGGAGATAGCGTACGCGTGTTGATGAGGGCGTCGAGCAGCAACCGGGCGATCAGTGATCTGTCGTTGGAATATGTGACCGGAGATTTGCGGGACGTGAGTTCGCTGGAACGAGCGATGAGAGGCGTGGAGCGGGTATTTCATGTGGCGGCGGATTACCGGTTGTGGGCCAAGAAGCCGCAGGACATTTATGATTCGAATGTGGGCGGTACAAAGAATTTGCTGGCGGCGGCGAAACAGGCAGGGGTGGCGCAACTGATTTATACCAGCACGGTGGCGACGATTGCGGTGCGATCGACCATGGAGCGAGTGGGCTGCCGAATGAATTCACGGACGCAAAGCTCGAAGAGATGATCGGGCATTACAAGCGGTCGAAGTGGATGGCGGAGCAGGAAGTGTTGCGCGAAGCGAAAGAAGGCGCTCCGATTATTGTGGCGATGCCAACCACGCCGGTGGGGCCGTGGGATTGGAAGCCGACGCCGACGGGAAAAATAATTCTGGATTTTCTGAATGGGAAGATGCCGGGCTACGTGGATACCGGATTGAATTTTGTGGGAGTAGAGGATTGTGCGGCGGGGCATCTGCTGGTATCCGAGAAGGGCAAACCAGGAGAACGATATTTGTTGGGGGCGGAGAATCTGACGTTGAAAGGGATTGCTGGAATTGCTGGCGGAGATTACCGGGTTGAGCGCTCCGACAATGAAAATCCCGCATGGAGTGGCGTTAGGTGTAGCGTATGTGGAGAGCGCGTTTTCACGATTGGTGGGGAAAGAGCCGCAGATACCCGTGGAAGGCGTGAAGATCGCGCAGCACAAAATGTTCGTGGATGCGTCGAGAGCGAAGAGAGAATTGGGATTTGAGGCCGGTCCGGTGAAGGGTGCGTTGGAACGGGCGGTGCGGTGGTATGTGGCGAACGACTATGTGAAGGTTGCGGCGAGTTAAGAAAATGAAGTTGGCGGCGTGAGTTAATTTAAACCCGCACCCTTGGAGAGCGAAGGGTGCGGCACCCGGTTCAAGGCGATTGAAGAGATTTTCGATGAGAGTGCTGGTCACATTTGCGGTGGATGCGGAGTTTGCGCCTTGGCGGGCGATGCGACATTTTCGATTTATCGATTATCAAGGGTTGCGTTTGTGGCGTGCGGATCTGGAGAAAGTGGAAATTACGGCGCTGGTTACGGGGATGGGAGCTGAAGCCGCAGCGTTAGCAATGGACTTGATGATGAGGATGGCCGACGGTGACCAATACTTCGATGTTTGCGTCTCGAGCGGATTGGCCGGTGCGCTGTCCGAATCGCTGTCGCCGGAACAGATCATTGCGCCACGCGGGCTTGTGGTTGAAGAGAAGCACGCCGGCGCGCAGGCAGAGCGGATTGAAGTAGATACAGAGCTTAGGAAGCTGGCTATCCAGTTCGGTGCGAAGGAAATGGATTGCCTCTTTACGACCAACAAGGTGCTGGTGAAAGCAATCGAGAAAAAAATATGTTCGTCGAAGGCGGAAGCGGTTGACATGGAGAGCTTTGAAATCGTGAAAGAAGCAGTGGCCTGGGGTGCGCGGTGCGTAGTAATTCGGGCGATCAGCGACTCTGCGAAAGAAGAGTTGCCAATCGATTTTAACCTGACGCTTTCTGGAGAGAAGCAGGTGAGTGTTGCAAAGGTAGTCTACCAACTGGCAAAAAATCCGCTGGTGCTGCCGGCATTGTTAAGATTTGCCAAGCAGAGCCGCAAGGCGGCGGATGGGTTGGCGAGTTTTCTTGAAAAGTATGTTGCGGGGTTGGCTGAAGTTGAGTCCCTGAATCAATCGAGGGGAGTGGTCGCGAGATGAGTGGAACGGGGACAGTTGCGGAAGCAGTAAAAAGTCTGGGGCCCATACCGAAGACGATGCGGGCCGGGGTGTATCGCGATAAGGGAGTGGTTCGCGTAGAAGAAGTGCCGGTGCCGGAAGTAGGCGCTGGGGAAGTGTTGATTAAGGTGGCGGCGTGCGGAGTGTGCGGGACGGACATCAAGAAGATATTCCAACGGTATGTAGAACCACCGCAGATTTTGGGGCACGAGCTGGCTGGGACAGTCGTGGCGATTGGGGCAGGCGTAACAAAGTGGAAGCTGGGCGACCGGGTGATGAGTTTTCATCATATACCGTGCGGGAAGTGTTTTTTCTGCGAACGACGGCTGTTTTCACAGTGTAAGCAATACAAGACGACCGGACTGACCGGCGGTTTCACGCCGAATGGCGGCGGATTTGGCGAATATGTGAAGGCCATGCCATGGGTGGCAGAAAGCGGTATCGTGGCCCTGCCGGATAATGTGAGTTTTGAAGAAGCGACGTTTATCGAGCCGATTAACACGATTGTGAAGGCGGTGCAGAAGGCGCGAATTGTGGCCGGAGAAAGCGTGCTGGTAATTGGTTGCGGGCCAATAGGATTGCAGTTGCTGATGGTAGCCAAAACCACGGGTGCCCGCATCTATACCAGTGACCCGATGGGGACGCGAAGAGAGAAGAGTATCAAGTTAGGTGCATCGGAGTCTTTTGACCCGGTAAGTGGTAAGCTGGTTGAGGAAGTTCGGGCCCGGACGGAGGGTCGTGGAGTGGACGCCGTACTCGTTGCCGTTGCTCATCCGGCGGTGGTGGTAGAAGGGTTGGCTGCAGCTCGGCCCGGGGGACGGGTGCTGCTTGTTTGCCGCAAATGATCCGGTAACGAAGATAGAGTTTCCCGCCGCGGCAGTAGGAATCGACGAAAAAGAAATCCTGGGTAGCTATAGTGCGGCTGTTGACATCCAAGAAAGCGCAGGAGAATTGGTGTTGAGTAAGAAACTCCCCGTGATGGAAATTGTCACCCACCGGTTCCCATTGGCTAGAATCCAAGAGGGGCTGGAGTTGGCGGCAAAGCCTACGGAAGAGTCATTAAAGGTTCTGATAACGCATTCATGAGAACAGCTTCTACAAAGAAATCCGAGGCAGGACTTGAAGAGCTGAGGGCTCCGGCAAAGATCGCGGTGCCGGTGAAGATGACGGCAGCGGTGCTTTACGGCGTGGAAGATTTGCGGATCGAGCAGATCGATGTGCCGGTCCTGGCGGCAGACGAAGTATTGTTGCGTGTAAGACTGGCACTGACCGACGGCACGGACCTGAAGGTCTGGAAGCGCGGATATCACGCGAAGATGATTCAACCACCTGCCGTGTTTGGGCACGAAGTGGTGGGCGATGTAGTGGCGATGGGGAAGCGAGTCGATACCCGGTGGAATTTGGGAGTACGGGTGATTGCGGCGAATTCAGCGCCGTGTTTCCGTTGTTACCATTGCCGTCGCGGGCAAGAAAACTTGTGCGACGACCTGTTGTTCAACAATGGAGCTTATGCAGAGTACATGAGAATTCCCGGACGAATCGTGCGGGAAAACATGCTGGAAGTGCCGCATTCGGTGGATGACCAGAGCGCGGCGTTGGTGGAGCCGCTGGCCTGTGTGCTGCGCGGAATCCATGAGATGGAAGTGCGAACCGGCGATACGACGGTAGTCATCGGATGTGGGCCGATAGGATTGAAGTACGTGCGGATGTTGTCTCGGCGTGGCGTGCGAGTGATAGCGCTGGCGCGGCGGGAAGCGCCATTGTCGGTGGCACGGAAGCTGGGAGCAGCAGCCACGATTAACGTTACGGAAGTTGCCGATGTGGCCGCGGCTGTGCGCGAGTTGACCGATGAGCGGCGCGGACCAGACTCGGTTGTGGAAGCAGCGGGTAATCCAGCCACGTGGGATCTGGCATTGAATATGGTGCGGCGGGGCGGAGTGGTGAATTTCTTCAGCGGATTGCCTACGGGAACGCGTGTGGAGATTGAACCATCGGCCATTCATTACTCGGAAATCAAGATTATCTCGCCGTTCCATCACACCCCGCGGTTTATACGCGAAGCGCTGGAAGCGATACGGCGTGGAGATGTGTCGGCGCAGGAATTCGTGACAGAAGAGATTCGACTGGAAGAACTGCCGGAAGCCTTTGCGCGGATGAAATCGCGGAGCGGGGAAATCAAGCTGGCGGTACGGCCGTAAGGCGTCGCGCGAAGCGAATGGCTGAGCGCGCTTTTGCGCGAGAGTTGTCAGAGTCATAGAAATCAAACCCAAGAAGGCGGCGTGAAGCCGCCCCTACAAAGTGAGTGGTGCATCCAGACTGAATATGCTGCGTCCCGGTGAACTCGAGTTGGCCGAAAGACTGCCGGAAAACGGTTGTACTCCGGAAGCAGCGCAGGAGTATACGCGCTGGCTGGCGACCCATCACTACGAAAATTTTAATGTGGCGTCGTGGCTGCTGCCCAAGGAACTTCACCAGCATTTCTACAATTTGTACGCGTACTGCCGCTGGGCCGATGATCTTGGGGACGAGATTCCGACGAGGGAACGAGCGCTGGAACTGCTGGACTGGTGGGAAAGCGAGTTGGACAAGTGTTATGAAGGGCGGCCGTCGCACCCGGTATTCGTGGCACTGCGTGAAACGATCGTCGCAAAGGATGTGCCCAAGCAGCCGTTTGCGGATCTGCTCAAAGCATTTCGCCAGGACCAAGTAGTGAAGCGGTATGAGACCTGGGATGAGGTAATCAATTATTGTGTGTATTCGGCGAATCCGGTGGGAAGGTTGGTCCTGTACCTCTGCGGATACCGGGATCGAGCAACGGCAGCGATTGTCAGATGCAACGTGCACGGCGCTGCAGTTGGCGAATTTCTGGCAGGATGTTTCGCGGGATTTGGAGATTGGGCGGATTTACATTCCGCTGGATGTGGCAGCCGCGCACGGATTGAGCGAAAAAGAGATCATCGAGAAGAAGTTTGACGAACGGTATGTGGCGCTGATGAAGGATTTGATCGCGCAAACGCGAGGACTATTTGAGGAAGGCCTGCCACTAGCGAAGATGGTGGAAGGAAAACTGGCGATTGATCTGGAAATGTTCAGCCGCGGCGGGATGGCGGTGCTGGATGCGATTGAGGAGATGGGCTACGACACGCTGCACGAACGGCCTCGGTGAGCAAGGGGAAGCAGGTGACGATTGCTGGGGCGGGCAGTGGTCACGCACGTGTTAGGCGGAGGTGGAACGATCTCTGCGGCGTCGCAAAATACCCCGCCAGCTCCGCGTGAGGTGGCAGAGTCGTACGAAGAATGCCACCGGATTGCGCGCGAAGCCCACAGCAATTTTTATCCCGGCGTTTTTTCTGCTTCCGAAGGCCAAGCGCGACGGAATTGTGGCGCTGTACGCATTCATGCGGTTAATCGATGACGTGTCTGATGAAGGCACGGATTTGGCGGCAAAGCAACGCGGATTAGCGAAATGGCGCGCGGCACTGGACGAGGCGATCACCGGTAAGACAAGGTGTTTGATGGGAAACACCGTAAAAAAACTTCCTGCTGAGAATCTGGCTGGTGCGGACGGAGTTCTGCCAGCATTGGTTGACACCATCCAGCGTTACAAGATGCCCACGCGCTATTTGCACGATCTGATTTCGGGCGCGGAGATGGACCTGACGGAGCATGCGTATTCTTCATTCGATCGTCTGAGGGAGTATTGTTACCGAGTGGCGGGAACCGTTGGGCTGACGTGCACGCATATTTTTGGATTCAGTGACCCTCGCGCGTTAGACCTTTCTGAAAAACTCGGACTGGCGTTTCAGCTGACGAATATCATTCGGGACGTGCGCGAAGATTTCGCAATCGGGCGCGTGTATTTGCCGGATGAAGATTTGGAGCGCTACGGCGTGGCCAAAGAAGATTTTGGACGGAGCGAAGCGACGCTGGGAGTGAGAGAGTTGCTGCGTTTTGAAGCGGATCGCGCGTGGGAGTTGTTACGAAGAGGGGAAAAGCTACTGGGACTGATCGATGAGGATAGCCAGAGCACGTTGTGGCTGCTGGTTCACACCTACAGCGCATTGCTGGCCACGGATTGAGTCAGTTGGATTTTGCCGTTTTTGGAGAGCGAGTGCGGCTGTCCAAAGCGGAGAAGATGATGTTGATAGCCAAGGCGCGATTCGGGCGTCCATACGGAAGAGAATATTCTTGCAAAACGTGATCGTGATCGGCGGGGGACTGGCGGGGCTGTCGGCGGGCGTCGCGCTGGCTGAAGCAGGCTGGCGAGTACGACTGTTTGAACAGAGGCCCTTCCTGGGAGGCCGGGCAACGTCCTATGTGTTGCCCAACGGGGAGCATGTGGACAACTGTCAGCATGTGACGCTGGGGTGCTGTACAAATTTGGACGACTTTTACCGGCGAGTGGGGTCGGCAGATAAGGTGAAATATTTCGAGCGGCTGGTATTTTTGGATCCACAAGGACGGACTGGCGAGATGGAGGCGGGAATGCTTCCTGCGCCACTGCATATGTTGGGATCATTCGCCACGTTTGCTCCGCTGAATTTTGCGGACAAGCGGTGCATCGGATGGGCCATGCTGGACATCTTGCGTGCCCAAGGGCATACAGCGGACCTGGATGTGGAAGGCGGCATTTCGATGCTGGAGTGGCTGAAGCGTCGAAAGCAAACGTCCCGGGCAATTGAGAGATTCTGGCGGGTGGTGCTGGTCAGCGCACTGGATGAAGAGTTGGACCGAACGGATGCGCGATACGGAGTAGAAGTTTTCTGGAAAGCGTTCGTGTCGAACCGAACGGGCTACCGGATGGGGATTCCGACAGTGCCGCTGGCGGAGTTGTACGAGGGATGCAAAGCGGAAATTGAGAAGCGGGGCGGCGAAGTGACGCTGCGCGCGCCAGTTCGTGCGATTCATATGCAGAATGGTACGGTAGAGAAACTGGAATTTGACGCCGGACGAATGGAATCCGCAGACGCCTACGTATTTGCGCTGCCGCATGAAGCTTTGCTGGAATTGCTGCCGGAAGAAGCGAAGCGGCAAGAACCGGCGTTTGAGAAATTAGGAAAGATCAGGGTTTCGCCGATAACCGGAGTGCACTTCTGGTTTGACCGGGAAGTGATGAGAGAGCCGTTTGTAACACTTCTGGATACGACCACGCAGTGGATATTTAACAAGACGTTGTTGTATGGCCTGAAAGGCGACAGCGGAGATAAGGGACAATATCTGCAGCTGGTCATCAGTGCTTCCTACGACCTTCTACCTAAATCGCGACAGGAAATCATTGATTTGTGCTTGAAGGAAGTAAAACAGGTGCTGCCAGCGGCGCGCGATGCAAACTTGTTAAAGGCTACGGTCATCAAAGAAACCGCGGCTACTTTTTCGCCGGAACCGGGAGTGGACCGGTTGCGTCCAAGTCAACAGACGAGAATCGGGAAAATGTTTCTGGCAGGTGACTGGACGAAGACAGGTTGGCCAGCAACGATGGAAGGGGCGGTCCGCAGCGGATATCTGGCGGCGGAAGCAGTCGTTCGAGTTGGAGGCATACCAAGAAGCTTCTTGCAACCCGACCTAGCGCCAGATGGACTAGTCGGCTTATTCGTTAAAAAGAAGAAGATGGCGGGTCAAGTTGCAGGAAGCAGCCAAGGTTACGTTCGCGGAGCGTCAAGCCCTCAGTAAGGCGATCCAGCGAATCGTATTCAAGTTGATTGGCATGCTTAAAGTGGATGTAGTCGATTTCGGAGTCCCAGAAGTCGAGAGTGAAGTAGATGGAAGAGTGGGAAGGGTCCTTAAGAAGTTGAGTTTGGCGGTAGTGAGAATCGCGTTGAAAGAGTAGTACCCATGGCCCCTGGGGGCCATAGGCTTTTTCAAAAGCGGCTAGCTCTCCCGGCTTGACTTCGAACTCCCATAGGATTAAAAACATAGAGGTCCCATCTCCTGCTCTCGCCCAAGGCAATCCAGTTTAACTTCTACGGGGAAGTCTGGTATGCACGGGCGATTGTAGCAACCCGATTGGATTTACATCGCGAACAGAATCGATTTATCCGAATTGTACATGGAGTAGTTGCAGTCCGTCAGGACTGACGGACGGAGGCATTTGTGGATCGCAAGTACGGTCACCGCGGCTATCGAGACGCCGAGAAGCAAGATAAACAGCAGAAGAGAGATAAGCCGGATCGGAAGCCGCCGCAGGGCGGACCGCGAGGTGCGACGGACCATCTCGGTCCACGCACGCCGCGGATGGTAGGAACGGTGACGCGTGCGCGATGTTCGAACTGCGGAGCGGTGCTGGTGGCAGGATTTGACGCGAACGGGAAATGCCCAAAGTGCAATTTTGAATTGCATTGCTGCAAACAGTGCAGGTTCTTCGATAGCGGAGTGCAGTTTGAATGTACGCAGCCCATTCCCGCCCGAGTGACCCCGAAAGACACGAAAAACGACTGCAAATTTTATGAGTTTCGCACGACGGTAGAAAAAGACACTGCGCCGACATCCTACATGCAACCGGCTCAAGTACCGGTAGAAGCCCCGGCACAGGCTCGGCCTATGGATGCGCGGCAGGCGTTTGAGAATTTGTTTAAGAAGTAGAGCGTTTGGATTTCTTCGATTCTTCGGCGGAGTGCCCAAAGGAAAGAGCGTGGGTGCCGCCGGCATTTCACTGGCGATCGATTCGAGTTGCGGGTAGTGCTGGCGTAGTGGATCAGGAACCTTCACTTTCGTTCCCTTTAAAACACTGATGAGTTGCAGGGCATTGACCACGGCTTTGCCCTGGAAATGGTTATTCGTGACGACGAAAGTGGTGCGGGTGGCTTGCTGGACTTTGCGGATGCGTGCGACCCAAGGATCCAGTTCCTCGGCGGAGTAGAGATAGTTGTAGCGCTCGTGACCGGGAATAGACGGGTCGTCGGTGAACCACGTGTCATAGCGGCGACCGTGGAAGCGGACATAGCCGACCGGGGAAGTGGAATCGGCGGAAGGCTGGAGAGAGTTGCCGATAATTGGCTGGTCGATGTTGCAGAACCCAGCCTGATATTCGTGCAGAAGTTGCAAGGTTTCGGGAGTTTGCCAGGAGGCGTGGCGAAGTTCGACGACAAGCGGATAGTCGGCGAAACGCGTCAAAAGCGCTGCGAGATGAGAGAACGGTTTCCGGAGTTCGATGGAAAGAGAATGGGAATTGCAAGAGGATTGCGCCGAGTTTGCCGGCTTGGCGAGAACATCGAAGCCAGCACGGACGACACGCTCGTCTTCGGCAGTGGCAACTGGTTCGTGCGTGAATTTCTGCCAGAGCTTCGCAGTGAATAGAAAGGCTGGGATTAGCGGCGACGCGATCGATCCAGATGGCCGCGTGTTCAGGGCGAAGAGGTTGGTAGAAAGAAGTGTTGATCTCGATGGTATCGAAGAAAGCTGCGAGGTAAGTTGCTTCGTGAAAGCCTTTCGATCGTGGCGTAGGATAAACGAAGCCGGCCCAATCGGGATAAGACCAGCCAGCGGGGCCAACGCGGAGCTGATTTGGTGGTTTATTCGCGGGATGAAGTGGATCAGTCATAGGCTGTTAGATGGCCAACAAAAGCGATTCGGCCTATTGGGTAGACTAGGAATTCACGGGGTTACTGTCAACGCGCAGCGGGATTGCGTTGTGAAAAACAGGTTGTTATGATTTGGATGTATGCGGTGCAGAAATGAAGACTGCGTCGCTTTCCTACCTCACGACGTTGAATCCCTACAGGTGCAACCATGAATGTGACCTTCAGCTACAAGCACGTGGATTCGCAAGAAGACGTTGCCGCAGAAGTGACTCGCCGACTGGATAAGTTGGGGAAATTACTGCAAAGCTATGAGCCGGATTTGATTCAATTGCGCGGAGTGTTTTCCAAAAATCAGCGGAATGGCGAACAGGCGCTCGCGCTGACGCTATCGTTACCTTCGGGGACATTGCACGCCATTGGAAGCGGTAAAAATATTCTGGCGGGTTGCAAGAATGCGTTCAGTGATATCGAGGAGCAGTTGAAGAAGCACCAATCGCTGCTGCGCCGGGAACATGAGTGGAAGAGGAAGCGACCGACTCACGCGTAAGAGTTGGCACAGAGACGATGAGAAATGGTTGAACGGTAATCGAAGAGGGAATCGAGCGCCATTGCAATCATTTAAATGAGACTTAGAATGAAGCAGCCCGCCACCTTGCGCCTCAAATCGCCAAGGCCAGTGACGGGCACCATGCCGAGTAAGTGATTAATTCGTCGCTTAGAGTGAATCACTCCCATAACATAATGAACCGCGAGTCTTCATTGGGAGTCACGAGTCACCAGAACTTTTCATCCGGTATTATTTATTGAGAATCCCTGCAACCTCTTTGCGTAGGGCCGGAATCAACTGGCTTTCAAACCAGGGATTCCGCTTCAGCCATAAAGCATTCCTCGGGGAAGGATGCGGCAGAACAATACTGCTTGGAAGTAATCGAGAATAGTCATGTACTGCTTTCGTCAAATCCTCGTAGGTTTTACCCAAGTATTGTGCAAACGCGTACCTACCCAGGTAAATTCTGAGTTGGATAGAGCGGAGGGAGCTAAAAATTGTTTTATGCCAAAGTTCTGAGCACTCTGCCCGCGGTGCCAGATCTCCCTTCGGGCTTGTGCCCGGGTAACAGAAACCCATTGGAACAATTGCCATAGTGTTCGCATCATAAAAAGTTGCCTTGGAGATGCCGAGCCAATCTCGCAAACGGTCCCCGCTACGGTCTGACCACGGTACTCCCGACTCGTGGGCGACTCGCCCGGGCGCCTGACCGATCAGGAGGATCCTGGAGCGCGGGCCCGCGGCCAGCAAAGGCTTTGGTCCGAGTGGAAGGTACGGTGCGCAGACGGTGCACGCCCGCACTTCTTGCAGAACCGACAGTAAATTAGGGACCACAGATTATCCTTTCGGTGGCCGAGCCGGGCAGCGCACATGAAGCGGCCGGCTCGTTGTCCGTAATCAGAGCCAGTTAGCTTCTCAGGCGGAAGCGGACTTGGCGATGGCTATGTTTGGAAAATCAACTTCTGTTTTCACCGCGTTGTTGAAATAGTTCGTGAACAGGTTGAGGCCCACATTGGCAATGATTTCGGCGATCTCACCATCGGTATATCCCGCCTTGCGCACAGTTTCGATGGCACTGTTGTCCACCTGGCCGCGTCGCGCCGTGATCTCCTGGACAAAGTGTAATGCCGCGTCTATTTTCGTATCACCCGTGTCGAACTTCCGTCCAGCGAGAATCTGCTCATCCTTGAGGCCGACCATTTTACCGATCGCTGTGTGCGCGGACAGACAATACTCACAACTATTTTCTTCCGCGACCACTACGGAGATCAGCTCTCGCAGCTTCGGTTTCAGTAACCCGTGGCTGAGTTTGCTGTCAAACGACAAATAAGCGTCCAGTGCAGCTGCAGAATTGGCGAGAACTTTCATCAGGTTCGGGACCATTTTCAACTGGGATTGCACCCCATCCAGCAATTCTTTTGCTTTTCCTGTTGCCTGTTTTGGATCAACTGTATTTAAACGCGCCATTTGTCTCCCCTGTGTCTGTTATCCTGTTACAATCTTACTGTGTTTTGACTGCCACCAGATAGGAGCTGCTGTCTCGGTGAAAGTTACGCGCTATTTCGTCGAAATTCTATTGGCTTGCCAATGACCTTGCTTTAGATTTTGTTAACACCCAGGTTCTTCATGATGGTCCTGTGGAAGAGCTGCTGAAAACTGAAGAGGATTTTCATAACTGGCTGACCGAGGCCGGCTTGCTGGGGGAGATTGCAATTAGAACAAGTTGGGCAAGCGGGGATTGGCAGCCGGACTGATTGCCGCCCGGAAATATAGAGACAATATCCGGAAGGACCTCCGAGCCACTGGTTTTGTTAGCCCCCTTTCTCCCGCGCTGGTGTCTGCCACGAACAGGTTGCTGGCGGTTCCGACAAGCGTCACTATCCTTCAGCCGACTAAGCGCGGCCACGGTAAGCTGACGCACGAGTGGAATTTCAACTCAAGTGAGGACCTCTTGCGCCCTATCGCCGCATCGCTTGCCGAACTGGTCGCGAATGGTGAGATGCGGAGGATACGACGCTGCAAGAATCCAGATTGCATCCTGTATTTCTACGACGTCTCGCGGAGCAACACTCGTGCCTGGTGCAGCCTCGACATCTGCGGGAACAAATTGCGCGCTGCCGCCTTCCGAAAACGGCACTCCCTCAACTAACAAGGGCTCCGCAAATCCGACTTAATTCCTACTTGCCAAACACCATCATGCCTCCCAAAGTTCCCTGGTAGACCAAGGCGAGCGCGACGATCGAAACAGTCACAAAATAAGCTATTCCTGGACTTTCCTCGCATGCATGAAGCTTTCCGCGCCACCTTGCAACCAGAATGAAGAACACCGACAGGCTGATCCCCAACCATTGATGAGTATTGATTATCTCCGGACTAAGAAATTGGCCCACCTCTCGTCTCCAGAATAGGCCCGCAACTACGGTCGCCGGCGTTACGATCGCTGCGAACAGCACCATCCACCACGCCGCATGACCCAAAGACCGCCTACCCAACAGTCGGCTCAGCAAATCGCTGCCGACAGAGGCCGGGAAGAGTGCCGCGGTGAAATTTACGAGGATTGGATGAACATGATTGAAGGAAAATGTCGGTACCGGTAGCATTTGAAGTCCCCAATTCTCGCCCACGTATTGCTTGTGGCTGACTAATCGGCTCAACCACTATTGAACAACCAACTTCGCCTTCATGTTCGGATGAAAGGTGCACGTATAGATGTATTCGCCTGTTTTTGAGGGCGCCTCAAGGGTCCACGTGGCACCCACGGCGATGCTGCCGGAATCAAACGCCTTCTCGGCCGTAACCGTATGCGGAACGATGTCCGAATTCTTCCACTGCACTCTGTCTCCCGCGTGAACGGTCAACACGTCTGGAAGAAACTTAAGTTGTTTAATTTCGACTGTGTAAATTGTCGCCGCGGAAGGCATGCTTCGGACCGTCGAGGTCCGCACTTCTGCGCCCACGTGGGTTGCTGCGATCAATCACAGTGAGAAAAGCGTCAGGAGCAGCAGTAGTCTGCACTGCTGCCCCTGTTTGTTAGAGTTTAAAGTTGACATGTTTTTCTCGAGTCGTTCCGTCTGCTTCTGCCTTACATCGACCCCATTTTTTCTACACTGGACTGCACGTTTCGCGCATGTTCAAGGTGTCCAAGAAACAGGGGCTGCGCACCTTCCAATGCGGATTTCAGTTCTGCATTCTTCGCATTCGGAATAAGTACGCCGGCCACCGCATCTGTAACAGCCTTGTGGTAGGCCACTTCATTGTCGATGTAGTATTTGTCAAAGACAGCGCCTTCCAGTGTCTTAAGCTTTGCAGTAGCTTCTTGGGATTGTGTTTTTAATCCATTGCTTGTGTTGCTGTCCTGCGCCGTCACCCCAAGTTTCGCCGCAAGTTCCTGCACCGACTTTTGCACCGCGCTGTGGTCCGTGATCATCTGCTGTGCAAATTCACGAACGGCCTTGTTTTTTGATTTGGTCAAGGCAAGCTTGGCGTAGTTGATGTCAATGTCGTCTGCAGCCAAGTACAATTCCCACGATTTGTGGATCGCTCGGGCCCGCCTGCGCATGCCCTCGAGGGGCAAGTGCCAAAGCGGATGCAAGCGTCAGTGCCACTCCGAATACTGCGGATTTGAATTTCATTTCTTTTTCTCCTTAGTGAATGCGTTTCTGACGGACTGACCGTGCGGGCGGACCACACAGTCAGCTTCCTGCTCCGGTCCTCAGCGATTCGCTGCGGCTCCCGGTTAGAAGACTTTGTGAATTTGCTGCTCCCGCGTCTTCGGCGGTATTCTTATTTTGCCCGCAGATTCGGATAGAACTGCACCCAGGTCATATCCGTTTTTGCTGCTCCGGCCACATGGCAGCCAGCACATTCGGCTTTGGACGACTCCTTGGCCGTTTCGGCGTATGGAACTGGCGTGGTGGCCAAAGTTAAAAACCCCCAATTGTTTGTTCCGCTGAACCTGGTGCTGTCTTTTACCGTGACATCCAACCCATTAAGCTCACCCTCAAAAAATCCGCGCCCGGAAGCTTCGTCTGTCGACCCGTCAGGGTGGGTCGAGTTCCGCACCAGAGCCAGCTCTTTCACGATGATCGTTCCTTCCGGGAATACTCCGTCCTTTGATACGCTGTGAAATTGCTCCTGTTCGATGTACACGTTGTGAAATTCCGGGAATCCGGCTTTTCCATCATTCAGACCCGTTGGGAGTCACCATGGCGCCGATGAATTTCCAATTGCGGTACCCTTCCGGTTTCACCAGCATTCCATCCGCTGTATATTTTGCTGCGCTCCTTCCTGCCGGGCCGAGCGCAGATGATCCATGGCACTCAGGCTGAACGCGAGGACTGCAACTGTAGATACCAAGAAAACTGTTCTCGTAATTGACATGAGATTCCTTTCGAGGACCAGCGACTATTCTTCGTAACACTCATAATGCAGATTGAGTGTTATAAAAGGTTGGAGGTCAACGGCGGGTGAAGGTTACAAGATAGTTTAAGAAAGAGCGTGGCTTAGGGCTTATCGACAGGTCCTGCGCTTGCACTGAGCGCGGGCGCCGAATTAGACGATCAAGTGCCAACTTGGATCAAGTGGGATTCTTAGTGAAATAAATATCGATTAGGCGTGTTTTTGTCTGACCAGTTGTTGTGAGAGTTTCGCGTGAACTTAGTCAGGGGTCAGTTTTAGCCATCCGGGGTTTTGCGAGGAATCAGTCCGAACCGTTTCCCGTGGGCGTCCCGATCGTCGGTTTTTTGCCTACGGAATTCGCTGCTGCGGATCTTTGCAGCGTCCCGATCCGCAATTCGTGACCGAGTTCCGCCAGCAAGCGCTCGAATTGGTGAATGAGACCGGTCGATTCGATCCCCACGCGCACCGACCCCTGCAAATTCCGTTACAACGCATGTGCTCCATCGCTCTGGCGATCCAAACGCTTCTCGAGAAGGAGCTCTCCCGTTTCGTCGTTGGCCATGGCAATCTGCTGATAGCGTGTGTGAAAACCACATCCAATTATTAGCGTCGATCGGCCCTTTTTTCTAAACCTTGGTCGTTAGCGCTACCAAGTCTATTGGGGACGAGGAGTCGACACAGTCATCCAATCAGCCGGAGAAATTTAGTTCGCAGAAGAAGAGGAAGTACTGCGCGGTTTTGGGAATTCTCTACGTGCTTCGATGAGTATCGGCAGGTCGGGATCCGCGTCCCTCCATAGTGCGAAGAACTTGTTGTAGGCTTGCACACTCTCATCGAGCTTGCCGGTTAATTTGTAGGCGCGTCCCAATCCCAGGTAAGACAGGGAAATCAGTGGAGAAACTGGATCGACGCCATGGTGGTCCAAAAGTTTCTGAAATTCGCGCGCGGAGCCTTCGCCGTCACCGGTCTTCAGCAGACATTCGGCTCGAACATAAATCGGAAGAAGCAAAGAGTTTTGGCCAAATTCATAGGGCAGGGCAGGCTCCATCAGCGTGTAAACCTGCGCGGAAGTCGTCTTTTTCAAAGCCGCTAAGACGGTACGAGTCATTGGCGAGTAGACATTCAAATTAAAGACGTTCAGCGGAACGTCGTGATCCAGTTTTGCAAGTATCTCTTCTGCGCGAGACGGCCGACCGGAGCGTGCATTTACTAAGGCTACTCTAGCGAGGATGGTTGGACTCTGTTCCAGTTTAAGAGATGCATCTGCGTCCGCCAAGGCAATTCGGGCGTTACCGATTTCTGAGTTGAATTCGGCAGCAGCGTCCATCGCATCGGCAGCCGACCCGGGGTCATTGTCCGCAATGGCTCTTTGTGCCACCAACCGGAAGCGTTCATTCGCTTCGCGCAACTTTCCAAGTGCGGCTGCCCTTTGTGCTTCCATAAACGCTATGCCGCGATCATTGGAATGCGCCGCGGCCCAGTCGCGTTCCCGCTGCAGACCCGATTGATCTCCTTGCGAATAGGCAACGGCATACATGATCGTATGAGATGTACTGTCATCTAATTGCTTTTCTTTCAACCGGGCGTCTATCGCCATTGCTTCTTCAAACCGGTTGGAGGCTACCAATCCCAGAAGCAAATTGATATAGCCGAAGCTATGATTCGGGGCGAGCGCAATCACTCGCTGCGAAGCTTGAATGGCTGTATCGTAGCGGCCCATCTGATTGGCGTCGTTTGCCACCGCATTGAAGGAAACCCAATCCTTCGGATACATTTCCGTGCCTAGTTTGTAGACCTCGGCGGCTTTTTCTGTCTCACCGGTGACGATATCGTAGTAACGACCGACGATGTAGATGCGTTCCGGTTCCGTAGCTTTGGCGCGAAGTTCGTATGCTTTCTTGAAGTAGACAACAGCTTCCGCTTCATCCCCCACGTTGGAGTACGAAGAACCGAGTTGTGCGTAGGCAATGGCAAAATGGGGATCCAATTGGATGGCAGTTTCAAACGCAGGCCTCGCATTGGCGTTCTTGCCCTGCTTTCGAAGCTCGAGGCCCAACTGATACGCTTTCATTGCTTCGAGAGAACTGGTAGTGCCCTGTTGGAGTTCCGCATCATATTTCTGAAGGGACTCGCGAGATTCGCCAAGCTTACGGCGAAGATTCTGGATTGCGGTGTCGAGCGAAGGCAGCACGTTTTCCTTCGAAGAAGCCCTTATCGATTCTATTGCCAACGTGCTTCCATCCGCGCAGCGCACTGCTTCCACAGACAACAAATACTGGTCGCTGGATTTCTGAATTGATCCGTCCACGGCTGCGGCAGCCGTTTGACGCTGACAAACCTGCCTCAGCATTGCCGGGGTCAGCTTTTCATTCGGTGGTCGCCCCAGATCCTGCAAGGTATCGGCAATCGTAGTGTCTGGCAGAACGCTCAGGTATGGCGATTGCGCCAAGTAAGTGATTGTGGCTCGTTGCAAAGATCCATCGAAAACCGCGTCACCAGTTGTATTCGCGAAGTCGCCGACAACGACCGAGGCTTTTTCCGCAAGTTTCCCCTCGTTCGTTCCGTGCAAGTACCTTCCGACGACCCCAGCGGTGAGGATCAACGCCACGACGCAGACCAAAATGAGAATTCTTGGACTTTGCGTGCCATTTTCAGCTGTTGACTTAGAGATCGGATCCTCGCCATTCGACGGGAGGGGGACTGCCAGTTCGCCCACGGTCTGTACCGGGGCAATAAACCGGTAACCTTTTCGCGGAACTGTCTCGATAAATCTTGGGTTATCAGAATCATCACCCAAGGCGTCGCGGAGTTTTCCTACAGCTACACTCAACGATGCGTCGAATTCCACGAACGTATTGCCCGGCCAAAGCCGATCACGCACCTCTTCTTTGGTCACGATGCTGCCGGATTTCTCCAATAGGAGACAGAGAAGGCGGAAGGGCTGTTCCTGGAGCTTAGCTCGGACACCCTTTTTCAGAAGTTCACCGGTTACGGTGTTCGCTTCGAAGACCCCAAAGCGGTAAACGGCAGGTTTTCCATTCGGAGAGGTCATCGTTTCCGTCGCGAGTTCAGGGGTTCGCGGAGCTTATCACAGACAGGAGCCGGGGAACACAGTTTAGACGCGGGCTTAACTCAAGATTAACAAAAGGCTTAGCTGTTTGGAGAGAGTTTGGAACGAGTTTCTTTGACAGCTGGAGCAGAGTCCTTCATCTTGCCGCGGTCGAGCAAAGAAACGCGCTCTTCCCAAGTTTTTCACATTCGAGAGGGTAAACAGCTATGCGCTTAGCAAGAACAATACTTGTGGTACTGGGCCTAGTGCTTTTTCTGGCGGGTTCTGCCTTGGCGGACTCGACGTCTTACACCGGCACGCTTGCGAGTCCGACGGACACCTACTCGTTGGTTTTCAACGTAACAGGAAGCAGCAGCGAAAACGTCACCTTCCAAACTTGGGGATTCGGTGGAGGAGTCAATGCGGCAGGACAGACGATTGCGGCTGGGGGATTTGATCCGTTTCTTGGCCTGTTCAGCGGAACTGGATCGGGCGCTGCCATTCTGACGGACGGCTTCGGCAACGCCTATGGAGTCTCGGATTTGCTCTCCAACTTCGGAAGCTTCACAGGTTGTCCTCCTGCTGGCACCGTGAACATCGGCGGCTCGGTTTGCGGAGACATCACCCTGAGCTTGTCGCTTGATCCCGGTACATACACCTTTTTACTAACCACGGCCGGGAACATTCCGAATGCGGTCTTCGACAACGGCACCCTCGGTGAGGGATTCAGCGGTTTCCCCGGCGGCGCTTTCCAAACATGCAATACCGATTCCACCGGGGCGACCAGTTGCGCGGACGACACGGCAAATTGGGCATTTGATTTGACGACCAGCGGAGGTTCTGTCGCCACTCCGGAACCTGGGACATTTTTCTTGCTGGCGAGCGGTTTCTGCGGAGTGTTCTTCTGGCCCGTCAAACGCTTGTCGATTGAAGAAAAGATCGGCAATTGGCAACCACTCTACCCGACGGAAGAATTGGATGAAGAACTTGGAAAAGGGAGGACGAAATGAAGAACTGGCTGAAGAGAATCGCGATGGGAATTGGTGGAGTGGTGGTTGCGGCCATGCTGCTGGCGGTGGCTGCACCGAAAGCAGTGCACGCTATAGTGAGCACACTGGTCACAGTGGCGAATACCGCCAGCAATCCTGTCATTACGCAAAGCGCAGACAACCACGCCCGGACAGCAGTTGCCCTGCAATGCCTTTCTATTGGAGAAGTGGGGAACGAGGAGACAGGCTGCGCGCTAATTACTGGACAAAACAGCACCCCTTTCCAAGTCCCGCCAGGCCAGCGGTTGGTTATCGAAAATATAAACGGCTCGTTTTCCATTCCCGTAGGGTCAACCCCGAGTTCTGTCTACGTAGCTGCAATTTATGAAGGACCCAGCACAAACTATTTCCCTCCGCTGTCTGTGGTCCTAGCTCCTATTCAGGTCGGGTATGACCCCCAAGGAACCGTTGCATACGCTTTCTCCTCGCAAGTCACTGCCTACATCGATCCGTTTTACACATTGCAAGGGAGTTGTGGGCTGTCCGCAGTACCCAGACAGGGGCAAGTGAGCTGTAGTTTCAGTCTCTTCGGGCATTTAGAAAATATCAATTGACCCTATAGATGGAGCTGGCACCTACAGTAATTTGCATTCGAAACAGTCGAAAAAGGGTTCTGCGAATTCCTCGAATTGTATTTTTTCGAGGCGGCACATTGATTTCGTGAGGCACCAAAAATCAGAAAACAGGAGAGAAACATGAAAAATGTTCTGAAGAGAATTGCGATGGGAGTTGGAGGAGTTGTAATCGTAGCGCTTTTGCTGGCGCTCGTTGCACCGAAAGCGGTTCACGCCATCGTCAGCACTCTGGTCACGGTGGCGAACACTTACAGCAATCCCGTTCCCGTGGCGCAGGCTAAGGCCAATTACATTAACCTGGCCTACGACTCGAATACGTCCGGTTACGATGAATTGCTCGCCGACGGGACTTCAACGCCCTTCAGTATCCCGGCGGGGGAAAAGCTGGTCATTACCGATATTAGCTGGGGAGCCATTTGCGTTAGCGTCCCTTTTTCCGGCGCGAGCTGCAGCAAATCGCCCGGGGACGTTACGGTGTTCACCATTGGCGGCAGCCCGAACCTTCCTGGAGGATTCTATACCGCCCAAGCCACCTATGGGGACTTCGACTACATTCTCTCTGCTGGGGCCTCCGATCACTTTCAGAGCGGCTACGTAACCTCTGTGCTGCCAGCCCCCGCCCTCCTGTTTGGCGGTGCCGACGGTGAAAACATCATTTTCACAAATATCCGCGGCTATCTAGTGCCCGCTTCCGCGCCCAGCGAGTAACCGTGCGTTTCTTAAAATTTCAGAAATCGCAAAGGAGACCGGTAAAATGAAAATTCTGCCACGCTTGTTGATGGGTCTCGGAACCGTCCTGCTGCTTGCACTAACGCTGCAACTCTTCGCGCCCAAAATGGTATACGGGGTTGTCAGCACTCTGGTCACCGTGGCCAACAGTGCAGCCAACCCTGTCGCCAGTCGCAACGTCGACAACCCTGCTACATACCCCTTCTCCGCCAACCTATGCATCGGTTTCAACCGAGGCCACTGCGATCCGAGCACGCCGCAGATCTTTGTGGTGCCTGCGAATACCTCCACCGGCCTTCCCGTCAAGCGCCTTGTTCTGCAAGGCGTTTCCGACAGTTGCCAAGGCGATCCAGCAAGCATTGCATTACTGGATGGCGTGCAGATCGATTCATTCGCCCCGCCGGACACCATCAACCCTTCCTCGCCAGTTTTCCGCACTTATCAAAACGCGTTAGTTCTTGGCACGTCCCGTCTTTCCGGTGATTTCCCGTTCTCTGGCCAGATTTACATTTACGCGGCCCCCGGAGACACCGTGCATTCCGACTTATTCTACGGTTCTACAACCGAGTTCTCGCCGGGGGCTATGCAGTGCCAGGTATTCCTCACCGGCTACTTGGTTACTCAATAGCCGACTATCGAGCTCATGCGGCGACCTGGTTCCGTGATCGTGAAGCTGTGGAGGTCGAATGAAGCATCCAATAGCAAATTCAGAGAACAACGAAGCCGAACAAAGGCCGTCTCAGCTTGACCGTGACTGTCTTTCGCAAGACTTCACGGTCGAACGAAATAGAGCGCAAGCCGAACTGGCGCGTAGAGCCCCCCGAGAATCGGGGTCTTTTCTTCGGAATCGCGGTGGGTTTCCTGTTGGAGGTAGTCGCTGTTGGTCTCCTGACATTTTTTTTCCATGCCGTCAGGCTATTTCTGATTGTGCAGCACACCGCGTATTGGGGGTTCCCCGGATAAACCCATGGGAGGCCGACGGAACTTGCCGATTGGCTGACACATAAATCATAAATGGCCGAGCTTACTCGCAGGAGACAAGCCATCAACCAGGACTTTCGTAATGTTTTGGACTGTTTGGAATGACTACCGAAGTCTACTGTTGTCAATGGAATACGAGTTTAGATCGAGTTTGGGAAGAGTTTTATTGACGACATTCACTGCAGGTCCCAGAGTGCGCAGATACGGCGGCGGTCCCGATAAGCCGAGAGGATGATATGACACGAAAACTGAATGTGAAGATGTTTGGAGCTTTGTTCGTATTGCTGCTGGCAGGCACGAGCCTCCACGCTCAAGCCTATTTGACGCAGAGCGTCGATACGACCTCTCTCAACAACGCCGTCTATGACACGTTGAATGGCAAGGCTGGCCCATTCCCCTTCAGCAATCTTGGGGTGCAAGCCACGGACTCGCTCGGCTTGCAGGTAGCCGCCTCCACCAGCGGTGCCACTACCTTTGTATTCCCGACTTATACTCCGGGACAAACTTTCGCCGCCAACTCAACGCTCAACTATGCCTATAATCCGATGTGGTCCGGCGGTTCTATCGGCAGCAACGCCGGCCTAAGCGCTAATGCGAGCTTTAACTACAACATCGGGCCGTTCAGCGGTTCCAGTTCCATCTTTGATACTGCTCTGAACACCTCGGCCAATGGCAACATCGGGGGAGGTTCCACCCTAACGGGCGGCAACGCCAACGGAACGGCCACAGGACCCTCGTACAATTTCGGACTCTCCGAGAGCGCTGTGTTTGCTTCGGCGTCGGCTGGCGTAAATGTGGGATTGAACTTGCAGACAGCGATCAGTTATACGCCGACGGTTCAATACGGCTACTACAGTTGGGTCAATACGACCGGTGGGTATTCGTCGTCAGATGTTGCCACGTTCAACGGAGTATCCAGCGGCCCGCTGACCTACAATTTCAATAGCAACCTTGCGGCACAGGCCGGTTCCACTACTTTCTTCGTGAATTTCGCGCCTGCCGTGCAGGTCGATCTCGCCGTCACTCCCACTTCTACGGTGCAATTACCCCTTACCGGGTACGTCGACGTTTCCGCCTTTGGAGACACCTTGGCGAGTGAAACACTGCCGCTAGGTACGATCTCCGCTTATACAGCGAATTACGACACTTGGAACGATGACATGGGCTTCACCGGCAAGTATTACAGCCTTGAGCTAACGGAAAGTAACAGCTGTGGAGTTCACTCCGACATCTTTAACTGCCCGGTCACATTTACCGTTGACGGCTCTGGCCCCTTGCTCGGAACGAAAGTAAATCTCCCCGGCGGCGGATCCTCCAGCAATCTCACTGGCGGCGGAGGCATCGGCTCGTGGGATTCAAACTACTCCAATGCTCCCTTGGTCCCCGGCGTATGCGACCCCTCCACGGGCACCTGCTATGCGTCGAACGATCCAAATCTTCCGACTGGACCGGGGACTGTCACAACAACGGATACCGTGGCCACGCCTGAACCGTCCACCACACTGCTTCTCGTTGTCGGTCTATTCGCGATCTCTCTTTGTGCCTTCAAGAAGAACTTGCTGGGCACTCAGATCTAACGTTGCAATGTGTAAGTAGAACGAGAGAGGCAGGGTGCAAGGCCTTCACCAATGAAGATCTCCAGGAGCGGAGAACGCAACAAAACAAAGGCTTGGGGGAGCGCACTGGAAGCCCGGCAAGTCCTCCGCCTACAGATTCACCACAAGTTCTCTGGAGATGCAGACTCTAACCGCAGCGCTTTCGGAGGAGTGGTCGGTTAATCTGAAGTGGGAATCCGACGCTTCGATGCCTGACGGCTTGGTCAACGAGGCGCTCTAAAGGACATTACGATGAGTTAGGATGGCAAGCATTTCGTAATTGATGAAACCTAGGCGTCCAACACAGGCAAGAAATGGATCTGGCACGAGGTTTGGCCGGATATCACTCCGGCTTCACCGAGTGCAACAAATTAGTTGAAGGCTACGCAGTGAGTCTGAACGATGGGTCAGGTGCCTGTGCTGCAAAGCCGACCTGGCTTGAGTGCATTTAAGGACCTCCACAACTGGTCAGGCACTTTCTAGGCCTCGGGGCGTGTCCCCATGGGCTCTACACCAGGCCGGGCGTCTCACTCCCACGTTCCCAAAAACGGCTGGTGCGGGCAGATTGGATAAATCTCTTTGGATTCTTTGCTTCATCCGAGATCGATTAATCCATCATCGGCTGCGATCTGTGCTTTCGTAGCAAGCGTGGGAATTCTTGCCCAGGCTATAGCTTTACCATGACGGAACGCGTCCATAAGGAAAGAAACAGCGTTGGGGTCTTGCGCCAATTCTTGGTCGCCCTTGGGCCCGGATAGGACTACGACCGCATCGAACAATACCGATGGTGCACCTCGCAGAGCCATTTCACCGGGCTGCAACTTTTGGCTAGAGTCCTGCTCTCCTTGCGCTTTGGATGTAATCAGCGCGACAGTCGCCTTCTCTTTCTCCGTTTCGTTCTGGATCTCCTTGAGTAATTTCCGATCGAATCCTGCTCCGAGGACGATTCCAATTTTTCGGCCCTGCAAGGTCGGTTGCAGTCGCGAGTAAAGCGAAAGCGCCGGGCTTAGCGAAAGTTCAATCGGTTCTCGTGCTGGAGTAATTTTCTCGGCCTTGCCCACGGCCCCAAGCCCCAAGCCCTTGTGTAACGCGTTCTGCGAGGGTCTCATCGATCCATTGCGAATGACCCAACATCCGAAAACGTATTGCTTTTGTTTCGACTTTGGATAATTCAAAGATCAGTGCCTGGGCAATGTGTTTCTGCTCAATCTCGGTCTGCGACCGGTAGAAGAGCCGGGCTTGTGAGTAGTGATCCGCGAATGACTCCGGACGCAACCGGACTGGACTGCCTTCGATGGACCTCTCGGAAGTTCGAAAACCACGTTGGGCCGATTCCCGCAGACCATCGGGATCGAGCGAATTCGGTTCGTAGGCCACTCGACCCTTCTGCAGGCTCATCTGATGAATGCCATCTCGTTGCAGATTATGAAAGGGACATTTCGGTGCGTTCACCGGGAGCTGGTGGAAATTGGGCCCGCCCAACCTGCTAAGCTGGGTATCCAAATAGGAGAACAAGCGTCCTTGGAGTAGCGGGTCTTCGGAAAAATCTATGCCCGGCACGATATGACTGGGACAAAATGCCACTTGTTCAGTTTCAGCAAAAAAATTGTCTACATTGCGGTCGAGCACCATCTTGCCGACCATTTCCAGAGGAACCTCCTCCTCAGGAATAATCTTGGTGGCGTCCAAGACGTCAAACTGAAATTGGTCGGCAAATTCCTGGTCAAAAATTTGCAGTCCTAGTTCGAACTCCGGAAAACTCCCCGAAGAGATAGCGTCTCACAAATCGCGGCGATGAAAATCGGGATCCGCTCCGTTGATTTTTAGAGCTTCATCCCACAAAACAGAGCTGTTGCCGATTGTCGGCCTCCAATGAAACTTAACAAACTTCTGGTCGCCCGCTTCGTTGATGAGACGAAACGTATGAATGCCAAATCCTTCCATCATCCGCAGAGATCGGGGAATTGCCCGGTCCGACATCACCCACATGATCATGTGCAGGGATTCGGGCATAAGCGAGATGAAATCCCAGAACGTGTCGTGTGCCGAAGCTGCTTGAGGAAATGCGCGGTCCGGCTCAGGCTTGACCGAATGGATGAGGTCTGGAAATTTCATGGCGTCTTGAATAAAAAACACTGGAATGTTGTTGCCGACCAGATCGAAGTTGCCTTCCGAGGTGTAGAACTTCGTTGCAAATCCGCGCACATCGCGCGGAAGGTCGGCCGACCCTCTTTCACCCGCCACGGTCGAGAACCGCACGAAGACCGGCGTTTTCACTTTCGGGTCGGCTAGAAACGCAGCCTTGGTTACGTGCTTCATGGATTTATAGGGTTGAAAGTAGCCGTGCGTACCCACACCGCGCGCGTGGACGATTCGCTCTGGAATGCGTTCGTGATCAAACTGTGTGATCTTCTCTTGAAGAATAAAATCTTCCAGCAGTGTTGGGCCGCGCTTACCCGCCTTGAGCGAGTTCTGATTGTCCGAAATCGGTAGACCCTGATTAGTCGAGAGAAATGCCTCGTTAGATTTTGGTTTTTGATGCGTTTTGCCCCCGCCTGCAAGTTCGCGTACGGAATTGTTGCTGCCGGTGGAAGCCAACTGCGCAGACGTAACCGGGGTCTTCTCAGTTTTGGAAATATCTTTTCGGGCAGCTAACTTAGTCTTCTTCATCGCAGCAACCTCGGTGAACATGATTGAACGCTAGATACATGTGTAAGATTGGCGCGGAAGGGATGGTCAAACCATACCGGAAGCTTTGTACGGAGCTCAATTTTGAGACTATTTTTCGAAACGGACTTTGCTTAGCCGACCCTTCTGAACCGAGGGCAGCGATTCTTAAACCTTCTCGTTCGCTTTGGCTCTTCTACAGCTTCGGTTTACTAATCCGTACTTGCTTTGTCGTATTGCAGCCGCGGTGAATTTGGTAGCGTCAGCAAGATACCAGGAGCGGCTCCATCTTCAGAACGGCCGCAGCGAACTGAGGGAGAGACTTTATGGCGTCGAAGTTGGCAATCGTGACCGGTGCATTGAAGACCCATGGCGAGCGGCAAACATCGTCTGCCGCTCTTCGAGACGAATTGTCCAAATGGCCAAGCCGGTATCGTTGTTCGACTTTTCGAATCCGATGCCAGGCGATGATCGTGGAATACGCCTTCTACCCATGGAGAGAAATCTCCGCGGCGCGCGTGGCCACCGATAGAGGTCACCGGTAGATTGGCCAACGCAAGGACAAACTGCTTCAGCGATCGCGCACGTGGCCCAATCCCATATGCCGAAGTTTGATTTGGCGCTCAATACCGATCTGAGGGAGTACGGACTGACTTGGGACATGGTAGACTTTAAGAGCAGGATGTTGAACATTTCGCGGACGAAAAACGAAGAACCGACCCACGTCCCTTTATAATGATGCAGCGGTAGCCGCCCTCAGGGCTGTGCACGACCGGGGCGAAGGCAAAGGGCGTGTGTTTCAGTCGGAAAAGACAGGCGAGCCACTCGTAAATGGGCGGCGCTTTTTCGACGACATTATAATGGAAGCGGGCATGAAGAATTTTCGTTGGCACGACTTGAGGCACGCATTTGCAAGTCGGCTACGGATGCAGGGTGTTCCGCTTGAGGACATTGCAGATTTGTGAGGGCACAAGAGTTTGACGATGACAAGACGTTACGCAAATCTGGGTCCGAACAAGCTTCATGCTATGGTGTCACTATTGAACTCAAGTGACCCCACAAGTGCCACCAGCGCGAACGATGTTTCCGACAGTGTCACGCAAGTTTTTGTGCAGTAACAAATTTAGGGGCGTAGCTCAGTGGTAGAGCAGCGGCCTTTTAAGCCGAAGGTCGTGGGTTCGATCCCCACCGCCCCTACCAAAACCACTCAAGTACAGCGACTTACCTCTCGCGTTTCACAACAAGTGAACTCAGCGGTTCCAGTCATGGACTCCTCGCTCTGCGCTTGGCCGGATCATATCCGAACCAAACAAAAATCGATGCCAATGACGAAGGCTTGACTAAATCTCACATTAGACATAGTCTAAGCCATCGATGAACGCCAGCGCGATCAAACGCTCCTTCGACGGCAGTGGGTTGCGATGCACTCCCCAGCGGTATGCCGTTATGGCATTCCTGATGGAACACAATAGTCATCCCACGGCTGCGGAAATTTTTGAAGCTGTAAATCGCGTGGACCCGCGCTCTTCAAGGGCCACGACCTATAACAATTTGCGCGATCTGGTGCAGGCGGGATTGTTACGCGAAGTGGCCATTGAGGGGCGCGCCGCGCGATTCGACGCAAAGGGTCTGCGTCATCATCACTTCATCTGCGACCGCTGCGGGAATGTTGAAGACATCGAGTGGTACGCCGTGCCTAAACCTCGCTCGCACTCTCTTGGTAAGCGGATGCTTCGCGAATGCGAACTTATTTTTCGCGGACTCTGCACGAAGTGCGCTCCGCGTCGGACAGCCCGTTAATTCTCGAAGGCGGCGAGTGCGCGCGGCGACGATCGCGCGAAGGGAGCCCGAAACGAATTTAAGTTTTGTAACTGTTCTTGAATAATTTCGAAGGAAGGTAAACACATGGACAAAGAACTAAACACTGCAGCAGGAGCGCCGACTGAATCCAAATGCCCGTTTCCTCACGGAACAACCGCACCCACGAACCGTGACTGGTGGCCAAAGAAATTGGACGTTCAGATCCTTCGTCAAAATTCCGCGTTGTCGAATCCGATGGGCGAGGAGTTCGACTATGCCAAGGAATTCAAGAGCCTCGACCTGCAAGCTGTTATCAAGGACCTTCATGCGTTGATGACGGACTCGCAGGATTGGTGGCCAGCGGACTTTGGCCACTATGGGGGGCTGTTCATACGAATGGCGTGGCACAGTGCAGGCACGTATCGGATCGCAGACGGTCGCGGTGGTGCCGGAGCGGGACAACAGCGTTTTGCGCCGCTGAACAGTTGGCCGGACAACGTCAACCTTGATAAGGCTCGCCGATTGCTTTGGCCGATCAAGCAGAAGTATGGCCGCAAGATCTCTTGGGCTGACCTGATGATTCTAGCCGGAAACGTTGCGCTCGATTCGATGGGCTTCAAGACTTTCGGCTTTGGCGGGGGTCGTGCCGATGTGTGGGAGCCAGAAGAAATGTATTGGGGTCCGGAACGCAAGTGGCTCGGGGACGAGCGGTATACCGACGATCGCAGCCTGCAGAGTCCGCTGGGTGCCGTGCAGATGGGTTTGATCTATGTGAATCCCGAAGGACCCAACGGAAAGCCGGATCCCGTCGCAGCGGCAAGAGATATCCGGGAAACGTTTCGCCGCATGGCGATGAATGACGAAGAAACCGTTGCGTTGATTGCCGGCGGCCACACATTTGGCAAGACACACGGCGCAGGCGATGCAGCAAACGTAGGTGCAGAGCCCGAAGCGGCTGGCCTTGAGGAACAGGGCCTAGGTTGGAAGAGCAAGTTCCGCTCCGGCAAAGGCGGTGACGCGATCGGCAGCGGACTGGAAGTGATTTGGACAGAGACGCCGACCAAGTGGAGCAACGACTTCTTTGCAAACCTGTTCGGCTACGAATGGGAACTCACCAAGAGCCCGGCGGGTGCGCATCAATGGACTCCGAAGAACGGCGCAGGTGCTGGCAAAATGCCGGATGCCTTCGATCCGTCAAAGCGTCACGCGCCGACCATGTTGACCACAGACCTGTCATTGCGAATGGATCCCGCTTACGAAAAAATTTCGCGACGCTTCTACGAACACCCGGATCAGTTTGCCGATGCGTTTGCGCGGGCGTGGTTCAAGCTGACGCACCGCGACATGGGTCCGATCGTGCGCTATCTTGGTCCACTCGTACCCAAGGAAACGTTGCTGTGGCAGGACCCGATCCCGGCTGTGAATCATCCACTGATCGGGGCTCAGGACATTGCCACTCTTAAGGGGAAAGTCCTGGACTCGGGACTGACCGTTTCCGAGCTTGTGTCGACGGCTTGGGCTTCGGCGTCGACGTTCCGCGGTTCTGACAAGCGTGGTGGAGCGAACGGGGCGCGAATTCGCCTGGCTCCGCAAAAGGACTGGGCGGTGAACCAGCCGACGCAACTCGCGAAAGTACTGCAGAAGCTCGAAGCGATCCAGACGGAGTTCAACGCGTCACAGAGCGGCGGGAAAAAGGTCTCACTAGCAGATTTAATCGTTCTCGCCGGAGGGGCCGCGGTTGAAAAAGCCGTAAAGGCCGCAGGATACAATGTGGAAGTCCCATTTACACCAGGACGCATGGACGCGTCGCAAGAGCAGACTGATGTGGAATCGTTCGAGCCGCTTGAGCCGAAGGTAGATGGCTTCCGTAACTATATCAATGGCAAGGCGATCCCATCGGCGGAAGAGTTGTTGATCGATCGGGCGCAATTGCTGAAGTTGACGGCACCGGAAATGACGGTGCTCGTCGGCGGTCTGCGCGTGTTGGGCGCAAATACGGGGAAGTCCACACATGGCGTCTTCACCAGGAAACCGGAGACGCTGACGAATGACTTCTTCGTAAATTTGCTGGACATGGGCACACAATGGCAGCGATCCAGCTCATCCAATGGCTCCGGAGACATCTATGAAGGGCGCGACCGCAAGACGAATGAACTGAAGTGGACTGGCACCCGGGTCGATCTGATTTTCGGGTCGAACTCCGAATTGCGTGCGCTTGCGGAAGTCTATGCGTGCGCGGATTCGAAGGAAAAGTTCGCGAGAGACTTCGTAGCGGCGTGGACCAAAGTAATGAACAACGATCGCTTCGAACTAGCGAGAGCTTAACGTACAGGAAAACTGTCCACCTTGTCCTGCTGGCATAGGCTCCATCGGTGGAACTGAAATACTACATTGTCTGGCATATCGGGGCGCATCTCGCGCCCCGTACTGCTGAGCATCGCGAATTCAACTTCACTTCTTCGCCTTTGTGGGGGGGACGAGTGCCACTGCTGCTTCGGCGGTCAGGAACAGGAAGGTAAAAGACTCCTGAAGATATAGATTTACGGTGGCGTCAGTATGGCTCAGATAGCCGATGGAGACATCCTGGCCGATGTGCAGAGCGAAATCCCCGCCGCGAGTGGTCAGGACGAAAGCGCCTTCAATGGCGGGCGCCCAAATAATTTGATCTTTGACGAGTCGCTTGACGTGCTCCAGCACTGGGTATCCATGATCGCTGGTTTCCGCGAGTTTAGTGTACGCATCGGCGCCCAACAGCACTGAGTATGGGCCGTTGACTCCGACGAGTCGCAAGCGGCTAAGTGCTTGAGCAATTGCTTCCGGGTATTCAAGAACGTCGGCTGGAAGCGTGAGTGTCGGATTACTGGTCCCTTTCCGAATGCCGACGATGCCCGCCGCAGAGTAGCCTTCAAAGATCGCACCATCCTCGGCAAATGCAATTTTACGCGCGGCCTCCTTCACTGGTTGCCAATCGGAGTCCTTGGCACCACGATCAACGTCGTCGATAGATTGTCGTTCGAGTTCGAAGGGGACGCGCAACTCGACCAGAGCTTTCACTTCTCGCTGCCTGGCGAGGATGCCCTCCCGAGGGGGCGCGATCTTCTGCAGGTGGCCGGTTCCAATCGCGGAGAGGGCAGCGCCCGCAGGGCCTTGAACGTCAACGACACGGCGGCCTGCAAGGTAGCGCTTGAGAGTGCGTGTTGACTCTTCTTCGATCTGTGCCCAGGCCGCATCGGAAATGGGAGCAAGCTCTCGGTGCAGATTATTCATGGGATATTTCTCCTTTCAAGGAACCGATGCTCAGCGAGCCATCGTTCTCTTTGGGTACAGAGGGAGAAGGCTCGGCCGGGGCCGCTGTGGCAGACGACGAACTACTCGCAGTTTGGTCTTCACTCACATTTTCCAGAAAAGTGGCGGATGGAGCGAAGAACAGGCTTCCGGTGACCGCATGGCTGAAGTCGAGCAACCGATCGTAATTGCCCGGTGGGCGCCCAATGAACATGTTCTCGAGCATTTGCTCGATCGTGCGGGGGGAACGGCTGTAGCCAATGAAATAGGTGCCGAATTCAGCGTCACCGACACGGCCGAAGGGCATATTGTCACGCAAGATCTTGATCTCTTTACCATCCTCAACGATTGTCGTGAGTGCGCTATGCGCTGAGGTCGGTTTGACGGAATCATCCAATTCAATGTCGGACAATTTTTTGCGGCCGATGATTCGCTCCTGTGCTTCGGTGGAAAGAGCATTCCATGCGTCAAGATCGTGAAGATATTTTTGTACGATGATGTAGCTGCCCCCGGAAAATGCGGCGTCTTCATCTCCCACGAGCACTGCGTCAACTGCTTCCTGGCCTCTTGGATTTTCCGTTCCGTCGACAAAGCCGAGCAGGTCGCGATCATCGAAATAACGGAAACCGTGCACTTCGTCGGCAGGGGTAACGGCGGTGCCGATACGGGCCATAATCTGGGTTGCCAGCTCAAAGCACAGATCCATGCGCTTTGCCCGGATGTGGAAAAGTAAATCACCTGGCGTGGAAACGGCATGGCGCTCTCCCGCGCGAATCTCCTTGAAGGGATGTAGTTCGGACGGCCGAGGGGAGCCAAAGAGCCTGTCCCACGCTTCGGAGCCAAATGCCATCACGCAGGAGAGCCCGGCTTCGAGCTCTCGGAATTCAACAGCCCGAAATAAAGCTGAAAGATCTCCACAGAACGAGCGGACGGTCTGACGATTTTCCGGGCCAGGGTTGAGTGTTACGACGAGAAAGATTGCAGCGCGGGTGAGTGGCGCAGCCACGGATTGCGCTAGAGGATGAATGCTGCCTGCGGATACGGGTGCGTTAATCGGATCGGACGTCATTCGATGTCATCCTGCTGGTTTGGCTGACGGAATCCCGCACTTCGAACCACTCTAAATACACACAAATAAACGGGGGACAGCCTACCAAAAAACGGTCGGGAATCGCTATGCACACCCAATAGATGCTGTCCGGGCAGCTAAAGATAGTCCGTGAATTTGCCGCGGTCTTGCATTTGCCGAACAGAGATCGGATGTGCCGGCTGGAAGACGAAAGGGATAAGCTGACAATCTGAAAAGTCATTAACCCAATTGCGAATCGCGTGGGTTAGTCTGGTGGAGACATGCCAATTACAATTAACCGATCAATGGTTGCCATTTTTGTTGCGGGGCTGCTAAGCGTCTCCTGCTCGTCAAATATCGCACAAGAGAAAGCAGGTCCTGCTGCACCGGAGAATCACGTAGCGTTGGAGCTAAAGGTTCCGGCGACGTTCCGCTTCGTGGCGTTTGGGGACACGCGGTTCCACGATCCCACAGACACCGAGGCTGCCAATCCAGCAATCAGGCACGCCCTGGTTGCGGCCATCGACAAGGAAAATCCCGCGTTTGTTTCGATTGGCGGCGACATTGTTTACTCCGGAGAAAATGCGAAGGATTGGCAGGTGTGGGATTCGGAGACGGCGATCTGGCGCGAACACAAGATCCCTGTCTATCCGGTAATTGGCAACCACGACCTGAAAGGCAATGTGCAGACTGCGCTGGCGAATTACTTTGCGCGCTTTCCGGAATTGCAGCAGAGCCGATTCTATTCCGTCAAACTGGGCAACGCGATCATGCTGGTGCTGGATAGCGCGCTGGACGAGATTTCGGGTCCGCAAGGCGAGTGGCTGAAAGGACAGCTTGATCACCTTCCTTCCACAGTCGATTTTGTTTTCCTGATCTTTCATCACCCCCCGTATACAAGTTCCTCTGACGAAAAGGTGTTCGGGGGAGGCCACAGCGCACGTCCTACCGAGCAAGCGTTAGGGAAATTTCTTGAGGAGCGGCAGCAGCACATTCGTGCGCGTTTCGTAGTGTTCAATGGGCATGTCCACAATTACGAGCGCCACGAACACGGCGGAATCACTTATTTTGTTACCGGTGGGGGCGGCGCACACGCGTATCCCATTGTGCGCAAACCTGATGATCTGTATAAGGACCCCGGCGTGAACTACCACTACCTGCTCGTGCAAGTCGACCACAATCACGCCACGATCACTATGAACAAAGTCGAGCTGAAGGATGGCAAAGAGATCTGGAGCCAGCCTGACTCCGTTACCATCGTTGCTCCCTTGGCATTACCGGTAGCCGCAGACTGAAGTTCACGCTTATTTCAACGCCGACATTTTGCCGTATGATACATCCATGCGACTGCTCTTAGTTGAGGACGACCCACGCATAGCACGTTTTGTTGCGCGCGGACTGCAGGAGCAGTCTTACGCCGTCGACGTTGTTGGCAACGGAGACGAAGCGCTGTATCAGGTAGAGATCAACGACTACGATCTCGTTATCCTCGATGTAATGATTCCTGGCAAAGATGGTTTTACTACGTGCCGTGGCATTCGAGGTCTCGGCAAGCGTATGCCGGTCCTCATGTTGACGGCGCGCGATGCGGTGGGAGACCGCATCACTGGCCTGGATTCTGGGGCAGACGATTACCTAACCAAGCCGTTTGAATTTGGGGAGCTTCTAGCGCGGCTGCGGGCATTGTTGCGGCGACCAAACGAATTGCGTCCACCGCATATCGTCGTTGGGGACTTAGTGCTCGATACGGCATCACAAACGGCAAAGCGTGGCAGTCGAACGATCACATTGACCGCCAAAGAATATGCCCTGCTTGAATTTCTGGCGCGCAATGCCAATCGTGTAATGCGCCGGTCAGATATCGCCGAACATGTGTGGGATGAATCCTTCGATCCTTTTTCCAATCTGATCGAGGTGTATGTGAATCGGCTCCGCCGGAAGCTAGGCGATGATAACGGCAAACCACTTCTGCAAACCCGACGGGGAAGTGGCTACATCCTCTGTGCTCCATTGGCCTCTGCTGGGCCTGCAAGCGTCGAGCAAGGCAATTCTTCCTCATCCAGCAATCCGAGAAAACGGCATGCTTGATTCGATCCGTTTGCGACTTACACTGTGGTACACGATCGTGCTCGGATTGGTCCTGATTCTTCTGGCTGTACTAACTTATTTCTTGTATTGGCATCATTCCGTTCGACGGACGGACGGAAATATCATCGAACTCTCGGAAGCGTTTATCACCACACTCAACGCAGAACTTGCCGATGAAACCGGTCCGGATGGAGTGAGGAATGCAGCACGCGAATCCATGCTCGAGCATCGATTTCGTGGGACCTACTTTGCGCTTGTGGACCCTACAGGAAAGGTGATTCAAAGTTCGCTGGATCTTCCCCGTATAGGTGACCCCAAAGAAACAGTGCCTGCGAGTTTGTTTGAGTCTGATTCTATTCGGTCTCTAATACGTGGGGCGGAAACTCCGGCAGAACTTCACACTCTGCACCTCGATGAACGAAGAGACGGATTTCGCGCTCTGGCACGGCCGCTTTCCGTCGCGGGGCATTCCTACACAGTAGTGGTTTTGCAATCGCTCCATCCTCAGACGGAGATGATGGAAGATATTCGGAATACCTTTATTGGAGCCATTCCCATCGCTCTTCTTTTGGCTAGCCTTGGTGGGTATTTCCTAGCCCGCAAGAGTCTGGCGCCCGTAGCGGCTATGGCGGCGCAAGCACGCGGGATGAGCGCGTCCAATCTCCAGAATCGTCTTGCGGTCTCCAACGGTCGGGATGAGTTGGGGCAACTTGCGGTGACCTTCAATCAATTGCTGGACCGACTGGAAACTTCCTTTGAACAGCAGCGTCGTTTTATGGCCGACGCGTCTCACGAATTGCGAACGCCGGTGGCCATTCTGCGCGGCGAAACAGAGGTCACTCTCTCGCAAGCCGAGCGCACCCCGGAAGAATACCGGGAAACTCTTGCGATTCTGCGAGACGAATCGCAACGCCTGGCGCGGATCATCGAAGATCTCTTCACATTGACTCGTGCGGACGCAGGGCAATATCCATTGACGCTGCGGGACGCTTATCTTGATGAAATTGCCTCGGAAGCTTTAGTGCGCGCAAGATCGCTGGCGCTTCCGAAGAATATCGTTCTCACTTCTGCAATCGAGCCCGACCTGCCCATCCATGCCGACGAAGCGCTGCTCGCACGGATGCTGCTGAATTTGTTGGATAACGCCATCAAATATTCGCCGCCCCGCAGCACGGTTACTCTGGCGTGCCGTCGAGATGGAAATCATTACATTATCAGCGTTTCCGACAACGGGCCGGGAATTCCCTTGGACCTGCAACCACTCATTTTCGACAGATTTTTCCGCGTCGACAAAGCGCGGTCGAGATCGGAGGGCGATTCTGCGGGCGCGGGGTTGGGCTTGTCTATTTCACGATGGATCGCCGAAGCGCACGAGGGTCAGCTAGAATTGAAACGTTCCGATTCTCACGGTTCCACATTTAGTGTGACTCTTCCTGCCGCCCCAACGAAATAGCCTGGTGGTGATTAATCCTGTGTTTATCTCCATATCGCTAGGCTGAGAGTGTATACAGAGCGCTCTGTTATGACCGGAACATAAGTTGCGGAAAGGGTGGAGTCTGATGTGTTTGGTGCTTTAGGGGTTGCAAAATGAGATCCCGATTGAAGAAAAAACTCATAATTTCCGTCCTCGTACTTGTCACGGGAGCTTTCTTGTTTGCTCCCGTGGCTTTGTTTGCTGGTCAACAGCCAGAGTCTCCGGTGCCTCAGCCTGCAACAACTTCGCCGACGTCCTCACGGTCCTCTGTCGGCTCAGCAGCCGGTGCTCCAGTGAGAATCACGCTGCAAGATGCGCTCGCACTGGCACGCAAGAACGAACCGACCTACCGTTCTGCGGTGACTACCGCAGGAATCGCTCGAGAAGATCGCGCACAATCGCGCGACGCGTTACTCCCTACCGCAAGCTTTACGACGTCGGAGCTCTACACGCAATCGAACGGCGTGGGTGGAGTGAAATTCATAGCAAATAACAGCCCACATGAATATGTGAGCCAGGGAAATGTTCACCAGGTTCTCGATGTGGCCTCGATCGCTGATTATCGGCGTTCTGCAGCACTTGCAGCGGCGGCAAAAGCGCGAGCAGAAATAGCGGCGCGAGGGCTTGTTGTCACCGTCATGCAAGCTTATTTCGGAGTAGCGTCCGCAGACCAAAAACTAATGATTGCGCGACGTATTTCAGACGAAGGCGATAAATTCTTTAAGCTCACCCAGGATCTGGAAAAAGGCGGGGAAGTTGCCCATTCGGATGTCATCAAAGCCGAACTTCAGATGCGAGACCGGCAGCGCCAACTACAGGAAGCGCAGTTGGCACAACTAAATGCTCGGCTGGATCTGGCCGTCTTACTCTTTCCGGATTTCAACGACAACTTTGAATTGGCAGACGACCTTCACGCCAACATTCCGCTTCCCGCGAGGACCGAGTTTGAAGCCCAGGCCGCGCAGCAAAATCCGGAAATTCGTGCCGCGCTGGCCAATTTTCAGGCTGCTGGTCACGATGTTACATCGGCGAGGGCCGGTTATCTGCCCTCCATCGATTTCGACTATTGGTACGGAATCGATGCGAGCCGTTACGCTACATACACTCCTAATCCTCCTCCGCCGGACGCCCGGATTTCCAATCTTGGTTCTTCGGCAATGGCTTCATTGACGTTGCCCGTGTGGAACTGGGGCGCGACGCAGAGTCGTGTTCGGCAGGCTGAGCTTCGGCGCGATCAAGCCAAAGTGGAGCTATCTTACGCACAGCGAAAACTTCTGGCGGAAATGAGATCGATTTACTCAGAAGCAGAGACTGCGTTGAATGAATTGGCAGGCTTACAGCGCTCCGCCGAGCTTGCGGCCGATAGCCTGCGCCTTACGACACTTCGCTATAAAGACGGGGAATCGACGGTTCTTGAAGTGGTCGATGCACAGACCACATTCGCCGCTGCCAACGCGGAGTATCAGGATGGCGCGCTGCGCTATCGAGTAGCGCTGGCCAATCTTCAAACGCTTACGGGGGTGCTCACAACTCCATGAAATTACGAATACCCGTTTCCGCCAATTCTAAGGTGCGGCCGTTATCCAGTATGTCGCTGCTCCTTGGCGCGCTACTAGTAGTCCAGGGGTGTGGAACGACAGAGAAAGAACCAGAGCCGGTGGTAAACGTGCAAGTTACTCCGGTAAAGCACGGTTCCATCGCTCAGACTATTTCGGCCGACGCGGTTGTGTATCCGCTCGAGCAAGCAGTGATTACTCCGAAAATAACTTCGACCATCCATAAGTTCCACGTGCAGCGCGGCACGCGAGTGAAACAGGGACAGCTCTGGCGGAACTGGAAAACGCGGATCTGGCAGGCGCGGAGGAGCAGAGCAAGGGAGAATTTGAACAAGCCGAGGCTGGCTACGCGACCACGACCGAAGCGAGTCTCCCTCAACAGATTCAGAAAGCCGAACTCGATGCCGCTGCAGCCAAGACGGGGTTCGACGCGCAGAAAAAAGTATATGACGCTCGCAAAGAACTGTATGAGCAGGGAGCTATACCTCGTCGCGACCTGGATTCCGCCGATGTTGCACTAGCTCAGGCGCGCAGTGCGAATGATCAAGCGCAAAAACAGGTCATCGATCTCTATCGGTTGGTAAAGGAGCAAACTCTGAAATCCGCATCGGGCCAGCTATCAGCAGCGAAGGGGAAGTACCTTAACGCGAAGGCGCAGCTCAGCTACTCGGAAATACGAAGCCCCATTGATGGCGTGGTGACCGACCGGCCAGCCTACGCAGGAGAACTTGCCACCGCGAATCAGCCTATTCTCACCGTGATGAATACCTCAAAGCTGATTGCCAAGGCGCACATCGCGCAAAGTGAGGCAGTGCAATTGAAAGAGGGTGATCCTGCGGAATTGAGTGTCCCCGGAGTTGATGAACCGATTAAAGGCCGCGTGATGCTGGTGAGCCCTGCGCTGGATCCTGGCAGCACCACGATCGAAGTGTGGGTTGAAGCGATCAAACCCGGCCCTGTGCTAAAGCCGGGGATGGATGTGTCCATCAAGGCGACTGCTAAGAGCGTCGAAGAGGCACTGATTGTGCCTGCAGCGGCTATTTTCAAATCGGCTGAAGGCGGAGACTACGTCATGCTCGCCGGTGCTGACGGTAAGGCGCACCAAGCCAATATAAAAGTTGGCATTCGTACCAAAGAGTTCGCGGAAATTCTTTCCGGGGTGAACGACAAAGATTCCGTTATTGCGGTCGGAGGCTACTCGCTCCCCGACAATACGAAAATCACCATTGAAGCCGCTCCAGTCGCAGAGGGCGCAGCAGGTAAGGGTTCTGCTGAAAGTGAAGCGAAGGAAAGTCCAACTCCTGCGGAAAAGCGCTCAAATGCACCGCCGGCCAAGGGTAAGGAGTAGAGCGGAATGGAGCAGACTCCAGAGCAAATGCCCGAGGGAGCGTCGCCGAGAAGAAAAAGTAAGTTGAAGGACCGGCCGTGGTTCCAGCGGTTCTCTCGCCCGATTCTTTTTTTGATCATTACCCTTGCGCTAGTGGGGGCCTATCTGGCTTTCAGCATTCCAATTGCAGTATTTCCCAGCACCGATTTTCCACGCATTGTGATCGGAGTAGATAACGGTGTAACACCCATCGACCAGATGCTGGTAACCGTTACGAAGCCTCTTGAAGAAGCGGTGAACAGTGTTCCTGGCCTGAAAAAAGTTCAGTCAATTACCAGCCGTGGTTCGGCCGAAATCGATTTATTCTTCGACTGGAACTCGGACATGATTCTCACCTTGCAGAGGGTGGATGCGGTTGTCGCGCGTTTGCAGACTGACCTTCCCAACACGGCAAAGATTGAGACGCATCGGCTGACCTTCGCCACATTTCCAATCATCGGTTACAGCCTGACTTCCGATACGATTCCGCAAGCCAAGCTTTGGGAAATCGCTACCTACGAGCTGAAACCACGGATTAACCGACTGGATGGTGTTGCTTCGGTTCTGGTGCAAGGCGGACGCGTGCCCGAGTTTGAGGTCATGCCAGATCCGGCGCGTTTGCAGGCTGCGGGCATCACCGTGACTGATATGCTCGACGCGATACGCCGGACGAATCTGATTGATTCTCCCGGGTTGCTCGAGCACGAACATCAACTGGTTCTCAGTCTCGTGAGCGGGCAGGTACGTACGCCGGAACAAATCGCACAGATCGTGGTCAAAACCTCCAACACGGGTCTGCCGATTCGCCTTGGGGATATAGCCAAGGTTGCTCCATCAGAGGCACCGGTGTACACGATGGTCACGGCTAACGGCAAACCTGCGGTGCTGTTGAGTGTAAACCGTCAGCCCGAAAGTAATACACTGCAGGTTGCCAACGAAGTCCATCAAAAAATCGCCGAGCTTCGCCCAACCCTACCCACCGGCGTGCATCTGGAAGCCTTTTACGACCAGTCCACGATTGTGAGTGACTCAATTGCCAGCGTGCGCGACGCAGTGCTTCTGGGCATCATTCTTTCATCGGCAATTCTAGTGCTGTTCCTGCGCGATTGGGGTAGTTCGTTCGTTGCCGCTCTAGTTATTCCGGTCACGTTGCTGTTCACTTTTATCGTACTTAAACTGACGGGCCAAAGCTTCAACCTCATGACATTAGGAGGGCTAGCTGCCGCAGTGGGATTGGTCATCGACGACGCAATCGTCGTTCTTGAAAATATCGTGCTGCACCGTGATGCGGGGGAATCGCGATTCCAGGCGATCCAGAGCGCCCTGAGCGAAATTACCGCGCCACTGATTGGGTCAACAATCACTCCGATCGTGGTATTTTTGCCGCTCATTTCTACTACCGGCGTAACGGGAAGCTTCTTTCGTGCGCTCGCGATTACCATGACGGTTTCGCTCTTGAGTTCACTTTTGCTCGCGGTTACATGGACACCGACACTTAGCCAGTACTTCGTGCGTCGCAAAGACACAGCAGTACCTGGTGAGCAATCGGAAGAGACGCACTCCGCGGCGGCATTACTGGCGGCGGAAGAGGCGAATCTTACGGGCTTCTTTGGGCGCATCGTTAACTACTATGGCCGCGTGATGCAGCAATTGCTTCATCGTCCGATCCTTCTTGCGGTTGGCTCGGTAGTCGTCCTGATTGGTTCTTATCTTTGCTACAGTTTCCTGGGATCGGATCTCCTCCCAGCCATGGACGAAGGCGGATTCATCCTTGATTACTACACTCCACCGGGCAGTTCACTCGCCGAGTCCGATCGCATCCTTCAGCACATCGAAGCAATACTCCGATCGACGCCAGAAGTCGAAAATACTTCACGTCGCACCGGGTTGCAGTTGGGACTTGCGGCAGTTACCGAAGCGAATCGAGGTGATTTTACAGTCAAGCTGAAGAAAAATCGCAAGAGAGACATCGACGAAATCATTTCCGATGTTCGCTCGGAGGTTAAGAAAACCGAGCCCGCTGCCGATGTCGAATTTGTCCAGGTCTTGCAGGACATGATTGGCGATCTGACCAGTCAGCCCGAACCTGTGGTCATCAAACTCTTTTCTCCCGATGCCAAGCTGTTGAATTCCACTGCACCGCGGGTTGCCGATGCTATTCAGAAGATTCCGCATGTTGTGGATGTGCTCGATGGCATAGAAAACACCATCAGCGGACCCGCGGTTACCTATCAAATCAATCCAGTCGTGGCTGCTCGCTCTGGGTTCACACCGGAAGAGGTAGCTGTGGACGCTGCCGCGGTTCTGGAAGGCGAGCCGGCTGCTACCCCTGTCGTCCTGAACGATCGTGCGTACACCATTCGTGTGCGTTTCCCATCGCAAAACCGTGCGTCGCTCGAACAAATGAGCGACACGTTGCTTAATAGTTCCACTGGTCGCACCGCGACGCTGGGTTCTCTAGCGTCGATCACCAGCGATCCCGGCCAAACCGAAATTCGACGTGAAAATCTCCAAAGACTTGTGGAGGTGACTGGACGATTTGAGGGCGTGGACCTGGGGACAGGTATGAATTCCGTAAAAAAGGCGGTCGCCGACCTCCACCTTCCTTCTTCCATCCGCGTTGAATATGGGGGGCTCTACGAAGAACAACAGAGATCCTTCAGGGATCTGCTGATGGTCTTTCTGTTGGCTCTGGTTTTTCTCTTTGTAGTGCTACTTTTCGAATTCCGCACATTTGCTGCGCCGATTGCCATCCTGATTTCTGCGCTGCTTTCCACCTTTGGCGGTTTTCTTGCGCTATTGGTGACAAACACCACATTTAACGTGGCATCCTTCATGGGCATGATCATGGTGATCGGCATCGTGGCAAAAAACGGGATTCTGCTTCTCGATGCCGACCAGCGATTCCGTGCACTCGGCTTCAGTCCTGAAGAATCGCTTATACAGGCTGGTCGTCGCCGGCTTCGTCCAATTGCCATGACCGCCCTAGCGACCATCGCTGGGATGTTGCCATTAGCGCTGGCCATCGGTTCCGGCTCGCAAATGTTGCAGCCTTTGGCTATTGCGGTGATCGGGGGACTGCTCAGCTCGATCGTGCTGTCTTTGATCTTGACACCCACCATTCACTACTACCTCGATCGTGGAACGCCAGCGGTCCACGCTGCCTGACTACGTCTTGTAACACTCCCTTAACCGAACATTCATCTACGGCAAACTACTATCAGACAGGGAAAACCTCGATGCACGTCCTGATTGTTGAAGACGAACCGGAAATGGCGCGGCTCCTGATGGGGGGCTTGCGCGAAGAGTCGTACGAAGTCAGCCTGGCGAAAGATGGTTCGGCGGCACTGGAGATTTCCGCGCTGGAATCCTTCGACATAATCCTGCTGGATTTAATGCTCCCTAAAGTGGATGGCTTGGAAGTAGCCCGGTGCTTGCGCCGAAGGGAACAGGAAACGCCGGTACTGATGTTAACGGCGCGCGATGCCTTGCCAGATATTGTGAAGGGGCTTGATGCGGGCGCCGATGACTACCTGACGAAGCCATTTTCCTTTGTTGAACTGCTGGCTCGAATGCGTGCGCTGTTGCGGCGCAAAGAGTTCCGCAGGAAAAACGTTCTGGAAGTGGACGATCTGGTGCTGGATCTGACATCGCACCGGAGTTTCCGCAACGGTGTGGAGATTTACCTGTCGTTGACAGAATTCCGGCTGCTGGAGTTGCTGGCACGGAATACGGGGAGAATTGTTTCGCGACATGAGATTTTGAACAAGGTGTGGGGAGCGGGAAGGGAAGTTTCCGAGAACACCTTGGATGCGTTCGTGAGATTGTTACGTAAAAAAGTGGATACGGAAGCGTCTGCGAAGCTGATTCATACGCATCGAGGTTTTGGCTACTCTGTGGGGCAGGTAATCGGGCTGTGAATCTGACCATTCGAGCCCGCCTGACGTTGCTGTATTTGCTTGTGTTGGGCGCATCGTTTTTTGCATTTTTCTGGATCTGCGATTTGGGTTTTCGGCGAGGCATTGAAACCACTGTCACAGACGCCGCGCGGAACAACCTGGAAACGGTGCAAAGGGTAATGGCGGATTCGGCGCCAAGAGGCACCCCGAAAGTTCAAAAAGAACTGGGTGAGTTGGCGAATCTGTGGGCCAACGGGGCAATCTTTCAGGTTGTAAAAGCTGACGGGGACATCCTGTTTCAATCGCAGCCATTTCTTTCTCCAGAATTTGCATTTCCTCCTCCCGACGCTGGAACGGTTGTGTTCACTCGAAATCTGGCGCATCTGCAATATCGAATCGCGCGCCGGCAGATATTGATGAATGGCGAAGTTTATCTGGTTGATGCGGCGGTACCGACCGAGCCATTCGATCAAGCGCTGGACCGTTTCCGTTGGATTGAAAAGGAATTCCTGCCGCTGCTGGTGCTGCTTGCGTCTTTTCTGGGCTATTGGCTCAGTGGCCGCGCGCTTGCGCCGGTAAATCAAATTATCCTCAGCGCGGAGAGAATCGGAGTCCGAAACTTGCATCGCCGCCTGGTGGTGCCAGAGGCAAAAGACGAGTTGCGGCGCCTGACGGAAACTGTGAACGCCATGCTCGAACGGCTCGAATCATCCGTGAAACGCATCACTCAGTTCACTGCAGATGCTTCGCACGATTTGCGTACGCCGCTAACCCTGATTCGCACAAACGCCGAACTGGCGCTGCGCCGCCCCCGCACCGAAGCAGAATATCGCGAGACGCTGGAACGAATCCTGCAATCTACCGACGAGACCACTCATTTGATTGAACACCTATTGACGTTGGCGCGTGCAGATGCTGGTGCTGCTCAGTTGCAGTTCGAAGTGCTGAGTCTCCAGACAGTATTAGAGCGAGCCTGTCAGCAGGCGCGCGTTCTAGCTTCCGGCAAGGGACTATCGTTTTCGACGGAGATCAGCGAAGAAGCGCGAGGTGCGTTGGTTTACGGAGATTCGTCGGCTCTCGAGCGGTTGTTCCTAACTATCCTGGACAACGCTGTGAAGTACACGGCCCCTGGTGGACATGTTGCGGTGCGCAGCGAGTTGCAAAATGGCAATGCGCTTATCGAAATCGAAGATACCGGCATGGGAATTTCGCAGCAGGATCTGCCGCGGATTTTTGATCGTTTCTATCGTGCGGATCATGCCAGGTCGCGAGAGATTCACGGTTCTGGACTGGGACTGGCAATCGCGCAATGGATTGTGGCGATGCACAAAGGGACGATTGAAGCCGAGAGCGAAGTGGGACAAGGAACGCGAATCAAAATCAGTGTGCCAATTGTGACCGGCGTCACAGGCGCGGATTCACTGCCTGAACAAATTGGTGCATCTTCCTCCCCAATCGTCTGAAAAAGTTTTCATCTGAAAACTCTTTCACCCCCTATTTAACGATTCATTCACGTTCCGTCATCCGTGGGTAAGCTGCGAGTGGCCTAATGCTAGCTAAGAAAGTTAGTGCATTGCCTCCCGAATCTCGAATCGCTCCGATTCACCGCACGGGAGTGCAAAGCCGAACGCGGAAATATCAAGGTTGAAATTATAGGAGGGGAGAACGAGCGATGAAGAAATTTATCCGCCTGGTCGCCGCAATGATGGCGATCTTCACGTTGGGATTCGCGCCAAGTCTTTGGGCGCAGAGCGACAAAGGTTCAATAACCGGGCATGTTACCGACCCGAGCGGCGCCATTCTGCAAGGCGCGGAGGTGGAGATGCAGCCAACTGGTGCCATTGTGGCTACCAATGCTCAGGGCGCTTACTACGTCAATAATCTGCCCGCCGGCACGTACACAATCACGGTGACATACGTCGGATTCGCCCTGTGGACTAAGGTCGTAAACATAACAGCAGGTAAGCCCTCTATTGTTGACGTCAAATTGGACGTGTCTTCGCAGAATGATCAGATCCTAGTCACAGCCGAACGTGTTTCAGGTGAGGCAGAAGCCGTAAATCGCGAGCGCACCGCCGACAATATCCTTCAGGTGCTTCCCAACGAGGTATTCACCTCGCTTCCCAATGCGAACGTTGCCGACGCTGTTGGACGTTTGCCTGGCGTCACGCTGGAACGCGACGAAGGAGAAGGCAAGTACATTCAGGTGCGGTCGATGGAACCGCGCCTCACGAATGCGACCATTGACGGCGTAAACGTGCCGTCACCGGAGCCTGGGGTTCGCCAGATCAAGTTCGATGCTATGCCTGCTGATTTGCTGGAGTCTGTTGAGGTCAACAAGACGTTGCAGGCGAATATGGACGGCGATGGTATCGGTGGATCGGTAAACCTGGTTACCAAGACCGCAAGCGAGCGGCCCACGATTTCGGTAATGGGTGCCGGTGGGTGGAACCCTATTTTGGGCGGTCGAAACCTGGTGCAAACCACTGGAACGGTCGGCATGCGCTTTGGCGAAAACAAGAAATTTGGGGTTTTGTTCGGGACTTCCTATGATTGGAACGGCCGCGGCATTAATGACATCGAGCCCACTCCTGATATCGCGAATCTTAATACTCCCACGCAGCAGGACTGGTACGACCAACAGCAATTAAGAGAATATCGTTATAAACGCGGCCGCTGGGGGTTCACTGGATCTGTCGATTACGCTTTGGGTGAGGGGTCGGACATCTATGCAAAATTCCTCTACTCAGATTTTCATGATTTTGGCGATAAATGGACGTACATCCTGAATGACAATAGTCCCGTTTCCACAATCCTGGGTAACGGCGGAAACCCAGAATTTAAAGTTTCCAATCGCGTTCCCATTTTCACGATCAGCAGCTTGTTATTTGGTGGTAAGCATGTTTTTACATCCTCGTGGCTTTCTTGGGATATTTCGGTTTCGCGTTCACAGCAGGTGAATTCCGGAGGGGACGAAGGAGCTACGTTCAAAACCAATGCAACCTTCGATAATTTGTATCCGAACGGGAGCACTTGTGACTACAGCCCACAGCTTACTACAAATCCTTACCTTCCCCAGTTCACTCCAAACTGCACGACTGAAGCCTATGCGCCTGCGAATTACGATATGGACAGCATCAACACTTCGGTCGGACATTCGCCTCAATTGAATTTGCAGTTTGCGGCCGCTCTACGGAAAGCGATACCACCTTGGCTCGCATCTCTCCACCATTGAAATTGGAGGGAAATTCCGGAATGCCCACAAATTCGACAACTCGTACACTCCGACTTACTCCCCCAATGGTTCTGTGCCGCTGACAGGATTTGTCAGCAGTTTTACTGACCCCAACTACTATCAGAATCACTACCAGTTCGGACCGACGACCAACTGGAGTTCGCTGATCAACTATTTGAACAGCAACATGTCATGCATTCACGCTTGATCCAACCACGGTTGGAGCTAATCCTGGCAATTTTGATTATGTCGAGCAGGTATCGGCAGGTTATGTGATGGATACTCTCGATTTGACCAATCGGATTCGTATCGTAGCAGGCTTGCGAATTGAGGGAACGAGCCTTGATTCCTACACGCTATCAGTGCGACTGTCCGCCTGCATCTTAACGCCGAATCAAATCGGAAGCGTTTCATTGAGACAACAGGGTTCCTACGTCAACTTTTTGCCCAGTGCTTCGGTGCGCTTCGATCTGGGACACGACACTAATTTGCGAGCGGTCTATAGCCGTGCACTTTCACGCCCCGATCCTCAGGACATCGCCCAGGCGTACACCGTTAGCTTGGCGCCAAATAATATTACGCTGGGCAATGCTAACCTGAAGGCCGAGAAAGCAAACAATTACGACTTGCTCCTTGAACATTACTTGAAGCCCTTCGGACTCATCCAAGGCGGGTTCTTCTACAAACAGTTGTACCTCCCCATCGTGGAGACTGAAAGTGTGCTGACCAATTACACGCCTTACCCAGGCAATCCATAATTATCCGCTGGATACCTACTACCAATACCAGTTTGTGAATGCGGGAAGTGGCTGGATAACCGGAGTCGAGGTTGCTTATCTGCAGCACTTTACTTCTTTGCCCGGTTTTCTTAGTGGATTGGGGCTGTCCGCAAACTATAGCCATACCGCTTCCCAGGCAAGCGGCCTTCCTAACAGAACGGATAGTCCTAGATTGCAGCGTCAGGCACCAAATCTGTTCAACATCAGCCCGACCTATGATCGTGGACGCCTCTCGATTCGCGCGGGCTTTGCCTACAATCAGTCAAGCATCTACGCCTATCAATATACGGACGGAACAGCCGGCGGTCTGACTGGGCCTCTGGGCGACAACTACTTTTACACCCACTTTCAGATCGATCTTCAGGGCAGCTACCGCCTGAACCATGGCTTCACCATCATGGCCTACGGACTCAACCTGAATAATGAAGTGTTCGGCTTTTACAACGGATCGACGAAATACATGGTTCAGCGTGAATACTATGAACCGACCTTTGCGATGGGCCTGCGCTGGTCGCCGACTCACGAAAAATAATTAGTCAGAACAATGGCCCGCGATCGTTCGGTTGTGCTGCAACTGAACCAGACGATCGTGACAACTTACACCCCGGGAATGGCCGGTGCGCTCGATGGGAGAGTTGAGTGTACCGGCTGTTTTTCGCCGGGCCGAGCAGACTGAAAGAGATTTCAGCGCAGATTTAGCAGGTATTTAGGTTGGGCCGAGTACAACTGTGTACGGAGGAACCATGAAGAAGCAGACTTTGAGTTTGGTGATTACTGCCGCTCTGTTGGGCACGGTTGCGCTGGCGGCCGCAAAGTATGAATTGGTGCAAAAAGTGTTGGTGCCGGGGGCCGGCGGTTGGGACTACGTGACAGTCGATGAGTCGGCGCGTCGCGTATACGTTTCGCACAGCACGCAGGTAGAGGTGCTCGATGCCGACGCTTACAAAGTAGTCGGCACGATTCCCAACACTCCCGGGGTCCACGGAATCGCAATAGCATCCGAGTTCAATCGCGGCTACATTTCGGCGGGAAAATCGGATTCGGTGATTGCGTTCGACCTGAAGACGCTGAAACCGCTGGGCGAGATCAAAGTCGGCAAAAAACCGGATGCCATTATTTATGAGCCGCTGACCAAGCGCATTTATGTGATGAACGGGGACAGCGACAATATTACGGTGCTGAACGCCGCCGATGGTGGCGCAAGTGGGCACGATACCGCTGGGTGGAGGCCCGGAATTTGCCGTGAGCGATGGCAAAGGCAATCTGTACGTTAATTTGGAAGAACAAAACGAAACGCTGCACATCGATGTGAAGTCGCTGAAAGTGATCGACCGTTGGGCGTTGGCCCCTTGCGGAACGCCGACGGCTCTTTCGATGGATATCGAGAATAAGCGGCTGTTTGTCGGTTGCCGCAGCAAACACCTGGCGGTGCTGAATGCAGAGACCGGCAAGGTCGTGTTTACGGCTCCGATCGGGGAGCGTGTCGATGCAGGGGCGTTCGATAGCAAGACCCGACTCGTTTATCTGTCCACCGGTGATGGAAAAGTTTTTGTGTTCCACCAGGACTCGCCTGATAAATATTCGGTCGCGCAAGAAATAACAACGAAGACGGGCGCGAAAACCATGGGCTTCGACCCAAAGACTGGTAATCTGTTCGTTCCGACGAGCAAAATGGTGCAATGGAAGTTTTGGTACTTTCGCCGAAGTCCTGAGCCGCAAAGCGCGGACTCTGTACATTTCTTATATCGATTGGTCAAGGCGCAAGCATGTTTAGACATATCGGCTGTGCTCGCGCCTGCGGGATACATTTCCTTTTTTGAGAACCATTGTATTGGCTTGATGTCGTCGACGTGTGTTTAGCTGACTGCTACATTCCGTGTTCTGCGACAGAACCGCTTGAAGCCTGAATCTCGATCATTCCCACAGCCTCAACCATAAGACGACCTGGAACCTCCGAAGCAAGCAGGGCAGTTCATTCCTTTGTGCGACCAAATTACCCTGCCGCTCCGCTGGGACGGGAATTCTGCGTCTGCCCGAGAAAACAAAAGGAATTGACAACGTAACCAAAAGAAAGTAAAAGAAGCAAAGCGAAAGAAATAGAAACCTCGAGGGTTTCGGGTGTCAGAGGCAATATTTAGGGGGTGTGGGATGCGATTTGTGAGAAATAGCTTCACGAAAACATTTCGCTGTGGGCCTTCTTCTTGTTATTGGGGTCTTTTGTTGGGACGCGAGTGGATGCGCAATCCACCTATACCGCCCAACTGACGGGCGTGGTGACGGACTCGAGCGGCGCGGTGGTGCCTGGCGCCAAGGTAACCCTCACCGACGAGGCAACGAATATATCGACGAGTCAGGTGGCGGACAGCCGTGGAAACTATGTATTCACGGGATTGCGGCCGACGCCCACCTCGATTCGGGCTGAGGCCCCCAATCTGGCTCCCCAAGAGCGCAAGGGAGTCGTGCTCAGGTGTGGACCAGCAAGCGACGCTAGATTTTAAACTGTCACCCGGAACTGTATCTGAAAGTGTGACGGTAACCGAACAATTGCCTCTGCTGGATACCGGGAATGCCACGCTGGGTACAGATGTTACCAACGAATATGTAAAAGATTTGCCGTTAATCAACCGAAGTATGTTCGGGTTAGTGTTCCTGGCCGCTGGAGTGACAGAGACAACAGGTTCTGGAATGAATGATTCATACCCCGCGGGAACGAACTTTGTGTCGAACGGGCAAAGAAACGCTACAGCCGAGGTGAGAATTGACGGTGCGCTGACCAGCGCACCAGAGCAGGGAGAGGGGGCGACATCGAACGTTTATTACCAGCCACTGGTCGAAATGGTGCAGGAGTTTAAGGTCGAGAACAACAGTTTCTCTGCGGAGTACGGGAATAACGGCGGGACAGTTGTGAACATGGTATTGAAATCGGGAGGAAACAATTTCCACGGTAGCGGGTGGTGGTTTGGTCAGCGATCTGCCCTGAATGCCAACGATTTCTTCTCCAATGCTTACGGAGACCCTAGGCCCGATTACTCGCGTAATCAATACGGATTCTCCCTGGGCGGTCCGATTCGCAAGGAAAAGACATTCTTCTTTGTCGATTTCGAGAAGATCGTGCAGAGCTCACCCTTGATCGTTTCGGGGACAGTGCCCACCGACTTGATGCGCACCGGTGATTTCTCTGAGTTGCTGGGCACGCAGACGATTTACAACCCATTCAACTGCGTGCCGAATGACCCAACCGATCCAACGCAAGGATGCACACGTTCGGTGGTCCCAGGAAATCGCCTGGACCAGGCTGGACTGGTTACTGCCGAAGGGCAAAAGTTGCTCAGTCTCTACCCGGAACCCAATATTCCGGGAGCAGGAGCAACCAATAATTTTCGCCAAACGGTGGTGGTGGATTCGCCGCAGTATCAATTTGACGTAAAAATCGATCACCAAATCAATGAGAAGCAGCGTATTACTGGACGTTATAGCCGTTTGCACAGCGACTACGATGCACCCTTCGTTATCGGGAGCGCAAATTCGAATGATGGCTTTAACGGAATTACTAATGCGCAGAACGTTGGACTGGAATACACGTGGTCGTTAACACCGACGACGATCTGGGTGAGCCGGTTTGGGCTTGATCGAGTCAATGGGCCAGTGAGGCCGATTATGACCCCCTCGACGGCAGAAGGAGGAGGATTTCCAGCGTATCTAGCGCAAGCGAATGGAGTTGATCGCATGCCGCAACTTCTCGTGGATGGATCGGCGAACAACGACATTTCGATGTATACACAGTGCTGCACCTACACGAATTTCGCACACTCTCTTTTTTCCTATTCCTCTTCCATTGCGCTGATACGTCATGCGCACACGATTAAATTCGGGTTTGAGCAACGCCAGTTCTTGAACAATTTCTGGCAGCCAAACTATCCGACAGGATCATTCTATTTCCCGCAGAGCATCACGGGGGCCTTCCCAAACGACAGCAATTTGGCAGACGGCAACTCCTTCGCGACCATGATGATGGGTTGGGCCGATCCGAGCAGTTCAATCATCGTTCAACCATCGGTGGCTGATAAATCCTGGGAGACCGGATTTTACGTACAGGACGACTGGAAATTAAGCGCTCGGCTGACGATCAACGTGGGGCTGCGCTACGAGTGGAGTACTCCATACACCGTACGGCACAATCTGACCCAATTCAGCGATTTCACAGGGGACACGGGGATTACCGTGGCGTTACCCAACGGTCTCGACCCCACACAGACAGCCATGACCGAGTTGAAAGGAACGACGTTGTTTGCCAATCAGGGCGGTTTGGGACGGAGCGTGCCAGTGGACCGTAACAATATCGCACCGCGACTCGGGTTCGCATACTCAATTGCTACTAATACTGTTGTTCGGGGCGGAGTCGGCGTGTATTACGGGATGAGCCCGGCGACAAACTTTCAATATGTGGGCACGGCTTTCGGGTCCAGCGCCAATGCACAGTTTTCGTTGGACGACAACGTGACAAGAAATACTTCGGTCACGCTGGAGAATCCATTTCCAAACGGAATACCAGTTCCACAGGGTGCTAGTGCTGGGAAGTTGGCGCTTTGGGGCTTTGATAACAGCAACAATCTTGGCACGGAACAAGCTCGTAACGCGGATGTCTTTCAGTGGAATCTCGGGGTTCAACACCTATTCCCGTGGGAAGTTACCGTCGGAGTCGACTATTCGGCAAATCGTAGCAATCATCTCCCGTGGGGAGGCTACTCGAGTACGCGCAACCGGAACTTCGTATCGTCGACCCTGTTGTCGCAAATATCAGCGCAGGAACATGTGGCCGATCCCAGCGGAGCAGCGGATTGTGACGCGAATAGTTGCGTGTCGGCCTACCTCAATCAGTTAGTGGACAATCCATTTGCGCAGTATTTTGTACCCGGTCCACAGCAGTTATTCAATGCCCCTTCGTCTTTCTATAACCAAGGTCAAATTCCACTTTATTACCTGCTGAGACCGTATCCGCAGTTTGCCGGAACTTTCCAAGCGCTGCCGAATTTTGGAGCAAATTCCTGGTACAACGCCATGCAGGTGCGCTTTCAGAAGCGGATGAATCATTACTTCAGCCTCGAAGGAAACTACACCTATTCGAAGGCAACGGACAACTCATCGATCGGAGCTAATGCGTTTGTGGGCAATCTGAATCTTGGAAACCCGCAGCAGAACGACCGTCCCAAGAACGAATATGCGCTTAGCGCAAACGATGCGACGCACCGCTTTGTCCTCGCTGCCATTTTCGATGTGCCAGTAGGCCGGGGGCTATGGATTGGGCGGGACATGAATCGAGTTGTGGACGGCATCGTGGGTGGATGGTCCATCTCTGCGCTAATCACGAAACAGTCGGGACAGCCACTTCCGGTCTCGATGGCAAGTCCACGACTTCAGGATGGGAACCAAAGGCCAAACGAGATCTGTTCGAAGCTCTCCAGCGGTTTCAACTATCATCAAGCGGCGTCCAACTATCTGAATCAACAGATAAATGGCACTGGAGTGTTAATCCGTATTCAACATCCGTGCTGAATCCAAATTGCTTCGCGGATCCGGGCGACCAAAATCCGGGCAATGCGCCGAGGTATTTCTCCAGCCTGCGCGCGGATGGCATTCACAACATGGACGTGACCTTCAGCAAGGAATTTACTGTTCATGAAGGTATGACCCTGCAATTGCGCGGCGAATTCTTTAATTTTACAAATACCCCGAGATTCGCGATTCCCCAATCTGGGGTGGGCACCTGGTGCGCCGGGAGTCGATGCCTCCACGTTTGGCCAAGTGACCTTTGATGCTAACTCGCCGAGGACGATGCAGTTTGGATTGCGTTTCCAGTTCTAGCCGGGAAGGCGGAGATGATGTGTCGGCGCGTGTTCATGGAGAGTGGTGTCCAAGATACTGCCGCATATGTTCCAGTTCACAATTGTGACAAATGCGATTTCGGCGAAGGTCTCGTGATTGGGTTACTTCGCACACTCAGACTGAATGTTTCCGAGCAAATGGGAGGAGTGAGGACATGAAAATTGCGGCAATCCTCGCATCCGTACTACTGGCGGTTGGGTTGGTAACAGTCATAGCCGCCCAGCAGCCTGTCCAGAACTGGACGAATTACGTGCGCATCGGCGCTTATGGACTGGATCCCGCTAAAGCGGCAACGACTCTGCGGGACGCACAGAATGCCCACGTCTTTGGCATTGAAATAGACAACGACATTCCCGGCAGATACGAGAGTTATCTGGACCCCACCGAAAAGCTTGCGGCAATTTCCGAGTTTTCGCGAGCCGCTCATCAGGCGCAGAACAAGGCCTTCGTTTACATCGCAGGAACCGAGTGCATCACAGCAAATGCCGATAAGGCCGCACATTCCGTGATGAAGGACCATCCCGAATGGCTGCAGCGGAAGATTACTGGTGAACCAGCTTTGTTCGATGCGAAGGCAGCGTTCTGGATCCGCCCTGGCGATGAAGATGTATGGATCAGTCCGTACGCCAAAGACTGGCGCAAGACGTACATGGAACGAGTTCGTCAGATCGCCGGGACAGGGATTGACGGAATCTACGTCGATATCCCCTATTGGATGACGCACTTTGATGGATGGGAAGATTCGTGGGCGAGCTTCGATGACGCGACGGTTGCTGCGTTTCGCAAGGAAACGGGACTGGACGCTAAGCACGATCTCAAACTGGGTGATTTTCAGGACGTAAACTTTCGCAAGTGGATCGATTTTCGAATCGCGACGATGACGGAGTTCATGCGTGAGATCCGGGAGAATGCGCGCACGGTAAATCCAAACATCATGGTTATTCCCGAGATCTATCCGGGCATTGAGCAAGAAGCGCCGCGAGTGGGCGCTGATGTCTATCAGATGTATGCGGTGACGGATGCTATCGCGCACGAGTATGAGTTTGGGAATGGCGAGCACATGGCCGCCTCGCGCACGCAGCTGGATTGGTTCCTGTATCAGGCGGGCATGCTTACTTTCAGAGCATTCGCGCAAGGAAAAGCTACCTGGATATTGAATTATTCGTGGGATGGCGATAAAGGCGTTGACGCACGTGATGCCATGAAGAATCTGGCAATGTCTGAGGTAATCGCCGGAGCGAATTTCTGGGACGCGCCCGGACATGAGATGGCTGGGTCCAATGATCCAGCAACCCGAAAGCAAATTTTCGAGTGGATTGAAAAAAACGAGAAGACACTCTATTTACCGCGAGTGCCGATGAACCCTGTTGGTGTCTATTTTTCGCCCAAGAGCCGCGATTACAGTCATCCTGGCTTCCTCAGTTCCTACCGGGGCACGCTGGTGTCGCTGATTCAGGCCCATCGGGAATTTCAGGTCGTGACACCTCGAACGCTGGCGTCCTATCGCGGCGAGGTTTTGGTGCTGCCGAATGTTGGTGTGCTGAGTGAGACTGAAAAGCTGGAATTAAAGAGATTTGCTGAACACGGAGGACGTATTGTTGTATGCGGTACAGATGCGACAGGGTTTCCCGCGGCTATGCGAGATGCTCTGCCGACAGATCCCGCGCGTACCTATTTCGAAGCGCTGGACCATGATTTCGCGACAGCGACTGCGAATCCTCCCGCCGCATTGTTGAAGGCTGTTATCGTAAAGGGCGAGATGGAAGTCGATGCGCCGCCAACCGTTGCTGCGAATTTTGGAATGGTAGATGGAACTCCGCACGCGTTCCTTGCAAATTTCGGGGGACTGGTTCCGAGCAAAGTGGCAATTCCGGTGCCGGCAGCCAACATACGTGTGAGAATACCCGTAGCAATGGGGACCGAACTTACCTTCCTTCCTTTTCTTGGCGAAAGGCAGGTTTTGCGGGGCCAGAGAATCGGTGACAAAGTCGAGTTTACATTGCCACCAGTGGAACGCGGGGCAATCGTTTGGGTTAGCGGAAAGAATTAAATGACCGCTGTAATGGCAGCAGGGAAGAAGAGAGGCTTACAGGCAGTTGCCGACAAGCGCGGAGTGATAGCGGCGCTGGCCATCGACCAGCGCAGTGCGCTGCGCAAATTGTTTGCTAAGGCCATGAACGTTGCCGCCGAAGGCGTGCCAACCGAAAAATTGGTGCTATACAAAGAGGCCGTGAGTAAATCGCTGACTCTCTACGCGAGTGCGATCTTGCTTGACCCGGAGTACGGGTTGACGGCAGCACGCGGTAGGGCTCCGAGCTGTGGGCTCTTGTTGGCTTACGAGAAGACAGGCTACGACATCAGTGTTCCAGGGCGAATGCCAGGTCTGCTGGACCAATGGTCAGTACAGAAACTAGTTGACGAGGGAGCAGACAGCATTAAGTTGCTGCTCTATTATTCAAGCACCAGCAGCGCAGTGATAAATGAGAAGAAGCATGCGTTCGTAGAACGTGTGGGCGCTGAATGCGCCTCGGCTGATGTACCATTCTTTCTGGAATTGGTGAGCTATGCGGAAGGCTTGGAGGAAAAGAGCGCGGAGTTCGCTCGAATCAAGCCAAGGGTGGTCACAAAGGGCATGATTGAGTTTTCACGGCCACAGTACCGGGTGGATGTATTGAAAGTGGGCGTGCCGGTAAATCTTGATTTTGTGGCAGGCTCGCCAAGCGCTAGAAGTGAGATCGTCCACAGCCGTTCTGAGGCATTGGAACTGTATCAACGCGCGGCAGAGGCAGCTTCCATTCCGTTCATTTATCTTTCCCAAGGCGTGAGCAACGAAACGTTTCTATTCGGATTGGAATTGGCCGAGGAAGCTGGAGTTCCTTTTAGCGGCATCCTGTGCGGACGTGCGACGTGGAAAGATGGGGTAGAAGTACTTGTTCAAAAAGGGCCGAATGCGCTTGAAGATTGGGTGCTTTCGGTTGGCGCAGCAAATATAAAGAGAGTGAATGCGCAACTGAATGCCGCGAAGTCCTGGGATTTGGAGCCTCACGCGACACTAGAAAGCAAAGGCAATCCATGATCGCCAAAAGCATTTCGCTGGTTCATGGTACTGCCGGGCTGGCGAAAATAGTGCGGCAAAACCGAGCCGGGCAAGCTGTCGGCATATTTTCGATTTGCTCGGCGAACCGGCAGGTTCTGGAAGCGGGCATCGCTCAGGCCAAACGAAACGATAGCTTGTTGCTGATTGAATCCACATCGAATCAGGTCAATCAATTTGGCGGCTATACGGGGCAAACACCTGCGGATTTTGCGAAATTCGTTAGGGAACTTGCCGGGGAATTGCAATTTCCGGCGGAGCGACTGATCTTGGGCGGAGATCACCTTGGTCCGCATGTTTGGCGCAAGGAGCCAGCCGTCGACGCAATGGCAAAGGGATGTGCGATGGTTCGTGATTATGTCCGCGCGGGATTCACAAAGATTCATCTTGACGCCAGCATGCACTGTGCAGATGACGAGGGCGACCGTCACAAACCACTGGACGAGGAAATTGTGAGTGCCCGAGCTGCGGAGCTTTGCAAAGCCGCGGAAGAGGCGCACCAGGAGCTTCCAGCGGGATCCGAAGCTCCGCTGTATGTAATTGGCACCGAAGTGCCGATTCCCGGCGGGGAGCAAGCGGAATTTATAGCGCCGGAGACTACTCGCCCGGCGGATCTTACTCGTACACTTGAAACAGCGCGGCAAGCATTCCGAGCACGAGATCTAGACGCCGCCTGGGAACGGGTGATTGCTGTGGTGGTACAGCCCGGTGTGGAGTTCGGTGACTCGAACGTGTACACATACGATTCGGCCAAAACCGTTGAGCTGTCAGATACTCTAATGCGTAACTGGACCGGAGTCTTTGAAGCGCATTCAACGGACTATCAAACGTCGTCAGCACTTAAACAAATGGTCGTCGACCATTTCGCCATCCTGAAAGTAGGCCCGTGGCTAACATTTGCGTTTCGCGAGGCTATATTTGGACTGGCGGCCATCGAAAATGAATGGCTTGGTGCGCGCGTTTCCCTAAAGCTGTCACAGGTATGCGAAGCTCTGGAAAATGCCATGATTGCGAATCCGGTGTATTGGAAGGATCACTACCATGGCGATGAGGAATCGTTGCGAATTGCGCGACAATTCAGTTACAGCGACCGCGCGAGGTACTACTGGCCAAACCCAGAAGTCCAAGCCGCGATACAAAGGCTGATCGCAAACCTGCATAGTAATCCTGCTCCCATTTCTTTAATCAGCCAATATTTGCCGACACAAGCGGGGCAAATCCGCGAGGGGCGATTGAGGAATGAACCTCTCGAGCTGATTCAGAGCAAGATTCTGGAAGTGCTCGACGGTTATGCCTTTGCGTGCGGAATGAAAACATGAAAATCGCCCATTTTACGGGGAACTGTGATGCTGAGTGAAGAGCGCCGTCGCGCCATACTGGAACTGTTGCAAGCCGACGGGCGCGTGCTGGTGCGCGATCTTGCAAAGCACTTCCGGACTTCGTTGATAACCATCCGCAAGGATCTGGAGTTCCTACATCAACAGGGTCAACTTGAACGCAGCCATGGCGGCGCCCTGCCGGTGAAGACTGGCGCGCTGATGGATATCTCGCTGAAAGAGAAAGAGCGTCTCCGGCGTCAAGACAAATTGCGGATTGCAGCGGCGGCCACTCGAATGATTGGGAAGGGCCAAGTCATCATCCTGGACTCGGGAACGACCACCACGGCAATCGCAAGGTGCTGCCGTCAGTTAAGAAATCTGACCGTCATAACAAATGCGATCAACATCGCGGCCGAGCTTGCGGATTCGGCAGTCGAAGTGATCATGACCGGTGGAGTGTTGCGAAAGAATTCCTTTTCGCTTGTCGGCCCGCTTGCGGAAGAATCGCTGAGGAAGCTAAGTGCAGACCTGTTGTTTCTGGCGGTTGACGGATTCGACGTGCCCTACGGGTTGACCACTCCGAATCTGCTGGAAGCGAGGGCAAACAAAGCGATGGCGGAATCTGCACGCCGGACGGTGGTGGTTTGTGATTCGAGCAAATTCGGCCGACGTAGCTTGTCGTTGATTCTGTCTACTTCGGCAGTCCACGAATGCATTACGGATAAAGGCATACCAAAAAGTGACCTGAAATCGCTCCGCGAAGCAAAGGTCGATGTCACACTTGTTTGAGGAAGAGCTACCTACATTCTGTTTCAGGATCGGCGCACATGACCAGCAATGAAAACCGCTACCCGGATTCACACACTTGGAAAGAGATACTGTCACAGCCAGCCGTATGGAGAGCCGTAATTGCGGAGATATCCGCAAGCCCGTTGATAGGGAAGATTCTTGAGGAGAGCACCGGAAAGCGTGAATGGATTTTTATTGGCTGCGGCACTAGTTTCTACCTGGCGGAGTGTGCTGCGACTTCCTGGACGCTTTTGACCGGCATGCCGGCGCGAGCGATACCGGCGTCGGAAGTGTTGTTATTTCCGAAATTGTTACAGGCAGAAGGCGAAAATATTCAAGCGGTAATCATTTCGCGGTCCGGTCATACTTCTGAAGCCGTGCGCGCTGCAAAAGTGCTGCGGGACGAATTGCGGATTCCGACAGTGGGCATCACATGTGCACAGAGTTCCGACCTTGAGAGAGCTTGTGGCCGCACGATCGTGCTTCGAGCCGCGGATGAGCAAAGCACGGTGATGTCGCGGTCGTTCACGAGTATGCTATTAAGTCTGCAAGTTCTGGCCGCCCGCCGGGCCGGAAATGGGCAATTTGTCGCTGACCTGCAGGCAATGTCGCGAGTATTCGAGTCCAGCCTGCTGAATGTGACCACCAAGATAGAGGCTTTTGCAGCGGAGCATAGCTTTGCCGATTATATTTTCCTGGGACAGGGCCCCTTCCATGGAATTGCCCGAGAAGCGGCCCTGAAGGTCATGGAAATGTCCTGCTCGTACAGCCAGTTTTTCCATGCGCTTGAATTCCGGCATGGACCCAAGGCCATTGTCAGTTCGGCAACGTGTTTGACTTTCTTTCTGAGCGACACAGCGCAAAAGGCCGAGGTCGAGGTGCTTTCTGAAATGAAAGCGCTGGGTGGAGTGATCATCGCCATCTGCAATCATGCCAATACGGCCATCCGGGAATCATCTGACCTGGTCATTGAAGTTAACGCAGGCGAACGAGAATTGACGCTGCTTGCGCCTTATATCGTGCCGTGCCAACTGCTGGGTTTTTTCACGGGCTTAAGTAAAGGTTTGAACCCTGACCAGCCGAAGAACCTGACGCGTGTTGTCGTTCTAGATTGAAATCACAGGAGAGAAGGCCTTGGCTACTTTTGAAGTAAGCGTGATCGGCGAGTTAAACCTGGACTTGATTCTGTATGGACTTCCGCCTGAATTAATCCTGGAGCATGAACACCTGGCCAAGGATCTCAGCATCACCCTCGGAAGTTCGTCCGCTATCTTTGCGCACAATCTTTCTTGCCTGGGAAATAAAGTCAGTTTCAGTTCCGCCATCGGCGGTGATCCTTTCGGAGAGATTTGTTTGAAACGGCTGGGTGAGAGTGGCGTGGATATCTCCCGAGTTCGCCGAATGGCTGGTAAGACGACCGGCTTGACGGTGATACTGCCGCAGCGCAAGCAGCGCTACATTCTGACCTATCCCGGGACCATGTATGATTTGACTGAAAAAGACCTTGATCTGCCTTTTATCTTCAGTGCCAAGCATTTGCATGTCTCTTCCTATTTTCTGCAAAAAGGGCTGAGGGCTTCACTTATCGACATATTCCGCAAAGCGAAAGACGCGGGACTTACCACCTCGCTAGACACAAATGACGATCCAGAAGATCGCTGGTCGACCGAAATTCAATTGCTTCTGAAATATACGGATATTCTGCTTCCAAATGAACGCGAGGCCTGCAAACTGGCTCAAGTTGATGATGTGAATAAAGCGGCGGACATTCTGGCGAAGAAGGTACCGATCGTGGTGATAAAGAAGGGATCGCAGGGTGCCGTGGCGCAAGTTTCTGGGGAAAGATTTTCCGCATTTCCGCCGATGGTTGATATGGCCGACGCGGTGGGAGCGGGCGACAGTTTTAACGCGGGTTTTGTTCATCAGTTTATACGCGGAGCGAAGGTGGAAGATTGCTTGAAATTTGCAAATGTCGCCGGTGCTTTATCGGTGACACGGGCTGGAGGTACGGAAGCGTACCGTGATGCTAAGCACCGGGACGCATTCCTACGAAAGAATGCTACTCCGGTTACGAGCCGAACCACTTCGCCGATAACTTCACGCTGAAGATCGAATCGCCATTCGCACTCAGGGCGCGGGAGTGGCCTCTAGCAAGAGGTAGTCGACGAAATCTACATTCAGCTTCGCCGTGGGTCCGCTCACTACCCCGTAGTCCTTTCCGTGAACATAATCGGAGATATGGTAGTTTTTAGCGGCTAGTCCGCGCAATTCTACTTGCCCGCTCCACTTTGACGAAGCGGCCGTTGCTTTGGGGGCAGGTGACGTGGGTGCATAAAAGGCATAGTAGACATGCCCACCCTTCTCAATCGCATACGCTTCCGGAGCGTCAAACCCGTAAACATATAGGTCCAGGAAGTTGCCCTTTGAGAGCATCTTCTCGTTGTACAAGCTGATCCACTGTTTCCAGTGGGCTTCCTTTTCGGAGTTGAGGAAGACTCCCTTGAACTTGGGGCCGTAATCTGGCCAAGTGAATTTTGTGCCAAGGACGCCACCGGTTCCAAGGGTCGAAGCAAAATCGTCGCCAAGGTCTTGCTCGTTGTCTGTATCGGCGCCCGTGATGCGTGTAAGTTCGACGTGATCCCCGTAAACGGCCGCGCGCGGTCCGAGAAGCGCTTTGTACATCTTTATGCGCCGACGAACCTGAATGGAGCCCACGGGATCGGCAGTTACCGCTTGATCCATATAGCGGAACCAAGCGAGGCTGGGAGGAGTGCCGCAGGGGCAGCTCTGCGTGACGCTGTCCGGCTTGAGTGCGCGAGTGGTCTCGAAAATAGTTTTGTATACCTCTCCCATTGCGTAAACCGAGTCGTAGGGGGATTTGTGGTGATGCTTGGGGTTGTAACAGAGTGGAGTGGAATAGATATTGTCCAGCTTGCTGCCGTCGAATCCCCAGTCGCGAATAAACCTCTCGGTGAGCTGTTTGTAATAAGCCTGAACCTCTGGCACGGCAGGGCAAAGTGTGGCCAGATTGCGCGCCATGGTTGCGGGTTTCCCGTGCTCATCGAGCACTAGCCAGTCGGGGTGCTGCTTTACAACGTCGGAAACTACATATTTTCGCCCACCATACCCGAAATGGCCGTCTTCCACCGCGAGCGGAAGCCACCAAAGCTGCACTTTCAATCCCTGGTCGTGAAAGCTCTTGACCATGTCCTGAATGGCCGTGCCGGGAAAAGCTTGCGTACGTGGTTGCCAGTCGCCGTAATTATTGAACCAACCATCGTCTAACGTGGCCCAATGGATGCCCAACTCCTTGAGTTTGGGAATGGTGTCGAGCATCTGTTTCGGTGTTACCGCAAACTCATAACCCCAGCCACACCAGGAAACGGCGTAGTTCTCGTCGTTGTTCGTGGGCTTGCTCAAGCCTTCTTTATCGATCACGTCCGACCAGGTTTTGAGCGGGGAATAAAAGTCGCCGGAATACACAGTCAGGAAGGTGCGGGGAGTGGAATAAACATCGCCTGGTTTCAAGACTGTTTTTGCCGGGATGCTGACACTTGCTTGAACCTGTCCCTCTGGCGTTGTCTTCACCGGCATGGAAAGGACGAGAGGCAAAGTTTCAATATGGCCGATTGCTTCGCCGACAGTACGCGACCAGAAAGCCAAGACAGGAATCCCTCCGCCTGCTTGGCCGAGATCGCCTTTCACAGCTACTGGCGCTCCAAATGGATTTTCCTGGGAAAACTTAGCCGGGAGAGGAAAAATCTCATCTTTTCCCCAGTGCAGGCTGGAGCCTTGGAATGTCCAAAGCGGATGAGCTGAGTCTTCGGATGGAGCCGAAGCCGCAAAAATGTGTTTTTGGAGATCCACGGAATCAAGAGAAATATTGTTTTGGCCGCCATTTCGCAGTTGAAGGGAAAGCAATGCGAGGTTGGGGAACGAGTCATACACTTCGATCGTCAGAGTTTCTTCCAGATCAGTGCCGGGGACTTTTCCAGTGACGTCGACATGCTTGCCAAGAGTTCCAAGTTTACCCATGGCTTCCACTACGTTGGCTTTTTCCACATCAAGCACTACGCCCGGGAACTCCTTTTTCGATATGGTCACCATTTGCGCGCGCTTCAGGCGGCTTTGCATCCAGTGTGCTCCTCGCTCCATCCTTCAGCAGCGTGGCCTGCAGAGCCCCTGAGGGGGACAAATCGAATTCGGCCGACCTTGTACGCAAAATAATTCCGCTCGCTGACTGCGCAACCGTAATCTCAGATTTTGCGGGCGCCGATGCCGTGGGTACGGAATTAGGGGTTTTGTCGTGGCACCCCGTGAAAAGCAAGGTCACCGAGGCGCAGAAGAGCAATGCTAGCAGCGCACACCTATTTCCGAACGTTGAAGGCAATCGAGAAGTATTCATTTGCTGATTATTGTAAACAGGGCGATTCATCTCAGTGAAGTCCTCTGGAAAGGCACATGCTTTCACACCGAAGAGTTTACGCCTCGACGGCGGCTCTTGTTCAGAAATGAGTGTACTTACAAGCGAAAGAAAAAGAAACAAAAAGAATTAAAACGAAAGCCGGACTTGAATCTATTGCACAGGTATCGCCTCGAGGTTCATCACCTCAAAGGGAGCCAAATGAATCGTGAGGGGCTTACCTGCCTCCACTAGAAGTGGATTTTGGTCCACATCCTGTTTCCAGGCCGACCGGGAGCTGAATTTCTGTGGAGCACCGGGAGGCAACTCAAAGGCGTCTCGAACGTCCAGGGAAAAATTCTGAGGCTTGTCGCTGGGATTGCGCAAAGTGAGAATTCCTTTTTCCGTTGACCACGAGGCCCAACCATAGACCTCAAGTTTTGCCGGGTCTCCACCAATCCAATGCGTATCCGCCAAGGTCAACGCGTTTCTGCGCGACCAGTTGGCGGCTTCCGCCAGGTCATCCCAGTTTTTTTCCGACAGCAGGGCCGGCGTTATGTACATTTCTTGACATTGAGTTCCATTGCCAAAATAATCGCGCACTTCATGAAGGAAGGCATGCGAAGGATCATCATTCAGATGGTCAGCCTGACGAGCGTATATGATTCCGTGCAGCATGAGGGAGTTCAGCGGGAATAGCGGCCCTTTTTTTACGATCCCCGAGTAGGTATCCGCATCGCGGTAGGTAATCCACTTTTCGCGCCACGGCCCGACACCTGCAAAACTGTTATCCTCGCCGCCTCGCCAGATCGAATCGGCATAGCGCAGCCAGAAGGGAGACGGAAAGGTTCCGGTTGTCAGATTGACAAAAATATCCGGTTTCAAGGCACGCCATTCTCCGATCAGGCTGATGGCGGCGTGAAAGTCGCTATCGAATTCGCTCCCCGGGAAAACACTGTTCACGTTGCCGGTGCCATCAATCTTGAACTGGTTGATTCCATACTCACGAATGAAGTCCAAAGTGACCGCGCGAAAGCGCGCGAAGTATTTTGGCCCGGAGAGCGCGAACCCTCCTTCATTCATCTCAAAGCCTTGTTGCCGTCCGTATTTTATCCGTTGCACTTTGGCATCGTCATATCCGCCCCATGGAGAAAGCCAGATGCCTGGAGCGGCACCATACTTAGCTGCTGCGATTTTCAAAGGCGTAAATCCATCGGGAAAGCCAGAGTCAAAACTCCACAGCGAGCGAGGATCATCCCAGCCATCATCAAAGAGGAATGAATCCAGTTTCACTGCGCGCTTTACGCTTAGTTCCTCGCCAAAAGAATGGATTACATTCAGCGCAGCAGCTTGGTCATACCGGTTGCCATAACCAATGTCGTACCAGGAGTTGTAATGAAGAAATGGCCGGTAGGGATGAGCGCGTTCGCGTTCGACGTAATTCAGAAAGCCACGACGCATCTGACCAGATGGCGAGATGCCTATCACGGCGGAGAACTTTATATTTTGGCCCGCTTTGAGAGGCAATTGGCGCTCGATCGAGCAGTGGACCTGATCGCTTTTCGCGAAACACTGCGAAAGAGGATGTTCAAATCCCAGGAAAAGATTTCCAGCAGTAACTGGAGAACCGCTCACCGTGCCTTGAACCTGTGCGGAGTGAAGAGCGAACTCGAGGACGCGTACTTGGTGAATCGCGGTATCTTGAGTTGCTGAAAGTTCGATCTCTTGGCGAATGAAATTGTCTCCATCGCGAAGGATGGCTGACCAGCGTATGGCAAGCTTGGTCACGGGGTCTTCAAACTGGACTATCAGGCGTTTACCTGCAGAATGTTCTTCAAGGCTGGCAGACTCTGGCTCAGGTGAGATAACTTCGATTCGTGGACCGGCCATCATCGGCAATGTGTCGGCAGTTAGCATTCGACCATCGGCAAAAACGAGTGTGAAAACATTCTCGGGCAAGGCAACGGACGAATCCAGAAAAGTTCCAGCAAAAGAGACGCCGCGGAGTTTACCTCCCGCGGTTGACCAGGTAGCAGTCAGGATATCGTTCTTGAGCGTTAGTGTATCTCCCTGTATACGGATTTCGGCCTTACCGGGATGGACGTTGAAAAGGTAGGAGTCCTGGCCGGCGGCTAGAGAGGCGCGGAAACAGATCAACAGAGAGAGGGTTGCAACGAAATAAAGTGGCCTGGATGATGGCATCAGAACTCCGTGAACACTAAAGATAGGATCAATCGTTGACTCCGCAAGAAAAGAACAATTGTGGTTCATGACCCGCAAGCGGGCTTTCCTTTTGTTACGATAGGCTTCGATTGGTTTTGAGACAAGGAGCAAAAATGAGGAATCCTCCGACGGACAAAGATCCCTTTGTAGCAATGGTAACGGCGCGTGCGGAGGTCGATTTACGACTGAGCGATTTCCATCCTCGTTCGATGCTTGCCGCCCCACAGCACGAAGTTGTTCGGCCGAAATATCCAGTCGTCGACTATCACAATCATTTGGACGCGCAGGAACCCAAGGAAGTACTGCGAACTATGGATGAGTGCGGTATCGAGCGTATTGTCAACATCACGATGCGCACAGGTGAAGCCGCGCTGCGGATGATTCGTAAGTTCCACTCAGTGGCACCCGATCGCTTCGCGACATACGGCTGGATGGATTGGAGCGATGTGCAGTCGCTTGGATTCGTTCAACGTTCTGTTGAGCGTTTGGAAAGGCTAGTTGAACATGGGGCTTGTGGCCTGAAGATCTGGAAAGATCTGGGGACCAAGGTGCGCGACAGCGACGGTAGCTTGTTGCGTATAGATGATGAGCGTTTGGATCCGATTTATGAAAAGGCCGCGGAGCTTCGTGTGCCGATCATGTATCACATTGCCGATCCCGACGCCTTTTTTGAGCCCATCGACGCCCATAACGAGCGTTATGAGGAATTGGCCGCTCATCCGGAGTGGAGTTTTCACGGATCATACTACGGCAAGCTGGAACTTCTGGCGCAGAGGGATCGAGTCATTGAACGCCATCCTGAAACAACCTTTGTCGGCGCGCACGTGGCTGAGCATCCCGAGGATCTGGCTTATGTGTGCAACCTGCTCGACAAGAACCCCAATCTACACGTTGATATAGGCGCCCGCTGCGCGGAGTTGGGACGCCAACCCTACACAGCACGAGAATTCTTTCTGAAGTATGCGGACCGCATATTGTTTGGCACGGATTTAATCCCTGAAGTCGAGATGTACCGGCTGCATTATCGCTTTCTGGAAACACGCGATGAGTACTTTGAATATCCATCGCACGCTTCCCGGCAGGGCCGCTGGAATATCTACGGCTTATTCCTGCCAGATGATGTTTTGCGAAAAGTGTATCGTGACAATGCGATTCGACTGCTTGACAAGCGATGAGGATGCCGAGAAGGAAGGCGGGTACATCAACGATTGGATGACTGGGAATCGGGAGCAAATTCCGTTGACAAAACAATAACCTGGGTTATAAAGTCCGCCCTCACGTCTGTTCGCTGAAACTTACAAGGAAATCGTGCGGTTGTGCCTTGTGATAGGAATATGCTCGCTTTGGTTATTACTTAAGTAGGGCACGTACTACTCCCTGACTGAACCGACTTTTTGCGCTGGTGATTCCTGGCGTGCGAACTACGACTGGAAAAGATTCCGCCTACGAGATCAAAAGGTGAATCCCATTGAAAAACTATCAAATCGCCCTATATTTTCTGCTTACTCAATTTTTGGTTTTTCCTCTTGCGACACACTCACAAACAGCTCCTCCCAAAGCTGGAACTGAAGTGATGCACGCCATGAGCGGCGCATTTGAGTCGCTAGTAAGGCAGGTGTCTCCAGCGGTGGTCGAAGTGCTCGTTACGGGTTTCGGTACGGGCGAAGAAGATGACGATAAGACTTCCAGCCCAATTGGCAGAGAACGCAGTCTCGGTTCTGGGGTAATCCTCGAACCCGATGGCTATATCGTCACGAATTATCACGTGGTGAAAGGAGCAGACCGTGTACGGGTGCTGTTGACGCCTGCTGTCGGTGACGATATGGAGGCGACGGCGATGTTGAAGTCCAAGGGGCGAATCCTCACGGCGCAAGTTGTCGGCTTCAGCAAGAAAATCGACCTCGCCGTATTGAAGGTAGAAGCAGCAGGCCTTCCGACATTGTCCCTGGCCCGTTACGATCGCTTGCACAAAGGACAAGTCGTGCTGGCTTTTGGCAGCCCCGAAGGATTAGAAAACTCCGTCACCTTTGGCCTGGTCAGTTCCGTGCTGCGTCAACCGGACCCCGACGACCCCATGGTTTATATTCAGACCGACGCGGCGATTAACCCGGGCAATAGCGGTGGTCCGTTGGTTGACATGGATGGGAATGTCGTTGGCATCGATACATTTATTTATACAAAGTCAGGTGGGAACGAAGGTATAGGTTTCGCGATTCCTAGTGGCATTGTTCGCTATGCGGTCCAGGAAATTCGCAAGTATGGGCGGGTGCGGCGGAGAACAATTGGGGCCGACTTGCAGACACTTACACCGGATCTCTCTGGCGGACTCGGACTGGCTGAGACTCCCGGGGTCGTGGTCGCGGATGTCGAGCCGGAGGGGCCCGCGGAGCATGCCGGGATGAAAGTGGGAGACGTTGTGCAGGCTATCGACGGCTTACCCGTCGATAATGTAGCACTTTTCACGCTTAGTCTTTATCTTCGCACCTCAGGCGACAAAGTGAATCTGCAGATTGTTCGCGCTGGTAAACAACTAAGTTTGGATGTTCCTGTTCTCGAGCCTAGCCATGATGTCAGCCGGCTCGCCGACTTTTCTGATCCGGCAAAGGATTTGATCCCCCGGCTCGGGATACTGGGTGCGGGAATCACTCCGGAGCTCTCTGAAGTAGTTGGCCCTCTGCGCATCCCATCAGGTGTGCTGGTCACTTCCACGGTCGCCAATCGTTTGGCGGTGGATTCTGGACTGCAGGAAGGCGATATCATTCACACCTTCAATCGCACGCCCATTCATACTGTGGACGAGCTGAAGACAGCGTTTGGCCGACTCAAACCTGGGGACCCGGTGGCACTCCAAGTGGAGCGCGCTGGTAGACTTACGTTTCTCACTTTCGAGATGGAATAGTGCGCTCGCGAAAGGATTCCCACTTGTCATGACCGGAAAAATCAGTTCAAAATTTGGTTCAGGGGCTCAAGCGTTGCGTGCATCGCGGCTCCAAAGTAGAGTAATAGCTTAATCGTGGGGAAATTCAGTTGCGCTCGCTAAAGCAACGATTCTAGGTACAAAGCTCGGAGGACGTGCATTCTGGAAGGGAATTCAGGCCAGTAGTTCTGAGGAAGGTGCTCGCTGTTGTTCCCGCCTCAACCGAGCGCAAAATCTGGAGAGGTCATTTTCTTTTTAGTTCTTCATAGGCCGAACGCAAAGAAAAGAGTTTCGGGAGTTTTCCAACTGCGGCGTCAGATGAAGGAGGTCAGGCCATGTTTCTCGATTTCTATCAGTTGCGCGAGCAACCATTCGGGGTAACGCCCGACCCAGCTTATTTGTACGCGAGTCGCACGCACTGTGAAGCCCTGGATTCGCTGACGGAAGCGATCCAGGGTGACCGGGGATTCCTGGCGCTGATTGCCGAACCAGGCATGGGCAAAACGACGCTTCTTTATCAGGTACTCGAGGGTTTGCGAGAGACTGCACGCACTGTTTTCTTATTCCAAACACAGTGTAATTCTCGGGAGTTCTTCCAATACCTGATGAGCGAACTCGGTGTTGATGCGGCCAACATGGGGCTCGTGGCCATGCACAACAAGCTGAACGAAATATTGTTCGCGGAAATGCTGGCGGGCCGGCGATTTGTGCTGATTGTTGATGAAGCACAGAACCTCGATGAATCGGTTCTTGAAACTGTACGATTATTGTCGAATTTCGAGACGCCGCATTCCAAACTGCTTCAGATTGTCCTTGCGGGGCAGCCACAACTGGCGGAAAAACTGCAACAGAAAGGAACTCGCGCAATTGCTGCAGCGCATTACGGTGATAAAGCACCTCGAAGCGCTTTCGCCGGAAGAAACTGCGGGCTACATCCGCCATCGGCTCAGAGTTGCTGGGTATTGCGGTGATGATCTCTTCGAACAGGATGCTCTGGCGCTGATCGCCGAGCGTAGCGGAGGCATTCCACGAAACATCAATAAGATTTGTTTTCGGACTTTGCTGGAGGGTTACGCCGCCGGTTCTCAAACGCTGTCTTCAGAACTGGTTTATAAAGCAACACACCGGATGCAACTCCAAACCTCATGGCCCGCCCCAAAGTAGTTCCGATCTCTGGGCTCCTTAACGAATCTGTTTCCAGTAAGCCGCCCGACCTCCTTGCCTCCCCGACGGCAGTTCAGGGGCTCACTTATCAGCCGCGTGCGACCCGACGATTGCCAGGTTGGGGAATTTGGGCGGGGGTGCTCATTGTTGCGCTATTGTCAGCTGGGTTTGCCCTGCCCAGCAACGCGGTGAAGGGAATTGAGAGAAAAGTGCGGGAGGAAATGGCGGCCACGCGGAGCCTGACTTCCAGCATTCCGAATTCGCCGGCCACTCGCGCGGCAGTTGACTTCCAAAAGTCTGGCCTTGGCACAACAAATGTGACAGCGATCAACGCCTCAAGTAAGGGGAGCGATGCGGAAATTGTAGTCACGCTCGATAATTCTGTGCAGTATGAATCGGCCCGCCTTAGCTCTCCTGATCGCATCTATTTTGATTTGCACAATGCGCGCTTAGCTTCTTCCGTCGGACCAAAGACGGTGCCGACCGAAGATGGACTGCTCAAGTGGGTTCGCGCGGCACAAAACAGTGATGATGTGGTTCGGTTGGTTCTGGATGCGGATGGGGCGAATGACTTTTCGGCCAAGCTGCTTACAGAACCATACCGCTTGTTGATTGAAGTTCATGCGCAAACAGCGGACACATTGAAAAACGAAGCGAACTCCACTCCAAGTATGGACAATGGTAGTCCGACCGCCCAAGAAATGGACCCTCGCAGAGCGGACAGCAATCACTGGCCCGTGAACTGGGCCTAAAAATCAGCCGTATTGCGATAGATCCGGGCCACGGCGGATACGACACCGGCGCGACGGGTCCGCACGGGCTGCTGGAAAAGGATCTTTGCCTGGACGTGGCGTTGCGCTTGGGCCAACTGATTGAGCAAAACATTCCCGGCGCACAGGTAATTTATACGCGAAAAGACGATCGGCACGTTCCTCTTGAAGAACGCACGGCGATTGCCAACGACGCAGACGCGGACCTGTTTCTGTCGATACATGCAAACTCCAGTGACAGTCGCGAGATTCGGGGAGCGGAAACCTACTATGTGAATCTGGCGACCAATAAGGAATCAAGAGACCTGGCGATGCGTGAAAATGCACTGGGCGAATCTTCGTTGCATAATCTTCCTGAACTGCTTAAGAAAATCGCGCGCAATGAAAAAATGGCGGAATCAAAGCAATTTGCCGCAGATATCCAAAGCTCCCTTTCGCAACGACTGCAGCTTGTCAGCCGTCAAGAAACGAACCGTGGAGTGAAGCAGGCTCCATTTATTGTCTTGACTGGAGCGAACATGCCTGCCGTACTGTCTGAAATATCTTTCCTTAGCAATGCCAGCGACGAAGATCTATTGCTGGAGAGCAGTCAGCGCCAGCGAGTTGCCGAAGGACTGTATCGCGGGGTAACAACTTATCTTGAAAGTTTACAGGGCGTAACAGGTCCAAAACAAAAGCTTGTTACTGAAAACCACTCCAGAGGGGTTGCCGGATCGAAATAGCAACCCAGCGGACGTTTTTCCTGCCGTTGGTTGATCCACATCCTGATATTGTGCTCGCTCACGTATCGAACTGCTGAATCTGATTAAGAGGGATGGGGCACACCTGCGATGCAACGAACTGTATCTCGCGCGATCAGCAACTCTTCGTCTGTTGGAATCACGAACGCTCGTAAAGTCGAACTATCTGTGCTGATTTGTGCTTCCTTGCCCACGGCGTTGGTGTTTTTTTCTTGATCGAGCTTCAGGCCAGCCCATTCCAGACCCGCGCAGATGCGAGCACGAACATCGACTGAGTTTTCCCCGATTCCCCCAGTAAATACAATTGCATCGGCTCCGCCCATGCACGCAAGGAACGCCCCGATATATTTTCGTGCGCGATAAGCGAACACCTCGATAGCTAACCGCACGCGCCGGTCATCATGCTCCTTTAATTCCCATTGCAGAACGCGCATATCGTTTGTGAGACCAGAAATCCCGAGGAGTCCAGACTGAGTATTCAGAAGCGATTCCACTTCTTGAGTAGAGAGCCCTTCTTTCGTCGCGATGAGATTTACGATCGCAGGGTCAATGTCCCCGGAGCGAGTACCCATAACCAGGCCTTCAAGAGGCGTCATCCCCATGGAGGTGTCAACAGAAGCGCCACCCCGAATTGCGGCGGCCGAGCAACCATTGCCAAGGTGCAGAGTTATTACGTTGGTTTGTTCTCGAGTGAGTCCACACATGACACGGTAACGATAGGCGACGTACCTATGCGAAGTTCCATGAAATCCATAGCGGCGAATATGATGACGTCGATACAAGTGGTAGGGGACCGCATAAAGATAGGCCTGTTCCGGAAGGGAGTGATGGAACGCCGTATCGAATACCGCCACCTGGGGAATGTTTGGTCCGAAGATCTGCCGAGCGGACTTGATGCACTTTATATTGTTGGGATTGTGAAGTGGGGCAAGGTCGATGCAATCTTCGATGCCGCTTAACACTTCATCCGTAATGATCGCTGATTCGGTGAACTTTTCTCCGCCGTGCACAACACGGTGTCCGACCGCATGGATATCGGCCGCGCTCTGAATCTGGGTAATCTCCGAATCCTTCGAGGAAATCCACCGCACCAGGTACTCAAGTGCCGCGGAGAGATTGGCCAGCGGTGCGGTAAATTTCCGCCGTGCCATTTTTTCTGATTCGACGGTAACGATTGCTTCGCCGCCAATTCGTTCGACCTCACCCTTGCAGATCCGTTCATCCGCATTTTTCTCGATGCGTTCACGGTCCGTGGCTATAAGTTGAAACTTTAAACTGGAACTGCCCGAATTCAGGACAAGAACGTTCATCGTCGACTCCACAACTGAGATTCTCACCGGCCTGGCATGACTACAGACCGGCTCGCCATAGGTCATTCGCTGTTTGAAAACAGAGGGAATCTAGTAAGGCCAAGTCCACGAGGCCACTTTAGGCTCATCTATTCCGTGCTCGTGAGCATAATTGAGACACTCAATCTTCTTGTTGCGAAACTTCTCCTTAGCGTGTACTCCAATCTCCTGAAGACGCGGGACTCGGTCAATCACATCAATCGCGAGGCTAAAGCGATCAATTTCGTTTTCGATCGCCAGTTCCATTGGCGTATTGATGTTGCCTTTTTCCTTGTACCCGCGAACGTGCATACCTTCGTGATTTGCTCTCCGGTAGGCCAACCGGTGAATCAGCCAGGGATAGCCATGGAAATTGAAAATAACCGGCTTATCAACTGTAAAAAGTGAATTGAAATCGCGGTCCGTCAGTCCATGGGGATGGTCTGTGCTTGGCTGGAGTTTAAAGAGATCGACAACGTTCACGTAGCGGATTTTAATGTCAGGAAATTCTTCTCGCAGGAGAACGATCGCAGCAAGCGCTTCCTGCGTTGGGATGTCTCCTGCCGAAGCCATTACCACGTCCGGTTCGACACCCTGATCATTGCAGGCCCATTCCCAGATGCCAATTCCCTTGGTGCAGTGCTTGATTGCCGCATCCATGTCCATGAATTGCAGGTGCATCTGCTTGTCGCAAACGATGACATTTACGTAGTTTTCACTCCGCAGGCAGTGATTGGCCACCGAGAGCAGGGAATTAACGTCTGGCGGTAGATAAATACGAGTCACTTCAGCACTTTTGTTTACGACTACGTCCAAGAATCCCGGATCCTGATGCGTGAAGCCGTTGTGATCCTGGCGCCAGACTGTGGAGGTGATCAGGAAATTCAGCGAGGCAATGTTTTCCCGCCAGGACAGATGATTGCAGATGGAAAGCCATTTGGCATGCTGATTGAACATTGAATCGATCACGTGAACAAACGACTCGTAGGAAGAGATAAAACCGTGACGACCAGTCAGCAGATAGCCTTCCAGCATGCCTTCCATCATGTGCTCGCTAAGCATCTCAACCACGCGGCCGTCCGTGGCCAATTCTCCACCGTCGGCGTCCTCCGGAAAATACTCTTCAATCCAAAACTTCTTGCTCACTTTGTATATATCATCCAATTTGTTCGAGGTCGTTTCATCGGGTCCAAAGACCCGAAAATTAGTCATGTTCAGCTTCATGACATCGCGCAAGAAAGTGCCAAAAGGACGTGTGTTCTCCGCCTGAAGGACTCCTGGCTTTTCTAATTTGAGAGCATAGTCGCGAAAATCGGGCAAGCGAAGCGAGCGCTTAACCTGGCCGCCATTGGCATGAGGATTTGAAGCCATGCGCCGAGTTCCCGTTGGCGCGATGTCTTTCAATTCGGCACGCAAAGCTCCGTTTTGATCAAACAGTTCTTCCGGTTTATAGCCATGCATCCAGCTTTCCAGCAAAGAAAGGTGCGTTGGATTCTTTTTCACATCGGTAATTGGAACCTGATGGGCTCTCCAGGAGCCTTCCATCTTATGGCCATCAATTGACGCCGGAGCCGTCCAACCCTTCGGCGAACGCAAAACAATCATGGGCCAGCGCGGACGCTCGGCTTTCCCGTTCGCACGAGCTTCTGTTTGAATTCGGCGAATCTCAGTGACGCAGAACTCCGTCGTCGCGGCCATGGCTTGATGCATACTTTCGTGTTCCGAGCCTTCGACAAAGTACGGCGTCCAGCCGTATCCCCGCATCAGGCTTTCCAATTCTTCGTGACTGATTCGCGCGAGGACGGTGGGATTGTTTATTTTGTAGCCGTTCAAATGAAGAATCGGTAGTACGGCCCCATCGCGAATAGGATTCAGAAACTTATTAATGTGCCAGGAAGTGGCAAGTGGCCCCGTTTCTGACTCGCCATCACCGACAACCGCGGAGACAATCAGTTCTGGGTTATCGAATGCCGCTCCACATGCATGCGAAAGAACATAGCCGAGTTCTCCCCCTTCGTGGATAGAGCCGGGCATTTCTGGCGTGCAGTGACTGCCTATGCCGCCCGGAAATGAGAATTGTTTAAAGAATTCGCGCAGCCCTTCTTCATCCTGGCATTTGTCTGAATACACTTCGGTATAGCTGCCGTCCAGATAGATTGGAGCAAGCACACCCGGTGCTCCGTGTCCCGGACCCGCCAGGAAAATCATGTCCAGATCATATTTCTTGATCTGCCGCATCAGATGAATGTAGATGAACGCTAATCCTGGACTTGATCCCCAATGCCCAAGCTGACGATTTTTGATGTGCTCCGTCTTCAAAGGTTCTCGCAACAATGGATTTTCCTGAAGATAGAGCATGCCGAGTATTAAATAATTACACGCTCTCCAAAACGCATCTGTCTTACGAAGTTCCTCGGGGTTGAGAGGCGTGCCCTGGACCGTAGAACGGGCTTTGCCAAAAGCACTCAAGGCCTGAATCGCTTGTGCTGTCGTTGTCATCGGAGCCTCTCTTGCTGGAGCGGGTAAGGTTCATCACCGGCGGGCGGACCGTGAGGATAATTGCGATATCAGCGTGAATTGTAACTCATCTACATTTCCGGCGTATTACTTAGGGCGTCCTGCAGGGGGGATATCGGCGAACCGTCAGCCGTGTTGCTGGGTATTGTTTGTGGTCCTGAGATTCTCTGCAGCCCCCCGAACGATCCGCGCAGTCGTACCACTGCAATTCGAATTCGACAACTTCAGTAAATGTCGTACTCTAGTTGTTAGAGTCAAAACGTATGAGCGAGTCAATACACCAAAATCATCAACAGCGAATCGACCTATTGCGCGCTGCTAAACGCGTAGTGATCAAGTTGGGAACGAGCACGGTCACGGACTCTCAGGGCGACCTCTGCCTGAAGCAGGTCGAACCGATCGTGCGCTCAATCGCCGCTCTGCAAGCAGGCGGACGGCATGTCGTTCTGGTTTCCTCCGGTGCAGTAGGACTTGGTCGAGGCTGGCTTGGCCTTCACCCTTCTCGCCTGAAAGACATGACCACGAAGCAGGCTTGTGCCGCGGTTGGACAAAGTCTGCTGATGGAAGCGTACAAGAGGTTGTTTGGCACACACGAGATTAAGATCGCCCAGGTACTTCTCACCGAAGAAGATTTCAGCAATTGGCAACGTTATTCCAACCTACGGCGAACGATGGAAAAGCTGATCGGCTTTAGTGTCATACCTATCGTCAACGAAAACGACACAGTTTCGACTGCGGAACTGGAGATAGTTGGAGAAAGCACTCGTTCGGTAGCGTTTAGTGACAACGACCGATTGGCGGCGCTGGTAATGAGTGGGTTGGAGGCCGATGCGCTCGTCCTGCTTACGAATGTTGATGGCCTGCTGAGCGCCGACAACCCTTCAAAATCGAAACGGGCAGGGGCAGGTGTAGCGGACCGCACGAAAGTAATTCCACTAATTTCAAAAGTGACACCAGAGTTGCGCGCGCTGGCGAGTGGACCCTCGGCCTCTGGCCGCGGCGGAATGATCACAAAATTGGAAGCGGCTGAGATCGCCATGAACTGTGGCGGCGTGGCTGTTATCGCCAATGGCAGCCGGGGTGACACGCTCTCAAGAATCTTTGCTGGCGAATCCGTGGGGACTGCTTTTCTGCCCACCAGCCGAATGAAAGGTAAGCGCCGTTGGTTGGCCTATGCGGCCGGAGTGCGCGGACGTGTGGTGGTTGACGCGGGAGCGGAGCGTGCAGTGACTCGTGGCAAAGCGAGTTTGCTTTCTTCTGGATTGGTTCGCGTTGAAAAAGGATTTGGCGCAATGGACGTAGTCAGCATCGCGAACTTGGAGGGAAAGGAATTTGCGCGCGGCATTGCCAATTGCGCCAGCGAATCCGCAACAGCTGCCCGCGTACTTTTTACTCGAGACAATATTGTGGTTTTGGAGCGCGACACGTGAGCCAGGACTCCTCAAAAAAAACACTCGTGGGCGTCTCTCAACTTGCGCAATCTGCACGCAACGCTTCACGAAAGCTTGCGCTCCTCTCCGACGAAACGCGCAAAAAAGCTCTCTTGGCGATTGCTCGATGCACTCCAGGCCAACCGCGAGCGCATTTTGACGGCCAACGCGAAGGATTGCGTGGCTGCCGAAGAACTCCTATCCAGCGGAAAGATGTCGCAGGCTCTGTATTCACGGTTGCGGATCAAGGAGAGCGGCATTGGCGAAATGGCCGCTCGCGTCCGCGAAGTTGCCAACTTGCCAGATCCACTAGGAAAACGGCTGTCTGCCACCGAGCTCGACGATGGTCTGATCTTGCACAAAGAATCCTGTCCGCTTGGCGTCATAGCCGTGGTTTTCGAATCTCGTCCTGATGTACTCCCACAAGTCGCCTCGCTTGCGCTGAAGTCTGGCAACGCAGTCCTGCTAAAGGGAGGCGCGGAAGCTATAAATAGCAATGAATGCCTGATCGCTGTCTGGAAAGAAGCACTGCGGGGATTTCCCGGCATTCCGCAGGAATCCATACAACTTCTCCAGTCGCGATCGGATGTGATGGAGTTGTTGCATCTTCAGGGCGAGATTGATTTGTTGATCCCCCGCGGCTCGAAGGAATTTGTGGCTTTTATGGAGCAAAACAGCCGCATCCCCGTTCTAGGTCATGGCGAGGGAATCTGTCACGTGTTCATCGACCGCGCCGCGAACCTGGACAAAGCAATTGCAATCACTCTGGATTCCAAAACGCAGTATCCCGCGGCCTGCAATTCTGTCGAGACGCTGCTCAGTTCACAAGGATATTGCTCGAGAGTTTGTGCCGCGAGCTGTTGCCGAACTGAGGAAGGCAAGCGTGGAGCTTCGAGGTTGCCCCCGTGTTCTGGCCCTTGTTCCGGGCGCAATGCTGATAGCCGCAGTTGAAACGGATTGGTCGACTGAATACTCCGACCTCATTCTTTCGATAAAAATTGTGGATTCTGTGGAACAAGGATTGGAGCACATTCATAAGTATGGTTCGAAGCACACGGAATGCATCGTTACGGAAGATCGTGCGGTCGCGGAACGATTTTTGCAGGAAGTCGATGCTGCCGGTGTATTTCACAATGTTTCAACGCGATTCGCGGATGGGTATCGTTATGGCCTTGGAGCAGAAGTTGGCATAAGCAACGGCAAACTGCACGCGCGAGGTCCGATGGGCATCGAAGGACTGACTACCTACAAGTATAAATTGCGTGGAAATGGACACGTCGTAGCCGAATACAGCAGCGGACTCCGGAAGTTCAAACATAAATCCCTCGAGTGATCCCGTCATAATCCTCATAATTGTTCGGCTGAGAGTTCGAACAGACGAAGCGGCGACTACAAGGCCGAAAGACATATAGTGACACGTCCGTTGTATGAGGACATTGGATTCCGTGCGGATTGCCATGTCCATGGGCATGAGAAAAGTTCAAGTTCGTCTTTTACCACGAACCGGCGACGCAGCTCCAGTACGGGATGACTGCTCCCTCGCCTTTCAATCGGAGCGATTCAAAAGCGCGGTCAATCCATTGAAGAAAACTGGCGAGGGAATCTGAGATGTACTCAACTTAGGGCAACGATAAGCGCGCACCATAGATGTCGGAACTACTGCGATCAAAGGAGATCATTGGAGAACCATCCGGTGAAAGCCCTACGAACGCGCAACGTCCAATCCCGGTGTCCAACGGTTTCTGGAATGAAGCAATTTCGACGACCGCACCGGTGGCCAAATGAGCTCGGTATAACGGCTGACCCGGAACCAACACATCCTGATAATAAAGATCAGCGCTATCACTAGACCACGCTGGAAAGCTCAAGCTCTTTCCGCGCGCAATCGTCTTCCAGGTTTGCGAATTCACATCAAATATCACAATTTCGTCCCGCGGGCCTTTTACTGCCGCGATCGTGCGGCCGTCGGGCGACCAGCGTGGCATGTGCAGATCTTCCGAGCCAGGGACCGCAGTCATTTGCGAAGTTTTCAGGTCAACAAAAGCCAGTCTTGATGGGATTTGCTCTGGTTTCTTTGGCTGCAAGTCTTGATCGACGACCAGCTTCGATCCATCGGGGGCCCAATCCGGGTCGCTCAACGCTACCGTGTCTCCGGCAACCATTCTTGGCGTGCCTCCCAAGGCATCCACCACGAAGACTGTCTGCGCCGCGCCCATCCTCAGCCCAGTGAAAGCAATCTGTCGATCATCTGGAGAGAAGCGGGGGAAGGCTGCACGCATGGCGCGCAACGGGATTTGCTTGGAGTCGGTACCGTCGAAGTGGCTGATCCAAAGAACTCCTGAATTCGCGCGAATAAAAGAGGCCCATCTACCGTCACGGGAGACGCTTAGCATGACAGGTCGCAGTTCGTGAAAAACTGCAGTGAATTGCTGCGTTGCGAGGTCGAGGATTTCCATGTCATTCCCAATGCTGGTGCCATAAAAATAGGCGTGGTGCCCGTCGCGGCTTATCAACGGACTCCAGGAACCCGTAGCTTCGGATGCCAGGAGGAACGGGCCCTTCGGACTCCGCCGCCACCAATCTGGTTTTTCCCTCAGCGCATAAAGCCGCGAGATGTATTGCGAACTGTCCACGAAAATGAAATAGCGTCCATCCGGTGTCCAAGATCCACAACACTGCCGTGGCACTTCCTGCCAGCCCGGCAAAACAGGATGCAGATTGCTGCCGTCCGCCCTGACCTCCCAGATTGAGTTGACGTCTCTTTGCGGATCGTTGCGATTGAACCGGATCACTCTTCCGTCGGGAGACCACACCGGAGAATCAGGTTCGTCCTGCTCAAACGACGCCAACTTCCGTATTCCTGTTCCATCGGCATTGGCGACCAGTAGATCGTGCTTGATGTGATAAACAATTTGTTTAGCGTCGGGCGAATAGGCCGCGCTTCCGGAGAGAATGTCGCCAATTTTCACCGGAGGTCCTCCGGTAGCCGGCCACGACCATAGCGGTGAGGGTTCCCCGCGGCGCACGAAACTGGTAATCAGATAATTGTGTCCATCAGGGGCCACGTCCCACACCAGCGTATTCGGAAAAGGCCCCTTGAGTTTTTGTTCCTCGCCTCCGTTTGTTGATGCCTGCATCAAATCGTAATGATCGCCTGCCCGTTGGACATAAAATATCCGCACTCCGTCCGTAGCAGGTCTGACCTGATAGTCCATGTGCCCGCTCTGCGTGACCTTGAAAATTTCTGTGACGCGGGGATCGGGAAGTGGTGTCAGCCACCAGATGGTGGCCAGCAAAAGAGCGATTGCACCCACAATCGTTCCCCGAATCCACGCAGTCGTGGATGAGCGAATCTGCCGTATCTGTTCGTGCGTGGCATCCGGAACCTGCGGTAGCGGTAAGCTTGCAGCCACTGGCAAAGGCTCTGGGGTCTGTGAAACATCGGTCGAACGCCGGCCATTCGTTGGCGGAACCGTAGCCTTCGCTTTGGCAGTTCTTGCCGTGGATTCATACTCCACCGGCGCAACAAACCGATAACCGCGGCGAGGAATAGTTTCAATATAGCGGGGTTTTTCGGCGCTATCGGATAGCGCATCACGTAGCTTGCTGACCGCCGTATTCAATCCCGTTTCAAAATCAACAAACGTATCTTCCGGCCAGAGTCGCTTCCTCAAATCCTCGCGGGTTACGACCTGGCCTTGCTGTTCGGCCAAGACCGCCAGGACGCGAAGAGGCTTCTCTTGCAGCCTGATACGGAGCCCATTTTTGCGAATTTCGCCTGCCGCCAAGTCCACTTGATAGGGACCGAACTTCAGTAGTTCTGGAGTGGCTGGAGTCTCCATAAGCTAAACCTCAAGGGGAATTGAGGAATTGGCCAATCCTATCACGGAACTAGTACTGTCAGCGTTGAATTGAACGCACACGTTAACCCTTGCGTTGTCCTACAGCTACCAATTAAGAAGTAGTAAAGAACAAAGTTTTCCCACGTTCATTGACGTCGCCTGGCAGGCATTCATGCACGCTACCGTGAGGTTGGCTCAGGGTCCGCAAGGTTTGGAGAAGGTACTCGACATTCCCAAGAAAGCGGGCGGCAGGAATGGTTTGCCTCGGCTCCTGAAAATTAGAGCATGAGTTGGCAATCGTCAGTTTTGGTGCCTTCGGCGGGGGAACTGTCCTCGACTGTATTTTCGCGTTTCGCTGAATTCTAGATCGTTGATGACCCCATTTTCTGGGGGCTTCGGGCTCGCTATGGGTTCACAAACATCTCTTGCAGTTACTTAGATCTCTACCGCTGACTACCCAACTTGCGTATGCTGACCAGTAATCCTGTTTGGCCTCCCTGGCTCGCTCTTTTCTGAGATTGCCATCCAAACATTGAATGACATGGATCCAATTACACCGTCTGACATCCGCATTTGGTGCATTTAAGAAGGCGAGGTATGCGATAGAGTTGATTATTGGCAGTACAGCGATCCAAGGACGAATGGGAGTGAAAACAGCGGCGCCCCTGCCAATACTGTAACGAAGTTCCCGGTTGCGTGCGTCTAAGTGACGGAGTTGTATCCCTTTGCAGCATTGAGCACCGACTGCCATTCGCAGAGGAGTTGGAACTTCAGGAGCGTTTGATGGGAATGATAGGAGTGAGTAGACATTGTCAAAAAAGACCTGCACTACACGGCGCGAGGGCTGCAATACTGGCAATAATCTCGCTTTATACCTTGTTACCGCTCAGTCTCCTGGCGCAGACCACAGATCAGGCAAAGGCCCCAGCCAAAACACCACCGGCTGTCGGTGCGATAAAAAGCATAAATTCAACAACGATCGTGATTGCAAATGATGCCGGCGCAGAAACGAAAGTTCAGATCAATTCCGACGTGAAGTATCTGCGCGTTCCACCCGACTCCAAGGATCTGAAAGCGGCTACCCCCATTCAACTAAGCGATCTGCAGGTTGGAGATCGAATACTTGTCCGCGGGAAACCAGGTGATGAGCCCGGAAGTTTCATAGCCGCCGCAGTTATAAGCATGAAGAAGACCGACCTTGACGAGAAGAAAGCCCATGATCAGGAGGAGTGGCAACGGCATGGAATTGGCGGCCTGGTCAAGAAGGTAGACACTTCTGCTGGAATTGTGATGATCGGAACCATGTCTGCGGCGGGGGCAAAAGATGTGAACGTCACGGTGACGAAGGCCACAATCCTGCGTCGCTACGCTCCTGGATCGGTGAAATTCGACGATGCGACCGCCAGCACCCTCGGTGAAATTCAAGTTGGCGACCAGTTCCGCGCTCGCGGCACAAAGAGCGAGGATGGAACTAGCTTCACTGCCGATGAGATAGTGACGGGAGCGTTCCGCAATCTCTCCGGCACGGTTTCCTCCGTGGATGCTTCTGCGGGTACGATGACCATCTCTGATCTGGGCACCAAAAAGAATGTTGTTGTCCGGGTGAAGCCAGACACCCAGTTGCGCAAACTACCGCTTCCCATGGCACAAATGATCGCTGCGCGTTTGAAAGCCGCGGCGAATGGTGGCGGCACGCCCCCAACAGATTCGGCAACACCAAATGCGGGAGTTAGCGCACCATCCGTGCCTCCCGGTGCTGGACCAAATAGGGGTGGGGCCGGTGGGGGTGGACGCGGAGATCTGCAAGCCTTGATCAATCGTCTGCCTGCTTCTACACTGAGTGATTTTCTGAAGGGCGATGCCGTGTTGATTGTTGCCGCAGCAGCCACAAATGATGCAAATCCTTCGGCTATCACCGTCGTCGGGGGCGTGGAGCCGATTCTGCAAAGTTCGACACAAGGACAGGCCGCGTCCATCCTGTCGCCGTGGAGTCTGAATAATGGCGGCGGTGCTGATGCGGGAACACCGTGAGCCCGCGCCCGCAGTAAAACCTAACTTATTCTGAAGAACTAAGGATTCCGAATGAAGACCAGTTGCTGGAAAAAAATTGCTCGCCGCGCGTGTCTCACCACGATTTTACTCATCACAGTGGTTGCTGGTGTGCGGGCGCAAACCCCCACAGGCACGTTGCGGGGACAGGTTACCGATCCATCCGGCGCAGGAGTTGCCGGAGCCACTGTGCTGGCCACGAGCGATTCTGGCGATTCCAAAGGTGCCGCGACAAACAAAGAAGGGTTCTACGAAATTGCAAATCTCTCCGTGGGAAAATACAAAATTGATGTAACCGCACCGGGATTCGCCCTCTTCACAAAGACAGATATCCAGGTCACCGGCGGCGACGCTACCAGAGTGAATGTCGCGCTGACGATTCAGGCTCAGCAGGAGAAAGTGGTGGTGCAGGACACCACTACGCAAGTCGATGTCAATCCCGCCAACAACGCCAATACGATTGTGTTGCAGGGAAAAGATCTGGACGCGCTGTCTGATGATCCCGATGAACTTGAGAGCGAACTGCAAGCCCTCGCGGGGCCCTCTGCAGGGCCCAATGGCGGCCAGATATACATTGATGGTTTTACCGCCGGGCAATTGCCCCCAAAGGCTTCTATTCGCGAGATTCGCCTGAATCAGAATCCCTTTTCGTCTGAATACGACAAATTAGGCTACGGTCGAATTGAAATCTTTACCAAGCCGGGCACGGACAAGCTTCATGGTCAGTTGATGATCAGCGGAAACAGTTCCGCCTTCAATGCGCGAAATCCATTCGAAGTATTACCGGAGGGCGTTTCTCCGCCGAGCTACAATTCCGAACAATATAGCGGTAACATCGGCGGCGCCATCAACAAGAAGACCTCTTTCTTCTTCAACCTTGAACAGCGCAACATCGGTGGACTGAACATTGTCAGCGCCACCGTGGTTTGTGGAGATCAGTATCTGCAGATTCCGTGTCCGTCTTCGCAGCCGCAGTTCAGCATCCTCAATAACTACAGTGCGGCAATCGCTAATCCCCAAATGAGAACCAACTTGAGCCCGCGAATCGATTATCAGATAACCCCCAACAACACACTTACGGCGCGTTATCAGTATTTTCGCGATTCGGAAACGAATGACGGCATCGGGCAATTCGATCTGGAGCAGACCGGCTACAACGATCTGGAGACGGAGCACACTGTTCAACTTACCGACACGCAGACAATCAACCCCACCACCATCAACGAAGTGCGTTTTCAGTATCTTCACGACAGTACACTCACGACGTCATTGATCCCTGGGATCAACCTGAATGTGGGTGGCGCATTCAACGGGTACGGGAATGGTGGAGGAAACAGTTCGGATGTCCAGAACCACTACGAGGTTCAAGACATTGTTTATAAGACGCTGAACAAACACTCGTTTAAATTCGGCGGTCGTCTGCGTTCCATCACAGACTCTAACTCCACTGCGTCTAACTTCGCGGGCGAGTTCACCTTTGGGGCGCGGCCAAATCCGGATCCCACGTGTGTGCCGAGTTCGCTCAACGACAATTGTGTCATTACTCCCATCAATGCCTATCTGCTAACTGTGCAGGGGCTCTCCCAAGGGCTTAGTTTTCCCCAGATTTTGGCCAATGGTGGCGGGGCAAGTTACTATACACAGACGACCGGTACGCCAGCATCTTCGGTGACAGTTGTGGATGGGGCGCTGTTCGCACAGGACGACTGGAAGTTTAGACCGAACATAACCGTCAGCTACGGCCTGCGCTTTGAAACCCAAAATAATCTCGGCAATAAGGCTGATTTTGCCCCGCGTCTTGGTATTGCCTGGGGGATTGGTGGAAGCGCGAAAAATCCGCCAAAAACAGTGCTACGCGCCGGATTTGGTATGTTCTATGACCGCTTTACCTACAATCTGCTGCTGACACAGGATCGGTTTAACAATGTCGATCCGGCCCAACGGCAGTACCAAATCCAAAATCCCAATTTCTTCATTGATGCCACTGCAAATCCAAACTGCATTCCTCCATTTACCCAATTGCCCCAGGCGGGTTGTTCAGGAAGTCTCGCTTCCTCAAATGGAGCTATTCTCTATCAAACCAATTCCAACCTTCACGCCCCATATACGATCCAAACGGGAGTAACGCTCGAACGTCAACTGAGCAAAATCGCCAACATCGCCGTGACATATCTGAATTCCCGCGGGGTGCATCAATTTTATACCGACAACATTACGCCCATCGACCCTGCAGAACTAAACCAGACTCCTCCGCCCCCACAACCCACTCCGACCTATCAGTATCAATCGGATGGTGTTTTCAAACAGAACCAACTCATTGTTAATGGCAGTATTCGCATGGGAGCAAAGCTCTCGCTCTTTGGCTACTACACACTCAATTACGCAAACAGCGACACATCTGGACCATCGAGCTTTCCTTCTATCCCGGGCAATCCTTCATTTGATTACGGGCGCTCCAGTTATGACATTCGCAATCGCCTGTTTGTCGGCGGCACGATTGGGCTGCCGCGTTCGTTTCGATTGAGTCCATTTTTGATCGCCAGTTCAGGCCCACCTTTCAATATCACTACAGGGACTGACCCCTATGGCGACTCCACTTATAACATTCGTCCTTCTTTTACCTCTTGCACAGCCACGGGCGCTATCCAAACAAAATACGGCTGCTTTGCAATCCCGGCAAACGATCAAGTTTCGAACTACACTCCAATTCCTGCCTATTATGGTGAGGGTCCCGGCCGTTTTTCATTGAATCTGCGGCTCAGCAAGACCTTCGGATTCGGTCCGGCAATTGAAGGTGCATCCAACACGGCTGGCGGGGGCGGTATGAGTGGAGGCACTTTTGGACGAGGACCGGGTGGCCCTGGCGGAGGTAGAGGCGGACCCGGTGGCATGGGTGGAGGTGTCGCATTTAATCGACGTTACTCCGTCACGTTTAGCGTTCAGGCGCGAAATGTCTTCAATAACGTGAACTTGGCTGTTCCCATCGGAAATCTTAGTTCGCAACAGTTTGGAGAGTCGAACGGGTTAGCAGGTAGGCCGTATAGCGATAGCAGCTCGAATCGTCGCATAGATCTGCAAATGATGTTCAATTTTTGACGATGATTTGGTCCGTGGGTTTCTCGCGGTGGAATTCGCCTCGCCCTTTCACTTGTGAGTCAGTCAATTAACGTTCGCGTTGCCATTCCCTCCAAATGCTTGCAGTTATTGGAACGCGCTCCCGATTGCGTTAAGCTCTCCATTAAACTCATTCTGAATCAGTGCAAGAGTCGTTTCATTGTATTGGAGAGGGTCGCCGATGGGCCGCAAGAAGGAAGATGTGGAGCGTACCAAGCAAGATAACAAGTCGAATTTGGGGATGAGCCGCAAAATCAAAAGACGCGATTTTCTAAATGGCGTGAGCATTGCGATCGGCACTTCCTTACTTCCCGAGACCAATGCCTGGAGCCGGGTGTTTGGCGAGGATGCCCAAGCCTATGCTCCTGAAAAGCAGCCGGGATACTATCCACCTGCTAAAACCGGCTTGCGTGGCAGCCACGATGGCTCATGGGAAGCAGCCCACGCCATGCGCGATGGCAAGAAGTGGGGAGCTCCCGCCAAAGTCGACCAGACTTACGATCTGATCGTTGTCGGAGGCGGCATCAGCGGATTGTCGGCCGCGTACTTCTATAGAAAAGCAGTTGGTCCAAAAGCACGAATCCTGGTATTGGACAATCACGACGATTTTGGTGGCCACGCCAAACGCAACGAATTCCAAACTTCAAGCCGTCTGCTAATCGGCTATGGGGGCACTCAGACAATTACCTCGCCGAATCTCTACAGCGCGGAAGGGAAGCAACTGTTTAAAGAGCTCGGCATTGAAGTACAGAAGTTCGATAAATATTACGATCGCAAATTCTACTCTTCGCGCGGATTGTCACAGGGAACTTTTTTTGACAAGGAGACCTTTGGTCAAGATCTCTTGGTCACCGGATTGGGCGAAGATGTTTCACCGGAAGCTTTGGCGAAGACTCCGCTTTCCCCTGCCGTGCAGAAGGATATTTTGCGTATCCACACCGAAAAGGTGGACTATCTGGCGGGCATGACGCCCGTTGAGAAAAAGGCCTATCTTGCCAAGACCAGTTACAAGGACTACCTGCTGAAAAATGCAAAAGTTGACCCAGGAGTCATTCCATTTCTGCAGACATCCATGTATGGCCTGTATGGGGTTGGCATTGATGCGATTCCGGCCGGAGACATGGCGGGATTTAGTTTTATGCCTGGTTTCGCTGGCCTGGGAATCACCGATACCGACGGCCCGGGTATGGGTTTGGAAGTAACTCGACGCGATGATGAGCCCTATATCTATCATTTCCCCGACGGCATCGGTTCCGTGCCACGGCTGCTGGTTCGCGCGCTGGTTCCTGGGGTTGCGCCGGGCAGCACCATGGAAGATGTAGTTGTCGCCAAATTCGATTATTCGAAACTTGACGATGAGAATTCATCCACGCGTATTCGTTTGAATTCTACTGTCGTAAACGTAAAGAATATTGGCCCAGCCGTCCATGCCAGCGGTGCGGAGGTAACCTATGTGCGAGGAGGAAAGGCCTACCTGGCACAGGCGAATCACTGCGTCCTGGCGTGCTGGAACATGGTTATACCCTATATGTGTCCAGAAATGTCTCAAGAGCAGAAAGACGGCCTTGCGTATAACGTGAAGGTGCCTCTCGTTTATGTGAACGTGCAGTTGCGTAACCGGACGGCGTTCGACAACTTAAAAATACATGGAGCCCGGTGCCCCGGCAGTTACTTTGGTTCCGTTGAACTGGATTTTCCGGTGAGCATCGGTGATTACAAGTTCCCTCAGAATCCATACGATCCGTGTCTTGTCCATTTGCAGCATGTTCCTGTTGGACCTGGGAGCACAGCCAGAGAGCAACAGCGCACCGGTCGCGCCATGTTGTTGGCCACGAGTTTTGCGACGTTCGAAGAAAATATCCGTGATCAAATGACGCGGATTCTGGCGCCCGGTGGATTCAATGCCGCGCAGGATATTCAGGCAATTACCGTGAACCGCTGGCCACACGGATATTCTTACGAATACAATTCGCTGTACGATCCAGTTTGGCCGGATGGGCAGGCACCCAATGAAATAGGGCGCAAGCCGTTTGGTCGCATCCACATTGCTAATTCCGATGCGGGTGTTTTTGCCTACACAAACGAAGCTATTGATCAGGGCTACCGCGCGATCCACGAAATCGTAAGCCAGAAAAGTTGAGTGATTATGGCGCGTTCGCGAAAAAAGAAAATTGATAAAGGTGCAGAGGCTCGTCGCCTGGCGAGAAGAGTGGTTGGCTCGCCCGCGACAACCCGGGTGGTTCCCGACAAACGCAAAAAGCCCGCTAAACACAAGCAGGCTTTGCTTACGGATGAAGAATAGAAGGTCTTTCGAATCGATTTGAACTACATTGCAGGTCCCCGACCGGGCCTAGTTCTTACTTCCTCAACCAGGTTTGTAATCGGGTACGCGATCTTCCGCGCGAAAGAGTGGGAGGGGCGCTAGGTTGGTGCCAGCAGTCAGTTCGTCCGCGATCCGCTCCAAATCCCCTTTGCTGAAACCCACGCAACTCACTTTGATCGTTCTGTCTGATTCAATCAGAAAAATTGTCGGCACGTTCGTCAAACCATAGGAATTGGAAACAGGATAAGGATGTTCATCAAGCAGCGTCAGGAGGCTAATTCCAAATTCCTTGTTGAACACAGCGGTATCCCGGGCGTCGTCTTGAGACACACTGACAATCGTTGCACTCGAGTCACCGAGCCTTGAATTCAGGCGCTGCAAAAAGGGAAGTGTAAACTGGCAAACTGGGCAAGAGACTTTGAAAAAGGCAACCACCGCGGGGCCATGTTTAAGCAGCGATGTTAAGGAATGCTCCTTGCCGTCAAGAGCGCCAAGTGTGAAATCCGGCGCTTGGGCTCCTTCGAGAAGATTGGTCATCCGACTCTCCCTGTGGGCTCAGCGGCGATTTTGCGTACGGAATCCTGACAACCTGATGATATCGCAACTCTCGCACTAATTCGAAGGTCGCAGTGGAGCAAATTAAACCTGAGAGACATCAAGGCGGAATAGAAACAGTGCATCCCGGAGCAAATCAAGCCCCGGGATGCACCTTGAACTAACTGCGAATCGTGTTGACGATGGATGAATTAGTGAGCAGCAACCACAGCCTGTTTTTGGCCAAGTTCCAATTGGTACTTCTTGCCCTTCGGGTAAATTGCTACCAGCGACTGGCTACCTCCCGGTTCTCTCTGGGCTTCAACCCCATCCCCTATGTTAGCGGTGCTCACAGGGACAACCGTTGCGGGGAACGTTCCCAGATTATTCTTGCCCTGATGAATGCTGACCTGGACATTCGGACCAGCGCCATCCCATTGAACAATGTATTTGCCTGGCTTCAATTCCGTGCCTTGCACCTTTACCGTCTCGGTCACATTCAAATTGCTCTTCTCCTGCGCAAAGGCGCCAAAGGCGAATAGAAGGGAAGCCCCGAATAGAGTTGTAGCGATTCTCGACAGTTTCATTGTGATCTCCTTTTTATTTCCGCTTTCCTTGCGGCCCTTAGCTGCGCCGCTCTCATGCGGATTTGAACTGAGGTCTCAATGGATTAGACGTTCTTGGGGTGCATAATGTTGCAGAAAAATCGATTATCTACAAGGAAAAAAGGAATCGGCAAGATAGAAACTTTCGATGTAAATAACAGTTCATGTAACGGTTGTGCTAAAGCAGCGTCTCCATAGCGTGATCATCGTCACCACTTAACAGAAACTCCAATTTGTCGAAGCGAAAAGTCAACTAGTGGATCGTTCGCGTCTTTCGTTGCATGTAATCCATGAGGAGATACTGGCCCAAATTGTAGGGCGTAGTGAAATATGCTTTGCCTTTGCACATCTCCGTAATTTTCTGAACGAAGTTGACGAGACTGTAATCCGTGGCCAACATGAATGTGTTGATGAGAATACCCGCCCGTTTGCATTTATTAACTTCTTGCAATGTTTCGCCAACCACAAACGGATCGAGCCCGAACGCATTCTTGTAAATGCGGCCGTCATCCAGTGTCAAAGCCGAAGGCTTTCCGTCGGTGATCATCACAATCTGTCGCATGTCCTTGCGCTGGCGAAGCAGAATCCGCTGGGCCATGCGTAGTCCTTCACGAGTGTTCGTGTAATACGGGCCCACCTGGACGCGGGCAAGTTGGCTGAGCGGGACTTCTTCTGCAGAATCATGAAAGAGTACGAGGTTGAGCGTGTCGCCGGGATATTGCGTGCGGATCAGATGAGAGAGCGCGAGAGCCACGCGTTTTGCGGGCGTAAATCGGTCTTCACCATAAAGAATCATGCTGTGGCTGCAGTCGAGCAACAACACCGTCGCACACGAGCTTTGATATTCGCACTGGTGAACCATCAAGTCGCGATATTGCATATCCAGTGGAACTTTTGCGCCTTCGCGGCGAATAGCGTTGGAAAGTGTCTGACTGATATCCAGATTCATCGTATCGCCAAACTCGTAGGGCCGCGAAACGCCTCCAGATTCCACACCGGTGGAAAGGTCGCGAGTGCTGTGCCGCCCAAAGCTGCTTCGGCCGAGTGAACCCAGAAGGTCTTTGAGAGTTTTGAAGCCAAGAAAGTCAACTGTCTTGTCGGTGATCTCAAATCGTGCTTCGGGATTTTCCTGTGGCTGTCCGAGTTGACCCCCGGGGGTACTTTGCGGTGGCGGGGTAATTTGAGGCGGCTGCTGTGGGTTGATGAATCCTTCCTGAGAGAGCCGGTCGACCAGCTTCTGGATCAGTTCGCGCACATCTTTGTTATTCAGCGCGCCGGGATCCTGCAAGCATGTTGCGCATTTCTTCGCTCAGCGCGTCATCGGGAAGTAAGTCGCCCTCTTGCAGAGCGCGGAGAATGGCCTCCCGCAGCGCTTCCATTGAATTTGCCGCGTCAAATTCCGAGAGTCCGTAGTATTGCGATTCAAAGCCACTTTGCAGGAAAAAATCGCCCAAACGCTTCATCAGTTCGTCGAGATCGACGACGTCAGCGGGTTCACCCGTATATTTTCCGTATTTAACAACCTTCATGATTGGGCCTCACTGCAACTTCGACTGAACCATCGACAGAGCCGGGCAATCCTTCCGTCCTTTCGATTGATTAGTTGTAGCCCCGCCGCTGGCGGCTGGGCGTCTCTCTCGGTTCTTGAGGGCGTTGCTGCTTTTCGGCATAAAATCCGCGTTCTTCGCTCCGTCCAATTCGGCGATGCGCCCACAGGCCTTCGAGGATCATTTCCGCCGCCGCGGCCGCGTGCGATTCATCTTTTCGGCTGCGTGACGCCGAGTTTGTCGATGTGCTCGAAAATATCCTGAATTCTTGAGAGTTGTTGGTAACGCTGAGAGGTTGAGCTTACTTCCGGGATTTTTAATTCGCCACCCAGTTCGAACCATTGAATGACCGGCTGAAAATTCACATTCGCAAAGTGTTTGCTGAAGACCCGGCCAATAGCCGCGCGAATCAGCTCACGAGCAATCGTTTCCGCGCCTTTCAGCTCGCCTTCATACTCCAGTTCCAACTTGCCGGTAATGGAAGGCAAAGACGCGTAGAGGTCGGTAATGCGCGCAACTACTCGTTTTTCGCCTGTCCGAGCCGCGCGTTGTTCGGCGCTGCTGACCACGTTTTCGAGCGCCGAAATAGGTAACCGTTGACTGACCCCGGAACGCTTGTCGACCCGTTTGTCATCGCGCGCCTGAAATGCCGTCTCTTCCACGATTTCGCGCAAGTAATCCGGAACTTCCACTTTGATGGAGTCGTCGCGATCCACCCAGGCTTCCTGCGCGGTGATGGTGATTCCTTCCTGCACCGTCGCCGGATAGTGCGTGCGAATTTCTGCTCCGATGCGGTCTTTCAGAGGAGTGATAATCTTGCCGCGCGCCGTATAGTCCTCAGGATTCGCCGTGAATACCAGCAATACGTCGAGCGGCAGTCGGAGGGGATACCCCTTAATCTGAATATCGCCTTCCTGCATTATGTTGAAAAGTCCGACCTGAATCTTGCCGGCTAAATCAGGTAACTCGTTGACCGCAAAGATACCGCGATTGGCGCGGGGCAGCAGTCCGTAATGAATGGTCAACTCGTCGGAAAGATCGCGCCCTCCGCGTGCTGCGCGAATCGGATCAACATCTCCAATGATGTCGGCGATGGTTACGTCGGGAGTAGCCAGTTTCTCCACGTAGCGCTGGTCCCGGGCCATCCAGGCGATCGGCGTGTTGTCGCCCTCTGCCGCAACCTTTTCACGGCAAGAACGGCAGATGGGCCGGAGCGGATGATCGTTAATTTCGCACCCGGCGATAACTGGAATTTCGGCATCGAGAAGCTGGATCAGTCCCCGCAGAATGCGGCTCTTTGCCTGCCCGCGAAGCCCGAGCAGAATGAAATTGTGCCGAGACAGCAGGGCATTGACGATCTGCGGCACCACACTGTCTTCGTAACCGTGGACGCCTGGGAATAACGGCTCGTTTCGTTCGATGCGTCGAAGCAAATTCCGTCGGATTTCGTTTTTGACCGAAAGGGAAGTTGTGCGCGCGTCAAAATCGGGGATACGTTTCAATTCCCCGATCGTGCGCGGCCGGGAATGTTCCGACGAAGGATGGGGGGAGCTAGACGCTGTCATGAGGCCTCTGTCTGCGAACCGGTTAGGTGCGCCTATATATGATGCATTTTATGGAGATTGGGCGACAAAGCTAGTTCAAACCCTGACCGTTGCCCGCAGCGCGCTTTCGGGTCGTCTGACTCTTCTGTAGATGCGGTGCCCAATCGCGAAGGTACGCGAGCAGGTGCACTTGACGGTCCGCCTCGGTCCGAAGCTCCAGGATTTGCTGTTTCCACATGAGTTCAATGGGAAGGGTAGAAGCAATGGCGTAAGAGAGCCCTTCGGCAGAACCGGAGTCGAGTGACTTTGGGAGTGTCGAGAAAATCAGCGTGTGGCACGTTTCATAAAGTTCGATCAAGGTGTTACGCGCGGCCGGCTCGGGCAGAGAGTCACGATCGTCTAGATAGTCTACGCGGCCGTGCAGCAAAGGTTCGTCGAGTATAGTTCCAGCACGCGGAAGGGATGCGCGGCCCACGGTAATGATGTCCATGCGGCCATCTTCGTATGTTTTGATCACTTCCAGGATTTCCGTCGTGCACCCCACGCGCACCACTCCATCGTTCACTGCCAGGAGCATGCCGAAATGCTTCTTCTCGTCCAGGCATTCACGGACCATGCGCCGATAGCGCGGCTCAAAAATGTGCAGGGGTAACTGCTCGCCGGGCAGGAGTACGACGTTCAGCGGAAACAATGGGATGCGATCTGGCCGCATGGCTATCGACCTGATGATATCAAAGCACCATCTATACGAAAATCTGGCTGCTAGGCGCCCTTTGTTACTGGAGCTTTTGCCACCAAAAGGCCGTAAACAAAGTTACCAGACGAAAAGCCCGAGCGCATGGCCTGGAAAGCCTTCAAATATTTGATGAATTGCGGGCCGTGTTGCAGTGCAAGATCCCAAAAGGACTTGTGCTTAATAATCTCCAGCGAAATATCCCAGGTTTTGGCGCAATTTTTATTGAGGACTTCGCGATGGGTTACTCGTAACCCATTCGCTTCCAGGTGAGACTGGTAATCGTCCACAGTCTTCAGTTCAACAAACATACCCTGCTCGATTGGCTCGATATACTTCTTGGTTTCGGCGGCTGTAAGGCCCTCTTTCTTGAACCAATCGGTCAGCGCAAACGTGCCACCCGGTTTGAGCAGCTTTATCGCCGATTCAAAGAACTTTTCCGGGCTGTGGTAATGGGAAATCGATTCGGTCGACCATAGCAGGTCGAATTGATGCTCCTGGAAAGCCATGGCCTCGGCGTCCATCAGCAGGAATTTGCAGTCCAAGCGGGTCTCCGCCGCCGCCTTCTTGGCCATCTCCACCTGGACAGGCGAAATCGTGATCCCAATTGTCGATGCATGGAAATGCTTCGCCAGATAAATACTGCTCGCGCCCATGCCGCATCCAATGTCCAGAATGGCGGAACCATATTTTATCTCGGCAAACCCGGCGAGGTGATCCATCAGCTGGACTTGTGCCGTCTCTTTGGACTCTTCTCCCGTGATCCAATAGCCGTGGTGAAGATGCTCGCCCCACAAGGCGCGATAGTAGGGGCTAACAACATCATAGTGTTCTACGATTTTGACTTTGTCGTTGGGGCGAGAGAGTGTATGCACTGGCCTTCCATCATAGGTGATTTAGGTCGCGAAAGCATTCAATTGTACTCAGCTAAGCTTTGAAGGCAAGGGTTAGAATTACGCAAGCTCGGAAAGGTGGGATTCCATCTCCGAGCGGGCATGCTGGTTTCCTTGGCGGATCGCCGATTCTATACCCCTGTTGAGGACGGACTTGGCCTCGTCTACCCGTTCATTTTGTGCCAGCATCTGGGCGTACATCTGGTATCCGGGAACGTAATCGGGATTCTTCTCCAAAAGCGTTTTGAACTGAAAATCGGCAGCGGTCAAATCACCCTGCCGGAAGCAATCCAAAGCGATGCCATACCGGGTGAAAGCATCGTTGGGATTTTCGACGAGAAATTCTTCCAGTTTTTGACGGCGTGTTTTGTTTTGGTCGGTCATAGTAGTCTCTCCGTATTATACGGGGAGACGGTTGTCGCTCACCAGTTGCAGGCGAAGTAAGGTTCAGCTGGGATCGCAAAGTTTGGAAATGAGGAGCGCGATGAAGAACAGAAGTGCGTTGAAGAAATCCGAGAAAAATGAGGCTGCGCAAAAAGGCAAGCCTGTTAGTGCTTCGGCCTCAGAAATGGCCGAGGTGGTGCTCCCCGCAGAAACCAATGCTTTGGGAAAACTGCTAGGCGGGCCATGTTATGCATATGGTCGATATCGTTGCGGCCATGGCGGCCAGCAGGCACTCCAACAGTTATGTAGTAACCGCTTCGGTGGACTACATCGATTTCAAGAACGCAGTAAATCTGGGGGAAATTGTAATGCTGAAGTCGCATGTAAATCGCGTCTTTCACACTTCCTTGGAAGTCGGAGTCGAGGTCTTTTCTGAAAATTTGTTGACGGGAGAACGGAAGCAGACGACTACGGCCTACGTCACATTTGTGGCCATAGATGAGCACACGCGACAACCGAAGGCTGTGCCGCCCCTGATTTTGCGTACCGCCGAAGAGAAGCGCCGATGGAGGGAGGCTGCGGACCGTCGCAAGATTCGCCTGGCGCATCGCCACGGCAAGAGAAGTTAATGGACAGCTAATTGGCAAAGCTGATGCGAATTTCGTTCGCGACTTTTAACGCGTGTTCAACGCAGGTGCCGATTGCCGGCCCGTTCAAATAATTTCCAGAGAAGTACAAGCCCGGAAAGCCAGCCCGGGCTTTGTCGACCGCCGCTAAACGTGCGACATGACCCAAATTGTATTGCGGTATGGCTCGGGGCCAAATCGTTACATTTCTGAACACTGGATCTTTGTGTATGTGGAGAAGATGGGCTGATTTCCCTGTGCACCAGCGTCGCTAACTCCTCGGGTGATTGTCCGATTGCCCCTGGATTTGTGGCGCCGCCCACGAAACTAGTTAGCAAGGCGTGGCCTTCCGGCGCGCGGCCGGGAAATAGGGAAGAGTTCCACACCGAGCCGAGAATGGATAACCCCGAGGATCGTGGCACAAGGAATCCGAATCCCGTCAGTGGGTCGGCGACATCTTCTGTTCGATAGCCAAGAGAAACCACGGCGATGCCGGAGTATTCTACCGGCAAAAGATTTGCCTCAAAGGCTGGATCAAATGGAGCGAGTAACTTTGCCGCCACGTTCGTCGGCGCTGCGATTACCAACCGTTCTGCCTCCACAATCTCCACGCCCCGGGAGGACCGCAGGCTGACCCGGAACCGCGGAGCTTTCGGCTCATGTCCTGGGATCCAAAGCCGTCAGCGATGAGGCTTCCGCTCCGCAAAGAAGCCGATCTCCCAAATCTTCAGCGAGAGCCCGGATAATCGTTTCGTTACCGCCATGAAACGTCTGCAAAGTTGGCTTTTCGCGCGGCCCGGAATGGTTTTGCGCTTTCCTTTGCTTCAGGACTTTCATCGCTCCCCGAACTATGCTCCCCGAAGCCTTCTCTGCTTCGTAAAGAATCGGAAACGCAGCTCGCAAACTAAGCTTTTCCGGATCACCCGCGTAGATGCCGGAAACAAATGGGCCTACCAGTCGGTCGAGCAGAGTATCAGAGAATTTCCGGCGGATAAAAGCATGCGACGGATTCGTCGGGCTCGGGAGGAGTGCTGCTTCCGAAAACGTCGCGCACGATGGCGCTCGCGTGTTCCCCCACCTAGAAACGCGGAGGTCAGGATTGCAGGACTCATCGGGACATTTTTCAGCTGCCCATTGATCAGAACATACCGAGGGGCTTTGGGATCAGCCAGCACTCGATCATCCAGCAAACCCAAATCAGTGCAGAGGGAAGTGAGATGAGCGTTTCCGCTGAAGCTTTGCGGCCCGCATTCCAGAAGATATCCATCCCGCTTGACGGACTGAATAACTCCGCCGGGCCGGGGTGCGGAATCCACAATGAGCACAGAAATCCCCGCTTTTTGCAAAGCATAGGCCGTTGCCAGGCCAGAAATGCCTGCGCCAATCACCAGTGCCTGGATCTGGGTGGCCATGAAATTGGATTGCCGGACTACAGCGTCTTGGAGAACAACGGCTTGGAATCAAGCTGCTGCTTCTCGAGATACGGATCAAAGACCATAGCCAGGTTGCGTATGAAGATGCGGCCCAGCCATGCAGTGCGGATTTCCGTGTCGTTGATTACAACGAGGCCATCCGCCTGCGGCATTTTAAGGCGTTCCAGTTCTGGAGCGAAATATTCGTCGAAGTTGATGCCAAACTGCTTTTCTATTTCTTTTTTCACGATTACCGTGTGACACAGCAAGCGGCTGATCACTTCTCGGCGCAAAATGTCATCAGCCGAGAGCCTATAGCCGCGCATCGTGGCGATTCCATTTTCATTGACGGCTTTTTCCCACGACGGTATATCGCGATAATTCTGCGCGTAGGTATCCTGAATCCCGCTGATCGCTGTGATACCCATACCATACAGGTCAGCGCCCGCCTTTGTGGTATATCCCTGGAAATTGCGGTGAAGGGTACGATTCCGCTGCGAAACGGCCAGTTCGTCATTTTCCTTCGCAAAGTGGTCCATGCCGATGTACAAGTATCCGGCTTCAAGAAACTTCAGCAGGCCGCTCCGAAAAATATCGAACTTCTGCATGCCCTCGGGAAGATGCGCCACGAACGATCCCTGCTGTTTTTTGAGCCACGGCACGTGCGCGTAGCTGAACATGGCTATCCGATCGGGCGATAGCCCAACGATTTGTTCAACAGTGTGGGCAAAACTGTCGGCCGTTTGATAGGGCAATCCGTAAATCAGGTCGACGTTAATACTGTCGAATCCCAGTTCGCGAGCAGCGGCAATCAAGTCACGCGTCACTTCGTACGGTTGAATGCGGTGAACCGCTTTCTGGACTTCGGGCTTGAAGTCCTGAATTCCCATGCTCAGCCGGTTGAATCCCATCTTGCGGACGGTCTCCAGATGCGCGCGCGTGGTGACCCGGGGATCCACTTCAATGCCGATCTCCGCGTCCGGCGCAAAGTTGAACCGTTCCTTCGTGTATGTAAACAGGTCCTCGATCTGTTCTGGCGAGAGATAAGTGGGCGTGCCACCTCCCCAATGGAACTGAGCCACCTGGCGATTGCGCGAAACTCCGTGAGCAATCCGATCCACTTCTTTCTTCAGCGTTGAGAGGTACGGCGGCGTCACGCTCTTATTCTTTTGAATGATGACGTTGCAGGCGCAGAACAGACACAGGCTTTCGCAAAACGGCAAATGCATGTACAACGAAACGGGCGAGCCTTTCTGATTCGCCGCTTCTATTGCCGCTTCATAATCCTTTGGACCAAACGAGTCGGTCCACACGGGCGCCGTCGGGTAGCTGGTATAACGTGGTCCCGGGCGATTGTAGCGTTCGACGAACTCTTCACCCTTCGAGAGTTCTTCGCGCATCTCGCGGATGCTTGGATTCATCAATGACAAGAGGTAAACCTCCTAATGCATTCAGCTACGCGTTGTAATCTGCGACTTCGCTTCCTCTAATGGCGCTTGTTGCCCCGTGCGTATGAAGAGTTGGGCGTTCTCTACTGGCGTGTGTTGCAAAATTCCGTGACCCAAATTCAAAATATGCCCATGCCCTGCAAGCTCGGCAACAATGTCCAGAGTGGACCGGCGAATTTTCTCGTGCGGTGCGAATAAAATGGCTGGGTCGAGATTCCCTTGAATTGCAACGTGTTGACCTGCCAACGCGCGAACTTCCTTCAGTGGCACACGCCAATCCACGCTTAATACATTTGCGCCGACACTGACGATCGCCGGAAGAAGATGATGCGATGCTTTCGTGTAGTAAATAACCGGAACTTTCGCACCCAGTCCGGCAATGATTTCTTTCACCGCGGGAACTACGAATTCCTGGTAATCGTGAAGGTCGAGCTCGCCACACCACGTGTCGAACAACTGCACCGCGCTTACTCCTGCGGCGATCTGGGCCTTTAGATACAAAATGGTGGCTTGGGCGATTTTGTGCAGCAGTTCGCGGAACACCTTCGGCTCGCTATACAGAAAGTTCTTTACCGTCGCGAATCCTTCCTTGGTCCGGCCTTCGACCATGTAACAGGCCAAAGTCCAGGGAGAGGCCGCGAATCCTAGGACCGGCACGTCAGGTCCTGCCAACTTCGTGGTGCGACGTAATGCCTCCATCAGAAAGCCAGTTTCCACCTCTGGATCAAAGATCCTGCAGCTTAGCCACATCTGCAGCCGTTCGCACCGGCTCGGGCAAATTTGGACCGGCATCTCCCAGCTCTAGCGGCAGTCCCATAGCCTCGGCTGGAATCAAGATATCCGAGAAAATGATGATGGCATCGACGTCAAGCCGGCGAAACGGCTGAATGGAGACCTCGACGGCCAAATCGGGAGTCTTGCAGACCTCCAAAAATGAGTGTTTTGCCCGGATTTCGCGATATTCCGGCAAGTACCGCCCGGCTTGACGCATCATCCAGACGGGTAAGCGTGGAACCGGTTCGCACCGGCACGCACGCAGGAATAGTTCTTTTCGGGTTATCGAAGGGGCCTGAATACTCATATGACTACGCCAAGGATAGCAAAATCCCCCTGAACTTGCCTGTGACGCATTCCATTGCCCAGCCATAGCACCTTCTCCTCTAATTGATACTTGAGGTTACTGCCGCTGAGATGGCCGCTCTATGACGCGGGTCATTGACTGGGACTAGCGATTGGCTTTATGACTGCAACAGGGGAGGAAAGTCTGGGCCGACTAACCTGCGGTGGGCAGGGGAGTAGGCTATACTTAATTTATCCTATGAAATCCGCAAACTGGGCTGCAGCGCGCTCTCCCTTTTACCCAGATCGGCGTGGGCCGAACCGATGACGCACTTGTTTGTCTCATTAACTGTGTTGGCGTATTTGCTGAGCTTGGGCTTGTACATCCGCTATCTTTATACCGGTGAAGAAGTTACAGGGCGCTTTGCGACAGTCCTGATGTTCCTGGGCTTGGCCGCTCACTATTTTGCGCTTTTGATGCGCGCCAAGGGTAGTCACACCGTCCCCTATCACGACCTGCAGGGCTCCATGTCCCTGTTTGGATGGCTGCTTGCCGTAACCTATCTATGCTTGGAAATTTATCACCGGCAGAGAACCGTCGGCGCTTTTGTCGTTCCGATCATTCTCGCGTTCTTTTTTGCCGCCTACCTGATGCCCAATCACCCGGGTGAGCCGGTTCCTGCGAAGGGTGTCGTCTTTGCCCTCCATGTCACTCTGAGCATTCTCTCTTATGCTGCTTTCGCCCTATCTTGCGTGCTTAGCCTCATGTATTTGGCCGAAGAACGATTATTGCGAACCAGAAAGCTGAATGAAGTGGTGTGGCGCTTTCCTGCCCTGGATTTGCTCGAGCGCATGAGTCACACCAGCGTGCTGGTTGGGATGATCACGATCGCGGTGGGCACGGTCATGGGGTACGTGGCGTTGGACCGTCAAGGTGCCGGTCATACGTTTGACCCAAAGTACTTGGTCACGCTGATCGTGCTGGTGCTTTACGCGGTTTATTTCCAGTTGGCACGTACCACTGCCTGGCGTGGTGCGAGAGCTTCTCGCCTGTGCGTTTTTAATTTTATTTTGGTGATTCTCAGTTTCACGGTCGTCAATCTTTTCTTGTCCCAGCACCACCGTTTCTTATAGGAGCGCGCAAATTAGCGCCATGGAAATAGTCTTAGTCGGCCTGAATTTCCGCACAGCGCCCGTCGAGGTGCGGGAAAAGGTGTCTTTCTCCGCCGAGCAGGCGCAACAGGCGGCCGAAGAACTGCGCGCACAGGGAATTCTTGAAGAAACTTTGGTGCTCTCCACCTGCAATCGCAGCGAAGTGTATGGCGTGCATGCCACGGCAAATCGAGAATCCGCGGGCGCATTAAGCTCATTCCTGAGCAAGTTTCATTCGGTCCAGCCGGACAAGCTAAATCCTTCGCTCTATCACCACTATGATCATGACGTCGTGCGCCACCTCTTTCGCGTGTCCGCGGGCCTGGAATCCATGCTTTTAGGAGAAGCCGAAATCCTGGGCCAAGTCCGGGAAGCCTATTTGCGTGCGCATGAGTGTCACGTCACGGGGCCGGTATTAAATCGACTGTTTCAAGGAGCTTTGGAAATTGGCAAACGTGTGCGGGCCGAAACCGAGTTGGGAACCCGTCCGATGGGAGTCGCTTCCGCCGGAATCAAACTCGCCGAACGTATCTTCGGCAAACTTAATGAGCGCACAGCTCTCGTATTGGGCGCTGGAACAATCAGCGAACAAGTAGTCTCGCAACTGCGCGACCGCAATATTGGCAATTTGTACCTGAGCAATCGCTCGCGAGAAAAGGCCGAGGAATTTGCCCAACAATACAAAGGCAAGGTCATCGAGTGGGGGCAGTGGGACACTGCGCTGAAATTGCCCGACGTGATCGTGTCGGCCGTGGGTGTCCAGGATGCTCTGCTCACTCGCACCATGATCGAGCCTGCCATGGCGGCGCGCGGCAATCGAGCTTTGTTCCTGATGGACTTGGGCCTCCCGCGAAATATCGAGCCTTCCGTCGCCGAGCTTTACAACGTCTATCTCTATACGATGGATGACCTGACTGAAATCGTGCAGCAGAACCGTAGCGCGCGGCAGAGTGAAGTGCCCAAGGCCGAGTCGTTAGTCGAAGAGCATGTGGGCAAATTCATTTCCTGGCAGGCCAGCGTGGAATTGATTGGGGTGCTGGATACACTCGGGGCAGCTTGAAGGAAAGACGCGCGGCCTACTTGCACGAGAAGCTGAGCGGCATGAACCACTTCAGCGCGGAAGATCGCGAGAACATTGGCAGCATGATGGATGAACTAATCGAGCGATTGCTGATCCTTCCCGCGGAACGTTTGCGCTCGGAAAAAGAACTGCGCAAGAAAATACTCAGCGTGGAAGCCATTCGAGAACTCTATCTTTCTGACCGGGAGAAACCGTGAAGCCGCTCCGCATTGGCACCAGGGGTAGTATTTTAGCGCGATGGCAAGCCGAATTTATCCGCAAACAGTTGTTCCAGGTCACCGGCGTAGAAGCCGAAATCGTCATCATCAAAACCTCTGGCGATAAAATGCAGCAGTCAGTCGCTGGCCCAAATTGGCGGGCAAGGGCATCTTCATCAAGGAACTAGAAGAGGCCTTGCTTGAGGAAAGCGTCGATCTGGCAGTCCACAGCGTAAAGGACATTCCCACGGACACTCCAGGCCGGCTGTGTTTTCCCGCAGTTTGCAGCCGCGATGATGTTCGCGATTGCCTGATCTCGAATACTGGCACGACGCTTGGCGAATCTGAAAGCAGGCGCACGTGTTGGCACCGGGCAGCCTGCGTCGCCAGGCGCAGTTGCGGCATTACCGCCCGGACCTGGACATTCGCGAACTGCGGGGAAATGTGGATACCCGTTTACGCAAAGTCGAGAGCGGAGAATACGACGCCATTGTGCTCTCCAAGGCAGGTCTGGACCGCCTGGGCTGGAGCCAGAAAATCACTGAACCCCTTTCGCCAGAGATTTCGTCTGCCGGCGGTGGGACAGGGCGCCATTGCGATCGAATCGCGCGTGAAGGATGAAGAGGCTAAAGATTCTGGCGAAACTGGACGATGCCGAAACGCGCACCGCTATCATTGCAGAACGCGCGCTGCTTCTGCTTTGCATGGCGGCTGTCAGGTGCCACTGGGTGCCTGGGCGCGGATCGAACGCGGCGAACTAGTGATGGAGGCTGTAGTCTGCTCCGTCGATGGCGTTCAGTACGTTCGTCACCGCGCAACGGCACCGCCCGGAACAAGCCGCACAATTGGGCGAACGTATGGCACAGCTGCTGACGGAGGGCGGAGCGCGGAATATTCTTGAAGAGGTCAACAGAGCCCGTGGCTGAAACTCCCAAATTCTGCGAGGGAAACGGATCATTGTGACGCGCGCCGTCGAGCAGAGCGAATCTCTGGTAAGCGCACTTGCGAGAACGCCGCGATTCCTGTGCTGCTCCCGATGGTCAGCTTCGCTCCTCCCGACGATCCCTCGACATTGGATGAAGCTCTACGAAATCTTAAGTACTTCGATTGGATCTTTCTGACGAGCCAAAATGCGCTTCGCGCTATGCAAGACCGTTCCACACTTTTGTCTTTGCCTCTCGCTGAGTTGATTGCAGGCGTGCGCATTGCCGCCGTAGGCCCGGCCACCGCAGAAGCGGTGGAGCATGCGGGACTCGAAGTCACTTACGTAGCGCAAAAGCATCAGGGAGTAGCCCTAGCCCGAGGAGTTGGCGGCGAGCGCGTCAGAGGGCAAGAAAATTTTGTTGCCTCGCAGCGATCGCGCGAATCAGGATCTGGTGGATGTCCTTGGACCGGGCTGGACGCGGAAGTTACCGAAGTTGTTGCCTACAGGACGATTCGGCCCGAACGAAGAGGAAAACAGGCATTTTGCAGCCGAACTTGAAAAAGGCGCCGACGCCATCCTGTTTTTCAGCCCCTCGGCGGTGCATCATTTGCAGGAACTTTTGGGAGCCGCGAAATTTGTGATTATGTCGCGAGTCGTCGCCTTTACCGCGATCGGTCCAGTTACCGAAAAGTCTTTGCGTGCACGCGGGGTGGAGCGGGTTATTTCCGCAAAGGATACTCACGCGGCCGCGGTATTGGCCGCTTTATCTGATTTTTTCGCTTTGCGAACAGAACTTGCCTGCAGGAGCAAAACGCGGATGAGTTTTCCTATCAATCGTCCCCGTCGTCTACGCCGCACGGAAGCGCTGCGCGGAGTTGTGCGCGAAACACGCCTCAGCACGGCCGGATTTATCTACCCGATGTTTGTTTGCCCGGGCTCGAAAGTTAAGAACGAAGTTAGCTCCATGCCCGGCGTTTACCAACAATCCGCTGACCAGATCGTGGAAGAGTGCAGGGAAGTGGAGTCATCTGGGTATTCCGGGGATCATCCTGTTCGGCTTGCCGGATGCCAAAGACCCGCGCGGCACAAGTTCTCTGGCCACTGATGGTGTCATTCCACGCGCTATTGAAGCCATCCGCAAGGCCAAATTGAATCTGCTGGTGGTTACCGATGTCTGTCTATGTGAATACACCGATCACGGCCATTGTGGCGTGATTGAAAACGACGAAATTCTAAACGACCCTACCCTGGAAATTCTGGCCCAGCAGGCCTTAGTTCATGCGCGGGCGGGAGCCGACGTTGTCGCTCCCTCGGACATGATGGATGGCCGCGTCGCAGCAATTCGCGGCAAGTTGGATGACCACAAATTCGAAAATATTCCGATCATGTCCTATGCGGCCAAATATTGTTCCGGTTTTTACGGCCCTTTTCGTGAAGCGGCGCAGTCCGCGCCTCAATTCGGCGACCGGCGCAGTTACCAGATGGATCCGGCGAATGGCCGCGAAGCGTTGAAGGAAGTTGCGCAGGATCTGGACGAAGGGGCAGATATCGTGATGGTCAAGCCCGCTTTGCCCTACCTCGATATCATTCGCATGGTTCGAGATCGCGTTGGACGTGCCTGTTGCCGCATACAACGTCAGTGGCGAATACTCGATGGTCAAGGCCGCCGCACTGAATGGCTGGATCGACGAAAAGCGAGTCGTGTTGGAAGTTCTGACCGGAATTCAGCGTGCCGGCGCGGGAATTATTTTGACCTACCACGCGAAAGATGCTGCTCGCTGGCTGAAATCATAAATCGAAGGTGCCCGAATGACCGCAACGCAAGCGCAGACAAAACCAGTTCGCACTCGCTCAAAAGCCATTTTCGAGAAGGCGGAAAAAGTCCTCGTGGGAGGCGTCAACAGCCCCGTCCGCGCATTTCGTTCGGTGGGCGGGGAGCCACTGATCATTGAACGTGGCAACGGTCAGCATCTCTACGACGCTGACGGAAATGTATTGCTGGATTACGTTTGTTCGTGGGGCGCCATGCTCCTGGGGCACGCCCACCCGGCCGTGACGGCGGCTATTGCGGACCAGGCTCAGCGGGGCACCAGTTTTGGAGTAACCACGGAACTGGAATTGGAACTCGCCACTCTCATCACCCGGGCAATCCCCTTCCTTGAAAAAGTCCGCTTCGTTTCCAGCGGCACGGAAGCCACGATGAGCGCCGTGAGGCTCGCTCGCGGGGTGACCGAAGCGCGATTTCATTGTCAAATTTGCTGGCGTGCTACCATGGGCACGCCGACAGCTTTCTCTCACAAGCCGGCTCGGGTCTTGCCACCCTCGGTATCGCTGAGTGTCCCGGCGTACCCCAAGCACTCGCGGCCCTCACCCTGAATGCACCGTTTAACGACCTCGCCGCTGTAGAACGGCTTTTCTCCGAATACAAAGACAAGATCGCCTGTGTGATTGTTGAGCCCGTCGCCGCGAACATGGGCGTGGTGCTTCCCACGAGGGATTTCCTTCAAGGTCTTCGTGACCTGACCCGGAACAACGGCTCACTGCTCATCATCGATGAGGTCATTACCGGTTTTCGCCTGCAGAACGGTTCGGCTCAGCAGCTCCTCGGGCGTTCAAGGAGACCTCACGACTATGGGCAAGATCATTGGCGGCGGTGTCCCCGTGGCCGCCTACGGCGGAGTCCGCAGAGTTGATGAATCACGTCGCGCCGCTCGGTCCCGTCTACCAGGCGGGTACCCTTGCAGGCAATCCCCTGGCAATGCGCGCCGGCATCGCAACTTTGCTCAAGGAATTGCAACGGCCGGGCTTGTACGAAGGATTAAGGCACTAAACCAAAAGCTTGGCGCGGGACTGCGCAAGGCGCCTTGAGCGATGTCGGGCATCGCCGCCGAAATCAACAGCATTGGATCGCTCGTCCACCATCTTTTTCACTGCCTATCCGGTCACGAATTATGCCCAGGCGAAAACTTCCGATACCAAGATGTACGCCCGATTCTTCCGCGAAATGCTGAATCGCAGATATTTTCCTGGCTCCCTCTCAGTTTGAAGCCGCGTTTGTCTCCGCTTGCCATACCGAGGGCGATATTGACCGGACCTACTCGCCGCGCCGAATCTTTGAAATTGATTTCTAATCAAGCCTCCCCAGTAAACTTCTGCCTTCTGGAGGGACATCAACCATGCACGATGTTCTTGAGGGACCCGGCGAGCACGGAGGCCACGGGAAGGTCCGCTCACGATGCCGGTGACAGTTACGCTTTCCATTCTGGCTGTATTTACTGGCCATCTCTACGCTGTTGGGCATCGAGCCGCCGAAGGAAGAACTGCTTTTACAGTCGCAGGAAGCCGACCAGTGGGCTTTTTTCCAGGCCAAAGAACGAGCGGCCTCGCATTGCGCAATCCGGCGCAGTCCTGCTGGGGGTTCTCGCTACTGTCGATAAGGACAGGCTGCTGCGGCCTCCGCGAAAAATACTAAAGGAAGTGGAACGTTATACAGAGGAAAAGGCCGAAGCCAAGAAAGAGGCTGAGGCGCTAAAATTGAGGAACGATTGCTGATCGACGTCGGGGCATCGCTATGAAGCCGGGGAAGTTGTTCTGGAAATCGGCTCTGATCCTTGCCTCCTTCACTCTTCTGACTTACAAGAAATTCTTCTGGTTTCTGGCATGCTCCTTGGCCTTCTGGGAGTTGGCGTCGCACTCAGCGGGTTCCTCCTTCAGCTGACCGGCCGTCACCCTGTACTTTAGGACAGTGGTAGTTACGCAAACCCATCGGATAGACGGAGTTTACCGCATCAGCCTTATCTTCTCTACTGTAGAAGCTGTGGCTTCTTCCCAGTCACGTTGGGAACGCTTTTTCTCGGTAGCTCTTCTATCGGAGGAGTGCGCCTGAATCCGCCGGCAAGTCTGGTTCGCTCCCATAGGGCGAGTGAAGCGTTTTCCATGGCACAGAAAATGGTAAGCGAGCCAGGCATACAGCTTGGCGTTCAACAGCTTGCAACCTGCTTGACTCTGCCAAAGAATTGATTGCTATTCTTGGGCATCGACGCAACCTTCATTTCACAAATTCAACTTTTCAGAAACTTCTTGGCTATCGCCCCGAAGAACTGCTTGGGCCGCAGTCTTTATGCCCTGGTGCATGCTCTGGACGTGAACGAGATCCGGGAGTGCCTCGGAAGACTGCGCCGTATTCGCCGGAATGGAAGTTACGCGACAGCGCTGCCGCCTCCGTTCGCAAGGATGGCTCCTGGCGCTGGTTTGAATCTCCTGCCTATCGGGGTGAATTCGAGCCGAAGCCGGATTTGAACGGATTTTGCTGAACGGCTCGATGTAACAGATCAACAACGAATGGAAGCGGAACGGCAGGTCATTGCGGATGTGGTTCACGCGCTGAATGAAACTTCGAACCTCGATCAGCTTCTGGTCCGCATCCACGACGCTCTGAAGGATATTGTTCCGGCCGAGAATTGTTTCGTGGCGCTGCACGAGCCCGAAAACGACACATTTCAATTTCCTTTCTTTGCGACGAATATGACTTGCGCCCCGGCTCCGCAGAAGGTTGGACGAAGTTGCACTGCTTATGTATTCCGAACGGGCAAAGCGAAACTCATCCCTCAATCCGAATTTGACCGGCTCGCTGAAACCCGACGAAGTGGAATTGATTGGCTCCCCTTCACCGGCATGGCTGGGCGTGCCACTGAAGACCCCGACCGCTACTATCGGCGTGCTCGTTGTTCAGCACTATCGCAATGACAACGCCTACGATCAGCGTGACCTCGAATTCCTTGATTCCGTCGGCGGCCACATCGCCTTAGCCATCGAACGGCGGCGCGCGGAAGACGAATTGCGCAGAAACGAGTCCATGCTTCGCTTGCTGTTTGAGCATAATCCGCTGCCAACATGGCTCTATGACATGGCGACGCTGAAGTTCCTCAGAGCGAATGAAGCAGCCGTAAAACTTTACGGATATTCGGAAGAGGAATTCTCCAGCATGGACATTCTGGCCATTCGCCCCGAAAGCGAAAGAGAAAAGGCCCTTGCCTATGTCCGCAAAATGACCCCTGGCGAAGAGGAGTACGGAGTTTGGCTGCACCGCACTCGCGATGGCAGCATGTTCGAAGCCGAGATTATCTCGCATGAGCTCCTTTATGCTGGTAAACGAGTACGACTGGTCGTCGCTCAGGATGTTAGCGAAAGGAAGCAGTTAGAGGGTCAATTGCGCCAGGCCCAGAAGATGGAAGCGATTGGACGCCTGGCCGGCGGAGTCGCTCACGATTTCAATAATATGTTGATGGTGATCAAGGGTCACACCGAGCTTCTATTGAATGTGCTGCCGCCGACCGACAATATCACTAGAAAGATTCAGCAGATCGATCGTTCTGCAGACCGTGCTGCCGCCCTGACACGACAGCTTTTGGCATTCAGCAGAATGCAGGTCCTCCAGCCGCAGATTATTAATCTAAATTCGATTGTCGACGAAATGGGCAAGCTTCTCCCCCGCCTGATCGGTGAAGACATCGATCTCTCCATCCGCGTCTCCGATAATTTGGGTGCGATTCGCGCTGACGCTAGCCAGATGGAGCAGGTCATCATGAATCTGGCCGTTAACGCCAGAGATGCCATGGCAACAGGCGGAAAACTTCTCATAGAAACTGCCAATGCAGATTTGGATCACAGCTATACCTCTAGTCATCCATTGATGAAACCGGGACCCTATGTTCAACTCACCGTCTCGGACAGCGGCACAGGTATGGATGCTGAGACCCAGACTCATATCTTTGAGCCTTTCTTTACGACCAAAGAAAAAGGCAAAGGAACAGGGCTGGGTCTGGCGACTGTCTACGGTATCGTCAAGCAGAGCGGCGGTTTCATCTGGGTTTACAGTGAACTCGGCAAAGGAACGAGTTTTAAAATCTATCTACCCCGCGTCGACCAAACGGAAGATCAACTGGGTGCTCCCAAGCCTGTCGCCGAAGTGCCCATCGGCACGGAAACAATTTTGTTGACGGAAGATGAAGCGGACGTGCGCGAGATCGCTAAGCAATTTCTCGAATCCGGCGGGTATCGCGTCGTCGAAGCAAAAGACGGCGCCGATGCGATCAAGCTTGCACGTGAGGGGAAAGCAAAGATTGACTTACTTGTTACCGACATGGTCATGCCCGGCATTACCGGTCAGGAATTAGCAGTGAAACTCCAGCAGGAAATCCCCGGCCTTTGCGTCATTTTCATGTCCGGCTACAGTGAGCATGCAGCCACCGAAATGGTTGACGCAGATCCCGGCGTTCGTCTGCTTACCAAGCCTTTTAGTCGCGCGGCGCTTCTGAGGGCTGTCAGGGAAATATTTGGGGCAAAAGAGAGCCGCTAGCATCCCTCTTACCGCTGCGCCAATCCTCAACTTTCCTTGGTTCCGGTCACAGAAAAGAGCAATGGACTCTTAATTTAGATTTGGATGCTTCCGGTGCCAATCGCTCGCCTGCTGAAAAGCTCGGCCGGCCTGCAATGCCGCTTCATCATCGCCCGCCCTTGCCACGAATTGAATTCCAACCGGCAGTTGCTTGGAGGTGAATCCGCATGGGACAGAGAGTGCCGGCAATCCGCACAAGTTTCCAATCGCACCCAGCGGATCGGCGAACGACAATCCAGTCATCAGGTTTAAGGTGAGGGGCGTCGCGGGAATTGGTTGCGCTGCTGCTACCAACACGTCGTAAGAATCAAAAAGCGTGCGCATCGCTTTCTTGCAGCGTTTCGCGAACCCTCGAGGCCGTGGTGTAATCCGCTCCGGCCATGCTTTGGTTCACGTACCCACCTACTCGGCCGAGCGGATCGCTAAGTTCCCGCGTTCCTCCTGAATCGATCAAAGACGAAAATGCCGAGGCCACTTCGCATTGCATGGTTACATTTGCCGCATCTTCCCAGGGCCCAATCGGCAGCGTTGCCTCCTTCATTCCCGGGAAGCGCCGCTGCAGAACTTTGCGCGCCGTCTCCAACGCCTTCGAGACCGACGGCTCATAGTCCGCCTGCTTCCACGCGTTCGTAAGCCATCCAATCCTTAACGTTCGCCCACGCATCTCTGCCGACGGGGAATAAGTGTACGCCGCTTTATCGATGGGCAGAGTGCCGCGATCCAGCGGGTCATGGCCGGCGATTGCCGCAAATATTCGCGTGCAATCTTCTGCAGAACGCGCCAATGGCCCGATCTTATCCATCGAATACGCTAGAGCCATGGCCCCATAACGGCTGACCCGCCCGAATGTGGGGCGAAAGCCGCTCACTCCGCAGAAGGCGGCAGGGCATATGATCGAACCCCAGGTCTCTGTTCCGATCGCAAATGCCGCAAGCCCCGCGGCGACGATCGCAGCGGATCCAGAGGACGAGCCGCCAGTCCAGCAAGTTGTGTCCCAGGGATTTTTTCCCTCGCCCTGCAAAGACGCAGAGGCATACATGTAGCCCATGCCCCCGGCCAGTTCAATCATCGCTGCTTTCCCGATCATGACCGCACCCGCATGATTGAGGTGTTCAATGACGGTGGCGTTGTAGTTGAAAACTTGCTCGGCGTATGGTTTTGCTCCCCACGTGGTGGGAATTCCATTCACAGCAAGGAGGTCTTTTGCGGCATAGGGAATTCCATGAAGTGGCCCACGATAATGTCCTCTATGGATCTCCGTTTCCGCGACGTGGGCTTGTTCCAGTGCGATTTCGGGAGTCAACCGCGCGTAGGCATTTAGCTTTGGCCCTAATTTCTCGCTCCTGTCCAGGTAACTCTCGGTAAGCTCAACCGGCGAAATTTGCTTTGCCTCGATTTTCTTCGCGAGTTCACTCACCGATTGATATAGAACAGAAGCTCCCAGCATTCATGCTCCTCAAGATTTCTTCGATGTAGCCAGTGGCACGCTTCCAGATTGTTTAGCGCCCGTTGATTTCTCCCGCTCCACGATTGGTTTCAGGAACAAAGCAGGAAGGTCGCCATTTTTAAGTGGATATGCTCTTAGTCGCTGTAGTCCCGGCTGCACGAAAACGCACGCCATCTTTACGATACTTTTTTCTTCTTCCGTCAGGTAGCTTCCGTTCCTGCTCAAGACAAGTTGATAACGAGCGTCTGCCTCCGCCTGTCCCTCAGGAGTCAGCTTCGGCACATTGTCAGGCAATTGCGCGAATTCGGCTGCAAACGAATCTTGGGAAGAAAGTAGACCGCTTGAGACCAGTCCTGCGCTTGCCGACACCATGGCAGCTCTGCGCGCAAACGCACGTCGTGAAATTTTCTTTCCCTTAGGGTGATCCATCAGCGCCTCATGGTCCTCAAGTGGGACTAAAGCTAGCCGAGGCTACTCAATTCATGGCCAAGCGTCAACTGGACGAACGGCCATGCGGCTGGTTCGTTTCAGCCAAGCGAAATATTAGTCGATCTCCAGCAAGTTCCGAACGTGGAGTTCCAGCGCTTGATTGTATTGCCGCTCTATTTGCAGTTCAGTTTGTAGTTTCTTGATGAGAAGATCCAGACGTGCGATTTCCGCACGCAATTTGTGCGAATCGCCATTCGTCGCATTGGCTCGATGTTGTGGAGCAGCCAATTGTTGTGCGGGCTGCTGCGCTCCTTGGTTTTGCTGCAGGAATGCCTCCGCAAGTGCACGCGGCCAGACACTATCGCCTTGCACTGGTTCTGTTGCGGGAGGCGCCGAAGGTTGTGCGGGCGGCGGGACCAGTCGAGGCGGTGCAGAAACCGTCGACACTGGTGCAGCGAACAAACTATTGAGTGAGGGCATTGCCGCTGGTTGTTCTTCTTTCACCTCTGAGGGCGGCTTTGCGTGTCCCAGAAGATTTTTCACTCGGCCAATCAGCTCTTGAGGTTGAAACGGCTTGCGCACCAATTCATCGGCTTGCACCGCGACTGCTCGATCCGCCACGCTCTTGTTCACCACCCCCGACATAAGAATTACGGGAGTCTTGCCGTACTGCGGGCTTTGCTTTATCTGGCTGCAAACCGAATAGCCATCCTGGTCGGGCATGATTACATCGGTAATGACGATGTCCGGTCGGGTGCTCCTCGAATTGCGAAAGAGCGGACGCCGCATCAGCGCAAGTAATCACATGAATATTTTCCCGTCGGAAAGCGATCTTGATGACTTCACGCATCGTCGCGCTGTCGTCAATGAAATAGACCGTGGGCACGTGCGCCTTTTTCGACCGTCCCGAGTGGTGGCATAGCGATGGTTTCGCTCATTGAGCCTCCTTGTCTGCGAAATCGTCGCTCATGTCGCGTACTGTTTCGTCATACTCGCGCATGGCGTCCATCATTAAATCCGTGGCTGAACGTAGTACCGTGCGTTGTGCCGAACTTGCTCCATACACAAATTTGTAGACGCCGGTTGCCGCACTGCACGCAATTTTTCAGAATGTGCAGCACGGCTTCATCTCCAAAAAGCGCGCCGCATTCCGCATGGGTGATCTTCCTGCGTCGAAAAATAGCACTGCGTCTGTTTCACCAGCGTTAATGGTCAAGGCGCCCGTTTGGTGCGCCTGCCCCAGCATCTGCATCACCCCTGTCAGATCATGATGCGTCAGATTCCCGCTGAGGCTGGTATCCGCCTGGCCCAGCATTTGCGTTGGCTGAAAGCCATCAACCTTACTTACGATGATGTTCTTGATGTGATTCGCGATGGTCGCTGGTGAAAGATGCCGATCGATGTAATCGTCACAACCGGCTTGAAACGCTTCCATCAGCGCCCGCTGACTTCCATCTCCCATCGCTATAATCGGTAAGTTCAGGTTCTTCGCATCCGCGTGCACGATCTTCGCCAGCTCCAGTGCGCCCATCTCTCGCATGTTGCTCGAGCACACAATCGCGGAAGGCGCATCGTACTCCAGAGTTGTCAGCGCGAACGTGGCCTGCGTTGTCGAAATTACCTCGAATCCCTCACGCTTGAGTGCATCGCCCAATCGCTTTGCAAAGAGCACGTTGCTGTCAATCAGCAGGATCTTGGCGGCTTTTCCCGGCATCATCATGAGTGCACTTCCGCGGGTGACAATGTTTCCGCCTCACCTGTCACTCCGATGACCTCAGGAGTTAGTGCCGTCAGATTCAATACTTCAATAACTTCGCCGTTGTGGGAAAGCCATCCACCTACATGTGGAGAATCCCCAGGTCCCGCGGCTGTTAGGTCTGCTCGAATGAGTTCGCATTCGCCGCTCACAGGAATTGCTACTGTTTCTTTCGATTGCGTCTGCTGCCGCCAGGCGATCAGATAAAATCTCCGGGACATCAACCTCTTTCCCGTCAGCTTCTCCGCCAGATCACAGACAGGTACCACTCGCCCGCGCCGTAAAATGATTCCGTCCAGCTCTCTTGTGTTGTGGGGGAATCGGAAAATGCGGCTGGGTGCTACAAGCTCCGCCACCTGATCAGCGGCGAGCGCAAATGTTCGTTCACCGATCCGCAGCAGGACGCAGGAATGCGAGTCAGCTTGATCTGTCCAGCTCATGGGGCCAATCCAACCTCAGGTGGCGTGATTGCCGCCAGCGCTGCAGATTCTTGTCGCCCCTGGTTTGCCGCGAGATCCAGTTGAAACAGTTCCGCCTCCGTCAGAAACCCATTCGGATTGATCACCGGAAGCACGTTTTGTTCCAGCACGGTCAAGCCACGGTACCAACGTCGCTCTTCATGATAAAACGCCGCTGGCAACGCCTGCAGTTGCGTCATCGTAGTCATTTTCTCGATGCCATCCAGCAACAGCGCGATTCGTGATTTACGAAGCAGGAAGATCAGCGCAGCGGGCGTTGGATGCAATCCAAAATGCAGCGCCATATTTACAACGAACATGCAGCGCTCGCCGCGCTGCAGTGCGTGACGGACCGTACGTATGCCCGGGACAGTGATTTCCCTGGCCACTCCCGCTAGACTGTCCACGCCGCGCACTTCCTGTACCGAAGACGACGAAATCGCAAATAGCTGGCTGCTGCTGCGAAAGATGATGATCTGTTCGCTTCGAACTGCATGCGCCTTATGAGTTGATTCGAATCGCATCAACGCACTCCCGCAGGCAGCGCTTTGCTCAAGCTCAGGACGCGTTTTTCGATAGCCGGATAAATGTCATCGATTCCCAGAACCTGGTCCACAGCGCCTGTTTTGATCGCTTCCGCGGGCATTCCGAAGATGACGGAAGTGGCCTCGTCCTGGGCTAGCACTATGCCGCCCGCCGATTTGACCAGGCGCGAACCTCGCGCTCCATCGCTTCCCATTCCCGTAAGAATCACGCCGATGCTCATCGGTCCGGCAAACGCCGCCACTGACTCCAGCGTCACATCGATATTCGGCAGGTAGCCATCGATTCGCCCCGTGGTGGCATCGAGTTGGATCCGCCCAGTTTGTGCGACACGAAGATGCTGTCCGCCTGGGCAGATGTAAAGTGTGCCCGGCTGGACCGATTCTCCATTTTCCGCTTCTTTCACGCGAATGTTCGTGAACTCAGCCAGTTGCAATGCATATTGCGTCGTAAACGTAGCAGGCATGTGCTGGACCAGAAACACAGCGGCTGGAAAATCGCGCGTAAATCCCGGTGCCAAGCGCATGACCGTTGCGGGCCCGCCAGTTGAAGCCGCCAACACAACGACAGGGAAGCGTACGTCTGAATTTGCTATTGAAGCTCGCGGAGCCGAAGCCGTCGGAGCCAATTGTGTAGACGTGGCGGCTGGAAATGCGGTCTGAATTACACTTGCCTGCCGCGAGGCTGTTCGCACGACGCGAACCTTGGCAGCCATGCGCACCTTGCGCACCAGGTCTTCGCGAATACTTTGCATATCCAGGTCAATTCCGCTGGAAGGCTTGGTTACAAATTCAATTGCTCCGAGTTCCAATGCCTTCAGCGTGCTGGCTGCTCCCTCGCGCGTTTCTGAGCTCACCACTACGATTGGCCGCGGATTGCTCGTCATGATGTGCGCGGTTGCCTGCAGGCCATCCACATGCGGCATATTGATATCCATCGTAATTACGTCGGGTTTCAAAGACTCTGACATCGCGATGGCTTCCCGCCCATCTCTGTGCGTGACCCACCACCTGCAGTTGCTCATCCGAATTGAAAATGGTCTCCAGCACTTTCCGCATGAAAGTGGAATCGTCCACGACGAGCACGCGAAACTTTTTGGGTGCGTTGGTAACCATGGCTCGTCTATCCGACCGGCACGACTGGTCGTACCGCCTCCGTCCCAATGAGCTGTTCCACTGCGAAGAGTAGCTGGTCTTCCTGCACCGGCTTGGTCAAGAAAGAGGTCGCACCTTCCTTCAGCGCCCGTTCACGATGCTTGGCGCCCGCGCGCGAAGTGACGACCATTACTGGAATTCGCCTTGTAATGGGGTTCTGCCGCAATTGGGCCATCAACTCATACCCGGTCATGCGCGGCATCTCCAAGTCGGTAATCACCAGGTGGCAACCTTGCTGCGTAATCAATTCGGCTGCTTCCAATCCGTCCGCCGCAAGTTTTACCCGGTAGCCATTCTTTTCCAGCATGCGTCCCACAAACTTGCGCACGCTGATGGAGTCATCCACGATGACCACCACGCGTTCCTGGTCAACGCGATCGATTGCATCCGCGGGTATCGTTCCTTGCGCAATCGCCGCCGAGCCCGGGGCGAAGACTCGGGCCGCATTGGCGCTGGCTTGTACTGCGCGCCGCTCGTTCGGTTCGTCGCCACCATGCGATTCAGATCGAGCAACAGAATCAGGCTGCCATCTGGCGCGATCGTTGTGCCGGGGAACAGTTTGATGCGCCGCAGATACTCGCCAAGACTCTTAATCACGATTTCATCTTTGCCAATCACTTCCTCAACGACAACGCCAACCTGGCGCGTGCCCGCGTTTGCCACCACCATGCGGAAATAGCCGTTGATGGGTTCCAGTGGCGGCAAGCCAAGATAGGAATCCAGCCGCACGACTTCCGTGACCACGTCGCGCACTTTGGTCAACAGTTTGCCGCCGACATCTTCGATCTCATCGGCCCGCAATACGGCGAATTTCTTCGACGACCGCCAGCGGAATCGCGAAGTGGTTTGATCCGCAGCGCACGAACAGAGCAGGGGAAATGATCAGTGTCAGTGGTACCTTAAGGTGAATTTCGTCCCTTGGTTGGCAGTGCTCTGGACTTCGATTTCGCCATTTAACGCGTTGAGGTTTGAGCGAACTACGTCGAGTCCAACGCCGCGCCCCGCAAGTTCGGTTTTGACGGAAGCCGTCGAGAAGCCGGGATGAAAAAGCATTTCTCGGAGGTCTCGTTCGGTCAGTCGGCCCGGCGGTTTCCTGCGAGACCAAACCGGATTCGATCGCGCTCTGCTTCACGCGTTCGTAATCAATCCCGCGACCGTCGTCCTCCACTTCAATGTAGATGTGGTTCCCACGGTGATAGGCGCGCAGCAGAATCTTGCCTTGTTCGGGTTTGCCTGCTCGCAAACGATCTTCCGCCTCGTTCAATCCCATGCGCCACGGAATTGCGCACCAGGTGAACCAGCGGATCAGAAATCTGCTGGATGATGTTGTTGTCGAGTTCCGTTTCGCTGCCGGAAAGATCCAGCTCCACTTGTTTTTTGGCAGATTTTGCGGCATCTCTAACGGTACGGGAAAGCAACGAATAGAGTGTACCGATCGGCACCATTCGTGCCGCGGTAATTTCGTCCTGCAAGTGATGGGCGAGTTTTGTGAACTCGTCGATATCCCCTTCGACTCGGCCAATAAATCCTTCCAATTGCGAGAGCACTTCATTCACGTCCGCCGATATTTCCGTCATCGAGCGCGACAAAATATTGAAATCGTCGTAGCGGTCCATCTCCAGCTCGCCAAAATCGCTGAAGATATTCCCGTCGCCGGCGGCAGCGCTGGTCAACATCTGCTGAGTTTGCCGATTAGCCCAGGGCGTGCCGGGTTGAATCGGGCGAATGCGATTGAATTCGTACTTGTCCTGAAACTCGCTGACTTTTCCTTGCAAGCGCTCTTTTGAAAAACTCAATGTGTCGATCAAGTTTTTCAAGTTCCGCGACGCGTCCAACCATCTTTGTGCGGTTGATGACCAGCTCGCCGACCGTATTCATCATGCGGTCCAGGCGGCCGAGCGCGATGCGCACGGATTTGGATGCAACGGCCTGTTTCTGCGTTTGCGGCTGGAGCCGGCTTTAGCAGCTGGCCTTTCCGGCGTTTCGATCGCCAACTTCTGTCCGGCGCAATCGCAGCGACCCGGCCGGAGGAGGCTGCAGCTGCTCACTCTCGATTTCTTGCGGAGCAAACGTGGCGACGCGGCCCAGAAGGGAATCGACGCCGGCGCGGATCTCCGATTCGTCTTTCCATTCGCGATGAAGTGTCTTTTTCAGACACGTCGACCGATGCGAGGCAAATGTCAACAACTGCCGGGGACGGCTGAATTTCCCCGTCGCGCAAACGGCCGATCAAATCTTCTACTCCGGTGTGCAATCGCGCCCAGCCGACGCAGCCCGACTTGCGCGGCCGATCCCTTCACCGTGTGAATCGCCCGAAAGAGCCGATTGATATCTTCAGGGTTGTTGTTGCCCTCAAGCGAGAGCAAGCAGTCACTGACAATTGCAGATGTTCTTCCGCCTCGGGCTGGAAAAACTCGATGATCTCGTCAGGGACTTCGTCGTCTGCAGGCAACGCGTCAAAGTAGGAACCGGTGAGGCCCGTGTGAAGTATTCCGCAGGCTCCGTGCGCAATGGTTCGTCTGCACTGCTCTGTTCTTCGCTCGCTCGCTGGACGGGAGCTAGATTGAGTGGCGGTGGCTCGACCGGAAAGGCGAATCGATATCGTTCCTTGAACGCGCCACGTCTTCGATGTTCTCTTGCCCGGTGTCGCTGATCTCCATCAGGCTCGTTTCGAGCAGGGAAATGCCATCCGATAGGAACTCAGTCAGTGGACCGTGCAGGTCATCGCCGAGCGGCGCATTCAAGGCATATTGGAAAATGTGCGCCAGTTTGCCGGCGATTTCCGAAAAACGTGGAAACCCGTAGCTTGCCGAGGTCCCTTGAGGGTGTGAGCGGCGATGTACAGCCGCTCCATATCTTCGCGGCGCGGCGACATATCCTGAAGCACACTCACATACTCCCGCAGATACTGCAGGTGCTCCGATGCCTCCTGGAGGAATAGTTCGACGGCTTCGTGGTCAGGACCGCTCACGGGCGCCCCTCCGCCACGAGTTCCGGCTTTCTGCATCTCTTCCGCCACGGGTTTGCGATAGAGAATGCAATCGCCCAGCACAATCGCCTGAAATTTCACCGGCATTTTTGAAATCGATTCGGAATGCCCGAGAAATAGATACCCGCCGGGCTGCAATGCTTCATAAAAACGCTGCACCAGTGCGGCGCGGCGTGCCTCCGAAAAATAGATCAGCACATTCATGCAGAAATATCAGAGTCCATCCGTCCCAGATACACCGGCGATGCCAGATTCATCTGCGCAAAACTCACAATCTTGCGCACCCGCGGCTTGATCTGATGGCCGTCTTTCGTCTGCCGAAAATGGGCTGCCAGTTGAGCAGCCTTCACGCTGGAGATGCTCCGACCGGAATAAATGCCACGTTCCGCATGTTTCAATGCCTGCCGGCCCACATCAGTCGCCAGTATTTCAACGTTCCAGGCATCGGCCAAAGAAAGTGTATCCAGTATGGTAATCGCGATGGAGTAAGGTTCTTCACCCGTTGAACAGCCGGCGCTCCACACTCGAAGCGTGCGCGGATCCTTCCAGAATTTCTTGGCATGAAGTTCCGGCAGAACTCGCTTTTCAAACGCATCGAACACGGCAGGGTAACGAAAAAATGATGTTTCCTGCGTCAGCAGATCGTTCCAGCAGCGTTTCGTACTCCACGTTGGTTTTGCGGATTGCCCGGAACAGTTCGCTTCCATGGTTGAAAGTCTTTCGCGAGCAATGTTCGCGCACCCGCGTGGAGAAAAATCTCTCTCGCGATTCGTCGAAACGTATGCCTGTCCGCTCTTCGATCAGCATGCGGATCTCGCTCAGTTCATGTTCAGCTCAAACTTTGTCCCGCCCCGTGGCGTTCGCTCATATCCGTCCCGCTCTGGCCCCGGCTTCTACACCGTACGGACTGCCACCGTCCGCATTACCGCAAAGCGCCCGCTGGGACGGGATGTTGCGACTCCTCCAATGCCGAATTGCCTTACCGTTTTTGATTGCGCGCGGAATTGCGCCAGCGCTTCGTTCAACTGATCAGACAGCTTGACCAACTGGCTTACCGTTGCCACCGTGCCGCGCGTTCCTTGCGAAGTCTGCCGGGTAATGTTGGATATGATCTGCATGGCGTGCGCGACGCCTTCCGTGCCGCGCACCTGTTGTTTGGAAGCTAGTGAAATTTCCTGAACAAGTTCCGCCGACTGGCGCACCACGCTCGAAATTGCGTCAAGTGCGCGTCCGGCCTGGTCGGCCAGAGTCGCTCCCGGACTCCACTTCCTTTGTGCCTTCCTCCATGACCACGACCGCTTCGTTCGTCTCGGCCTGAATGGCCTTGATGAGTGCGGCGATATCTTTCGTGGCGCTGCGGGAATGTTCGGCCAATTTGCGGACTTCATCGGCAACCACCGCGAAACCGCGGCCCGCTTCACCGGCACGTGCCGCCTCAATCGCGGCGTTTAACGCCAGCAAGTTGGTCTGTTCCGTGATGTCGTTAATCACGTTGATGATTTCCGAAATTTCCAGCGAACGATCGCCGAGCGACTTGATCTTCTTTGCAGTCGCCTGCACGGAAGAACGAATGCGCTGCATGCCGTCGAGGGTGTCGCGTACGGCGCGGTTACCTTGTTCGGCGGCGTCCAGAGCACTGCGCGCCGCCTCCGCACTTGCTTCCGCGTTGTTCGAGACCTGCTTCATCGATACGGTAAGCTCTTCCACCGCGCTCGAGGTGTTTGTGATTTCCTGGTCCTGTTGCGTGGCGCCTGCCTGCATTTCGTCGGCAGCCACCAGAATGTTGTTCGAGCACGCAGTAACTTCCATCGCGGCTTTGCGCACCCGTTCCAGATACTTTCGTGAAGTTCTCGAGCATGTAGTTGATGGAGTCCGAAACATTGCCCGAGCGCGTCGTTAGTTACCTTTCCGCGCAGGGTCAAGTCGCCGCGCGCCACCTGGTTGATCACCGCCAGCAAGTCGGTGATGCTGCGTTGCAGCGATTCCGTCGCTTCCTGGTTGTTGGCGGCTTTTGAGACGCGGGCAACGGCGCGATTCAGATTCTCCGCGATGTAGCCGAACTCGTCATTGGAGTTGACGTCCGCGCGCGCTTTCGAATCGCCCGCCGCCAGCCGTCTCGGAGAATGCCGCAGTTCATTCACCGGAGAGAGAATTGCGCTTCCCAACCGCCAGGCGAGAAACATGCTCGTAGCCACGGCCAACACCAGAGCGAACAGCAAGCTTCCGCTTGCGCCGCTGGGCATGGAGCCGATATCAAACATGGATGCGCCATTTGACTGGTGTCCTGCGCTGTATGCCAACCCTAGAACGACGAAGAAGACCACGACGTTCAGGATGGCGAGCATCCAGATGTTACTGCTGAGTCGCGATTTCATTCCTACCTCCCAAAAGCTCCCTACAAATTGTTAAATACTTGGATCCTGGGTACACTTCCAGCAACCGGCGAAATCAATCACCAACGCCAACCGGTCTTCGTGACGCAACATCCCAATGCAATGGGGCACGTTTTCCGGCGCTTGTTCCAACAAATCTTCTGCTTCATTTACGGAATACGTTCCAACAACCTCGTCTGCGGCAATTCCCGACGCGAACTTCATCATGACTACCGTCGGCGCGGAGGGAAGCCACCACGACGTGTTTCGGAAGCAATCCCGTTCGCCGACCTTCGGTGAGTGCGATATCGATCAGCGGCACGATGGCCCCGCGCAGGTTGAAAATCCCAAGCACGTAGGCCGGTGAAAGTGGCAGGTGGGTGATCAGCGGCCACTCCACTACTTCTTCGACATCCAAGCACCGGCAAACAGAACCGCTCGCGTCCGCTGCGGAAAACGCAATATTGCGATTCCGACGGTCGCTCGGAGACCGGACCAAGGGCTTCGAGTAGATCGCCCATCTCCGCATCGGAGGGCATCGCTGCAAGATGAAATTCTTCGTTCATTCCTTTTCCTCTCGCTCTTAAGCAAACCGCCGAACGGCGCGCAATAATTCCTCTCGCGTGAATGGCTTGGTCACGTATCCGTCCGCCCCTTGCTGCTCACCCCAGTAACGATCGCTGGCTGTATCTTTCGACGTGACCAGAATGATCGGGATGGAATTGAAGTCCGTGCTTCCTTTGAACTCTCGGCAAACCTGAAAACCATTTCTTTCCGGCATTACGACATCCAACAAAATCAGGCATCGGGCGTTCGGCCGTGAGCATCTCTTCCACGCGTTTGGGTCGTTCAAACCAACGGGCCAATAGCCTTCGGGCTCCAGAAGCCCTTGAATCAGCTTCACTTGAGCCGGTGAATCGTCAACGATCAGCACTTTCTTTTGCACTTGCATTTACTCCACGTAGTACTCCAAAGCAGAAAAATGCACGTTGACAGCCAGCTTTCCAGTTCTTTGTCGCTGGTTGTCCAATTCTTGTAAGTCTTTGATGGCAGTAGCTTTAGTTGAAGGACTTAAACCATCATCGCCGCGTAAACTGCGCCAGGTCACTGGTTTCCGTCTCAGTCTGAGATGCCGTCTCAGCCTCACGGATTTCGCTTGCCAGCGATGAGAATCTTTGGACGATCTCGTTGATGCGCAAGGCCATGGTGTGGATGGTCTTGATCTGCGCAAGCGACTGCGTTGAGAGCTGTCCCGGCTCAAGCAGCAGGAATTCGGCGTTTCCCAGCAGGGAAGTCAGCGCATTGTTCACGTTATGTTTCATGTCAATCATGTAACGACCCAAGCACCGCCTGATTGGCGTTCTGACGCCGCATTCCGCTCGGCCTGCTTGGCGATTTTCAGTGCTTCTGTTCGCTTGAGCGATTCTCCCGCGAGCAACAAGACCATCTGCGTCCAGTCTTCCCGCAACGGGACGTGCAGCAATCGTGGATATCGCTTGCGAAGAAGCCCAAAATCCTTGTGTTCGGAGGGCGCACAAAAAATTACCGCCGTATTAGACTCGATTGTTCTGCAGTACACTTGGAAATTTGTCTTCTTTGAGCGGCCCGATGACGATCAGGTCGGGTGAAACCGCATCGCTGCCTTTCCATAGTTCGCTGGTAAGCACGGATAACCCCGGCAATTGTCGTTCCGTCTGCCAGCAAGCGGTGAGCAGCCGCGCAAATTCCGTGTCGTCGGTTAGATATCAGAACGCTTGTGTTTCTCAAAAGACTGGCTCCCGACTTGTTCGCTCGAATATCTTCATTGCCGCAAAAAACTAGAGCTTTTCAGCTTCATCCAGCGCAGACAGCAATCGTTTCGTGCTGATCCCAAGATTTACCGCCGCTTCGGTGTCCTTCGCCTGCTTGGCCACTTCCACTCGTTCTTGCAAGCGGGAGACTTCCACCCGGGCAATCGGCAGAACGCGGTCAATGCTTGCTGCGTTTGGCGATGTTTTCGCTCTTTCCGTTGCCGCCGTAACCATCGCGCGGGCTACCACCGCACGCCGCAAATCTTCCGCCGCCGGTCCATCTTCGCTGACAAAAGCAGTTACTTCCCAGGAGGACATCAAGCACGCGCGCGCTCCCGATTTTTACCGTGGTCATCGAACGGCCGCGCGATGGTGGTGCGGCGATCAGTTGTTCCCAGATCTGCTCCATGCAGGATTCGAAATCCAGATTCCGGCTGGCAGCTCTCCTCCGCGGGCTTGGCTGCCGTCGGCGCTGGCGTTCTCCGCGACCTTGACGGGTATGCTGCTCCTCGGTTCCGGTTCGACGGTTAAGCTCTTCACCGGAGCTGGTTCCACCGACTTCCCTATGAACTTTTTCCACTGCTCGTTCAATATCCGCCCGCAGCGCCAGGAGTTTATCGAACGCTTGATTCACGGATCGTTCCGTATATTCCTTCTGAAAAGGCTGTTTCCACTCGTCGGCACATTGCCGCACCTTGGCCACTGGTTCCGTGGCGCTTAAGCCAAAGGACTGGCAGTCGATTGTTTTTGCGCCGGCATTCTCCAGGTGGTTGATTCCAGACCGGATATAAATCAGATCCGCGTGCATCAGTTCGATCAGCGTCCGCCTGAGCAGAAAATTGAATCGCACAAATTCCAGCATCGCGCTCGGCTCATAAAACATGTTGCCCGCGGCTTCTTTGACTCGCCGGCCTTGCTCGATAAAGTTCGTCTTCAGAATGTCGCGCAATCCCTTGAAAGTCCTGAGAGTCTGAATGATTTTTTCCAACGGTTCGCACCACGAGAGAGGTGCGGGGCTCACTTCACCAAACACCGGTTTCATCACTAACGCCACATCGGCTAACTCAATCTGTTTATGAAATATTTTTGCAGGGGCGCACAAAGCGAAGTATTGGACCAGCAGAAAATCAATCTTGTCCCGATCCGTTATCGTTTTCCCCTGTTTTTTCAGGTGCCGCATAATCAGTGCGCGCAAACCGCTCTCGCTGGCATTTAGTGTGGTCATCTGCAGCAGGTGGCGGAGTTGGTGCACCATCACCTGATGGTCCATAGCGTTCAGCCATGTATGCACCTGCGTGAACAGTTCGAGGTCGGCTTTCTCGGGCAGCACTCGCTTGTTTTGTGCGAAGGGGATCTCAATTTGGAGGTGCTTCGCCAAGGCGATGTAAATGGGGAAAACGGAGCGGTTTTCTTCCCATTGCCCGTTACGCGAGTTGTCCGCCTTCGGCGGCGGCTGACAGGTTCAACGTTGTAATCATTTTGTTCACGGCTGCATCATCCAATCGCAGGGGCCTTCTAAGAACCGCACGGCCACCGCTTTAAGTCCCTCGTGATACTGCAACGCAATTACTGCGGCCTCGACTGGTCGTTCTTGGCCATTGCGCACGATTCGTACTCGTTCATCGAATTCCAGAGGCAAAGTGGATAGAAAGATCGCAAACTCTCCAGTTCCGTATTCCACCACCGTTGATTCTTGCATTCGTTCACGTCCGACTCGGAGCGACTGCACCCGCACCATGAAACGCGTCGCGGGAAGTGACGGAAAAAACTTTGCCAGTTGGTCCGCACATCCCCGTTCATCGGCAATCAACGACATTCCGGCGCCCCACCCCACTGCCTCGATACCCGCCCGGCATTGCTGCTGGCGCGTTTCTTCCGGGCCAAATTCAGATACACCCTCGACCCGAACAGGGACCTACCGCCCCAACCGGGAATTTGCACGCCGAGCACCAAAGGTCTTGTTAGGAATTCAATCAGGGATGTTAAAGAAATAAAGGGGCTTAAGAATTTCCGTTGTCGTTGGTCCGATTCAGAATCTCAGTCTGAAACGATTCTGTCTCATCATTTTGTGCGAAACTCGACTTCGACCACTTGTTTGGCTGAACGGAGATCATCGTCCCGCAGCTTGCGATTCGGAATCGTTTTCGATCTCTTCCGCCCCTGCGCGAGCCGGTATGTTGTATCGCTTGAGTTTACGGTACAAAGTCGCTCTGCTAATCCCCAGCATCTTTCCCGCGAGGGCTTTGTCTCCGTTTGCCTGTTCAAATACCCGCAGAATCGTCATTTTTTCCATCTCTGCGAGTGCCGTGGTGGAAAGGGAAGCAGCATCTTCCGGCGCCATCGACTGGCTGATTGCATGTTCCGTGCGAATCGCAGGAGGCAAATCCTGTACGTCGATGATTTCCTGGTCCCCGAGGGTCAATGCCCGCGCAACGCAATTCTCCAACTCGCGTACATTCCCCGGCCAGTCATATTGCAACAGGCTTTTCATCGCAGCCGGCGTCACTTGAACGTGGGCCGTTGGGGCGTAGCGATTCAGGAAGTAGTGCACCAGCACGGGAATGTCGGATCGCCTCTCCCGCAATGGCGGCAGATGCACCGTTACCACGTTCAGACGAAAGTACAAATCCTTGCGAAACGTTCCGTCGCGATAAGCCGCTTCCAGATCTCGATTTGTTGCGGCAATGACTCGTACATCGATACTGATCTTGTCGTTGCTTCCAACCGGCCGCACTTCCTTCTCCTGCAATACGCGAAGCAGCTTTGCCTGCATTTCCAAGGGAATCTCACCAATTTCATCCAGAAAAATGCTTCCCCCGTTCGCCGATTGAAATAATCCTGCTTTAGTTCTTGTGGCCCCCGTGAATGCTCCCTTTTCGTAGCCAAATAGCTCGCTTTCCATCAGTGTGGGCACCAAAGATCCGCAATCCACAGCGACGAAGGGTGTTTGTGCCAGCGCTCCACGAAAATGGATCGCACGCGCAACCAGTTCTTTCCCCGTACCGCTTTCCCCAGAGATAAGCACCGGTGTGCGCGTATCCTTTAGGCGCGAAATCATGCGCAGCACATCCTGGATACCCGAGGAGTTGCCGATAATCCCATCTAAATTTTCATCTGCATTGACGCGTTCACGCAGGAATGCATTTTCATTTACCAGTCGAACTTTTTCGGCCATGCGCTGCAGCAGCAGCCGTAACTTCTCCACGCGAAATGGCTTTTCGATGTAGTCGTAAGCCCCGAGTTTCATCGCGTCCACCGCTGATTCGATGGAGCCGTGCCCGGTCATGATGGCAATTTCGGTTCTCGGTAGAACGCCTCGGATCTGCTTCAAGAGTTCCACGCCGGAGTGATTTGGAAGCTTCAAGTCGGTTAGCACCAGGTCAGGCGGTTCAGTCTCCAGGCGGCTCACTGCCGTCTCCGCGCTTTCCGCCTCGCTGCACACAAATCCCAGCGAACTGCCGATTGTCATGCACAGTTTCCGGATGCTCTGTTCATCGTCCACTACAAGCAGCTTTATTTTTAGATCGTCGCTCATGGTTTTCCGAATGTTTTCTCCACGGTATTTATGAGTTGCTGGACCCGGAAAGGCTTCTCGATGCACGGCGTTGCGCTTCCCTTGAGTAATGACTGCGTTTCACTATTGGCGGTGTCCCCACTAATCAAAATAATTCGCTCGGCCAGTTCCGGGCGGTTTTTCTGTATCCATTGGTGGATGTCCGCGCCATTGATCTTCCCAGGCATGCGAATGTCCGAAATGACCCCACCATACTGCGCTGCAGACAGATGCTCAACTCCCTCGGCTCCGGAAGACGCTTGTACGACGGTGTAGCCGCGGCGCTCCAATGCTGCTCGCACAAACGCTCGCACGGATGCTTCGTCCTCAATCAACAGGATTGGAAGCGTCACGCGTACATCGGTTGCTGGACTCATCGTGCTGCCTCTCTCGCTGCCGCTGCCGCCAATGCGGATTCCGACGTCTGAGGCAATCTCACTACAAAGGTGCTGCCTGGTTCCTGTGCGTTGTTCCAGCACAATATTTCGCCACCATGCGCGCGCACGATGCCGTAACAAATGCTTAGTCCCAGCCCCGTCCCTTTTCCAACCTGTTTGGTGGTGAAGAAAGGATCGAAAATTCTTTCCGGCTCGCTTACCCCGATGCCGTTATCGATGAATGCTACTTCCACGGAATCTTGTGTCCGACGCGTGCGAATCCGAATCTGCCCGTGGTTCCCCGATTCTTGTATCGCATCGTAAGCGTTATTCAGAATATTCAGGAAAACCTGTTGCAGTTGCTGGCCATCTCCCAGAGTGGGGGCGATGCTTTCGTCAAACTCTTCGACTACCTCCACACCATGGCTGGAGAAATCATAGCTGCGCAGCTTGATCGTTTGCCGCAAGATCGCGTTCACCTGCACCGCTTCGCGCTGTGCCGGTCTTTGCCTGGCGAAGCTAAGCAAATCCTGCACAATTTCTTTAGTACGCTGCGTCTCTTGCAGAATAATTCGCAAATCTTCCCGCGCTGTCTCTGGAACCTGCGGATTCTCAAGCAACAAATCGGTAAAGCCGAGAATTGCGGCCAGCGGATTGTTGACTTCGTGTGCCACGCCGGAGACCAATTGCCCGATCGTCGCCATCTTCTCCGAATGCGCCAGTTTCGCCTGCAGCAGCGCGGCGTCCGTAATATCCGTCATCACGACCACCACATTGTTCACCTGCTTGGATTCGTCGCGCATCGGGCTCAAGCTGATCGAGAAATGCCCCATCGATCCGTCGCTTCGCGCTGCCCGCGAGTTCCAGATTTTCCACCTGTTGGCCCAATGCTGTTGTCTGCAAGGCCGCTTCAAAATCTGTCCGGTGAGAAGCCTCGATCCAGTTCTCCAGCCGGTGACCGATCAGCTCTTCTTCCTTGTATCCCGCCTCGTAGCACCGCCGGTTTACATAGCTGATCAGTCCGGCCGTATCCAGAACCAGGATCATGCTCTGCGTGGTATTCAATATCTTCTGGTTGAAGTCCCTCTCACGCTGCAGTTGAGACTGGAACATCTTTTGTTCCGTCACATCCAGCATCAATCCGCGTGTTTGGATCACTCTGCCCTGCGAGTCTCTTACCGCGCTGATGTTTTGGATCGTGTGCAAAAGGCTGCCGTCTTTTCTTCGCAATGTCTCTTCGTAATTCCTCAGGGCTCCTTGCTCGGTAATCGCGCGGACAAAACGGTCTTTCGCTTCTCGCGTCGGATACAGATGTGGGCTGACGTCTGCACGCAACAGTTCTTCGCGCGATTCATAACCCAACATGCGAACCATCGCATCGTTCACATCCAAGAATCGTCCATCCGGCGTTGCAAAAAACAGTCCCTCTTGAATGCTGTCAAACAGCTCACGGTAACGCCGTTCAGCTTCCCGCCGGTCCGTAATGTCCTTTAAGACGTGAATCGTTCGCGTCTCTTCTTCCACTGTTCCCGGTGTTCGAGAAGTAGAAACTAGAAATGTGCTCCCCTCTGCCGTCGCGATGTATTCTTCTCTAGTTTGCTTGGTGTTCCGGCAGAATGGGCAGGGTAGTGCACTGCCAGTCTCGGCGATGTGCTTTAAACTGCTCATCGGTTCGCCCACCAAGCGCGGCGGGCTGGCGGCCGAGAAATGTGGCCAATGTCCGGTTCGTTCTTACGATTTTCCAACTCTGATCGTGCACCACGATGTAATCACTGATTGCATCGATATCTTCAACCCATTGTTTCTTCGAGCGTTCCAATTGCGAAAAGCGTCGCACCTTCTCCATGGAAAGTGCTGCGTGACTCGCTAGCGCGGTCAAAAGCCTCTCTTGCCCACTCGTAAATTTCGCTTCTTTTCGGATCAGGCAGACCGTACCCATCAATTCGCCGTCGCTCGCATAGATAGGGAAGAAAACGCAGTACAACGCCATCCCGGGAAGTGCCAGGACTTGTAGCCCATCCCGTTTGTACGAGATATTCTGCAGCAACCACTCCCAAGCCGCGGCTCCGGCAGGGAATTCCTGTGCCGGGGAGTAGAGCTCCACTCGGCTCCCAATGATTTCGCCCACGCCTCCCCATTGCGCATCCAGCATTTCGGCTGCTCGTGAGGCAAACCCGGCGAGAAAAGCCGGCAACTCTCTTGAGTTGGCCGCTGCGACGGCAAGATTCATTAGTTCCTGTGAATAATCAGATTGGTTATGGCCGGAAGTTTCCGGGCGCGAGCCGCAGGTCTGCGGCGCGAACTTGTGGTTTCTCGTTTACGCATAGTGGGAAAGGCACGGCGTGCGTCTCAATTTAAGAACCCACGCACTTCCAAGGTACTTACCAATCTCAATCTGAGTCAACCGCTCTTCCGCCGGTTGCCGCTCATTCGTTACCTCGGCTTTTTTCTATTCTCCTCCGATTGTCTCAGGCTGAGACCACGGCCCTGCTTCGATGGTTACATGAGACATATGGAACGGTAAGAATTGACAGGTGCGATTCCCTCGCAGCCTTATCTCCTTTGCTTAATACCATTTGGCAGACCTTTTTGCCACTCTTCGCCCTTTTCTCCTAAAACTCTTCCCATCATGGCACTGCACTTGCCTTTTCCTCCTTGGGATAGTTTCACTGCCTGAGGAGGCTGAAGTGCGTATTGGTATCCAGTTGGGGAAGAAGCTGTTTGCCGGCAGCGCCGCGATTCTCGTTCTTGCAGGCATCGCTGGTCGGCGGTCAGCAGTCTGAGGAAGGCAAGCGCAAAGCCAAGACCAAAGACAACTCCGGCTTATCCGGAATTGGCTCGACGCATGAACATCACCGGCAAAGTCAAGATTGAAGTCGTGATCGCTGCCGATGGACATGTGAAAAGCACTCGGGCGATCGGCGGATCATCCCGTTCTGGTTCAACCCTGCGTTGACGCCGTCAAGGAATGGCGCTTTGATTCAGCTCCAGAAGAAACGACTCAGATTATCGAGTTCAATTTTAGTTCACAGTAGCTTTTTGGCCTGACTCGCCTGCTAGCGATTCGAGCCGGGCCCGGCTGTTCGAGTTTTGGGGAGTGGAGGAAGTGACGCAATGACGATCGGAAAACGACTTTATCGAAGTTTTTGGATGATCTGGCGGGATTCTCGCCCTTCTTTTGATTGTGGACCTCACTCACTGTCTGGAAAGCTCGCTCGGCCAGCGCAGAAGCTGCCTCCACTCTTGAAAGTGTTCGTACCGCCGAAGCTACCCGTTACCAGATCATGCTGAACCGCCTGAATCTCAACAATTTCCTGCTCAGCGGCGATCCCGCGCGACGAAGAAAAGGTCAACCGCGGCTTCTCGGAGCTCTCCGATCTTGTCAAGCGTGGCCAATCCCAGACCTCCAATGAGTTCCTTCGCACGGCTCTCATCCAGGTTGAAAGCACAGAAGCCAGTTGGGCCGACAATTTTGCCAAGCCTCTCCTTGCCAAACGCCATCAGGTCGATTCTGGCGACGCCACCGTCTCCGACCTTCAGATTTTCTATTTGCAGAAGGATCCTTCCTCCTGGTTGACCAAGTCCTCCGCGTTCTCGACCAGGCCAACACGGACATGAGCAAGGCTCTCGACTGACTCGCAGGATGCCGCTAAGAGGGCCAGTAACATCAGTTTGATGTTCATCGTTGTGGGCACAATCTGCGCCATGATCTTCGTCGGCTTTACTGCCATTCGCACCGCCAAATCCATCACCGAGCCTCTGCAGCACCTGATCGCCGTCGCGCGGGAAATCGGCGATTCCGGCGACCTCGATCAGAACATCGACATCCACCGCAATGACGAAATCGGGTCCCTGGCCACCACCTTTAACAACATGGTCGCCTACCTGAAAGAAATGGCCACGGTTTCCATGGCAGTTGCGGAAGGCGACCTCACCATCGAGGTTTCCCCTCGTTCCAAGCGCGATACGCTTGGCAACGCTTTCCAACGCATGTCCCACGGTCTACAACAAATCGTTCGCTCCACGCGTGACGGCGCATCTCAAGTTTCTGCAGGTTCCAATCAAGTAGCGGGCGCTGCGGACGAGTCCGCCAAGGTCAGCGTTCAGGCTTCCTCCGCCATCGAAGAAGTAACCAGCACCATGCACGAGATGAGCGTTAACGTGCAGAACGTCGTGAAGAACACTCAGGTGCAGGCTTCCAGCGTTGCGGAAACTTCCGCTTCCATCGATCAGATGGTCACCTCCATTCAGCGCGTCGCCGACACCGCCAAAGTTCTCCTCGATATCGCCAACCGTTCCCGCGAAGAGGTCGTCACCGGTATTGCCACCATGGAGAAAACCACCGACGGATTGAACCGCACCAATCGTTCCATCCAATCTTCGGCGGAAATCATCAACATCCTTGGCCATCGCGCCGATGACATCGGCAAGATTATTGAGGTCATCGACGACCTGGCGGAACAGACCAACTTGCTTGCGCTCAACGCAGCCATCGAAGCGGCTCGTGCCGGTGAGCATGGACTTGGGTTTTGCCGTAGTCGCCGATGAAGTCCGCAAGCTGGCCGAAAAGTCCACCCAATCCACCAAGGAAATTGCTGACCTGATCCAGAGTATTCAGCGCGAAGCGCGTCAGGCGGTCGAGAACATGGAACACAGCACCCGCATCGTCGAAGAAGGTCTGAGCTTCGGAAATGACCTCGGTACCGCTCTTCACAAAATTTCCGATGTTGTTACCGAAGTCTACAAGTTCTCACAGGAAATCGGCGCGGCCACCAATGAACAGTCTGTCGGCTCTTCCCAAATTGCCAAGGCTACCAACCGCCTCACTGAAATTACACAGGAAATCAGTTCTGCCGTCGAAGAACAAGCTTCTGGCGCCCAAGCCGTTGTGCGCGCCATGGACAAAATGCGCGAACTCGTTCAACAATCCGCCTCCAGTTCCACCGAACTTTCCGCCGCCGCTGAACAGATGCTCAAGCTCTCCCGCAACCTTATGGAGAACATGGATCAATTCGTCGTCGACCGCGCCGGCCAGGTTCGCCATCGACGCGATTCTCGTCAGCGCCTCGGCGTCCTTCTCCCAACGAAACAAATGAATTTGAATATGCTGAAGTGAGCCGGTCTTAACTCGAGTGCGACACATGGAAAAAGACCATCAGGTAGTGGGATTTCGAATCGGAAACGAAACGTACGGCGTGCGCATCGCCTCCGTTCGCGAGATCGTCCGTGTCCCGGAAATCACTGCCGTTCCCAATGCCCCTGACGCGATCGAGGGCGTCATCAACCTGCGCGGAAAAATTATTCCGGTTATGGATCTTCGCAAACGTTTCGGAGACAAAAATCGTCCAGAGCGACAAGCGAAACCGCATTCTCGTCGTCGAACTGGAAAACAAACTTCTCGGGCTTATTGTGAGTTCTGCTTCCGAAGTCCTGAAAATTCCTCCTTCGGAAATCGAAGCGCCCGGAACCGTTTTTGCCGAAGGTGAGTCCAGTTATGTCACCGGAGTCGGCAAATTGAAGGGCCGTCTCGTCATCATTTTGGATATTGCACGTCTTTTACGCCAACCTGAATTCAAGAAGCTCGAGGAGGCAGCGGAGCCAGTCGCTATGTCCAGATAATTCTCCTTCGCTTTCAGGGAGTCTTTTCCGGCCGCACGGCTCTACGCACCTGGTATGGGAACGATCACCGCGCAAATTCAACTTACTGAAGCTGAACTCAAACTCCTGCAGACTCTCGTCTATCAGGAATGCGGCATGTTCTTTGATGAGCGCCGCTCACACTTCTTGAAAGACCGTTTGCAACGGCGGCTCAAAGCCTGCCAACTCGATTCCTTCTACGCGTACTATCGCCTGCTGACAAGCCGTGAAGGAAGAGCCGAGCTTGCCCAGCTACTCGAAAATCTGACCGTCAACGAAACCAGTTTCTTCCGCAATCGTCCGCAGTTGGACCTTCTGCAGAAAAATGTTCTCGAAGAAATCCTGCATCACAAGCAGGAGCGCCGCGATTGGAATTTGCGCGTGTGGAGCGCGGGCTGTTCCGCTGGCCAGGAGCCCTACTCTGTCGCGATTCTTATATGCGATGCCCTGGCCTACTACTATCTCCGCAACCCTCTTCCGTTTGACATGCCGTCACCCAAAGCCTATGATTCCTCCGCCTTGGAAGCTCGAAATTGTTGCTTCGGATATCAGCTACGCCAGTCTTGCGCACCGGCCAGGAAGGTACTCTATACCGAAGTTCAGATGGAGCCGGTGGATTACACCACGCGTCTGCGCTATTTCGAAAAGTCCAGCGACAAATACGCTGTCAAAAAGCAGCTCAAAGATCTGGTCCAATTCGACTTCCACAATCTCAAAACCGAATTCCTTCCGCGCCGCAACGACATCATTCTTTGCCGAAACGTCATGATCTACTTCGATGAAGCCGAACAAAAGCGCCTCATCGAGAAGTTCTGGCATTGCTTGAATCCTGGCGGCTATCTGTTTGTCGGCCATGCGGAGAGCCTTTTTGGCCTCACCCAGAAGTTCAAGATGGTTCACGAAAACAATGGCACTGCTTACAAAAGGCTTGAGGTGAATTCTTGACCTTTTTGCCCGAGGATCGCAATTCCGAGCTCCGCGCTCTCTTCTTCGAGAGTGCCGCGGAGCTTTTGCAGACCATTAACGACACAGGTCTGCGCCTTGAAAAGCATCCCGCCGATGAAGAGCTTCTGCGTTCATTGCGCCGGGCCATACACACATTAAAAGGTGATTCCGCGGCTTGTGGCTTCCAGAAACTAAGCGAGATTGCTCACGAATTGGAAGATGTTCTCTCTCTTCAGATCAGTCAAACCCGGGGAGCCCAGCTTGCTGAGGCGGTCCTTTCGGCAGTCGATACCTTCGAAAATATGCTGGGTGCATATCAACGGCAGGTCGAACCACCCGCCCCTGTGGCCTTACGGGCACTGATTCACGGCCTTCTTGAATCGCCTGGCAAAACGGTTCAGCCAGTCGATTCCCAAAACAATGTGCTTCCAGCCAGCTTCAAGTGGAGCGAATACGAACGGTTGATGATTTCAGAAGCCCGCTTGAATGGCAGCAATGTTTACAACGTCGCCTTGCGTATCGATCCCAACAGCCCGATGCGCGCCGCTGCTTTCCAACTCGTTCGCAATGTACTTCACGCTTGTGGCACCGTGATTGCCCTCAGCCCTGAGGACAATCTCGCCGCCGCAACGGTAGACATCGTCGAAGCCGCCCTTGCCAGCGCCCATCCCATCGATTACGTCTCGCACCGGTGCCGCATCCCCGCGATAGTCTCCGATCTCAGAATCGAAAACGCTGTCCATGACGAGAATGCCGAACACCAGCTTCTGGGCGAAATCCTGGAAGCGCAAGCCGCCGAATTTGCCGCTCATCCCGAATCGGCTGCTTCTGCAGAAACCAAAGCGCAAAACGGTTCTTCCGCAGTCGCGGCCGTGGCAGAAAGCGCGTTGCGCGTCGATGCTTCTCGTATTGATGCCGTCATGAATCTCGTGGGCGAGCTAATCATCGGCAAATCCATGTTGCATCGTACCCTGGCCGAATTTGATGTCCGTTTTGCACGCGACCCAATTCGGGCAAGGCTGGCCGAGGCCCTCTCCTTTCAATCCCGTGTTCTCGACGAGCTGCACAAATGCGTGCTGAAAATTCGCATGGTTCCTGTCGAACAGCTATTCCGTCGCTTTCCCCGTGTCGTGAGAGACGTTGCCAAGCTCTGCGGTAAAGACATCGCCCTTGAAGTTGCTGGCGAGCACACCGATCTCGATAAAAGCATTCTTGACGCTCTTGCGGAGCCCCTGACTCATCTTGTTCGCAACGCCGTTGATCATGGCATCGAGCCTGCCGACGAGCGTTTAACCGCAGGCAAACCTGCCCGCGGTACCGTGTATCTCAACGCCTACCACCAAGGCACTCAGGTCGTCATCGAAGTTCGCGACGATGGACGTGGAATCGACCCGGTTCTCATCCGAGAGCAAGCTGTTCTCAGTGGCCTTCTGAAACAGGACGATGCCGATCGTCTCACCGAGCAAGACACCCTCAATCTCATTTTTGAACCCGGATTTTCGACCGCCAGCGAAGTGACCGAAGTTTCCGGCCGCGGCGTTGGCATGGACGTTGTTCGCACCGTCCTTGATCGATTGAAGGGAACGGTCCACGTCGCCAGCGCAAAAGACAAGGGAACCACCATACTACTGCGCGTTCCTCTTACCCTGGCCAGTATCCAAACCCTGCTCTTCCGCGTGGGCGGCCGTCTTCTTGCCGTACCTCTCTCTTCCGTCGTCGAGATAACTCGTATCTCCGAACAAGAAATTCAGCGCGTTGATCAACGCGAAGTCCTGCGCCTTCGCGATCAGATTCTCACCCTGGTTCGCCTCAACTCAATAAAGGGAATTCACTCCGTTGAGCCAGCCGGGACCCGCAGAAAGAAAAACTTTGTGATTGTTATCGGTATTGCCGAAAAGCGGTTTGGCTTGCTGGTTGACAGCATGGTTGGCGAAGAGGAATTGGTCATCAAGGCTCTGCCAGGCGAGATCGTTTCCAGCGATCTCGTGAGTGGCGCCTCTATTCTGGGTGATGGCACTGTCGTCCTAATTCTAAATATCCCGACCATTCTTTCGAGGCTATCGCGTTCCATTCCTTTGGGGGCCATCGCATGATGGAACGCGTTCGAGTCCTCGTCGTCGATGATTCCGCTCTCATGCGGAAGCTCATCCCTTTAATCCTGGAACGCGATCCCGATGTCGAAGTCGTCGGCACAGCGATGGATGGTGCATTCGCTTTGCGCAAAATCGCCGAACTTCGTCCGGATGTGGTCACGCTCGATCTCGAAATGCCCCGCATGGATGGCATCGAAACTCTTCGCATGATCATGCGCAGTGCTCCGCTTCCCGTCATCGTCTTCAGCACTCATTCCAAAGAGGGCGCCTACTCTACGTTCAAGGCTCTGGCTCTTGGTGCCATCGATTTTGTGGCCAAGCCCAAGGATGCGGCTGCCGGACATCTCGAAACTGTTGCCGCCCAGCTCATCGAAAAAATCAAAGTAGCCAAACGCGCCGGCGGAGCCCAGGCAAATTCCCCGCGCAGGGCTGGATATGCCCCTGCCCAACAAGAAGCGTGGCCGCCCCGCCGTTCAGCCAAATCGCGTAATCGCTATTGGAATTTCCACGGGTGGCCCGAACGCCTTGCAGTATTTGCTGACGCAAATTCCCCCTGATTTCCCGGCGACCTTTGTCGTTGTTCAGCACATGCCAGAGGGTTTTACCGAAATGTTCGCCCGCCGTCTGGATGAATGCTGCCCGATGGATGTGCAGGAAGCCAAGTCCGGCGATCTTCTTGTTGCTGGGCGCGTTCTTATTTGTCCCGGCAATCGCCATATGATGGTTCGCCGCATGCCTCGCGGTGAAATGGTCATCCTCTCGGACGGCCCTCCGATCAACGGCCATCGCCCATCAGTCGATGTTCTCTTCCATTCCGTCGCTCAGGAATTCGGGCTCACGGCTGTTGGCATTCTCATGACCGGCATGGGTGAAGACGGAGCCGAAGGTCTCGGCGCCATTAAATCCGCTGGTGGAGTCACTATCGCCCAAAGCGAAGATACTTGTGTAGTTCCCGGCATGCCTCGCGCCGCCATCACCAAGGGCTACGCTTCGAGGATCGTTCCACTCGACTCTCTCGGTCAATTTCTTATTTCCCAATTTTGCAGCCGATCGCAGCAACTTCCGAAAAGTCAGATTCGCAGGATAAATCCGAGAAGAATGATCGCTCGGACAAGAACGATAGGACACCAGTTTCGACTCCTCGCGTCTGACGACACGGGGAGCCAAAGGAGAAGGTTATGCAACAGTTCGCACCTTTACTTCGAGCCGACAGTCAGCCCGTCCGCTATTTGGTCGTGGATGACTCCGTCTTCGCCCGCAAAAATCTTATCAAGATGATCGAGCTTTTCGGCGGCGAAGTCGCCGGAGAAGCGGGTGACGGACTCACTGCCATCGCCGAGTACAACCGCACCAAGGCTGACATTGTCTTGATGGACATTACGATGCCACAGATGGAAGGCATTGAAGCGGTCGAGCGCATCGTCCGTCAGCATGCCGACGCACGTATCGTCATGGTCTCTTCCGTCGGCTACCAGGAAAACATTCTGGCCGCGCTTCAAAAAGGCGCAAAACACTTCGTCCAGAAACCGGTTAAGCCCGAAGTCCTTTACGAAATTCTTCGCTACGTCCTTGGAGATGACCCCAATGCTGCCAGCGGTCCGGTCGCGCTCGCGGGAGAGAGCCACTCATGAGAATGGAACTCATTCAGCCGTTCATCAATTCTGCGGACGCTGTCTTTGCTGAATCCTTGCAGGCACCGACCAAAATCGTTGACCTATCGATGGAAGAAAATACCTATCGCCGCAAAGGCGTGGCTGCCCTCATCGCCATCAAGGGCGATATCGAAGGCCGCGTTATTCTCGATCTCGCTCCTGAGGTTGCCATCAGCGTTGCTAGCGCCCTGGCGGGCTCTCCTGTCACAGCCAGCGAACAGGTCGTTCGCGAGACCGTCTGTGAGCTCGCCAACATGGTCATCGGCAATTCCGTCACTCTTTTAAACGATGCCGGTTTTCGCTTTAAAGTGTTTCCGCCAGAAATTCACATGAGCGATGAAGGCCTTGCCGGCGATGTCGAAACCGAAGCCATGGTGATCGGGATTGAAACTCCCTGCGGCCAAATCTACCTGAACATTTCCATGCACTATTTGCATCGCCGCCGCCGCGAACGCGACAGTGTCGCGGCTCTCGACTAGCTGAGGCACCTCAACTTAACTGCTCTCCCACATTGAATCGCTTTCGTCACCTGGAACCAACGCGAATTTGCTTCTTATTCCGCACGTAGGTGTCGGCCTCTAGCATTGCCAAAATCTTTGCGTGCAATTTCGCTTCACGCGGGGATAGCTCCGGATTTCACTCCGGTGGTCGTAGATAGGCTGCGCCGTGACGGAACAACCCCGCCGCGGCTATCGGTTGAGAAGACACTATTCGTATCGGCACAAAAATCGCACCTGCTCCCGGCGTATACGGAACGGCTACTTCCAGCCTCGAACCTTCGGCATATTTGTTTCTGCTGCGGAAACTGATTCCACCTTTGGACAAATCCTCGCACACCGCCACTTCTTCCTGGAATCCTCTCCGTCTTATGCATGCCAGCACTCGCGCTTTCACTCTGGTTCGGTTACGTCGCGGGAGCACTCGTTCTTCCACTGCCGAGCGGGACGGCAGTGTCTCCTCGAATCGAGGCTCTGATTGCGCTTCAATCCAAATCGATGGCGAATCGCAATGCTTGCATAGCCGCGCCACGCATCGGCGCACCTCAAAAGACTTCAATTCCATCTCATTCAGATAAACCACTTCGCGCCGTTGGCAAAAGCTGCATTCCATCAGCATCCGCGCTAGGGCTTCTTCCGCTCGATGCGGAGAAGGGAACTCAATCTCCCAGAAGTCCATGCGCTGGTCTAGGATTGCTACCGCGTAGATGAATCCGTCCGGCTCAACGTCGATTTCCGCCATGATGCGGGCACGCGCTGTCTTGGTCTGATCGCCCTCGAGTTTACGCGTCAACACCATTTCCTGGCCGGGATACAGCTTCTCCTTCAGCCGGATGACACCGCCATTTCGACTGATCAGCAGAGTATGCGCTGTTTGTCTTTCGGTTACACCGGCGTTGTCCGCCCAACTCGCTTCCACCTGCAATTGGAGCGTGACCCGGTCGCTTTGCCGCATTCGTTCTGTGCGCATAGTTGTGTTTTGATGGTTGACCGTTTACTTGCCCAGATTAGCATGCACGTTGCGCATAACCGCCCATCCCGATCGCCCGTTTGTCCTTCCAACTAATAGCTTTCTAAGGAGTTTGGCCTTGTCTCTTCGCCCGGTCGAACAGGTTACTTTTTGGCTTATTTGCGCTTCACAACCGTTTTCAAACTCTCGTGCTTCAGCCACACTATGGAATGAAACCACCTTCCGCCTGAGGTGGGTGGCTGTCTCTGTCTTCGAGGTTTTCTCTTGAGCAAGGTTATTTCCATGCCTGATCGCACGGGCGGACTCTCTTCTCGGCTTGTTGGTCTTCGCGATCGTCGTTACACCATCCGTTATCCTTTTGCCGCTGATGTCGAACTCATCGATATGGAATCCGGCAAGCAAGTCGACGGGGTGACCTCGGACCTGTCCTTAGGCGGGTGCTTTGTCTGCGGCAGCAAGTTGCTCCCCCTCAACGCTCGCGCCCGTTTGAAACTTACTCGCAAAGATCAGGTTCTCGAAGCTCTTGTCGTTGTTCGGATCGTCAAGCCGCGCGTCGGCATGGGCATTGAGTTTTTTGACCTCGAACCCCCCAACAATCAGGTTCTGGCTAATTGGATCGAAATGCTCCGTCGCAACCGCTAATTCGGCACTTCAACTCTTCCCCACTTTTTCCTTCGCTTGAATCCTTACACATCAATGCACCGTATCAAGCGGATGCGCGCTCTTTTCGTAAAATTCTTTTTGCAATTTCAAGCTTTCCTCATCCGCTTTGATCGCCTTGATCGCCCGCACCAGTGTGTTTACCCAGCTCTCGATGTCTTCCTGCCCTTGTTCTTTTGTTGCCGTCGCCCCATTGCCGGAATAATGATTCGGGAATCGCGCATACCACCAGATTCCTGTGTACACGCTCTCCGGCAATTTCACGCGTCTCTGATCGGCTCCCGATTCTGTCGCCGCCCTATCCATGTGCACCAGTCCCGGATTCGTGGCCAGCATATTTGATGTTTCCGTCTCTCCGGCATGCCAATCCGGTCCACTCTTTTCTCCACCTGCTTTTTTCGTGGCCTCGTGGCCCCACTGCACATACACCACGTAATCATGCGGCTTGTCCAATTGCGTCTGCGCAAAATAGGGCAACAAATTCTCGTTCCCGCCATGGCCATTGACGATCACTACCTTCTTGCAGCCATTCCGCGCCATCTCGTCCGTTGTTTCCTGCAACAATTTCATTTGTATTTCCGAACTATAGGCGATCGTGCCCGGCTCGTGTTTTGCCTCAAAAATCTGTCCTGCATAATATTGCGGAAAAATAACAACATACTCCTGCAACGCCGCGTGCTCCGCCACATACCGCACATTGAGCAGGTCCGTACCTAGCGGTAGGTGCGGTCCGTGTTTTTCCAAGATCCCAAAGGGCAACAAACACGTGCCTTGTGCCTTTCCAATTGCGTCCCGGAAATCCGCCGCGGTCAGTTCCTCCCACTTGGTCGACAGTTTGGTCTGCCCGTTCGCGCTCCCAGCTAATATAAATCCAAGCACAATTGCCAGACTCAATCGATAAGTCCTCATGAATGCTCCTTCGTGATTCGCTGGAATTCTATTCCACAACTGCTTCATGCCTTTGGATGGAGAAAGGGAATCGAACTATTCGAAATCTTCGCTCGGCGAATAGTGAAATTCAGCTAGCAACGCCCGTGCCCCCGCAAATGACGTCATCCTGCCGTCACGCACCTGCGCTTCCACTTTTCCAAGCTTTTCTGCGACCGCTGGATCACGCCGGAAAGCCATCTCCAGCTCCGCCGAAATCATTTGTCGCATTGCCGCCAATGATTGCTCGCGCCGGTTTTCTTCCCGTAACCCATGCTCTTTCTGGAATTGCTCATGCCTCAGGATGCACTCCCAGACCTCCGCGATTCCGTTGCCCGTGCTCGCGCTGCAAAGCATCACCGGCGGAGTCCAACCTCCGGAGCCCGGCGCAAACAGGTGCAGGGCGCTCTCATAATCCACCTTGGCCATCTGTGCGCGCTCCAGTTGCCCACCGTCGGCCTTGTTGATTGCAATCGCATCGACCAGCTCCAAAATCCCTCGCTTAATCCCTTGAAGTTCGTCGCCAGCCCCCGGCAGCAGCAACAGCAGCACGAAGTCCGTCATGGTCCTTACAACGATTTCCGATTGCCCGACTCCCACCGTTTCGATCCAGACATTGTTGAATCCCGCTGCCTCGCACACCAGCATCGTTTCGCGAGTCCGCCCAGTCACTCCACCCAGCGCACCTCGCGAAGGCGATGGTCGGATGAAAGCATTGGGCTCCGCGGCTAGCCGCTCCATTCTTGTCTTATCCCCAAGGATGCTTCCCCCAGTCACTGGACTCGAAGGATCCACGCTCAGCACCGCCAGCTTTTCGCCGCGGTCGCGAATAATGTGTAATCCGATTTTGTCGATGAACGTGCTTTTGCCGACGCCCGGAACCCCGGTAATTCCAATTCGTCGTGATTTTCCGGTATGAGGTAGCAGGGAATCGAGAATTTCCGCAGCCAATTCGCCATCGCTGGCCAAATCGCTTTCGATGACCGTAATTGTCCTCGCCAGGGTGGCAAGGTCGCCGGCCAGCACTCCCGAAACATATTGTTCAGCGGCCAGTCGGCTTGTCCGCAATCGTTACTCCAGCAATGTATGCAGAATTTCTTGTGCAGAGAGTGGAATTCGTGTTCCCGGTCCAAAGACTCCCGCCGCCCCTGCTTCCCTCAGCGCCGCAAAGTCTTGCGGTGGTATCACTCCGCCCACGACCACGAGGATATCCTGACGCCCCAATCGCTTCAATTCCTGAATTACTTCGGGTACCAGCGTCATGTGCCCGCCGGCCAGCGTGGACACGCCCAGAATGTGAACGTCATTCTCTACCGCCATGCGCGCCACTTCCTCGGGCGTTTGGAACAGCGGCCCTAGATCCACGTCGAATCCCAAATCAGCGAATGCAGTGGCAATCACTTTCGCGCCACGGTCGTGACCGTCCTGCCCCATTTTCGCTACCAGAATTCGCGGACGCCGTCCTTCTTGTTGCGCAAACTTCTCCGCCAGCACCCGCGCCTTCTCGAACTCTGGGTCCTGCCGGCTCTCTGAAGAATATACGCCGGAAATCGTATGGTTCACCGCTTTGTACCTTCCAAAAACCTTCTCCAGTGCGAAGGAGATTTCGCCCAGTGTAGCGCGTTTGCGCGCCGCCTTCACGGCCAGTTCCAGCAAGTTTCCTTCACTCGTCTCCGCGCACTTCGTCAAATCGTCCAGTGCCGTATCAACTTCCTTTTGATTCCGCTTCGCCCGGATATCCTTCAATCGCGCCAATTGGTTTTCACGAACCGCCGCGTTGTCCACGATGCGTACTTCCAATGGCTTCTCATTCTCGACAAGATATTTGTTCACGCCAACGATCGTTTCGCTGCCGGAGTCTATATGCGCTTGCCGTCTTGCCGCCGCTTCTTCGATCCGCATCTTCGGCAAGCCGGTTTCGATTGCTCGCGTCATTCCACCCAACTTTTCCACTTCCTGGATCAGCGTCCACGCTTTGGCCGCCAATTCCGCCGTCAGCGATTCCACGTAGTAACTTCCGCCCCACGGGTCAACTACCTTGCAGATCCCAGTCTCTTCCTGCAGGTAAATCTGGGTGTTCCGTGCTATCCGAGCTGAATAATCCGTTGGCAGCGCCAGCGCTTCATCCAGCGCATTGGTGTGCAGCGATTGCGTTCCCCCCATTGCCGCGGCCATCGCCTCCACCGTCGTCCGTATCACGTTGTTATACACATCCTGCGCGCTCAAACTCCATCCTGAAGTCTGTGAGTGCGTTCGCAGCGCCATGGATTTCGGATTCTTCGGGTTAAATTGCTTCACGATCTTCGCCCAAAGCAACCGCGCGGCGCGCATCTTGGCGATCTCCATGAAGTGGTTCATACCGATCGCCCAGAAAAAGCTCAACCGAGGTGCAAACTCATCGATGTCCATACCCGCGTGCAATCCGGTCCGCAGGTATTCCAGCCCATCTGCTAGCGTATAAGCCAGTTCGATATCGGCCGTAGCTCCCGCTTCCTGCATGTGGTAGCCCGAGATCGAGATGCAGTTGAATTTCGGCATATTTGCCGCGCTATACCGGAAAATATCGCCAATCATCCGCATCGATGGTCCCGGCGGATAGATATACGTATTACGCACCATGAACTCTTTCAGAATGTCGTTCTGAATCGTTCCCGTCAGCTTCTTGGTCTCCACGCCCTGTTCTTCCGCGGCCACGATGTAAAACGCCATGATGGGCAGCACGGCGCCATTCATCGTCATCGACACCGACATCTGGTCCAACGGTATCCGGTCGAACAGAATCTTCATGTCCTCGACACTGTCGATGGCCACGCCAGCCTTGCCGACGTCGCCTTTTACCCTCGGATGGTCGGAGTCATACCCCCGGTGCGTCGCCAAATCAAAGGCCACGCTCAACCCCTTTTGTCCTGCGGCCAGGTTGTGCCGGTAAAATGCGTTGGAATCTTCTGCCGTTGAGAATCCCGCGTACTGCCGTATGGTCCACGGTTGCATGGCGTACATCGAGCTGTACGGTCCGCGCAAAAAGGGAGGTAGTCCCGCCGCATAGTCGAGATGCTCGATTGCCGCCAGGTCTGCCGCCGTATAGAACGACTTAATCTTGAGCCCTTCCTGCGTCTTCAGCTCCGCGTGGCTCATGCCAGTGCCTCTTGCCAGCGCGACAGCACTTCCACCGCATTCACGCCGACGTAAATGAAATCCTTTATTCCCACTGCCTTCAACGCTTCAATCTGCTCTTTAGGATTCCCCGCCACCACTACGGGAGTTTTTGTTTGCGGCACAATTTCTTTTGCGAGAGCGAGGTACTCCGCGATCTGAACTGCACAGAACGATCAAATCGGCTGGTTCGACCTTGTCGGAATTGCGCACATCAAATCCCGCACATCCAAAAAAATTCAGGCAGAAGTTTGCTCGCGCCATCCTCATTTTCAAATCGCCGCGCTGCAACAACAGCACCACCGGCCGTTTCCCTGATTTCTCCACCCGCACGCGAATATGTTCGAAGGGGGTCGCCATCCGCCACGGTGAATCGGGCAGTCGGGCGCCCGGCGGAAGTTTTTCCGTCAGATCCGGATAGTTGTTTACACCCACCAGCGTCCGCTTCCGTTGCGCCACTGCTTTTTCTTTTGCAACACGCGAGGTAGTAATCGCCGCGTCACGCCCCGCCAGCCCTGATTCATAAACTTTCCAGGCTTCTGCAGCGATCGAAGCGGTCAGTGCCTCAATGTAATACGACCCGCCGCCTGGATCTGAAACCTGATCGAAATGCGATTCCTCACCCAGCACGCGTGGCAAACTCTCCGCCAGATGTTGCGCGAATCGCGCCGCCTCCACGACTAGGTAATCGCATCCGCCAAAAATTGCGCTCATCGCCTCCGTGGTGCATCGCATCAGGTTCGCCGAGGAGTCGTACAGGCTCTTGTTCGCTAGCGATGTTCGCGACCAGATCACCATGGGCTGCTTCGATATTCGCGCCCACAATTGCCGTGCGGCCCGTAACTTTGCAATCTCCATGAAGTAATTGCCGCCAACCGCAAACACGAATGTACTGTTCTTTCCCGCCGATTCCGCCAGCGCATAGCCGACTTCCTGCACTGACGTTGCACCCTGCTCGTGCAGCAAATCGCCGCGTACCGCGTCCTTTGGTATATCCGCCAAACTCCTGGATTTCCACTCGCCGCTGAATCTCGCCTGTCCCGTTGTGCCCGGCAAATCTTCCCGCCGGTAATACGGCTTTACGGCAATTCCTTCTTCCGTCTGCCAAACCAGTTTCTTGGCGTAATCCGCGCCTTTCAGATCCGCGCGTATCGCCGCTTCCCACTCAGCCGTCGAGATTGGCGGGAATTCCTCCCACATGGCTCAGCCCTCCTGCACGACTTCGATGAGATAGCCCAGTGCAGCGGCTTGTGTTGTCTTGGGATGCATAAAAAATACCGTTGTTCCTCGCGAACCAGCTCGCGGTGCCGCATCGATGATCTGAAAACCTTTCTTCTTTAAACTATCGAACGTGTTTTGGATATCCTTTACCCGCAACGCAATGTGCGCAAATCCGCCGCGCCCGCCATTCTTCTCAATCTGCTTGCTCACAGGAGACTCTGCCGTAAGCGGTTCCAGCAGCTGAATCAGATTCGGTCCTTCGCCGATTCGCAGCAACACTTCGCGTACCTGATCTTTGCCCAGCACGTCCTCGCGATGAATCTCCGTGAATCCCATCGCTTTGTACACCGCCACCTGGTTTTCCAGGTCGCCCTGCTTCACGGAAACCGCCACATGGTCAAAAAACAAAAATCCCGGAATCTCTTTCGGGTCTACGCCCATACCAGCACCACCTGCCCGCTCTTTACGCTGTCACCCTGATTCACTTTTACTTCTGCCACTTTGCCACCAACAGGTGTAGTCACTTCCGTCTCCATCTTCATGGCTTCCAGCACGAACAGCAAATCACCAGCTTCGATGGTTTGACCCAGCCGAACGTTCGATTTCACCACGATCCCCGATATCGGGCTGCGGCATACTTTTGCTTCGTCAGCGACTGGCCCGGAATCACCCGCTGCATTTGTTCCAGCAGGGGCACCAGCGGCCGGAATCGCTGCCGTCCCACTCTGCACTACGAAGGTCGGCAAAGCTTGTGGCGCTTCCGCCGCCACCTCCACCTCAACCTCATACACTTTTCCGTCTACTGTCACCTTTAGTTTCATGAATCACCCTGGTTCTATCGAGACCATCTGACAAGTCCATGTGAAGCCTGTACCGTGGCTCGTCCCTGCATCGCCCAGGCGGTTGTTCCCGTCAGGCGGATTTGGTGAATTGTTGCTCGTTTCCCAAGAAAAGCCGCAACCGCCGCGGTAATGGCCAACAGAACATCCCTGGAAATCTCTCCCGTGGACGGTCTGGCCCGGCTGCTTCCGCGGCTTGGGTCTTCTTCGCAGCAGAGTCCGCAAGCATGGCCTCCAGCTTCTCCACCCGTTGCCGGAGTTCCATCACTTCCGCTTCTAAATCGGCTTTGGTCTGTTTCGCCATTCGCAACCTCAGCTCCTCACAACGGAATCAATCCATGCTTCTTCGGTGGCCGCAGCTCTCGTTTGGTATGCAAGAATTCCAGTGCTTGAGCCAATACCCGCCTGGTTTTGGTGGGTTCTATGATGTCGTCCACCAGCCGGCGTCCCGCAGCCACGTACGGATTGGCGAATGCCTCGCGATATTCCTCAATCATCTCTTTGCGTTTGGCCGCCTTGTCCTTCGCTGCATCGATCTCTTTCTTGAATACGATCTCGGCCGCGCCTTCCGCGCCCATCACCGCAACCTCGGCGGTTGGCCACGCATAGACTCGATCCGCGCCCATATCCCGGCCGCACATCGCCAGGTACGCGCCGCCAAACGCTTTGCGCAAAATGATCGTTACCTTTGGCACTGTCGCTGCCGAATACGCAAACAGCATCTTTGCCCCATGACGGATGATTCCGCCATGCTCCTGATCTACTCCGGGCAAAAATCCCGGAACGTCCACGAACGTCACGAGTGGGAATGTTGAACGCATTGCAGAAGCGCACAAATCGCGAAGCCTTGTCCGAAGCATTGATATCCAGCACTCCAGACATGGCCGCGGGCTGGTTTGCCATATTCCGATGGTGCGCCCGATCAGCCGCGCAAACCCAACCACGATGTTGGGGCATATCCTGCCTGCACCTCCAGAAAATCCTTGCGAATCCACGATGTTGCGCGATCACTTCGCGCACGTCATAGGCCTGCTTTGAATCTACAGGCACCATCGTGTTCGAGCGCCGGATTCTCATCCACATTTCCGTCGCTGGGTAATTCAGGCGGATCCTCTGAGTTGTTCGACGGCAGGAAGCTCAACAACTTCTTGCAGATGCAGCAGGGCATGCTCATCGTCTTCCGCAATAAAGTGAATTACCCCGGAGTGGCCATGTGCGCGTCCGCTCCGCCCAATTGCTCTGCCGTTACGTCCTCTCCGGTCACCTGTTTGATCACGTTCGGACCGGTAATGAACATCTGTGCCTTACGCGTTTGAATGATGAAGTCTGTCAGTGCCGGTGAATACGCCGCACCTCCCGCGCATGGCCCGCAAATCAGTGATATTTGTGGCACCACACCGCTCAGCATGACGTTCTGAAAAAATACTTTTCCGTAACCGGAAAGGGAATCGATCCCTTCTTGCACGCGGGCTCCGCCGGAATCATTGATGAATACAAACGGAGTTCCCGTCTTCATCGCCTGTTCCATCGACTCGGCCACTTTATCGAATGCACTTCGCCCGCTGACCCTCCTGCCACGGTAAAATCCTGGCTGGCCAGATGAATCCGCCTGCCGAATACAGTTCCCGCTCCAGTCACCACGCCGTCGGCTGGAAACGCTTTTCCCTGCATCCCAAACAACATGGAACGGTGCTCGGCAAATAATCCCGCTTCCTGAAATGAATTTGGATCGCAAAGGTGGGAAATTCTGATCGCGCGCGGTGAGCTTCCCTGACTTCTGTTGTTTCTCGATTCTTTCAGCACCGCCGCCGCCTTCCACTTCGGCGCGGCGGCGCCGCAACTCTTCGATGCGTTGCTCCATGCTTTTCATCGGACTGCCCCCTATGCTGGTGAAACTGTTACCTGATGTGTCCTTCCATCCAGTTTCACTTCGTATTGATTGTTTCGCGAACCGGTCCGCTTCCGGACGGCCGATTTCCTGCCGCAGACGCGGATTCTGCCGCAGCCGCTTGCGGATCCTTCGCCACGCGTCTTCGGGCCCTTGCGACCGTTCTGCAAAAAATTTTGGCGCGACCTTCGGGAACATCGCGCATGTCAACACGTCTTCATCCGAACCGTCACAACCATCCGAGGCCATCGCCGCCGTGCGCAGCACTTCCCACTCCGGCTTCAACAAGTCCGCAGGCCGCATCATGATTGGCGTTTTCTTCGTCTGTTTCTCGCACTGCTCCATTACTGTCTACGTCGCGTTCGCCCAAAGTTTTCCCGTAATATCCCAGCATCAAATCCGCAAACTCCGCTGTGATTACCTTGTACCGCCCCATCAGCACATTGAACACAGCTTGCGTTCCCACAATCTGGCTCGATGGAGTGACCAGCGGCGGATATCCCGCATCCTTGCGCACTCGCGGCACCTCCTCCAGCACTTCTTTTACCCGGTCTGCCGCCCCTTGTTGTTTTAACTGGCTTTCCATATTCGAAATCATGCCGCCGGGAATTTGACTGTCAAAAATCGCCGTATCCACACCGGTAATATTCGATAGGAATTCTGCATACTGTCGGACGAACCTTCTCGAAGTGCTCCTTGATTCTCAAGCAATCGCGCCTTGTCGAGTCGGTCGTGTAATCCGTCCCTTCCAAGCATTTCCACCAGGCTCTCGGTCGGATTATGTCCCGGGCCCGAGGCTCAGCGAACTGATCGCCGTATCCACCGCATCGGCGCCCGCTTCGATGGCCTTCATCAAGCGAAACCATCGTCACTCCCGTCGTCGCGTGGACGTGAATGTGGATGCGCACCTGCTCGCCCGAGTGTCTCCTTTATCGCCTTCACGATGTCGTACGCTGGTTTTGGCTTCAGCAGTGCCGCCATATCCTTGATGCACAGCGAATCGCAGCCCAAGATCCATCAGCTCCTTGGCCATCTTTACGTAGCCCTCCACCGTGTGCAGTGGGCTGATGGTGTAGCAGATCGTTCCTTGCGCGTGTTTTCCGGCTTTCTTTACCGCCGCTATCGCCCGCTTTACGTTTCTTACATCGTTCAGCGCATCGAACACCCGGAACACGTCCATTCCATTCGCAGCCGCCTTTGCCACGAAACGGTCCACCACGGTGTCCTCGTAGTGCCGGTATCCCAGCAGGTTCTGCCCGCGCAACAACATCTGCAACCGGGAATTCGGCATCAATTTACGAAACGTCCGAAGCCGTTCCCACGGATCCTCATTCAGGAACCGGATGCACGCGTCAAATGTTGCTCCGCCCCAGCACTCCACGCTCCAGAATCCCGCCTTATCGATGTCTTCGCATGCCGGCACCATGTCTTCCATCGCCATGCGCGTCGCCAGCAGGCTCTGGTGTGCGTCGCGCAGAATCAACTCTGTGACTTCTATCTTTCGCGGCATGTTTTTTTCCTTCTTGCAGGTGACCTGATCGGAGCGGAAGAGGGGGCCCATACTGCTTGAAGCTCTATTTTACCACCGGAGCAGTCCGACATTTCGTAATTCTTTTACTGTTTCAAAATGGAATTATCGTTCTTTCTGTTCGTTTTGTTCTCTCTAGTCTTTCAGTCCACTGCTCATCTCATATCTTCTTTGGCGCCGCCGTCGACCCTCGCGCAATCAATCGGGGCTGCACAGCTATCTCCTGCACGTACTCTTCCTTTCCTTCTATCAATCCAAGCACCATTTTTGCCGCTATCCTTCCCATCTCTTCCAGTGGCTGCCGTATCGTCGTCAGGGGAGGTATCGAAAACGATGCGATCGAAATGTCGTCGAATCCCACGATGGATACATCTTGCGGAACTTTCGCATATTTCCTTCACCAAATGCCTTCATTGCGCCAATCGCAGAAATATCGTTGTACGCCACCAGTGCTGTGAACGGCACGTTTCTTTCAGCAGTTCTTTTCCATAGGGATATCCGAAGTCAGGCGTCGAATCGGTTCCTTCAATTTGTATAACCAGCTTCGGGTCAATCTCAACTCCCAGTTCGCAGGCCGCCTCTTGTAGCGACTCCCACCGGATGGCTGACTATCCGAACTCTTTGCCTGTCCGCGCAAAAACGCAATTCGTCGATGCCCCAGATCCTTCAGATGTTTCAAGGCCAGTTTCGCCGCGCTCCGATGATCCAGCATAATGTTTGTTACGTTTTCAACTCGCTTGTGTCCGGCCACCGCCACTGTCGGTACCACCGGCGGCACATCTACGGATGTGTCGATTGTGATCAACCCTTCCACGCCGCGCGAAGTCAGCAGGTCCGCATAACTCTGCTGCAGGCGGATGTCGTGCCGGTGGGCTACCGCCAAAAGGAAATAATTGTTGGCACGCAAGTAGATTTCGATTCCACCCAGTACTCCGCCGCCATACGCGTCGCCGAATTCTGCCGTTATTACGCCGATTGTGAAAGTCCGCTTGACACGCAACGACCGCGCCACAAAGTTTGGCCGATAATTCAGTTTGCGCGCGGCTTCCAGTATCCGGCTACGTGTGTGCTCCGGAATCGAATTTGCACTCTTTGAATTGTTCAACACAACCGAAACCGTTCCAGCCGTTAACCCCACATAATTAGCTACGGCTTTCAGCGTTACGACATGCTTTCTTTGCCAAGGGAGGTATTTTTGTCTTCATGCGGGTTAGACTTCCTAAACTGGAGCGAATGTGCACCCACTCGGCCGCGCTTCGCAATCCGCCGCCGCACCACTTGTGCGGTCTCTTGCGTAGTTATCGGTATTGTACTCACAAATTGCCTGTGGTTCACAACGAATGCTGCTTAGTGCCCGTTCCTTATTTGTAACTTTTAATTTTCACAATCTTGCTTCGTTCTTTTCCATACGGTTTTTTGGTTCATTTCTGCAAAGTCGTTCCCGCGCTTTTGACGACTCCTGCGCCTGTTCTGCTATCTTTATAAGATGCTGATGAGGCCCTATCGATGATCCTGTGCGCCGTTCCTCTTCGCCTCCGCGCCATTCTCACCACTCTGTTGATTACCATTTTCTTCGCGGCTCCAGATTCATCGGCTCAGGGCATCGCTCAGGGGTCTGCCCCTCCGCCCACTGCCAAGTCCACCCGCTGCAAGAATCGCTCTATCCCCGAACTGCAAGATATCACTCAGAAATCCGGCATCCTTTTCTCGCACTCCTCCTCTCCCGAAAGCCGCTACATCATTGAGTCCATGAGCGGCGGCGTCCTGCTTTTCGATTACGATCGCGATGGCTGGCCGGATATTTTCTTCACCAACGCGCCGACGGCCCTGGCCGCGCTGAAAGGCGAGAAAGCCCGCAGCGCGCTCTACCATAACAATCACGACGGCACCTTCACCGATGTCACCGATAAAGCTGGCGTCGGTTTCCCGTGCTTCGCCATGGGCGGAGCGGTCGCCGATTTCGACAATGACGGCTGGCCTGATCTCTATGTTACCTGTTACGGCGGAAATGTCCTCTATCACAACAACGGCGACGGCACCTTCAAAGATGTCACCAAAAAAGCCGGTGTAACTGATGGTCGCTGGTCGACGGGCGCGTCTTTTGGCGATTACGATAACGATGGTTTCGTCGATCTCATGGTCACCAACTACGTTGATCTCGACCTCCACCATCTCCCGGTTTTCGGAAGCTCGGCCACCTGCAAATATCTGGGTATTGATGTCCAATGTGGTCCTCGCGGATTAAAGGGCTCGGGCGACTCGCTGTTTCATAACAACGGCAACGGCACGTTCTCTGATGTTTCCAATAAAGCCGGTGTCGACGACCCCAACGGCTACTACGGGCTCACTACCATCTTGGCCGACTTCAATAACACCGGCAGGCCCGACATTTACGTCGCCAATGATTCCACCGCTGCCTTTCTTTATCGCAATGACGGCGATGGCAAATTCACTGATATCGGCCTGGAGTCCGGCACCGCTCTGGGCGACGACGGCCACGAGCAAGCCGGCATGGGTGTAGCTATTGGTGACTATCTCCATACCGGACGTCCCTCGCTTGCCGTCAGCTATTTCTCCATGGACAACACCCCGCTCTATCGCAACGACGGCAACTGGGACTTTCAGGATGTCTCTTATGCCGCTGGGACCGGCCTGCCTTCCGTGCCCTACGTTAAATGGGGCATCGCTTTTGTCGATCTCGATAACGACGGTTGGCTCGATCTTGTCACCGTTAACGGCCATGTCTATCCCCAAGTCGACTCCCTTCCTTCTTCCGCCCGCTATCGCGAGCCCAAGCTCGTCCAATTCAATCAGGGCGATGGCACTTTCTGCGATGCCAGCGACCAATCCGGCCCCGGCATTCTTCTTCCGCAGGTCTCTCGTGGTCTCGCCGCGGGCGATCTTTTCAATGACGGCAATATGGATCTGGTCGATCGAAAATCTTGAGGGTACCCCGCAAATTCTGCGCAACCCCGGAATCCCAGGGAATCATTGGGTTAGCTTTGAACTCGCCGGCACCAAGAGCAATCGCATGGCCATCGGTGCTCGACTAAAAATCGTGGCAGATGGGATGACACAAACCGACGAAATCCACAGTGGTGGGAGCTACCTCTCACAAAACGACCAACGCGTCCATTTTGGTCTCGGCAAATCCACAAAAATAGATTCCCTTGAAATTCGCTGGCCTTCCGGCAGAGTCGAGACGATTCAAAATCTGGACGCCGACAAATTCTATGCCGTGCTGGAAGGTCAAGGCATCGTCCCCCCAGAAAAAATCCGGCCTTCCACCTCATCCAAACATTAGTAAGCAAGGGTGCCCACTCTCGGTGGATGAGGGCGGAGTCTTTTCCTATTTTTGGGATTTTCGATTTACTTCAAGATTTACAGAAGGCCGCCACTACACGTACTGAAATCCAGCTTTCAACATCGCCGCTTGCGCTTCGCTATTCAGCATGAACGTATTCCACGCAAACGCGCTGCGATAGTTCTCGATCATTACCATCGTTATCCCCACATCAATGCCCAACACATCTGTGTCGTACCATCCCGTCGTCGGATTGAATGCATCGACGAATCCGTATACGCCCCAGCCTTTTTGCGAGTAGCGTCCCCGTATGGTGCGCAACACCTGCATGCAATCCTCATATAAGAAGGGAACTGATCCGCCAGTCGCGCACGGCACGATACTTCCGTCCACCGGCCCAAGCACGGGAGGGCCGCCCCACGCCATATAGCCCTTAGGCGAATCCGAAGCCGAAATGCCCCACAAATCGTCGCAGCAATGCCCAAATTTCGATCTCAGCGACTGGCAGAACTGCTTGTGCGCCCTTGTAGCCAGAATCGAATTCTCAAAATAATTCGTGTATGCATCTTCCTTGTTTCGGAAGTCGAACCACGCGTGAGAATACTGGTGCGTGAACAGCGGATCTCTCCCCGCGATATACGTAATACCGTCGTAGGTTACCTTTGGTCTGCTGAACGCCTTCCATGTTTCCGGCGACACGGGATTCGTCGGTGATCCGATCCCCAGCAGGTAGATCATCATCATTTCGCCGTAATGATCCCACCGGGACCGCAAGAACCCATTCTCTGGTGTCCACCCCATCGCGAACGCGTATCCCTTGTTCAGCATCCACGGCCAGTCCACCCGGTTGTAAATTTTCGTGGCTAGATCTTTGATTTCGGCATCCCGGAAATATTGGCGGGCCGTCAGTACTCCGCACAGCAGCAGCGACGTATCTACGGACGACAGCTCGCACTTTCTCCATCGCTTTCCTGTGCTCATGTCCACGAAGTGGTAATAGAACCCCCGCTCGCACTCCAAGTCGTTGTAAATGAATTGCAGAGTCGTCCTCACCCGTTCGCGGATCGCTGCACTCCGGGCATATCCTCGCGTGTCCCCGATGCACAGCGTCGTCAGCCCAAATCCCGTGGCCGCAATGCTGGACATCGTTCGCGAATCATTTCCATTTAGAAATGCGCGGTCTTTGATTTGTCCTGATCGTGGATCTGTTTCGTTCCAGAAGAACCGGAAGGCCGCCCGTTGAATGTCATCCAGCAGCTCTTCGTCTGTACCTTCGTATGCAGTGCCTGAGCTGCTGGTTCGCCCAGCCGCCCAGCTACTCAGGCCAGCGAATGGCCCGGCCGCGAGGCCCACACCCGTCCATTTGAGCACTTCCCGCCGGGAAGGCTTGCTACGGGCTGGGCTGGTCAAGCATTCCTCCTCGTCAAACTGAAAACTCAATTACCAGGCAATTCCTACACTCCCTCTACACTGTTCCCTTTAGATGCAAGTTTGATTCCTTTTGCAGCCTCATGCCGTAACGCAAATCACATCGTCTGGCATTTTTGACCAGTTATAACTTTATTGATTGCTTCGTTTTAGGTTTTGGCCCGGCTTCTGGGTAATCTTGTTACACGCCCGGGCTGTGGACTCAAACTGTCAACTCTCGGAAACTGTCTGCCACCAGCCACATTTTTTGTCGCTCGCCAGCCGGCCATCGACCGACATAGCCTATTCCTCAATCTCCAGCTCGACTCCGTTTTCGGCCGCCGAATCCCGGCCAACCCAAATAGTCGCTTTGCTCGGCTCAACTCTCCAGACATTGCCCTCGCCCCAGAGTGCAAACGCTTCCGGCTCCAATTGAAAGAGGACTGTCTTCGTGCTTCCAGCTGGCACCGAAACTCGTTGGAATGCTTTCAATGATTTCACCGGCTCAGCCACGCTCGTCCCTTTTAATCCGACATATAACTGAACGGTTTCCTCTGCGGCAACTTTCCCTGTATTAGTCACCTTCACGCTCACGATCACGTCTTGCTGTTGATCTGAATTCCGTTTGCGCAACTGTTCATTCAAAGCCTTTGCGCTCACTTTTGTGACGCTCATTTCCGGCGCGGAATAGTCAAACGTGGTGTACGACAATCCATACCCGAAAGGGAATTGCGGCGAATTTTGTTCGTCCACGTATCTCGAAATGTACTTTTCCTGGATGCTGCTTGGGGGATGGCTTAAATCCGTTTTTCCCGCAGGCCGGCCGGTATTCAACGCATTGTAGTAAAGCGGGAGCTGCCCGACAGTTCGTGGCCAGCTCACCACCAGTCTTCCGCTTGGCACCGCCTCACCATAAAGAATTCTGTACAGCGCTGGTCCTGCCTGCAAGCCGGGGAACCACGCGGCCAATACTGCCGGAACATGCTCGAATCGCCCAAGGCAGCGTCAACGGCCTCCCACTGAACAGCACCAAAACCACGGGCGTTCCCGTCGCCACCACTTTTTCCAGTAACTCTTCCTGCCGGCCTGGCAAATCCAGATGGGCACGGGAACCTGCCTCACCTGTCATCTCACTGGCATCCTCGCCCAAAGCCAAAATCACCACATTCGCTTTTTTGGCTGCAGCCACCGCATCCGCGATTTCTTTATCGCTTGCGGTTCGAACCTGCCCGCCTGCCGCATACTTCACCTGACTTGCCCCGATTTCGTTGATCAGTGCGGTTTTTAGCGTCACTACATCTTCGCGCCGCCCTCTGCCTTCCCACGACCCCAACATGTCTTTCGCGCTATCCGCCAGCGGGCCAATCAGTGCTACTGTCTCTCCTCTTGTTCAGCGGCAGCACCGGCTGCGCTCCTTTTCCATTCCCATTCTTCAGTAGAACAAAAGATCGTTCCGCCAAAACACGCGCGACATCCAGCGTATCCTTCTCCAGCCGTCCATCTTTCTTCCGCGTCTCGTCCGTATAGGGATGCTCGAAGAGCCCTAACGCAAACTTCACCCGCAGTACATGTCGCACGGCTTCGTCCAGTTCTGCCTCACTCACTTTCCCTGCTTTTACCAATTCCACGAGATGCTCGTGATACTCATTGCTCTCCATATCCATGTCTAAGCCGGCATTCATCGCTTTTCGCGCAGCGGCCGCCCCGTCGTTCGCGATTCCGTGGTTGATCAGTTCTCCCACTGAGTTGTAATCACTCACTGCGATTCCCTGGAATCCGCCATTCTTTCCTCAACACTTCCTTGAGCGTAAATGGATTCGCGGTGGCCGGCACTCCGTCGAGCGAGTTGAAACTGCTCATGACCGTGGCGCTTCCTTCATCCAATGCTGCATAAAATGGCGGCAAATATATTTCGCGCAGGGTGTGCTCTGAAATCTCCACGCTGTTGTAGTCCCGGCCGGCTTCCACTGCTCCATACCCTGCAAAATGTTTTACGCAGGCTGCCAGGCTGTCTACTGCATCCAGGTTCTTTCCTTGGTAACCACGAACATAAGCGCGCGCAATCTCGCTATCCAGGAACGGATCTTCTCCCGCTCCTTCCACAATTCGTCCCCATCGCGCATCTCGCGCAACGTCCACCATCGGCGAAAATGTCCATCTCACTCCGTCCGCGGTCGCCTCTTCCGCCGCCATTCGAGCTGCCTTCTCCACCAGCGGCGGATCCCAAGCTGGTGCCATCGCCAACGGCATCGGGAAAATCGTTCGATATCCATGAATCACATCCAGGCCAAACAAGATCGGAATATGCAGTCGCGACTTTTCGACCGCAATATGCTGCAAATGATTGATTGATTTCACTCCGTCCAGATTGAACAGCGATCCCACTTCGCCGCGCCCAATCATCTCTTCATACCCGCTGCGGCCCGTACCTGGTCCGGTCGGCGTGCCGATCGAATACTGCACCAACTGACCGACCTTCTCTTCTATCGTCATTTCCTTCAGCAAGTCCTCGACTTTGCGCTCGATCGACAGTTTTCCCAAGTCGCCTCGCACGGGTAGCCCGCGAAATGGCGCTTCTTCTGACGTTGTTTGTGCTGCCGCGCCGCAGGCCAGCACTCCCGCGCAAAGCATCAAGGAACACATTCTTGTTAGGGCTCCCATTCGCACCGTCATCGACCACCTATCCTCAACAGACATTCAGTTGTCATTCTTTCCCCTGAAACCCCTGCGCATATCCGCGGCGCGCATTATCTCTGCTTGCTTTGCGGTTCTCATAAAGCGCAACAAAGCCCGGCCATCTATTTCGATGCTCTTCAGTGTGCAACAGGAACTACATTTGGATCATCGACCGGCGGAAAAAAGAAGTCCCGCGGATTGCGCAAGAAAGCCCGCACAATTGTTTTCAATATCGTGAGGTTTCCACCCAAATTCACCCTGTGCGCCCGCAACGCCAGTTTCAGTGCCAGGAAGAAACTCACGCTCAAGTTCAGCACGAATGTCACTGCTATCCCGACGGCCGCCCAGAAAAGCGCACCTTCGGGCATCGTATCTCTCGATAACGACACCGCCCCGAGCGCCACCGTGCCCGTCGACAACGTTACGTGTCGCACATCCAGTGGCAAGCCGAAAAATCTCCCCAACGGCGGCAGCATTCCTAACATATATCCAAGTGCGATCGAACCGCCCCAACCGGAAATGTTTTTCGAGAAATACTGCGAAATTCGTTGCAATCGATCGGGCTGCACAAACTCTCCCAGTCGATGCTCTGCAATCGCTTCTGGTAATCGGTGATACACCGCCCAGTTCTCGATCCACCCTCCCACCAGGCTGGACACCCACAGCACCACTCCCGTCAGCGCAGCATAAAATATCGTGCCGGTCGCAATCGGGTTCAGAGATGTCAGTGCATATTCCGCTGTCTCATGATCCAGGAGCGGCGCGCCAAACAAAACGTGCCACAGATACCCCAGCCCCATCGCTCCCACAGCCACGGCAAAAATATTTCCCAGTGCTGCCGCCAATTGCGTTCGGAATATCCGTGCAATATAACTGACTAACTCATCGTCATTATCATTCTCCTGGCACCGCAAGACGATCTGCGCCAACGCTGCCCCGGTCATTGACGGCTGCTTCGTTGCCAGTGCCAATCCAAGTATCTGCAACAGCACAAAACTCACCGCATAGTTGAATCCCGCCAGAAACCCCTCTACAAATGGTCGGAATCCAGCGTGCGTCACGTACATCTTGATCACCGCTGTTCCCACTGTTAAGAGTCCGCCGCCCAGCGCTGCCTTCCACATCAACCAATATTCCGCCCGATTGTTGGCAATGTAATGCTCGCCGGTTTTCCCGGCCCACTCCACAATCTTTCTCGAAAGCAATTGCGAACTGTTGCTCAGCAGCACCATCAGGCTGCGATCTGCCAGTCTCCCCCGGATCACTTCTCGCAGAAATTTCTGTGCCGCCAACCGTTTTTCGTGCCCCGGGTCCGCCACCAGGACACCTGCAATCGCTTCCATCCGTCCAAGCTCTGCTCGATGACATCGAGGGCGTAGACTACGTCCAAATTCACCCCGCGTTTGTCCATATTCTCGACAATCGTCTTAGTTCCTCGCGGCATCCCTTCACCGTCGTCGCGCCACGCTCTTTCCGCGAGACAACAAGTCTTCCCGGTTTCGTAGCGCCACCACGAAAAGCATCTCCGGTGCTGCGTCAATAAATAGAAAGGCGATTGCTGCACGGGCCGGGGCTTGCTTCGTACTCTTAATTGTTCCGAGAGCCCTAATCCCTGAATGCGGGCCCCCAGCAGGCAAAACGCATCCAGCAGTGACTCCACCACCGGCCGCCATTGCTCCGTTCTTTCGTCCGGTGCCGCCAGTGCTACTACGCGATCGAAGTTTTCCGGCGGCTGGCTGAAAAAGTGCTCCACTTCTTCGCCCGTCGGATACATTCGCACAAACAATCGCGCTAACTCGCTGTATTCTTTTGGTGCAGGCAACAATATTCCCAGCATCCGGTCGGAAATCTCTGCCAATAATCCCCGGTCGCTCGGCAATCCTGAATCCGCGAACAGGGACACGCCATTCGTTTCTGACAACAACGCACCAAGGCTTTCCTGGAATCGCATCCGAACTTCCGGGGAATTTTCCAGTACCGACAGCCAAACCGCCTCTCGCTTCCATCGCTCGTCGCGCATCCACTGGCAGTCCCGCTCGGTGACAGCTAAGGGAGAGGGAATGTGGCGGTCCTTTTCTCGCATAAATTTCGTCAGTTGGACCACTGCATCCAGGCGCTCGCTCAGCGTCGTTGCATTCGTCAACCATCTCCACCCGATTCGCCAAGCTGCCGCAGCGATTTATTTCTTCTGTTCCTCCATCGGAAATAGACCCAGCACCAATTCCCGTGTCGGAGTCATGGCACCACTTCGATTTTGCTGCGCTGTTGCCATAATTTCGCTTACCGCTGTCTACTCCCACTCCCGCCATTTCTGTGTCTCTACTTTTAAACAGACCAATAACCTACGCGCAGGCACCATCCTATGCAATCCTCGTCACCATGTCTCCTGTCATTCTTCCCCCAGAAAGGGGGGCATGGCCTCCTGGACTCGCCGACTCCAACCCCCCTCGTGTAGACTTCTGGTAACTTCTCAGTGGGCTCGAGTATCAAAGCCCTCGAGAGGAAGGGAACTCCATCATGGCCAAGAAGGCAAAGCCCGTCATCAAGTCCGCCGCTAAACCCATAGCCGCCAAACCGCTCGCGAAGCGGAAGGCCTGGCTTGATCTGAAAGCCCATTACGCAAAGTTCCGCACGACGCATCTTCGAGAGCTTTTTGCTCAGAATCCCAAGCGCGGCGAGCAGTTTTCCACCGAAGCGCTCGGCATTTTCTTCGACTATTCCAAAAATCGCATTACCGATAAAACTCTCAAGCTTCTCCTCGCCCTCGCCAAAGAATCCGGTTTGCAAGCCCACATCGATGCCATGTTCCGCGGCGACAAAATCAACATCACCGAAAATCGCGCAGTTCTTCATGTTGCACTGCGCGCGCCGAAAGACGCCACGATTCTCGTGGATGGCAAAAATGTCGTCCCGGATGTGCATGCCGTCCTCGATAAAATGTCTGCCTTTAGCGACCGCATTCGTTCCGGCGCCTGGAAAGGTCACACTGGCAAGCGCATTCGCAACGTCGTCAACATCGGCATCGGCGGCTCCGATCTCGGCCCGGTCATGGCCTACGAAGCCCTGAAGCACTACAGCGATCGCAATCTCACTTTCCGCTTCGTTTCCAATGTTGACGGCACGGACTTCGCCGAAGCGGTCATCGACCTCGATCCCTCTGAAACTCTTTTCATCGTCTCCTCTAAAACTTTTACCACTCTCGAGACCATGACCAACGCCCATACCGCGCGTGAATGGCTCCTCAAGGGTTTGGGCGGTGACGAAAAGTCTGTCGCCAAACACTTTGTTGCGGTCTCCACCAACTCCTCCGAAGTCTCCAAATTCGGCATCGACACCGCCAACATGTTCGGCTTTTGGGATTGGGTCGGTGGTCGCTATTCCATGGACTCCGCCATAGGCCTCTCTACCATGCTCGCCATCGGCCCAGAGAATTTCCGCTCCATGCTGCGGCGGCTTTCACGAAATGGATGAGCATTTCCGCACCACCCCCTTCGAGCGCAATCTTCCCGTACTCATGGGACTTCTCGGTGTCTGGTACACCGATTTCTTCGGCGCGCAAACTGTAGCCGTTTTGCCCTACGAGCAATACCTCAAGCGCTTCCCGGCCTATCTCCAGCAACTCACCATGGAGAGCAACGGCAAGCACGTCACTCTCGATGGCACTACCGTCAACTATGAAACTGGTCCGATTTATTGGGGTGAACCCGGCACCAACGGTCAGCACTCTTTCTATCAGCTCATCCACCAGGGCACGCGCCTCATTCCCTGCGACTTCATCGCCTTTGGCGAATCCCTCAATCCTCTCGGGCGCCATCACGACATGCTTCTCGCCAATGTCTGCGCGCAAACCGAAGCGCTGGCATTTCGGAAAAACTCCCCAGCAGGTCAAAGCCGAAGGCACTCCCGACTGGCTGGTTCCGCATCGCGTGTTTGAAGGCAATCGTCCGTCAAACACCATCCTGCTCGAGAAACTCACTCCTGAAGCCCTCGGCAAACTTGTTGCCCTCTACGAACACTCCGTCTTTACCCAAGGCACCATCTGGCATATCGACTCTTTCGACCAATGGGGCGTGGAACTCGGCAAAGTCCTGGCCCAGCGCATCATCCCGGAAATCGAAAGTCCGACCGCGCCGAAGCTGACTCACGACAGTTCAACCAACAACGTCATCCGCCGCGTCCGCCAATACAACAAGCGTCCGTGACTGCCCCTGTAGAGGCCAACGAATGCCCATAACCCCTGATTACCAAGCCATGCTCAACGTCGCCCTCGATGAAGCCAAGCTCGGCCTTAAGGAGGGCGGCATCCCCATCGGCGCTGCGGTTTTCGACTCCAGCGGCACAGCTTTTGGGCGCCGGTCACAACCGCCGCGTTCAGCAAGACGATCCCTCCGTCCACGGCGAAACCGATGCGTTTCGCAAAGCCGGCCGCCAGCGCAGTTACCGCAACCTCATTATGGTCACCACTCTCGCCCCTTGCTGGTATTGCAGCGGCCTGGTTCGCCAATTCGGTTTTCGCACGCTTGTCGTCGGCGAGAGCAAGAATTTTCAGGGTGGCTTCGATTGGCTGCGCTCTCTCGGTGTACAGGTCATCGATCTTGACTCTCAGGAATGCATCAAGCTCTTGGGAGACTACATCCAGGCCAACCCCGACAATCTGGCACGAAGACATCGGCCAGGATTAGCCTTCTGTCGACGCACCCTCGCAACTTTTTCCGCCCACCAGCGAATGACTAGCACTCTTCCTCGTAGGGGCGGCTTTATGCCGCCCTGTTTCCTATCAAAAATAAAAAGGGGCCAGCCGAAGCCAGCCCCTCTCTGCTCATCTTTTCGTTTCTAAACTTCCAACTTAGAACGCCAGCTTCAATGTCAACTGCACCTGCCGTGCACTCCCGATCGTCTTGTTCACATTTCCCAATCCGAGAGGGCAGTTGTAGAAATTATTGACCTGGTTTGACGTTCCGCATCCGGTGGGCAATGCGGGCGAGCCCAGCACCGGATTCGGATTGTAGTATTGGTTTTGGCTCACGTCGTCCAGCGGAATGTCAAAGCTCGGCGTGTTCGTCAAGTTGAATACATCCACGCTGAACCTCAAATTGAATCGCTCGGTGATATTCGTCATCTTTACGAACGACATATCCACACGACGTTGCCAGGCCTGCCGGAAGATATTTCGTTGGCCCGTTGTGAACGTCGTTTCAAACGAGTCGTTGGACGGGAACGCCCCATTTAATCCTCCTGCTGCGCAGAATCGGAAGCGTGAAGCAATTTGCGTTCAACGCTGGAAGACCCGGCGTTACACCGTTATGACCGGTCACCGCCTTGCAACCGGGAATCACCGGCACCACCGGGTTGCTGATGCCGTTGTTCACGCCGTAATAAATGCTGCCGATCGCTCCGCTGTAATCGATCACGCTGAACGGCTGTCCGCTTTGGAAGACCGCCACGCCTTGTATGGCCCATCCGTCAACGAACCAGCCTTTAGGCGTTGAAGCATCTGCGGCAAACTTCGGCAGTTCGTACAAATAGTTGAAATTGAAGACATGCGTGCGATCAAAGTCCGACGACGCATACCCTGACCTGCAGATCCAGCGCATTGTTGCCGTTGTAGAACAATCCCAATCCACTCTGCTCGTCTGTCGAATGCGAGTAGGTGTAGGAGAACCCAACCTGCAATCCGTGGCTCATCCGCTTCTCAACGTGTGTCTGCAAGAGCGTTATACATCGCTATGCCGTCCGCCTTGTAATCCAGCGATTCTGACGAGTAGCCGACGTAAGGCACCCGCAAGTCGATGTTCCCGCCTTCATAGTTATTCATGTACTGGCCCTGGGGAACCCCGTTTATAGGAGGCAAGTCCGCAGGAGTATAGGAAATCGGATCAGTGATCACTTGATAGCCGTACGAATACGATTGCCCATTGATGGGATGCGATGGTGTCGCGATTTGAGCCTGGTTAAACGGTACCGGAATCACCAGATGCCGTCCCAGATTTCCTACATATCCGACTTGAATCACCAGGTCATTCCGCGGTTGCCATTGAATGTCCAGCGTATTGTTGATCGTGTAGGGCAGCTTGTTCTTCCGGTCATACACCGCCAGCGCAAAGAGCTGTGCTCCACTCTCGATCTCCGGCACGCTTGGCAGATAGTTGATGATATCAGCCGGATTGCCGGTCGGAGGCGGCAGCAGACTTGTCTCCCCACGGACTGGCGAACGAACCGCCGTGCTGTCCTGGTTTCCCCGGTCCCGAGCTGGTGTGGGATCGCAAGTCGGTATGTATCCCTGATAAGGAGTAGTTGAGGGTCGTGCAGACCTGGGAATTCACGAACGGCGGTGCCTGGTTTACACCAAATGGCCCGCCAGTTACGACGCCGGCGGCGAAGCCCGGGGAAAGGTAGGAAAACAGTTCGCCTCGGTCGTAGTAAATTCCCGTTCCTGCTCGTACCACCACTTTCCCGTGGAACCGATCCGGGCTCCACGCGATTCCCAACCTCGGCGCGAATCCCCACTGCCTTCCGGTGAGCGTTGAGTTGCTCACTCCCTTTGTCGGAAATTCCTTATTGTTTCCGGCGATGATGAATCCTGTGGAAGTTACTTCCGTTCCGTCAAACGCATACGCATTTGGATCGAAATTGTATATCTTTCCGTTCTTCTCGGTCAGTCCACCGTTCCAGTCATATCGCAGTCCCAGCGTGACATTCAGGTTCGATCTCAACGCATATTTATCCTGAATGTAGAGTCCCATCTGCCCGGCGCGATAATACCGGTTTGCATCGCCTTGCAAAAACGATGTAGTGATGAATCCGTCGGAAGTGTAAGGAGTCGGCAGACCCTGCAGGAATTGCGAGAAATCTGCAAACCCGATCATCCCCGATCCCGGGCGCTCGTCCCGAGTATTTAGCTGTGTATAAGCGTAACTTCCGCCGAAGGTGATCGTGTTCTTGCCCTTCGTCCAGATGGCCGTCGCGGAGGGCATAAAACGGTTCTGCATCACGCCGGTCCAGGCACCTTGTGCCGCCGCTCCTTCTCCAATTGTTAATGCGGCATTCGATACCGGATTGTCCCCTCCTATGCAGTGGATGTCGTTGATTGCGCAGCCCGATGTTGTAATCAGCGTAATTTCCGAAGTTGTCATAGATCGAAATCCCGGGGAACCGTGTCGACCCAAACGTGTTGATCCCGAAAGCGTCCGGCCCGAACGGCTGCGATATGGTGCTGTATACCTTTTGTCGAATGAATCCAAATGTCTCGGCAATGCTCAGAGTTGGCCTCAACGTCTGGGTGTTCTGAATCGAGAATACCTGGCTACCCGCGTCCAGGTGTTGGGTAAATCCCGCCACGCTCGAGTAGGCATAACGGCGCGATCGTCGGATCGTGCTGATAGTAATACTTCAGCGCAACTGTGTCCTTTGCGGACCAGTTGTAGTCCACGTCCGCCACTACTTGGTTCGCGCTGAATAGTGCCGTCCCAGGTATCACTGCGTTTTCGGGATAATTTATCGTCGGCGTCTGGCCGTCTGCTGAGGGAATCAGATACTGTCCGTTCGGAAGTTTGTAATTCAGCAGCTGGTACGCAATCGGGTTGATATCCCCAGGACCATTTCCCACAACCGGATTTACCGTTGCCGGAAAGTTGGAACAGGGAGGCGCTGGAGCAACACGATGTGCGCAGTTTGTTGCGTTATAACATTCGCCAGTGCTTGTGGGCTGCGATCATCCGTCAGGGTATAGGGCACCGTCACTCTCGACAGTCCAATCTCCTGGTCCGAGCTATGAATATGCTGGTAGCTCAGAAATCCGAACAACTTGTCCTTGATAATCGCCCCACCAACCGTCCCGCCTGCCACCACGCGATGCATCTCGGGGTTTTTCTGATCCGCCGGAATGTTTGGGTCCGCATTAAAGAAGAATGGTGCGGCATTCAGCCAGTTCGTCCCGCGATCAACGTACGCACTTCCATGCAGGACGTTCGTTCCCGAAGCCGTGCTCATATCGATGTGCGCGCCGCTCGTTGATCCTTGCTGCGCGTCGTACATCGAAGTATTCACTCGCAATTCCTGAATGGATTCCGGCGCCGGGGTGGGCAACGCTTGCCCGATCGCCAGATACGGCGATGCCGTACTCTGAATCACTGCCGCGCTCGACTGCGCCGCTCCGCTGACCCCCGTATTGTTCACTACGCGCGCCGAAGCTACCTGGCTCGTGCTCTTTCCATTAAATAAATTGCTGGCATCCACGCCGTTCAACAAAAAGCTGTTACTGGTATCGCGTTGCCCGTTTGCCCAGATCGGCTGATTGCCCAGTCCCGCGTTGGCGCCCGTTCCGCTGGGAAGCTCGGCGTTTACGCCGGGCGATTGAATTGCCAGTCCGGTGAAGCTGCCCGTTGGCAGCGGCATGGTTTCAATTTCGTTTTTCTCCAGAATGTATCCGTTGGTGGTATCTTCCGCGTTCATCAGTGGCGACGCTTCCACGGTCACCGTCGTTCCAACGAGTCCTACTTTCAACGTCCCGTTCACCGTGGCAGTCCGGTCTGCCTGAACTGGAACTGCCGGTATCTTCAACGTCTGGAATCCATCGTGTGTAATCGTCAGCGAATACGTTCCGATCGGCAGGTTCACAAAGTCATAGCTGCCCGTGCTGCTCGTCTTCTGCACGCGCGTCAGTTGCGTCGCATCATTGACCAGCGTCACTTCGGAATCGACCACGGCTCCGCCAGACGCATCGGTAATCGTTCCTGTGATTCCACCGAGAGTTTGCTGCGCGAAGGAAGGAGAACTGAGAAGAAGTATTCCACTGCAAACCAAACACCCTATAAGTATAAGTAATGAAAATGATTTCACAGACCCACCAGCTGGATTGTTCATTCGGTACCGCCTCCAAGCGTTCTCAGGATTCCCCCAAAACGAGCCCCACACTTATGACCAAGCGCTCTGATTGATTTGGACTTTCCCCTCTTGGCCAACGCTCTAAAAAAACAGGTTGCGAGGAAATTATTCCAATTTTCCCCTGAACCGAAGCGCAATTTTTGGTTATCACTGATTCGTTTTTTAGTTGTTCCGTTCTACCTTAAATTTCGCCTGTATTCCTCTCATTTTTCGCGCCATCACCCCGGAACCTGTGGATACCCTGTTGAAATTTCACGAATTGTCCCCGTGTCACAATTACATGTGAGCGCGGTCCCGCGTGTTAGCATCTTGGCCCAACAAGGACACGTGCGCCGACACAACTCTCTCCATTCCGCGGCAATCTTCACTCAAACTTCGTTCTGTTGACCATGCGCCGACCGGCGCTCCGACGTCTGCTCAAATTCCGATTTGCATTGCTCCTGGTCTGACCACAAGCCTAAAATCCTACCGCAGCCATTCCCCCTAAATTTCCACGGTCATCTGAATCTCTACCACCGCATTGCGTGGCAGGGCCGGCACCCCTACCGCTGCCCGCACGTGCTGCCCAGCTTCTCCGAATATCTCAACGATCAAATCGGATGCCCCGTTCATCACCTTAGGGGTATCCGCAAATCCCGGAATGCAATTTACGTAGCCATTCACGCTAACTATGCTCTTCACAAGGTCCAGCGAACCAAGATGTTTCCGTATAATCGCTAACTGCGTTAGCGCACAGGCTCGGGCCGCCATTTGCCCCTCCTGAATGCTCCGATTTAATCCCACTGTCCCCGTTATTATTCCGTTGGAGTTCATCGAGACCACTCCCGATAGATACACCATATGCCCCACCGTCCGCGCTGGAACGTAAGTGCCGCCCGCTCCTGGCACTGCTGGCAATGTGATTCCATGTTCGACGATCCGTGCTTCCGCTCGATCCGCCATTGTTGCCCTCCCGCACTCTTTAATAACCCGTCACTTTAGCACATGGGTGAAATTTCATTTGCCTGCTGTTCAATTTTCCTATTGCGTCTCGCTCATCCTGCGATAGCATGTCCCATGCCATTTTTTGTACGTCGCCTCTTTTTTGTGCTTCGTATCATCCTTGGCTTGCTCGTTGTAATCGTCATTCCCCACTCCGCTCCATCTCAGCAAAATCCTTCCCCGCAAATTCTCCTGCCTTGCTCATGCACACTGTCCGTACGTCGCCTCTCGATCTCGAAATCGCGGGAGATTTGTTGGACGTCCCTGCGGGCGAATCCCGGTATCTCACTCGTGAACAACTCCTCTCCCTTCCGCAAGTAACCTATACCGTCGAAGATGATCCCAACTTTGCCGCTCCTGCGCAGATTGCCGGTGTCCTCCTCGATGAATTGGCCTCGCGCCTTAGCGCTCACCCCGAGTCGGACCTCGTTGTCGCTATCTGTTCCGATCTCTATCGGGGATACTATCCGCGCGAATACCTGTCTGCGCATCATCCAATTCTCGTTCTCACGATCAATAATCTCCCTCCCTCTGGCTGGCCGAAAGACTCCGCTGATCACAGCACCTACAAGGGTCCCTTCTTGATTTCGCATCCCAAATTTGTCCCCGCGTTCCACATCCTTTCTCATGCCGATGTCCCTCAAATTCCCTGGGGCGTCGTGCGTTTGGAATTTCATGATGAAAAGAAAACGTTTGATGCGATTGCTCCGCGCGGACCCCACGCCGAATCCGTCACGGTCCAGGATGGTTTCCACATCGCGCAACAAAATTGTCTACGCTGCCACAATCAGGGGAAGGACGGGGGCATGAAAGCGGGCCGCTCGTGGCAAATACTCTCTTCCTGGGCCACGGCTTCGCCCGATTATTTCTCCTCCTATGCTACGCAACCCAAAAAGCAAAAACCCGCATTCCAATATGCCGGGTTTCCCGGAATACGACGATGCCACCGTACTGGCTTTGATCTCTTACTTCAGGACCTTCACCGCGCCGGAGAAACAATGACGCTGCGCCTTGCCAAAATCTCCCTTGTTCTCGCCGTCGCTCTCTACTATGCCTTTATCGTCTTCAACAACTTGACCGACTACAACTCCAATTTCCAGTTCATCCGCCACGTTCTCATGATGGACTCCACCTCACCCGATAACCACGCCATGTGGCGCGCCATTAATCAGCCGGCTATCCACACTCTGTTCTACGTCGCTCATCATTGTGTGGGAAATCCTCACTTTGGTTCTTTGTGTCTGGGGAGCATTGCGATTATTCCGGGCAATTCGTGCAAACGCGCAAACATTTCATCAAGCTGCTAACGTCGCCATCGCCGGTCTTAGCCTTGGCCTGCTCATGTGGTTGGTTGCATTCCTGACCGTCGGAGGCGAGTGGTTCCTGATGTGGCAATCTAAATCATGGAATGGTCAAGAGGCGGCCTTCCGCATGTTCACAATCGTCGGAATCGTCCTGCTATTTCTTGTTCAACGCGAACCCGACGACCGTCCTTAGCTTGGTTGAGTCGATACTCTTACTGACCAGTCTCCGCCGTTTTCCCGCCCCTCGTTCTTGCAAAAAACCAGATCAATCCCAAGATCAAATATCCCAAATAGATGAATGGCAATTTCCCGTACGGCCCTTCCGGCACCGGATACAAATTTCCAACCAGCGCCAGCAGCATCGCCAGGCACGCCAGCGCTGGGATAATCCACGCACCCGCATGGTGTGCTCCATGATTTTTCAAATATTTCGGCAACGCCATGCACACCAACGCATACGTCACGATAAATCCGTACGTCGCCAGTGAACCCATCCACCCATACACGTCCAGCCCACTTGCCCCACGTGCCGCCAGAACCGCCACCGGAGCGGCCGCCGCGATTCCCGTTACCAGTAATCCCATTCCTGGCGTCTCGTGCTGCTTGTGTGTCTTCCGAAAGTGCCCGTGCGCTAACCCCGTGTGCGACATTTTTAGCAACACCCTCGCCGCCGCAGTGATGCACGCCAGCGTCCCTGCAAACATGCTCACCAGCGCGCCAATGTCGATCAGCACTCCCAGCACCCGCACGCCACCAACTTCCGCCAACACCCTCATCGGCGCTGTGCTGGTCCCCAAATCTTGCCCTGCAGTGCGCAATCCCAGAACTTCCGTATACGCGCAAACCGTGAAAATCACGCCGGCCAGCAGCGCGCTCTGAATCACGGCGCGAGGAATTGTCTTAAGTGGATTCCGTGCCTCCTCACCCAATGTGGTCGCGCTCTCGAACCCCACAAAACTGAATAACGCCAGCACCAGGCCCAGTCGCAGCCCGCTGCCCGTCATTCCTTTCAAATGGAATTGCGGCCAGTCCAGATGAAAGCCGTTTCGGGCCAGCACCAGAATAATCACCAGCAAAATAAACGACACGGATATCGCTTCGATCCACAACATCAACCGCGCGGAAATCTTAACGTCTCGCCACGCGATCCAGATCGAAATCGCCGTCACAAGTATCGCCAGAAATACCGTGGACAATCCATGTCCCGTCGCGTCATGGAACAGCAAATTGCCGAAGTGATAGAAGCCCCCGATGACGCTGGCTCCCGTCGCAATGTACGCCAGCAGCAGGCTCCACGCGGCCGTCGCTCCCAACCATGGCGGCAGGATCATCGACGCGTAGGAGTACAGTGATCCTGGCGACGACGAGTATCGCGCAAATTTCCCGATGCACAGCGCCACCAACAAAATCGCCGCCGTCGCCAGAGCATACGCCAGCCACGTTCCATTTCCCGCCAATGCGCATACCAGCGGAATCGTCGCCACGGGGGTAGTCGTCGGCGCAATCGTCGATACCGACTGGGCCAGCGTCTCCATGGGCGAAAGCACCTCGCGCCGTAAGCCGTATCCCCCCGCCTGCGCTCCAGACTGGTCCATGTTCGCCATCCCGCACCACTCCTTGTACTGTTCTCCCAATTACCCCACGCGCAGCGAGGGCAAAAGCGCCTACACTTCCGTCCCCAGTTGCAAATTCGTTAAATAAATAATCGTGTCGTTCCGAGCGAAGCGAGGATTCTGCTTTTCCCGCCGTCGAGAAACTGCTCTGCCCTGATTGCTGATACTTGCTCGGCATCATCCCTTAAATCTTCGCTCTTGGCCATATGCAAAATAGCGTTCCGATGCATTCAATGAATCGACCAACATATTCATTGCTCCGTCGGCGCTCTCGACGCACAATCATTCGCTGAACTTCGCAAAAATCTTGTTATGATGCAGTTGCTTTTTCACTCGGGAGACCCCAGCTTGCTGCAGCGCGTCTTTCATCTCGACGAAAACAACACCACCGTACGCCAGGAGCTTCTCGCAGGACTCACCACCTTCATGACCATGTCCTATGTGGTCATCGTCAACCCGCGCATTCTTTCCGACGCAGGTATGCCGGTCGAAGGCGTGCTCTTCGCCACCTGTCTTTCCTCAGCCATCGCCACGCTGATTATGGGCATCTGGGCCAATTATCCGATCGCCCTCGCTCCGGGCATGTCGCTCAACGCCTATTTCACGTATTCCGTGGTGATCGGCCGCGGCGTGCCGTGGCAAACCGCTCTCGGCGTGGTCTTTCTTTCCGGCATTCTGTTTCTCCTGCTTACTCTGACCAAGCTCCGCGAACAAATCGTCAACGGCATTCCCGATTGCCTCAAGCACGGAACCGCGGGCGGCATTGGGCTATTCATCGCCTTCATTGGACTCCGCAACGCCCAGATCGTCATTCCGAACAAAGCCACCGTCGTGGGCATGGGCCACGTCAGCGATCCCCAGGTCCTTCTCGCAGCCGGGGGACTGATTCTCGTCGCCATCCTCATGGCCCGCCGCATCAGCAGCGCCATTCTTCTCGGCATCGTCGCCATCACCCTCGCAGGCATTCCGCTGGGCCTGGCGCACTGGCCGGCGCACTTCTTCTCGCTTCCGCATCCTTCCGGCACGTTCTTGAAGCTCGATCTTCGTTCCGCCACTAAAATTGGACTGGGCGAGCTGATATTTGTCTTCTTCTTCGTGGATTTGTTTGACAACGTCGGCACTCTCGTCGGCGTGTGCGAGGAAGGTGGCTTCCTGCGCGATGGCAAGCTGCCGCGTGCCAGCCGTGCGCTTCTTGCTGACGCTTTCGGCACCATCTTTGGCGCTCTTTCCGGCACCTCCACCGTCACCAGCTACATCGAAAGCGCCGCCGGTGTGGCCGCTGGAGCGCGCACTGGCCTCGGCAACATCCTGATCGCCGCCTTGTTCCTGGTTGCCATGTTCTGCGCGCCTCTGGTGGCCGCCATCCCCGCTTATGCCACTGCTCCGGCACTTATACTTGTCGGAGCGCTTATGTGCGGCTCGCTGGCTCGTATTGAGTGGAACGATTTCAGCTCGGCCTTTCCCGCCTTCATTACTCTGGTGGCCACTCCGCTTACCTTCAGCATCGCCACCGGCCTCAGCCTCGGCCTGCTCTCCTTCACCTTCATCAAGGTAGGCACCGGCAAATATCGCGAGATCAGCCCGCTCATCTGGGTCCTCAGCGTTCTCTTCCTAATCCGCTACGCCTTCCTCGGCTCCGAATAGCCCGTCAGACGAGTTTTTGTAGAGAGTGCCGCCTCACCCGACTGCTTTCCTCGCACTCCGAGTGCCTGCAAGCCATGGAACCTGAATTGTCACGTGCCCACAGTCACCGGAAGGGAACTCTCTCCAGCAAAAAAAACGGGGAGCCTGACTATCAGGCTCCCCGGTAGAGATTGAATTAGGTTCTGACTAGAACATCAGCTTCAATCCGAACTGGATGTTGCGCCGTTCGTCGGTTGGCTGACCGGCATAGCCATAGATGCCGCCCTTTTCCGACTGGACGTAAGGCGTGCTCATAGAGCTGACGTCAAGATTCAGGCTGCTGATGTACTGGTTGTGATGATTGAAGAATGTTGTAGAACTCCCCGCGGAATTGCAGGTTGAAACGCTCGGTGAGCTTAAAGGTCTTGTAGAAGTTCATGTCGAGGTTCCAGGATGTTGCGCCGTTCGTCGGTTGGCTGACCAGCATAGCCATAAATGCCGCCCTTTTCCGACTGGACGTAAGGCGTGCTCATAGAGCTGACGTCAAGATTCAAGCTGCTGATGTACTGGTTGTGATGATTCAGAATGTTGTAGAACTCACCACGGAATTCCATGTTGAAACGCTCGCTGAGTTTGAAGGTCTTGTAGAAGTTCATGTCGAGGTTCCAATAGCCCGGTCCCCAATATTGGTTGCGGTCTGGATATGGATTGCCGCTAAGGGTGTATTGGCAATTCGTGTGATATAGACCAGCGCAAATTGGGATGCCCAAGCGCATCGCCTTGGCCATTTACTAACGGATATACGTTTCCTTTCGAATCCGTATAGTTCGTGTACGGCAGCGAAATATAGTTGTACAAGTTCGCTCCAGCGACATGAGCCGAACCAACTGATGAAACAGGCTGACCCGCAACCCAGAGTGGGCAGGTGGTCCCGTTGTATTGGTTACAATCGTAAATGCTAAACGGTGAACCGCTTCGGACCGACAGAATCGTGCCAAGAGCCCATCCACCAAACGCGGCCTGGACTGCCTTGTTCTCTGCTGTCTTAAGCCAGGGCAATTGCCACGAAGCGCTCAAATTGAAGCGATGCCGGATGTCAAAATCCGAATTCCCGTAGTTCAGCTTCGGATTAAACGCATCCACATATCCCAATGAGTAGTTGCTCGCGGTGCCATCACTAAATGTGGACGAAAGGTTGTCGGTTGAATGCGAGAACGTGTAATTGGCGCTCAAGCCCAGCCCTTTGTGGCCTAGATCCGTAACGCCATACCTTACGTTCAATGCATTGTAGTGGCTGTAGCCTTGGCCCCCCCGGTAATTCATGTTGCTGTATTGGTAGTTGATGCGATTGGGGCAATTTGCGTCGCCCATATACTGAGCGCCGCCACCGCAAACGTACGAGCCGGACCAATAGTCGAAGTAACGTCCGGGATTTATGTTTGCAATGTCATACAGATGCACGCCATGTGAACCGGCATACGAGACGGAAAATACACCCATGCCGACCCTGTGATCCACTGCAAGATTCCAAGTCTCAGCGTAGGCAGTCTTCAGGTTCTGGTCGATGGCTCGCTGACTCGTTGCTGGGAACAGTTTAGTGGGTGGATTGTCGCCAGCCAAGGGACCAGCGTTGTCAACATAAACCGGCAAGAAGCCCGGGATATCCGTGCCCGAAGTAAGGCTGATCACGCCATAATTCGGTGGGTTCTGAATTGCGTTGAAGGTGACGTTCCCAAAGTTGCGTTCGTAGCTGAGGCCGTAACCTCCGCGAATGGCTGTTTTTCCGTCACCAAAGATATCGTAAGCGAACCCAACGCGCGGGCCAAAGTTTTTGTCGTCGGGATTCCAGAAAACTCCGCCGTCTTTGGCAAGCTTGACGCTGCCATTGCGGATCTGTTCGAAGATATTTGCACCCGAACCCATTACGAAGTTCGAGTCGAGATTTGGGTTGGCATTGTGTTGCACGCCATAGTATTCCCAACGTAGCCCTAGGTTGACTGTGAGGCGAGACGTCAGCTTCCACGAATCCTGCGCGTACGCTGCGCCGTCGTTGTACCGGTAGTTGCGATTAAAGGCCGGTGGTCCGACAGGTAACGTTAGCGTACAAGCCGCAGTCTGGATGTAATTGCCCAAGGCATCCTTCACGCAAGGATATTCACCCTGTGGGTAGATTGCCCCCTGATACTGTAGGATCTGCCCAGCCACGAGGTTTGTCATGGAACTGTCCAAGTTTGCGCCCAGGCCTTCCACGGCATTCTCATAGGCTCCGAAAACGCGGTTGTCGCGAAGCTGGACAAATTGGCCGCCAAACTTAAATTGGTGCTTGCCATGCGTCCAGGATAGATCATCACGGAATTGGTACAGGTTTTGGGGACCCCCAAACGGGATGGCGTTCCCTGGGGTCGTCTCGCTGTAACCAGGATAAATCAAGGTATTGGAATAACTACCGATTGTCACAGCGGGGGTTGAAGTTGAGCTTGTGTACAAGGTGGGACCTACAGGTTGAGTGCCCAGCGGTTGGATCGGGCCGTTTAAACGGTTGTAAGTGACTTTTGCGCTGTTCGACCAGATCATTGGTGAAGAAATGAACGTATCCCACTTCATAGTTCTGGTCGAATTGATTTTGTCCGGTATTGTAGCCAGCATACGGACTGGCGTTGACTGTACCAGTGAAATCAATTTCATGATAAGCCGCATAGCGGACGAACAAAGTTGTCCTTGAGCTGAAGTTGTAGTCAACCCTGGCTACTTCCATCCAGGTGTTTTGCGGAGAACCACCGCCAGAGTCGGCTGGCACACTGATGCTGATCGCGTCGCAGGTTATGGTAACAACACCTGGGTCACAAGGAGCAGTCGCGATAGTCTGCACACCAGGGACTAGCTTGCCGTACGCTGTAAAAAACGCCTGACTTGCCGGAGCCAATTGTGAGTAGGACGATGGATCGATGATCGTATAATCAACAGCGGAGTTGCTTCGAACCCGAATCCATTCGGTGTTGTTAAAGAAGAAAAGCTTGTCTTTCACAATAGGGCCGCCAATGGCGAACCCAAAATCGTTGCGCGTGAATACGCCTTTCTTCGTGGCCGATGCATCATTTGCTTCGGTATTCGATGAAAGGGCCGATAGCCGATTGTATTCGTAAGCAGAACCATGAAAGGCGTTGGTTCCGGATTTTGTTACTACGTTGACGACACCACCGCTCGCGCGTCCGTATTCCGCGGTGAAATCATTGGTGAGCACACTGAACTCCTGCACCGAATCCAATGGGACAGTCTGGCCGATAGAAGCCGTGTACGTATCAACGTTTTCCGCTCCGTCCAGCAAGATGTTCGTCGATGCAGATCGCATCCCGTTAATTGCAAAGCCCGCTCCGCGATTACTGTTCGAATCCTCGGATACGTTTCCAGATGTCCCAACGAGAGCATATGGATTGCGCGTTGGTGATGTGGGAAGAGTGTTAATCTGCGATTCCGTGACCACCGAGGAAAGAGTTTGCGACTCGGTGTTTACTTCGTTGGCTTCAGAGGCGCCGGTTACTTCGACAAACTCAACCGCTTTGCCGACTGAAAGTTGGATAGCAACTTCGACGATACCACCCACGGATACTTCTACGTTCTGGGTGACCGTCTGAAACCCAGTGGCCGTAACGGCAACTGTATAGGGGCCCGGCCTGAGGCTTGGCACGGTGTAGATACCCGAAGAATTGGTGTTGGTCTCGCGAGTGAGACCAGTATTGGCGGATTTCACAGTCACCTTTGCGTTTGGTACTACCGCCCCCGTTGGGTCGGTGATTGTGCCATTAATACTCCCGGTGTCGGTCTGCCCAAGAACTGGGCTGACATTCACACAAAAGAAGAAAAGAAGAGAGACGACACTGGCAAAAAATGCCAGTTTTCCAAAATGTTTAATCAAGGGAATCCTCCGTTTACCTGAACATAAATCTGCTGTTGACACGCCTAGCGAAAGCAACCGTTGACGCTAGTAGTGCAATCACCTGACCAAACAGCGAAAGTTCTGCCCAGTCGTAAAAAAACAAACTCAACTACTTGAATAGATTAGAGTGGTGACGAAATTGAAGCGGAGGCGAGGACTTCAATAAATACGCTTTCTAATACTAATGTCCCGTTTAACAGATTGTTTACTCGTCACAAAATATTGTGATTTGGTTATTCGTCACAGCGCAACTGTGACGTTGTCACGCGTTCTCGCGGATTAACTTCTTCCGGAGTTGTTTGCACCGATTCGCAGCGCCTTCTCGAAATGCGGGGTGGATTTGTTACCTTCCAACATTCCCCGCGAACTTATGAAACAATGTCTTCACCGCGTGAATGCGAATGGCAGAAGCTAACCCGACGACTACAGGCAAATTGCGAAAGATCCTATTCGTCCTCGCTTTTCTCTCCTGCTTCAGCGGTTTCATCTCCCCACCCGTCGCGTTGACCATTGGCATCTTCTTCGGTCTGATCATTTCCAATCCATTGCCACTGGAATCCCGCAAGGCTTCGCAATGGCTGCTACAGGGTTCCGTTGTAGCACTTGGGTTTGGCATGAATCTCCACGAAGTGCTCAAGGCCGGGCGCAGCGGTTTTATTTACACCGCGATCGGCATCGCCTTCGCGCTCAGCGTAGGCCTCGCGCTTGGCCGCTTACTCCAAGTTCGTGGCAACTCTTCGTACCTGATCACCGCAGGGACTGCAATTTGTGGCGGTAGCGCCATTGCCGCAATCGCCCCGATTCTCCACGCCGACGAAGAAGAGATGGCCGTCTCGCTTGGCACAGTCTTTGTCCTGAATTCCGTCGCTCTGCTAATCTTTCCGCCTCTGGGTCACCTGCTCGGCCTTTCGCAAACACAATTTGGCTTGTGGGCCGCACTGGCGATTCATGACACCAGCTCTGTAGTGGGCGCGGCCTCGCGATTTGGCGCGCAAGCACTGATCATCGGAACGACCGTTAAGTTGGCACGCGCTCTGTGGATTGTTCCCCTCGCGCTGGCGACGGCCGCAATCAAACGCAGCAAATCAAAGATTCTCTTTCCGTGGTTTATCCTGTTTTTCTGCCTTGCGGCAATCTTGAACACCTATTTGCCGCAGCTAGCCAGTGCCTCTAAATTCCTGTTTCAGCTCGGGCGGCTCGGGCTGACCGCGACTCTATTTCTGATCGGCAGCGGCATTTCCGGCCCCATCCTCCGCCGCGTTGGTTGGAGGCCTCTCGCCCAGGGCATCCTGCTTTGGATTATCGTCGGCCTCACCTCTCTCTATTTCATCCACATAGGCTGGATTGCCCTCTAACGAAGAGGATGATTGCGGCAGGGAATCTCTCGCAGTTCAGCGTTCGCTAAAAACTGTAACCGAGAGACAAAACCACTGTCGGATCGGCCTCGCCAATATTAAAAATCTGCGTTGTGAAGGTAGCTTTCTTGTGGGTGAATTCAATTAGCAATCCACGCTGAATTTCGAGTGGCGTCTGATATGCGCGCGTCCGTTGGACCACATAGCCGAAGCTAAACCATTTGAGCGGCGAATACGTCAGTTGTGTCCACGTATAGAAAAAATTGCCTGCCTTTGTATCCGTGTCGAATAGATATTCGTTTGCGCTGAACAACTGGAATTTCTTGTAAGTTGCAGTGACCTCAAGTCCAGGCGCCACCGCATTCACGTTTCCAAATACTCCGCCAATCATGGGAGTAGCGTCCAAAACCAATTTCTTTCCTGCGCTGAAGTTGTACCCGGCCCACAGTGACCCGGTTTTCTGGGCCTCGTAGTTGTAACGCGCCTCGAGATGCAGGGTGTCGTGGTCAGCGGTCAATGTCGGAGAGACATAGGACTGTCCATGCGGAACGATGTATCCACTGATGCTGGCATCGAACTCCCATGGATTCGCTGGCGCTGGCGACTTTGCCGCGGGGCTGGCAGCTTCCGATTGCGCAAATAGAAAACTACCGCAGAGCGCTGTAGCAACCAATAAAACCACATGCCGGATTGATGCACGCACGATATTGTTTAGAGAGTCTGGGTCTTAGGAGGTTTGGGCGGATGCTCGGCACGCTCTTTTTTCTTCTCCTCTACTTCTTTAGGCGACGGTGGGTAGCTTTTAAATCCGTCACCAATCTGTGACAACACTTTTCCCCAGATGGTATCTTCATCGACGATCTTCTGTTCCACGTACAGCCGCCATGCCAGGTCTTTGCGTTTCAAATCGATTAAGTCAATCACCAGAGTGGCGTCGAGGCTGCTCTCCGCCGACATCATGTCAAAGGTATAGGCCCAATAATAGTCCACGAACCCGCCGAGCTGGTCCCAGGCTCCGATGTCAGACTCAACGATCTTGGATTGGCTATTGGCCCAGTATCTGACGACGAGATCCGGATTCTGGTCGGGATTCACTTCCTTCAATCCGCGCGCAACCAGAGCTGTCGCCACCCCCGAATGCACGCTGTCACGTATACGATTCGGATTCAGCGGCTTGAACTCCAATGTGTTCGTACCGCCGATGAACGCAAATGTCTTGAACTTGGAAAAATCCAGGTTGGGGTCAAAATCGACATTCCTCTTGGCCTGCGCCAGCGGTGCCAGCACCAGCATTACCAGAAAAATTCCGAGAGTCGTTAATTTGTTGAACTGCGGAGCCTTCGTGTGTGAATTAGTGTGACTCATTATTGTCTCCGTAATATTTGTTAGCAGAGTTCGTCTGCCGCGCCTACTGAGAGATAGCACTGCGCTCAGGAAGACAGCAGCCGTTTTCACGAATGAGCTCCTTGGCGCTCGGGGTCCATTAGGCTGATAAAGTAAGCGGCATCATGGCACGGTCAAAAAGGATAGGGCATTGTCAAAAGTGACAAGCACCACTTAAGGGCATTTCGAGTTGACTTTGGACAGAAATCTAGAAAGCTTCGCCTACCCCCATGCTCCAGGTGAAATTGTCCTTACCCCACGCGAAGTCGGTCCGCAAATTGACATGATATTTCTTGCTGAGCAGGAATCGAATGCCCGTCCCCCCGGCGGGAAGCAGTTGACTGTTTCTGAATTTGGATGCGCCTGGTTCGACTCCTCCGAGTCCCCCGAATGCGACCAGTCCAAGCCGCCAAGGTAGCACCAGCCGGTATTCCAGCTGCGTCGCCAACATATACCGATCGATATAACGTCCTGCTGTATAGCCACGGAGTTCGTTGTTCGTGCCGTAAATGCACTCCCCGTAGAAGGGAGGTGCTCCACCGGTGCCGCATACAAAGAGATTGTACGCAAGCACTTGCCTGTCGCCGAAACTGACATATTTGTTGAATGTGAATTTGTAGGATTGGAAGGAGTATTTGCTGCCGAGACCTGTCGCGAAGAAATCGCTGGTGAAATCGGTCAAGCTCCCCTTGACGGGATAGAAGCGATTGGGGCGTGAATCGCGGACCAACTCGACTCCCAAGGCACGGAGAGTTGTGTGCAGGCCCACATCGGGAGGAATCGGGGGTGTTTCGCCGGTTGTGGGCTTAAGCGTGATCACCGAATCGCCATTCACGAAGCGCCCGCCAAGATAGAAATCCCACCCAATCCTGCGCAGGAAGTCGACAAAGAAAATCTGCCCGGTCTGGACTAGGGGGAGTTTGAGTCCCTTATCGCCGTTTGCGTAACCCACACCGTAGAGGTCGTAGTCTATGTTGCCGCGGCCATAGACTGCCTTGATTTCGTAACGAGACTGCTTCAGGTAAAGATCAGTACCTAGACCATAACCGCGAGTGCCGTTGTTGGTGATCAGCCCCGCTGCACCCACCATCGATGGCTCCGGGTCACCCTTTTTTTCCTGCAAAGGAAAGATGTAGCCCGCCAGAGGCACGATCCCGGAGCCAATTGCGGGGCTTACGATTGGTAGCGGCGCAACAACCAGCGCTCCCCGATGTGGATTCTTCTCCTTATCTTCTTTTTTTTTCTTGTCTGCTTCGGCCTGGTCTTCTGTCTTGTTATCGGGTGATGCGCTGCCAGCAGATTGCTTGTTGGCCTCCGCTGGAGTTTGCGGCGCTTCCACAGGAGTTGGCTTAGTAGTTGGCGGTTCTTGAGCGCAAATCGGGCCGGTAGTGCAAATTGAAAGCCCGACACACAGGAGAGCGGCTGCAAAGACTAAAACACGAAGTGCTTTGACATGCATCAGAAAATCAAAACTACAACCATTCACACGGATACCTATTCCAATTCTTTTGCTGGTCGGCGAGGGGGCGGCCTCGTCCTATGGCGTAACTTTCTTTACTTGCTTCCGCTGGTGACGATCAGGTCGAAGTCTGAATTCCCGCACATGCCGTAAGCTGTGCCAGCAGTGCAAGCGCCTGCCGAGTAGTGGAAGCAGCCCGCCTTCTTGGCCACCCTCGTGATTGGACGATCTGAACCGCCCATGATCGGTCCCGCAGGATCGAACGGGTCGTTGGCTCCGAAGTCAACCATGATGCCGGTATTCTTCCCGCCACCCTGCCACGTCACACTCGCTCCGGTTGCAATGCATATCGCTGTGTTCTTTTTGTAGTCGGGAATGTTCGGAACAACGGACGCATCATTTCCCCCGCCCGCCCGTTTGACTTCCAATACACATTTCGTTCCGTTCGCTCCGCACGTATTCGCGGCGGTACAAAGCTGCTCAGGATGTGCATTAGAGCAAGCCGTTTTCTTGTCGTCCGCGAAAATGTGACCGGCGACTAGCAACAACAGAACGAATAGCGAACCACAAACTACTTTTGGAAAGGATCGACCTTCCATTTGACACCTCTCTTAAAGGTAAAATTTTTCCTAATCCAGCGCTCGAGAAAGAAAACTAATTGACGCCTGGCGTGCCGGACCAATCCAGTACATCGATCAACTTCCAGGCATTTTGATTCAGTTCGATCTGCAGGTGACCTTCTTTGTCGATAGCCAGTTGGCACGCGGGATACAGCACACCCGTACTCTTGCTCTTATCGCTGTCGTTGAGGTCGAACTCACCGCCGGTCAGATTAAAGGACTGTGATTGTGTATCGAAATAGACTTCGCCAAAACGCAGCAGGCGATTGGTCACGAAACGAATCTTGCGCCCCGTCGGCGTTGGGATCAATTTGATATAGGCCAGATCATAGCCCAGTGTGCCGGTGATCGAGATATGCCCCACCGCTCGCATTTTGCCCAGAGCGTTGACGAGACCTTGATTCTGGCCCTTCATGAAGGCTTGGTAAAGAACCTGTTGGTCCGCCGGAGTGGAATATTCATAGATTTCCACGGATACTCCGATATTTTGACCCAACTGGTCGCCCGTGCCCATGGCGGTTGCTTCGATCGTCTCGTCCTTCACGCGCTTTGCAGAAATGGCGGGAAGTACGGCCAGGACGAACAATCCGGAAACTACTAATCCGATGAGTACCCACTTGTAGGACTTGCGGTTTTTTGTTGCGATTTGCGGCATGAGACTCTCCCTCTTTCGTGAATGTCTAGAATGGATTCTCGACGTTCGCTTTGAATTCTTATCCCGAAGAGGGACCTCTGCCTATTGTCAAAAGAGACAGTATAGAGAGATTCGTCCGGTTGTTCGTGGGGCCTGATTCGAGCCCGTCTCTCCGTCTCAGGATTCACCGTAAATCATCCCGATTGTTACTTTTGACAATTCCCTCACTACCCCTGTGGGTGCATCTTTTCATGGAAAGCTAGCCGCCTTGGTACCGGGTATAGCTCTGCCAATGGGTTGGTTGGGACTAAGGATTTCGTTCCAGAAAATTCGTCGCAATATCGAGGTGACCATGATTCGGAAACCAACGGTAGTTCTTTTGCTCTGTCTACTTCTCGCCGGTTTTGCTTCCGCCGACACCCTTACCCTGACCAACGGCCAGGTGATTTACGGCGTATTCATGGGGCGCGACAACGATGCCATTCAGTTCTTGGGGCCCGACGGCTCAAGCAAGATTTATCCGATAGCGCAAGTTTCCACGCTTACTTTTGGACCCCTTCCGACTGCGGCTCAGCAAGCGGCTGCCGCCACGCCCCCTCTCCCCTTGGAAATCAGCGTGCCTTCGGGGACGTTTCTTCTGGTGACAATGTCCGAAACGCTGGATACCAGTACTGCCCAGGACGGCCAGGTCTTCACAGCGACTTTGGCGACAAACCTGGCGGCCCAAGGGTACGTCGTTGCCCGGCAAGGATCCACCGTCTACGGGAAGGTAGTGAAAGTTTCCTCCGCACACCGTTTTCGCGGGAAATCTGAAATGACTTTGCAACTCACCTATATCGTTATCAACGGAAACCCGATCGGTATTACTACCGATACCTGGGATTCGGAGGGGAAGGGTTCTGGCGCCCGAACCGCCCGAAGAACGTTAGGCGGAGCTGGTTTAGGAGCGGGCATTGGCGCGCTGGCTGGGAATGCCGGTGAAGGCGCGGCGATCGGCGCGGTTACAGGTCTATTTCTTTCCGGGGTACAGCGCGGCAACCAGGTGCAGGTTCCCGCCGAAACGCAACTGGACTTTACTTTAGAAGTTCCCGTTACGCTGCCAGTTCCCGCGCAGAACGGTCCGGCCCCGCAACGGCAATAAGCGGAATTTTATTGGAGGCGTTAATGAGAATTCGATTCGCAATCACAGGTGCTGCTCTAGCAGCCGCATTGGTCTTCAGTGGCAGCTTGTGCGCTCAGGAAAAACAATTGCAGGATCCGGCGCAAAGCAAGGAAGTAAACACACAGGCATATATTCGGCTGCTCCGCTCGGACTTGAAAGTCTCGAAGCGCACGCTCATTAAAGAATCCATGCAGCTCGATGAAAAGCAGTCGGCGGATTTTTGGCCGCTCTACAATCAGTATGATGTCGAGCAGACCAACCTGGGGGATCAGAAGCTCGCGCTGGTTCAGGCTTATGCGCACGACTTTCTCCACATGACCGACGCGAAGGCTGATCAATTGGCACATCGTGCGATGGACATTGACGATCAACGCATGGCTTTACGCAAGAAGTACTACGATCTTTTCAAGAAGGTGCTGCCCACGGTGCTGGTGGTGCGCTTCTTCCAGCTTGAGAATCAAATCCAGATGATCGTCGATCTGCAGATTGCCGCCAACCTCCCGATTATTGAGGAAGCGCCGGCGAAGCAGCAGTAATCGCCGGCGGTTCTGGCTTTTGCGGCCATGCTTTCTGCATCACAGTGAACAAAAACGCCGTCGTCAGGCCGAATAATATCCAGCCATTCAGCGCTTCCAGCGCGCCCATCAGTCGCCAGTGCGGAGCAAGTATCACGGTTTCATGACCGTAGGTAGTCATAGCTCCGAGCGAATAGAGCATGGCCGACTTGTTGTCAGAAAGCGCCCCGAGTAGACGATAAGCCGCCGCCCAGATGGCGGTCTCAAAACCATGTAGCCCGGTCGTCCAAAGAGCCGTAGTTCCCATCACGAGAAGCGAAGCCGAAGAAATTCCTTTGATGCGATTGGCATGTACAAACATGACGTCGACACGCCTGTTTAAAAGTCCCAGGAAGTACGTGTGGATCAACACCGTCAAAATGATCAGCGGCACGCCCCAGGCCCAGTCTGCACCCCAGTTGATCACAGGCTCCATCAATGACCTCACACGTCTATGGTTGGTTTTCATGGCAGTCCGTGCCATGCATTCATGAAACCAAGTTCTATACCATGCTTACGCGCATTGCCAGCGATGAGATCCGCGCAGTTTACGTTCCGGCAATACCTTTGTTCTGCAGAATTCGCACCACAACACGGCGGTTTTCCGCCTGACCTTCCGTGGTCGCGTTAGGCGCTACCTGGTCTGAAGTGCCCATGGCTCCCGGCGCCAGAATGTTTGTCAGTGGAATTTTGCCGTCCTGTTCGAGAAACGCCAGCACATTGTTTGCCCGCTCCATGCTGAGCTTCTGATTCAGCGCAGCCGAACCAACCGCCGAGGCGTAGCCTTGCACCTGAATGATGTAAGCCGTAATCGTCTTCGCCTTCGTGGAAAGATCCAACAATTGTTGGTTGTACTTTGGATCGACCGTCACTTTTCCATTCCCGAACAAAACGGTGACTTCACCTAGAATGTTGTACTCGCCGAGTTCACCAAAGCGTTTGTTGGCTGCTGCGATCTCTGCTTTATTCGCCGCGATTTTGGCCTGGTTGGCCGCAATCTCCGCCTGGTGAGCTGCGGAAACTTTGGCGGCAGCTTCGATAGCTTCCTGGTTCGCCTTGATTTCCGCCTGATTTGCGGCAACCTGTTCCTGCGTCGGGGCAAGTCCCGCCTGAATATCCTGCGCATTCTTCAGGTCAGAGCCTTTGAACTTGACGGTGTCGGCAACCAGTTGGTGACTGTCGTTCATCGTGCCTTTCACTTGAACGGGCAGTCCGGGAATCAACGCGGTCATTCCCAATTCCTTTTTGCGCAGCCTAAACGCGCCCTGGATTTCCTGCACTTGCGTATCTGCGGTCAAAGCCACAACGATTGTCTCGTTATCCTGAGTTTTAACCGTCATCGTTGCGCCGCTTCGTCCAGTAATGAGCCCCTGAATTTGCGTGCTTTGCGCCGCGGCAAGGCTCGCCAGCGCGAGTAATGCCAACAGTAAACTGAATCCATATTTCAAAGTAACTGTGCGAGTTCCATTCATTGCGTTCCTCTTTTCCCTTAATCAATCTCTAGCACCGCGCGAGTTGGGATTTGCCGGGCGCGACCCTCTCGCTCTTGAACCTTAGCCCCACAAAACTGTTCCGTTAACGGCGGAATCCTCCTCCGCCATAACTGCGGCCCCCACCGCCGCCCCAACTGCGACCCCCGCCGCCGTATCCGCCATAGCTATGGTTGCCGCTGGAATAGTGCTGACTTTGCGTGGAACCGCTCATCCGGCTTTGCTTTTCGGAGTTGAGACTTTCCGAAGATTCCCCGGAAGGGTGGCTTGAGTTGTAATTCTGCCTGTCCTGCTGGGCATTCGCTTGGCTGCTCGGATGTTGTTGTTCGTAACTTGATTTATCCGACTGCGCCGTCGCCTGGCTGTTCGGGTGTGATTGCTCGTAGTTCGATTTGTCTTGTGATGTCGTGTTTACGTCGCTCCACCCGCCGCTGCCATTCGATTTTTGCCAGCCTGAACCCGTATTCTTGTAAACGTTTCCGTCGTGCCCTGCGTACATATCGCCGTTCGACGATTTGCCTGCAGCCGTATTTCCGTACGCTGTGGATGTGCCGTAAGCTTTCCCGCCCTGCGAGCCTTGCGCCGAAGCGGTAGTGCCGTAGGCATTCGAATAATGCTGCGTGGTCGCTGACTTATTTCCTTGAGACACGTAGGAACTGCCCCATTGCGCCGTCGGGCTTGAACCCTGATGCGTCGCGCCATACGAACCCGTGTACGGGTTGTAGGCTTGACCGACACTTTGCTTTCCATAAGCCGTCGATGTCGAAGCAGTTCGTGTCGCTGTGCCGGTGTATGGGTTGTATGACGCGGTGCGAGTCGCCGAACCGTACGCACCATAAGTTGTTTGTGAAACGCCGTACGCTCCAGTGCTGGTGTGATAGTAGGAAGTGCCGTAAGCGCCGTAGGCCCCATAGCAGGTGGGATAAGGATGATAAACGGGGTAGCCTCCGATGGGATATCCAATATACGGCGGGTAGTAGTATCCGGAACCGTTCGCCACAATAGCCCCCACGGCCGCGCCCATGACGAACGCCCCTAGATACCCCGCGGTGTAACTGGATTGCACGTAACCGGTCGATGTCGTCACCTGCGTCACGTAGGTCACGTTATAGACCGGCGAGCTTGGCGGAATCGTATAAATCACTTGCGGCACGGAACTCGCCGTAGTCCAGGGCCCTTGCGGCGTTGTAGACATGAACCACACGCCCTGCAGACAGAGATAATAAACGTCCCCAACTTGGATGACTTTGTCGGGAGTATTCGTGGCGTATTGCAGTGTCGTGCCATCAATCGGAGCGAATTGCGGCTCCCCCGTGTAGGAAACTTTTGCTTGCGCCGCCGCCGTTGTGGCGTTCAGCACCATGGTGGTGGGAATCTGTGCGATCAGCACCGCATCTTTGGCCTGACTGGTTCCCGGCACAGACGCCAGAATCGCACTGGCCGGGCTGGACAATGGAATATTCGCAAAATCCGTCGGTAAATTGAGCGAAGCGAATGTCCATGGGCCGGTCAGGCTTGGGGCGCTGAACCAGCGACCAGCCGCGAGATAGTAGAAAGTGCCGGTGGCGTTGTAAACGAAGACGGGACTGTCCGTATTATTAGCGTACATCAGTTGAGTCGGGGGAATTCCAGAGTAAGAGGGTTGGCCGTCGAACAAAATGACTTCCGCGGGTACGGTGCTGTAAAAGACCTGCGGAATGATGGCATTGCCTGTGGCTGGCGGCGGAATCATCTTCTTGACGTCCGAGAATCGGCCAGAGTCCGGCAACTTGTCGAACGCTTTGGAGAGTTTCGTTGCGCGCATCCACGGGCCATGCAGGTCGCCCGCACTCAGCCAGAGATTGTTCACCAGCAAATAGTACTGCGATTTGGTTTTGTCAAAGAACAGCGGCCATTGCGTGTTGACCACATACTTCAAATCCGTCTTCGAGATGTCGGAAAGCACCGGCTCACCGTCCACGCCGAGTAAAATGGCCGGCGTATAGCTGACGAAAATGTACGGCGGATCATTTTTCAGCGTGACCGTGTTCAACGATTGCGGTTTCGGCATGTAGGCGATCAGCCGGTCCAACGACGCATTGAACGTTGGCGGCACAAAGCTCCGGATCAGTTGGTCCATTTGCGCAGAGCCAGCCGGATCCTGCGAAGGGAAGTAAGTATTTAGCACACGAATGTTGTACATGAAAACCGTGTGCGTCTCCGTGTTTACTTCCGTTGACCCTTCCAGCGACACTGCGCCCACGATTTCCTTGCCACCGGCGGGTGTAAGCTGAAACGCCTGCCGCCACTTGATGTCCGTGAAATTCAGCCATTCATCCACTTGCGGCTGATAAATGATCACTACGCCGCCGGGTTTGACCAGCTTTCGCGGCCAGCCGGGATCCTGTGCTCTTGTTGTTGAACTCACCATGAGAATTAGTGCAAGCAATCCGAAACCTATCTTTATTTTGCGCATGGTGAACTCCATTCTGTTAAGCACCTGGCCAGAGTCCCGGCATTGTTGGGCGCGGAAGCACCTGAATCAAGAAACGGCGATGCCGAGCATTAATCGGCGATGAAGTGGGCAGTCTTCTTCCCAGCCTCTTCGGTGTAATACACGGTTACTTTGGCGCCTTTGGCCACGCCTTTTCCAGTCGCCTTGCCTGCGTCGTCCAGGGCTTTGCCAGAAAGCTCAAAGGTCTTTTCCGTGCCATCTGCGGTCTTCACCACGACGGTCTTGGTGTCTTTGTCAAATTTTGTGATCGTGCCGGTGGTGGCCTTGAAGCCGTCCTTGCTGACCTTGCCAACTTCCACGGCGCTTTCATCTACTCCTTTGCCGGTCGTACGTGCGACAACAACGGTTCCTTCCTTCAGGCCGTCAAAACCATCCTTGGTCCCTTTGATCGTGTCATCGCCCGCAACCTTGACGGTATGTTCTGTGCCATCGGCGGTCTTGACCACGATCGTCTTGGTGGCCTTATCAACTTTTTTTATCGTCCCGTGAATGATGCTGACCAGGTCCTGTGCCACACAAAGCCCTGTCCCCAGAATCAAGCAAATTGCCAATCGTCCGAAATTTTTCATTTTCAATTCCTCTCCCGAATTTTGAATTTACAAAACTGCATTGTGCTGAACGAAGCTGTTGATCCGGATTCCATCGCGCAGCCCTAAAACGTGTATTGCAAACCGGCGATGGCGCCCTGCTGCGTCAAATGAACGCCAAGCCGGTTGGTCGATGCATCGTTGTTAACGATCAGGCGCGATCCGAGCTGATAACCGAGGCTCAAGCTGACATGCTTCGTCAGCATCACACCGAGTGCGTCGGTCGTTGAGACGAAGTTGCCATATCCGAAAAAGTACATTCCATAAACGTCGCCATCGATGTAGAGTCTCGGAGAATCGGTCAAGTAAATCCGGAATTGTGGTCCGGCAACCGGAATCGGTGCTAACAGCGAACCGCTGGCAGCCGGTGTAACCACCACGCCGTTAACAGTTCCCGTCGCGCTGATCTTCGCATTGGTGTTGAACAGGTCCATTTGCACCCCGATACCGAGGTGTCCGCGCTTCCGTGCGAATAATGTCGTACTGATAGCCAGGAGCTACCAGAAATGAATGCAGCGAGCTCTTGGCGTACCAGGCCGACATCGAACGGTTGCCCCTGGAAAGTAAAACTGTTCGATATCGTGTGCGTAGTCGAAGTGTAAAAGGGACTGATCCACAGGTAGAAATGGTTCTTGTGCGTAAACTTCCAGTCGACCTTTCCAGAGAATGTGGCATAAGAGCTGAAGCCCAGGTTTTTCTGCAGGTCAACCGGATACTGATCACTGGAAGCTTGGAAGTTCCCCGTTGGGTTCGAGTAAAACATGTATGCCTCGAGCCGTACTTTGTATTGATCAAACTCGTCGCTTTGCTGCGCCCGCAGCGACGCTGGAACAATCATCAGCAGAAAGATTGCGACGGGAAGTGCCGCGCGAAGCAGTCGGCCTATGTTTTGTTTCTCACCCTTAAATGACATTTTCACTTCCTCTTCTTCTTAAAGAATGAACAACCGTGATATTTCATTAAATAGTTTACTGCCAAATCACTTTCATTTAGCTTACCCGCCCTTGCTTTGCATTTTTGAGGCACAGGACTGACCAGACTCCAAGTCCCGAATGCAGCGCGATGGCTGGCCAGGTCCCTATGCCGGTCAGCCCCGAGTGAAAATGCGCCCACAAAAGAATCGCCACTACGCAGGCGTCATAGAAAAGGAGTCCGATGACCAGTCCCGTTGCCGCGCGAGTCTCACTCTCCGTGCGAGCCAACCAACATGCAATCCCAAAAGCAAGCAAGGCTGCGCCAGCAATCCGAGCCACGGCGAATCCGATTGGATCGCCAATCCTCGGCCCGAGTAGGAGGGAAACCACCGGCGAAGGAAACGCCAACAGTGCAATACCAACTATAGCTTCCAAGGCGCCTTTAACGGCAAGCAGAGTTTTCGTGATTGCTCCCCTTCAATTGCTTCAGGCTCAACGGGATACGGAGAGAAACACCCTCCGCGAGCTAAGCCACAACCTGCAGGTCATAGTCATGATGGCTCAGTCGAGGGGTGGGGGTAATTGTCAAAAGTGACAAGTCGGGTTTTGGCCCCTTCCAGTCACCGGCCCCTCATTTTTTCTCCATCGAAAAATACAAATTCATCACCAGTCCAATCGAATTGACCTGTTTGTTGGGATGTTTGCCGGTGTTGTTGTCGTGTTCGTAGTACGTGTTGAACTGCACGTGCTTGCCCACCGGGAACAAACAGCCCGCATAGAGGGAAGTCGTGCTGATTTTCCCGTACTGGCTTTCATAAAACGGTTCCGCGGCCACGTACGGTATGATGTGGTGCGAGTAAATCGCAAACGTGCGTTCAATGGTCAGCTTGTTCCTATAGCGATAGTTGAATACCCCGTTCTTCCAATCCAGATCAGCGCGATTCCTGTCTGAGACAAAGAACCCGGCGCCCGCTGGGAAATTTCCCGTCAGTGCCACAATCATTCGCTGTTCGTTCGGCTCACCGGGTGCGGTGACCAAGCGGTATCCGGTCTCCAGGACCATGGCCCTCGACTTAGAGTCGTCGAGATCAAAGTTCTTAATATCCTTTAGTTTGATCAACGGCTTCACATAGAGCTGAAGACTCGGTCCGATAGAAAACTGCGTTGGATCGCCACCATCACGATCATCCTTTGCCTGCAGATAGGTGCGAAACGTCGAATTCAGCGTAAGGTGCGCATCCACTTCCGGCAGAAATTGCGTGTCCTGGGCGTTGACTCTATGGCACGCAAAGCAAGCGAAAATGGCGATTCCGCAAATTGTCCTTAGAGCTCGAATCATCCTCTATGTGAACGGAATGCCCGGCGCTAAGCGGGCATTCGCCGCGCTCCCTCACTTTTCAAAGGCAAAGATCCGCTTCCAATCTTCCTTCATGCTGATCACGATCCACCCATTGCTCTTCGCCGCCGTCATCAGCTCATCCGAGAATGTGCCGACGTGCGTATCGGGGAGCCCTCCCCCCGGCCCGTAGGCATACTCTCTGGTGGCGTCGTCATGATGCACCAGCATCAATAGATGTGCCCCGTCGCCGGCTTGTGTCCACTCCAGCATTTGTTGATCGCCGCCGGAATTGCCAAAGGCCGCCTGCGGCCGTTTGCCGATGAACAAATTAATGCCCACCGCCTTGCCCGGACCGTCATCGATAAGAAACACTTTTGCTTCGCGCATCAGCACCGGCTTGCCGTTCACTTTCTCGTACTTCGTCACGATGCTTGATCCCACTACCTGCTCCGGCGGAACGCCATACACCTGTTCGCTGTACACGCGCACGAACTCCTGTCCACCACCCGTCACGATGTACGTCCGGAATCCCTTCTCCCGCAGGTATTTCATTACCTCCAGCATCGGCTCGTACACCAGATCCGTGTAAGGACGGTCGAAGCGTGGAGCCTTCGCCTTGGCCAGCCAGTCCTTCACCAACGCCTGAAATTCTTCGGTGCTCATCCCCGCGTGTGTCGCGGCGACGATTTCCATCCAATCCTGCTCGGTGAACTTGCCCATAGCTTCATGGTCACGCTCCAGAACCGCCTTGAACGGCTGCTTGTCTTTCCATTCGGGATGCTGCGGAGCAAGTTGGCCTATGCGTTCTAGTGCGAACATTCCTTGCGAGTACAGAGGATGTTCCGTCCACAGCGTGCCATCCTGGTCGAATGTGGCGATGCGATCCTTTGGCTCAACGTACTTGGGGCTGGATTTCTCAGTGGTCTCTTTCACGAAAGCGAGAATCGCCTTCTTCGCGGGACCGTTATTCCACGCGGGAAGCGGGTCCCGCTGCGCCTGAACCGCGCCAGCCGCGAATGCGAGAAAAATTAGGGTGAGAGAAGCTCTGAGAAAAACAAGGCGATGACTGCCGGAGATTTTCATTTTTCATTCCTTTATCTGCACTCCACGAACGAAGCGCTATACAGTTAAAAGATTTGCTTCTACCGGAGCGAAGTAAGGAGTCAAAAAAATCGAGAGAGCGGCCCTTGCGAGCCGCCCTCCGGGTTGGGGGTTGTTGCAATTAATTGCTGGGGCCCTTGGATGCGGCTTCTGCTTCGGCCATCCTCTTTGCCATTTCGGCCTTGAGGGCGTCGAGGTTGAAGCTCGCTCCCCGCTGCATCGGCGGAAAATCCAGGAAGGTCTGGATTTCCTTGCCCATCACCTGTTGGACGAACACGAAGCGCCAGAACTGGAACTTAAACCAATCGAAGTATTGTTGACCGCCGTCCTTGGTGCCATTGTTGGGCCAACCGGTGCGCTCAAAGGGGTCGAGGCGCAGGTTGGTGATATAGGGAACGTCCGGGTGGGTCTTCTCACCGAGCCAGCCGGCAGGCTGGTCAATGAACCGGAATTTGTAATCGTCGATGCGCACTGCGCCGACGGTGCTTTCACCAAGGTAGAAAATTTCATGACGAGCCGATGGGCCCTTGCCGGTGATGGCAGCCAACTGGTTGTAACCGTCCAGATGGTTCTTGTAGGTCCGGTCGCCAATCGTCTTTCCCTTCAGCAATTCTTCAGTAATGTTTGGATTACCCGCCGCTGCAGCAAAGGTGGGCAGCCAGTCCAGGCCGGAGAAAATCCCGTTCTGCACGGAATCGGCCGGAACGTGGCCGGGCCAACGAAGGATGCAAGGCACGCGGAAGCCGCCTTCCAGAACGGTGCCCTTGGATTGTGCGAATGGTGTTTGTCCACCGTCCGGCCACGTGAAGACTTCGGTGCCGTTGTCAGTGGTGAAGACCACAATCGTGTTCTCGTCCTCGCCGATCGCCTTCAACTTATCCATGACCAGGCCGATATCGTCGTCGAGTTGGGCCATGCCCGCTTCTTCTTCTGACCAGCCATTTACAGAATTGCGCAAAGCTTCGTATTTGGGGGAAAGGTGAGTCACGATGTGCATGCGGGTTGGATTGAGCCACACAAAAAAGGGCTTGTTGTCTGCCTTGGCCTTTTCGATGAACTTGAGAGACAGGTCGCGGATCTCATCATCCACGGTCTCCATCCGCTTGGGATAGAGCGGCCCAGCGTCTTCGATCTTCTGCTTGCCGATGGGGCCCCAACGCGGCATATCGGTCGAATCTGCCTTGTCAGTCGCCCAACAATGAACCATGTTGCGCGGGCCAACAACATTCAGCAGATCCTGTGGATAGTTGGGATGCGCGGGATCTTCCATCGCATCCAAGTGATACAAGTAGCCAAAGAACTCGTCGAAGCCGTGGACGCAAGGAAGATATTCATTCAGATCGCCGAGGTGATTCTTGCCAAACTGTCCAGTGGCATAGCCCATGGACTTGAGAACGGTGGCAATCGTCACTGCCTCTGCGGGGATACCGATTTTTGCGCCCGCCTGGCCAACCGTGGTCATGCCGGTACGAATAGGCAATTCTCCGGTGATGAAGTTCGCGCGGCCCGCCGTGCAGCTTGCTTCGGCGTAGTAGTCGGTGAACAACATCCCTTCCTTGGCCATTTTGTCCAGGTTGGGAGTCTTGCCTGCCATCATGCCGCGATGGTAAGCGCCGATGTTCCACATGCCGATGTCGTCGCCCATAATCACGACGATGTTAGGTTTCTTCTCCTGCGCTTTGGCGGCCGGCGGTGCTGCCGCGCTGAATAGCGTGGCCACCGTTGCCAAAGCCAGACTGATTTTTCCACTCCACTTCATAGTCACACTCCTTTTTTCTTCGCTTCTTTGCAGAAATCCTTCAAACACAGATCTCGACGAAATTGGGCGGAAGAGTTTCTTTGACGATGGCATGGTGACGGAATCGACCAGGGGAGGGAATTGTCAAAAGTAACAGTAGGGGGAGAGTGCCAGGGGCGCACGAATTCCACCCGATCGAGGTTGAGTTTGCTGAAGCGGCCAGTCAAATCTCAACCTCGATTGGCAGATTCCCCTCCCCCGAAGGACTGAACTGCGCCGTATCCTCTACTTCTTTTGCGCGGGTACGGCAACTTTGGTGGGTTTCCCCGCCTTTGCGGCTTTTCGCTCCGTATAGCTGGTTTGCACGATGTAGGCAGTCACATTTCCACTGACCAAAATCCTTTTCAGAATGAGTTGTTCGCCATATTTGTTAAACGTGAGCTCGCTTTTTGCTGGTGCTGAAACGTCGATTGGCTCTGTGAGCAGATAGGCGCTTGCGGACTTCGAATCGCTGGAAATCTGCCACACCGATAGATCGTCTTGCGCCTGCCGAATAGTGTAAGTCCCCGCAGGAAAAATTGTGTTGCCTGCCACAAAAGAAGCGGCAGAGGTGAACATGATGTCGTTGGTTTGCGCCTTGACGGCGCAAGTCGCGACAGTAAGCGCGAGTAACCCCAAAATAAACGATCTGACAATTAGCGTCCTCATCTTTTCTCCTCTTCGAAACTGAACTGAAAGGTTTGATCCAAAATTGAAAGAGTTCCGGATGGGATATTGTGCCGTGCCCCCTAAGCAGTCCAAGAAAGGAAGACGCGCTAATCCACCCAGGATCAGCGCGTCTTCACCATTGTTCAGCCTAGCTACTCACCGCCGTGACTAGCTGCGTGCTGGTTCTTGATCTGCTGGATTACTTGGGTCAGGTTGTAGGTTTCCGGGTCCTGCATCGGAGGATACGGCCCGTAGGATTCGAGTTCCTTCAGCCACAGTATCTGGCCCAGGGGAATGATGTTCCAGTCGTAGAGGTACGATGTGTTCGGTCCGGCAAGGGCGCCGCCGTATCCTAGGAGAGTCTTCTGGTCGTCACCTACGGATCCTTCAAAAGGATCACGCTTGATGTTATCGACCATCGGCCACTTGTAGGTTTCTACTCCGGCCAGTCCGCAAGTCGCGCAGGAACCCGCCATCGAGAAGTAGATCTTCCAGTTCTTGTAGCGCACTGCCGACGGTGTCGACCCCGTGTAGTAGAAGAAGGTATCCCGCGCGGACTTGTCGCTCTTGCCCTCCAAGTAGTCGCGCTGGTCTACTCCGTCAAGCGTGGTCTTCACGATGCCGGGGTACTTTCCAGCTTCGATCTGATGTTTGAGTTCGTCACCTTTTGGTCCGCCCGCGATGTCGACAAGCGTCGGCAACCAGTCGAGGGATGCGAAGATGTCGCTCTTGACCGTGCCTGGCTTGATGTGTCCCGGCCAGCGAATAACACATGGAGCGCGCATGCCGCCTTCCCAAGTGGTCAGCTTGCCACCCTTGAAGGGCGTGTTGCCGCCGTCTGGAAAGGTGATCACTTCAGCGCCATTGTCGGTGGTGAAGACGAGGATGGTGTTATCGAGCTGTCCCATGTCCTCGAGCTTCTTGATCACGTAGCCGATGTTGTCGTCCATTTGCTTCATTCCGGCTTCGTTAACGCCCCAGTCCTTCCCGCCCGGTTCACCTGTCATCGCCATATACTTTGGCGATAGCACGGTGGTGATGTGCATGCGGGCTGGGTTGTACCAAACGAAGAACGGCTTATTGGTCTTCTTGGGGTCATTGCGATCGAGAAAGTCGATGACTTTGCTGGAGATCTCTTCGTCAACAGTCTTCGAGCGCTCTAGTGTCAGAGGGCCTTCATCTTTACAAGTCTGGTTAGCTGCGGTGCCGTCCGAGGAATGGCACCAGAGCACGGGCCGCGGTGGCGTCATACAAATGGCTTTTCTGGGGTCCACTGCCCCTGGAACTTCGCTCAATCCTGGAATCGGGGTGTTCATGCAAGGTGGAACAATCCCTTGATCTGTCGGTGTCTTGTTGATGTCGGGGAAGCTTACGCCTTGCATGGCGTCCAAGTGGTACAGATAACCCCAGAATTCCTGGAACCCGTGGGCCGTGGGCAGTGCTTGCACGTGATCGCCGAGGTGGTTCTTGCCGAATTCGCCCGTGTTGTAGCCGAGATCGCGCAGGAAAACTGCGAGCGCAGGTGTGCCGGGACGCAGATACGATGGGCTGCCGGGGAGTTGAGGTGGAATCATGCCCGTGCGTAGCGGATGCATGCCCGTGAAGAAGGCGTTGCGCCCCGCTGTACAACTCTGCTCCGCGTAATAGGTCATGAACTTCGCACCCTCGTAGCCGATGCGATCGATGTTGGGCGTTTCACCCACCATCAGACCTTGATGGTAGATGCTTGGCTGCATCCAGCCGATGTCGTCACCCATGATGAATACGATGTTAGGTTTCTTCGGCGTCTCCTGAGCTTTCGCATCAGGTGCTGCTGCTGCGGTTCCAAACAGTGCGGCAACGGCAGCCAATGTCAAACTGATTTTTCCACTCCACTTCATAGTCACTCTCCTTTTCTTGCTAACCTACGAAAAGCTGTGTATGCAGACCGGCCCGCGGAGCAGCGGAGCGAGATGCTGCGGATGCTGGAATACTCCTGTTATTTAGGGTAGGAGGGAATTGGTAAAAGTAACAATAAGGTGCGCAGGCATCCAGTCGATACCTCCGCAATCCGATTTTCCTCTAATTCTTCTGCGCCGGCTCCGCTTCCAATTCCTGCAGCTTTTTCTTAAGCAACATCTCTTTCTGTTCCTTGCTCAGCTTCGGAAACAGGAACGCGATCTGCAGCCGCATCGACCACGCTGGCGTTCCTTCTGGATGAACCGCGTTGCCGTAAAATTGCGCCGTGAGTGAAATTGGCTGGTTACCCAGTTTCATGATCCTCCCCACCCCGCCGCCAAAGGGCACCGTCCAGGTGTTCCCGCTGGACGCTTCCCAGTTCGCCGTCAACGTCGGTTGCCAGGTGATAAACCACCCCTTCTTCAGGTTGTAGTTGATGAAATATTGCAGCAGGAACTGATTCACGTCCGGGCGGCTTCCCGAGCCCGCCACTGACCAGATGTTGTTCGCCAACACTCCGAGAGTCCAATGGCCCGGCTGCGTCAACACCACGACCGAGGGCCCGATCCCCAACTTGCCCTGGCCCAGATAGTTGCTCGTAGCAGTTGGCAATTGGAAAACCGGTCCAGCTCCCCAGATAATTTTTCCCGGCTTCTTCGGCGAAAGGAAAAATGTCGGCACCATATCTCCCAATCCATACACGCCCGTTTCAGGAGTCCCCGGCGCGTTGGGTATCGGTTGATAGACCACTGGCATGATCCAGCGCACCAGCAGGTTCCAGTCCTTCGAAATTCCTATGGGCACGACCGGCTGAATGTTCAAAACATCCTGGTTGCGGTAGCCGGGTTCTATGCCGAAGTTGTTGTTGTTCTGCACCGGAACGCTGATCAGGCTCGCGACTGGATTCTGTGTCGCTTTCTGCAAAGCTTCGGTTCCCTCGCTGGTATTCGCCTCTGCTTCCTCGACCTTTGGTTTTGCATTCGCTTTTGTAGCTGAATTTGTTTGTGTCGTCGCGCTGGCGGTCTGCGCCGTTGTGCTCGATTGATCTTGCGAACGTGTTGCAGGAGCGAACCCCACGATTGAGGCGAGAAAGAAAAATCCTGTTCGCACCAATAATTGTCTATTCATTTTTCCTCCTCTTAAGTTAGCAACTAATAATGTGACGAGCTTCCATGCCTCGTAATTGTCAAAAGTACCTAAGCAGACGGAAGGGCTACGTGCAGAATTTCCTTGCCGGATTGGCAAAAAAAACGCGCCATTCCAACTAGGAATAGCGCGTCTTTTCGGGGGTTCGCCAACCCCTGCCCGTTCTACTTCTGTGCGTAATTACTGTTTTCGATCAGGATCGTCAGTTGCTTGCTCACGCCATTGATCGTTTCTGTCGAAACGTGAAATGGGCCGCCGTTGGGCATTTTTACAAACTGTACGTTGACGGTGACCGCGTCACTGGTATCGGTGAGATACGTCGCTATGCTCACGCTGACCAGGGCCATCGTGGACTTATCCATGACGATCGTCATATTGTCGCCCTGCTTGATGTAATTCGTAACTACCACTCGATACTGGTTTGGTTGCCCGCCCATCGGGCCGATCATCACATTGCCGGCCTGATAGGATTGCTGCAGCATATCTTTGTCCGGCGGAAGATACTGCTGAATGAGAGTCTTTATCGAATTGCCGTATTCCTCGTACTCTTCCGTCTTCTTTTCAACGATGCGGCCGCGGAGGCCCCGGCGTTTGCGTTCGCTGTCGGAAACGGTCCCGGGATCGATCGGCGTTTTCTGCGGCTTGCCGTCGGGACCCAATTGCACGTTGTACATCTCTTCTTTCTTCTGCTCGCCTTTGAGGCTGATAATTTGTTGCTCCAACCAGGTGTAGTTGGCCATCGCTTGCTTGTTGAAGGCCAGCAATTGCTTCAGTTCCGCCAGATGCTGCTGCATCTCTTGCGCCTGTGCCTTCACCGCCAGTCCAAGAATTCCGGCGAACGCCACGCAGAGCCATTGAAATTCCTGCCACTACCATCCCTCTATTAATCCACGACTTCATAAATGTTGACGCCCCTTTCCCGAGCGGCTCTATGCTCGGACTTTCGCGAATGTGATGGAATTGTCAGAAGTAACAACTGGTCATTTACTGCCCTAATTGCGAAAGGGCCGCCTGGAGCGGCGCAATCGATATCCGGATCAGCCCGTTGTATGGCGAGTACAACTCCAGGATCAGCAGAATCGCCGCCGATACCGAAATGGCCGAAACTAACAAACTGGTGATGACCGTCCCATTGGCAGGGGCAAACAATCCAAAGCTCAGAAACAGCGCCAGCAAGCCAGAAGACCAGTATCACCAGCAATGGAGGCGAAATCGTCGTGGACTCCTGCTCGTACATCAACCAGCGCGTTTGCCGCAGGTCCATCAGCATGCTTAACGCCTGGGTCTGAATAGCTCGCTGCCTGTCGTCTGCCGGGGACCAGCGCCTGCGCTCTGTCGTAGATACAATCCATTTTGCAGTTGTGACCCCTACATCTGCGCGATTCTATATCGCCTTTTACTGATATCCAATCCAGCGTACTGGCGACCGAGCCCTTGAGCAGGTCACGCACTGGCTTGGCTTCCGGGCCGTACTGCTGCCAGGGTGCGGTCCACCAGAATGAGCTTCGACGACGCACTGGTCAGTTCGCTGCTCTGCGCGTCGAACGAATTTTTTGCCGAAGAGATCAGCAGGCTGAGCAGCAGCGCCGCCATCGTTGCCACCAAGCCCATTCCCAGCTTCACCAGATCTTTTGACTCCTCATCCAAATGATGCTTGGGCAGAACCGTCCGCAGAAACATTCCCAGCATTGCCCCGCCGAACACGACCACGAACACAATCGAACTGATGGCGATTGAACTCATCGATGCTCCGTTTCGTTGCATGAACTTTGGGATGTAGGAGTCACCTTATACTGGCAACGAAACTAAAGTGCAGGCTTCCAACCGTCCGAGGGATCGTAATCCGTAATTCCCAGCGCAGTCTCGACAGTCTTTTCTCCCAAATCTTTTTGGTAGACGACGCCATCCTTGCCAACGATGAAAGTCATGATTCCGGAATTGCGATATTCCGCGGGAAAAGCCAGCACAGCAAATCCCCCGGTCAATTTTCCGTTCGCCATGAAATCCTTTGCGCCACCTTTTACGTTTGCCCCTTGCTTTGTAAGGATTTTGAAATAGTAGCCACCGAACGCCTGGGCTTTGTCTCCGGCGTTTGTGTAACCAGCGGCCTTGGCAAAGTCGCGAACATCCTCAAGCGGACTTGGGGGCTGTCCCGCGGCAACCGGCCAGTACAAACCATTTTGTTTGCCTTCGTCACTGATGAATTTCTGCGCGTATTGCTTCACCGTGTCCCCACCGCGCGGCTGGCTGAAGTATTGGTTCTGAGCATCGACCAGCGCACTGCATCGCGGCGATGGCCGTTAACTCGTCTCCACCGATTCTCCGCGCAAGGATTTCGTCCTTGCCCGCGGCGGTATCGAACAACCATTTCCCCGTGCATCCTTTGCGAGTGGAATAGGGAACGGGTAATTCTCAGCGCCGATGTATAAGGATCTGGCCGCCGACTTTGATCTCGCGCCAACGATGCATCACGTTATAGGCGCTGACAAAATTCGGCCAGATTGTTCTTGTCTTTCACGGCGTCGCCAGAGAAAAGCGCAGTTTTGCCATCCGGGCCAAAAATTGCCAGGACGGCGCCTGATCGCCCGACTTGGCTGCTTCCAGAAACCGCGCTACCCGCTTCGTCTGGAGTCGCGAATGTCCGCTGCACGATCTGTCCAGGGGCGGGCTTTTCTGCATTGCCGCAGGAGTTGAGTGCGGCGAGTAGCGCGACGGACAAAACCAGTGTCCCCACGCGCCATTTATTCCAAATCATCGTTCGCATACAAATTCCTCCAAAATCTAAAGTCACGCAACTTCTATCCAATCCAGATCAATGAAACTAGCGACGGAATCCACCGCCACCAAATCCACCGCCCCCGAAGCGGCCACCGCCGAAGCCGCTGGAGCCCATGCTTCCCCAACCACGGCTGCTGCTCGCGCGCGACGACCAGCCATCGCCTCCGCCGGAATGTCCTCCCATGCCGCTGAATGCGTTCGAGTTACCGCCTCCCCAACTGCTGTGCTTAGACCAGGAAGAACTGTCGGAGTGGCTGGAGCCAAAGTTCTGAGCATTCTGTTGTTCACGTTTACGGTGTTGCCGCTGATGTTTCTGTTGTAGTTGTTGCCGTTGTGGTTGTAATTGTTGTACGAGTTGCTGTGGTTGATAGTTGTTGTAATTGTTGTTGTAGCCGTAGCTGTTGTGATATCCGCCGTTGTAGTAGCCACCGTGCCACGCCGTATTACCGTAGTAGCCGCCGCCGTGATAGACCACCGCTGTTCCATGCCAACCACAATTCCAACTGCTATACCCCCAACTGCAGCATCCCCCCGCCATCATCGCACCCACGGCTATCCCCGCGCCGAACCCAATGATTCCGGCCGCAGCCACATCCCATCCGCTGTGTAACCAGGGCACCACGTACGGAGTGCCGTAAATGACTGTGGGGTTATATTGCGGCACGTAAACAATCTGCGGATTCGTCGGTTGTATGACAATCACCTGTGGGGACTGTTGCACCACAGTCACCTGAGGCGTTGTCTTCAAGTTGCCCGCTGCTTTTGCTTTGGCGCGCAACGTCTGGACGGCCGTCATTACATCCGCTTGCTGATCGTGAAACGCTTCGCCCAGGGAAGAAGTCCATGTCAGATTCTTGGCCATGTTACCCAGCACCGTCGGAAATTGTGTGAGTGCTTTCACGCTGGGATCCCAGGATTGCGTGTCGACCGCCTGCATCAGAGCGCTGCCCGTCAGACTCGTGTTTTGTCCCATCCAGTAAGTTGGCAATCGCCACTTCATCGGGAAACGTGGCGGCAGACAGGATCTGTGCGACCAGCGCGTCTGGATAGAGCGCGATGGGCGCAACCAGCGCCTGCAATTCAGCGGGCGTCTGCTGCACGGTCTCCGAAGGATTCAACGGACCGGGGTTCGAGGACGGAATGGTCTGATAACCGTATAAAACCTGTGAGGAAGTCGCCACAAAAATAAGGCTGAGCGTGGTGGCTAGGATTTTATTGCACAATTTTGCGTTCATAGGATGACTCCACTTGAGGAGGAGAAATTGGCTGCACTGGTGAGATATTGCTTAGGGCGGCGGCTGGATGTAATTGTCAAAAGTAACAGGTCCGGCGAACGGCAAACCTTGCAGAATGAAAGCGCCTGGATTCGCTGCGACACGCAACAGTAAATTTTTATGGTATAAGGCGACCACTGGAGGTACGACCCATGAATACAATGTCGTCGCTCGCTCGTGACACTTGGCGCGGGGTACGCTCCGCCCACGTCACACGACGAATTGCAAGAACCTGTACCAAGAGAACGGTCCGCGGTCGGCTCCTGGCGATTGCCGTTTTGGCATTGGTAAGTGCCAGCGTGGCCATCGCCCAGACTGATCCATTTCTCGGCACTTGGAAGATGAATCCCTCGAAGTCTAAGTTTGGAGACACCCCGGCACGCAAGAGTGAGACCCGAATCGTGATTTCCACTCCGACTGGAATGAAGGTCGATGTGGATCGAACCAACGGAGATGGCACGAACCAGCAATTTGAGTACACCGCAAATCTTGACGGGAAGAGTTATCCGATTACGGGCAACGGACCTAACGGAGCGGATGCGATTTCCGTGAATCTGACCTCGTCCAACACCCTCGCCTCTAAACTTACCCGAGGTGGAAAGGTCGTTGCCACAGTCACAACGGTCGTCTCGCAGGACGGCAAGAGCCTGACACTCACCGCTGCGGGTACGGATGAAAAAGGCAAAAAATTTAAAACTATAGTGGTCTACGACAAACAATAGCCAGATACCCTGGCAAACCGCAAACCAGCCGGCCACCCATCTTCAGTGGCCGGCTTTCTTCTTATCCCCTGCTTGGGTGGAATTTCTTAGGCGCGACGCAGCGGCTCGCCGGTCGACCAAGCGCCGGCAAATATCCTTTACGTCCGCATCAATGTGGTCGCCAGTATTTCTGCAAACCGCTGCAAAATAATTCAGCCCCGGTTCGCCATCGCGGGTGCGGATCAGGCGGTTCTTGGGACACTCTCCATTGCATGCGAAAAGGAAGCTCACACTCCCTGCATTGGCGCGGAAGAGAATTGAATTTGGCGAACCCGAACTTGCTTCTGTTGCTCGGAAAAAACCATTCGCGAGCTGGAAGTTTCCAGAACATTACCAAGCTTATACTCGGGATAAACATAGTGGTCGCAGGAATACAGGCTGCCGTCGTGTTCCAGCGCTACCCCTTTGCCGCAGAACTCGTGATAGATGCACAATTGCGAGTCCATGCCCTTCCACTGCGCCACGGCAGTTTCAAAATGATTGACGAAGACTCTGCCGATGTCGCGACGGTACCAATCGTCCCAGACCTTACAAGGAAAGTGCCCCAATCATCGGGATCCACGGACCAGTCCGTGACGACGGAATCCGGATGGCCGGGATGGGCAGTGGGAGAATCCTGCACAGGCAATGTGGCCGGATCCCATTTTTGAGGAGCCATTTGCTGGAAATCTTTGGGCTCGACGCAGGGAATGAACTGCAATCTCGACGCGGCCGTACTTCATTTTTGAGAAAGCGGTATACATCCAGCGGACGCTTGCGCGCTTCACTCGATTCACGACGCACAGTGCATTGAACGGTACGCCTTGTGCCGCTGGAGCATCTGCGACGCCGCATAGACCTTGTCAAATGTAGGCTTGCCATCTTTGGCGAGGCGATAACGGTCATGGAGTTCTTTAGGGCCATCAATGCTCAGCCCAACCAGAACCCATGCTGCTTCAGGAATGCTCCCCATTCGTCATCAAGCAGCGTCCCATTTGTTTGCAGATCATTCTCGATGCGCTGATTTGGCTTTTTGTACTTCTGCTCCAGCTCAACCACCTTCTGAAAGAATTCCAGCCCAAGAAGCGTTGGCTCGCCCCCCTGCCAGGAAAAAACCACTTCGCTACGATCCTGGCCTTCGATGTATTGGCGGATGTGGGTCTCCAGAATTTCGTCAGAGATGCGGAATTTATTGGTGCTGCCGAGAAGTTCCTGCTTATGGAGGTAGTAGCAGTAAGTGCAATCGAGATTGCAAATGGAGCCGATGGGTTTAACCATCGCGTGGTACGCGCGACGGCCGCCACCCGGCGCGGGCCATGGAGAGAGCGCTATCGATTTTGCGTCAGATTCCATCGATTGAGTTTACCGCCTCAGTCTGCAATCCGCGTGACGGCCGTCACACTGTTCGTCGACTGAATTGTTCTCGGGATTTAAGAAGCGAACGATGTAGCGGATCTTCATTCCACATCGCTCGCCTCTGGCTCGTAGTTGACTCTAGTTTGCCCAGCAGAATTGCAAAGCGGAATTGTCAAAAGTAACAATCTCCTCGAAAGAAAAGGAATTAGTTGTTAATGACCAATGAGCGGGGAAGAGGACTACTTGCCGTTCACTACGTCCAACTGGCTGGGGAACCGCGATACAAATTTGCGCCCTGCCAGGGCCTCATTTACGGCGGGGATCAAATCCGCCTCCATCAGCACTTTCACTACGTAACCAAGTCCGCCCGCAGCGACGCAAGTCGCCAGAATATCAGGGTCTTCATGAACCGTTAAAAATACTATCTTTGTGGTGTTCCCTCGCTTTCTAAGTTCCCGTGCGACTTCAATCCCACTCATTGCTGGCATGGAAATATCCAGCACTGCCACGTCGGGTTCCAGGCCCAAAATCGCTTCTAACGCCATCCGTCCATCCGGTGCCATGCTGACGATCTCGAACGATCCCTCCAACAGTTTTGCCACTGTATTCAACACGGAACCTAAGTCGTCCGCGAGCACAATTCGCTTCCGCGTCTTCACTCCCCACCTCGGTGCTGTCTATCTGTCGCAAGTACCTGGGCGGCCCCGGCGTGTAAACGATGCCCGCGGAAGTCTCGACTCTTAAATCTCACTCTCATCAACGTGCACTCACAATCCTGCTCTCAGCTTGCACAGGATTCGCGTTGAATGGCTATTGGTAGAAATTACAATGCGGGACAGGTACCCTAAAGGAGCTAAATCGAGATGATTCTGTGCTTGATGGCGTACTGCACCAGGTCGGCGTTGCTTTTTAGCTGCATCATCTCCATCGCCGCGTACTTGTGCGCCGCAACGGTCCGCTTGGTGATCCTCAACTTGGCGGCAATCTCTTTCATCGAGCATCCTTCCGCCAGTAGCTGAATAACTTCCCTCTGCCGCGGAGTCGGCTCCGGTGCATTATTGCGCGTACGTGGATCCCGTAGTGCGATGCTCTCCTGGCCCTGCTCCGCGCTCGGCGTAACGTATGCCCCGCCCTTTAGCACTTTCTCTATCGCCTCCGTCAACTCGAACGCCGCTCCCTGTTTCAACAGGAACGCCGCCGCTCCCGCGCGAAACGCTTCACCAACCATGTCCGGGTCTTCGTTCATGGTCATAAACACCAGCTTTACTCTGGGCATCGTCCGCTTCAGATGTCTGGCGGCGTCCAACCCATTCAGTTGAGGCATGGCGATGTCCACAACCACCACGTCTGGCTGCAACTTCTCCGCCGCTGCCAGCAGCGCCCGCCCGTCCTGTACCGTGCCCACAACCTCAAATCGCGGCTCCAACACGCCTTTCAGCGCATCGCACAACATCTTGTGGTCATCTGCCAGTAATACTCGTGCACGCCTCAAGATTTATCTCCCCATCGCCTGTGCGTTCGCTTCCGAAAATTGTTCCCCAGCGGAGAGTGGAACTTCCGCAATTATTTCTGTGCCCTGACCCGGCTGCGAATTGACGGTAAACCGGCCTCCAACAAGTCGCAGCCTCTCACTCATACCAACGAGTCCAATGCCCACATTTTCCTTCCGAATCGAGGGATCGATTCCTCTCCCCGAATCGCAAATTCGCAGCGTTACTTCCTTCCCGTTGCTTTCCAGCTTAACTCGCGCGCTCTTACTGTGAGAATGCTTCACCACGTTCCCAAGACCTTCCTGACTTACCCGAAACAAGCACAACGCCACATCTTTCGGGATGTTGAGTGCTGCGGTGTTATCGATGAATTCAACTTCAACGTTGTATTTCTGGCCCATCTCTTTACACAACCCAGAAATTGCCGGCGCCAATCCAACGTGTTCCAGCTTGCTGGAGTGCAGTTGATGCGACAGCGTATGCAGATCCGTGGACATTTCCCTGGTTGCCTTCAGCATCTCGGCGACGCCTGCGCGCTGAAGCACGTCTTCGGGAGAGAGTTTCTTCCACAATTGCCCCAGTCCAATGCCAAGGAGCGCCAGTCGCTGGCTGAAGTCGTCATGTAGTTCCCGCGCGATGCGGGCTCGTTCTTCTTCCTGCGCGGTAATCAATCGGCCTGTCAGACTATGTAGGGCTCGCTCTGCAGACTTCTTTTCCGTGATGTCCACTCCGATGCCGCCGACAAATGTTTGCCCGCTAGCGTCTTGGAACGGAAATTTGTATGTCAGCCATATGCAAGGATCGCCGTTTACACGGACGGAGTTCTCAGTGACTTCGATCGGTTCCCCCGCGGCTAGCGCGGCTAAATCATTTTTCAGGAATTCCTCAGCGATGCGCCGTGGATAGATGTCAAAATCGGTTTTCCCGTACCGCTCTTCCCCCCGGACGCCCAGCTGTTCCAGATACGTTTCGCTCAGGTAAATGTAGTGCCCCTGCGCGTCTTTCATCCACGCCACTGCTGGGCTATGGTCCATGAACAGACGGAACCGTTCCTCGCTCTTGCGCAACTCATGTTCCGACCGCTTCTGCTCGGTGATGTCGCGAATAATCACCGTGAACATCATTTTTCCGCCAATGTTGCCATGCGAAATCGAAGCCTCAATCGGAAATTCATCGCCGTTGGATTTCACTCCCCACAAAGTTCCGAGTGTCCCCATCGTTCGGCTGCTCGTCCCTGTTTCGCCAAAACGGCGAATGTGCACCGCATGCGCGCTGCGATGCTCTTGGGGAATGAAGCGATCGATGCTACTTCCCAACGCCTCTTGTCTGCTGCATGCGAACATCCGCTCCGCCGAAGGGTTGAACAGCACGATCTTGTGGCTTTCGTCGATCGCGATGATTGCATCCATCGCCGATTCCACGATCGCCGACATGCGCTCCTGGCTTTCCTTCAACTCCCACTCCAGTTTCTTCCTTTCCGTTATATCCGCAGCTATCCCCAGCATCCGAACGGGCTCCCCGTGAGAGGAATATTGGAATTTGCCTCTCGCCGTCACCCATCGAAGAGTGCCATCGGGCCAAACCACGCGAAACTGCCCTGCGTATAATTGATGATTTTCTCTAGCCGTTATGACAGCGTTAGCGACACGCTCGCGATCTTCTTGATGGATGTATCGCTCCAGAAACTCCTGTGCATGTCCCACTCACAGCTCGCGAATCTATGCCGAAATTGGTTTTCAGGTCGCCGAACCAGGCAATGCGATTGGATTTAACATCCCACTCCCACCCCATGGCCTTGCCCGATTCCATCGCTAGATGAAGTCGCGCGTTACTCGCTCCCAGACGGAAAACGAGCTCCCGTTTCGCGAGATATTCTTTTGACGAACGCGGCTACGGCCAGCGAGACGATCGCGGCCACGCCCTACCAGCAGCCGAAATGTCCGGATATCCGCTGACCCGGCTTTCGGCGAAAATTCCCACACCACCGGTAGCGCTATCAAAACCACTACCAGCATGGCCCACGCCGATGACTTCGATTCCACGCTCTGTTCGGCCCTGGGTTTCACTCGGCAATTCGTTCATCGGTTAGTTGCCGCGCACGCAGATGGTACCCACACAAACCAGCACGCTGCCGCTGTCAATCCCACCCCATAAATTTTCCCCTGCACGTATCCACCTGAATCAATCGCCAGGTTAGCCATCAGGGAACTTAACACGTACACAGTAGTAGCACCCAGCAAATGCCGGTAAACAGTTTTCCACGGAGCCGCCTGCTCGAATGCATAGAATTGCCACGCCCAGAATCAACGCCCAATTTTCTAACGGATAGACGATGTCAGAACCGCAAAGCATACGTGCTGGCATTCGAAAATAACTGATACGGAAAAACGGCGTACACATAGACAAAGCCCCAGAAAATCAATAACAGCAGTGAATTCAACACTGCTGGGTAAGTTTGGGCTCGTCGGCGTGCCGGTGGGGTAGCGTGGCGACCGCTGCCATCATCACAATCACGTGCAAAAACAGCACGGTATCCGCAATCGAATTGTCTGGTACATCCGTTCGCAGACCGAATTGATAGTAAAGAAAAATCCATTGGTCCAGCGCCCAGAGTCCATAAGCCAATCGCCAGAAATATCCAGAAAGGGCGGCCTCTCAACGTGTTTTGTATGGCGTTGCGCGCGGCAAGCGCACTCGCCAGACACAGAAGCAGGAAATAAAGAACCGAGTAATACGAACTCAAGGAAGAGTTCGGACCGACGAACCAGCGCAAGAACGCCTTTCAGGACCACGATGCCGATCAGCACCGTCGGCCACGCTGCTAGCTTCGGCAGCGCCCCAGTATTGGATTCAGTCGGATTCCTTCATGATGCCAACGCGACCTCGGGAGGCTTGGCCCCTTCGGACCGGCCGGATTTCGCCATCCTCGGCAAGAAAAGCCGTAATGGGGAATTGATGGATATAACGTCGGAAAAACCCCACCCTGTCGCAAGGGCGGACGGAGAGCGAAAATTCCTATAATTCGTGCCGATCTGGGGCGAGATGGCGTTCATAGCTTGTGTCTCTCAAGTCCATCAACCAACACACCAATTCCAACCGCTTCGGTGGAATTGAAAAGGGAACACTCCGAATCCAAAGATTCAGAGGCCCTTACCGTTCCTCCAAGGGCTATGGAGTTTTAGTGGCCAAAGAGAATTAAGTCGTTGATGGGCGGGTCAACACTTATGTCAGAGCGGGTAGCTCCGAACTTGGCCGTACTCTATCAGAATTGTCCCGGTATCGCCCACAAATCTCTGTGACATTCGTCACAATTTCCTTGGGCCAATTCTCGCCAATGCTCCTTAGGAGTCCCGGTACCTGTTGGGCCACCTCGCTGTCTTGTGCCACCTGCACAAACAAATTGCCGGGATTGTTAGTTTTGACAATTCTCTCTTCACTGCGGACAATGCATTCTTCACTCCGTACTCCGAAAAGTGTCGATAAGGGAGAATTCTATGAAATTCGCCGTTCTTTGCCTGGCAGCAGCTTCCTTGCTACCGGCCATTGCCAAAGCACAAGGCCCAGTTTTTCAGATCACGCCCGTTGAAAGCACCGTTCAATTCTCGGTTAAAGCTTCCGTGGCCATCGAAGGAAAATTTGAAAAATGGACCGCGACTCTTACGTTTCCCTCCACGGATGTGACCACAGGCGTGATGGATATCAAGATCCAGGCCGACTCCGTGAATACCGGTAGCGGCATGAAGGACGACAAGCTAAAGAGCAAGGACTTCTTCAACGCCAAAAATGATCCGTACATCACCTTTCACTCCAACAAAATTGTGCAGACCGGCCCAACAACTTTGAGATGCCCGGAAAGTTTACGATCCGCGGCGTCTCCAAGCCCGAAACGCTGACGCTCGTTGTTTCCGGCAAGGGCTCAGGCACCGGGGACATTAAAGGCACGATGGCGTTCGACCGTAAGGAATTCGGCATGAACAGCGGCATTCCCTTTATCAAAATCGCCGACCGCGTCGAAGTGACCGTCGACCTGCAGGGCAAGCGCGTCAGCGGACCTCCGTTGGTCTTCAAGCAATAGCCTCGACGATTGGTTGAAACGAATTCTCACCTGGAGAAGTCGACAGTGTCCAGGCATAAAACAAAGGAGCAGTAAATGAAATTGACTTGGAAATTTGTAACCACGGCAGGGTTTGCCGTTTGTACATGCAGCTTGATGCTACTTGGCTCTGCCCGTCCTTGCTCCGCCCAAGCAGGGGCTTCTTTCAAAGGTCCATACGTCCTTGCAAACGATGATACCGACTCAGGGGCCTCAGTGAGTTCGCCAGAACTTTCTGTTGCAACTCCCGCAGAATCTCCTGCGCCGCAACCCACCCCGGCAACGCCGGCGCCATCTGCCATGGATGACTATTCCGCTGACGGATGGCATTTTGCCATCTCTCCCTATTTGTGGCTTCCGGGCATGAACGGAACCGTGGGAGCGGCAGGTTATGAAGCCGGCATCCACGTTTCTCCCGCCGACCTCATCAGCAACATAAACATTGGCATCATGGCCTTGGCAGATATTCGTTACAACCGCATCATCATCCCCATCGATTTCATGTGGGCAAAACTTTCCGACAGCAAAGGTGTGGCCTTCGACCCAAGCATAGATTCGATAAAGGTAAAGTTTAACGAAGACATTCTTACCCCCAAAATCGGTTACCGGGTGATCGATAACGAGAGAATTAAAATCGACGGCTTGGTCGGCTTTCGCTATTGGCATCTGGGAACTACGCTGACTCTGAATCCAGACATCCTCGGCCGCTCACCTTACTCCGCACAGAACTGGGCTGATGTGGTGGCCGGCGCCAGATTCACCGCATTCGTCACTCCGAAAGTAATTCTCACCATCGGCAGGAGATGCCGGTGGCGGCGGAGCAAATTTGGACTACCAGGTCGCGGGACTCATCGGCTATAAGTTGAAGAGGGTCATTCTCCAGGCTGGATGGCGCTACATGCATGTAAACTATCGTCCGAGCAGCAGCTTTGTTCTCGATGTGAACCAGACCGGCTTAGTGCTAGGCGTCACGATTCCAATCAAGTAAATCAATCAAGGTGGACCCGGGTAAATGAAACAATTTGTCAGCAGGGAAGCGGCGACGTGCAATCGAAACCCCTCAGCACGGCTCTGCGGTGCGCAGAAAGTTTGTTCTCGGTACGCTCTTGTTTCTGCTCGCCGTTTTGCTTTGCCTGAACTTGCTTCATTTCTTGCCTGTTTCAGTGCAAGCCGGGTCCAAAGCTTTACCGAACCCGGAAGTCTCCTTTGGACCAACCGTCCCGAACACACATCCTGCACCTGGACCGGCGCCGCGCGGAATGATCTGGATTCCCGGTGGCGAATTCTCCATGGGCGCCCAAGATGCCCCCGACATGAACATGGTCGGCATGCAAGCCACCGGAGACTCGCGGCCCATCCATCGCGTCTACGTTGACGGCTTCTTCATGGATAAAACCGACGTAACCAACGCGCAATTCGCCGCATTCGTCAAAGCGACTGGATATATCACTATCGCGGAAAAGACTCCGACCGCGGAAGAATTCCCGGCGCTCCTCCTGAAAATCTCTATGCTGGCGGCGTTGTTTTCACCCCGCCGGATCATCCGGTTGCTTTGGACAATCACTTTCAATGGTGGCGCTACGTCAAGGGCGCAAACTGGCGGCATCCTACTGGCCCTAAGAGCTCCATCGTCGGAAAAGACAATTATCCCGTAGTGCAGGTAGCCTATGCCGATGCGGAAGCTTATGCCAATTGGGCTCACAAGCGCTCTGCCCACCGAAGCCGAATGGGAATTTGCTGCGCGCGGCGGCCTCGCCGGCAAGCCTTACGTTTGGGGCGAGAAGTTCAGACCAAATGGCAAATGGATGGCCAACACCTATCAGGGTCATTTTCCAAACACAGACACCGGTGCGGATGGCTACAAAGGCCTCGCTCCCGTCGCTCAGTATGCCCCCAATCAATATGGCCTCTACGACATGGCCGGAAACGTCTGGCAGTGGACTTCCGATTGGTATCGCCCGGATTACTACTATCAATTAGCCCAAGCCGGTGGCGTTGCCCGAAATCCAAAAGGTCCCGACAGTTCGCTTGATCCGGCTGAACCGAACGATAAGAAGAAAGTTCATCGCGGAGGCTCATTTCTGTGCACCGACCAATATTGCTCGCGCTACATGGTTGGCACGCGCGGCAAGGGCGAGATCAGCACGGGTACGAATCATCTTGGTTTTCGCTGTGTTTCAAACAGCGCAGCCATGAAATGATTAGCAGCTTCTTCAATGCAGTCGCATTTGTCGATTATTTTGTTTGTTGGGAATCACAGTTTGTACCCGGTTATTGAATTTCTGCTACGAAAAGGAGAAACAATGTTGCTTGATTCAAAAAAGACGATCGCACGATTGCTCATCGGGCTGATGTTGGCACTACTTGGTGTGCAGCCTCGCGCCTGCGCAAGATGTGACCAGCAATTCCATGCCTGGAGTCGATTTCAGCAAATACCACACCTACAAATGGGTCACCATCGAGGGCGCAACTTATCCTAACCAGATCGTCGACGCTCAAATTAAACAGTCCATTGATGCTCAACTCGCCACCAAGGGCCTAACCAAAGTCGACGGCGACAAAGCTGATCTGTACATCGGCTATCAGGCCTCCATTAGCAGCGAGAAGCAGTGGAACGCCTACGGCATGGGCGGCGGCTTGCGTTGGGGCGGCGGAATGGCCACCGCGCAACAATCCACCATCAGCACCGGCACGCTGGTCCTCGACATGTACGACCCCACGACCAAGCAATTGGTTTGGACCGGCCGCGCCACCAAGACCTTGGACGAAGAGCGCAAATCAGTCCAAGAAACAGAAAAATCTTGATAACGCGATGAAGAAGCTGTTGAAGAATTTTCCGTCCTAAATAAACGCGGGACGTCTATTGGTTCTCGCTTAAGATCTCGAGAGGAGTTCTATGAGAGTTACCGCACGACAAAGCCTTACTTCGTTGGCGCTCACCTTGGTTGCTTTAATAATCGGCCTGACGAATATTCCAATCGCCAGGGCACAATCCCCGGAACTGCAGCAGCGCGTCGCCGAATTAAAAGAATCTATGGCGAAGAACAAACTGGCGCTCGCGCAGTACACCTGGGTAGAGCAACTCACCATCAGCCTGAAAGGCGAACAGAAAAAGCAGGAGCATTTTCAGGTTCGTCTGGGCCCTGACGGCAAACCCCAGAAGACTTCGCTCGATCCTCCTGCCGACTCACAGCCCAGTGGCGGCCGCCTGAAGAGGCGCGTCGTCGAGAAGAAGAAGGAAGAGTACTCCGACTATGCGGAATCGATGAAGGCCCTGGCTCAACAATATGTACCGCCTGACAAAGACTTGCTCCAACAAGCCTATGCCAAGGGAAACATTTCGCTCGGCCCCGAAGGTGGAGCTCCTAACGAGATCCAACTGGTCATCAAGAATTACCTCAAACAGGGTGATTCCATGACTTTGGTTCTCGACAAAGCCCAGAAACAGTTGCTCCGCATTTCTATCGCTTCCTACATGGATGATCCTAAAGATGCCATGAACTTGACAGTGCAATTCAGCGCATTGCCCGGCGGCCCCAATCACGTTTCCAGTATGGTGATTGACGGCGTCAGCAAACAATTGAACATTGCCACCCAGAATTCCAACTACCAGCATCTCTGATCTTGCTCTATCGCTCGATTTGCTTGCGGCCCGCACCTGGATTCTCTACCTGTGAATCCAGCGTGCGGCCGTTTCGCTTGTGTGGAAAGGGAATCGTCTCGTAGAGTTTGACCATCCCTCGGCAAGCTCAGCCGTGCTTGGAATTCGGAAAGCCAGGAGCTCTAACCAATGTCACTCCGATTTAGAGTCGCATTTGTCGTCATTCTTTCTGGTTTTCTGCACCTGACAACGTCTGGCGCATGCCTCGCCAAGGTCTCTCGCCACGACACCATTATTATGAAGAACGGTGACCGTCTTACCGGTGAAGTGAAGAGGTTGGAGCAGGGAGTCCTCTACGTTCAGACCGACTATTTCTCTGGGTCCGTTGGCCTGGATTGGCTCCAAGTCGAGAAGGTCGATTGCAAGGCCATGTTCCAGATTGTCCTGAGTAATGGCAACCGCATGACCGGTACCATCACTAAAGTTGAAGAGGCAACCGCTCCAGGCAAAGACCTGATCGTCAGCGCCGAGGGCATTGAATCGCCGATGCCAGCAGCCGATGTCGTTCAACTGGAATCGCAAAAGCAGACCTTTTGGCGCCAGCTCAAGGGCAGCATCGATCTTGGTTATAACTACACCAGCGGCAACAATCAGTCTTCTCTCAGCACTTCCGCCGACGTGGAGTACCCCGCCGAACACTGGGCTGCGGGTGCTTCTTACACTGCTTCGTTTAGCGGTCAATCGGGCGGCTCGACGACCAATTTGTTTGAGGTGCAATCCTTTGCGCAGCGTTTCTTGAATCGCAATTCCTACATTCTTGGTCTCGATGATTTCCTTCACAGCTCCCAACAGAATCTTGTCTTGCGCACCACCCTCGGTGGAGGATATGGCCGCTTCCTGATACGCGACAATCACACCGAGTGGAAATGGCTGATTGGCTCCGACTACACCAAGCGCAAACTACCAATCCGGAATTACACAGCCGCTACAGCAAAACGCTGAATTGCTGCTAGGCATGGATTACCAACTCTTCCATTTCGACCGTTACTCGTTGCAAGCCCAGCTCTTGGTTTTTCCGGGACTTTCCGATTTTGGCCGGGTTCGTCTTACCACCACCGATGTTTTCAGCGTCAAGCTCTCTAACAATTTCCACCTGAATTTCTCGTTCTGGGATAATTTCGACAGTCGGCCTCCGTCAAATGCCCAGAAGAACGCCCAGGGCATAAGCACCGGATTGGGATGGACATTTTAGAAGAATTTAAAAGTTTTGTTCGAGATCATCACTCAGTCTTAACGTGGAATTCCAGGAGGGCACGAACATGAGAAAGAAATCGACGATTTTGGTGGTGCTGCTGGCTACGCTTGCGATGCTGACGTTTGCTGCACCCAAGTTGGAATTCAGTTGGAAAAATCCCAATTACACGGGTGGCACATTTAAAAATATCCTGGTGCTCGCCCTGAACGGAAAGGCCGCCAACCGGGCGGAATTTGAAGACGAGCTGGTTGCAGCAATATCGCGGCCAACGGCGAAGGCTTATCCGAGCTATGAATTTATCGCCCGGCCCGACGCCACGCCCATCGACATGAAAGATCTGCGAGAGTTGGTGCAGGAGCAGAAATTCGATGCCATCGTGGTCGCACGCCTGACGAAGAAAGACACAAAAACGACCTATGTTCCGGGAGAGGTTTACACCCCGTATCCTTATTATGGAACTTTCTATGGTTTTTACGGCGCACTATCGCCAGTGATTTATACGCCGGGCTACATGGAGACCGAGAAAGAAGCCCAAGTGGAAGTGAATTCCTATTCCACGGCCAAACCGGATGGCGAACTTGTGTGGACAGGCACGACCAACACCTTTGAAGTGGGTTCGGTCAAGAAAGTAATCACGGGACTCGTCAAAGTGGTCTCTAAAGAAATGGAAAAAGTAAATATCATCGAGCCGGAAACCAAACACTGATGAAGTTAGATCACTGCCCGAGGCGATCGATCGCCTGTACAGGGCAATACTGGTAAAAGTCGGAGTGCGGGGACTATTCGTCTTCGTTGTTGCTTAGAAAGAATGGCGGGGACGACGAGACTCGAACTTGAGGCGTCTTGCAGGCGTGAGCGAAGCGGGAGCCTACAGCCGAAATCCCGAGCGAAGCCGAGGGATCCTGGCGCAACCAAGCGAAACGACGAGATGTGCTGAAAAGAAAGAATGGCGGGGACGACGAGACTCGAACTGAGGCGTCTTGCAGGCGTGAGCGAAGCGGGAGCCTACAGCCGAAATCCCGAGCGAAGCCGAGGGATCCTGGCGCAACCAAGCGAAACGACGAGATGTGCTGAAAAGAAAGAATGGCGGGGACGACGAGACTCGAACTTGAGGCGTCTTGCAGGCGTGAGCGAAGCGGGAGCCTACAGCCGAAATCCCGAGCGAAGCCGAGGGATCCGCGCAACCAAGCGAAACGACGAGATGTGCTGAAAAGAAAGAATGGCGGGGACGACGAGACTCGAACTCGCGACCTCTGCCGTGACAGGGCAGCGTTCTAACCAACTGAACTACGTCCCCGCGGGGGAATAAATCGTCACTTTGCGGATGGTGGGCAGTGCAGGGCTCGAACCTGCGACCTCCTGCTTGTAAGGCAGGCGCTCTAACCAACTGAGCTAACCGCCCTTGCTGCTCACATTTTTTAATCCTACAGGAACCGGCTACGGGCGTCAACGCAATGGGCGCGAATTGTTGAAACCGAATCGCGCAACGCAAGCCAGTGTGCGCCACTTGGTTGCGAATTTTCCGGCCAGCCAGTACACTGAAAGAAATGCTTTTAACCCAAAGGAAACCACTGGAATGCTGTTGAACCGCGACTACGTGGGACACATGGCCTCGGATGTCATCAAAAAGCTGATCGAGGGCGAATCTCATTGAAATTAAAGAGAAGGATGTCGAGCCGGTCATCGCCAAGGTGCGCGCGCGCATGATGGACGAAATCACCGTGGAAGATAAAGTCAACGAAGAAGCCCGCACCATTCTCACGCAGCATCAGGACGAAATGCGCCGCGCAGGCATCTCGTATCAGGATATGTTCAAGAAGGTCAAAGGTCAGATCGCGCGCGACCGTAAACTGATTTTGCGCTAGGGAACAGAACAGGGGCACTGAAGAAACATGCGATTGAGCCGCGAAAAAATTGTGCGCATCTCTCACCAGGTCACTGATTTGCTGGTGCAGACCAACGAAGTCGAATTTGTCGAGGACCGCGATACCATCCGCCAGCACATCGTCCAGAGCATCACTAATATTTTGCGCGAGGAAGAAAAAGTCGAAGTCGAAGTCCGCAAGCGCATCACTTCCCAGAAGAAAGAGATCGTCGAAGGCAGCGAAGAGTGGGACGTCTTGTTCCGCAAATATTACAGCGAAGAACTCCGCCGCATGGGGATTTCCGCCGCTCCTGAAGAACATCAGAAAGCCGGGCATGGCGGTACCGCTAGATCCACCGCAGTCGACAGTCCACAGATGACAGTCGGTAGCGCGAAGTTGATAGTACGTAGCGCTGGCTTTTATGCCAGCGCCTCTCCCCGATCCGCCATTCTCCAAATGTAGTGGCCGGTCCCGCATCGTGCCGGACCGTTTCTTCTTTGTCGTCCTGAGCGAAGTCTCGGCGTAGTCTGCCGACACGCAGTCGAAGAGCCTGCCCTGAGCCTGCCGAAGGGATCGCGCCAACCCGTCCTCCCATCCAGAGCCGATGGTATCAGCGCGCACATGGACTCCTGTCATTTCGTCAGCCGTGTGCCGCACCCTGCACTTTCCAGGGTGCGAGTTTAGACTCCGCTTCATTCCCAACCCGCGAGGTGGTGCCTCGTCCCAACGTTGCAAGGGTAAGCCAACGGGGACATACCAGCCGAACACAGGTGCCTTGTTGAACAGATCTTCAAATATAGAGAATTGATCGGAGGACTATCGCAGGAGCTGAATTTCGGGAGGATAGAATACACGTTGTGTTAGTATTCAGGCCACTCAGAGGGCTGATGCGATCATCATGTCCAATTTTTATTTTGGTTAGTCTTGGCCTTATATCTTGCAGCAGATACGTGGACCAGCCGAGAGTTTACAAAAACTCCGTCCAAGCAACACCCCAGATCAATTTGTCGGGTAACGGTCGGGTGGATTCAGGCGTCTATGTCTCCAAGGTCGTTGCCGTCGACAAAGCCAAACGGGATGCATACGTTGCTTGCTTGCAGCAGCGCGAAATTTTCGAAATGGCAGGGATGAAGCGAGACGGGCTATTGGCGGACGTGAGCGTATATGAGGTTAGCTCGTCTGATTCTGAAGAGGGTGTGCCCGTTTGGAATTTCACGCTGCTAATCCATCTAACATCATCTTCTTTAGATCTGACTGACTTTCAGCAAAGAGAAAAACCGGAATTGGGAAAAACATGTGAAGAAGAAGTGAATGCGGAGGTCCGTCGTGTTGAAACTCTGCGCCCAACCCCGAACTCGAACTATCCACGGACAACCGCAGAAGATACCCGGGAGGCTCGCTCCCTGAACATAAAATACATAATCGAATATATTGCCGTTCGCGATACACCGACGGACTTGCACGACTACCGCGAGAGCATGCGGATAAATACTGGCCCGGCTGTCGGCACACTCCTTATTCCCGACAAACTGAAATTTAGCCTGACAGCACTTGAAACCGTGGCTGTCGAATACTCCCAACCGGGCATGCCCAACTGGAATCAGATTCACGTGAATGGCAATTACGATCCTGAACGCATGACAAAGGAACGATTAGACGCAGCGCTCATGCGCATCAACCCGAATAGCGGAGGAGTTGACGGTGTCTTCGGGCATCTGAAGACTATTAGAACTAAACCGCGCGAAGATGAAGTGCACCTGCTTTATGAACTCGCGGTCCGTTAACGTGGACAGGCTGATTGGATGACTGGCGGGTGGCTAATTCATAGTTTGCGGATAACTCAGCCATCGGAGAACTCCACTTTATTCGCTTGCTCGGAACCAAAGCGACGCGGAGGGTGCCCCCTCTTTGCGGTTTTGTTTCATCGCAAAGGTGGGTCCTGGGTTTGACTTGCTCCTCAATCCTTCACAGATGTTAAACAGATAAGTCTATTGACACTATAATATACATAGTTCAAAATACCTTCATGTCCAACGCCAGACTTCCTGACGTTTTCAATCTCTGCCAATTTCAGTTCGCCAATGGCCGCCGCTGTGGCCTCCCGGCACATCCCAAACACGACGGACTCTGCCTTTCTCACGCTCGTCGCGCCACCTTCACCCCCCGCGAAGATGATCTCTCCGCCGAACTCGCCAGCCCCGGCGTCGATTTCATCACCCAGATCGATATCAACCACGTCCTCGGTCGCCTGTTCGCTGCCCTTGCCGGCAATCGCATCTCCTCGCGGCGCGCCGGCACTCTCGCCTACATCGGTTGTCTGCTTTCCCAAACTCAACAAGGCGCCAAATCCGAAGCAGCCCGCTGGGAACTTGATGCCCCCACCATGAAAAAACTTCTCAAAATCAAATATCCCAACGTCTCTCCCCCATCTTCCCCCTCGGCAAAAAAATGAGCTCTTCCATTCCTTTCGATTCCTCTTTTGACCCCGATCCCAACCAGCAAGATCTTTCCGCCGATCTCGCCTCTCCTTCCGGCGAATTCTTGACTGAAATCGATATCAATCACGTCCTCGGCAATCTCTTTCAGCTTCTTGCCGCCAATCGCATCTCTTCCAAACGTGCCTCCGCTCTTGCCAACCTCTGTTCCGCGCTTATGAAATCTCAGCGGGGCATGTGTCAGCAGATTCGCTTCATGGAACTTACTGCTTATCAGTTTGTCACCGACGCCCTCCAGGAAAAATATGGCTCACCGAATCCTTCTGTCCGCAATCCAGCCAATCCTTCTTCCAGCGACCCAGCCGAAACCTCTCCTAATTTCTCCGCCACCCGCCGCTCCAAATCTCCTGATAAGTCAGTCCCCGCCAAGCCCTCTGCTGTCTGATCCGCATGCTTTCCATTCAACCAGCGCGCTTTCCGATTCCCAGCCTCGCTCCCGCTCTAAACCGTCGGACGTTGCACGCCCATTTATTCCACTCCCCGCTGATTTCTGCCCTAACTCCTTTGTTTCCCCTTCATACACCGATTTCGCCTGTAAGTCCTTTGTTTCCCCTTGATACGCAAACACCGGGGGGTACCCCGGGGTATCCATCCAGTCAACGCGGCCCAGGTTCGATTCGCTTGCCCAGGTCTTGAGGTGAACTGTGCGATGGGGTCAAGGAATGTTATCCACGAGGCGGGAAATGGTACTGTCAGCAGGGAGGCTACCTTGATCAAAATCAGCATTCTTTATCCGAACAAAAAGAACGGTCGATTCGATATGGGGTATTACGTCGAAAAGCATATGCCTTTGTCGATGAAGCTCTTGGGCGCCCATCCCGGCTTTAAAGGAGTTTCCGTCGAGCGCGGGCTTAGCGGCGCTGCTCCTGGGGCGGATGCTGCGTACGTGGTCATGTGCCACTTTCTGTTTGACTCGCTGGAGAACTTTACGGCTGCCTTTGCGCCCAACGTGGCAGCGCTCCAAGGCGACATACCGAACTACACAGACTCAGAGCCGGTGATTCAGGTGAGTGAAGTTCTCATTGCGTGTTAGTTGGAATTGTCGGAGGGTAATACCGGGAAAGTTTGGGATAAAGTGGAGTCTAAACCCGCACCCTGCAAAAGAGTGCTTGGATGCAACTATATGCGAACAAAAAATGAAGTGAACCGAAGAATATTTCTGAAATGGGCAAACCTCGTTGGACTGGCGGCGTGGTTTCCGGGTGCGGCGGAGTCGAGCTCGATGCCGGCACAAGAAACGAATCCTGCACATCCCGGGACAGTTGCTCAGGTGAAGGAAATGCATTCGCCAGAGACCATTCTGCTGAAAGACTATCGCCCCAAATCGATCTATAAAATTCCCGTGACGCAGATCGACAAGGCCAAATTCCCCATTATTGATATGCACTCTCATCCCTACGCCAAGACGGCGAAGGAGATTGAGGAATGGGTGAAGAACATGGACGAGGTAGGCGTTCAGAAAACTGTCATCCTTACCATGGCAACCGGCGCAGAGTTTGATGAAATCTACCGTAAGTACTCGAAGTATCCCGAGCGCTTTGAAATGTGGTGCGGTTTTGACCTGACGGGCTACAACAAGCCAGGATTCGGTCCTGCCGCGGTGAAGGAACTGGAGCGTTGCAGGCAGATGGGCGCACGCGGCGTGGGGGAAATCCACGACAAGGGTGGAGGACTGGTTTCTGGCAAGTCCAAAGCGCCGGGTATGCATCCCGACGACGCGCGCATGGATGCGCTGCTGGAGAAATGCGGCGAGTTGGGCATGCCGATCAGCCTCCATGTCGCTGACCCTATTTGGATGTACCAGAAGATGGACAAGACGAACGACGGGCTGATGAACGCGTACTTATGGCGGCTCGACAATAAGCCGAATATCGTGAGACTTTCCGGGATGATCGATATTTTCGAGCGCACACTTGCTAAGCATCGGAAGACGACGTTCATCGCATGCCACTTCGCCAACCTGGATTACGATCTGGCGAGATTGGGCGAAGTGTTGGAACGCAATCCGAATCTGTATGCGGACATTTCTGCGCGTTACGCGGAGACGGCGCCTATCCCCCGGTTCGCTTCGAAATTTTATGAGAAGTATGCCGACCGGCTGGTCTATGGGACCGATATGGGAGTTGAAAAGCCGATGTACCGGGTCACGTTCAGAATACTTGAATCGCTGGACGAGCACTTCTACGAAATCGAGCAGTTCGACTATCACTGGAGCCTGAATGGATTTGGCCTTAGCGATGAAATTCTGAAACAGGTTTATTATTCCAACGCGACAAAGCTGCTTGCCGCTCGCACTGACCACCCAGGGTAGAACAAGGGAAAACTAAGCAGGGATGAATGGAGCAAATGTCGACGGTCAGAGCTCCAAGGCGCAGAAGATCACTAAAGATGACAACATCGCGATTCACCACTGCAGGGACACTCGTTCGCAATGAATGGCAACTAGGCATCACCGCGGACATGGTCCTGCAGCGGCAGGGAGCGAATCCGGGAAAGATCCGCGAGCGACAGCCAGGCCTGGTTGCGGTGGCGGAGAAAGCCATTGCCGAGGGCACTCCGTGCGTTCGGCCGCAAGTCGCGTATCGAATCGTCGGGATTCAAGAAGTGGAGCCATCCGCGGTCATTCTGAATGACGCGGTGAAATTCATGGGTGAGGGAATTGCGCGAAAGCTCAAAGGCGCGGACTCTGCCATTGTGATTGTGGCAACCATCGGCGCGGCTATTGAGCAGATGGCCTTGCGAGCCACAAAAGAGGATGCAGTCTACGCGATGGCACTCGATGGGTACGGCACGGCCGCCATCGGAGCGCTCACGGTAGCCATTCGAGAATTTTTTGCAGAGCAGGCGGCCATGGCGCAATTGACGATCAGCTCACCCGTTTACCCGGGAACGAATGACTGGGAGCTTGCCGCGGCGCAATCGCAAGTGTTCACGATTGTGGACGCAGCAACCATCGGCGTGCACCTGACGCCCTCGTTTTTGATGCAGCCAAGCAAGTCGGTCTCCATGGTGATTGGCGCGGGAGCCAGGATGCACGCGGGAGGAAAACCGTGCGAAGAATGCGGGGCCGCGGCTACGTGTGCGCACCGGCTTGCGGAGTCGTAACGACGAAAACGCGTTGAAAAGATTGCGGAAGTAGTCCGCTACTGGAAAGCGGGTAAGCTCGCGAGTTCACGAATGAATTCAGGAGTTGTGCCACAACATCCGCCAACAAAAGTGGCACCGGCGTCAACTAGTTCCATCGCCGAAGCGGCAAAATCGGTGGGCAAAGTCTTGTAGTGGGCAACACCACCAAGCATCTCGGGCAGATCCGGCGTTGGGCTTGATCCAGATGGGAAGCGGAGTGGCCGCTGCCAATCGCTGGCATACGGGGATGAACTCGCGAATGCCAAGGCCGCAATTTGCACCGATGGCATGAACGCCATCGCTGGTGAGAGTAGCGGCGACTTCTTCGGGAGTGGTGCCCATCATGGTGCGGTCATGATCTTTGCCAGAATCGAACACCATGGAAACGATCACCGGAAGATTGGTTTCCAGCGCGGCGGCAGCGGCGATGCGCGCTTCGGTAAGGTCGGTCATGGTCTCGATCAGGAGCGCGTCGGGACCCTCGGCAGCAAGTGCGCGGGCTTGCGCGGTGAAGGCATCCTTTAATTCTTCGGGAGTCACTTCTTCGGTGAGAAGCAATTTTCCGCTGGGGCCAATGGAGGCAAACACCATCGCGGAATTTCCAGCAGCCTGGCGAGAGAGTTGCACCGCGGCGCGATTAATCGCCGCAAACTTATCCTGCAATCCGTATTGAGTAAGGCTGATGGTATTGGCGCGAAAAGAATTTGTCAGAATGACCCGGCTGCCTGCCTGGACATAGCTCGCGGCCACTTGTCGCACCAAATCAGGCTTGGTGATATTCCATTCGTCGGTGCAGACGCCAAGTGCCGCGCCGAGTCTCTGAAACTCCGTGCCCCACGCGCCATCGGTGAGCGTGGTTGTTCCGCGCAAACAATCAGCAAAACTCATTTAGATAACTCCGTCGGTCAATCAGTTCTCTGAGTATATCGCCCCGATTGAGTAATCACGGTGCTGAACTTGCGCGAATCGCGTGGTTGTCTGGAATAGAGGAAGTCGTGGTATGAGCTGTGACTCTTGCACTTGCTTCCGCAGGGAAGGAGTGATGGACTGCAGAAAAGTCACTCAGCCGGAATTTACCTGTAGTTCTAGCAGGTCGCTTCAGGAAGTTGCTCGCAACACCAGCCAGGCTCGCCGTTTCAGGAAGGACTATCGCGCCATGAGCGAAGTGAATACCAAGGTTCTGCCGGAAAATGCCTACAAACCATTGAAGCCAGGCGAAACATATCAGCCCATTGTTGGTCCGACGGAAAAATTGCCGGAACTGACGGGTCGGTCGATCGGATGGGGACTATTTTTTTGCGTGATATTCACGGTTGCTTCAGCGTATTCCGGATTGAAGGTTGGGCAGGTGATGGAATCGGCGATCCCGATTTCGATTCTAGCGATTGGCCTGGCGCGACTGTACAAACGGCGGTCCAGTTTGCTGGAAAATGTAATTATCACGGGGATAGGCGGAGTAGCTGGTTCAGTGGTCGCGGGAGCGGTATTCACGGTACCTGCGCTGTATATCCTGAAGCTTTCGCCACACCCGGTGCAGACAATATTCATATGTCTCGCGGGAGGATGCCTTGGCGTATTGTTCCTGATTCCACTGCGACGTTACTTCGTGCGAGAAATGCATGGCAAACTTCCGTACCCCGAAGCAACAGCGATTACCGAAGTGCTGGTGACGGGAGAAAAGGGAGGATCACAAGCAAAGCTGCTGTTGCAGGCGACAGCGGTAGCAGGAGTCTATGATTTTCTGGTGACCACGTTTGATGTGTGGAAGGAGTACATCGATTTCCGATTCGTACCGGTAGTGCGGATGTTGTCGGAACGAGCGCGAATGGTATTCAGCTTCGACGCGATCGGATTCATTCTTGGACTCGGATATGTCATCGGACTGCGCAGTTCGCTGATTTTGTGCGCAGGAGGAGTGCTCTCGAACTTTGTATTGGTGCCGTTGATCTGGTTTGTAGGAAGTCACCTGGATTCCGCGGTGTATCCAGCGGCCATCCCTATTGCAAAAATGACGGCGGTGCAAATTTACCGGAACTATGTACGTTTCATCGGCGTAGGAGCGATTGCCACGGCGGGAATTTTCGGGATCGTAAGATCCCTGAGGATCGTGGCAGGCTCGTTCAAGATTGCCATGCGTGTATTTCGCAAAGGCGAGGCACCAAGAACGGAACGGACAGATCATGACATGTCGATGGTGTCGATTCTGGCAGGAGTGGTGCTGGGCGCAATTGGGGTGGCAGTGTTACTGGGACATCTTGACGCCTCGTGGTTGGTGGTCGGAACGGGATTGGCATTGACGCTGGTATTCTCGTTCTTTTTTACTTCGGTGGCAGCGAATGCGATAGCGACAACCGCGCGCAATCCGGTTTCCGGGATGACCATGTTGACGATCATACTGTCGTCGGTGGTGCTGCTGCGATTTGGAGTTTCCGGGACGACCGGAATGTTTTTTGTGATGGCCATAGCGGGAATGGTGTGCACGGCGCTATCGGTATCCGGGCAAGCGATCACGGATCTCAAGACGGGATACTGGCTGGGTTCAACGCCGTCAGCGCAGGAAAAAGTGAAATTCCTGGGGGTGATTGCAGCCGCAGCGGCAGTCGGACTGACGATCGTAATGCTGGCGCAGGACATTTCAGTTTGGCGAAGCGATGGCTGGGGATCTTCGGCCAGTGCTGCCCTCACCGCAAGCATCCATCATGAAAGCGCTAGCGGAAGGATTCATGAGCCACCAGCCCATTGCGTATTTGTTATTTGGCGTTGGGGCCATGATCGCGTTGATCATGGAAATGCTGGGACAGCCGTCGCTGATTTTTGCGTTGGGAATGTATCTGCCGCTGGAATTGAATACGCCCGCACTGGTCGGAGGATTCTTATCGCATTGGATCAATCGGCGTTCCGAGAAAATTAACGGAGAACAAGGCGAACAGGTGCGCAGTCGCGGAGTGATTATTGCATCAGGATTGATGGCGGGAGGCGCGCTCGGAGGAGTATTTGGGGCGTCGTTGCGACTGTTTCCCTGGTACCGAGAGACGCTGATTCATACACCGTTTTATGAAAATGAAACGATTTCGCAAATTGTATCGGCGGTCTTCTTCGTTGGATTGTGTCTATATGTATGGTTTGGGTCGTTGCGGAAGGGAAAGGAAAGCCCATGGACCAACTAGGGAAGCTGATAGCCAACGCGGTAATTGGGGTTGACACGTTGTGGGGCGGCGACGTGCTGTGCGCTTCGGGAACGGGACGGTTCATTGCGGACTCGTGGTTTTCGGATGAGGAATTGCCGATGGCGTACACGATTCCGGCAGCCGCACAAATCCGTCAAGCGGGAGGCGTCACTGGCAAGGAAACAGAGCGCGCAGTCGTGGAAGAGTATTTGAAGCAGATCGATATTGTAGGCGATGGCAAAGAGCATTCGCATGGAAGGCGAGAAGATAGGTGGGATGCGCGGCGCGTTCCTGACAGGACTGGCGAACAGTGTGGAAGTAATGTTGGACCTGGCAATGGAGGTGTTGGGGACTGGCGCGCCAGTGAGCTACGAGCGCTGCGTGAAGGGCTCCACGGGCCGAGCGCCTGAAAAATCGAAGCCCGAAGCAAAGCGGGAAAGGGTTGCAGAACTGTTGCGGCGTGCCGGCTATTCCACGGAGGGAGATTCTGGAATTCAAAGGGCGGTGGACGCATGGCGCGCCGAACGGCTGATTCCGATGGCGTCGGTGCGCGCGCTGGGGAATGCAGTAATCGCTCATTACGACAAGCTGTGCGACACGAATCTGGCGCCATATTTGCCGAAGGAATTTGCGAAAGTGCCGCAGAGCCAACATCGATTTCCTGCCGATCAAGGATGCGTGGTTCTCCGGGTCGATGAATTACATCGGACGGGCCAGAAATAAGGACGGAAGCCCGAAATATGAAGCGACGTATGAGATCAATGCATCGCTTAAAATGTCGGTTCCGGAGTTTGAGCAACTGGTGAGCCATGAAGTCGTGCCGGGGCATGTGACAACGTTTGCGTACCTGCAGAATTTGTACGTGCGGGGACTGGCCGGCTTTGAAGCGACGGTGCTAACTATGAATACCATGGCCGCAACGCTTTTCGAGGGGATTGCCAACAACGCTATTCTCATCGCGCATGGGGTAACGGAGGTGGACCAGTTGCCGGATGAAGACCTGCAGATTGGAGTGACACTGGCATTACTGCAGGACGACGCGAAAAATCAGTCCTCGTATCTTACGTGGAACGAAAAGACGCCACAGGCGGAAGTCGCCAAAATACTAAGACGAGATTTTCTCGTGACTGAAGAACGCGCTGACAAGCTATCGGGCGCCTGGGGTGACATCCACTCCTCGGAAGAATGTATTTGCCGGCCTACAGATCAGGAACGGAGAGAGTGGCGGAGTTGCGAAGGAATTTCCCGGCAGGAAAGGTGCTTCCAGCGCTGTATGGATGCAAAGGTTTGGTGGATATCGAGACGGTGGGGAAGGCAGTGGCTGGTGAATAGTGACCTGGTGACTAGTGGGTAGGCGTTAATCGGAGCATGCCGGAAGAAGGCAAATTTGGCTCCGTGATGAGCTGGCTGCACAATTAGAGATAGAATAAATATTGCCGGGCCAATGCTGGTACAAATCCAGTCGACCAACTGCTAATAAGTTGGCGTCGTCTAAACAAGAAATCCCGGTTTTTTTGATGTGGGACGCGGCTGGCGGTTGGCGAGTACGTTAATTGCGACAACGGCGCTGGCATAAAAGCCAGCGCTACACCAAGGGTATGGGCGGCCCGTCTCGTTGGGACGTTAGAGTAATTTTTCGTCGGGATTGAGCTTGCCATATTCGCTGGTGAAAAAGAGGGGCACATCAGCGTATTTATTCTTCTCGAGGTAATAGACTTCACAACTATCGAAGGGCTTGGAATAGATGTGGATGCTCACAGCGCGCTGATTAAATTCTGGCAGATTCACCACTTCATGTACTGGCTCCATTGGATTGACAAACGTCGGATGTGAACTATCTAAATCGTAGATGTCCGTGGGAGTTATGGTGCAGTCGCCAGTTTTCGGATCGAGCTTGTCCACTCTGTAGTTGTGAACCTGCAATCGCCCTATAGGTGCGGACATCCAACAGTTCTGATCGTGGTGATTATGGATGCGGCTGCGCTGCCCAACTTCCCAACACAGAGTCATGCACTCGAAGAGATCATTTTTGAAGATCAAGTTGCGGGTGTAGCTTCCTTTGGAAAAGAAAATGTAATTTTGCAGACTCTCAGGGTTGACCGGATGCAGGATAACGTAATCCTGGACGGTCTTGAGCGTAAAATCCTTTTCCGGGATGGTGGTAAGACCGTGAATCCAATCGGCGATGCCGAGCTGGCCAGTGGCAATGTTTTGAGGCATCGTAAAACTCCTATTCGTGCGCTCGCTGGGCAATCCAGCGGGCTGCCAAAATATATCGGAGAATTGGGTGACAATTCCAGCGCGATTTGTGTGGGCCAAGCTTGAATAAATTAGAGAGAGCAGTACAGACACGTCGGATTTCAAGTCTCGAATCAATCGTAGCCGGGGCCGCGAGGTGAGCCGCACTCTTTCCAGAGCTTCTCCCAGTTCCACATGTCGGAGGTGACTTTGTCGGGCAGAGGGAAACCAAGTTGATGCGCAAGCATGCACACCTGGCCACGATGATGGGCTTCGTGAGAAAGCATATAGCAGAGCATTTCCGGGCCGACTGGCCAAGGTTTGGCCCAACCGTCTCTGAGAAAATGTTCAATGCGGGGCTCGGTGCCGCCGAGGGCTTCCGCGAGCATCTCCGCGCAACGAGTGGCGCTTCCGGCCAATGCCTTACGGACTTGCTGAGGTGTAGCGTGTGCGCGGCTGAGTTGCGGGGGGATCTCCAAGTGCGGGGCGGTGAGCCTGATCCACTTGGTACGGACATTGTGCATATGGGTGAAAATCGAGGCGATGGGACGAGTCTTGCCAGGCGGTTTGGCGTGCCAGACCGCAGGGTCGAGATTTTCGATGAGAATCTGGTTGATACGATCGTTGGCGGCAAAAATCCGTGCAGCGGATCGGCCGGGTTGAGGCTGAATACTGGATTGTCGTGTGGTCATGGCGCCCCGCTCCTTGACTCATGATACTTCTGAGGCGTTGGCGAAACGAAGAGTATCGCAGAGTCACCCTGCTGACCAAGAAGAAGCGAGCTTTTTCAATGAGCGCATGCGAGCCGACCATCCGGCATGCGAGCTGATCCACTCAAGCGCATTTAGAACGTTGTGGAAAGGCGCAGGGCGAAGCTGCGGGAAGGGCCGATGGCGTTGCCAGAAAAAAGCCCGCCAAAATCGATCACGTTGAGGACATTATTAAGGTTTTGAGCGTCGATTTGGAGACGCATCGTGAGGTGCTCGGATTTGTAGAGTCCGCGCCGGCCGAGGCGTTGACTTGAAAAGAGGGATAGATGCGGCCGCGATCGAAATTGATGCGATTCAAGACCTGCTGGCCATACTGAGCAAGTACCGTGGCAGGGTCGCCGTCGAACTCAAATGGCAGGCCGGAGTCAAATTGAATTCCGCCGGCGATCCAGAAGCGCGGAGCGACTTGATAGCGAACGCGTGCGCGAAGGGTGTTGCGCTGATCTTGCGAGTCAGGGAAATGGCCGGTGAGCGGAATCGTCGCGTCGGAGCCCAGGAACAGTCCACCAGTCACGGGATTGAAAGCATTGCCTACGATGTAGGAGTAGCTTACAAAACCGGAAAAGCGATGCCAATCGGCCAGATCTAGTTTGGCCTCGGCTCCATAGATGATGGCCTTGCGAAAGGCGATGGGGAAGCTGATGGTGGTGTTCTGGATCTGATCGTCGTCGGCGAAGTTGTTAACGAGGCGGCGGAAATAATTAGCATCGAGCTTGATGTGATTTAAGAACGCTTTGGTCAGTCCGGCTTCGTAATAATTTCCTACGGAGGGCGCTACAGGGAATTGCAGAGATATGGGATTAAGGTTCGTGGCAGCCGTTGAACTGGATAGCAAAATATTCTCGAATGAGGGCGTCTGGAAAACACGGTCGTATGAAAAATGCAGGATCAGACCGGCGGAAGGGAAATAACGGGAGATGGAAAGGCGGGGATCTACGGCCTGGCGATTCAATATGAGTTGATAGTGATCCCAGCGGAGGCCGGCGTTGATGGTCCAATTGCCGAGGCGAAAGAGATCCTGAACAAAAGCGGACTGCTCGAGGTCGGGACGGTTGGCGGCGAAATTGAATGTAGCGGGAGTGCCGGGGTCGAATTGAGTAGGATCGGTAATGAGGTAGCGGAAATTCTCGTTGAGAAACGTGTTGTCGGACTCGACGCCGAACTTGAATTCGTGCCGACCGTGATGGGCGGTAATGGTGCCATTGAAATAGCCCTCGCGAAACCAATTGTGCTGGAAAACTTCGATGGGAGTGGAGAGAGAGTTGGAATAGAAATCGTTGGAGTTGTCGCGAACCATGCCGCGAAAATCGGCAACCACTTGAGGAGTGAAGGTGTGCTGGTAGGAAACGATGCCCATCGTTTCGATGTTATCGGCAGTCTGGCGTTGCCCGGCGGCTTGCTGGATCAGCTCATTGGGGATGTCGTATCGAGAGAGTTCGTGGCGAACGATGAAGCGCAAGCGATCGCTGGGTGAAAGATCCCGTTCATAGGTGGCCGAAAAATCGCCGAGCGTGCCGGTGTTGGAATAATTCTCTGGGACAACGGGATTGAGGTAGTGATCGGTCATGCTGCCGCTGGCACTTGCGCCGAAAACATTTTTACCCCAAGCGTATTGCAATTTGACGAAGGCGCTCGCGGTGTCAAAACTGCCCCCGGAAAGCACCGCCTGTCCGTGAAATCCGGTTTGAGCATCCTGCAAGGTATTCACTTCAACGATTCCGCCCATTTTGCGGCCATATTCGGCGGGAATGCCCGCCGTATATATGCTCATGGACTCGACGTCGTCGGCCTCAATTTCCGGGCCGAAACTGGGCGAACGGTTGTCGGTCAGGGGAATGCCGTCGATGACGAATTGGGTTTGATATTCAGAGCCGCGAGGATGCAGAACAGCGTTGCCTTCGTAGAGCCAGCCGGGCTGGGAATTGACGAGATCTTGCAGGGAGCGTCCGGGGATGGAACCAACACGGTTTTGGAGCTGATCCGGGCCAAGCTGACTGACGGCGCCGGCCTGGTCAGGATCGATAAGGATATCGGAGGCGTTGACTTTCACGGATTGGGCCACCGTGTTGAGACTGAGCTGGACGGTGTGCTGCAGGGGGAGTGCGGAATGGATGTCGAGTGAGTCAGAGACTGGCGCAAAACCCGGCTGATCGATCTCGAGTTGATAGATTCCGAAAGGAAGATGCTGAACGTGGAGATTGCCCTGGTCATCGGTGAAGAGAGTGGTTCGATAGTGATTGGCGGCACTGGAGAGGTGAACAGTGGTTTTGACGCCGGCGTTAGACGGGTCGATGATTCGAAGATGGAGTTCGCCGCGGCTGCTCTGGGCGAAGAGTGGGCAAGCGAGGAGGAAGAACAGAACGGCGAGGCGATTCATGGCACTAATTCGTAGATGAAGAGAGCGGGACACACTTTCTATTTTGCTTGAATAAAGAGCAGGGACCAAAGTAGTTCCGGGTTTGTTGCGGGTTATGCATCACCGATCAGGGGACAAAGACGCAAAGAAAGAAAAAGCCCTACCCTCAAAAGGCGAGAGTGGTGCACCCTGCGCATGAGGGCATCGTGCGATGCGCTACAACGAATACCGGGAAGGCGGCGTAAAGCCGCCCGTACGGGAGAGACAAGAGACGTGTGGCGAATTTAGGGAACGAGTTGATAGCTGACGAAGGCGAAGCGCTTGCTATCGGGAGCCCAGGAGGGAACATTGATGGTGCCCTGGCCACCGAAGAGCTTGGCGACGATGACAATTTTGCCGTCACTGAGCGACATGAGGCGCAGGACGACATCTTTATTCGGCGGATGCCCCACAACGGATTTATCGAACGAGATGATGGTCATCCATTTGCCGTCGGGCGAAATGTGAGGGAACCAGTTGTTGTATTCATCGTTGGTGATTTGTTCCTGGCCGCTGCCGTCGGGATGCATGCGCCAGATCTGCATCTGGCCGGTACGCACGGAATTGAAATAGATAAATTTGCCGTCGGGAGTGTATTCGGGGCCGTCATCGAGACCTTCGGCCGTGGTGAGGCGGGTTTCTTCGCCGCCATCGACGGGGATCGTGTAGATATCAAAATTACCATTGCGCTCGCCGACAAACGCGAGCGTTTTGCCATCAGGTGACCAACCGTGCCAATACGAGGGAGCGTTTTTGGTGATGAGCTTGGGAGTTCCGCCGGTAATGGGAAGAGTGGAGACGCGGGACTTCTTGTCTTCCTGGGATGAATCGCTGACAGCGAGTGCTTTGCCGTCGGGAGAGATGCCGTGATCGTTGTTGCAGCGGATCGCGGAACCCGTGTCGATAGTTTCGAGAGCACCGCCAGTGGCGGGGATTTTGATGATGCGCCCTTCGCGATTGAAGAGCATATAACTGCCATCGCGCGACCAGTTGGGAGCTTCAAAGTGTTCGGGTGCGGCGTAGATGACACGGCGATCGGTGGAATCGATGGAGATAGTCTCGAGGGTACTGTAGAGCCGCGGTTCCTTGCCAGTGGCGGGAACGCCGATCTTGACGTTGGAAAATACGGCGCGTTCCACGATGTCTTTTTCGTGAGAGCAAACACCGATGCCGATGTAATACGTGCCGGTGATGGGGACGCGAATGGAGCCACCGGAGATCTGCGGAACGTTGTCGCCCTGAGCGAGGGACATATAGAAATAGTCGCCACGTTTTTCCAGCAGAAGACGAGATGGCTTGGATTCTGCTGCCTGAATTTCGTGGGTCGGGCCGCCGGTCGATTCGCGAAACTGGAGAGAAGTGAGACCGTCGCCGTGGAGAGCGATATCGGCGTAAGCGGAGTTGGCGTCGAGAGACTGGCGGATCATCAGGACCGCTTTGCGGTGGCCATTCTTGCCTACGCCAAGGAAAGAGATGTCGGCGCTGATGGAGGCGTCGCCGGAAACTTTCTTCCAGGCGAAGTAAAAATCGTCGCTGGCGAACCAGAGATCACCGCCACCACCCGCGACGGTGTAAGTCTGGGCGCGTGGATCAAACTTAATCTCGCCGGGAAGGCCTTCGCCAATTTTCTGGCTGCCCTCAAAGATGGTGGCAGGCTGATCGGAAGCGCGGGCGCGAAGAAGAGTTGAAGAGTAAAAGAAGAAAAGAGCGAGTGAGAAAAGTGCCAGGAACTGTGGCATGGAAATGATGTTGCGCGGTTTTTTCATGGCGTATCTCTTTCTGCCTCTTGCCGAGTGGTGGGCTAATCGAGATTGGCGGTCGGTGGCGAAATACTCAAGCAGTGGGAGCATACCACTTCCTTGGGGGATGGACTCAGATGGTACCGGGTAGTATTGACAGAGCGGGACGGAACGAAAAGTGTGATGCGGGCACTGATTCCGAACTCTGAAAGTAGAGCGCGAGGCATTGAGATTTGAAATGATCTGAGAACCCTTAAGGGAGTTTCGGTGACGGTGCAAACAATTTCCGTGGCTGTCGAAAAAAAATTCCGTAAGTGAGAAGGAGAATGCGCACTGAATATTGGAGAAGGCACAGGCGAGTGAATTGGTGAGGAAAGATTGGGGAAATGTCCCAAGATGTCCCGTGCTGCCTCTTGCCGAGAGAATGGGATTTGCACATTATCGTGGAAATCGACGGCTGCGGTCGGTCCGCTTCGCCCAAGTGGTCTGCTGCGGGGGCAAACGACTTCTTAGGGCGTATGAAGTGAATCGTGCTGCAGCCGTTAGTTTATTGAGAAAGGTATGACGACCCGGGGGTAATGCACCGAGTGGGGAAATGAAGTAGACCAACGATAATGAAAATTTGCGGTAGGAATCGAGGCCGGGGCAATGCGAGCCCTCCGGCCTCGATTTTTTTGCAGTGGCAGAGACGGGATTGGGAAGGGGTGAGGCGCAGATGCGAACAAGGCGCCAGTTCGACGATTGCGTTCGCTTGAGCAATAAAAAAGGCGGCCATGGGGGCCGCCTAATTGCTTGAGTCAAAATTTGTGATGAAGTGAAGGATCACGGAGAGTCAGGACGGCGCTTCAAGGTTGGTCGATCATCGTCGCTGCTGTTGGGGTCGGTCTGTTGAGTGGTCTGGCTGTTCTTGTCAGACTGCTCGGTCTTGGTCCGGAGAGTCGGCTTGCCGGCCGAATTATCCTGGACCTTGCGGCTGAACATAACATTGCGGAGGCGGGCCTTTACGGAATCAAACTCAGAAGTGGTGACGATGTATTCGTCTTTCTCGGGCAAAATGCGCGCGATCTCTTTTTGCGCGTCTGCGATGCGTTCCGGCGTCGGGGGATGAGTGGAGAAGAACTTCGGGATGGTGCCCGGGCGGCGTTTCTCGTCGGCCTGAATGCGCTCAAAGAAAGTGACGTAGGCATTAGGATCGTAACCGGCCTTGTACATATACTGCAGGCCGAGGAAATCGGCTTCCCGTTCATCGTCGCGCGAGAACTTCAGATAAGAGAGCGGAATGGCGAGTTGCAAGGCTTGGTAGATGCCATACCCGGCCCATCCGGCAGGGCCGAGAATCATCAGTGGGATCGTGGCGAGTTGAATCATTTCGCCCTTAGTGGCTTGCTTGGTGCCATGACGGGCGATGACGTGAGAGATTTCATGAGCCATGACGCCGGCGAGTTCGGATTCTTCCTGAGCACGGAGAATCAAGCCGCTATTCACGTAGAAAAAGCCGCCGGGAAGAGCGAAGGCGTTGACTTCATCGGAGTCGATAACCTTAATGGTGAAGGGCACACGGGCATCGGAATTGCGGACCAGGTTCTGGCCAACGCGGTTCACATATTCCACGATGACGGGGTCGTCGACGAGCTTGGAAGAACGTTCGACTTCCTGGGCGAGTCCCTTGCCAAGAGCGATTTCATGTTCGATGGAATAGAAGTTGATGCCCTTGCCCGGGTTGCGATTGCCGATGGCATCGACGTCTTCTTTGGAATTCTTGGGATGAACCGTTGCCTGCTGGGGAACAGGCTGATCCGAACCGGGAGTGCCTGACGCAGGAGTTTTCGCGGCAGGAGTCGTGGAGGAAGGAGTCTGAGCCGGAGGCGCTGGAGCCTTATCCGGAGGAAGCTGGATACCAGTGGGATCCGCAGTTTGCTTGGGATCTTGAGTCGTTGTGGAAGGACTCGCTGTGTGGTCGTGGAAGAGGGAGCCGGATTCTGAGTGGATGTAGATTGAGCAGCCGAAATCGTCGCGGGCGAAGCGACAGTCGATGCTCCAGGCAAGGAGGAGAGCCAAGCTGTGCGTAGAGAGTTTTGCCATATGCGAACCTCCCCCAACCGTCTACAGAAGTATAGCACCCCGCGAGGAACGGGGGGTCCAAACCTTAGGATGTGAGGTGTTGCAAGAAGGTTTCCTGAGGAGGGTGGTTTAGAGAAGGAAAAGCCAAGCGGGAGGAAATGTTGACACTTTTGGCTGGGGTCTCTAGAGTCAAGGGTGACCAATGAGCGTACGCAAACTCCAGATTGGGCAGTTGTGGAAGAAAGAAGACAACGGGGAAATCTACCTGGTGACCAGGGTGTATAGCGAGGCGCTGAGCACGATAGCCGTGCTGAGGAAATCAGGGGCGGAAGAAGAGAATGTGACCCGGGTAAAGGTAGAGCGGAGAGGTAAGGGGCAGGGCCTGCCAGGGTTTGTGCCGGCTGTAGATGACGATTCGATGTAAGCGATAGAGGAAGCGGAGCTAAGGCCAACGAGCAAAACAACTGTCGGCCGGAGGCAAAGCGCCTGGATTTAGATATTGACCTCCCACAATAGAGCGAAATCCTCCCAAAATAAGTAGTTAGATAGAACGGACTGGCAGGTCGACGATGTCGTTTACCGCCATGGGCTCTTTTTGCAGGAACGGCTCGCCATATTTCACCCCGATAAGCTGACCGTGATGCCGGGCCAGTAGTTCCATGCGATTGTCGAGTTCGTCGATGGCCAGGAAAACGCGCTGCTTGCGTTCACTCTTGGCGGGTCGGAATTGAGAGCCGTAGGCCAGGATGGCGCGGTGGCGAGTCTCATATTGCTTGCTGATATCGACGATAAAGGAGGGAGGCATCCCTTCAAACGAGGTGGCGTAGAGAATTTTGAAGGGACGGAATGGCTCACCCTCCAGGGGGATCTGTTTGAGTCCCGCCAGAAAGCAACCTTCGTAGCCGAGGGTGGAGGCGTGGTAGTGATCGGGATGGCGGGCTTCCCAATAGGGAAGAATCACGGTGCGGGGACGAAGCTCGCGGATGACTTTGGCGAGGCGAAGCTTGTTCGCGCGAGTGGGCTGAACGTCAGAGTCGGGGACACCGAGAGTGCCGCGCCAGGAAACCTTCAGAATTTTGGCGGCGAGTGCGGCTTCTTTGGCGCGAGTTTCGGGAGTGCCGCGAGTGCCCATTTCTCCAGCAGTAAGATCGAGTATGCCGGTTTTGTAGCCTTGCTGAGCCATCTTGAGAAGAGTGCCGCCGCAAGTTAGTTCGACGTCGTCAGGGTGGGCGGCAATTGCCAAAACATCAAGATTCATAATGTGGTGAGCCTCGTGGTGTTCGAGCCGAGATTTTAGCATTAAGTATGGGTAGCTGAACGAAGAGCCAAGCAACCGCATGGCGGGAGTGGGAGAACGGGCAGTATCGCCGGGCTACTCGATTCAATTTAAGAGCAGCGGAAAAAAGCCAGCGACCGCGTTAGTGTTTGCCGACGCGCTCTTTCAATTCTTTCTCAAGCTGTTGCAACTGATCATTGGTGATTCGGACTTCTCCATCGAGGACGGCGAGCAGGTGACCGGAGCCGGAATCCTTGAACGAGGCATTTTGAATAGTGGCGTAAGGTTGAGCGGCCGGAGGAAGCGTGGCGCGGAGATTCGCGCCTTTTTGGAGAGCGGTCTGGATAGCATCGTGAATTTTATCGCGGATCGAATCGCCGAGAAGATCCGATTTCAGCAACTGGCCGAGAGAGCCGTCCGCTTCGATTTGCCCTAGCTCCGGAACCAGGTGGAGTTCGGTGGCATCCTTGTCGATTGCAGGAGTCAGCTTCATAGGAATGGTGGCGTTGCCACTGATCAGCTTCTTAACTTGCTCTTTGCCGAAAAGCTTGGCGCAGACCCACTGCTCAAAGTGAAGCTGGACGGTAGCAATGGCGGCAGGCTCCGCGGGAATAAGAGTGGCGTTCTGAATGGTGATGCGCTGGCCACAGGGTTCATCTTTGTTGAGTTGAGCGGCAAGCAAGGGTGTCAGGTTTTGTTGAAGTTCGGCCAGATCAGCGGTTAACTCCATATTGAAAATATTGAGTTCGTGGTCGTGGCGGACCATCGAGAGGGTCCCTGAGGCAGTGATAATGATGGTTTGGTCCTTGAGTTTGAATCGGGATTTTGACCGCAGGGATCTTGAACGAGGGGTTCGATTTGTCTGCGGAATAGGCGGGGATAAGTCCAGCGATAGATGCAAGGAACAGGAGGGTGGCGAGAAACGATGCGACGCGTGCTCGCAAAGTGGGGAATGGAGAGTGCTGCAAGAACGCGATGACCATTAATGATCAGACTATCCCAGGATGGCGAAGGTTTCGTGCTCAGTGCAATCAAGTGGATGGTAGCGGGGAGTATTCGGTTGCCTTGGATGGGTGATCTGAGAAGAATTCCAGGCGAGGGATGTGATAAGTTTGCGCCATGAGCGATGAGAAAAAATTGCAGGGAAGAGTGGCGCTGGTTACCGGTGCCGGCAAAAGGCTCGGCCGCGCAGTGGCACTGCGGTTGGCGACGGAAGGCGCGGACGTGGCGGTGCATTATGGAAAGTCGCGCAACGAAGCGCTGGAAGTGGTGAGCGAAATTGAGAAGTTGGGACGCAAAGCAGGAGCGTTTGGTGCGGAACTGCTGGATGTGGTGCAGATACGCGCGCTGGTGAATGAAGTGGCCGAACACTTCGGGCGTTTGGATATTCTGGTGAACTGCGCAGCAAATTTTCTGGAGACGAAGTTTGGAGAAACGACCGAAGAGAGTTGGGACGCGTCGCTGGACACGAATCTGAAAGCGCCTTTTTTTTGCACGCAGTCGGCGGCGCCATTCCTGGAAAAATCAGGCAAAGGTGTGGTGATTAATTTCGCGGATATCGGTGGATTGCTGGGTGGCCGGGGTTTCTGCCGCATTCGGTATCGAAGGCAGGGGTGATCATGATGACGCGGATTCTGGCGAAGGAGTTGGCGCCGGGGGTGCGGGTGAACGCGATTGCGCCGGGCACGATCACGATGCCAGGGGATCCTCCCGAGTGGGAAGCGGATTTTATTCGCAAATCGCCGCTGAAAAGGACGGGAAAGCCTGAGGACATTACGGATACCGGTGGTCTATTTGATTGGGGCGGAGTTCGTGACGGGGCAGGTATTGGTGGTGGACGGGGGAAGGACGTTGTGAGCGGTGGAGATTCGTAGGGGCGTCGAGTTGGTTGGGGGTTAAACCCGCAAAGCGCCCGCTTCGGAAGGCGGCCGCTACACTGGCACGGAAGCTCCTCGAAAGGTGCGGTAACTGCGCTACAACTGAAATCAAGGATTAAAAAAGTAGTTGGACGGCATCGAGATTATTTCTAAGGCTCGAGATGCGACAAAACGAGACAGGGTGTACTCTTATTAATTGTGCATATAAGCGAAGTTTAGAGGCGCGAGAGAGACAGGCAGTCAGTCAGCAGGCATAGGAGCTCTAAGACGTATGGATCAAGAAACAGTAGCAGCCCGGCACGTTCAGGACGTGGAGATTCAGGAGTGGCTGGAGTCGTTGGATTCGGTGCTGGAATCAAGCGGTACCGACGTAGCACGCGAAATCCTGGAGCGGCTGCGGGCGCATGCCACGGTCAGCGGAATCGATCTGCCGTTTACGGCCAACACGCCTTATGCGAACACGATCCCGGCGCGGCTGGAGCCGCTTTTTCCGGGTGACCAGCAACTGGAGCGGCGTATCAAGTCGCTGATTCGTTGGAACGCGCTGGCCATGGTTGTGCGCGCGAACCGCATGGAGCACAACATCGGCGGACATATTTCGACGTACGCTTCGGCGGCAACATTGTATGAAGTAGGGTTCAACCACTTCTTCCGTGCCCGCAGCGACAGTTTCGAAGGAGACACAGTTTATTTTCAGGGACATGCGGCGCCGGGAGTATATTCGCGCGCATTTCTGGAAGGGCGCCTCAGCATTGAACAACTGGAGAATTTTCGGCGTGAGCTGAAACCCGGAGGTGGGCTGTCCTCGTATCCCCATCCCTGGCTAATGCCGGATTTCTGGGAATATCCGACGGTATCAATGGGCTTGAGCCCGTTGATGGCGATCTACCAGGCGCGATTCAATCGTTACCTGGAGAATCGCGGGTTGAAGCCGGCGACCGACGCGAAAGTGTGGGCGTTCCTGGGAGACGGCGAGACGGACGAGCCGGAATCGCTGGGTGCGATAACGCTGGCGTCGCGCGAGAAGCTCGATAACCTGATTTTTGTCATCAACTGCAACCTGCAAAGGCTTGACGGACCGGTGCGCGGCAATGGGCAGATCATTCAGGAATTGGAGTCGGCGTTTCGCGGAGCGCGGTGGAATGTCATCAAGGTGCTGTGGGGCAGCGAGTGGGATCCGATATTGGAGCGCGACACAGAAGGGCTGCTCGTTAAACGCATGGGCGAGATGGTGGATGGCGAGTACCAGAAACTGGTGGTCAGCAGCGGCGATTACATCCGGCAATTTTTCTTTGGTAGCGATCCACGACTGTTGAAGCTGGTGGAACCGCTGCCCGACGAGGCGCTGCGGCGTCTGCGGCTTGGCGGACATGATCCGCGCAAAGTCTACGCGGCGTACAAAGCAGCGACCGAGCACAAGGGCGGGCCGACCGTCATTCTGGCGCGGACGATCAAGGGTTATGGACTAGGTGAAGCGGGCGAAGGGAAAAACGTCACGCACCAGCAAAAGAAGCTGAATGAGGATGAGCTGAGAGAGTTCCGCTCGCGCTTCGGGATTCCGATGAGCGATGAAGATTTGAGCGAAGTGCCGTTTTACCGGCCGGCGGAGGATAGCGAAGAGATTCGCTACCTGCGTTCGAAGCGGGAAGCATTGGGCGGTTACACGCCGCAACGGAAGGTACGCTCGAAGCCGCTGGTAGCGGCGCACGATGAACTGTTCCGCGAATTTCATGATGGAAGCGACGGGCGCGAAGTCTCTACCACGATGGCGTTCGTGGCGATGCTGCGGAAAATGTTGAAGGATCCGGAAATTGGAAAGCTGATTGTGCCCATTGTGCCGGACGAAGCGCGCACCTTTGGTATGGAGTCGCTATTCCGGACCATCGGAATTTATTCCAGCGTGGGGCAGAAATATGAACCGGTGGATGTGAACACGCTGCTGTATTACAAGGAAGCAAAAGACGGGCAGATCCTGGAAGAAGGAATTACGGAAGCGGGATCGGTGGCGTCTTTTATAGCGGCCGGGTCGGCGTATGCCACGCACGGGATTAACACCATTCCGTTTTTTATTTACTACTCGATGTTCGGGTTCCAGCGAATTGCGGACTTCATCTGGGCCGCGGCAGATATGCGCACGCGCGGATTCCTGCTGGGCGGAACATCCGGCAGGACAACACTGTCAGGTGAAGGATTGCAGCACCAGGATGGCAACAGCCACGTGCTGGCGCTACCGGTGCCGAATCTGTTGGCGTATGACCCGGCGTATGCTTATGAGATTTCCGTGATTATTCAGGACGGGATTCGGCGGATGTATAAGGATGGCGAGAACGTCTTCTACTACATCACAGTGATGAACGAGCCTTATGCTATGCCTGCGATGCCCGCGGGCGTGGAAGAGGGAATCCTGAAGGGGATGTACAAAATCCGTACGGCGGTCAATCGCAAAGCAAAGTTGCGAGCGCAATTGTTCGGCAACGGGGCGATTTTGAACGAAGTGCTGCGCGCGCAGGAGATGCTGGAGAAACAGTTTGGCGTTGCGGCTGATGTGTGGAGCGTGACGAGTTACAAGTGTTTGTACACCGATGGAATCGAGACGGAGCGGTGGAACCGGTTGCATCCCGGCGAGAAACAGCGCGTGCCGTATGTGGCGCAGTGCCTGGATGGCGCGCAAGGCGTATTGGTGGCGGCGACGGATTATCTGAAGACGCTGCCGAATATGGTCAGCAAGTGGATGCCGCGACGGCTGGCTTCGCTCGGGACGGATGGATTCGGGCGCAGCGAAGGACGCACAGCTCTGCGAGAGTTCTTCGAAGTTGATGCGCGATTTATTACGTTGGCCACGTTGCACGAACTTTACCAGGATGGGTTGCTCGAGAAGGACGTCGTCACCAAGGCGATCCAGGAATTGGGCATTAATCCCGAGAAGCCGAACCCGGTGATTTCGTAAGGGAGCGCTTGCGTGCGCTGGTTGCGCCAAATAACCCGAGTAGCATCGATCTGCCTGCTGTTTGCGACTAATGGGGGAACTTCCCATGCGCAAAACCAATCAACAACCGAAACGCAACGACAAGAATTCCTGGAACGATTGAGTGCGGCTGCCATTGAACGCACGCATCACTCAGTTAGGTACGATCCTGCCTACGTACGCATCCCGTATCCGGGAGGCGATGTTCCTGCGGACACGGGTGTTTGCACGGATGAAGTGATCCGCTCGTATCGAGCATTGGGAATTGACCTGCAAAAAGAAGTTCATGAGGACATTGAGGCGAATTTCTCGGTATATCCGAACCATCTACGCTGGATGGAATGGCATTCAGACACGAATATTGATCACAGGCGCGTTCCTAATTTGATGGTGTTCTTCACGCGTAAGGGCGAAAAGCTCCCGATAACGACACAGGGGAAAGATTACGCTCCCGGAGATCTTGTGACTTGGGACCTTGGCGGCGGAGTGCCGCACATCGGTATCGTGGTGGACAAGAAAGCGTCAGCAAGCGGGCGGTATATGGTGGTCCATAACATTGGGCAGGGGCCCAAGATGGAAGATGTTCTGTTCAACTGGAAAATTACCGGGCATTACCGTTATTTTGGCCCGTAAAACGCGGGCTGAAAGACTCTCTTGTTGGTCGAACTAATTCCCAGAACTTCCTAACTCTAAAATTTCATTGGGTTTGAGGCGGCCGGTGGCGAGATTGGCTACCAGTTCGCGATTAGCGGCGAGAAAATCGTAATTGGCGAGTTCTTTGGGAAGAGCCCAGGCGATGTGCTCGTAGACGATGGGATTGATGTCGGGCTCGGAAAACTGCGCGGCGAAGAAGTGAATTTCAAGTTGTTCGGGAAAGTTGGCGTATTGGTGGTGCACTTCAGCGATTTCGCGGCATTTGGTAAGGGTAACGCCGAGCTCTTCGCGCAGTTCGCGAGCCAGAGCTTGCTCTAGAGACTCATCGGAATGCACTTTGCCCCCCGGAAACTCCCATTTCAGGGCGGAGGTGTCGTTATGACGGCGTTGGCCTATAAGGATGCGGCGATCGGGGCGTTCGATGATGGCAGCTACGACAAGCATGGTGGAATCACGACACGGAGAGCATAGCAGAGATAGCAGGAGGGACGAAAAATCCGCAGACTAGCATTCACTGGGGATTCTAAACTATGGTGGAGTGGGATTTTTGAATGCAGAGGAGGAGTTTGTGTCCATTCGCCGGTACGGTTTGGTTGTGATTCTCGCGATGGCGAGTCTGCCCGTGGTTGCTGGAGCGCAAACGGCGGGAACGGAAGATGTGGTGCGTTTCAAAGGCACCATGGAGAATGTGAAGGCTGTGTTTGGGCCGGCCGAGCCCGTCGCGCACGTGAAAGCGGGCGGAATTCTGGAAGCAAATTCACTGGATTGCTTTGGAAATGCGTTGCAAAAGCCGGGCGACCCGTTTTCGCTGATCAAAATCGACAATCCGCTGACAGGGCCGTTTTACATCGATGGAGCAGAACCGGGCGACACACTGGTGGTGCACATTCTGGATTTGCAGGTGGACAGCAAGCAAGGGGTGGGCACGTTTGGTCCGGGATTTGGCGCAGCGAACTCCACACACTACACTCCGATGTTGGAGAAGGAACCCCTGCCGGAACGCGCGTGGTATTACCCCATCGACGCAGAGAAGAAATTGATCACGTATCAGGCGGTGGATTCGGATTTCAAAGTGCAGTTTCCGCTGAAACCGTTTCTTGGGTGTATCGGTGTTGCTCCATCACATGGAGAAGCGCGGAGTTCAATTGTGCCCGCGGAATTTGGCGGGAACATGGACGCGCCGGAAGTTTCGCCCGGCAACACGCTTTACTTGCCTGTGAGTGTAAAGGGAGCGCTATTTTATTTTGGAGATGGACACGCGGCGATGGGCGATGGAGAAGTGGCGGGAAGCGCGGTGGAAGTGCCGATGCGGGCGCGATTCAAATTTGATCTGGTGAAGGGGAAGAGCACGGACTGGCCGCGGCTGGAGAACGATCATGAATTAATGACCACGGGAATCTACCGGCCCGTGGATGACGCGGTGCGTATTGCGGTAACGGAGCTGATTGAGTGGATTCATCGCGATTATGGATTGTCGAAACTGGATGCATACGAGCTGTTCTCCAAGGTGGGAAAACTGCATCTTACGGAAATGGTGGACCCGAACTACGTGGTGGTGGCGTCCATCGATAAGAAATATTTGCCGCCGAAAAAGTAAGGGAGGCGACTGAGAGAGGCAGTGATGATGAGATTCGGTCGATGGGCAGTGGCATTGGGCATCCTATTGGTTGGCGGGCAAGTATGGGCGCAGACAGAGGAGAGGCCATCGCTTGCCGGGTCCCCGAAAACTGTGCAGGCAGCTCCCCCTCAAACGGAGGCGGACAAGAAATACGCGGATCAAAAGAAATTCGCGATCGGACTGTTCAATAAACAGTTAAACCTGGAAGCGCTGCCGGTTTTTGAGGAACTAGCCCAAGAGAATCCCCAAGATACACAAGTGCTGGTGGGACTGGGCGCATGCTTAATCACCCATTCCGTGACCTTAAAGGATGAGGCCGCGGCGCGCGCGGAACGTTTGCGAGCCAGGGAAATTCTGCTCCGAGCCAAACAACTGGGAAGCAATAGCGGGTTGTTGGCGAATTTATTGGACAATCTGCCTGCAGATGGTTCAGCCCGGTATCCCGGAAGTCCTGAAGTGGTGCAGGCGATAAGCGAGGGAGAAGCGGCGTTCGCGAAGAATGACTACGAGAAAGCAATCGAAAGCTATTCCAAAGCGTTTGCGTTGGATCCAAAGAGCTATTCCGCGGCACTGTTCATTGGAGACAGCTATTTTGCGGAAAAGAACATCCCGAAGGCGACGGAGTGGTACGAAAAGGCCATCGAGATTAATCCGGATGGCGAGACGGCTTACCGGTACGCGTCGGACATGTTCACGAAGAACGGGGATCAGGAGAAGGCGCGGAAGTTGGCGATCCAGAGCGTGGTCGCCGAGCCGTATGTACAGATAAGCTGGCGCGGATTGGTGCAGTGGGCGAACGCGAACAAAGTGCAACTCACGCCGGTGAAGATTAATACGCACAGCGAACTAGCTAACAATGACGGGAAGAACGCGACCATCACGATTGACGCTAACGGGAGCAAGGAGTCGATGGCGGTGTGGTTGCTTATTACGGAGTGCGAATGAATTGGCGCAAAGAAGAATTCAAGAAGCACTATCCGCAAGAAACAGCATACCGGCACACGTTGGCGGAAGAATTGGATGCACTGACGACGGCAGCGGCGGTGATGAAAGATACAAAACCAGAGGCACTGGCAGGGGATAAGGACCTGTTGATGCTCAAGAAGCTGAATGAGACGGGAATGCTGGCGCCGTATGCCCTGTTTGGCGCCTCGGATGCGGGTATTGCCGCCGATTATGCGGACTATCGAAGTAAGAATCGGGCGAAGCTGGAGGAGTATCTGAGTACTTTCGTGGTGCCGGCAGTCCCGACAAACACGGCGGGGAATTAGGGCGCGATGTATAGCGAGAAAGTGCTGGATCATTTTCAGAAGCCCCGGAACGCTGGTGATTTGACAGGCGCGGATGTGACGGTAGAAGTAAGCAATCCCGTGTGTGGGGATGTGCTGAGGTTGGCGGTGAAGGTGAAGGATGGGCGGATCGACGAAGCTCGGTTCTTGTGCCGGGGATGCACAACCGCGATTGCGTGCGGATCGGTGCTAACGGAAAAAATATTAGGGATGAACTGGCTAAGGTTGTCGGAGATTCGCGCCGACATTATTGCCGAGGCGTTGGGAGGAGTACCGGAGGCGTCGTACCACGCGGCGCAATTGGCGGAGGATGCGGTAGGAGCGTTGGTGGTGGAATTGAAGAAAGCACGCCGGACGCTTTAGAGATTGAGAAACCACGAGCACAGGCAAGAATGACTCTGCCACCGGGCTGTCAGTCAATCGGATCGGTGACGCGGGCGAAGGTTTCTGGATCATTCAGATTCAGGATGCAGCCCTGCTCTGTGGTTCTCAATTCATGGATATTCGCGGCGTTTGCCCAGACGACGGCGCGCGCGCCGACATCGGGTGGTGCGTTGAGCAACTCGGGGTAGAGTTTTGCCGAGAAGAGAACCGGGTGGCCGCGACGCCCTTCAAAAACCGGCAGCACAATTATTGCTTTAGAGGAATAAAAGCTGGCGATGAGATCGCTTACCAGAGAAGCGCTGATCAGCGGGTGATCGATCAAGCAAAGGAGCATCCCGTCCGTATCTGGAGGAAGGCTGAGAAGTGCGGCCTGGATGGAACTGAGCTGGCCCTTTTGCCAATCGGCGTTAATCACGATTTCATCGGCAGACAGATTAATGGCTTTGGCGATGGGCTCGGCGTGAGCACCGAGAACCACACGACGCACGCCAATCCGCGGATGACTGGGTGACTTCCAGGAGATGGTCGAGGAAGGCTTTGCCCTGATAACCGACGAGGGCTTTCGGCGAGCCCATGCGGCTCGAAGAGCCACCGGAGAGAATCACGGCTGCGAGCATGCAAACCTCTAGCGTGTTTCTACTGCGTCGCTCAATTCCAACTTGATTTTCTTATGTGCCGCGGAGTTGGCGTTGCGGCGAACGGCAACCAGTTCTCCGACAATGCTGACGGCAATCTCTTCTGGCGATAACGCGCCAATATCCAGGCCCATGGGGGCGAAGACGCGGTCGAAGTCCTCCATACGGTAGCCCTCTTTTTCGAGAGCTTTGTAAACGCTGAGGACTTTGCGTCGGCTGCCAATCATGCCGACGTAGCGCGCTTGCGTTCGGACGGCCCACGCCAGCACGCGCATATCTTCTTTATGGCCCCGGGTGACAATGACCAGATAAGAGGAGGAGCTGGGTTGCAGCTTCTCAAAGGCCTCGGCGTAGCTGGTGAAGATTTCCTGGGCCATGGGAAAGCGCTGCGTGTTGGCGAAAGCTTCGCGGTCATCGATTACGCCAACACCGAATCCAACGGCGTGAGCGGCTTTCGCTACGGCAGTGGAGACATGACCTCCTCCAAAAAGATAAACAATTGGTTGCGGGAGAATCGGTTCAACAAAGATTTCAACGGTGCCGCCGCAAATGAGGCCGTTATCGTAATTGGCGTCGTTATTGAGCTGGAAGACAAGCTTGCGGGGCGTTTCTTTGGCCATCACTTCTTTGGCGGCCGCCCAGACATCGGCTTCTACACAACCGCCGCCGATGGTACCGAGGATGGAGCCGTCTTCGCGGACGAGCATGCGAGAGCTTTCGTAGCTGGGTATGGAGCCATTGGTGTGGACGATGGTGGCCAGGGCGCCTCGTTGCCCAGCACGGCGCATGCGAACGATCTCTTCGAACAGGTCCATAGACATCAGCGTACGAGGCGTTGCGGTGCGTGTCAATTGGAGGAAGCGGCAGGTCCGATGTATTTTGTAGGGGTTGATGGGTGGGAGTTCTGCGCGGGAGGCGGACTGTGAAGGCAATCGTTATGAGGGAGCACGGAGATGCTTCGGTACTTCGGTACGAGGATTATCCGGAGCCGGAGATTGGAGCGAACGAGGTGCTGGTGCGGGTGCGAGCCTGTGCGCTGAACCATCTGGATCTGTGGGTGCGGCGCGGCTTGCCGGGAGTGGCGATCCCACTGCCGCACATTCCGGGCAGTGACGTTGCGGGAGAAGTGGCGAAGATTGGGGAAAATGTTAAAAGCGTCAAGGTGGGGCAGAAAGTTGTGCTCGCGCCAGGTGTGACGTGCGGACACTGCGCAGCCTGCATCGGGGGCCAGGATAATCGCTGCCGAGAGTTCACGAATCTCGGCTACAGGATTGATGGGGGTTGCGCAGAATATGTGCGCTGCCCGGAAGTGAATTGCATGCCTTATCCGGAGAATCTGAATTGGGTGGAAGCCGCGGCGGTGCCGCTGGTGTTTCTGACAGCGTGGCACATGCTGGTGAATCGCGCGGAGTTGCAACCGGGGGAGGATGTGCTGGTGCTGGCCGGAGGGAGTGGCGTAGGAATGGCGGCAATTCAGATCGCGAAGTTCTTTGGCGCGCGAGTGATTGCGACGGCTGGTTCGGAAGTAAAGCTGGAAAAGTCAAAGCAGCTAGGCGCAGATGAAGTGATCAACCACGCGACGATGGAGATCGATAGGGAAGTGCGACGGCTTACCGTAAATCGCGGAGTGGATGTGGTGATTGAACATGTGGGCACAGCGACGTGGGACAAGAGTGTGCGGAGCTTGGCGCCCGGGGGCCGTCTGGTGACTTGTGGCGCAACCACAGGGTATGACGCGAAAATTGATTTGCGATTTCTGTTCTCTCGACAGCTCTCGCTGCTGGGATCGTATATGGGAACAAAAGGCGAATTGCGAACCGTGTTGAAGCTTGTGGCGCAAGGGCGACTTAAGCCGGTGGTGGATAAAGTGTTCCGGCTGGAGGAATGCGCTGCGGCTCACCAATATCTGGAAGAGGGGAAACAGTTTGGTAAGGTCGTGCTTAGCGTTTCGTGACCGGTTCGGTGCGGATTGTCTCGAATGAGAGGCTATGACAGAATAAGAGAGTAGTACGAGGTAGACATGGAAACGACCCTGGGCAAGAGCATCACCCTGACGAAGCCGGACGACTTTGGCAAGCTGCTGCAAGATGAAGGAATCATCTTCACGCAACTCGACAAGGCCGTGAACTGGGCGCGCAGCAGTTCGATCTGGCCGCTGGGCTTTGGGCTGGCTTGCTGTGCGATTGAGATGATGTCGATGGCGGCTTCGCGGTTTGACTTGGCGCGCTTTGGCGCGGAAGTGTTTCGGCCGTCTCCGCGGCAGGCGGATTTGATGATTGTGGCCGGGCGGCTCTCGCAGAAGATGGCTCCGGTCATCAAGCAACTCTACGATCAGATGCCCGAACCCAAGTGGGTGATTTCGATGGGCGCGTGCGCCACGTCTGGCGGCGTGTTCAATAACTACGCGATTGTGCAGGGATGCAATCAGGTGATTCCCGTGGATGTGTATGTGCCGGGATGCCCGCCGAGGCCTGAAGCGGTGTTATACGCCATATTGCAGTTGCAGAAGAAGATTGAAGGCGAAAAGGGTTCGTTCAAGCGGGCGCTGAATATCGCGTAATTTAGTCTTTGTTGGTGGTGGTAAAACCTTAAAACACTCGCGGGTCTAGCTAACGCAAGATGCCCTTGGGCGGCGTAAAGCCGCCCCTACGGTAGAAAATCGCCTGAGGTAAGTTCCATGGACATGACGTCTAGCGCACGAGAGTTGTTGCGGCATACGTTGGCAACGGTTGCGTATCGCGGGGGCAAGACTTTGCGCGATGCTCCCGAATCGTTTGCGAATTACAAAGCCGAGGAGTCCATACCGGACTCCGGTGCAAATTGTGGCTCATATGGGTGACTTGTTCGATTGGGCGCTGAGCATGGCCAAGGGAAATCAGGTTTGGCACGACTCGAAGCCCTTGCCATGGAACGAGGAAGTTGCGCGATTTTTCACGGCACTGAAGAGATTTGACGACTACCTGTGTGGAGCTGAGCAGTTGCATGCTTCCGTGGAACGGCTGTATCAGGGGCCGGTGGCGGACGCGGTGAACCACATAGGACAACTGGCGATGTTGCGGCGAATGGCTGGCTGCCCCATTAAAGGTGAAAACTACTTCGTGGCAGAGATTACCAGCGGACGAGTGGGAATTGAGCAGATTCCCCCGAAAAAAGCGTTCTAAGTAGAAGTTTTCTGGACATCCCCCAAACTTGCGTTTACACTCTCCCGACACTCCGGGGGGAGATGTGCACCACCAAGAACAGCGTAAATATCCGCGTCTGAAGCCGCCGAAGAGCGTGGTGGCGGCGTGGCAATCGGGTGTGCAGCGCGACGTCTCCTATGTGGCCGACATCGGCTTAGGCGGATTGTATGTGCGCACGAAAAAGAAGGTGGCTATGCGCAGCCTGGTGCAAATCCTGCTGGACATGCCCTTGGGCCAAGTGCGTGGACGTGCGGTGGTGCGGCGGGTGAGCGAGCACCATGGATTCGGGGCGCAGATCATCGCGATGGAGCAGGATGATCGCGCACGTTTGTTCCGGCAACTGAAGGCGCTGGAAGTTGAGTAGCTGTTTTTCCTGTCAAGAAGAGACTGGCACAGGGTAGACCGTTGCGGTTCCACTGGATAACTCGAGAACGGATTCTGGGGCGGATTTTTCGCGGCGGACGTAACCCATGCCGATAAAGGCGTTGGCGGCGGGAGAAAATGCGGCACGGGTGACGTAGCCGAATTCCTTGCCTTCGGATAAGAGCGGAGTACCTGCAGCGGGTTGTTCGGGCGTATCGAATTTGAGGGAGACTCGCGAGCGATTGACCTGGCCGCGCGAGCGCACGCGTTCCACAATTTCCTGTCCTGTATAGCAACCTTTTGTGTAGCTGATGTGCGAGTTTTGCAGACCGGCCTCGTGGGGAATCTGTTTCTCGCCAAAATCATAGCTAAACCAGGGGATGCCTTGTTCAAGGCGAAGAGCGTTCAGCGCGGTGTAGCCCATCGCGCCTCCACCGTGCTGTTTGGCAGCAGCGAGTAGAAGATCCCACAGCGGTTGAAGCTGAGCACGTTCAACCAGAAATTCAACGCTAGGAATTCCCGCAAGCGGTGCGCTTGATGATAGAGCAGGGAATCGTGCCAACAGAGCACTCGCGGATCTCCAGATCTGCGAGTTTATCGAGTTCGACGCCGGTGAGTTCCGCCGTCGCGGTGGCGGCTTTGGGACCTTCGAGGGCCAGAGTGCCGAACGTATCGGTCACGTCGGTCAGCGTGACGTCGTCCATGATGATGAATTTCTCGATGCCTTCGATCAGACGTTCACGGATTATGGCGAAGGAGACCGCAAAGATTTTTTCAGGGAATGCGTAGGTTTCGATTTCGGCCTGAATATGGCCCTGCGGATTGAGGAACAATGAGACGGTGCCGTGGTGATCGGCGAGGCCCTTAATATTGTTGGTGAGAATGGCGTTGAGATAGCGGACGCGATCAGGGCCAGTGAAGTCGAGATAAGCGCGGTAATTCTTGTCGATGAGAGCGACCGACTCGCGCGCGTAGCGATACTCCTTGCGCCAATCGCCGAAATCATCGGGAAGCGTGCAGCCGAACCAGACGCCAAGGTGGGCTCCCTGTTGACGATGGTATTCGGCGAGCGGGGTCGTGATCGGTATGACGGTTGATTCCACGAATGTGCCTCAATGATAGTTTAGCATTTAGCGAAATGGAGTGAGGCCGGGCCTTCCCAGTAGCTTCGACGGGACCCTCTATGCAACCTATACTGGATGGTATACTAGCGACCAATGAGCGCACCGATTCCATCGCCAGCCGCGGCCAACCCTGAACTGATTTACATCAAGATTCCGGTAGGGATGCTGCAATGCAACTGCTCAATCCTGGGCGATCCCAAGACGCGCGAAGCGATTGTGGTGGATCCGGGCGATGAAGTGGAGCGGATTCTCGAACTGCTGGGCCGGTACAAGTTGACGGTCAAAGCGATCATCAGCACGCACGCGCACATCGATCATGTCGGCGGCCTGGCCAAGCTGCACCAATATACTGGCGCACCAGTGATGATGCATGGCGAAGATCTGCCCCTGTACAACGGAATGGACATTCAGGCGGCCTATCTGGGGATGAGGACGCCAGAACTGACGAGCGTAGACCAGTTGCTGAAGGATGGCGATTCACTGCAATGGGGCAGCTATCAGGCGAATGTGATTCACACGCCGGGCCACACGCCGGGCAGCTTATGCCTGTACATGCCGAAAGATACGGGGCAGGTTCAACTGGCGCAGCCGCATCTCTACGCGGGTGATACTTTGTTTGCGGGCAGTATAGGACGGACAGATTTGTGGGGCGGGTCAATGGACCAGATCATGGAGTCGTTGACGCAAAAGTTGATGCAATTACCGGATGAGACCATCGTCTATCCAGGACACGGCGAACTGACTACCATTGGGCAGGAGCGCGCCAGCAATCCATTTCTCGCAGGTGTCTAAAGAATTTCTCTTGGAAGTCAAAACATTTGGCGTAAGAGGTGGATCATGGGACAGGAAATTCCCTGCGTGGTTCATTTTGGCGGCAAGCAAGGGAAGGGCAAAGCGCTGCTGGAAACGGCGGAGATCCTCTTTCGCGGCGACTTTCGCCTGAAAATCCCGTTCTCCCATATCAAAGATATCAAAGCGGCGGATGGCGAATTGCGCGTGAAGACCATCGATGGGCTGGCCGTGTTTAAGCTCGGCGCGAAGGCGGAGAACTGGCGGGACAAGATCCTGAATCCCAAGTCAGTGATTGAGAAACTGGGAATAAAGCCGGGCGATGCGGTGACGCTGTACGGTGCGTTCGACAAGAACTTTCTGGCCGACCTGAAAGAGCATGGAGCAAAGATGGGCGATGGGGACGCTTCGCCATGGATACTTTTTGGCGCGGAATCGAGCGAGGAATTGCAGAAAGTAAAATCGATCGCGAAGAGTTTGCATGGTTCCGCGGGGTTGTGGATCGCTTATCCGAAGGGACAGAAGGTGATCACCGAGAGTGATGTGCGGGGAGCCGGATTGAAGGCGGGATTAACGGACGTCAAGGTTGCAAAGTTTAGCGAGACGCATACGGCGTTGAAATTCGTGATTCCAAGGGCTAAACGATAGACGGGATTTTGTTTGGGGAATGCGCCCGCCTCGGAAGGGGTGCCACATACAGCGATCTAGATCGGCCACTACACAATCTGATAATTTATTTGCCGGGGAGATTGGCTTCGCGAGCTCGCCTGAGTTCTTCCATGACTGACTGTAGCAGTTCTTTGGCGTGAGCCAGTTCGAGCGTAACGAGTCGAACGTCCATGGCCGGAACGGTGGGATTGCGTTGGCTGGTGCAATATACGCCGTGCTGACCAACCAGGACCATAGCGTTTGTGATGCGATCAAGAGTGACGGCTAAGCGGCCGCGCTCCAGACCATACATCTGCTCGGAGCGCTCCAAATCTTCGCGATATTCGTCGAATACAGACATATATGTAGATTCTCCCCAGAGTGCTCTGGCCATAGCTGAGTGTGCCTGACGGTACCACATCGGGCACACGCCTCTGCCGCTCAACTTTACGCTGCCGCAGTGGCATTCCATAATCTCATTCAGCCGCAAAAAACGCAGCTACCGGACAAATGGGCCAGACAGAACAACCCGTTCGTGAGTACGTTCCCTTCGGAGAAGGCGCGAGGGGCAATTGGGAGCATCCGAACATGCGACGTTCCGACTTAGTGCAATACAAAGAGAAAGAAAATGGGCGTATTGGACGTACGTCGCAAATCGTATTTGGCGAGCGCCAACACTTGCTGCGGGTTCTGGATTCCCTGGAAGGCACGCATCTGCCGATCGCTCGCATGCAACAGGAACGGCGCATCCTTGAAGAATTGATTCATGCCCGTACGCGCGAACTGAATCAGATCAATACCGCGTGGGATGAAAAGATCGGGCTGGTGCTGAGCGCCGAAGCCAAGCCGGAAATGCTCGAGAAATTGACCAAGCAGGCTCCGGAAGAGGATTACTATCTGTTGCGCCTGATCAGCGAACATCCGCGGGCGAATGCAAAGACTTTGAGCCGCCTGGGGAAACATCCCTACGGAGCGATTCGGGAGAATGTGGCGCGGCATCCGAATTCCGACGCGGCTACATTGACCTATTTGAGCAAAGATAAGTCGCAACCGTTGTGGTACCTGGTGGCGTTCAATCCCAACACGCCGTCACCCTTGCAAAGGAAATTGCGCGACAGGCTAAAGAAGCTGGGCGACAGCCAGGTTTCCCGATAACGCTACTGAATCGATTTTGAATTCCAACTTCCGCCTGGCGATTTAGCAGAACCTGCTCACCATTCTGTAATTTTCGACGCTACAATATTGAGCATGGCCGCCCGCGAGTCAGAATTTTCGAATCCCCCAAAAATAGAGAGTGGTTTCGACAAGAACGGTCGAGAAGCTGTCTCTGGACCTGCAAGGAGCATTTTTGTTGGTGCGCTAATCTCTCTTGGCCTGCTCATTCCTTGTTTCTGGCACGCGCACGTTCAGGCGGGAGATCTGGGCAGCCACACCTACAATGCATGGCTGGCGCAGTTGATTGAGCGCGGCGAAGCGCCAGGACTTTACCTGACGGTGCAATGGCAGAACGTGCTTTTCGATTACGTGTTGTTCTATCTCATAAAGATTGCGGGATTTACTTCAGGCGAAAAACTGGCGGTCTCGTTGTGTGTACTGGTTTTCTTCTGGGGTGTTTTTGCATTGCTAAGAGCGGAAACGGGCCGGTCTCCCTGGTACCTGACGCCGCTGATCGCGATGATCAGTTACGGCTACGTGTTTCACATGGGCTTCATGAATTATTACCTGTCATTGGGACTGTCGAGCTTCGCGCTGGCATTCCTGTGGAACGGGAAGTGGAAGGGAATTGTCGGAGCCGTATTGTTGACACCGTTGGTGATGCTGGCACATCCGCTGGGGATCATTTGGTTCGCAGGCGTGGCGGCGTATCGCTTTGCGTGGTTGCGCACAAGAAGCTGGTTACGACTTGGCTTGCCGGTGGTGGTGGCTATTGGGCTCTGGGGAGTGCAGTGGTATGTGCGGCATCGGCCGCAATATGAAGCCGATTGGGCAGATCCGCCGTTCTACCAATGGAATGGTTTCGACCAGTTCCGGATATTCGGTGATGCTTACGTCTACCTTTCGTGGGCAATCATGCTGGCGGCGTTTGTTTTTGTGGCGATTGAACTTTGGGAACGCGGCGAGAGATCGGCTTCTGGAAAGAGCGGCGACTGCTGGTGGAACTCTATCTACTTTCCTTTTGTGCGGTGGTTCTGCTGCCAGAGGATCTTCGTCCGGAGTCTGGAGGGAGTTGGATCGGTGGATTGGCGACACGGTTGACCTTGATCTGTACAATTTTTGCGGCGTGCTTCCTTGCTTCGTTACGGCCTAGGATCTGTCATCTGGTGGTTTTCGGTGGCTGTGCGACCGTGTTTTTCGTTATGGTGCATCGCGACACGGGATTCCTGGACCGACTGGAAAAGAACGCGGAAGCCATTACGCAGCAATTGCCGTATGGGACGCGTGAGGCGAGCACGGTTTTTTCTCCGCCGGATTTTCGTCCGCAGTACGAACATCTGGTGGATCGCGCGTGTATTGGCCACTGTTTTTTGTACTCGAACTACGAGCCATCGACGCTGAAATTTCGCGTGCGAGTCGTAAAAGAAGGAAGTCGGATGGTGGCTTCCGTTGTGGACGAGAGTGAAGACCTGCAATTCGGCAATTACGATGTGGAAGAAGGCGATTTGCCGATGAAAGCAGATCTACCAGTGCGACTCAAGCGATCTGACCAAGCTGTGTATCCGTGACCTGGCAGCCGGGGAGAAGAACGGCCGCCTGGGTTATCACCCGCAATAGGGCCTCGCCGAGCGAGAGACATAATGGCTCTTTTGCCAGGCCAATTTCTGGTAGAATGGTAACAGGGTGAGAGACAATGCTGCCATTGCATCTTCAGCCAGAAAGTCACATCCCGCTGTACATTCAACTGCGCGACCAATTGCGCTCCCTGGTTCATGCCGGTGATTTGCGTCCCGGGGACCGCATTCCTGCCAGTCGCGAATTAGCGCAAATTTTAGGCGTTCACCGCACCACCGTGGCCAACGCGTATGCCGAGTTGGAGTCCGAAGGCCTGATTCAAGGGCACGTGGGACGCGGCACGTTTATTAAGGGAAATGGCAACGGGTTGAAAATCACGCCGCCTGCGCCGCCATCGCTGAATGGCCGGGATGGGCTGCGCTGGGAATTGCTATTTGCCGATGAACGCAGCGAAGAAATTTTGACCCGGTTGACCGCGGAAGCACCCGCGGATGCATTGTCTTTCGTGATGGCTCGTCCTGCCGAGGAATTCTATCCAATCGAAGAATTGCAAACTTGCGCGCAATGCTGCGTTGCGGCATGAAGGGCAAGAAATTTTGAATCTGGGCGCATCGGACGGCTATGCGCCGCTGAAGGAAGCGTTGCTGGAGATACTTCGCCAGGATGATATTCCGGCGAAGGAAGAAACGTTGATGGTAACCGATGGCTGCCAGCAAGCCTTGGACCTCATCGCCAAAGCGTTTGTGCGCTCAGGTGACACGGTGTTGCTGGAAAATCCCACTTATCCGGGCGCGGCGGCGGTATTCAACGGAGTGCGCGCTCGTTGCCTGGGGATTCCCGTGCGCACGGTGCCGGAACCCGGTGGCGCGTTGGGAATTGATCTGGAGGCGCTGGAAGCGACGCTGGCGGCGAATCGCGTGAAGTTAATGGTGTTGACGCCGGACTTTCAGAACCCGACGGGTGTTTCGATGCCACTAGCTTCGCGGCGACGCGTGTTGGAACTGGCGACGCGCTATCAGGTGCCGATCGTGGAAGACCATATTTACGCGCGGCTGAATGCGCGCGAGGAGCGTATTCCTTCGCTGAAGCAGTTGGATCGGTCGAATTTGGTGATCCACATCGATAGCTTTGCGAAGGTGGCGTTTCCCGGATTGCGGGTCGGATGGATTGTGGCCCCTCCGGCGGCGATTGAGCGTTTGCGTCTGGTGAAGCAGATGACCGATCTGCACACCGACCAATTGGCGCAGGCTACGCTGGCCGAATTTCTGAAGCGCGGCCTTTTCCAAAAACACCTCAACAAGATGCGCAAGGTTTACGCCAACCGGTTGCAAGCATTGGACGAGGCGCTGCACAAATACATGCCGGAAGGCACTCGGTGGACTCGGCCGGAAGGCGGAATGTGTATGTGGCTGGAATTGCCGTTAGGATTCGATGCCAGCGAGTTGATGATTCACGCGAAAGAACGCGGGGTGCTTTTTGCACCGGGACGCTATTTTTACGTGCAAGCGCCGATGCCGAATACGCTGCGACTGGGGTTTGCCAGCCTGAATGAAAAGCAGATTACTCGAGCAGTGGGAATACTGGCGGAATTGTTGCGCGTGGAAATGCGCAAGAGGCAGAGGGGCACACGGCGAGCCGAGCGCGCGCACGTGGCGCTGGTATAGAGATGGGGAGAACGATCAAACTGGAGCCAAAGGCCGAGAACCGCTGCTTTGGCTGCGGAGCGGCGAACGAAGCGGGGATGAAGCTACCGTTTGAGTTGGACGTTGATGAGCGGCGGACGCGTGGGCGGTTTACGTTGGGCGGCAATTATGCGGGCGGCGGAGGATTCGCCCACGGAGGAATCATCGCCGTGGTGCTGGATGAAGCGATGGGCAAGCTTTCGAAGCTGACCGAAGAACGCGCGGTAACAGCAGAGATGTCCATTGAATATAAGCGGCCCGTGCCGGTGAATCAGGAAATTGCGGTGGAAGGCTGGCAGGAAGAAGAGAAGGGCCGAAACCGGTTTCGCGCTGCAGAAATTCGCGACGGGAAAGGGAACTTGTTGGCCAGGGGCAAAGGAAGATTTGTGGTAGTGGAGCCAAAACAGTTTACTCCCGCTGAGCGCGGGTAATTCAATTCAGACTTGGGAAGGTTTGAGAGGAGAAAGAGCTATGGACACGAAAAAAGTGAACGGAAGCGGCAACGGAAACACGGCGAAGGGATCGAACGACTGGCGCGTGAAAGTGGGTCTGGCGGAAATGCTGAAGGGCGGCGTGATTATGGACGTCACCAACGCGGAGCAGGCGCGCATCGCGGAAAAAGCCGGCGCTTGCGCGGTGATGGCGCTGGAACGGGTGCCGTCGGATATTCGCAAAGAAGGCGGAGTGGCGCGGATGGCGTCGATCAAGGTGATCCGCGAAATTATGAAGACGGTGACGATTCCGGTGATGGCGAAAGTGCGAATCGGGCACGTGACCGAAGCCGAGGTGCTGCAAGCATTGGAAGTGGATTTTATCGACGAGAGCGAAGTGCTGACGCCGGCGGACGAAGAGAATCATATCTGGAAGCACGACTTCCGCGTGCCATTCGTTTGCGGCGCACGCAATCTCGGCGAAGCGCTGCGGCGTGTGGCAGAAGGCGCGGCGATGATTCGCACCAAGGGCGAAGCCGGTTCCGGCAACGTGGTGGAAGCGGTGCGGCACATGCGGACGATTGTCAGCCAGATGCGGCAGCTCACTACGATGCGCGACGACGAACTGATGCGCCAGGCAAAGGAGTTGGATGCACCACTGGAGTTGATTCGCCAAGTTGCCAAGACAGGCAAGCTGCCTGTGCCGAACTTCTCGGCGGGTGGAATCGCGACCCCAGCGGACGCGGCTCTGGTGCGCAAGTTGGGCGCGGAAGCGGTGTTCGTGGGCTCTGGCATCTTCAAGAGCAGCGATCCCGAGGCGCGGGCGAAGGCTATTGTGAAGGCCAACACACACTTTGAGGATCCGAAGGCGATTCTGGAGGCTTGCGAAGAACTTGGCGAAGCGATGCCGGGGCTGGACGTACGGCAGATGGATCAGAAGGATATGCTCTCTACGCGCGGCTGGTAATTCGGAGAATCGGGCGAAATGAAGATCGGCATACTGGCGGTGCAAGGCGATTTTGAAGCGCATGCGGCAATGTTACGGAGCTTAGGCGCGGAAACTGTCGAAGTGCGCACGGTTGCTGACCTTCAGGACTGCGATGGCATCATCCTGCCGGGTGGAGAAAGCACAACGCAATTGCAATTTCTGCAGGAAGAGGGATTGTTTGGCGCGATCCAGAAGTTTTCAGCGGAGGGGCGGGCGGTTTTCGGAACCTGCGCTGGAGCCATTTTGCTGGCGCAGCGCGTAAAGAATCCTGAGCAGGCCTCGCTGGGATTGTTGGATATGACGATTCTGCGCAATGGGTATGGACGGCAATTGGCGAGCGACGTTTTCCTGGGCCCGACACAGTTGAAAAAAGAATTACTGGAAATGGTATTTATTCGCGGACCAATCATCGAGTCGGTTGGGCCGGGAATCAGAGTTCTGGCCGAATATGCAGGCAAGCCAACTTTGGTGCAAATGGACAATGTGTTGGCCGCGACGTTTCATCCAGAATTGACCGAAGACACCACCGTTCACGAACATTTCCTTGAAATGGCAGCGGAGCGGACAGAGAAGCCCGCGCAAGTGCGTTGAGCGGCGATACGATTTCTAATCCGAGATGACCAGGCAGACAAAGAAGACAAATACCCCAAAGAAAACGCGGGTGATGTTCGTGTGCATCGGAAATGCGTGCCGCAGCCCGATGGCGGAAGCGATTGCGCGCCAAGAGGCCGCAGACGTTATGGAAATCAGCAGCGCAGGACTGATGCCGATGGGCTACGTTCCGCAGATGACGTTGCAGACGCTCACGCGCAATGGGTATTCGATTGATGGGCTGGACTCCAAGCCGATCGATAGTAAGTTGCTTGCGCAAACCGAGTTGGTGATCAATCTCAGCGGATACGAGCGAGAGCGAGCCTTGGCGTCGGCGGCGAAAATCGAGCACTGGCCCGTGGACGATCCGTACGGCGAAGATGCGGCGATCTACCAGAAGATACTTGAGGAAATCCGCCGACGAGTAAATGATTTGGCGGAGCGATTGCGAAAAGAACAAATTCGAGAGAAAGTAAAGGAATAGGAGCGAATTTGCCGCGCAATAAAACCAGTGTATCGCGGGAAGACTACCTGAAAGCGATTTGGGAAATGCTGGAAGAGAGCCAGGTTCCCATCAGCGCGAGGCTTGCCGAAGAATTAGAGGTTACGCCGCCCGCGGTAACGGCGGCGCTGAAGCGTATGGCGCGTGATGGCCACGTGAAAGTGGAACGCGGTGGACGAATTTCCCTCACGGCAAAGGGACGCAAAGTTGCCCAGCATCTCATGCTGCGCCATCAATTGGCAGAAATGCTGCTAACCGAGGTGATCGGGCTTTCCTGGGCCAAGGCACACGCGGAAGCGGAGCGAATGGAGCATGCGATTTCTCCGCAAGTGGAAGCGTTATTGATGAAGCGATTTGCGGCGCATCGAACTTGCCCGCACGGAGTGCCCATGAAGGGCGGTGTGGCCCAACTTCGCAAGCACGGCGCGGTGCTGCTGAGCGAGTTGAAAACGCAGGACAGCGCGGAAATTCTTTGCGTGTATGAAAAAGACGAAGGGTTTCCTGGAATTTCTGGATGGTTTGCAATTGCGGCCGTCGGCAAAAGTAGAGGTTCTGAAACGCGAATACGATGAGACGATGACGTTGCGCGCAGCAGGACACACGATTCATCTGGGCAAGCCCGCCACAACGCGGATCTGGGTTCGCCGCTCCGCGGCGTGACGTCGAGCGCTATCTATACCTTGTCATCCAGTAACTTCTTCAGGCGAGCGAAGCCTGTGCGGCTCACCGGCAATTTCACCCCATTTGAGAGAACCGCGACCTTGCTGTCTTTTGCGTAGGGCTCGATGCGCACTACGCGTTCAATATTCACCAGATAGGAGCGGTGAATCCGCACGAAGAGAGACGGGTCGAGGGCGGTCTCCAATCCGGAGATAGTTTGTTGCTTCAGGAGCTTTTTCCCTTCACTGACAAGGGACACGTAGTCGTCCAGAGCCTCGGCGTAATCGAGCTTATTCACGGGGATCAGGCTGACCTTGGTGCCATCTTTCACCACGATGCGTTCCAAGAATTGGCCGGAAGGACGCGCGCTGGCCGCCAGCGAAGCGGGTTCGGCGCGTGTTTCTGGTCGCTGCGTCTTTGCACGCTCGAGAGCGCTCTCAAATCGCTCGCGACTGAATGGCTTCAACAGATAATCGAGTGCATGAACTTCGAAGGCCTTCATGGCGTACTGGTCGAAGGCGGTGACAAAGATGACCGCCAATTTACTGGCATCGACCAGCTCCAAAACATCAAAGCCGGTCAGCTTGGGCATCTGCACATCCAGAAAAAGTAAGTCGGGCGATAACTCCGCTGCTGCTTTTACCGCTTCCATACCATTTGCGCATTCGGCAACAATTTCAATTTCGGAATGGCTAGAGAGCATTTCGCGCAAGAGTTTGCGAGCAAGTTCTTCGTCGTCCACCAGGAGAGCTTTCCATTTGCGGGTTGAAGATGTCATTGCACCTCCTGGGTCTCAGCGGGGAAGCTGGCGCTGACACGGAAAAGATGTTCCCCGGTTTGCACGTCGATGTGAGCCTCTTTGCCGTAGCGGGCTTCGAGGCGGCGCTGCACATTGCGGAGGCCCACGCCGTTTTTCTTGCGCGCGGATACCGCTTCGGGGTCCCAGGAATTTTCCACGCTGAAGCTGATTCGGTTATGCAGGCGACTGACAGTTCAGTCGAATGCTACCGCCCTCGGGCAATTGGGCGATACCGTGCACCACAGCATTTTCAAACAAAGGTTGAAGCAAGAGAGGCGGCAAGAGGCAAGCGGTGGCATCTTCCTGGACCGTTCTTTCGACTTGGAGACGGTCCCCAAAGCGGACTTTTTCGATGGCACAGTAGCGATCGAGCAGATCGAGTTCTTCTTTAAGAGGAATGAGCGGCTTCTCCCCAAGTCCCAGAGTCATGCGCAAGAAGTCGGCCAATAGAACGCACATTTCGCGTGCGCGTGCAGGATCAATGCTGGTCAGCGCGCTGATGGAATTCAAACTGTTGTAAAGGAAGTGCGGATTGATCTGCGCTTTAAGGGCGCTCAGTTCCGCATCGCGCGCGCGCACACTGGATTCCAACATGCGCTTTTGGGCTTCGACAGAAGCGGCTTGAGCGATCAGTGCGTAATGAAAAGCGACGGCTAAGAGATAGTAGCCAATTCCAAGTCCGTAGAGTTGACCTTGGAGATGAGAAAACTGCGAGTAGGTTCCGGTCCAGCCCAGGCCTGAGTCCAGCCATTTAGCGATGAGTCTGCCAATGCTTACCCACAGGTAGCTCAAAATCAAGGCGGCAGCCACATGGGTGAGAAAGAATCGGCTAACGGGGGTGCGGTCGATGGGATTGCTGCGACAGGAATAGCGGGCGGGCCAGGCGACTCCCTGAGCAAGAGCGGCTAGTGGGATAGCGAGAGCCAACGCGCTTCGCCAGGACATGCCCCAGTTGTAGACGAGGATAATCGAAAACAAAGTCGCAAAAAGAAACCAGGCGATCCACAGAGAGGCGAAAAGAGTCTTGCGAAAGTTGGGCTGGTCCATGGAGGGATCAATTCTTCACGGAAATGCCGCCAAACACCGCGCGGCCCTGAATCACCAGCGTTTTACGCGCGGGACCGCCAACAGGGTCCGGCACTTGCGGCCTAGTTTCGTCGGAATATCCGGCAAAAATACTCTGAACTTCGAAGCTGACGTTCCAGCGTTCAGGAACGGTGATTTCAATTCCTCCAAAAACAGCTTCGACCAGTAGAGTAGCTTCTTCGCCTTCGATTTCTGCGGAACGGAAGTCCAGTTCAACCCCGCCAAAGATTGCTGTGACGTTTCCGCCACGGAAATTGTTGACGGTCACGCGGCGTTCCACTCCACCAAACATGGCGTATTCGTTCACCGTATCGCGGCCCCCGCTGGCGAGAGAACCCTGCACTCCGGGGATATTCGGCGTTTCAAATTTTTTCCAGATGATGACCAGGCCAGCAAAAATCAGGAGGATGGGCCAGATGATTCCCCAGGAAAGGCCGATGCGTCCCAGTTCATGTAATTGGAGAAGCAGGCCTGCCAGAATGAACCCAATGCCAAGTACCCGATCCCTTTCGTTAAAGAGCTTTATCAGGCCGAAAGCGATGAATAGCAGTGGCCAATACTTCCACAAGCTTTCTGTACGGAGAACACCCATGTGGTCGAGAAGGAAAATTGTCCCCACCGCGGCAAGAATAAGTCCTGGGAGAATTCCGACCAGCCGCCCCGAACGAGGATTACCTGAGAAGACACCAGAGTTGGCCTGTTGATGAATGCGCTGGCGGAGATCGTCAGCGAATTTCCTGCCATCGAATTTGTGCTGGTCGTCCATGCGGCTCCTTCAAAGAAACTCCGTGATTGCGTTGCTGTGTTCTACGTTTGACAGCCTACTTTTCGGTGATCTCCTGACGCCGCCAGGAAGCTTTACGACCCATCCATACTGCTAATCCCAGCAAAAGAAAAGGCAGAGTGGCTAAAGGCAATATCCGGAAGCTGGCTTCCAACTGGCCGTAGTGCCAAAGTGCGGTATTTAGAAACTTCAGCGAAGCCAAAGCCAGGGCCGGAAAAAAGCCCAGCGAGCTGTGCGCTACAGTGGACACACGCTCCTGAACGTAAACCAGTCCCGCATTCAATTCCATCACAAAGAGTACAACACCTGAAAACCAAAGACCGGCGATCATCCAGCCATTCTGCTTTGGTGCCATCCGTTCCTGCGCCATGCCTGCCTCCGAGCCGCCACTTTGGCTGCCCACAGCCAGACTAGAGGGATAGGGAATCGCACGCACGGCAAAATCGGTGAACGGCGGTCCGGGGTCGGCGAACGCCGCTGGGAGCGGGGTGAAGGTAGATTTACAAAAGCTCCTTGAAAAGTGCAACAAAGATGATTAACGTAGGGGCACAAGATCGGTTCTGCCCAATCAGGGTGCAACTAAAGATTGCTTTGACGAGAGGTATTTATGCCAGGTCAAGCCGCCCCCGCCACACGTGTAACCGGACTCCGCTATCATTGGATAATCTATGTTGCCCTGGCGTTTTTCGGGGGTCTGCTGACATTCGTTGGAGCCATGGCCGAACAAAAAGCGACAGATGAAGCCACATTTAGAAAGCTCACCGACGCATATTGCGCGGCCTGGAGCTCCGGGAATGCAGAGAACGCAGCAAAGTTCTATGCCAAGTCTAATGGATTGGTTTTTTATGATGCAGCACCTTTCTCCTATGCCGGTTGGAAAGAATATGCTGCCGGAGTGCAGAAGGAATTTCTCGATTCAGCGGCCAACGTATCGCTGACAGCAGGCAAGGACTTAAAGGTGACGCGCCGCGGCAATGTAGCCTGGACTACTGTGCCGATGCATCTTTCGGATAAGACTAAAGATGGGAAGCATCTCGAAGTGAACCTGCGCTACACGGGTATTTGGGAAAAGCACGGCAAAACCTGGCTGCTGGTGCATGAACATATCTCCGCTCCACTCAGTCAATAGAATTTAAACTACGCACAGGTTACGATACTAAGACATGTGGAATGCCCTTCGTTACTACTGGATAGTTTCGCGCGGCTATCGATTTAATCCTTGGAACAGTCCGTACCTGCAGTGGCGCTTCGAGACATTTCTTGGCAAAGAAGCCGCCAGCCTGGATGCCCGAAAATTCCTGCAACTGAGCTGGAAGCATCGCAAACAACTGAGCAGTTTTGCCGATTGGGCAGCGGAGCGGCGGCGCGTCCAGCGGCACGGACGTGTAACGTCTGTCCTCTGTTTCCCCCTCCCCAAAAATCGAGAATATAAATAATCGGCAGTTCATCCTTCCAGCGGGGCGCGGAGTTATAATTCAATGGGAGTGAGAGCATGTGAGCAGTCTGAACATACTCCAGAAGACGGAAGCTCTGCATGAAGGGCTTTGGTGGGAGCCGGAAGCCAACGGCCGCGTCCACTGCTACCTTTGTCCGCGGCATTGTCACATTCATCCTGGCCAGGCCGGCTTCTGTTTTATTCGCGTGAACCAGGACGGAAGGCTTTACAGCCTCGGCTATGGAGCTCCCGGCCGCGCTACAAATTGATCCCGATCGAGAAAAAGCCTCTAAACCATTTTCTGCCCGGGACGCGCGTGTTCAGTCTGGGCACGGCCGGCTGCAACATGGGCTGCTTTTTTTGCCAGAACTGGGATATTTCCAAATCACATCAGGATCAAGTCCATTCGAAGCCGGTCCCTGCCGAAGAAGTACCGTTGCTGGCGATAAAACACGGTTGCGATTCCATCGCGTTCACCTACAACGAACCAACGATTTGGGGCGAGTATGTGATCGATATCTGCAAAGCGGCAAAGTCTCTCGGACTGAAAACGGTGATGGTCACCAACGGCTATATCACTCATGAGGCGTTCCACGATATCTATGACCATATTGACGGGCTAACGTGGACCTGAAGGCGTTCACCGAGGATTTCTACGGGAAATATCACGCTGACGCATCTGGAGCCGGTTCTGGACATGCTTTACCGGCTGAAGAATGAAACGCCGGTGTGGTTTGAGATTACGAACTTGATGATTCCCACGCTGAATGACGATCCCCAGGAAACACAGCAACTCTGTGACTGGATACGGGAGAATCTGGGTGCGGACGTGCCTTTGCACTTCACTGCGTTCCATCCTGATTTCAAGTTGCGAGATAAACCACAGACTCCTCCGGAGACCCTGCATCATGCCAGAAAGATCGCACTGAATGCGGGACTACATTTTGTCTATGAGGGCAACATTTTCAGCGAAGCCGCGAACACCACGTGCCCAAACTGCGAAACCGTGCTGATCGAGCGGTCATGGCACAGGATAATGCAGAATCGATTGAACGAAGGGAATTGCCCCGAGTGCGGATTGAAGATTCCGGGCGTATGGAATCGCCGGGCGCCTGAGACAAGCAGAGCGTCAGTTCTGTAGCGCGGGGCCGTCGTCGCGATGGCGCACTTCGATCATATCCAAAACGCTCATGTATAGTTCTTCGACCTGGCTTTCCGACGCCGTGGAACTGCCAAGAAATTCCTTCAGATCGAAATCGGCGAAGCCGCGGTTTACCACCCGGCCAGGGAGCAATTCGCGGAGAGTTCGGGAAGGAACCTGGCCTAAAGCGCGTATCTCTTCAAAAATAACCCTGTAGAGCATGTCGGAAAACTGAGAACTGTCGAGTAATCCAACGATTTCCCACCGCGTGGAGGGCTGAATCAGGATTGAACACAGGAATCGCAGAGTGTTACGCTCCAATTCCTTATTGCGGGCTGCATCTTTCGGAGCCATAGGATTATCTAACTATGGTAGCAGCACTCGCGGCTGGGCTGGCGTTTTTGCCTCGGTGCAGGGAGGAGTTTAGGGTATATGGCCGATCGACATAGGGTTCTGATCTTAGGGGGAGGCTTTGCGGGACTGGTTGCCGCGCAAACGCATGAAACACGCCGGACGCGCAGATCACCTTGATCGACAAGCGAAACTTCCATCTCTTTCAGCCGCTCCTGTATCAAGTGGCAACCGGTTCCTTATCACCAGGAGAGATTGCGGCGCCGTTGCGCTCCGTGCTCAGTAATCAGAAAAATGCTCAGGTGCTGCTTGGCGAAGCCGTGGATATCGATCCGGATGCCCAGAAAATCACGCTCGAGGATGGTGGTGTTTTTCCTTACGATACGCTGATCATCGCGACAGGCTCGCAAACTTCGTACTACGGGAATGATGCCTGGCGAGAAGAGGCACCCAGCCTGAAAACCGTGGAAGAAGCCACGGCGATTCGCCACAAGCTGCTCTTTGCTTTTGAAAAAGCCGAACGAGCAGCCACGGAAGAGGAGGCGCGGGCCTGGCTAACATTTGTGATTGTCGGTGCGGGAGCGACGGGTCTTGAGCTTGCTGGTGCGTTGGCGGAAATCTCTCAGGAAACGCTGCGGCACGATTTCCGCAACATCCGTCCTCAGGAATCGCAAATATTTTTGTTGGACGGTGGGACTCGCGTGCTGAGCACTTATCCGGAAGACCTTTCGGCGAGGGCCGAAAAGTTGGTGAGTGAGTTGGGGGTGCAAGTCATTAAAGACGCGATGGTCAACCGCATTAGCGGCGATGGTGTTGAATATAAGCAGGGCGGGAAGGAAATCACGTTGAACGCCAGGACGGTTTTATGGGCCGGCGGTGTGACTACGACGGCATTCGGCAGAGAGGTGGCAAAGCGAACGAAGGCAGAAACGGATCGCTCTGGGAAAATTAAAGTACTGCCGGACCTCACGCTCCCGAACTATCCAAACATATTCGTTACAGGAGATCTGGCGCTGGCACTGGACGAGCAGGGCAAGCCGTTGCCGGGCGTAGCGCAGGTGGCGATTCAGGAAGGCCACTACGCAGGAAAGGCGATCCTCGCGCGACTCAAAGGTAAGAAGGAATCCAAGCCCTTCCACTATTTCAATAAAGGGGATATGGCGGTAATTGGCCGGGCCGCTGCGGTCGCCAATATATTCGGGATGCACATCTCTGGCGTGATTGCCTGGATGGTTTGGCTGTTTATCCACCTGATGTACATCGTGCAGTTCCAGAGCCGCATTCTCGTGTTCATTCAGTGGGGATTTGAGTACCTGACGTTTAGCCGGGGCGCGCGGCTGATCACCGGAGATGGTGTCGAGAAGCCGCTCTCTGAATCGGCATCCGCGAGTGGAAAGACGCGTTGAGTTTGGTCAAAGCGCCCGATGTTGGTTAGGAACTAGAAACGCCAGCCTTGGTTTTCCGGAAAATCACCCAGATTCTGATAAGCTCGCGGAGGGATTTTATGCCGACTCTTCGTGGTGGATTTCTTCGCTCACTTTTCAGAACGTGCCGCGTGGTTATTCCGGTTGCGCTGCTTCTGTTTTCTGCAGAGTCGATGCTGGCGCAAGGGTCGGACACTCCCGATGCCCCAGTCGTAACGAAAGTAGAGCCTCCCAACTGGTGGGTTAACCTCACCCCTGACCTGATGCTGCTGCTCACCGGAAAGCATCTACAGGCAACGAATGTGAGTTGCAACCTGCCAGAAGTAATTGTCAGCCGATCGGAGTCCACGGCGAGCGGGAATTATCTGTTCGTCTGGCTGAAATTCACTTCCGCACTCAAGAGTGGCACGGCCGTTTGCAGGGTCAAGACGCTTCAAGGACAAACTACATTTGAATTGCCGCTGGCCGCGCGCAAGCAAATTCTCGGACGCAATCTGGGATTGTCCCCTAACGATGTGATGTACCTCATCCTGCCGGACCGGTTTGCCAACGGAGATCCCACGAATGATGAGCCTGCGGAATTCCCGGGCTCGCACGATCGCTCCAACCCGCACGCGTATCACGGCGGAGACTTGCGCGGCATTCGTGAACATCTGCCTTACCTGAAAGATCTAGGGATTACCACGCTTTGGCTCACGCCTATAGTCAAAAATGGCGCTGCCAGCCGACTATCACGGATATGGAGCGGTGGACCTTTATGCGGTCGATCCGCATCTCGGCGGGATGCAGGATTATCAGGAACTGGTGCAGGAAGCGCACAAACAGCATATGAAGGTGTTTTTTGATGTGGTGCCAAATCATGTTGGCCCGCTCAATCCATGGGTAAAGAATCCTCCTCTGCCGGACTGGTTCCACGGGACGGCGGCCGCGCACATTGACTCCTTTTCGCCGCTTAAGAATTCCTTCTATGGTCAACCGGACAAAAAAGAAACTGCCAACGATCCGTTTGAATCGCTGGAAGATCCGCACACGCCTCCGCAGATGAGGAAGAATCTGACCGATGGGTGGTTCTTCAGCCAACTTCCGGATCTCAACACGGAAAATCCGACGGTGGTGCAATATCTCATCCAGAACAGTGTCTGGTGGGCGGAAATGTCAGGCCTCGATGGATATCGGGTAGACACGTTTCCCTATGTGTCGCGTAAATTCTGGGAAGAATGGCATACAGGTCTGCGCAAAATCTATCCACGGCTTTCCACGATCGGCGAAGTGTTTCACCCTGATCCGACCGTCACCTCTTTTTATGCCGGAGGCCGCAAAGGCTGGGATGGCATTGATACGCAACTGACGACGCTGTTTGATTTCCCGATGTATTTCACATTGCGCGATGTTCTGCTGAAGGGCGCGCCGGCGGGAAAGATTCCGAATATTCTGCGGCAAGACTCACTGTATCCGCATCCCGAATATCTGCTGCCGTTTTTTGCAAATCACGATACTCCGCGATTTGGGGGTGTGTCCGGGGCAAATTCCGCAAAACTTAAACTCGCGTTTGGTCTGGTGCTGACGCTGCGTGGAATTCCCGAGCTTTATTACGGAGATGAGATCGCCATGCCCGGCGGCAACGATCCGGACAACCGGCGGGATTTTCCGGGTGGTTGGCAGGAAGATCCGCGAACTGCTTTTACCAGGGAAGGGCGCACGCCTGAGCAGCAAGAGGTGTTTGCGTACGTGCAGAAGCTGCTGCAACTGCGGCGCGAACATGACGCTCTGCGCGGAGGCACTCTGTGGCACCTCCAGGCTGACGATACTTCGTACGTGTTCCTTCGAGAATCGGAAGAGGAGAGGCTTCTGGTAAGTTTTAACAACTCCAGCACGGAAAAAATCGTGAAGATTTCTCTTCGCGATACCACGGCCGAGAACACAGGCGCAGCCTCCACCCTCTTTGGGGATGCCCATGGCGAAATGGTAGGCAGGGAATTGCGCCTGACCATGCCGCCACGAGAGCATTTCCATCCTCCAGCTTCGCTAGCAGCTAGCCGAGCTTTGGCTGCAAGACAGGTCTTCAGGGTAGTGCGACGCGGACAGTCCAATTGTTTACCGCATCGGGAACGTCTACTTTCAATGTGTGTGCGGCATCATCGTATTTCCATCCGCTGATGCTTTTGTCGCCGATGCGGACATCTTTTGGTAAAGCAGCAATTCCGTAAATTTCCAGTTCAGCCGTATTCCACCAAGGGGAGTAGCCGCGTTGCTCGACCTTGCTTGTTACGCTGACGCTGGAAGCATCCGCGGAACAAGAATAGGCGATGCGCAGGAATTCGTTCTTCTGATAGCCGTAGGAATGGCCATCGTCCTGATACAGCGAGCCGTGGCAATCTTCGCCTGGGTAGACGCGCAATAGGAGAGGCCCCGTCGGAGTCTGCAGCAGTGTATTGAATTACGTTTTGCATAGGAATGATAGCTCCCGCTCGAACGAAGATCGGCATTTCGTCGAGTTTGGGGCGCAGGGAAGTCTTGTCGGCATCTGTGTAACGCTTTGCCGACCAGAAATCGTACCAGACACCTGGCGGAAGTTTTACGCCCAGCGGGTCGACCATTTCGGTGATCACAGGTTCAACAAGGAAGTCATGGCCAAACAGAAAGTCCCGATCGTCTTCATAGAAAGCCGTGCTTTGCGGATAGTCCAAAAAGACGGGCCGCATCAAGGGCAAGCCAGTCCGCGCTGTCTCCTCCAAAGCTGTGTAAGAGTAGGGAAGCAATCGATAGCGCAGTTCAATGTAACGTTTGCGGATCGCTTCTTGCTCAGGGCCGCCGACCCACGGCTCTTGATCATTGGTGCCCATGGATGTGTGGTCACGATAAATAGGATTGAATGCGCCGACTTCAATCCAACGCGTCAGCAAGTCCATTGGGGGAGAACCCGCAAATCCGCCGATGTCGTCACCGACCATCGGAAAACCGGATAGCCCCATATTCATCAGTTGAGGGACGCTCATTTTCAGGTGATTCCAGGTGCTGGAATTGTCGCCGGTCCACGTAGCCGCGTAGCGCTGTGCGCCGGAATAGGCCGCGCGAGTGAGGACAAATGGCCGTTCATTTGGACGAAGCTTGCGCAACCCATCGTAGGTTGCGTGTACATTCTCCATGCCGAAGACATTGTGTACCGCGCGATGATCCAGCGTAGTGCCATCGTCCATGCGATGACGGTTGTCCAGCGGCATGGTCTTTGTGGGAACATTGAACAGAGCCGGCTCGTTCATATCGTTCCAGAAGCCTGAAACGCCCATGTTCACGAAATCCTTGTACTGCTCGCCCCACCACTCCCGCACGCGCGATAAGGTGAAGTCGGGAAAAACGCTGGGTCCTGGCCACACGTCACCCACATAGAGCGTTCCATCCGCCTTTTTTACGAAAACATCATTCTTGCTGCCGGAATCGTAAGGCGGGTAACCGTGGTTCGGGTCGTACTTAATGTGCAAGTCGGTGATCAACACCGTATGAAAACCTTCCGCGGTCAGATCCTTAATCATGTTCTCGAAAGTCTGGAAAGTATTCCCGGTTGACAGTGAACGGCGCATATCCCTTTTGGTAATCGATATCGAGATAAATGGCGTCCGCGGGAATTTTCTTTTCACGGAAGGTGCGTGCGATCTCCCGCACGCGCGCTTCGGGAAAGTAAGAATAGCGGCTCTGCTGGAATCCCAGGGTCCAGTAAGGAGGAAGCTCGATGTGGCCGGTGAGATTTGCATAGGCTTCGACGACTTTGCGGGGATCTGGACCGGCGATGTAGTAGTAATTCAACTCGCCGCCGTCAGCTCCAAATGAATAATAATCGGGCGATTCCAGGCCAAAATTAAAATTGCTGCGATAGGCGTTGTCGAAGAAAATGCCGTAAGCCTTGCCCTCGCTCATCCCGATGAAGAAAGGGAGTGTCTTGTAAAGAGGCTGGTCGGATTCCTGCCAGCCGAAAAAATCCGTGTTCCACATGGTGAACGAGCGATTGCGCCTATTTAGAGGTCCCGGCTTATCGCCCAAGCCGTAGTAATTTTCGAGCAGCGGCATTTTCTTACACACCTTGATGCGGTCGCCGTTCCAAGCCATCGGCATGGATGGCTCATCGGCAAGCACTACGTTTCCTCCGGCGTCGAGAAACGCGACAAGTAACGTAGATTTCTGCACGGTGACCGCGACGTCGCCCGAGGAGAGTCTGACCTCGGTTGGGGAGTCCTGCACGGATACTGCTGGAGGCTGGGGTGCCTGGACGATGGCCCAGGAATGGTCCGGTGGAAACGTGCCATGAGGAGCGACGCGCACGCGCACGATGCCTTCGCGGATAAATGAAACCCTCACTTTGGCATTGCCCGAAGAAAGTTCTACCCCGTCACTAAGTTTTGACACTGCGTCGACTTTGCCAAGATGATCCCAGCCTTGAGATGAGATGGGAGTGGAAGAAAGAGCGAGGAGGCATACGATCAAGAGAATTCGTCGGACAGGACAAGTCATTCGTGGCTCCAAAATTGGCAAAAAGCTGGGTGTTTGAGGCAATGGAAGACGCCCCCCTTGAAATCACGGGAATCAAATAGCAGTTTATGACGACTAACCCACCCCTCATTGCAGAGAGGATATCATTCTGGCGAGCGCATAGCGCAGCAATAGCCAAGAATCGCTACGTCCCTCCAGTTCCCGCTTCCTCTTGCCGCGGCACTCTCTTATAATTCCCGCTTATCTTGCTGCGCAAGACGGTCAGGTTCATTGGCTAATCCAGAACATTATTCTCTTTCTCTGATTACGGATGACGCGGAACTATTCCCCGAATTCCGCAAGCACCTTGGCGGAGAGTTCCGCCTTACGATTGCTTCTGCCGAATCTGAAATCAAGAACACTCTGGAACAGCCGGAACTGCACGCGATTGTCTTCGACCTGGATTGTGTTGGCGATGGGCCGTCGGACGGCCTGGATATTCTCAAGGGCATGCGCGAGATCCGCGATGACGTCGTCCTTTTGACTTTCACCCGTTCCCCTCACCGGACATTGCTGCTAAAGGCCAGCCAGGCTGGCGCAGACGAGTTTTTCCTGTTTCCTTTGAATTACGAAGAACTCCGCTTGGTGCTCTCTCGTGCAATTGCTAAGCGCGCTCTGGAGTTGGAAGGCCGGCGCGTGATTCAGCAGGTTGAGAATCGCTCTTCCTTCTTTGGATTGCTCGGCGTCAGTGCGGAGATGCAGAAGATTTACCAGTCCATCGAAGCGGTAGCTGGCACCAATGCTTCCGTCGTTCTTCGCGGAGAGAGCGGCGTTGGTAAAGAGATGGTGGCGAACGCAATAGTCCAGTGCGGCAATCGGGCCAACGAAGCCTTCGTTTGCCTGAATTGCTCGGCTTTACCAGAGACCCTGATGGAGTCCGAGCTGTTCGGCTATGAGAAGGGCGCCTTCACCGGCGCCGATTCCCCCAAACCGGGCCTGATCGAACTGGCGCAGGGTGGGACGCTTTTTCTGGATGAGATCACCACGCTGAACCCCAGCCTGCAGAGCAAATTGCTGCGCGTGCTGCAGGAGCGGTCAGTACAGAGGCTGGGCGGCCGCGGAGCGCGCAAAATTGACTTCCGGCTGATCGCTGCCACCAATGAAGACCTGGAAGACTGCGTCCGGAAGGGGCGCTTCCGCGAGGATCTTTACTTCCGCATCAATGTAGTACCCATTTTCATTCCGCCGCTGCGCGAAAGGGCAGGAGACGTGGCCTTGCTGGTGGACCATTTCCTGCGGATCTACTGTGCCGCGGCCAATAAGCCACTTAAGTCTCTTAAGCCGGAAGTGCTGGAAATTTTGGAGGATTATCCCTGGCCGGGAAATGTCCGGGAGCTCGAAAACATCGTTCAACGGCTGGTCATCGTGACGGACAGCTCCACTATTACGGCCGAGCATCTGCCGCAAAACCTGCTGTACTCGAGCACAGCCAGCCAGGAAGCCATCCTCATCCCGGAGAGCGGGGTGGATTTCGACGCGGAAATGCAGCGGATCGAGGTGGCCTACCTGAAAGCCGCGCTGCGCCGGACTGGCGGGAAAAAGACGGCGGCCGCGAAGTTGTTGCAGATCGACAATCAGAGGATGAAGTATCTCTGCCGGAAACATGGCATCCAGGAAAAGTGAAAAGGGCGAAAAAGGTTTAAAAAGTGAACCCATAGAAGGTTAAATTTTAACCGTCCGCGAATATTTCACCCCCCTCGGCCTGAGGGCGGGTAGTACCGAAGTACTAAGGGCTTTATTTTCAATGAGCGGTAAGAATCGACGGACTGCAGGTGTTTGGCACATGCCGTGCTCTATTCCGAAACGTCGGCGGGAAGAAAAAATATTCAGAGAGAGGAACCACACAATGTCCATCGAAAAGAAGAGCCTGATTAGCACACTCAAGACCACCAAGAAGGCCAATGTCGCAACCGGTACGGTCAGCGAGGGTAGTGCGATCAGAACTGGGGCGGTCCATAAGACCGGTGCTGTGCACAAGACCGGAGCAGTTCATAAGACCGGTGCGGTTCACAAGACTGGTGCGGTTCATAAGACCGGTGCAGTACATAAAACCGGAGCGGTTCACAAGACCGGCGCGGTCCACAAAACTGGTGCGATGCATAAGGGATAAGCATTACGGGTTGTCTGGCCTAGTCGGCCCGCAACTCAGGATAATCAAGGGAGCCCCCGAGCGGGGCTCCTTTTTTTTGATCCCGATAGAGTTTTGAAGGTCGCTTACCTGGAAATGTGGATAGGCCGTTTGACCCCTAATTACCAGAGCTTTCGTCCCCAGAAATCAGCGAAAATCGACCACCCGATTTCGAGAATACTCTTTCGTTTTCCATACACCCTGGCCAACCCCGTCATGCCCGGCTTGAGCCCTAGATTTTGGTTTTCAACCTGCAGATCCACCAAGTAGTAGTGCGGCGGGTTCATGCCCTTCAATTTCACTTCTCCCAGGAGTTTTGGGTCCATCTCCGTAGGCTCGGGTGCAATGGAGGTAATCCGGGCAGTCCATTTCTGAAACGCGCCCTGCACCTGGAGCATTGCTTGAGCGTTTCCCTGAATCCTGTACAGGTCATACTCCGAGACATAGATTCGTGCGCGCAACACCGAAATGTCGGCGACTTGTAAGAGCTCGCGACCTTCCGCCAGATAGCTCCCGATTAAATCGCCAACGGCGGGTGTCATTACAATCCCGGAGATGGGGCTGACCAGTTGCAGTTCGCTCGTCTTCTTTGCAAGTTGAAGTTCCTGCGCTGCGACCTGTTCACGCTCCTTCAACGCACTGCCAAAACCGGCATATTGCAACGAAGCTCGATTGGCGCGTTCTGTGGCGGAGCTAAGGCGGGCTTGGGCGTCCCCATAATCCGATTCCAAGGGCACGTTCTGGAGTCTGGCGACAGTTTGGCCAACCGAAACTTGCTCGCCCTCTCCAACGTAGACCGCAGTTATTTTTCCGGGCACGTGGGCCCGGATCGTTGCGACTCTTTCCGGTTCGAGCACAAACCGGCCAGAAACGGAATCGCGCCAAAGAGGCAGGGCCAGAAGGATGAGGATGGCAACGCCGACGACCAAAGAGCGTTGAGGAGTAAGCCACGCAATCAGGCGGTCTTTTTTATCCAGGTAGACAAATTTCATAAAGTTCACCAAGAGACGGATTCGGGAACGAAAAATCAAACCGGCAACTGCCAATTCAGGAATGAAGCCCCACTCGGGACTAAAATTGCGGACGACATTGCCAACAAACCTTGCAACAACGTACATGACCATGTAGCTGTACGCGCCCGAGAGCAGGGCATAAACTGCGTACCCAAAACGCCGCCTTTTCGGGACATAAGGCACTTCCACCGGCAGGCGCCAAATATTTTTCTTTACCCAAGCAGAAACGAATGCGGTGGAATCTTCCTTCAGGCCGGAAATGTCGATCAAGTCGCAAAGTATGTGGTATCCGTCGAGCTTCATTAGCGGATTCCAATTAACCAGGACCGACACGAACCCGGTAATCATCATCATGAAATAAGCGCCATTGTGAACCGGGGTGTCAGGGGGCGTCCCCCACCAGACGATTGTAGCGATGGAACAAATCATCAACTCAGACCACACGCCGGCAATCGTTACGACGAGGCGCTCATAGCGTGAAGTGGTGACCTCAGCTTCCGTCGTGTCGGTGTAAAGCGCCGGTGTCAAGAAGACCAGGGCGAAGCCCATTGCAGAAACACGTGCACCAAAATGCTTTGAGACATAAGCGTGTGCGAATTCATGAACGACCACAACGGCCAAAGTAAGTCCATAAAGAGTGAAAATGTCGCCCCAGGTTTTGTTCGTAAAACTGTAAAACTCGCCGGTATCACGGCCGATTTGGCTCCAATGAGTAACAGTGATGCCCAGAGTTACGGCGAAAAAACAAAGCGTGAGTATGGTGAACCAAGGGGTGTAAACAAAGCGGGTGTGACTGTACAGCTTGGTCAAGAACTTATCAGGATTGAATGCCGGGAATACCACCATGGAAAGATCTGCCCACCGGCTCCGTTGTTGCATTTTTTTTCGGCGTTCCTCGGTGGTCTGCTGCATCAGGAGGATGTTCTTTTCCTGGGGTGTCTTGAACCAGAACTGGATGGCCTCGAGTTCTGCGGCGAACTCACGAACTTCTTGTGCGTCGTACTCGACGCTATTCTCCTGCGAATAAAGCTCGGCAATTTCCGCAAAAGAGCGTTGTCCGTCGAACATCTGAGCCAGTTTCCACTGCGAAGGAGGAAACTTAAACATGCAATTGGAGCTGGGAACATAAACGCGGATGATTGGCTTGCCATTCTCGATGTGTTCACGAAACGTGGTTCCGGGATCGAGACGAGGGTAATGCTCAGCCATGGTGCGCGCCGGGATTTCCGGCAGGGCGACGTCAAGTGCGCGGGTAAGATTCATGCGGGTAGCTAGTGGGCGTTCTCGACGCGCACGTTGGCAGTCATGCCGGGTCGAAAAGAGCCACGGTCTCCAAGCAATTCGACGAGTACTTCAAAAGTGCCGCTCGAGGGATCAATTACCGGGCTGACCTCTTTCACATGCGCGGTATGTTTTTCGCCGGGTAAATCAGGTGAAGTAACTTCAAACTGCTGAGCGGAGTGGACGCGGCCGAAGTAGCTGCTCGGGCAGCGTGAAGCGCATCAGCAGTGGTGCTTCTGCTGTCACCCAGAACAAACGGTCTCCCTTGTTGATCGATTGGCCCTCGCGTACATAGCGCCGTGCAATCAAGCCATCGAAGGGAGCAGTTATCTTGGTCTTTTCCAGTTCGAGTTCCAAAGAGTGCTCTTCCTCATGAGAGTTGTTCAGTAATTCCTGAACTCGCTTGGCGTCCCACTGATCCGACTCGGCCTTGAACTTGGCGTGCTGTAATTGTTCTTGCGAGATCAGGCCTAGATCCCAGAGGTTTTGCGCGCGCCCGTAGTCCGCTTTCAATACTTCAGTCTCAGCCTCCCAATTTTTCAGGTCAGCGGCGATACTGCGCGATTTAGCGCGAGCGGCTTCCAGGTTCGAGGCGATTTGCCGGGCATCCAATTGGGCGAGGATGGTTCCGGCTTTGACCCGCGATGGGGCGTCAAAGAAAACCTTCTCGAGAATGCCATCGCGCTGGGCGGTGAGTTCAATCTGATGTTCCACAATAATCGGGCCTGTAACGACCAGCACGGAGTCTGAAGTTTCGACCGCGGATGCGACCTTTGATGCAGGAGTCGCTGGGGCCGTGGCGGCATTAGTCGTGGCAGGTGTGTTCGGCGAATTGTCGCCGCAGCCTACGGCAAGAAGAGTCGCGCCCACCGCGATTGGCAACATCAGACTTCTCATGCTTCTCATCCTCCCCACTTCTACCAGCCCACCCAATACCAAATCTTGGAATACAGCCAAATGAACAGCCGCCGAAAGAGAACATATCCAGCGGGCCGCCACCCAGTTCGGATTTTGCCTCGACCTTCCATTCCCGATCGAATGGCCCCATCGGCATTCGGTACACCAACTCGAGCATAGAAAACGGGTGCCTCGTGAACGAGTTCCGCTCTCGGGCTGATGATTTCCACGTCTCCATGAAACGTCCGCGTAGGATAGCTGTTCAGCTTGATGACTGCCTTCTGACCGACCTTCAGCAAGCCAGCATCAACATCTTCGACCGCTACGTCAATTGTCGACTGGGCTGTGTTAACAATTTCGGCGAACGTGTCCCCTTGCTGCAGTTTGCGGCCTGCGAAATCCTCGACATGCGAGGTTGCGACTACTCCATCGATCGGTGAGCGCAGTTGAGCTTTCTCGAGTGATTGCCGTGCCCGCTCAACCTCTGCCTTCCAATAATCTGCTTGCACACGACGAGCCCCTGCATCTGTTCCATCGTTGGCTGCCAAGGCGCGATTCATCTGCATCATTGCGGATTCGTACTTGGACTGAGCCTCGGCGAGAGAGGAGCGCAGGCTCCACTCCTCCATTTCAGCAAGTACCTGTCCACGCTGCACAAGCTGACCTTCGTGAACGAATACCTTTCCGACCACACCTTCGAGTTCAGGTTGCACCAAGGCGCGCCGGCCGGGCGACACTACGGCGTCTCCATCGACGCGAAGGGGAAGAGGGCACGCGATCAGGAAAAGCAAAGCGAGTGCTCCCAGAACGAGAAACAATGTGCGGCGGCGCTTCTCCATGGCCATGAATTTGCGCTTGCGAACCAGCACCGGTTCCAGCACGGAAATGAACGGAACTTCCTTGTACATCTGCGCGTTGCGCAACGCCACTGTCGCTTGTCCAGCGAGCACTTCCAGAATTTCAATGTGTGCGGGCCCGAGAAAATCAGGATCACTGCTTTCCATGGCGTACATGCCAACCCGCCCGGTATCGTCATTCAGTGGGCGAGCATAAAAGCCGCGCATTCCGGATTCGGCGAAATATTTCCTGAATTTCGCGCGGGTTTCTTCGCGATCGCTGTCGATATCATCCCCATGTTGACGGATGTGGAGAACCTCTTCCGACAACGCCGCCCACTGCAGAATTTCATTCAGCGGCGCAATGTCTGGCGCGTCGGCGTTCACTTGTGTCAGCCCGGTGACGGCACTCAGCTTGAATCGGCCGCGTTGTTCGAGGACGATGGCGGCCCGTTCGTAAGGAATGACGGCTTGCGGCGCGTTGACGATGGTCTGCAGCATGCGCTCGAGATTCAATGTGGAAGTGATTTCGTGGCTGACGGTGTTCAGAGTTTCCAGAATTTCCACTTTGCGCTCGGCCATCAGCAGGCCCGCGTTGTGCAGCGCTGTGGAAGCGGTCTCGGACAAACTGCTCAGTGTAAACAGTTCGTCGTCGTCGAAGGGCGTGCCATCCAGCTTGTTGACTGCCTCAATGACTCCGACCAGGGCCCCTTGATCCAAAATCCCCGCAGCAATCAAGGATTGCACCGGAGCCTCCGGAGCAACTTCATTTCGCTGACGGAGCAAATCCGCAGTGGGATCCGAGAGGCAGAGCGGCACGCCGTCATCGGAAACGCCGCCGGCTATGCCCTCTTTTGCTTTTAGGATTTGACCTTTGAACGTGGTGGGATCCTCTCCCGCTTGATGCATCAATTCCACGCTTTCATCGGGCAATAACAGCCAGATATTCACGGCCTGACACTCGAGAATCTCCATGAATTTGGAGCCGATCAGTGGCAGCAGTTCCCCCATCTCCAGAGTGGACGAAAATACTTTTTCCAGGTCGTAGAGTTGAGTGATGCGCGTGATAGAACTCAGCGTGCCGTGGCGTTCGTCTTCGTAGGACTGCGCGGTAACGATCGCAGTCGCAGCGACGCCAGCTGCGGGTTGCAATGCTTCAATCGCGTCGTCGCTGAGTTCTTCCTCGAACGAGAGGATTTCCAAGGCCCCAACGAGATTCTCTTTATGGATAAGCGGAAGATAGGCGAGGGAAAGCAGAGAGCGGCGAGTGTCAATGTGTGGATAATCCTCGCGTTTGAGATCTTTTCCCTTATGAATGACCGGCGAGGCATCCTGATCCAGCGAAGCCATTAACCCGGAATCAAGCGGGATCGCCTGTTCGTGAATCGTAGCTTCGCCGACGGTTGCTTTCGGCACCCAGAAGCTGGATTCTCCGTCTACGCCAATGGTATAGACGCTGACGGCGGAGTCTCCGAGAAGGGAACTGACGAACCGGGCAAGTACCCGGGCGCGCGGGGTTAGTTCCTGCTCTGCCAGCAATTGAGTGGAGAGCTCAGAGAGATCGAGGATTGATTCTTGCTCCCTGTTGGTCAACGATCGACTTTCTGTCTGGCGACAATGATTGCGGGGGAGCGTCGCCTGAAGACCTGTTCCTTGCTTTTTGTGTCAGGATTAAATAACTTGTCCGCGCACTCTAACAAAGCATTACAGGAGTGTCAACGAAGGCTGCTGCTATGTTAGTGTTCCATGGTCAGGGGGTTTGCTTTGGATATCGAGACGAAAACGCATGAAGGAATTAAGTTGGTGAAGCTGAAAGGGCGCCTGAGCATGGGGCCTCCGCTGGACCGCTTCAACTCGACCATGGCAGAGCTCCTCGGCCAGGGACAGTTCAAAATCATTCTTGATCTGGAGGAAGTGCCTACGATTGACTCCAGCGGCATCGGCATGTTCGTCCGCTATTTGACCTCCTGCAAACAGAGTGGCGGAACCATTCGCTTGCTGAAGCCATCCAAGTTCACGGTGCAGACGCTAAAGATGGTAGGACTGCTGAATCTATTTACCACTTACGATGAATTGCAGCCGGCGCTGGATTCGTTTCAGCAAAGCTAATGAGAAGAGTCTAATTCGCTGCTGATTGCGCACCGTGACTATAGACACGGTTCAGTAAGTCGATCAATTGCGGATCATCTTTGAGATTTCTCAGCATCCAGGTCGTGCGAACCCCAATCAAAGAATAGTCGTGGCGTTGGTAGGCTTTCTCCAGGTAGTCCATAGCTTCTCTTTTTCTGCCCATCGTGGCGTAAATTGTGGCGACGGAGACCGCGTCCGTGCGACCCTGCCGGAACGCCTCTAACTGTTCTTGCAGCATGCCCTCAAGCAAAAGCGTTTCTCCACCCTCTTTAAATCGTTTCCTCGATTCAGCGAGAGAGGCAAGCTCCTGATCGTTGTGCCTGAGCTTAGCGGCGATTTCTGCCTGGTCAAAATATTTCGGATACTCCCTTTGCTCGAAGTAAATGCGTGCGAGATAGCTCGGGGGCGAGTAAAACGAGGGATCGGCGACACTAAGCTCCTGCAGAATGGTGATGGCTTCCTGAGTGCGTCCGCTGCTGTAGAGAATTACCGCGCGATCGGCGGCTATAGAAGAGGACGCAGGGTCCAGTTGGCGAGCTGTCTCAATCTGTGTAACGGATTCGGGTAAACGTCCCAGAGCCATCAGGGCCGTGGCGTACCAGTGATGAGCTTCGACATCCTTTGGATTCAGTTCGATTGCACGCTTGAACTCTTGTTCCGCACCCTGTACATCCCAATTCCAGTGGAATAACGCGAAAGCCAGCGCACGGTGGCCCTCGGAAAGGTCGGGGTCCAATTCGATCGATTTTCGGGCTGCCGCTATCGCCAGGGGAAATGTCTGGCTGGCCGGAGTGCTGGTGTATTCGCGCAGCAAGTTGTAACAATCCGCGGTCCCTGCATAAGCCAGTGCGTAGTTCGGGTCTAATTGTGCGGCTTTTGCGAAATCATCTTCCGCATGAGTCAAATCTTCGGGTGTCCGCTTATTCCAGTGATACCGCCCCTGAAGGTAAAGATCTACAGCCTTTTCGTGGGCTTCGATGCTGACACGGGGCGTAACCGCGGGCAGCAAATGCCCGTGAACGGAGTGCAAGTTGTAGAATCGGGTGAAAGCAATCAGCGCGAGGAATAGAAACCCGAGTCCTAGCGCAGCACCGATATATCCCCAACGCCTGACGGCTAATGCATGCTCGGGTGCAGATGCTTCTTTGGTTGGCAGTACTACTTGAATTTTTGTGCCACTGTCGGAAGTCTCTTTGATTTGAGAAGAGCGAAGCCAAGTCGAAAGCTCTGAGGCAAAGGCAAAGACGGTTCCTCTACCGCCGCCGGGCATGCGGTGGACAGGAAGCCCCCGTTCCTTTTCCCAACGCTTAACGGTGCGTTCGTCGCGACCAAAATAGGCCGCAATTTCTTTCCACGAATCCAGGCGATGATCCACCGGATTCTGGGCCGAATCGTTCAGCATGCCCTGAAAAACCCCTTAATGCCCCACGGCGTCTCTTGCGTGCGGGATGCCATTTTACTCAAGATAGACGCGAGTTAAGCGCCTTTATTTGCCTGAGCTAAAGAAACATTACGGATTGCGGAGGCTAAGCAAGATTTGCCGATAGAAACGCAAAGGGAAAAAGTGTGCAAAATAGTTCCGGCTTCCGCCTGCCCCGACGCTATTTTGCAAATTAGTTCTTCTATCCGACTGTCTGTGAATTCGACTCCCTCACAGCGACGAACACGAGCAAGCGTGGGCGTCCCCAAATCACTAGAAAGGGAAGGCTTAGCATGACCGCACCGCGGGATGGTTTGCCTGGCAGCATTCCGCGTTTGGATAAGGAGTTGCTCCTGAAGATCTTCACAGAAGTGTCAGTCCGGCCGGGTCACAAAGTTGTTGCCAAGCCGGTGGGAATCGAGATAGAAAGCGAAGTGTCCGGGCTGCTCCCGGAGAACAACCGTCCCCCAGACGACGAGCAGTGAATAGTCCCGATTGAGTTCCATGAGCCAAGGCCGGTGATTTGGAGATCAGTCGACACTTGAATTTCATGCGAATTTCACATCGGCGCAAGTAGTAACGGCCCGCGGTTGCAAATTAGTAGCCGAACAAGTTGGTTGGTAGTCTTCAAGCATTTCGAAAGGAACGTGGCATTATGAAATTGTGCCAACGCTTAGCGCGGATCTGGCTGGCTTTAGTACTCATCTCACAAATCGTTCTTCTTCCGCCGTCCTACGCGGCGACTCCCAAGATTACCGGAAGTTACAAAATAACGGAAAACACCGACCTGGGTACTCAAGTTAGGATTACCCTGCAAATTAGTTTTGTGAACCCCGGCACCACTCCCGTAACCATCACTCGCGTAGGCTTACCTAGCGGATCGGTTCCAGCCCAATTGGTGACGGCAACCTCCAACCTGGTGGTGCACTCCCATGCCAGTTCGCAGGTCTCGCTGCAGTTTCTAATGTCCAAGAGGGATTTCGACGCCTGGCACGTGGCTTCTCATCAGCTTTTTCTGATTACTCTTGAGCCTTCCGGCGGAAAACCTGCTCTGATCAACCTTCCCCTCCTGCGGACGCAAGGATGAAAGCACGACACATGCTCAAGAAATTTCTATTCCTCACTGCTTTGCTTTCGATTGTTACGCCATTCGCTTTCTCGCAGGCAATTGGCACGATCAATACTGTTGCCGGGGGAGTTCCCAATAATTTGCCCGCACTCCAGGTGGCGGTTGGCTATCCTTCCGCAGTCCTCAAAGATTCATCCGGGAATCTGTACGTCGGTGCGGAAAGTTATATCTCGGAAGGCGGGGAAGTTTACAAAATATCCAGCAGCGGAACGCTTACCACGGTGGCGGAAATGGTGGACTTTTCTACCTGGTGAATTCCGGCGACGGCGGACTGGCGACTAAAGCGGGGATCGGTAACGTTTCCGGTCTGGCACTCGACGCAAATCAGAACCTGTACATCGCGGATTCGATCTATGGGACTGTACGCAAGGTAACGGCCTCCACTGGAATCATCACCACAGTTGTTGGAGGCGGCAGCGGATGTACCGGGCAAACCGATGTGTTGGGAGATGGCTGCACAGGACCCGCGGCTCTGCTTTCCGCGCCGGGTCAGATTTTTGTCGACGCCAATGGAAATCTATTCATCGCCGATTCCGGCAACTCGCGCATTCGTGAACTCGTTGCTTCAACAGGATTAATGAAAACGGTGGTCGGTGGCGGGACCGGCTGTCCGAATCAGTTGGATACTGCTGGTGACGGGTGCTCCGCTTTGCTCGCGACGCTTGATGCGCCTTCGGGAGTATTCGTCGACAGCCACAACAATATCTTCATAGCGGACACGAGCAACCAACGCATCCGTGTTGTGACCGCCGCGACTGGCCTGATTGTAACGATTGCGGGTAATGGCACACCGGGCTTTGCCTGTGATGGCAATGCTGCAACCACCGCACAAGTTTCTTCTCCTCCGGTATGCTCTTCGTTGATACGGCGGGCGACGTCTATTTTTCCGACTCAGGGAACGCGCGAGTGCGCGAAATTGTTGCTTCAACCGGAGCAATCCACACCGTCACTGGTGGTGGGGCCGGATGCAGCGGCCAGACCGACAACTATGGCGATAACTGTCCTATTGCCGATGCTTCGCTCGTCTATCCTTACGGCGTCTTTGTGGACTCCTCGAATGACGTTTACCTTGCGGATCAGTATGCCTCTCGCGTCCGTGAAGCAGTCGCATCCTCAGGTCTTATTCAGACTGTGGCAGGGAATGGCACTCCCAGTTTTAGCGGGGACGGACTTCTGGCTACCCAGGCCCAACTTGGTGAGCCGTACGACGTGGCTGTAGATTCGTCTGGCAATCTGTATATCGCTGACCTGATCAATCAACGCGTTCGCGAGGTTAACACATCAACGCATGTCATCCAGACGGTTGTGGGTGGGGGCACCGGTTGTCCCGGACAGACGGACGCCTTTGGAGATGGCTGTTTGGCCACGCAAGCCACGCTGTATCCCTTCAGCGTTTTTCTGGATGCTTCGGGAAACACCTTCATCGCGGATCTAGATGACAACCTGATTCGTAAAGTTTCCGCCACTACAGGAATTATTACCGCGATTGCGGGCGGCGGGACGGGTTGTGCGAATCAGACGGACGCGCTCGGAGATGGCTGCCCAGCAAACCAGGCCATCCTCAATCAGCCCTGGGGAATTTACGTTGATCCCAGTGGAAACATTTTCTTCACTGACTATCAGGGCGCGCTGGTGCGTGAGGTGGTTGCCGCCACGGGATTGGTGCGAGTCATCGCAGGCACCGGCACGAATGGTTATAACGGCGACAATATTGCAGCCATACAAGCCGAGGTGAATCAGCCCACCGGCATTTATGGTGACGCCTCAGGAAATATTTTCTTCTCTGATTCCCTGAATTACCGTATTCGGGAAATTCTCGCTTCCAATGGCAAAATTATCACTGTCGCGGGCACCGGAACCGTAGGGTACAACGGGGATAACATTGCCGCCAACACTGCGGAGATTGGCAGTTCCTACGGCCTCTTCGTAGACCATTCTGGCAATCTATTTTTCGGTGACACCGGCAATGCGCGGGTACGCGAAGTTGTTGCTTCTACCGGACTCATTCAGACTGTCGCAGGGAATGGCACCTTTGGTTTTTCTGGTGATGGCGGCTCGGCCACTGCTGCCGAACTGGGCTTTACGTTTGGTCTGGCAGGCGATTCGAACGACAATCTTTTCTTCTCTGATTTGTTCAACAACCGCATTCGTGAAGTGTTCGGCGCGGTTCCTGGGAATAATCTGGCCATCGCCACGCAATCTCTTCCAGCGGGAAATCTGGGTACGGGCTATTCGTTCAGTTTGCAGGCCGTTGGCGGCACAACTCCCTATACGTGGTCCCTGCTTTCCGGCTCTCTGCCTCCAGGCTTTTCAGCACTTCCCTCCGCTGGCGTACTCTCAGGCACCCCCAGTGCTATTGGCACGTACAATTTCACGGTCAAGCTGACGGATGCCGCGGCCAACGTGCAGACGCAAGCTCTCAGCATTACCATCAATCCCGCGGGCATCACTCTCGTCTCGATTACGATTGCTCCGGCGACCCCAACTCTCTCTGTTAATTCCACTCAACAGTTTCTGGCGATTGGTACCTTCAGTGACGGTTCCACGCAGAATCTCACTTCCTCCGTCACCTGGAATTCCGGAACCACGAGCGTAGCAACCATCACCTCCGGTGGCCTGGCCACCGCGCTTGCCGCGGGTGCGTCCACCATCACCGCAACGTCTGGAGATATTTTCAATGAGACCCAGCTTACCGTCTCTCCCAATCCCCCTTACGCCTATATCGGGAGCGTGGTCTCGGCAAATTGTTGCCTCGACGTCATCAATACGTCCAACAATCAGCTCGTTGCCTCTATTCCCGTGACCACCTTCAATGAGCCGCTGGGGCTTTCCCCGGACCAAACCCGGATTTTCGTCGCCGACAATAATAACAACCTTGTGGACGCCATTGACACCACCACGAACACTCTACGCACTACCATTCCCGCCGGGGCGGGCGTTACCGCCGTCGTCGTTGCGCCTAACGGAAACTTTGGATACACCGTGGATCTTGGGGACAATAATCTTTCGGTCTACGACAGCAACTACGCTCCTGTAGCCACCATCAATATAGGCTTTCCTGCCGGGTGGGTCAGCATCACTCCGGATGGCTCGCTCGTCTATGCGGGCAGTTCGATTGATAATCGCGTCGCCGTGGTAACACCAGCACCAATACACTTGTGTCCACGATCACCCTTGCTCCTCCGCCGGGACAACTTACCGCGGGTTGCATTATCGGCCCGTCATTCAATCCTGCAGGTACTTTGGGCTATTTCCTGCAATCCTGCGCCTCAACCACCGCTCCGGGATTCCTTACCATTCTCAACATTCCCAGCAATACCGTCGTCGCGACTGTACCTGTAGGGAATCCTCCCCTATGACTTGGCCATCACTCCCGATGGTTCGCAAGTCTATGTCGTGAACGCGGTATCCAACTCTGTTTCCGTGATCAAGACTTCCACTAACACTCTCACCACCACGATTCCCGTCGGCAACGCGCCGCAATCCATTGCGGTCACTCCCGATGGCTCCACGGTATACGTGCCTAACACCCGCAGCAGCACCGTTTCTCTTATCTCCACTGCTACGAATACTGTCACTTCTTCCTTCCCGCTATCGACGCCATTTGGCATCGTAATGGCCAGTCCGCCGGCAGTTTCGCCGTTCCTAACTACGCTTGCCCTCACGCCGCCAAACCTGCTCTTCGGCTCCTTGGTCGTTTCTGCCACCAGCGCGCCCCAAACTATCGCCGTCAGGAATCCAAGCACGTCCGCGGTCGCCCTGACCAATGTTTCGCTCATTGGCCCCAACATCGCGGATTATTCACTGGTCAATTCGTGTCCTGTGTCTCCCGCGACTCTGGCTGCAGGCGCCTCCTGCAACTTGCAAGTGACGTTTAAGCCCCTTGCCGCAGGAGCCCGTGTTGCTCTCGTTTCCATCAAGAACAACAACGGTGTAGCCAACAACTCGCAAAGCATTCCTCTTAACGGAACCGGCACTGGCTCTACGGTCTCTACGTTCTCTGGCCTCACACCGTCACAATCCATTACGGTAGGTGCAGCGTCCATCACCTTGTCTGGCGTAATCGGCAATGGCACTTCTTTCCCGGCTGCCGGTGAAACGGTTTTCATTTCCCTTAGCGGAATTACGCGGAACGTCGCCATTGGCGCGAATGGCGCGTTCTCAGTTGTCTTCCCGACCGCGACGATTCCTGTTTCGGCTACACCCTACGCCATTACTTATAGTTTTGCGGGCGATTCCATCTTTTCACTGCTGCCACCAACTCCAGCACAACGTTGACTGTTAATCCGCTCGTTTCCAATTTCACACTTACGGTCACGCCCATCGGCACAGGCAACGGCACGGTCACCGACAATTTCCAGCAGATCGATTGCATCACTACGGCAGGAGTGCAGTCGGGCACCTGCGCGGCGAACTATACCAGCGGCACGGTTGTCATCCTCACAGCCACTCCATCCGCACCCAGCACCTTCGCGGGGTGGGGAAGTGCGTGCTCGGGAACGACGGGTTGTCAGGTCGCCATGAACTCGGCGCAGACCGTCACTGCTTCCTTTGCGCCACCGCCGCAGCTGATCACTGTCAGTTTCACTCCTGGCACCAATCAGACCGGCATGGCCACCTACAATTGCCCATCGAACCCGAACCCGAGCCCGACCAATCCGTGCACGGATCCAAACGCGCACGCTGCGGCTTTGACCATTCCGCAGATTCTGCAGCCCTTCGCGTTAACGGTGCAGGCTTCGGAAGTTCCTCCGACGGTCGCGGATGGGATTTGCCCGAATGGTGATACGCCATTCAATTCCACCGATTTCGACTGCCGATTCACGTCGTTCTTCACCTATCAAACGCTTGGCAACGGCAACAAGATCGTGCCGCTGTGCTATCCCTATGCCAATGGCAACTGCGTGCATTACCAGGTGTACTCCGGCACGCCGGGTGTGGAACCAAATCCAAGCTTCTACGTTGGACCGATCGACTGGACAATTTCCTGGAACAACGATCAGTTCACTCCGCCGGCGCCCTATACCGGCAGCACACCGCATCTTTACGACGATCCAGACTATGCTGTGAATTCAACTTCACCTTACGGCACAAATTGCAGCACGCCGATGTTGGTGGGCAATCCACCTGTGGCTACGAATCCACCAATTTATTGCCAGTTCGAATTCGACATCACGACTTCTTACAATCCGACGAAGAAGGTGGACGCTGCGATCAGTGGCCGCACCAAGCAATTCAACGATGTGGTCGTGGCGTTCCCGCCGTCAACCAGCGGCACTCTGACGGTCACCTCTACACCATCATCGGGAACCGTAACGCCGGGTCAGCCCGCTCAGCTTGACGATTACGGTAAGTAACAGCCCTGGCGGCCCCGTGAATGGAGCAACCCTCTCTGATCCTTTGCCTGCGGGCACGAATGTTGTCCTGGTCCATCAGCCCTGCGTACACTGGCCCCGGAACCTGCGCTATCACCGGAGCAATTGGCAGTCAGGTCCTGAACTGCAGCTTCTCGACCATCAATGCCAGTCAGACGTTCAGCATTTCGCTGCTGAGCCCGAACTCCTCACTGGGCAATTACACCAACACCGCCGTCGTGACGATTGGCAACCAGCAGATTCTTTCCATCGCCACGGTAGCCGTGCAGCAACTGAAAACAAGCTTCAGCGGCCTCACTGCATCGCAAGCTATTTATGTAGGTAAGGCTTCTATAACTCTTGGCGGTACTATCAGCAGTGGCACTTCCTATCCCGCTGCCGGGGAAACTGTATCGATCGTGATCAACGGAGTCACAGAGACCGCCACGGTCGGCGCAAACGGCGCATTCTCCACATCATTCCCGACCGCGACAATTCCTGTAGCGACTCTGCCGTCTTCCACAACCTATGCGCCTTACACCATTACCTACAGCTATGCGGGCGACACTACGTTCTCTGCCGCCACCAATAGCTCCACCACCTTGACCGTGAAAATTACCGGTGACGTCAACGGCGACGGCGTAGTCAATTGCGCTGACCTCGCCATTATCAAGGCCGCCTTCGGCACGAAAACCGGCCAGGCGGGCTTTGATCCACGCGCCGACGTCAATGGCGACGGCGTTATCAACGTGCTCGACCTTGCGACTGTGGCCAGGCAGATCCCCGCAGGTACTACCTGTCCATAGCCAGTAGCAGTAGTACATTGAAGGAATAGGAGAAAGAAATGAACCGATTGAAATGGGCAACAATAGTGGCGGGGGTATTGTTGGCTTCCGTCTTTTCCTCGCCGATCTGGGCGGATTCTGTTACTCTCAGCGCCGTTGCCTCGGCCACCACAGTAAGTGTTGGTGACAATTTCACGGTTGCTGTGAATATCGCCAACGTGAGCGACCTCTATGCCTACCAGTTCGATCTAGGCTTTACGAATGGTGTAGTGGCGTTTACCGGCGTGCAGGAAGGTCCATTCCTTGCCACTGCGGGCACCACATTCTTCGTTCCGGGGTCAGTCGATGGCAGCGGCTCGAATGTGGCCGGCACCAGTGACACTTTGATTGGTGCAATCTCGGGAGCGGCGGGGAGTGGCAATCTGGCGATTTTTGACTTCACCGCGATTGGGGCGGGAATCAGCAATTTCACTATTCCGAATAACCCCGATCCCAATAATCCCGATTTCTTCCTGCTCGATTCCAGTTTCAGCTCGATCGATGCAACACTGAACGCAGCTTCTGTTACGGTACAAGGAAACTCGACCGTTCCCGAACCTTCGAGCGTGCTGCTCGTGCTGGTTGGCCTATCGGCGTTCGCGCTGCTAACGCTGAAAAAGCAAGCCGCCTGATTCGGCGGCCTGTTCGCAACTCAACTTAGTTCCACCGCCGCGGTGATAAAGCCGCCCTCGCAGAAGTGTGCGTCTAGGGGAAAATTATCTGTGTTCACTTGTCAGTGAACTAGTTTGACAATCTTATCCAGCCGGTCAGGCCTTCAGCGCGTATATTGGCGCCATGTCTAATCGTTTGGTAATCGCATCGGTCTGCGCTTCCTTTAACACGTCAGCTGCTGCCTTGCGTGCTTCGGCGTATTGCGTTGCGGCTTCATTGGTTTTGCCCGACAGTTCCATCGCGCGTCCCAATTGATAATGGCTCTGGGCCTGCAATACGCGTAGCCCCAGGTTGTTGCTGTGCAATACCGCGGAGTTCAATTCCTTTTGCGCTCCGGCATAATCCTTCATCCCAATCATCGCTTCTCCGCGGTACACCATGCATTTGGTGGAGAGTTCCTTCAGTCCGAGTGAATCCGCTTCCTCACCCAAACCGCGTAGCGCGCTCAGCGCGGCTGCATATTTCCCCTGCTGAACCGCCAAGTTGGCCAGATTGATCTTCGTGAGCAAGATCAGTTCGCCATCTCCAGTCTTTGCCGCGGCTTGTTGAGCTTCTGCGTAGAGCGCCGTCGCTGTCTTCATGTCACCACGGAAAAATGCGTTGTTGGCCTGATAACTGAGTGCTGTCGCAACCTGCGGATCACTCTTCTGCTCGCGGGCAGAGTTCAGCGCGTCGGTCAGATATTTAGCGGCCTCATCGCTCCGCCCTGCCAGCGCCAGCGCATTCCCGTACGCCAGCAATATGTCTGTGGCCTGGAAACCCTTTTCCTTGCTCTCTTCGAAGCCTTTCAGTGCATCTTGTTGCGCGCTCACAGCCGCCCCGTATCTTCCTTGTTCCGCGAAGAGCGTCCCCAGTCCGGAGGACTCCAGTGCTGCGCCCTTCTGATCGCCAGACGAGCGCCGCAATTCCAGGGCTTTCAAATATTGATCTTGAGCCTGATCAAAGTGCCCGGTCTTCATCGAAATTTCGGCAAGGTTGTGCAGCGTGTCGGCGATGTCGCCGGGCACTTTTAATTTTTGGCGCACTCCCAGCGATTTCTCGTAGTAGATTCCAGCGTTATCGAAATCGCCTTTGGCCTGGTAAGTGTTGCCAATATTCGTGAGCACCATCCCCTGGCTGGTTTCGTTATGCAGGTCCACCTGCAACTGCAGCGATTGCTTGAACAATTGCAACGCGTCGTCGTATTTCCCATGCTCCAGCTTGAATACGCCAAGGTCCGCCATCACGTCCGCCAACCCCTGCTTGTCGCCGAGTTCTTTCATCAGGCCGAGCGCCTTGGTGTAATTCTGCAGCGCCAGGTCTGGTTTCCCCGTCGCGTCATAAATCGTCGCCATCATATCGAGGCTTTCGGCAATGCCTTTCTTCAAGCCCAGCCGCGTCTTGATGTCCAACGATTCCTGCAGGCTTTTCAATGCTGCGTCATAGCGGGGAATTGAGTAATAGGCGACACCGATGGCCTGCGCCACCTGGGCATGCTCTGCGTCGTCGCCCACTTCAATCGCCATGGCTTGGGCCTTGGTCAAATATTCAATTCCGCCGGTCGGATTTCCACTTTCAACTTCCACGCGCCCCAGAGCCAGAAAGCCTTCGATTCGCTTGGGATCCAGCTCCACCACTTTCTTGAACAAATCGCGGGCCTTATCGTAGGCCGAGGTCTTTTCGTAGGCCGTTCCCAACTCAAACAAGTAATCGGCATTGTCCGGGGAAACTTTTACCAGGTTTTCGTACGCCTGGATGGCTTTGGGGTAATCCTTCACAATTGAATCGTGACTCGCCTGAATCAGGTATTTTTCCTGCAAGGGCAATTGCGCGCTTAATGAAACGGCCTTCTGGGCCGCCTGCTCCGCGTCGTCGTCGTTGCCCAGTTGTGAATAGGATTGCGCGAGCTTCGAATAGGCCAGCGCAAAATTACTGTCTTCCTGCACTGCGCCCTGAAAATCCTTCACTGCCTCCGCGTGGTTGCCCTGGCGAGCGTCTTGCAATCCCTTCTCATACGCTCGCAATGCGGTAATCGATGCGCTCGATGGCTTGAATGCCTGGGCTTGCAGTTCCTTCTGCAGACTTTCAGAAATAGAGAGGCTCGAACGGATTTGCGCTGCAAGCTTGTCCACAGTGGCCGGAATTTCCTTTTCGTTCGCCGCTTCGGTCTTTAGCGTTTTCACCTCGTTATTTTTCAGGTTCAATATCGAGACATCGATGCGTAGTTGCTCGCCGTATTGCGCGTAGTTGCCCCACACGATGGTGTCAACGTTGCTGTGGTTGGCCACACGTGTCACCGTTGGCTGGTCCAACTCCGACTGCGGCGTAATCCGCAAGTCCTTCAGCACCTGCCCGACACGATTCTCCGAGATCATGCGCACCTTGGAGGATTCGCCCACGTCGGTGCTCAGCATCTCCGCCATGCTGGAGCCCAGCCAATCAAGCTTTGGGTCGCCCGAAGCATTGTGAAAGGGAAGTATCGCCAGTGAAGCCACCGGCGGCGGAGCGACGGCAGGTTTGCCCGTTGTTCCGCCGGGGCCAGGTGAGGAGAAGAATTTGCCGCCGAAAATGATGCCGCCAGCCACAAGCACCACAGCGGCCAGGGGAACCAGCACGACCGGGCGCTTCCAAACCGGAACTTTTGGCGGCAGCACAGGTTCGGGCGGTGCTATGCGCTTAGTCGAACCTTCGCGCCAAGCCTCGATATCCTGCCGAATCTCCATTGCGGTCTGGTAACGATTTTGCGGATCCAGTTGCAAGCACTTCACGGTAATGTCGCTCAATAGCGGCGGCACTGTGGGGTCAACCGATTGCGGCGATGCGGAAGTTTCGCGCGTGCGCTTGAACATCGCGCCCTGAATCGTGTCGGCCTTGTAAGGAAGCTGCCCCACCAGCAACTGGTAAAAAATAATCCCCATGGTGAACAGGTCAGAGCGCACGTCTACCTTTTCGCCCATAACCTGTTCTGGCGACATGTAATCGGGCGTGCCGATCAACGCGCCGGTGTTGGTCATGCCGCCTTGTTCGACGGTGCGCGCAATACCAAAATCCATGACGATCACGCGACCGTGCTTATCCACCATGATGTTCTGTGGTTTCAGGTCGCGGTGAACCACGCCTTCGGTGTGGGCGGCATCCAGCGCCGTGCAGGTCTGCGACATGATGTCCGCGCACTCTTCAAAGCTCAGCCGTCCTTTTTCGCGGATGAGGGAACTCAAGTCCTTTCCCTCAATAAATTCCATGGTGATGAACTTCAGGCCTTCGGCTTCGCCCAAATCAAAAATGCGAATTACATTCTTGTGGGTGATTTTCCGCGCAAGGATCAGTTCCTGCTTGAATCTCGCCAGGATTTCTTCGCGCACCGCCAACTCTGGCCGAATAATTTTCAGTGCAACCATGCGCTCGACTTCATGGTCCATGGCTTTGTAGACCGCGCCCATTCCACCTTCGCCAAGTAATTGCACGATTTCGTAGCGTTTGCCGAGTTTCGTGTGCGGAGTAAGTCGGCCGGCACGGAAGGCTGCGGAAGTCACCGAATCGGCAGGACGCGACCATCCCTGCGCGCCGGAGAGATCGGTTACATCTCCGCCGCGTGCCGCATCTCCCGCAAGCGTGGTGTCATCATTCGCCGGATTTTCATCCAAAGTCCGGTCTTTGCTTTTTTCATCATTCAGCAGAGTCGCATCGGTGGAAAAAATCGGCGTGGCGCATCGCGTACACTGCGTGGCCGTCGCTGGATTCGTCGTGTGGCAGTTGGGGCACTCTATCGTTTCTGGCGTCATAGCTGGATCGGGTGGGCCGAAACCCGAACTGCTGCCTTTCCCACATGGCTGTTGGGACGGCCTCGATTTTACACCACCCCAACCCGCCTATAGGCACCATTTTTCCTTTGGAAGCAAGCGGTTAGGGAAGATGGGTCGGGGCGCACCGGGAATGAGCAGCAAAGGTGAGTACCAGCGGCGAGTTTCAGCAATAAAAAAAGGGAGACGCTTAAGCGTCTCCCTTTTTCCTGCGTTGTGATTGAAGGTGGTCTAAAACTCGTACCGTAACGAGACCTGCAGTACGCGCGGATTGGAAAAGGTCGAAGTAATGAACCCGAAGCTGCCCAGGTTGCTGAGAGAAGAACCAGGAGCGTTAAAGCTCGGATGGTTGAAGGTGTTGAAGGCAGTCGCCGCGCACGATGAGGCGGTGAGATTCCTTCCAGGGCATGGTAAAGGCCTTCTGCAAGCCCATATCAACGTTCCAGTAACCAGGTCCCCGCATGGCGTTTCTGGTCCCGATCATTCCCCCTTCCGGAAAGCTGAGGGAACTGATCGCGCTGTCGGAATTCTTGAAGAACTGCAGATTTCCACCGCTGTCGGTGTGGATTCCGGACTTGAGCCCATCCCGGGGTTAGCACCAAGGCGGGAGAGTCCAATGTGTATGCTGTCGGAAACGCTCCGGTGCTTACGCTGAATGGATATCCTGTCCGCCATCTCACGATGCCAGACCAAGTCCATCCGCCGATTAGCGCGTCAATCCAGCGGGGCGCATCGGTCATATAGGAACGGCCGTTGCCAAAAGGCAAATCATAAACATAGGTTGCAGTGATGACGTGCCTGGCGTCAAAGTCGGAACTGGCCCGGCAAGTGCGCAGATCGCCCAAGTCGCAAACGAGCCCGCGCCGTTTCCCGTGTAGGTTACGTAGTTGTTGGTGATTTCGGAAACGTTGTCGATGGAATGCGACAGCGTGTAGTTGATGTCAAACTGTAACCCGTTCGAGATGCGTTTGTGGAGGGTTATCAGCAAAGCATTGTAATTGGAGCTGGCGTAGTTGCCGATGTAGCCGTTGGCCCCGGTTTGGGCTGGCAAGCCGACGTTTGGACCAAGGCCGGCGCCGTAGAAATAATCGTAAAGGGCCAATGACTGGACCGTATCCGAGAGGTCACCCTTGGCCACCAGTTGTCCCTGATAATAGGCGACACCCGCGGTGCAACTGGGGGTCCCCAGAATGTTCTGGCAGTTCGTAGTTCCGCCCATCTGGTTTTCGAAGAATGGTTGGGCGTGATCGAACCGATTGGGGTTCCACTCTGAACCTGCTTCTCGAGCTTCCCGAACGCATCGCGCAGGAACTGTCCGGAAGCTGGATCCTTGAAGTTGGTGATTGTGGCGGCATCACCGACGGCCAACAACCGGCGTCCAAGGCGTCCTACGTAATTCGCTTCCAAGAGAAAGTTGCCAGGCAATTCGCGCTGGAATCCAAGGTTCATGACGATGGAATATGGTGTCTTGGCAGTCGTGTCGAACTGGAAGAACGACGGAAAGCCTCCGTTAAGCAATCCGTACGGGAATCCTGAGGCTGTGACGTTAGGCGTGACCGGCGGAGTGACTCCCGGAGGTGAAGGGATCAGCCCGGCTGGAATCGAGTTATATCCTGTGAACCGCGGGTCAGTGGCGAGATTACGATTGAGGGTTATTGGCGCTGGAGTCGAACAGGAAAGTGTTCTGGTCGAGACCGAAACTGGCACCACCTGCGATGCGGTCATACAGGATCGCGCCACCGAGACGGATCGTACTCTTCCTGTCTCCGAAGATGCTTCCCAGAAGGCCGTCGCGGAACCCGGGATTGTAGGCAAGAGCGAGTCTTGGGCCGAAGTCCTTGTAATCCGGATTGTAGTAACCGGGAGCATTATTGGCATGGCCGCCCAAGCTATAGCTGACGAAAGGCGTGGAAGTATAGTCGGCTACCCCGTTCAAGGCGTTGTTTACCCGAGTCGAAAAATAGGCGGGCTCGTTTACGCTGGGAACAGACTGGTAACCATTCACCTCATAAGGCACGGTGTGATAGTCCCAGCGCAAACCGAAAATCAGGGTTAGGTCTGAACGGACCTTCCATGAATCCTGGAAGTAGAGTTCGAACTCGTTGTAGTTGTAGTCTCGGTTCTTTCCCGTTCCATTCGGGAAAGGGGTGCCATCCTTACTGTAGTTAAAATTGCTGCTGGCATCGGAATAGCGGCCCAGAATGAAAGGAAACGAATTGTCCCAATTGCTGATTGCGGATGTGTCCTGATTGATGTCGGCGGGACGTTGAGTCGGATCTAACTGGGTATAGATTTCCCCCCAGTCCAACACTTATGAAGTTAAAGTCATTCTTCAAGGCGCTGATCTGACGAATCAGCTTGATGTCTTCTCCAAATTCCATCGTGTGCTTGCCCTTTGTCCAGGTTACGCTATCGCGGAATTCCGGCACTGGTACGTTTCTGGATTGTGAAGACGATGAAAGATAAGGATTAGAGAGTGGGCCGCCAAACTGAAACTGATTCGGGTAGGTGGGGTTTTCGAGGGAAGGGAATGTGAGGATTGTGCGCACCAATCCTGCTGAGAAGGTGTTCACAAATGTACTTGATTTTGCCCAGTCCCAACCGATGGATACGGCATATTCATTGAAAGTGTCACGCGAGTTTGGTGCTGGGTCTCCCGGAAATTGCACGATGTCCGTGTTGAAGTCGTCGTCTTCACCTTCTCTTGCAACGCTGCCACGCACAAACAATTTATTTTTAGGAATTTATGGTGTAGTCAATGCGTGTAGTGTAGAGATTCAGGCTCGCATGAGCTGGTGCAGTGAACCGCAACCCCTCGGAGTTCACACCGTCCCCTCCGGTCGGGTCATTCGGCGCCGGATAGCGTGAATTTATCACCGCCAGGAGAGCCTGATCGGGCCCAATGCCCGCGGGATCAAGAGCTGCCTGCTGAGCTGGCGTGAGTGTCGAAATACAGCCCGGTTGCGTATTGAGCCTCGAAGATGCCGCTGCAACCTGGATTGCTATTGATGTAGCTCAAATTGCCAGCAGCAAAGGAGGCCGTAGGCACGGAACGTTCGATGTTTTCCGAAGCGGCTTGCCGCAAGTCCTTCATAGTCGAAGAAGAAAAAGAGTTTGTCTTTCTTGATGGGGCCGCCAAGGCTGGCCACCGAACTGATTGCGGATCAGCGGAGCGCGAGGCACATTCGACCGATTATTGAACCAGTCATTCGCCTCAAATAGGGTATTGCGATTGTATTCGCTGGCGTTGCCGTGCCAGTTGTTGGTTCCACTGCGTGTCACCAGGTTGATACCGCCGCCGCTGCTGCGTCCGTAATCGGCGGTTTCTCCGGCGGTCACGGTGCGGATTTCCTGGAGCGAGTCGATGGACACAGGGATTGTTGATGTAAAGGCTTGTCCGGTTGCCTGATCGTTCACGTCCAGCCCGTCGAGCGTAATATTGCCCTGGTCGCTGCGGGCTCCAGTAATTGACCCGGCGTCGTTAACCCCCGCTTGCAAGGTCAGCAGGCTAGCAGGGCTCAGGCGCGCTTGAATGGGTAATTCTGAAATGGACTTCGTATCGATGACGTTGCCGACCGAAGCGTCTGAGGTGTTCAGCGTAATCTCACCGGCGGCCTTAACTTCAACCGATGTAGACACGCTTCCAACCTGCAACGTCACGTTATACGTTTCCGTGGTACTGGCCCCCAATGTGATATTGCTGAACACGAATTTCTGGAAGCCATTCTTGCTGAACGTGATCTCATACCCATCGGCCGGATTGATGCGCACAAATCTGTAGGAGCCCACGTCGTTCGTGGTGGTCTCCGCATGAAAACCTGTCAAGGAATTGTCGAGAGAGACCTTTACGTCGCCTATAACTCCGCCCGACGGGTCGCTGACTGTGCCGCTCACCGCGGAAAATTGTTGAGCCAAAAGGCTTGGTGCCGCAAAGAGAGTGATAACCGCCAAAATTGACCAAAGTCCCCTCAGATACCGCATAGTTCCACTTCCTCCTTGGTTTTCACAAAAACACACCCACGGACAAGCCGAGCAAAGCACCCGGAAAAATTCAACCAACCAATGCACCGTTCGGTTGTCGCAGAAAGACCGTGCGAATGATCGCCCTCGATTCCGGCCCACCCCGTCTTCGCCCCCCGTTTAACGGCAAAGCGGTTATTTGATTGCGTATATTCTAAACATACTTTTTACAGGATGTGGCAATAAGTTTTCTTAATTTTTGCTGAAGTTGACATGCCATATTAGCCATTAAGTGTATGAAGTGCTAATCGACATTTTAGATTCGGCGTATTCCGATTTTGGGGCATTTCTGTTGACGAGAACGACTGTTGCGAAAGGCTATTTCCTGCTCCACCACACCATAGTTACCCCCACGCACACCACCGCGATTCCCATCCAGCGGTTTCGACTTATGCGTTCACCCAGGAAGGCCTTGGCGCCGAATGCTCCGGCGGCGTAGCTCAAAGCACTAACCGGCACGACGAAACTCACTTCCTGGAAGGACAGGATGGCCAGCAGCGAAAAGAATCCCAAGCTCATGAGTGCAATGCCCACCCACATCCACGGCAGCCGCGCCGACTGGTAGAGGAAGCCCAGAATGGCTTTGGGGCGGAAATCGTGCACTTCGCCAATGCTCTTCATGGCTCGGCTGACGCATAATTCGCCCCCGGTACCCGCCACCACGATGAAAAAGAAGAGCAGCGCCTCAAGCATGGTCGCTCACTCCTGTGGTGGTATTCGGCGCTGTCCGGCCAACGATGAAAACGCCCAGACAGATCACCGTTACGCCCATCCAGCGCAGCGGGGAGATCATCTCTCCCAGGAGCAGATAGCTCAGGATGGAGATCGAAAAGTAGGAAAGAGAAGTTGCTGGCTGAACGTAGCTATAGTCCGCCCAAGTCAGCAGCAGCATGTGCACGATAAAGAATCCCAGCAGGCACGCAATTCCCAGCCAGATATACCCGGAGGTAAGGATGCGCAAAACCAGCGGCAGGAGATCGCCAATTCTCGTTCCGCTGACCGATCCCACCCCTCTCATGCCTTTGCCGAGCAGCACGTTACCCAGTGGTCCCAAAATGATGCTGATCAGGATCATAGGAATGGTTTTTAGCTGGAGCCTGCGGGTATGTGTCACGCGCTTATCTTTTCCACCAGCTCAGAATAGCAAACTCATGCCCAAAACCATTCGAAAGACTGGGGAAATTGTTCGCCAAAAGGCGGTCCAGAACCCTTCCGGCGGCAGATGTTTTGCTCGACACTTCCACCCAGCTTAGCGCGAGACTTTTCCCGCATTTGTGCTAGCATCCCAACATGGCGGCGCTTTTGACGGGAAGCCCGGCTGCGGGAAGACGTTGCTTTTCGATTAAAGATTTTGAGGCGGTCTGCATAACTCCAGTTCCGGGCACTGCGCTTTCCATTCTGTGGGAACGTGGTTTCTAGAGTTAACCTCGACCCACCGCTCTCGAATAAGGAATGAGGAGTTGTGCCCGCATTTACCTTGGAGACGCTCATCCTTTTCGCTGCCGCCATTCCTTTTATTTTCTATCTGCTTGCCATCTATAGTGCTGCCCGCTATTTCTGGAGTTCCAAGCTTACATCCGAGAAGAATCTTGATTTCACCCCTGCTGTTAGCATTCTGAAGCCGGTTCGCGGGCTGGACCCCGGCGCCTATGAAAATTTTGCGAGCTTCTGCCGCCAGGACTATCCCGACTACGAGCTTATCTTTTGCGCTACCGACTGGACTGATCCATCCGTCCCGGTCATCCAGAAATTGATCCAGGATTTCCCGGACAGGCAGATCCGGCTGCTCTACAGCGCCGGCCACACCGCGATCAACGACAAAGTCGCCAAGTTACGGCTCATGGAACGGGAGGCACAGCACGAGTACCTGGTCATTAACGACTCGGATGTGCGCGTCGAACCTGATTATCTGCGCACAGTTGTAGCGCCGCTTCGCGACCCGAAAGTCGGCGGTGTCACGTGCTTCTATGCCTCCGTGGAAGATAAGACTTTCGTCGAGAATCTTCAGACGATTGGCATGATTTCGGATTTTTATGCCGGCGTGCTAGTCGCTTCGGAACTCGACGGGATCCATTTCGCCCTTGGACCTACCATGGTTTCTACCAAGCAGCGTGTTGCCGGATTCGGCGGCTTCCAAGCGCTTGAAAATCGGCCGGCAGACGACCTGCTGTTTGGACGCTTGATCGCCGAGCAGGGCTACGAAATCAAACTGCTTCCGTATACTGTGGAAACGGTTCCGGACTTCCAGGGTTTCGGTCAGCTAATTTCAAAACGCTTGCGTTGGATGACGGTTATGCGTTCGATGCGTCCTTGGGGACACTTCGGCCTGCTGTTTACCTGGGGATTGCCATGGACGACCCTCGCCGTTTTGGTTCATCCCACGATTGCCGTTGCCGCAATTTACTGGGGTTTGTACTTGACCTGTCGCGTGTCATCACCTGGCTCATCGGAGTGCAAGGATTGAAACGGAGTGGTCTCTGGAAGAAAATGCCGCTGATCCCGTTGTGGGATGCCTTGGCGCTCTTCATTTGGCTGACGAGTTTTGCGCGTAACACCATTCGCTGGCGTGGTGTCGATTATCAACTTCGGGACGGACACTTCGTTTCCGCCATCGGTTCGTTCGCCGCTGGTTCCACACAGAAAAAGCAATTCGTAAGTTAAGTCACCACCGATTCCTGACTCGCTGGGGCAGGGAATCCGGTGCGGGGACCAGAAATACCTTAGCTTTTCTTGTCCTTGCTGACGGCCACCTGCGACTCGCCGTTTTGGCCGGCACTGGCAGACACTCCCACGCCGATATTGGTCTGCAGCCGCCGCTCATTGTGTGGTTCGCGCCAATTTACCTGCGGCAGCATAATCGTGGAATCCATCCGGTCACGGTACCTGATCGCGATATTCATCAGCGAATCGAGCAGCGAATCCGACAGCAAATGCGGCTGCAGTCCCAGATCGACCAGCTTGGAGTGTTTCGCGTTGTAATAGTGCTGCTTCGGCTTCCACGCGCGGATCGGGGATGTGGTCGATTTCCACCTTGATGCCCAATCCTTCGCCGGCCTCCTGACTTTTTTCGCGCAATTCGAGCACGGAGAATTGTTCGGTGAATTGGTTGAAGACCCGGCATTCTCCCTTGGCCGCCGGATTCAGACACGCCAGTTCAATGCAGCGAACCGTGTCCCGAATATCCAGAAAGCCGCGCGTCTGGCCGCCTTTTCCATAGACAGTCAAAGGCTGGCCGATCGCCGCCTGCACGCAGAAGCGGTTCAGCACCGTGCCGAACACTTCGTCATAATCGAAGCGATTGATCAGCGCCTCGTCCAGCGCGACTTCATCCGTCATGGTGCCGTACACCACGCCCTGGTTGAGATCCGTCGCGCGCAGCCCCCAGATCTTGCACGCGAACATCATGTTGTGGCTGTCATGTACCTTGGAGAGGTGATAGAACGAGCCCGGGCTGCTTGGGGAAGGGCAGCACGTCGCTGCGGCCGTTGTGCTCGATCTCGATGTAGCCCTCTTCGATATCGATATTCGGCGTGCCGTACTCTCCCATCGTGCCCAGCTTGACCAGATGGCACTCCGGTTGAGCTCGCGGATCGCGAACAATACGTTCAGCGTTCCCACTACGTTATTCACTTGGGTGAACACCGCATGCTTGCGGTCGATCATCGAGTAAGGCGCGGAGCGCTGTTCGGCAAAATGGATGATCGCTTCGGCTGAATCTGCTTGACCGTGGAAAGCAGAAAATCGTAGTCCATTACATCCCCGACAAAGAGATCAATGGTTTTTCCCGTCAATCGATGTCCATGCGCGCAGCCGGTCGCTTAAAGGCAGGATAGGGGTCAGCGTCTGGGCCCCAAGTTCATGGTCCCACTGGCGCCGGATGAAGTTGTCTATGATCGAGACGGAATGCCCTTTTGCCGAAAGATATAACGCAGTCGCCCAGCCGCAGTATCCATCTCCGCCCAGCACGACTATTTTCATAGCTTCCCCTCAAGTTCAGTTTTCAAAGCGTTTTCTCTCTTGCTCCATTTTATATTAATAAGTTCATTTCCATCGAATCCAAAAAGAGTTCCCTCTATATCGATACAGTCACACGCGGCTAGAGTCCCTAGTTCGGAGGGATTAGCCTTTTCGTGTGCCAACCTAGATTTGATTGGGCGTTTCCAGGCCCAGATATTCTGTCTCAGCCTCGGTTTCTTCTTCCTCCATTGGATGTACTATGCGGCCCATTCCAAAGAGATATACAAATAAGCCAAGAAAGCCTACCCCAATGGTCCAAATGCGGAGACAGAGTAGGGTTTCTGCCCCGCCGCGCATTCCTGCCAGCGAAAACAGAGCATTAAATGCCGACTCGCCCACTCCGATTCCTCCAGGTGTGAGCGGCAGGCTATTCACCAGATGACCCATCGGCGCAACCAATGCCAGCTTCATGGAAAACGAACTGGGACTTACAGCATACAGACCAAAGGCCGTCACCGCGATAAGCGCCATATTTGCTAGTAGAGACAGCATTAGCGCTGAGAACAGAATCACGCGGGCCTTTCCTTGCGCGGTTAGGGCATCCAACACTCGCAGAGCAAGGCTCTTAATTCGTGGGAGCCTGCCAAGTAGAGGAGCTACCCACATACGCGCCGGTGGAAGAAACACAATCAGCGCGGCACCACACAGCATCGCTGCCGCCAACAGGCCATCGATATACAAAAGACGGCGAAGCACAGAGAGCGACCGTAGAAGGGGCAGGAAAAAAGGAGCGAAGAGTAACGGAAGTAAGACAAGCGAAAATAAGCCAACTAGCCGGTCCAATATCAATACCGTGGCAACCTCCGCCCGCCTCCCTTGATTTTCCTTCGTCGCATAAACGACTTTGGCAATATCTCCTCCTGCCGCTCCTGGCAGAAACGTTGAAAAAAGGAATCCGATCAGGTTCAGTTGAAGTGAATTCCAAAAAGAAAGACTCAGGCGGGCATTCCCGAACAACAGTGAAGCCCGTATGGACATCATGACAATATCCACTAGCAGCAGTGAAATCGCCCCTAGAGTGATCGGCCACGCACGGAGCAGTACGGTTAAGGCCGAAAAATTGATCCCACCGGATCTCGAAAGATAAACAAGAATTCCTATCCCAATGGCCAAACGTACCGCCAGAAATGCCGCCTTTCTGACGGTAACCGCGACGGGGTCTTGGTGAACTCGCAGACTGGTTTCAGTGGTGGCCATCATTACCTTGCAAGCGTAAATAACCTAAGGATACAACCGGTGGCGAATTAGGAGTAAGAAGAACTCCTTGAGGTTTGTCGGCGGCCACATTCGTGAGTAGGTACTTTCCTCCACTGGCTGCAGCCACTTCAAAATAATCCTTGCCGATTATGTTCTCTATCCGCTCTGCACCGCGCTGCGTTGCCACAAGATAATATCGATTTCTTCCTCTCCAGAGCTCTCCGAATTCAGAATCGCTCAGGAACACTGCCGGAGCTCCCGGTGCGGCTGCTCCATATTCCAGATTATTAAACTTGCCATTCAATAGCAAAGGGTCCTGATTCGTGTAGAAAACGACTGATGAAAACGTGTAGTAATGATGGTCGAGGATGAGCTTCCCCGGCGGTGCCGAATTGTACGCTTCGGCCAGTGGCTTGGACGCCAGATAAGGATCAAACACCACCAGTGCCAGCCTGGCCGCGTGAAAGAACAACACCATCATGATTCCTGAGAGTAAGAAGGCGCGCACCCCTGACCATTTCAGATTGCCGACGGCTCCCAGCAGAAAGGCTACGCCCGCCACCAACAGTGGCAAGCGAAGATAAGCAAACGAATCGAACGTAAGGTCCAGCATGTGTCCCAGGGACAATGTGTACGCTGACGGGTGCCGCGAGAGTGCTGAAGCTATATCTCCCGGCGTCGGAAAATTGCGCACATAGAATGCTATTCCTAAACACGCTAACGCCGCGATTGCCGCAATTGTTCCTAGAACCCGGTTGCTTCGTCTTACCGACGTTCCATCCGCAGCCATTGCTGAGCCTAGTAACAGCGCCAGCGCCGGGTAGCAGGGCATTGAGTAATATTCCTGCGTCGTAGAAAACGTAAAAAATACGAGGATGAAGCCTGTCCAGCACAGCGCCAATAACCTGGTTCGCCCTGCGCGATACTGGCTTGAACGAGAGTTTCGCAAGCGACGGCAAATAAACGCTCCACGGAAATAGCCAGAGCAGATGGAATAGCCAGAAGTACAGCCGGGGAACCGTGTTGTAATCGCGCGGATAACGAAGATTCAGAAATCGTAGTAGTTGCTCGTTTATGAAATAGAACCACAGAAATCCGTGATACAAGCCCGGGCCGCTCTTTAATGTCCATGCAAAATAAGGTGGATTTCTGAGCGTGGCCAGAACATGCCACGGAACTGCAATCAGCATCGCGATGAGAGTCCCACTTATCGGTCGGAGCCGTTGCCAGGTTCTGCGCGAAAAAAGTTGCCGGGTGACCAGCAGATAGATCAGCGCCGCAGCCACCGGAAAAACTATTGCCACCAAACTCTTAAGTAAGAGTCCGGTGCCTAAACTCGCCGCTAAAATGCCTGCCCAAATTCCCGGCCGCTTCTCCTGCCCGTCAAGCGCTCGCAAAAACGCCCACATTGCCAGCGTTATCGTGAAAGTCAGCATTACATCCGGAATTTGGATACGTGTGAAAAGAAACAGCCCGACGCAAGTAGCCATAATTAGACCTGCGTAGAAGCCCGCTCTCTTCCCAAATGCCCACATGCCCATGCATGCTGAAAGCACAGCCAGGCCGACCGAGGACAGTGCAACTGGAAGCCGTGCAACCCAATCGGAAATCCCGAAAACCTTATAACAAATGGCTATCAACCAATAAATTAACGGCGATTTTTCGAGATACAGGACACCATCCAGTCGCGCTGTCACCCAATCACCACTGCTCAACATCCCTTTTGCAATCATCGCCTGGACGGCATCCACATCGTCCATTAATGAAGGTGGCGAGATCACACAGCCGAGATAGATTGCCCCAGAAAATAGAAAAACGAGCAAAAGCAGACACCATCTGCGATTGAGGAAACCGTTTTCTTCTGCACTGTTTGCTATATCCTGACTTGCCATCTTTTCATCCATTGAAACAATATCAGCAGGCCCCACAAGTGGTACCCCACATTGATTTTTCGCTTCAGGTGGCACTCTTTGAGGCATCTTATCCCCTCGCCATTAAAGAGTTCCCCATACTCCCGTAGACCAAACTCAAGCGACTCTTCCAACACCCCACGAAGCGGTCCACGTACCCACTCATGCGCAGGAATATCAAATCCAATCTTTTTTCGCTTCACGATGGTTCCAGGCAGCTTGTCCTTCATCAGTTCTCGAAGAACCACCTTTTGATGTGAGCCTGTGATCTTTAGTTTTGCGGGCAGGGAAGCCGCAAATTCCACGATGCGGTGATCCAGGAATGGAGGACGGACTTCCACCGAATGCGCCATGCTCATCCTGTCGCTCTTCGTCAGGATGTCATCGGCGAGATAGTATTTCTGATCTAGCCAAAGAAATGCGGTTAGATCATTATTCTGCTTCGGTAAATCGGCCACTTGACTGAGAATCTGACCAAGAGATCCTGGTAATTGTCGATTCAGAATCGACTTCATTTCCGCGCTGCCAAATGTTCCATTCCAGAAGACATGCCCACGCCCTGGCGGCATGAGCGAGCCTTCTAACAACCGCTTAACTTTGTAATCGAAGCCAATTTTTTCGTCCGAGACGGGCCATCGTTTCATTAACGAGAGGCCCATGGAGGTAGCGGCCCGTGGAATTCGTCGTATGTGGCGGGCAATCCGGTCGGCACGGTATGTCAAATAGCCGCCAAACAATTCATCCGCTCCTTCGCCGCTCAACGCTACAGTCGTTTTAGTTTTGCAAAGCTTCGACAAGAACCACACCGGTAGCGCTCCAGCGTCTGCTGTCGGCTCATCCGAATAATAAGCAAACTCTCGGATTGCCCCTTCCAGGTCAACGCCAGGATTTAAGTCCATTTCTTCGTGGTCCGTCCCGTATCGTTCCACCGCGGTCTTTATGTAGGAGGATTCATCAAAGTTGCGCCCAGAAAAGGAAATGGAAAATGTCTTCAGGGGCTTGGAAGACGTATGCGACGCATAATGCAAAATCGAAGTTGAGTCGATGCCTCCGCTCAGCCACACTCCTAATGGCACATCAGAGAGCATATGCTCCTTGATCGACTCCGCCATCAGTGTGTTCAATTGTTCTTTTGCATCTTCCAACGAAATTTCGCGAATATCTCCATATGGCATTTGCCAGAAGCAGTGTGTCTTGATCTTTCCATCGGTCCACTCCAGCCAACTGCCCGGCGCTAACTTGCGTATTCCTTCAATAAGCGTCCAAGGGCTCGGTACATAATTTAAGGAAAGATAGCAATCCAGCCCTTCATAGCTCAGCTTTCTCTCGATTTCGGGATGAATCAGGATCGCTTTGAGCTCCGACCCGAAATATAATTCTTCGCCTTTCTGTGCAACATAAAGAGGCTTGATCCCCATGCGATCACGAGCAAGAACCAGGCGCTTCCGCGCCACATCCCACAGCGCAATAGCAAACATCCCACGCAAGCGCACGAAACATTCCGTATCCCATTCCAGGAACGCCTTCAGAACTGTTTCTGTGTCGGAGTGGGAGCAAAACTTGTGGCCCAATGTTTCGAGCTCTGCTCTTAATTCGAGATGGTTATAAATCTCTCCATTGAAGACAATTCCGCGTTCGCCGCCATTCTCCAGAATTGGCTGATTTCCAGATTCCAGATCGATGATCCTTAATCGGGCCGCGCCGCAGGAAAATTGATCCGAGGAGAATACGCCCTGTTGATCGGGGCCTCGGTGCGTCAGCGTCGACACCATCTCGACCGCCCTTTTTCCAGAGGGCACGACATTTTTATGTGTAAATCCAGCTATTCCGCACAAAGATGAGTTAACCCTTTAATTGACCTGTAATTCTAAATCCCGGGCTTGTATGTCGAGATGCAGACTGGAGATTGGGTGTTGCCCGAGCGAAACAGATTTCTAGTAGGTGAGTATTGTGCCATCCCACTTACCGCAACTATAGCGGAATTCTACGGCCTACGCTCAAGCGACAGTTCTCTCGTTTGACCTCTTTAGAGACCCCAGTATTTTGCAGAAATTATCTACTATTTGTGTGCGGGTTCAATTTCCTCTGCAGCCGGCCGAGTTCCAAGAAGTTCGTTTACTTTTTCCATGACTTGAAATGCGTCGGCGACATAAAGTACATCAGCCTTTCCGCGAGCCCATCCGCAGTTGGGGTCCAGATTGATCGCCCGGCGCTCGTTAATAAACCGCCACCCGACCACATGCGGTTCTTCGCCATGGCAACACGTCGAAAGTCCCTTGGGATGACGCGGCGTGGCTCCCGTTTGCCCGACCTGATTCAAGTGCGTCATAAATCCCAATACCTTCTGATCTTCCCTGCTCTGGTCCACTAGTGATTTACTTCCGCCCAGCGATGCCCCTGAAGCATGAAGAAATCCCAGAATCAGCGTTTCGGCTTGTTCGGGATGGACCGTTCCATCCGCTTGTTTCTTCGTCCAACCAGCGCCGGCGACAAACAGCAACTCGGACTCAGGACGAATGGTCTGAGAATCTGACTGGGGCGCTCGAATGCCCACAACGGTAGTGCGTTGCATCTCCGGATTCAGCGTAACATTTACCAATTCCACGGTTGCTTTGCCCGGCGCGCCGTGCCATGCCTCGTGGCAGCCCGAATCCAGCAAAAGAATCCATGGTCGCGCTTCTCGATGAATGACGCCCTCCAATCGTTGTTTATAAAACCATCGTGTGGCAGAAACGCCTGCTTCGTCTGCATTAATCGAATTAATGTGAGTATCGACCCGTCCGTTTATCCGCTGCGCCAGGCTCGGTAAAGCTCGCGTGAATCGCGATGTTCCCACTGCCAGGATCATCGTTGGCGAACTCGCCCGGCACAGTACTTCCGCGGCCGCAGCGTCACTGGCAAATCTGGGCTTGGCGAACTCCGCTCCAGCAACTCGCAAGAATGCGTCGAGCGCCAGCCGAGGCAATCTGATCAGCCGCCGATTGGACTTCTTCGCCGATTAATCCGATGTCCAGCGGGGCGTTCAATTGTCGCGCCAGGGTCAGCGCGGCACGGAGCACCTCGAAAGCAATCTTTGGTAACCCGCTTCCGCTCTCATCGACATGCGCCAAAAATAAAATACTTTCCGTCATCGCTCTACCCTCGTATGCGCCTGAATTATGAAACTTCCCATTCTTCCTTACTTTTTCCCGACCCACGCCGCGATTTCTTGCGCTATCTCATTCGCGGACAAATCTTTAACGATTCGAGTCTGCCTCTGCTGCTTGGGAGGGCTGACGCTCACGTACCGCAGCCCATTTGCCGCAGGCGTGGCAGCCTTCGCACGCTGCAGCGCAGGCATTACCGTACGCATGTTGACCATGCCAATCTGTGGATTATTTCGCGGTTCCGGAAGACTGCCTGTGGCCCAGCCAAACAAGGCCGGTGGTCCCAAACAGGACGAAACCTGGTGCCTGCCACCCTCGATTCGCTCCAGAATTTCCAGCGATCCGTCTTCCTTCGCGATGACTTGGTCTACTCCTTGAAATTGATCCAGGATTCCCAGACGTTCACCAATTAGTTGCAGCGTCACGCCAGCTCCGCGAGAGGCTGATTCCCATCCTCCGAACACGAGCAGTCTCGTTCGGTCAAGGCCCGGAATTGCGCTGATCGCCCCGGCGAGGATTTCTGCAACCGCATGAGCATCGACGAATCCACTTGCTGGTCCATCAATTGCCACCAGTTCAAAGCTCACTTTTTGCGCGATCGTCATCATCACCTGCTGCAGCTTGGCTTTTGCGCCCAAACTCACCAGCCACACTTTGCTCCCAGGAACACGGCTGGCCAGATTCGCCGCTTCGTACAACGCGTGCCCGGCCCAGGGATCGAGCACGGCCGGCAGCAGCATCTCGTTTTTCAGCGCCGGTCCGGTGGCCGTTTCGATCGGCTCCAGGGTCTGCAAGGGGTCCGGCACGATGCTGCCGCACACAACAATCTGGTATCCAGTGCTCATATTTTCGGCATCCTTATTCGTTAGTCGATTTGAACCGTCGAACTGTTTTTCAAATTAATTCAATGCGGAATGCAGACCACCTGCTCCGGCACGAAAATCCACGTTGCCTCGCCCGTCGCCAGTTTCTGCTGTGCAGTTCCACAAACATGCGCCGCAGAAGATACACTTTTCGCGATCGAAATTCGGCACGCCGTCTTCACCCCGCGTGATGGCCTGCCCAGAGCACATCTCCACGCACAGTTTCGGACCGCAGGTCCGGCAAACTTCCGGTCGCACGAAAATCACGTGATTGGCGTAGCCCGGAGGTGCTTGAACGCTGCCCCCCATCAACAAAGCGTCTTGCTGCGAAACTAGCAGCTTGCCGTCCAATGGAATCTCTGGCCAGCCGCAATAGTTCATCACCAGATCATGCAATGGCAGTCCATGAGCCTTTGCATCCGCCTGAATCTGCTTCAGATGTTCGACAGAGATGCGCCCGCCGTACACTACTTCCAACGGTGAATTGGCTTTGCTGCCCGACTCTCGCGCCGGTGGGAGTGACAATTTGCCTTTTGTATATCCAGCGATCGCCATCCCCAGCAGGCCGGGAATTAATCCGTGCGGAAATCCATTACGTGAGTCGCTGGCTATCCGTGCCTCCTTGTCGACCCAACTGGCGCGTCTGCGTTCAACGTACGCTGCCTGCAAATTGTCTTGAGTGAATGGCCGCTTCTGTTCCAGCAACTCGACGACTGCTTCGCCAAGCTGCACTCCGGTTGTCCAGGCTTCATCCACGCCCGATCCCGCCAAAACGTTGGTGCTGCCCGAACCCTCGCCGATGCGCGCGTAGCCATTGCCCGCCAGGAATGGTTCGCCATGACGACCCGATTCCTGCAGCGATTTCGCGCCCCACGACTTGAGCGTTCCGCCCTCCAGGTGACGCCACAAATACGGGTGCAGCATGTAGTGCTGCAGATAGCGATATGCCGTCCGCACCGGGCTGTTAAACCACGACGGAATAAATATCCCCACCGAAGCCAGATGATTGGGATGCACGTATAGAAAACCAAAAATTTCCGGTTCCGGATAACCAAACGTATGAAATACAGTCCCTGGCTGCAGTTCGCAATCTTCGCGCAACTCCACAACCATCTTCATTCCCAGTGCCCATTCGTGAATGCCGTTGCCATTCGGCAATCCGAAGTGCGCGTCAATCCCTCTACCCACCGCGCCCACAGGACCGTCACCCACAACCGTCAGTGCTGCGCGGACATCCATGCCCGGCATAAATCCTTCAGCGGGATGGCCGTATAAATCAGTGCCTTGATCCGTCAGCCGCACTCCTTTCACTCCGCCGTTCTCGATCAACGCTTCGCTTACCGGCATTCCCGGCCAGATCTGCACCAGGCCGGACGAACTCAATTGCTCGCCCACCCATTGGTTGAACTGGCCAATCGACAGCACCAAGCCATCGTGTTTCTGGAGGAATCCGGGAATGTATGGAAGTTCTACTGCCTCATTTCGAAATCGCACTAAGGGACCCAGCGCGCGAATGACTTTGTCCTTCATGCGCAATACTAGTGATCGCCGGCTCGCCTTTCCCGGATCCAACAAATACACCAGTTTTTCCGTTTTGACGGGAACCGCCATGGGAATTTGTGAGGGTTCAAGCTCAGGAAAACTTTCGCGAATGCCGCGTGCTCGAGAAGCCACGCCGGAAACTCCGAATCCCAATCCGTCGGCTCTTTCATAGCAAATCACTTGCAACGGTGCGCCGGGCAGGGTGTCGCTTTCAAACCGGGGAGTGCCATCAGCGTTGAGCAGGTTCCGCGAAAGGGTGGTCAGAAAACCGCCCATCGCCGGACCAAACCCCACGCATGCGATGTCCACCGCCATCTGCTGCCGCTCGTTGCCGGCAGGAGCTTCGGAGTTTGCAGAACTCATGCCGGATAATCCAGCACTTCCGGAATCATCAGCTTGGAAACGGATTCCGCTGCGCGGTCTTTCGCCAGCCTCGCGCCCGTCAGGCACGTATCCAGTTTTGTATGCATGGCCAGAAAAGTTTCCGCGCCATGGCACTTCGCGCAGGGCCCGGCTTTTTTCGGATGCGACCCATCCGCGCCGACAATGTCCACGGTGCAGGCTGCGATTCCGGGAATGAAGCCCTCGAGCGCCTCAATTTCTTCTCGCAGGTAACAACTGTGCGCCCCGTCTTCGTCCCAAGCCGGATGACGGTTGTAGCCAAACACCAGCTCCGCGCAAATCCGGGCGATTTCGCCGCTGGCCCGGGCCGTCTGCACATGGCAGAGGTCGGTCATGAAGTTCACCAACCCGGTCAAGCCCTCGGCTACGGACGAGTCCTCTCCCCCGCGATTTTTCAGTTCCAGCACATCCTTAATCTGGCACCGCGCCGCAAGCAGCCAACAGAGAGCGTCGGCCATGGCAAACGTCACTCCCTGGCGCGCGCTCTGGTACAACTTCTCTCCGTTGCCATCGACACTGTTTTGCAGTCTTTCCAACGTCCAGAGCCACATGGTCATCGCCGTAGCCAGCGTGCAGGCCCCAGTCCCGGGGTTTTCGGAAGCGATGCTGCGCATCTCGCGCACCCAGTTCCGGAATTGCGCTACAAATACCGGGTTGATCATGGTCACCGAAAGTTGCCGCCGTCTGGACTGCTTCCGGTCCCTCGTAGGTCGCTTCCAGTTGCGCATCCATCCATTTGTTTCCCAGATATCCTGGGCAATCCTCGGTAATCCCATAGCCGCCCATCAGGCTCACCGCTTCGCGCATCATTTGTGCACCCCAACCGGTATTCCATAGCTTGGCTGCGGGGCACAAAATATCTGCCTGTGAATCGAGAACGAGGAACCGCAGAATCGGATCGCTCTGAAGACGTTCCCTTCGATTGTCCGTTGCCGGCAATTTCAGCAGCCGCGCGGCTTCTTCGGCAGCTTGCCTTAGAACTTTGGCTTGGGCGCGAGGGCCGGTAGCACCCTGCTTCACCAGAATTTCTTGAACTTCGTGCTCCAGCGGGTCCAATTCGTCAAACGCACGTGCGGCGGCAAACGCCAACGATGCGCTCGCTTCGCCCGTAGCCCACACGTCCACCAACCGGTGCAGCGCATCTTCGCGCGCCTGCAATCCCATTTGATAGCGAACTGATCCCGGCGTTGCCGCCGTAGCTCCGCGGAATCTTCCGCGCTGATACCGGATGATTGGCTCAACTGCGGACAGCAATTTCGCCGCTGTCATTACTCCTACGGTTACCCGCGTGCGACGGAATACCGCTTCAATCACTTCACTATGGCTATGCCGAGGGTGCAGCACTCCATCTTTTACGTCGTAGCCGCCCACAATCCGGCTCGCGGGAATTCGCAAACTGAATATCGGGTCACCCGTGGATGACAATTGATGCACCAACTTCTTCGTTGGCGTGCCCCGGTCAAATATTCCCGGATCGCCCTCTTCCAGTATCACCATGCAACTGCCCTTAATGCGCGGGTCTGCCGAGTCCACTGCCGCCGTCACAAAGTTGGCAAATCCGATGTTGGTGATGAAGCGTCCGCGCTTCTCAACTTGCAGGACCGGCTCCTGGCCTTCCTTCCATTCCACGATGCTGATCTTGCCGTCCAGCATCCCAGTATCGACGCCAACGTAGGGAATTGGCTCCGTTAAGCAGAAAGCGCCCCGCCAAGGTTTGCGGTCTTCGCCCGGTTGGGCAGGGGCAGCCAGTTTCATGTAGTGGTCGCGCTGCTCTGGTGTTCCGCGCTCGTGAATCGGTGCCAGCGCCAGACAACCGGCCAGGCTGGATGTCGCGGCACCGCCATCGACCCACGCCAGCTCAAATGCCACCAACGCCAGCGCCAGGTTGCGCGGGCCGTTGATGAATCCACCCTGTTCCGGGTCCATGAATACCGCCGTAATGCCCGATTGATCGAACGCCTCCAAGAGTCCCGCCTTGGCGGGCGTCCATTCGTGAGAATTGCGCCCTCCCTGCGCCACCAATTTGGCGACGGGCCCGCGTGCAACCGCTCGAACGGACTGAATCAGCATCTGCAAGTCGTAACGATCTGCGAAGCCCCACTGAATCTGCCGTGCCGCGTCGGTGGGCAATGTGTGCAAAGTCTCAATTTTGGGGGAAGTTGCTGTGGCCATGGAGGGGAGTCCTTTCACGAGCGACTCCTTGAATCTCCCAGACAACGGACACATGGGTCTGTACTACGCGTCACGCAAGGCTGTGACCGGTTGGCGCGAACCTATACCCGACCGCTCTCTGCTCTCCCCCGCCGCTGGCACTAACGCGCCTGTCGATCGTCTCGCCCCAAGACGTCTGTCATCCCTCGCCGATTTTGCGAGGGATCTGCTTTTGTTACAATGCCCAGGAAAATGCAGAAGCTTCACACCTAGCAGGATCCGAACACATACGCGGTTGAACCTTCTCAGGCGGGACCAAGCTCGCGAACGCGGCGTTCCAGCTCAGCGGCAATCTCCGTAGCGTCCATGTCGGGACTGAACCGCACCGGCGCACCAATGGTCACTCGTACATGCCCAGGCCCGGCGAAAATGCGCTCTTCCTTCTTAAGCTCAAAAAGTCCATCAAGGTACATCGGGACCACGGGTATATTCAGTTGCTTCGCCAGCAACCCGATGCCGCCGCGAAACGGGGCCATCTCCCCAGTTTCACTGGTTATCCCTTCCGGGAAAACCAGGACATTCCAACGACGGTCAACCAGATTGCCCGCAAAATTAAAACTCTGCAGAAATCCAGACTGTTTCGGTAGCGGGAACACATTGAAGAGACTCAGGGCCAGAAAGTATCTCAGGTGCTCCAGAAAGCGCTCGAAAAGTCCCAGGCTCTTTGCAGGACGTCGCATCTCCGCCAACCGCTCGCCTCTCATCGCGGTTGCCAATCGATTTCGCAATTTAGCGGGGAGGGCCGGCAACACCCAGGCGATGTCGAGGTACGTGACGTGATTGGAGATGACGAGAACTGGTCCATCCACTCCGCGTAGATTTTCACGGCCGTGGATTTTTGGCGCGGCAAGAATATATGTCGCGGGCAGGGCTATCAGGTAATCAGACGCCCAACCGGACCATCTTGGTGAGCCAATTTTGCGGCCAGGTAGGATAACGTGCTGGATCGGGCTGGAGCCGCCGCGGGCGAGCAGATTCTCAAGCTGAGCTACCGTAGTGGCATCCTGAAACTGCACCTCATTCAGGTCCACCTGATGGCGCTCTTCGAGGACGCTCATAAGCTCAACGCGATCCAGCGAAGACAGGTGCAAATCCGATTCGAGGTTTGTACCGTTGGAGCTGATCTGAATCGGGCGGCCGGTGATCTTTGAGATGATTCCAGCCAGCGATTCCGAGCTCGGAGTAGCGTGAGTTCCGCCACTCTTTGCGTTCTGAACCGCTTCGCGTATGCGCGGCAGAATCGGTTTCTGCGTTGGCGTTCGTGGGAAGTCCGCTTCCGGCCAGACAAACCACTGATGGATTCTCTGATACTCGGCGAGTGATTGGTTGGCACTTTCGATCAGCGCCGCCGGATCAGCCGAACCGTTAATCAGCAGCACCGCGCAAGGCTCCGCGTTGCCATCACTTTCAAGTCCAATCACCACGCAATCGCGAACTCCCGGTTGCACGTCGCACCGCTTTCTCGAGATCTTCCGGATAGATGTTCATTCCGGCTGGGGTAACGATCACATTTTTTTGCCGGCCCTTGAAATACAGGCGTCCACCGTCGTCTGCTGCCGCGATGTCTCCCGTTGGAACCACCCGTCAGACTCCGCTACCGAGAGAGTTTGGCCATTCTGCCGGTAAGCCGTCGCAACGTTTTCGCCTCGCACCAGAATCTCGCCGTTCTCATCGACACGCACTTCCATTCCGGGAAATACTTTGCCGATCGACCCTTGAGCCGAATGGAACGGGTGATTCAGGCTGATGAGCGAAGTCGTCTCCGTCATCCCGTATCCTTGAATAACGGCATAGCCCAACCGATTCCAGAACGTCTCGGCTTGCTGGGGAAGCGCCGCACCGCCCGAAATGAAGGCCCAGAATTTCCAGCCCAGCCGGGAATGTGATCTGCCGGAATCGCCACCATCTCCACAAGAAATTCTGTCTCTCCGCGTCCTAGCGAAATTGTGCTGGAAAGTCTCCAGTTTCCCGTCGCGTTCCTTTTGGCGCTCGATTTCCCGCCGAAGCGATTCGATGAATCGCGGAACAGCAACAACCACGGAGACTCGTTCGCGGCCGAATGGTGTCCATAAACTCCGCGGGCCTGGCGAATCGATGAACACGATGTGCCCGCCAGCATGGGAGGGATAAACATGCCGAGCATTTGGCCGAATACATGGCTTAGTGGCAGCAGGTTTAAGAAGCGAATCGGGTGAAAAATTCTTTCATAGCGCAGATATTTCTGAATTTCGCTTTGCAGGGGCCCGATATTTGCCAGGACGTTCCCATGCGTGATGACTACTCCACGCGGCTCAGCCGTCGTGCCCGAAGTGAAAATAATCTCCAACGTATCTTGTCGAGAGAGAGATGGAGACGGATAGGCCGAGGAATCGTGTTTTGCCACTAGCGCGCAAATCGCTTCCAATTCGATAACCGGAACTGTCAATCGCTCCTGTTGTGTACCCGATTGAAGGATGAGCTTGGCATTTACTTCAGCGCAGACCTTGCGTGCAAATTCAATCGAGGAGCCATGATCGATCGGTACGATCACCACGCCCGCAATCACACATCCCAGAAACGCGATGATCCATTCCGCGGAGTTTTCGCCCCACAGTACAACCGCTTCACCTTTGCTGATCCCGCGATCATTCAGCTCGCGAGCGAAGCGGTTTGCTTCCGCTGCAATACGCCCGTATGTCCAGCTCTCCATGCGGTAGCCGCGCCGCTGCCGTATGGCGATTTCGTCGCCAAGAGCCGTATGGTTTTTGACGAAGTTAAGTAGTGACTCCGAGCGCATCACGGACATCTATTTTCTCTGAAGCAAAAGAGCCTTACGCTTGCCAACGGCTCCTTGAACTTGGATAGACTATACCTGTTGTGGGATACACAGAAAAAGTCGTCGTCATAGGCGCGGGCATCTCGGGGTTGTCCTGCGCTTATCGCCTGAAACAATTGGGAATTCCTTGTCTCGTACTGGAAGCTGGGAATTGTGCCGGGGGTGTTATCGCCACCACCCGCAGAGATGGCTTTTTGTTCGAGCTCGGCCCACAGTGTCCGCGTTTCCCGGCCTCCGTCTGGAAATTGGTGCGCGAACTAAATCTCGAAAAAGAATTCATTGCGGGCGACAAAAGAGCAAAGCGCTACATCGTGCGCAGGGGACAACTTCACGCCGCGCCATTTTCTCCGGCGGGGTTGCTCACCACGCGCTTGGTTGGCGCAAAGTCCAAGTGGCGTGTGTTCACTGAAGGCTTCACTTCGTCGCATCCGCCCGACAATGAGGAAAGCCTGGCCGATTTCGTTGAACGCAAATTCGGCACGGAGCTGCTCGACTATTTAGTGGACCCGATTGTTTCCACTGTGTTCTTTGCGGATGCCAGCAAAATGGGTATGCAAAGCGCTTTTCCCGCCCTGGTGGAATGGGAGCGTCAGCAGGGAAGTGTGACACGAGGCGCGATTCGGGCACGCAGCGCAAAGCGAGCAATCGCAACAGAGCAGGACTCATCCGGAATTTCCAGCACGAAAGCAAAACGTGGCGTCTTGCGTGTAACCGACTCTCTGCCTTCGCTCGGTTCATTCAAGACCGGAATGGCGAGGTTGCCTGAACGACTCGCCGAGGATTTGGGAGCAGAAATCAGATACAAGGCGGGCACTACATTTGTTGCACCCTTGCCACGGGCGAACGGCTCTTTCAATGCTGGGTGGCAAATCGGTATGTCCGGTGGTGAGACAATCACAGCCGAGCGCCTGATCTTAGCAATCCCCGCCTATATAGCGGCGCAACTACTCGCTGGCAGCCTGCCTCTCCTCGCGAACCATCTCGAGGCCATTGAATACTCGCCGATCTCTGTAGTCTCTTCCGCGTATGACCGTTCCGCAGTATCCAACTCACTCGACGGTTTTGGTTTCATGGTGCCGCGACGTGAAGGGCTGCAGACCATTTCCACGTTCTGGAATTCTTCTTTGTTTCCTCATCGAGCTCCCGAAGGCAAAGTTCTGATGACAAGTTTCGCGGGAAGGGAGCTGCCTGACAACGAACCCGCTGACCTGGACGAACAACAATTCGCGTCCATCGTCGAAAAAGAAAACGCCACATTACTTGGTATCACGGCCGCGGCTCCTGTCGACCGTCTGGTTTGGAAAGATCCCAGGGCTTTGCCGCAGTACAATGTCGGTCATGCCCAAAGAGTCGCTGAAATCCTCCAGCTTGTGCAGACCACTCCGAATCTGTCTATCATTGGAAATTTCCTGAAAGGCCGTTCCATAGGAGATTGCGTGGATATTGCTTTTCGCGCAGCCGAGGAAATGCATAGCGAAATCCTGGGCAGTAATATCCAAATGACTTAATCCTTCTTCACAGGAGCAGGGAAGTTGATACAGATAATGGCCTGGATTGTTGGTCTCTCGGTGATCGCCATATCGCTGGGCGTGATTTACCAATCCGTTGGAACGCGCCGGGACGCCAAGCTCCATCCCGCCCCAGGAAGAATGGTCGATGTAGGTACGCATCGACTTCACCTTCTCGAATGCGGTCACGCTGCTAACGGCAGTCCGACGATTCTGCTGGAAGCGGGACTTATGTCCACGGTCTTGAGCTGGACGAGCCTTCAGCAGGAATTGTCGCGGTCGTTCCGGGTGGTAAGCTATGACCGCGGAGGACTGGGCTGGAGCGAGTTGGGTCCAATGCCGCGCACTGCCGACCGCCTCGTCGATGAATTGCATACACTGTTACAGCGAGCCGCTGTTCTTCCACCTTACATCCTCGTCGGACATTCCTTCGGCGGATTGACGATGCCGCTCTTTGCCGCGCGTTTTCCAGAGGAAGTGGCGGGAATGGTCCTCGTCGATCCAGTCGCACCCGCGGAGTGGAATCCTCCATCCGAACGTGACAGGAAGCTCACACGCATCGGCGCTAAAGTGTGCCGACGCGCCGCCTTCCTTGCTCGCATAGGACTTCTTCGTTTTGTGGCTTTCCTTTTGACTACCAGGGCAAAAAATGCCGCGGCCTATCTTGTCCGCTTGATTAGTCGAGGATCACCCGCGGAATCCGGAACCGTTTCCAGTCCATGGTTCACGGCTCTTCCCACGAACGAAAAAGAGATGGCGGCGATCTTCTGGATACAGCCGAAATTTGCACTAACCATCGCCAGCCAATTGGAAAATCTGCCGGTCAGTGCTGCGCGAGTCGGTCAGCTGAATAACTTCTGTGACAAAAAAGTTGTAATTCTATCGGCGGGCACCGCGCCGGAAGGTCGTCGTAAAGAACATGCGGCAATGGCCGCGCGACTGCCTCTGGGTGAACACATCCTGGCGGGGAACAGCAATCACTGGATCATGCAGCAGGAACCTGAACTGGTAACGCGGGCTATCGGAGACGTAGCCAATATTGCGGAGAAGCTCGCCAAGAGTGTTTCTTGAGCTATTTCGTTTATTGCTCGAACAGCCATAACCTTAGCAAGGCCCACGTGAACAGGCTCAGCGCGCAAAAGCCTACCGAGAACCACACCAGTAACTGAGAGCCGGAAATATTCAGCTCGTAGGGTGAAACGGCGGCACGTTCCGCTACTTTGGGATAGGCATTCCGTCTTCTTCGCGGTTGCAGACTTGCGCCATTCAGCGCATTTAAGGTGAATTGGATTTGCTCGCTCCCTCTGCGGATTTCATTCGCACGAATCATCGTCTTTCTCCTTCCCGTTCACGCCATTTGGATGATTCAGCCGCGGAAAGGATGGCGATTTTTTCATTTCACCAGAAGGATTCCCAAGGTATTCGTGTGGCGGGCGCCGCACGCTGCGGTTTTCAGCATGCGGGTTTAGACGCCACTTTATTCCCAACCTTTTGCAAAGGTACTAACACACTCGAAGACACGCTACATTTTTTGGTCTATCCTTGCTAACCCAAGACCAAGCTTCTGCATCGCATAGAGTCAGAATCAGGTGTACATTCTCCGTTGGCCAAAAGGTCAAAAACGAATTTCTAGCCAAAGAGGTGGCTCTATGAATCGTCGGGATTTTCTGCGCTCTGCGGGAGCAATATCGGCGGCAACTGCCTTGCCGAAGCTTGGGCGCACGTTCATGCAGGGAACTGCGCCTGAAGCTTGGCGTACGTTCGATGTGACGACCAGCGTACAAGTGCTGAAACCGAATGGCACGACTCGGATATGGATTCCGGCGGCGCTCCTCACTTCGACACCCTTCCAGAAGACGCTTGCGAATGACTTTAAGGCCGATGGCGGTACCGCGAAACTGATCGAGAGTAGCAGCGCCGACTCGCTCGGCATCATCGCAGCGGAATTTCCCGCGGGCGCGAAGCCAGCACTCACGGTGACCAGCCGAATCACCACCCGGAATTTTGCGGTGGACCTATCCGCGCCGGGCAACGTTCCAAAGGTCGACCAGGCAGAGTTGAATCATTTTCTGCGGCCTACCAGGCTGCTGCCCACCGACGGCATTGTGAAGGCGACGGCTACGGAGATTACTAAGAACTCGAAAACCGACGTAGAGAAAGCTCGCGCGATCTACGACTGGGTCGTGAGCAGCACGTTTCGCAATCCCAAAACACGGGGCTGCGGGCTCGGCGATATTCGCTTCATGCTGGAGACCAAGGATTTGGGCGGCAAATGCGCCGATCTCAATGCGCTCTACGTTGGCCTGGCACGCGCCGCCGGCCTGCCCGCACGAGACGTATATGGCATCCGCACCGCCAAGTCGGAATTGGGATACAAGAGTCTCGGCCCTTCCACCGAAAACGTTACGAAAGCGCAGCACTGTCGTGCCGAGGTTTACCTCAACGGATACGGCTGGGTGCCTGTCGATCCCGCGGATGTACGCAAAGTGGTACTTGAAGAGCCGCCTGGAAATCGCCCGCTGGATGACGAGATGGTGAAGAAGGCGCGTGCTCGGCTATTCGGCTCGTGGGAAATGAATTGGATGGCCTTCAATTTCGCGCACGATGTGGCTCTGCCGGATTCAACGGGCGCGCCGGTAGGATTCCTGATGTATCCCCAGGCCGAAACTGCGGACGGCCGCCTTGACTGTCTCGATCCCGACAATTTCAAGTACGAAATTACCTCGCGGGAAACCGCCTCTACAAATGGTTGAGTGTGACTTCATTTGAGGCTGGCCAGGAGCGATTGAAACTTAATCTCCAAGTCGTTAGTGTAGAACTCATCATTCGGGAAACTCTTTGATGGATCTCGTAGCAATCGATAAGCAACGTCAGCTGTTTATTTCCCCCTCGATCGATGACTGGAACTCGATTGAGGATCAGGGCATTACTGCGGTGATAGACCTGGATGGGAACCTCGATTTGGGCATTCCAAACATTCCCAATCACATGCTGTATGTTTACTTTCCGATCTACGATGAGGGCTTGCCGGATTTGAACAAGTTGCACGCGCTGGCGAAACTTGGCGCTCGATTGGTAGCCAACGGTGAGAAAGTTCTGGCGCACTGTGGCATGGGTTTCAACCGGTCGGCTCTGGTCGCGGGATTGGTGCTGACTTATCTCGGGATGAAGGGTGAAGATGCCGTGGCACTCCTGAGGGAAAGACGGCCCGGCGCGTTGTTCAACGAAAACTTCGCCGCCTATCTCACGGCACTGCCGCCCAACTCCACTCCCTCTGGCCCGTCTTAGAATTCCGCTGGATAGTCCCGTCAAGTCGGCCGAGTCCGGTCTCGACCTTCCAAGTCTCAGTCCGTATTGAAATAGCGGCGCGCCGCTCCGATTGATGGAGCTTCTCCGTCACTCAAGTATCCATGAGCCTCTTCCATATCTATCGGTACAAATATTGCACCTAGTCGGTCGTACTGGACATCTTTGCTAGTGAATAAAGAACTGAGCAAGCAGAATCAGGAAATCAAAGAGGACAGAACATATGAGCAAGCTGGAAGGAAAAGTGGCAGTCATCACCGGAGGCAATAGCGGAATCGGTCTCGCTACGGCACAGCGCTTCGTTGCAGAGGGCGCGTACGTCTTTATCACCGGCCGCCGTCAAGACGAACTCGACGCGGCAGTGAAACAGATCGGTAGGAATGTTTCTGCAGTCCAGGGGGATGTCTCAAATCTTGCGGATCTTGATCGCTTGTACATCACCGTGAAGCAGCAGAAGGCGCACGTCGACGTTCTTTTCGCCAACGCCGGCACCGGACAATTCGCCCCGCTCGGCACAATCACCGAAGAGCATTTCGACAAGACATTTAACGCGAACGTGAAGGGTCTTCTGTTCACCGTGCAAAAAGCGCTTCCGCTCTTTAGGGATGGAGGCTCCATTATTCTGAACGCGTCGATCGTTGCGAGTACCGGAGCGCCTGCAATGAGTGTCTATAGCGCATCTAAAGCCGCTGTGCGTTCCTTCGCGCGTAGCTTCACCACGGACCTTAAGGATCGCAAAATCCGCGTGAACGCGGTTAGTCCCGGCGTAATTCCTTCACCGGGCTATCGCACTTCGTTGGGAATGACGGAAGAACAGGTGAAGCAGTTCACAGACAGCGCCGTGGACAAAATTCCCCTGGGTCGCACCGGAACTTTGGACGAAATTGCGAAAGTGGTGTCGTTTCTTGCTTCCGACGAAAGCAGCTATATTACCGGCGTCGAATTAGTTGTCGATGGTGGCATGACCCAAGTCTGACACGCTCGGCCAATGGCGCCTTCCTTCGATTCAGGAGCTCACCAGGCGACTTGCGCTTGCTCGACTGAAACGCGCGCCTGCAGATTAAGTTATTTGCCCGAAACGGCCGGCTGGGGTTTTGTGGACGGATCAGCATTGAAGCCGGCCTTTTGCATGCCGCGCTGCGCTTCCGGATTCTTCATGAACGTGTCCCACACGAACGAAGTGCGGGCATTTTCCGCCATCACCATGGAGATGCCAATGTCGATTCCCACGACGTCGGTGTCGTACCACCCGGTGACCGGGTTGAATGCATCGACGAAGCCGTATTGCGTCCACGCATTCGTTCCGTAGCGACTCCTGATATTTCGCAGGACCCGCATCGCCGATTCGGGAAGGAAGGGAAGCGAGCCTGCGCTCGCGCAAGGTACAACCGTTCCATCGATCGGCCCGGTAGCGGGAGGTCCTCCCCAGGCGACGTAACCTTTCGGCGAATCGGAAGCGGTGATTCCCCACAAGTCATCGCTGTAATCGGGGAACTGGCCAGCCAGGTCAATGCAGAAACGGCGATGTGCTTCGGTAGCAAGAATCGAGTTCTGAAAATAGTTGGCGTAGCGATCCCGTTTATCGCGAAAATCAAACCATGCCTGCGAATACTGGTGAATGAAAAGAGGCGCGAACGAGCCGATGAAGCGAATGCCATCGTACTCGAAGGTAGTTCGTTTCCAGGCGTTCCAGGCTTCTGGCGGCAGGCCGTGGGTCGAAGAGCCCAGGCCAAGCAAGTACATCATCATCATTTCGCTGTAATCGCCCCAGCGGTATTGCAGGAAACCGCCTTCAGGCGTCCACCCGTGCGGCAAGATGGGAGTGTCTTCGGAAAGCCATTTCCAATCCACGCGATTGAAAATCTCCAGCGCCAGTTCGCGGAGCTCGACGTTCTGGAAGTGCTGTTTGCAGGTCAGTACTCCGCAAAGCAGAATGGCGGTATCGACCGAAGAGGCTTCCGAATCCCAAAGCCGTTCGCCGGTATTTATGTTTCCGAAGTGATAGAAGAATCCCCGGTGGTTTGGCAATTTTCGCCATAAGAACCGCATGGTATTGAGCGCGCGCGTTTCGGCCTCTCCGCGCAAAATAAATCCGCGGTGTTCGCCGATGCACAGGGCAGTCAGGCCGAATCCCGTAGCCGCAATGCTTCCCAGTTCACTGGTGACCGGCTCGCGGGCGTGGCAGCGGTCCAGCACAATGCCCGTTTCCGGATGCGCTTGCTCCCAAAAATATTTGAAACTGGCTTTCTCTAGTTCTTCCAAAAGACTTTCGTCTGCTGTTGAGAAGGGGGGTGGAGGTTTAGGCCCGACAAAGGCGAGTTTCTGTTTACCGCGCGTTTGCCAGGAGTAGGGAACGCCTATATTGAGCAGCGGGACGCCTGCTCCCAAACGAGCAATCTGTTTTACAATTTCGCGACGCGATAATGTGCGCAGGGCGGTTATCCCTCTTCTCTCTTCCTTAATTATAGACATTCTTTGGAATGGGCAAAGTATGTATGCTGGGAAGGTTCGTGCAGGGAACGGAATACAAAACCGCAAGGGCAAATGGGGACATGTGTTGATTTCAAGAAGGACGAGCGATTGCATGGCGGGAAAACATGACGCGCACCCGTAAGATTGCCATCTGGGTGATCGCGATCTTTGTGCTCGGTGGCTTGATACCGGTGGCGCGGATCGCGGTTCGTAAATACCGTAAAATGCGCGCCGTTACACTCTCCGGCGCAGTTCTCAAAGACGATTCCGATCCGCGGAAGCAATCTCCCATCGCCAACGTTGAAATCACTTCGCCCGATGGGCTGCTGGTTAAAGACGGCAAGTCTGATTTTTCCGGCTCCTTCAAGCTTTCCTTTGCTGCGGGCACCAAATACGGGCAACCCATCCGGCTGCTTTTCCGACATCCCGATTTTCAGCCCAAGGTCTGGAAAGAAGTCCTCGCCAAGAACCTGGAAGTTGTACGCCTGACGCCGCTTCACGGCGAGGTCGAGGCAAAGCTCAACGAAGCCGAGATTGTGCTTGGCAATGTGATGGTGCGCTATTCCATCGAGGCAAACCGTACGGAGAATATCGGTAGCGCGGTGAAAACGTTTGAAGTGCAAATAAGGGCAATGTTGCCTGCAATCAGGGCCCCTCGTGCTCTCCCGACGGCAGATGGAAGGCCAATTACGCTTCCGCGACCATGGATGCGGGAGAGGGAAATGTCTTCCGCGATGCGCGGGTGACCTGTATTGCGGGGCCTTGTCCATTCACTCGTATCGACACCGATGAATTTTCACGTGGCGGCCGGGTCATCAAGGTTTCCGTGCGCAATTGGTCAGACACGGCCACATTTTTATTTCAGGCCGAAGTATTCCGCTCTCAACTCGACTCGATTGTTCGAACATCTTATCCCGTGATTTTTGGGCGCTCCATGAATTTCACGCTGCCTTCCACGGCCGAAGGACCGAGTATCGAGGCGGAGTTGAATGGCAACATGATTGTCTTTCCCATTGGGCCGAGCCCGTCGCTGAGCTGGGCCGATTGCGAAGTCCGCGTGGAAAAAAATCACGGGAAGGATTATCGCTGCGAACTGAAAGCAGGCTATCGCTTCAAATGAGAGCGGTGGATATTTAACGGGATAAAGCGGTGGATTGAATTACCAGGTACTATACGGTTCGCCGTTACTGCCGACCAAGTCTGTCCCGGCGTGGACATCATCGATTCCAGTTCCCGACTGCTCGGGAGTGAGAACCGTATCGCCGAAATGCGTGACCCAGTCTTTCTGACGAGTGATTGGATCAACGGGGACTTCGCGCAGGTAATGCGCATCCACAAGATCATCGAGAGATTGCGGGGCTTGCTGCTTGTCGAGAGTGTAGTTGTCAATGGCCTGGCGCATCGTCTGCAGATCTTGCTTTAAGACGGATTCGCGCGCGTGCAATACCGCTTTATCGTAAGCCAAGGCCGCCATGCCAACCAGGATGGCCAGGATCAACATTACGATCATCAGTTCGATGAGCGTGAAGCCGCGTTGGCAACGGGCGCTCGTTTTGCGGCCAACCGCGCAGTTGGCTATCAGTTTCTTACCTGTCATTCCAATTCCTCAAGGGGCTTCTACCAGTCCTTATATTTCGTTCCGTCCAACGCGGTTCCTGTGGATTTTGAGTACACGTCAAAAACGTTTTTGCCGCCCCAACTGTCGGAGTCTGGGTCATCCTGTACCGCGCGCAATCCCCACTCGGCGTGTCCGGTCATGGGATCCACGGGAATTCGCCGCAGAAAGCGAATATTTTTGCCAGTGGCTCCCGTGCCGCCAAGAGCGACGCCTTTTACCAAAGTGTCCAAGTCCGGAGGATAGCCCTCACTGCCGATTTCGACGCGAATCTTGTTTTGGTCGGCATACGTCTTGTATCGGTCTATGGCATCTCTCATTTGTCGCAAGTCGTAGCGCAATTCGTATTCCCGCTGCCGGACGATGGTGAATCGTGCGACAGGTAAAGCTGCGGACGCCAAAATCAGCAAAATCGAGCAAGCTATGATCAACTCAAGCAGAGTCATCCCAGACTGAGAAGAGGGAAGTCGTTTGCGAGAGCGAAGGTTCATGTTCGTTTGACGAAACTTCCTCATTGCACTCGAACTGTCGCTTCGCTGGTGACGAGTGGAATGGGTTTCTGCTGGGAGTCTTTGGCGTTCACTTGCACGATGGAAAGATTGGTAACGCCCGGTGCGAGCGCCTTTATCACTACGCCGAGAATCGTGCCTGTGCCGTTTACGCCGGGAGTATTCGGCTGGCGGGTTGCCGAAATAATGGCCTGGCCGTGCTCTTTATCCACGCGTTGGACAATGGCGATTTCTTGCGTTCCACCGGAAAGGAATCCTCCGTGGCGAACCTCTTCAACGCTGATGATGGCGGGATTGTATTGCAGCAACATTGGCACGGAGTAAAGATCGGTGACATTGTCGACCACCACCCCGACGGTGCTAGTTTGCCCTGGTGCAAGGTTCACGGTTGCTGGTTCAAAGTGGATGCGCGGTCCGCTCCCGATTTGTGCCTGCGGAGATAAGCCCGGTCCAGAAGGTGTTCCGGTCGTGGGAGCAGGAACGAAGACCCCCGGTGTTTGCTGCGCGGGAGCCGGAACTTGGGCCGGAGCCGCAGGTTGAACCGCAGGTGCGAGCTGTGGATTTGGGTTCGACGCAGGCGCTTTCACATCGACATCGCGCTTTGCGCCCGGATTGGTTTCCGTTCCGGAATAAATGGCGCGGAGATTCGCGCGCGTCCAATCAGGCACGCGAATGACGTGCGGCGTCAGCACGATGAGCACTTCGTCTTCCTGTAATTCCTTGTTGTCGGAAGAAAACAGATAACGAAGTCCAGGAATCTTCGCCAATCCTGGCCAGCCATTTAACGTCCTTGAATCTACGCGCGAAATTAAGCCTGCCAGAATGCTGACTTCGCCCTCTTTCAGGCGAATTTCATGCTCCACTTTGCGCTGGCTGATGATTGGCTGCGTGATGCCGCCGATTGTGGCGTTTCCAGTGACCGAGGAAACTTCCACGGACAGCTTCATGCTCACATCGCGGTTCGCATGAACGTGCGGCGTGACGTCGATGTTTACGCCGACGTCGATATATTGGAACTGGGTGTTGACCAGCGGGTTCACGCCGACGGTGCCGACTCCGACGCCCGCCTGGAAGCTGCCGGTGGCCACAGGAACGCGGTCGCCGATTTTCAATTTTGCGGATTGCCCGTCAATGGCGCGGATTTCCGGATCCTGAATAATTTTCGTACCCGTGTCAGTTAACAGGAAATTAGCGGTCGCGCCGGGAAGCGTGAAGACCACATCGTTCTGATTCAGGTGCGTCAACTGTGCCAAAGTCGTTCCGCTGTTCGTCGGGGTCGTTGTGGTGGTGGTGGAAGAATTAGTTGTCGACTGGTTCGGATTAATCTGAACAGAGGCGGACTGGCCCGGGAGAATGCCCAGGTTGGTTAGATTGTCGATGCGCGCTTCCAGCACTTGCACCTGGATGATGACTTCAGGTTTAGCCTTATCGATGTCACGAATGATCTTTTCTGCCAGGGCAATCTTGTCGGGTGTATCGCGGATGATGATGGCATTCTGCGCGTTGACCTGATGGATGCGCTTCAAATCCAGCAATTGGCGCAGCCCGGTGGTGATTTCCGTCAGGTCCTGCGCAATGGCCACGTTATTCAGATAGAACGTGCGCACAACCTGCTCGTCGTAATCGCGGCGCTTTTGCGCGGTGTCCGGAATAATCATGATGATATTTTCCGTCACGGCCTTCCAGAAGGCTTTGCTTTCGATCGACACAATATCCAGTGCCTGTTCGATGGTGACGTTGTTCAGTTCGACGGGAATTCGCTTTGCCTGCAAATCCGGGTCATAAATAACCGTCAATCCCGCAAGCTTGCCAATCGTCTCGTAAATGACCTTGGAGTCGTTGGACATGTGCAAATTGATTGGTGCACGAGAGAGCGGCTTGATCTCAGGCGGTTCCGAGGCCATGACCGGTTGGCCCGGTGTTGCAGCATCCAGAGGCACCTCTTCTCCAGCGGCCGCACGGGTCTTTTCCGTCAGGAGCTCGATGGTCTTCTTCAATTCCTGGTCGGCAACAACGCTGGAAGGATCCAGAACGGTTGCACGCTGAAATTCGGAAATGGCGCCCTGCAAATCGCCCTTTTCGCGCAACTTGTAACCTTTGTGAACATGTTCCTGACCAGCCTGGAATCGGGCCTGGTTCAAACCAATTTTGTAGTTCGCGTTATGCGGGTCGGCCTTGCTGGCCTTCAGGTAATAATCCACCGCAGCGTCATAGTCTTGGGAGTCGACGGCCTTCTTGGCGGAGGAATAGTCCGCATTGCCCTTGGGGCAGCCAGCAGCGAAGAACCCGATTGCGAGAATGAGCAACAACTGACTGCAGCGGCGCATGAACTCTCCGGCACCCGGCCAGGGCGCAACCCTCGTCTTTACTTGCCTTTGGAGTCTAGCATCGGCTTTATAGGTGCGGCAAGCCGTTTGCCTGTTTCTGTAACTTTCTGAGAACTGTTCCATTAGCCAGTCCCTCTCTTTTTCAGAACCATTGGGGGCCGGCAATCCGCCAGGCATGGGCTTTTTTTGCCAAACTTGTGCCTGTTCTCTCAATTAGACGCAGCATCAGGTAAAATGAAAGACCGTGAGCAAGCCGACCAAACCCAGCAGACCAAAACCGCAACCGACGAAGAGCAAAGACGCGAAGGAATCCGCGGAAAAAATCGTCGCGCAGAACCGTTCTGCCTCTTACAACTATCATATTCTGGAAAAAATGGAGGCGGGCCTCGTTTTGCACGGCACAGAAGTGAAAGCGCTTCGTGAGGGCAAGGCAAATATTCGCGATGCTTTCGTGGATTTTAAGCCCAGCGGCCCGTATCTGGTGAATGCTCACATCGCGCAATATTTGCCTGGCGGTCCATGGAATCATGAACCGCTCGGCAATCGCAAACTGCTGTTGCACAAGCGCGAAATTTTTAAGTTGTCTGGCCGTACCGAATCGAAGGGTTTGACCGTTATTCCCCTGCGAATTTACTTCCGCAATGGCATCGCCAAAGTGGAGATCGCACTGGCACAGGGTAAGAAGACCTGGGATCGTCGCCAGGACGAACGAACCAAGGAAGCTCGCAGGGAGACGGAACAAGCAATGTATCGCAACCGGAGGCGATAAAACTGATATGCAAATCATTCTTGATACCAAGCCGTTTGCTGCCCTCGAAGTGGATGCACTGGTCACCTATGTGTTCGACGAAACTGACCCCGTTCAGGGAAGCGTCGCCGAACTCGATAAACTTGCCGGTGGACTAATTGGCCGAATCTCCAAGAGCGGCGAATTAACTGGCAAAAATCTGGAACTCACTCTTGTTCACGGCCCCGCCGGATTGAAGACCGCTCGGCTGCTGCTGGTGGGCGCAGGAAAGCGTGAACAGTTTAACCCCGGTACTCTGCGAAAAGTTGCGGGGGCCGCGCTGAGATATTTGAAGTCCCGCTCGGTGCACAAGGTTGCCTTTCTGTTGCGCGAAGGGGATCTGAACGAAAATTCGGCACAATCCGTGACCGAAGGCGTAATTGCAGCGGATTTCGAGACCGATCAAGTACAAGACCGACAAGAAGAACGATAAATTTATTGAAACGTTCACAATCGCAGGCTTCGGCAATGGCGAAAAAGCGGCCGGCGAAAAGGGAATTGCCAAGGGCCGGACCATTGGTGAAGCGCAGAACTTTACCCGCGATTTGGTAAACGAGCCGTCCAACAAGCTCACTCCCGTGATTCTAGCGAACAAGGCTCAGGCCATGGCTAAGGAAGCTGGCCTTGCGGTCGAAATCCTCGACGAAAAGAAAATTGCCGAATTGAAGATGGGAGCGCTTTTGAGCGTTGCACAAGGTGGCCCCGAACCGCCGCGCATGATCGTCATCACCTACACCCCGGCAAATGTGAAGCCAGGAGCACCGGTTGTTGGGTTGGTGGGCAAGGCCGTTACGTTCGATACCGGCGGTATCTCGATCAAGCCGTCCGAAGGCATGGAAAAAATGAAGTATGACATGGCTGGCGGCGCAACCATGTTGGGTGTTATGCGCGCGCTGGCCACTCTGAAGCCAAATGTCAAAGTTATCTGTGTTGTTCCGGCCACGGAAAATATGCCCGGCGGGACAGCGCAGAAACCCGGTGACATTCAGACGGCCATGTCCGGCAAAACCATTGAAGTGTTGAACACCGACGCCGAGGGCCGCTTGATTCTTGCGGATGGCGTGCACTACGCCAAACAATTGGGCGCGACTCACCTGGTTGATGCTGCTACGCTGACCGGCGCGATCGTCGTGGCGCTGGCTAACGTCAATGTCGGCGTATTCGGCTCCGACCAAGCTTGGACTGACAAGCTCCTAGCCAGTGCAAAAGCTGCTGGCGAAAAAATGTGGCAGATGCCGATCGATGATGAGTATCGCGAATTTATCAAAGGGAGTTTCGCCGATATTCAGAACATTGGCAGCGGCAAAGGCGGTGGAGCAATCACTGGGGCGATGTTCATCAAGGAATTCGCGGGCGATACCCCGTGGATTCACCTCGACATCGCCGGTACCGCCTGGAACGATGATGCCAAGCCCTGGCTGGCTAAGGGGCCGACCGGTGTGGCGTTGCGCACGCTGGTGCAACTGATTACTTCGCTGTAGGCATTATGGTTGGGGCGCAGTGGAATACCGCTGCGCCTCAGTTTCTGCGTGACTCTAATTCTGTTTCCCGCCGAAAAAGAGATGGGCAATCGCGACCAGCACGACCGCTCCCACTGTAGCGGCTGCCAGCGAGGGCAAAAACGAATTGCCGTGCACAATGTCCAGTTTGGTGAAAATCCATCCTCCGACAACGGAACCAATCAGACCCAGGAGCACATCGGCGATGCATCCGAACCCCCGGCCTCGGACTAGTTTGCCGGCAAGCCATCCGGCGATCAGCCCGAGAATGATCCATCCCAAAAAACTGCGGCCCGGCCCAACTTCATACCAGACGCCAACAACCTGCTGGTAAGTCGCTAGCAACTGAAGATGCATTAGAAATTCTCCTCCGTTATCCCGCAGCGGGTTCCTGCTGGGTCATGCAGTGCAACGTGCCCAAACCTAAAACCAAATCGCGGCAATGAATCCCCACAACTTCCCGGTCAGGAAAAAGTTTTGCCAGGGTATTCAGTGCCACGCGATCGTTTGCATCATTGAATGTCGGGACAATTACCAATTTGTTTGCGATGTAAAAGTTTGCATAGCTTGCCGGTAAGCGCTGTCCATCGAAATAAATCGGCGCGGGCATCGGCAGAGTTTCGACGCGCAACGGATTGCCGTCCTGATCGGTCATGGATTTCAGTCGGGACAGATTATCTTGCAGAGGCGCATAGTTCGCATCGCTTTTGTCCTCTTCCACAATCGTTACAACTGTCGTAGGGTTCACAAATCGCGTCAGGTCATCGACGTGTCCGTGAGTGTCGTCGCCTGCGATTCCGTTCCCCAGCCACAATACTTTGGTAATTCCCAAATATTCGCAGAAAACTTCCTCGTAGTCACTCTTTGTGAATTCGCGGATTGCGCTCCTGCACTTTGCTCTGCAAGCACTCCTCGGTGGTCAGCAGTGTTCCGCGGCCATTCACATCGATCGAGCCGCCTTCCAGCACTACACGCCGCCCATCCTTCGTTGGCAAAAACAGCTTCCGTTTCAATTGCTGGTTGGCTTTCACCACAACGGCGGCATCTTTTTTGTGATTCGGATATTTGGCCCACCCATTAAATACAAAATTGTTGTATGCGACCTCGCCGGTGGCGTTCTTCACGCAAATGGGGCCAGAATCCCGCATCCACCCGCGATCTGTCGGCACCCGAAAGAAATCCACGGCCTCCAGATTTGCGCCGGATTTCTTCACAATCACCTTTACGCGTTTTTCCGCCTCAGCAGACTCTACTAATAGAACTACACGCTCCACTCGCGATAAATGGCGCACGATTTCCGCAAACGCCCAGGGAATTGGGCGCAAATTTTCCCGGCCAATCCGTCAGTTCGTGTGGCCAACCCAGCCAGGTGGCTCTGTGCGGCTCCCACTCCGCGGGCATACGGAAACCGAGGTAGTTCGGCGTTTTTATGTTTTGAGAACTCTTCACTTTTCGCCCAACCAACGGCTGGTCAGGCCCTGGAATGCGTCAATCCGCCGATCGCGAAAGAACGGCCAACCGCGCCGCGTTCCTCGACTGATTGCCGAATCGCATTCCACCACCAGAATGTCTTCCTTATTATCCGGAGATTCCGACAGAAACTGCCCCGAAGGGTCGGCCACAAATGAATTTCCCCAGAACTCTATGCCGGGATCCCCTTTTTCCGGCTTGCCCTCGTAGCCGACTCGATTAACCACCGCTACGTAAATTCCGTTGGCGATGGCATGTGCACGCTGAATCGTGCGCCAGGAATCCAGTTGGGCGGCGCCAACTTGCGCTTTCTCGTGCGGATGCCAGCCGATGCTGGTGGGATAAAAAATGACTTCCGCTCCCTGCATTGCGGTAAGACGCGAACCCTTCGGGTACCACTGGTCCCAGCAAATCTGCACGCCAATGCGCGCAAACTTGGTATCGAAATTCAGAAATCCCAGATCGCCGGGTGTGAAATAAAACTTTTCGTAGTACAGCGGATCGTCGGGAATGTGCATTTTTCGGTATTTACCGAGATAGCTGCCATCGGCATCCAAAACCGCGCACGTATTGTGATATACACCGGCGGCGCGCCGTTCGAAAAGGGAAACCACCAGCGCCACATTGTTCTCTTTCGCGATTTTGGCCATTCGCTCTGTCGTGGGCCCGGGAATCGTCTTCCGCCAGACTAAAAAGCTCCGCATCTTCAGTTCGGCAGAAATATTCGCCAGTGAAAAGTTCGTCCAGGCAAATGATTTGCGCGCCACGCTTGGCGGCTTCGCGAATCTTCTCAATTCCACGGGTCAGATTTTCTTCTTTATTCGTCGTGCATTTCATCTGCACGAGCCCGACACTAAATTTCTTCGCCATAGGCATCATCCTAACACGTGAAAATAATTACTGGTGAACGCGAATTGTTCTTTTCTTCTAGTTCAGTTTGTACTATCAATTCACCTATGAGCAAGCTCTGCTATTCTTGAAACAAGAGTTCCGCTTGAACTTTCAGGAGAAGACATGTCGAAGCCACCGAAGAAAACTGTTACGGGCCGGGTGTTGCATGATCCTGTGAAAGACAAGTTGCGCCCCATCTTCCCCCTCGATCTCTCCAAAATCAGTACGATCGATGATCTGGTGCGCGCCATGGGCGACACCGCGTACACCGCGCGACAGGTTGGCGACGCAGCCGATGTTCTGGAAGCGATGGCTCGCGACAAGGATTGTTTTGTGGTGATGACGCTCGCGGGTGCGCTGACTGTCGGCAAAATGGGCTTGGTTTTTTGCGACCTCATCGAATCTGGAATTGTGAAAGCAATTGTCTCTACCGGCGCCTTAATGGCCCACGGCCTGGTGGAAGCCACCGGGCGCTCGCATTTCCGCTATGACCCTTCGAAGATGGACGATAACGAACTTTTTCTCGCCGGTTACAATCGCGTCTATGATTCTCTGGAGCCGGAAACCAATCTCGACCACGTGGAAGAAGTGGTCGATGGAATCCTGGAAAAGTGGGATCCCGATGAAATGGTCTGCAGTTGGAAGCTGCACAGCAAGATTGGCGAATTTCTCAAGAAAAATACCAAGGGACGGGGAATTCTGAAATCTGCTTATGAGCACAATGTGCCGGTCTTTGTTCCAGCGTTCAGCGATTCGGAGCTTGGGCTGGATTTCGCGCTGAACACATTTGGGCGTCGGCGTGATGGGCATCCGTTCTGCGATTTGATCCTTTTGAGGATTTTGAGATGTTCGCAAACACCATGATGGCAACCAAAAAAATGGGCATCTTCACGGTTGGTGGAGGTGTTCCGCGGAATTGGGCGCAACAATTTGGCGTCTATGCGGAGTTGATGGCGCGACGGGGTACAAAAAATTCCCGCTGAAGCGCTACGCTTACGGAGTTCGGATCTGTCCCGAACCGGTGCATTGGGGTGGCCTAAGTGGCAGCACCTACACAGAAGCGGTCTCCTGGGGCAAGTTTGTTCCGCCCGAAGAGGGTGGCCAGCTCGCCGAAGTCTTTGACGACGCGACAGTGGCGTTGCCTCTGGTCGTGGGCGCGGTCTTGCAGCGCATTGGATACTTCAAGAAGTAGAGGTCGTTGCAATGCCCAAATCTTCCACGCCGTATGACGTCCACCCCGGCGTCGCCATGGTCCAGAAATGGATCAGTGAACTGAAACCCAAGACGGGTCGTTCTCTTTCTGAATGGATAGCGCTGGTTAAAGAGGATGGTCCAAAGGAAAATCAGGCTCGCAGGGCCTGGCTCAAATCAAAACACAAACTAGGCACTAACTCCGCGTGGTGGATTGCGGATCGCGCGGAAGGGAAAGGCGGCGAAGAAGATTCTCCCGAGGAGTATCTGGCCGCAGCCGTCAGATATGTCGAAGAACAATATGCGGGCCCGAAAGCCCACTTGCGGCCGATCTATGAAGAATTGCTAAAGCTTGGAAGATCGCTTGGCCCCGACGTGAAAGTGTGCCCGTGTAAAACGATGGTGCCGCTGTATCGTCAGCACGTCTTTGCGCAAATCAAACCCACTACGAATAAGCGCGTTGATTTGGGGTGCTGTTTCACGACTTACAAAGGCAAATTACCAAAGCGCTTGATCGATACAGGTGGGCTGGCGAAAAAAGATCGGATCACTCATCGCATTGAGCTTACATCGGTCGATCAGATCGACGCTGATTTGAGCAAATGGCTAAAAGTCGCCTACGCTCTGGATAAATAGCACTTAATTGAATTTGACGGTTTGCCTTTGTAACAACGCAGTCAGGAGTGACTGCGCCACCTGATTAGTCGTTGTCGCCGATGAGAAACGCGGCTGTCAGCACCGTGGTCCACAGTCCGCGCTTGTCGCCGACAGCCGACTGCGTGATGTTCATGGTGCGCACGATCTTGTTGGAGATCCGGTAAACCTCTTTTTTCTCGTCCCACGACAAATCCGGATCAAATTCCACGTTTAACGTCGTCGCCAGCATTTCGGCCGCGAGTTCTTCCGCGTATTCGCCCGCAACTTCTTCCGTTTCGCCGAACGAATGGTGTTCCGACAAATATCCATACATGGATTTATCGCCCGGAAGCGCCAATCCGATGCTCGCGGCGATCAATCGATGTGGTTCGCGCGTGGAATTTTCGCTGATGACCGTAAACGCAACCTGCCCGGGTTTGATTTGCTTCAAACCCTCGCTACGGGTGATCAGTTTGCAATTCGGAGGAAATATGGAAGAAACGCGAACGATGTTACATGCTGCTATTCCGGCGTTGCGGAGTGCCAACTCAAAACTGGAAAGACGTTCGCGGTGTTTTCCGACGCCCTTGGTTAGAAAAATTTTCTTAGCTACAAACGCCATGGTGCCGGGTCGCGGCCTCCGTCAGTGGTTTCACGCAGGAAAATATGCGCTTGTTGAAAAGTAACAAGAAGGTTTAACAGTGTCAATGAAGAAGAAGCCTTTCGGCGACGCAATACGTTCCGACATCAACAACGTGTGAACGAATTTACAGTTCAGAATTCACGCGGGGCTCGGATCACCGGCTGCGCCTTCATTCCCCACGATTTTCCGGACGATTTTTCCTAGACGGACGGCATAGCGCCAGAACTTTTCCAAGGTCGTCAGAGGTGAAATCCGCTCCCGCGTCCATGGGCGTGACGCCCTTGCGGCTGATCTGCATCACTCCCACAACTTTTCCATCACACAGGATCGGTGCGCTCACAATTTTCTGGATGGCTTCGCCGGAAGTCGTTGCGGTGCGCACGCCTTCAAACACGCTGGCGTGCCGTGTTGCCGTGAAATTATTATTGATGTCCGGACGGCTCTCTCTTGCCGTTCGCGCCGCCAGTGCGGAATTGCTGCTCAGCGGAATGAATCCGACATTCTTCAGCGCCGGGGGAACCAGGAAATGCAGGTGCCGCCAGCGATAGGAAACTCCCAGGATCGCCACTTCATCGGTTTTCACCCCAAGATGTTTGGCGATGCGTTCTCCAATGGTCACCATGGAGATTTCGGGGGCTTCCGCTTTGTCATCCTGAAGCGCACTTGCGATTCGTTCTAACTCCGTCAGCAGGCTGGTAGACATTTTGTCCTTTAAACGTTTCTCCCCATGAGCTTGCAGGTGAGTGCGGGACCTGCTGGGGACCTCCGTATTCCTTACCTATATCTTCGCGGTCTTTGCCTTCTTCCCGCAAGAATTTTTCAAATCATTTGTGTCTTTCGAAGTGATAGCCTGACTTGCAACACTTTTCTCGACTCCCTATACTGGTTGTGCTGCGTTCCCTGCGTTCACTGAAATTCGCGCCACAACTTTTCACCTGGGACTTCCGCGGCGGAGAGGGCATGTCTTCTAAGGCAACCCGGCCTGACACAAGCTATCTGCTTAGAAAGTTTCGCTTTTTATTTACTTCCATTTCCAGCAGACCTAAGGACCAAAACATCCCATGAGCGCTACTGCGGTTACTGTTCCGGCTGGCGGCTTGCGGTTCTGGCAGACCACTGTCGGCAAGAAAGCGATAATGGCCGTCACCGGATTCATCTTGTTCGGTTTCGTTGTCGGACACCTGCTAGGCAATCTGCAGATCTATCTGCCGCCTGAAAAAATCAATCATTATTCGGCCACGCTGAAGTCCATGCCCGCGCTGTTGTGGGGTGCGCGCATCACTCTTCTGATTGCTGTCGGGCTGCACATCTGGTCGTCGTTTCAACTCTGGCTTTTGCAACGCGAAGCCCGGCCGGTCCAATACGTTAAAAAAGTGAATGACCACTCCACCTACGCTTCCCGCACCATGCAGTGGAGCGGCCCGATCATTCTGGCTTTCCTGATTTTCCACCTGCTGCACTTTACCTTTGGTACCGTGCATCCGGGTGGGCCGTTCGACGAGCACAATGTCTACAACAACGTGGTCACCGGGTTCCAGGTCTGGCCCGTTTCGCTCTTCTACATCATCGCGATGATCATGCTTTGCTACCACCTGTATCACGGCTCTGTGGAGCATGTTCCAGTCGCTCGGCTTCAGCCATCCCGTTTACACGCCCTGGCTGCAGCGTTTCGCGAAAGTTGTCGCCATCTTGATTGCTGTCGGCAACATTTCCATCCCGGTCGCGGTTCTGGCCGGCTTAATCAAGCCTGTCTAGGGAGCCTGATTCCATGGAGTTAAAATCCAATGTCCCCACTGGACCGATTGAGCAGGCCTGGGACAAGCATAAGTTCGATCTCAAGCTCATCAATCCCGCCAATAAGCGCAAGTACAACATTATCGTTGTCGGTTCCGGACTTGCCGGGGGCGCCGCCGCTGCCAGCCTTGGCGAACTTGGCTACAAAGTGGATTGTTTCTGCTTTCAGGACAGCCCCCGCCGCGCGCACTCGATTGCCGCGCAAGGCGGCATCAACGCTGCCAAGAACTATCACAATGATGGCGACAGCATTTACCGGCTCTTCTACGACACCGTGAAGGGCGGCGACTTCCGCGCTCGCGAAGCAAACGTCTACCGCCTCGCTCAAGTCAGCGTGAACATCATCGACCAGTGCGTCGCGCAGGGTGTGCCGTTTGCCCGCGAATACGGCGGCTTGCTGGACAATCGCTCTTTCGGTGGCGCGCAAGTCTCGCGCACCTTTTATGCTCGCGGCCAGACGGGGCAGCAACTTCTTCTCGGCGCTTATCAAGCGCTGGAGCGCCAGATCGGCCTCGGCTCCGTGCAAATGCATCCGCGCATGGAGATGCTGGACCTGATTGTGGTTGATGGTCAGGCGCGCGGCATCGTTACGCGCAACCTTTACGATGGCAAGATCGAAACGCATTTTGCTGATGCGGTCATCCTGGCCACCGGTGGATATGGCAACGTCTTTTATCTCTCCACCAACGCCAAGGGTTGCAATACCACGGCGATTTGGCGCGCTTACAAACGTGGCGCACTGTTTGCCAATCCCTGCTTTACCCAGATCCACCCCACCTGCATTCCCGTCGCGGGAGATTATCAGTCCAAGCTCACGCTGATGTCCGAATCGTTGCGCAATGATGGGCGCATCTGGGTTCCCAAGAAAGCCGGCGATAAGCGCCCTCCCGCTTCCATCCCGGAAGAGGAACGCGACTACTACCTCGAGCGCCGCTACCCCAGTTTCGGCAACCTCGTTCCTCGCGACATCGCTTCACGCGCCGCCAAGGCGGAATGCGATGCAGGCCGCGGAGTTGGTGAGACGGGCCTCGGCGTCTATCTTGATTTCAGCGATTGCATCAAGCGCCTGGGCGCCGCAGAAAATCGCCGAGCGCTACGGCAACCTCTTCGAAATGTACGAGCGCATCACCGGCGAAGACCCTTACAAAGTCCCGATGCGCATTTATCCCGCCATTCACTACACGATGGGCGGACTGTGGGTCGACTATAACCTGCATGTCCACGATTCCTGGCCTGTTCGTGCTGGGCGAGGCGAACTTCTCCGATCACGGCGCAAACCGCCTGGGTGCCAGCGCGTTGATGCAGGGTCTGGCGGACGGCTACTTCATCATCCCCTATACCATCGGCAATTATCTGGCGAACGCCAAGCCGGCCAAGCTGCCTGCCGATGTGCCCGCCGCGAAAGAAGCCGTAGCGAACGTCGAAGCCATCACCAAAAAGCTTCTGAATGCCAATGGCACTCGAACCGTGGACTCCTATCACCGCGAACTCGGCAAAATCGTTTGGGACTACTGCGGCATGGCCCGCAACGAAGCGGGACTGAAGAAAGCGCTGACGCTGATCCCCGAGCTGCGCGAAGATTTCTGGAAAAATGTTCGCGTGTTGGGAACCAACGAAGAGTTCAACCAATCGCTCGAAAAAGCCGGGCGAGTGGCCGACTTCTTCGAACTCGCTGAACTGATGTGCCGCGATGCGCTCGATCGCAACGAATCCTGCGGCGGCCACTTCCGCGAAGAGTATCAAACCCCCGAAGGCGAAGCGCTCCGTGACGACGCGAATTATTCCTATGTCGCCGCCTGGGAATACCAGGGTGCTGGCCGCGCTCCCGCACTCAACAAAGAGCCGCTCACTTTTAATTACGTGAAGCCTTCTCAACGGAGCTACAAGTGAAACTCACACTTCACGTCTGGAGACAGAAGAACGCCCAGGATAAAGGCCGCATGGTTCGCTACGACGCGCCCGAACGTCAACGAACACATGTCGTTCCTCGAAATGCTCGATGTTGTCAACGAGGGCCTGATCGCCAAGGGCGAAGATCCCATCGCTTTCGACCACGATTGCCGCGAAGGCATCTGCGGCATGTGCGGCATGATGATCAACGGCAAAGCCCATGGCGGCTTCAAAGGCACCACGGTTTGCCAGCTTCACATGCGTCATTTCAAAGATGGCGACGAGATTTATCTGGAGCCATGGCGCGCCAAGGCGCTTCCCGGTCATCAAGGATCTCGCCGTAAACCGCAGCTCCTTTGACCGCATCATCGCCGCCGGCGGCTTCATTTCCGTGCCAACCGGCAGCGCTCCCGACGGCAACGCCATTCCCGTTCCTAAAGAAGATGCTGACTTGGCCATGGACTCCGCCGCGTGTATCGGCTGTGGCGCATGCGTCGCCGCCTGTCCCAACGCCGCCGCCGCTCTCTTCGTCGGCGCAAAAATTTCGCATCTCGGTCACCTGCCGCAAGGCCAACCGGAGCGCGACCGCCGCGCACTCGCCATGGTCCAGCAGATGAATATCGAGGGCTTTGCCAACTGCACGAATATTGGTGAATGCGAAGCCGCCTGCCCGAAGGACATCAAGCTCGAAGTAATCGCCCGCACCAACCACGATTACATCAAAGCTTCCATAGTCGAACGCCCCGCATCCGAAGTTTCCGGCGCAGGATAGAAGTTCTTTTTCCCCCAAGGCTCTGGAAACGGGGAATTGCAAGCGCACGGAAAATCCCTAAATCGCTCGACATGGAGTAAACTGTGCCCATGAAGATCGAACTCCGGCCCGAACAAGAGGCCATAATCAAGCAAAATGTTGAGCGCGGACCGTACAAAACCGTGGACGAATTTGTCGAACAGGCGATAACCCTACTGCACGAGCAAGAAGCCTGGCTGGCCGAACAATCCAGCGAAATCAGAGCAAAAATCGAGGATGGTTATGCGGCTGCCCAACGCGGGGAGCTTACCGAACCCGGCGAAGTTCGTCGAAGGGTGGTAGAGAAGAAGCGAGCATGGTTATCTGATAAGCGCTAATCATGCGTGGATACCGGTTCACGCCGCAAGCAGTTGATGACCTGTTTGAAATTTGGAGCCATATAGCGGGAGAGAGTCTTGAGGCAGCAAATCGCGTCGAGGAATCGGTCTATTCCGCCTGTACCTTTCTAGTCGAGAATCCACATGCAGGCCGCCCCCGTGAAGATTTAACCGCTCTTCCCGTCCGTTTCTGGATTGTTCCTCCGTTCCGGAATTGCTGGGGGGTCTACGATCCGGAAACAAGACCGCTGCAAATCATCCGTATTCTTCACGCCGCACGAAATATTGCGTCTCTGTTGGGCTAACAAAGGAGTCCGTAGACGAATTCGCATAGTTGTGCTCATCGTCTGGAAGTTAGGTCTTCCGCGTCGAAAATAGACCTGAAAGGCGTATGATCATGCGGTTCTTAAATCGGGTACGAATATTGAGTTGAGCAGTCGGCTGCAGCTTGAACCAGAGTCCCATACGCTGCCAGGAGCCATATCATATGTCTGTACTGACAAAACGTGTTTGCTCAGTCGCTCTAGCGCTTCTTCTCTGCAGTACGCAGGCTAGCGCACAATCGGCCACTCCGTTAGAAGCCCGGCGCAAAGCGCTCAACGATCTTCTTGCCGAAGAGTGGGAATACACGCTGCGCGCCAGCCCGATTGGGGCTTCCGTCCTGGGAGACAAGCGGTGGAACGATAAGCTCGACGATTTCTCTCAGGAAGCAGTGGATAAAGACCTGCTCGAAACGCAGAAATTCCTGACCCGTTTCGAGGCCATCGACACCACAGGCTTCCCCGATCAGGAAGCGCTCAACAAAACGCTGATTGTGCGCGACCTGAAACTGCAACTCGAGGGAGCTCGATTCAAGCCTTGGGAAATGCCTGTCGACCAGCAGAACGGCATACAATCTTCGTTGCCTTTCCTCGTCACTGTTCTCTCGTTTCAGTCCGTTAAGGATTACGAGGACTATATTTCCCGCCTCAAGCAAATCCCCCGCGTCCTCGACCAGGTTACCGTGCAGATGCGCAAGGGCATGAATGACAAGTTGATGCCACCGCGGTTCGTTCTGCAGGAAGCTTTGGAGCAATGCAAAGTCCTGACGGGCCAGGCTCCGGATAAATCCACCTTCGCCCAACCGTTTTTCAATTTCCCCAAGGAAATTTCCGACGCTGATCAGAAAAGGCTGCGCGAGGCCGGGCTTGCTGCGGTAAAGGATTCGGTGCTGCCCGCGTATGTCCGTTTCACATTGTTCATGAGTGACGAATATGTTCCCAAGGGCCGCACCGAACCCGGTATCTGGTCGCTGCCCGATGGTGCGGACCGCTATCGCTATGCAATTCGCTCGATGACCACCACCGACATTCCTGCCGATCAGATTCACGAGTTGGGATTGAAGCAGGTGGACGAAATCGAAGCCCAGATGCTGGCCATTGCCCATGAGCTTGGTTTCAAGGATCTGGCCAGTCTCAACGAGCACATCAAGAACGATCGCCATTTCTACGCCACCTCTGGCCAGCAACTTCTCGATCTCTACGCCGGCTACGTAAATCAGATGGAGCCAGAACTCCCAAAACTCTTTGGGCGCCTTCCCAAAAGCAAGCTGGCCGTCATTCCCATGGAAGTCTCGCGTTCCAAAGATGCTGTGCCTGCGGATTACAACTCCGGCACGGCGGACGGTTCGCGTCCGGGACACATCAATGTGAACGAATGGGATCCTGAGCACCGGCTTCTGCTCAACGTCGAAGCCATCGCCTATCACGAAGGTATTCCTGGCCACCACCTGCAGCTTTCTATCGCCGAAGAACTGACGGATCTTCCGCAATTTCGCAGATACGAGGGCTATACGGCGTTCGTCGAGGGCTGGGCGCTCTATTCCGAGCGTCTTGGCAAAGAAGTCGGCCTCTATAAAGATCCCTACAGCAACTATGGCCGGCTGGAAAACGAAATGTGGCGCGCCATCCGGCTGGTCGTTGACACTGGCGTCCACGAAAAACATTGGTCCCGCGATCAGATGGTCGCTTACTTCCATCGCTATACCGCCATGGATGAGCCGAATATTCAGTCGGAGGTCGATCGGTACATCGCGTGGCCCGGCCAAGCCCTTGCTTACAAACTCGGCCAACTGGAATTTCTCAAGCTTCGCCAGTACGCCAAAGATCAGCTCGGCGCTAAATTTGACATTCGCGCGTTTCACGATCAGGTTCTAGGCGGCGGCGCTTTGCCCCTCGATGTCCTCGATCAACGCACCCGCGAGTGGGTTGCCAAGCGGTAGCGGACACCTTCAGGTGGCCACGATGATTTTCCGGACCGTCGCAGCAACCACCTGAAATTAATTCCAACAAATAGTCCGCTACAATCAATCTGTGCGGACGGGGGCTACAACGGCGCACGCCTCAGGCGGTAACAGCCTTCGACCTTTTTTGCTAGACTTGCTACTCGCAACTTCATATTTGGGGGATCAATGCTCCGTGCCGTTAGTCTGATCGTCTGTCTTTCGCTGGGAGTATTTCTCATGGCTGCCGATTCCGTCTCCGATAAAGCAAAGAAGCTCCATTTCTCCTCTATCGTCATTGATACCCACGACGACACCACGCAACGTTTCCTTGACGGCAAATTCGATCTTGGCGTGCGACACACCGACGGCAACATCGATATCCCACGCATGCGTGAAGGTGGCCTCAACGCCATCTTCTTCTCCATCTGGACTTCCAGCAAAACGACTGGTCCCGCGGGCGTCAAGCAAGCACTCGATCAGATTGATGCGGTCCGCGAGCAAGTCCGCAAGCATCCCAACGAACTCTCCCTGGCTACCACAGTCGCTGAAATTCGCGAGGCTCACAAGCAGGGCAAAATCGCGGCGCTGATGGGTCTTGAGGGCGGCCACATGATCGACAACGATCTCGGCGTTCTCCGCTCCTTTGCCGCGCTTGGTGTGCGCTACATTACCCTGACCCACATGGGCAATACCGAGTGGGCCGATTCTTCAACCGACAAACCGGAACACAACGGCCTTACCCCGTTCGGCAAAGATGTGGTGCGCGAAATGAATCGTCTGGGCATTATCGTTGATGTCTCTCACGTCAGCGACAAATCGTTTTACGACGTGCTGGCCACTTCCAAAGCTCCTGTGTTTGCCTCGCATTCCTCCTGCCGCGCCATCTGCGATGCCGCCCGCAACATGACCGACGACATGATCCTCGACCTGGCCAAGAACGGCGGAGTGATCCAGATCAACTACCATGTGGGCTTCCTGAGTCAACAATTCCGCGACTACGAGAAAGCTCATCCGGAAGCGGAAAAAGAGATCAACGACGAGGTAAAAAAACGCTGTGGTGAAAACGAAGCCTGCATTCTGGTCACCGGTGACCAGTTGTCCGCGATCTCATGGAAGCCGGAAAACTTCCGAAAGTGGATTGGACGCTGATCATCGACCATATTGATCACGCCGTAAAAATCGCAGGCATTGATCATGTCGGCCTGGGCTCCGATTTCGACGGAGCCGTAATGCCCATGGGCATGCAGGATGTCACCCGCCTTCCACAAATCACCGACGCACTGTTGACGAAAAGGCTACTCAGAGGGTGACATCCGCAAAATCCTCGGCGAGAATACTCTTCGGGTCATGAGCGAAGTCGAACGCGTCAGCCATGAACTCAACGCGTCGACCGGTAAGTAGCTCGCACTGCTCTCGGATTTCAGACCTGACGGCTTCTCGGCCAATCAAATTTTGTTGGACACTTTCAGTTAGCTACGGAGGAAATGATCATGCAATTCAGTAAGTTTGTCCGCTGTGCTGCGACCGCTGCGTTTTTCTGTGCCACTGTCTGCTCGTTGTCTTTCGCGCAGGCAAGCGGCCACCACGCCCGCTCCTGCAGCAAAACCAAAGCAACCACCAGCACGGCTGCTAAACCCGCTACGGCTGCGACTTACGATAAGGCGCTGCTGCATCCCGCATTGCTCAAGGATAAGGCGCCGGACACCTACCAGGTGAAGTTCGATACTTCGCGCGGTGACTTCACCGTTACCGTTACGCGCGCCTGGTCACCGCTGGGCGCCGACCGCTTCTACAATCTTGTGAAGCACCACTATTTCGATAACGCTCATTTCTTTCGCGTTGTCCCCGGATTCGTGGCCCAGTTCGGCCTCAGCGCCTATCCCACGGTCACTGCCGCTTGGGAAAAGGCCACTATTAAGGATGATCCCCACGGCCAGAGCAACAAGAAGGGAACTGTTGTGTTCGCGACGTCTGGCCCAACACACGCACCACCCAGTTGTTCATCAATATGCGCGACAATTCCTCCTCGCTCGACAGCCAGGGTTTCACTCCCTTCGGCGTTATCGATGGTGACGGCATGAAAGTTGTTGAAATGTTGTATGACGTCTACGGGGACAACGCCGGTATGGATCAGGACAACATCACCAAGGGCGGCAAGAAATATATCGAAACCAAATGGCCCAAGCTGGACATGATTAAGTCCGCCACCTGTTGTCGATGCGGCCGCTGCCCCCGCAAGCCCGCTGCCAAGCCAGCAACCACCGCGAAGCCGGCAGCAAAGCCTGCACCGATTCCTCAACTCCTAACCCTCAATAGACACGAATTGTTCGAACGAGGGGCACGGCTCTGCTGTGCCCCTTAACAATTCTTCGTATCGAAGTTACCAATTCATTTCAGTATTTCTTTGCATCGTTCATCAGTATTGCTTAATCCGCACTCAGCGCCGTAACCTCAACTTCGAAGATTTGCACCTTTGCCAGAGCCTCTGGTTGTCGCATGACGGGCACTTGTTGTTGTCCGCCGTACCGCTCTGGCCTGTCGTGCATTCGAACTTAGCGCTTTTCTACCTCTAAGACTTTCGAAGCCCACGTGCCAGATTTTGGCTACGTGGGCTTTTTTTATTTCTGGAGTATTCGGAATGGCATTAGCCGCAGGAAACCAAAGCGCAACGCGTGGAACGCCTCAAGCGCGAGAAAAACGCTTGGGAGCACCTCGACGAAATTAGCGAGTTCGCGCGCAACGGTTTCGATTCCATTCCGCCTGAATGGCTTGGCACCTATTTTCGGTCCTGGGGCGTTTACACGCAGGGCGATGGCGCGGGGGTGACTGGCGGAAAGGGAGGTGAAGGCAAAGCTGTTCCGTTCTTTATGGTTCGTATCCGCGTTCCAAATGGATTGCTTACCGCAAGCAGGTCCGCACCATCGCCGCACTCTCCACAGAGCAGGGAAATGGTGTTGCCGATCTGACTGTTCGCCAGAATATTCAGCTTGCACTGGATTCGCATCGAGTCTCTGCCAGAAGTTTTTGAACGATTGCAAGCTGTTGGGTTGCGTACCACCGGCGCCTGCGGGGACGTGACCCGCAATATCACCGGCTGCCCGCTTGCCGGCCTGGATTCGCGCGAACTCCTCGATGTTTCTCCGCTAGTCCTGGCTATTGATAAGGAGTTTGGCGGCAATCGCCGAGTTTTACAATCTTCCCGCGCAAATTCAAAATTACTGTGACGGGCTGCCCGGATTGGTGCTCCTATCCGGAAATTAATGATATCGGGCTAACCGCCACGCGGCGCACCCGCAATGGCCATTGAAGAAATTGGCTTTTCACTTCGTGTTGCCGGGGGACTTTCCACCGAACCACATCTTGCTGTTCGCCTGAATGCCTTCATCCTGCAAGACCAGGTCGTTCCTGTTGTTCGGGCAATCACCGAGGTTTTTCGCTCCAGCGATGTTCTCCGAGTGAGCCGCGAGAAAGCCCGATTGAAATATCTCTTTCTCGCCAACGGCTGGACTCCCGACCGTTTCCTCGCGGCGATGCACGCGCACTTGTCTTTCACCCTGGATCCCGCAGAACCAGAACAGCTTCCCGCGTCTGTGCATCAGGGACCATCTGGGTGTCATCCCGCAGAAACAGCACGGCCTGTACACTGTGGGCGCTTCCGTGATCCGTGGGCGCATTACTCCCGCGCAATTGCGCCTTGTCGCGGATTTGGCTGAACAGATATGCGGACGGTCATGATCCGCACGACGCCGATGCAGAATCTTCTGCTCGTCAATATTCCCGGGGCCCATGTGAGACAGTGTCGTTAACTGCCTTAACCATCTCACGGCCTCCCCGTCGCAGAGCTCCGCATTCGTTCGCGGAACGGTTGCCTGCACCGGATCTGAATTCTGCAAACTCGCTCTCACGGAAACAAAAAGCTTCGCGCGCTGGCTGACGGAAGAACTTGAGGAGCGTTTTCCCAACTTTGGAGAGCAACTTGAGCTTGCACATCACAGGCTGCCCGAACAGTTGCGGACAACACTGGATCGCCGACATCGGCATCGAGGGCAAGAAAATTCAAGTTCGACGGAAAGTTCGTCGATGCCTATTACTTTCTGCGTTGGCGGTGGCGTCGGGCAGATTTGCCGCCATTGCCCGACCCGGTCGGCTTTCGATGTCGCGCCGAGGAAGTTCCCGACGCGATTGACGACTGCTTAAATCCTTCCACCTGATCAGGCTTCCTGCAGGAAACCTGCAGACGTTTCTCGTCGCGCTATTCAACGAGCGAATACGCACAATCCTGGCGGGTGCTACGACAGAAATCGTTCCGCGCGATTTGCCTGACCGCCGAGTCCCCCATGGAGTCGAGGGCTGATGCGACGCCCACGCCTTCGCCGAATGTAGTGGCCGGTCTTTAGACCGGCGCACTAACATATTAGTCTTTTTCCTTCGCTTTTGAGCCTAGAAACTGTGACTCTTTCCGCATTCCTGAACCGGTGCCCGCCAAATCGTCATCGTCGGCGGCGGCACTCTGGCGTCGGCGAAAATTCCCGGGCTTATTGCAGGCCAATGCGCGCGTCCGGGTCATTGTCTCCCGAGCTTAATCCGAACTCGCGGGAATGGGTCCGGCATCGCAGAAGATCGAATGGCACAAGAAACTATTCTCCGCGGATGATCTCGAAGGCGCATTGCTGGTCATTGCTGCAACTTCGTTGCGTGATGTTAACGCAGCTGTTTACCAGGAGGCTGAGCGCCGGGGGATCCTGTGCAACGCGGTCGATGATATCGACAACTGTCACTTTTATTATGGCTGCGATCGTTCAGCGGGGGGATCTGCAAATTGCGATTTCGACGAATGGAAAAAGCCCGGCCTTGGCCCACCGACTCGCAAAGAATTCGAACATCAATTTGGCCCGGAATACGCAGCATGGCTCGAATGGCTTGGCGCTGCGCGAGAAGTTCTCAGTGACAACTCGAAGACACCAGGAATCCACCAAACGCTGGCTCCATTTGATCGCCAGCCGCCCGATGTTTGAGCAATTCATGCAGCAATCGACGGGTTCTCAAAATTCAAGGATTCGGGAGTCGCATGATGGGCAAAGTTTATCTGGTCGGCGCAGGCCCTGGCGATGCGGAACTGCTTACCCGAAAAGCCTTGCGCCTGATTCGCAGCGCGGATGTGATTTTGCACGACTCTTTGGTAAGCGCGGAAATCCTGGAGCTGATCCCAGAATCCGCAAAACGCATCGATGTTGGCAAACGCCGGGGATACCGGCTGCTTGACCCAGCAAGATATCAATTCGTTGCTCGTCTCCTCAGCCGGAACGTATGGCATCGTGGTCCGACTGAAAGGCGGAGATCCGCTGCTGTTTGGCAGGGCATCGGAAGAGATCCAGGCGCTCCGCGACGGGCCGAGGTGGAATTCGAGATTGTCCCGGGAATTTCCGCCGCGTTTGGAGCGGCCGCCGCGCTCCAGGTGTCGCTTACCGATAGAGCTCTGTCGTCAAATGTGCTGTTCACGACGTTTTCGCGCTCGGCGGAGTCAGTAGAACTGCTGCGCAAGAGTCTTACGGCCGATACCACAGTGGTGGTGTATATGCCCGGTCTTCACTACGCCGACGTCTCCCGATGGCTGCTGGATTCCGGCCTCGCCCACAACACACCCTGCCTGTTGATATCAAAGGCGACTCAGCCAGAGCAGGTCAGCAGGACTTCGACGGCCGGAGACTTTGCTACATTGCCGGCACTGCCGGCGCCGGCGATTCTGATTGTGGGGCGCTCCGTTGCCCCCGACGGCGGCGTGACAAAATCCGCCGATTGGTTTGGTATTTCGTCACATACGAATTGTGCGGCGCACGATAGCCTAATTTTCTAAATCAACCATAGGAGAAGACACAGATGACCCAACTCCGTTCTAAGCCTGAAGAAGTGGAAGAAAAGACTTCAATTGTCTGTCGATACTTGGGCCGTGCTCGTGGCTTTGCTTGCGGCAATTCTAATTCGCACCGGGATTATCGCGCGGGTGCCCTGGTGATCGGGCTACAGAGTGTGACTGGAGAACAGCATGGCTGACGCGATCGTTTTACCACAAGCACCTAGTGTCTCCCTGCCTTCGCGATTGGTGAGGCTTCTTCCCGGGGTTGCCCTGCTGGCAGCGATCGGGTACGCCGGAAAACTGCTTGAGAAGAATATCAACGGGTACACCAAAGCCAATCACTGGACCTTTCCCGAACATCGAATACGTACTGTGGGCGATTCTGATCGGGCTGTTTATCTCGAACGTGTTCGGATTGGCGGAGATTTTCAAGCCCGGTGTGGCCACGTATGAGTTTTGGCTGAAAGCGGGCATCGTGCTTCTGGGCTCGCGCTTTCTGCTGGGGGACGTCTGGAAGTTGGGCGGAGTCAGTATCCTTCTGGTCGGAGTCGAAATTGTCGGCGCCATTGCTTTTATGACGTTGCTCGGCCGCTGGTTTGGTTTGCGCCCCAAACTAACCACGCTGCTTGCGGTGGGATCGGCTGTTTGCGGAGTCAGCGCGATCATTGCGACAAAAGGAGCTATCGATGCTGACGACGAAGATTCTTCGTTTGCGATTGCCGCGATCCTGGCACTGGGCGCAATTGCACTGTTCACCTTTCCGCTGATCGGGCACTATCTCCACCTGAGCGATCATGCGTATGGTGTCTGGGCGGGACTTGCTGTCGACAATACGGCCGAAGCGACGGCAGCAGGTGCGCTCTATTCCGATGCTGCGCCAAAGCTCGCGGTGCTTACCAAGACCACACGCAATGCCCTGATCGGATTCGTGGTTCTGGCATATGCGATCTATTGGGCCAGCAAAGGACAGGCCCAAGTTGTTGGCAATAAAGCCGCATTCCTGTGGCAGAAATTTCCAAAATTTGTTTTGGGATTCTTGCTGATCTCGGCGCTTGCCACAGCAGGTTTCTTCACCAAGGACCAGAATTCGTCGTTGGCAAATCTTTCCCGCTGGGCGTTTCTGCTGACGTTCGCGGGAGTCGGTCTCCGCACAAACTTCAAAGAAATGCGCAAGCAAGGGTTACGGCCCTTCGCCGTCGGCTTCATCGGGGAAGTCGTCATTGCTGTATTTACTTTGGCGCTTGTGATCGGTGCAGGGAAGCTGTTCGGCTTCTGATCAAGCCGAGCAGCTTCCTCTTTTCTATGGGGTGTCGGGCTCGACTCGCACCCTTTAATCTAGATTCCCAAAATGGTAACCAGTTCTTTCACACTGGCTGCGGACTTCTGCAGCGCTGCGTTTTCTTCGGCGGTCAACTTGATCTGTATGATCTTCTCTGCGCCACCTTCACCGAGCTTTACCGGCACGCCCATGAACAGGCCGTGGATGCCATATTCGCCTTCGAGGTAAACGGCGCATGGCAGGATCTTCTTCTGGTCCTTCAGGATTGCTTCGACCATTTGAACGACGAAGCCGACGGTGCATAGTAGGCGGAACCCGTCTTTAACAAGTTGACGATTTCCGCGCCGCCCTTCCGCGTGCGGTCCACGATCGCATCAATCTTGTCCTTGGACAGCAAATCAGGCAGAGGAATGCCTGCCACGGTCGAGTAGCGAGGCAGGGGAACCATATCGTCGCCATGGCCGCCAAGCACGAAAGAATGTACATTTTCGACGCTGACGTTGCATTCCATCGCCACGAATGCGCTCATGCGCGCAGAATCCAGAACCCCGGCCATGCCAAGGACGCGGGTTTTCGGAAAGCCGCTAACGCGCAGTGCCGCCTGCGCCATCGCGTCCAGAGGATTGGTCACGACGATGAGGATGCAATCCGGAGAGTGCTTGACAATCTGCTGGACCACACCTTTCACCACATCGTAATTCATCTTCAGGAGATCGTCCCGGCTCATGCCGGGTTTGCGCGGGAATCCTGCGGTGATGACCACGACGTCGCTGTTTGCCGTTGCACTATAGTCGCCGCCGCTGGTGCAGACTCCGGTTGCCTTCGCATTCGTTCTGGTTACCGGCCCTGATTCCACCATGTCCAGGGCTTTTCCAGCCGGAGGCCCCTCCAAAACGTCCGTCAGGACCACGTCCGCCAGCTCCAAATCCACAGATCCGCTGCGCCGTTGTTGATCCCACAAAACCACTGCCGACCACTGTCACTTTCTTCCTGCTCATGGCTCTTGCTCCTTGATAAATTGCAAAGCCGTTCTGATCACAGATCCTATCGACTGAAAGCAATCTTTCCCGCTACATGTTCTCGATGATGGCGTCCGCAAACGCTGAAGTGCCGAGCTTTTGTCGCCCCGGGCATCAATCGTTCAAGGTCGTACGTCACGCTTTTCTGCTGGATGGTCTTGGCGATGCCACTTTCGATCAGTTTGCCGGCTTCGCCCCAACCGAGGAACTCGAACATCATCGCTCCGGAGAGCATCACTGAAGCCTGGATTGATCACATCTTTGTCGGCATATTTCGGAGCCGTGCCGTGCGTTGCTTCAAACACTCCGTAACCATCTCCAATGTTCGACCCGGGGGCCATTCCGAGTCCGCCCACCTGTGCCGCGCAAGCATCGCTCAGAGTAATCGCCATTCAGGTTCGAAGTGGCCAGCACGCTGTATTCGCTGGGCCGCAGCAGCATCTGCTGAAACACGGAGTCCGCGATACGGTCATTGATCAGCAATTTTTTCTTCCACTGGCCTTTTCCGTGAGTGGAACCAATCGCATTCAACGTTTGCTATACTTCTACGAATACGCTCTTCTGGAATCGCGTCATTGGCCTGCTCCAAGCCCGGTTCGATCATGGCGGCGTTTGCTTCCACGCTCAGCCCGGGATTCTTATCCAGATTATCCAGTATCCAGCTCTCGCGTTCTGTGACGGTCTGCCCGCGGAATTCTTCGCGGGCCAGGTCGTAGCCCCAATCGCGGAACCCACCTTCGGTAAACTTCTGAATATTGCCCTTGTGGACCAGCGTCACGCTGGGCCGCTTGCTGTCCAGCGCATATTGAATCGCGCGTCGCACCAATCTCTTTGTGCCGGTCGGCGAAATCGGCTTGATTCCCACGCCAGAATCCCAGCGAATCTGCTTTTTTCCGTCCTTCAACATTTCGTTGTTCAGAAAATCCAGCAACTTCTTCGCTTCGGTGAGCCCGATTTCCACTCGATCCCGATGTATACGTCCTCGGTATTTTCGCGGTAAATCACCACGTCCATCTTCTCCGGTTCTTTTACCGGGGAGGGAACTCCGGGGTAGTAGCGCACCGGGCGCACGCATGCGTACAAGTCCAATATTTGGCGCAGTGCCACGTTCAGCGAACGGATCCCACCGCCAACCGGCGTCGTCAGCGGCCCTTTGATCGACACGCGGAAATCCCGCGCTGCTTCCACCGTCTCATCCGGCAGCCATTGCCGAAATGTTCGGAATGCTTTCTCTCCCGCGAAAACTTCGAACCATGCCACGTGGCGCTTTCCGCCATAAGCCTTTGCCACCGCCGCATCAAATACCCGTCGTGAAGCCTTCCAGATATCACGACCCGTTCCGTCGCCCTCGATGAACGGAATAATTGGATTGTCCGGCACTTGCAGCGCCCCGTTGCTGTACCCGATGCCCTTACCGTCCTTTGGCACTGCCACGCCGTTGTACTCAGTCTTCATTTCGGGCCCCCCTGCGGACCATTTGCAATATCCTCTGCCGCCTCACTCTATTCTTCGCGCAACCAGCGAACCAAAAACGATACCACACCGTCCCTCAAGTTCGAAAATCGTTCGCCACACTCATCGCGGCATTGTCGTATACTTTCGCACTGCACCATATCTATCTCTCTGGAAGGGAATTGCCATGATGCTCGACTGGAACGCCTACAAATCGGAGCTTTTGAAGACCATACCGGAATTCGGCAAACTTTCACCCGACTCCGTTAAGGGTTATCAAACACTTTCCGCTGCCAACAGCAAGGATTCGCACCTCGGTGAAAAAACGCGCCAGTTGATCTCGCTTGCGGTCGCAGTTACCACGCGTTGCGACGGTTGCATCGTTTTTCATTCGGAAGCCGCTCTAAAGGCCGGAGCCTCTCGCGAAGAGATCTCCGAAGCCCTGGGCGTGGCCATGGCCATGAATGCGGGAGCTGCGTTCGTCTATTCGTTGCGTGCCATGGACGCCGTCGCCGCCCATTCCGCTTCAAAGTAGCAGCGCAAAAGGAGCGGCAGCCGGAGCGCAGCGATATCATTTTACGGTTTGGATGTACATGGCGGTGCAACAGACATGTCATCCCTCAGTTCTCGCGCCGCGCGGGAACTGAGGGATCTGCTTTTGCTTTTCAACGCAAAAAGAGAAAAGCAGAGTTCTTCCTTTTCTACTAATGTCAGTTTTATTTATTCAGTGAATTTGTAATCCGAACCACTAGCTCTTGTTCAGATGAATCGATCCATCTCCGGTTCGCACAATAATCGGCGTCCCGCCGCCGTTCATCTTTCCATTAATCCGCGAAGAGCTGAACGTGCCTTCGACGGTCACCGGAATATCCAGGCTGATATGCCCGTCTTGCGTGCTGGCATCGATATTCGCCTGCATCTGCCCCGGTATCTCCAGATCTACGCTGCCATCCCCGGTATGAATATTCCATGTGGTCGCCACCGTTGAACCGTTATTTGCTCGTGCGGTTACGCTGCCGTCGCCGCGTCTTGATATTCACCGAATCGAACCGACCCTCGATATTGATGTGTCCATCGCCCGTCGTGGCATCGACTCTTCCGTCCAGGCCATGTCCTTCAATCGACCCATCGCCGGCGCGCAAGTGGATATCTCCCTTAGCGCTTTGCACGCGAATATGCCCGTCACCGCTGTGGACATCCAGTTTGCCGACGATCGAGTCGACTTCCGTGGAGCCATCCCCAGTGGTCACGTCCAAATCTGCTTCGCGAGGCATATGGATTTCCACTCGCAGCTCGGAATGTCTTACGCCCCAGCTGAAGCCCCATGAACTGCCCGTCTTGACGCTCACTTCGACGCTATCGCCGTTCTGCGAGGTGTTCAGCGCGCAAATCCCTGTCCAATTTGTAGCCGGAATAAACCACTCGCACTTCCACCTGCTTAATGTCGCCGGTTGACACGCGCACGGATCCATCGTCGGTCAGCACCCGCACCTTGGCGCGTCCCGAAATCGCAAAGGTCTTGGCAACTTCCTCAGCCGAAACGACCGGGGCAATCGCTGCCGTCGCCGTCAGCATTGCCGCCAGTCCCAGCGCCAGCCCACTCACACGGCCAATCAAAGTCCTCATGGGATATGCCCTCCAAATGCTTCTATCCCTAATAACGCAATCACCCGGTAAAATGTTCCCTTTGGAGCGCTCCATGGGGCTTTATCGCCCCTTTGCCGCCTTTTTATTGGTTCCGGCCCCTGAGCCCAGGCTGGCTCCTGGCTTCGCCCGTAATGCGCCCATAAACTTCTCATAGGGCAGGGTATTGATTACGTCCTTTTTCTCCAGCCAGCCGCGCCGCGCCATGGTCACGCCATAGCGGATAAACGACAAGTTCGCCGTGTTGTGAGAGTCCGTGGAGATTACCACCTTTACCCCGCGGTCCTTGCACATCCGCAAATACACGTCCTTCAGATCCAGTCTGTCCGGGTAGGAATTGCATTCCATCGCCACGCCGTGTTTCGCGCAGGCATCCAGCACTTTCTCCATGTCGTAATCGATCGGGTCGCGCCTTAACAGTAATCGCCCCGTGGGATGGGCGATGATCTGGGTGTAGGGATTCTCAATCGCCGCCAGCATCCGTTCGGTCATTTCAGCTCGCTCCAGGTTGAAATACGAGTGGACCGAGCAGACCACCACGTCCAGTTGCGCCAGGATTTCATCGGAATAATCCAGCGAGCCACCCTTCAAAATATCGACCTCCGACCCTACCAGCACTCTTATCCCGAGTTTTTTTGCGTCGGCTGCGCGCAGATTCTTGATGTGCTCCGCCATGCGCTTTTCGTTCAGCCCGTTTGCGACGGATACTGCCTTCGAGTGATCGGTTATCGCGATATATTCATGTCCGAGCGCCTTTGCCGCCGCAGCCATCTCTTCAATCGAGTTCTTTCCGTCGCTCGCCGTCGTATGCATCTGAAGGTCGCCCTTCATATCCTTTAGCTCAATCAGCTTGGGCAGCGTGTGGTTCTCTGCCGCCGCGATCTCTCCCGTGTTTTCGCGCAATTCGGGCGGAACGTATTCCAGCTTCAGCTTTCCGTAGATCTCCTCTTCGGTTTTGCCGGCCACATGTTTCTCGCCCTTCAGCGTGGCCAACTGATATTCATTCAACGTGTAGCCCATGTCGTTGGCGCGTCCGCGCAGCGCCACGTTGTGTTCCTTCGAGCCGGTAAAATACAGCAGCGCCGCGCCAAAATTCTTCTTTTCCAGCAGTCGCACGTCCACCTGCAAACCGTCCTGCAGCGTAAAACTAACCTTGTTTTCTCCATGTGCCAGCGTCTGGTCGATACCCTTGAATTCCAGGATGTGGGCCGCGATTTTATCCACTTCTTTCTGCGATGTGTGCCCCTCTGCCAGCGTCAACAGCAAATCCAAATCGCCCACAGTCTCTTTTCCTCGCCGTAACGATCCGGCAGGAGTAACCGACTCCACGGCTTTCCCAACCTTCTGAATATGTGCAGTGACCGCCGCCGCAGCCGACTCCGCCACGTTGATCGTGAATCTTCCTGCGGACTTCTTGAACACTTCTGCACCCTTGAGAATGTTCTGCTCGCTTTTCTCTCCGAATCCGGGCAGGTCCCGTAGCTTGCCTTCTTTTGCGAGCTTTTCCACGTCCGCCACCGTTCCCGCCTTGAAAGTCTTCCACAGGAACGCCACTTTCTTGGGTCCCAATGACTGCAGTTCCAGCAGGTCCAGAATCGTCGCTGGATATTTCTTTAGCAGCTTGACGCGCAGGCTGTAGTCGCCGGTCTTCACGATTTCAGCCAGATGTTCCACCATGCGGTCGCCAATTCCCGGCAATTCCGTTAATTTCTCGGGCGTGGCAATCATCTGCTCAACGGAATCCGGCAATCCGGCAATCAGTTCCCCTGCCTTTTCATAACTGCGGTAGCGCCCAACGATCGCGCCATCGATCTCCAGAAGGCGCGCAGTTTCCTGCAATATTCGTGCAATTTGTTTGTTGTCCATGTGCCGATTATATTCCGTTTTTGTAGCCGGAAGGTACTTCCCGCCCTCCTGTGGCACAGTCACTCATGACTGTGCGTTTCTCCGCATCCTCTGCGTCTCTGCGTTAATTTTGCCGGATTTTCCCCGCCCAAAAAGAAATGCCGGCGAGAGGTCTTCCCCCCGCCGGCAATCTATACTAAACCAACACCATTACACAGCCTTTGCTACGTTCGAGGCTTGCGGGCCTTTTGGGCCTTGCACGATCTCAAACTCTACCGGATCTCCTTCCTGCAACGTCCGGTAGCCATCTCCGACGATCGCCGAGTAGTGTACGAATACATCGGGTCCGTCTTCACGTCCGATAAATCCGTATCCTTTCGAATTATTGAACCATTTCACAGTTCCTTGCACTTCGTGTCTCCTTTTGACGGTGACTCCTTGGGCGGACTACTACTGCAATCGCCGCAATGAGCACGAATTGCGCGGAGTGTATCAAAATAAGACGCCGAGTCAATAGGACATTTGCCGCCATTGGAAAAACATGGCGAATTTTTTCCTCTTAAAAATCGAATTAAACCCTCTGGCAGGCAAACTTACTTTAAAAAAGTAAGGTAGTACAGAATTCCCGCAATCGATTTGGCGTCAATCAATTCGCCGTCTTTCATCATTTGTTTTACTTCCTTGGGCTTATACGCATGGGAAATTATTTTCTCATCAAACTCCGGCTCGGCCTCTCCCAGGGTCAATCCCGTCGCCAGAAATATGTGCAACCTCTCCTCCAGAAATCCGGGCGTCGGAAAAACGCTCAAAAACTCCTTCAAATGTTTTGCCCGGTAGCCGGTTTCTTCGATCAATTCGCGTCCCGCGGCTTTTTTTGGAGATTCACCCGCGTCAATGCGACCCGCCACCAGCTCCCATAGATATTGCCGTGCTGCATGGCGGTATTGCCGGATCATCACGATGCGTCCGTCCTTTAGTACCGGAAGCACTACAACCGACCCGGGATGGCTGATCACCGCCCGCTTCGTCTCCACCCCGCTCGGCTCGATCAACTCGTCTTCCCGCACCCCAAAAATCGGGCCATCATAAACCACGGTACTCTTCAGAAGCTTCTCTTTGCCTTCCGGCAATCCCTTTACCTTTTTCGCCACGTCTCACCCTCCGCATAAATTTCCAATCCCGCATCATAACCCGCATTCCCCAGAACCTGCACCCCTTGTGACCAGATGTTGCAGAATCCTCCTGTTCTTGCATTTTCCTCCTCCGTGAACTCTGAATCCGATCTCTGTGTCCTCTGTGGTAATCCTTTCTCTTTCTTTTTTTCGTCTTTCGCCGATGAACTAAGTGTCCCTATACCCGCTCCCGCGTTATACTGGCCCCATACGCCCCATGCCCATCAACACCATCATCGTCGACGACGAAAAGCCCGCGCGCGATGAATTGACGTTCCTCCTAAAAGGTTTTCCGGAAATCAACCTGATCGGCCAGGGCAAGAATGGTCTCGACGCCGTCAACCTGATCAAAGAGCATTCCCCCGACCTGGTATTCCTCGACGTCCAGATGCCCGGCCTCGACGGCTTCGGCGTCCTGAAAAAGCTAGTTGAACGCAAACTAAAAGTGCCCGCACGTAGTTTTCGCCACCGCGTTCGATCACTACGCGGTAAAGGCGTTTGACGTCAACGCCGTGGACTATGTCCTGAAGCCCTTCGACAAAGCGCGCATCGCCAAAGCCATCCAGCGCGCCCGTCGCGAAATCGAAACGGAAGTCAGTCCCGCCGACCGCCTCGAACAACTCGTCGCCCAACTGGGCAACGTCAAATCCGCTGCGCAGCCCTCCAAACTTCTCATCAAATCCCAGCAGCGCCTCTTGCTAGTCGACGCCGAAGACCTCATCTTCGCCAGCATCGAAGGTGGCCTCATTTCTGTCACTGCCAAAGACCTCGAAGGCTCTTCCAATTACCGCACCCTCGATGAGCTACTCGAAACGCTGCCGCAGGAATCTTTCTGGCGCCCGCATCGCTCGTATCTCGTCAACATCCATCACATCAAGGAAGTTGTCCCCTGGTTCAAATCCAGCTTCATGCTAAAAATGAACGACAAAAAACAGTCCGAAATCCCCGTCTCGCGCCAACAAACCAAACGCCTCCGCGAGCTCTTCAAACTCTAACTTCAATGTATCGGAGACCAAGTCCAGAATGCTTGATGCAAAAGAAAATTGGAATGCCGCCGGGCGAGCTAAGTTCTCGAAATCATTGATCAATTCGGATGGCACGTGATGAGCTTGCTATTTGGCAGTTGCGGGCTCAATCTTCTTTGCCGTGCACTGGCTCCTCCCTGGCAATAGCGTCTCCGGCTTCGGGATTATTGTAGTTGTTCTCTACGGCACATTCTGGTTTTACGGCAAGTTCCTACGACGCAGCTGAATCTTAAGTCGGAAATTGCCCCCCGAAGCTCTCGGTGGTCACGCGCGGGTGCCGCTCGATAAGAGCGAAGGCGTTGTCAAGGCACAAAACTCCCGTGCAGTGATTTCCCACCGCTTCTGCGTCAGAGTGGTTGGAGGACCGAAGCTCTGAAACTCTCACGGTGAATCAGCTTTCGGCAGTCCGATCAAAACGAAATCGTTCCGCCAACCATCGATACGGCCTGAACTTCGGCCATGATTCTTCTATCCGAACCCCGATTCGCATCGGGGCGAGAGCGCCCAATCAACCCTTCGGTCTATCCCGCATGCGGGACGACCAGCGGCACCCGCGAGCTGCTCTCGACACGAACGACCTCCGGATACGCTGTATTCGTTCTCAGCATCCAGTAGAGTCGAATCGCCAACTTCCTGGCCGCTGCCACTTTCGCCACGCCCTTGGCTTTGCTGTGGCAGCGGTGCAAATACTCATTCCGAAATCCGGGATCACACCGCACTGCAGTTTGCGCTGCTTCCACCATCAACATGCGCATGAACCGGTTCCCCTGCTTGCTGATCGATCCCAGCCGTTGCTTCCCGCCCGAACTGTATTCTCGCGGAATCAGCCCCAGATAACTCGCCACCTGCTTGCCGCGTGGGAATCGGTTCACGTCTCCCATGGTCAGCACAAACGCCATCGACGTGATCGGCCCCACGCCCGGTTGCGTCATCAACAGCTTGGCCTTCTCGTTCTTTTCCGCCGCTTCCACCACCGCCGCATCCAGCGAGGCGATCTGTTCATCCAACATTGCTCTTATCTTAAACAGGTCTTCTCTTCGCCGGCTGGCCCACGGCTTCAGCGGCAACTCGTGCAGCACTTGCTCTCCTGCTTTGCTCCACAGTTTCCGCTTCCTGGTCACCCCCTGATTCATCGCCAGGTGCTGCAACTCATTCTTGGCCGTCGCCCGCAACCGCACCAACTTGTGGCGATGAATGAGCAACTGCCGCAGATCCTTCTCCTCGCCAGACGGCGTCCAGATCCGCGGGAATCTTCCTTCCAGCAGCAGTTTCAAAATCAACGCTGCATCGCGCCGATCATGCTTCTGCTGCCGCACTTCACTGGCACGTATCTTCGCCGCGTCGCCGATCCACACGTCGTGCCCCGCGGTTGTCGCCATCTCCACAAACCACTGGCAGTTCCCGGTCGACTCCATTCCAATCAATGCCTGCCCCGGAAGCTGCCCGTAAAACCGCGTGGCCTCTCCCGTGGCATGCGCCAACTTCAGTTCCCCTGTTTCTCCGGTTGTCGTCTCCATCCAACAAACTTGTTGCCAACTGGGGTGGTAATCACATCCAATAATCCTCATCGAAGGCTCCTTCCTACCGATAGCTTCGGTCCTCCAAACAGAAGCATACCGGTTACGCGAACGGAGCCTTCGCTCTTATGCAATCAACCCTTCGTCATTAAGGGTGCGGGTTTAGACTTCGCAACACCTAGCCTTTAACAACAAGCACGATGTCATCCTGAGCCCGCGCCCTTTGCGGGCGTAGGATCTCAACCACAGCGTCTTGACTCCCACTGCTTCTGTCCTCAGCAACCCTCCGCAACCTCTGTCCTGAACTCTATCCGTCGGTTTTCTTTTCCCAAATAACCTGCTAACTTTTCTCTCTGAACTCTCCATGGACTTCTCCTTCCTCGACCACCAACTTCTCATCCGCGACACCGTTCGCGAATTCATGGCTGCGGAAGTCCGTCCTCACGTGAAAGACTGGGAGAAATCCGAGCATTTTCCGCTCGACATCATCCACAAACTCGGTGCCATGGGTTGCTGCGGCATGCTCATGCCGGAAGAGTGGGGCGGTCCCGGCCTCGACACCATCTCCTACGTCCTGATGCTTGAAGAAGTCGCTCGTGTCCACACCGCCATCTCCACCGCGCTGGCCGTCACCAATTCCGCCGTGCAGCTCCCGCTTCTGGCCTTTGGAAACGACGCGCAAAAATCCAAGTATCTCAAGCGGTTGGCCGCGGGAGAAATCATCGGCGCTTTTTGCCTGACCGAACCCGCCGCAGGCTCTGACGCCGCAGGGATCCAGTGCCGCGCCACCCGCGATGGCGATAACTACAAACTCTCCGGCACCAAAACCTGGGTCACCAACGGCAGCGCCGCCAGAGTATTCATCGTCTTCGCAAAAACCAATCCCGAAGCTGGCGGGAAGGGAATTACCGCCTTCCTCGTTGAGCCCACGTTTCCCGGTTTCCAAGTCGGCCGCCACGAAGACAAAATGGGCCAGCGCTCTTCGCCCTCTGTCGAAATTATTTTCAACGATTGCGTTGTTCCCGCAGCCAATCGCCTTGGCGAAGAAGGACAGGGACTGAAGATCGCGCTTAGCGCGCTCGATGGCGGCCGCATCGGCATCGCCGCGCAAGCCGTAGGACTCGCCCAAGCTGCACTCGACGAATCCGCGAAGTTTGCCCGCAGCCGCAAAGCCTTTGGCAAATCCATCGCTGAGTTTCAGGCCATCCAGTGGATGCTGGCCGACATGCACACTGAAATCGAAGCCGCCCGCGCTGCTGCTCTATCAGGCCGCCTGCATCAAGGACACTGACGGCAAGATGGGCTCCGCCGCCTCGCGCGCCAAACTTTATGCCAGCGAAATGGTCAACCGCGTCGCCTACAAAGCCGTGCAGATCTACGGCAGCCAGGGCTACTCCCGCGAATCCGAAGTCGAACGCATCTACCGCGATGCCCGCGTAATCTCCATCTACGAAGGCACCAGCGAAATCCAGCGCACCATCATCGCCCGCGACCTCCTAGGTAAAGTAACCAACTAACGGCGCGCCTCAACTGAACTTGAGGGTGCCCCACCCTTGCCTCTCAAAGGGTGGGCTCTGACGATCTACCACCCAGCCGTTCCGCTCCTCGCCTTCTCTTTCTCTTCCACTTTCTCTTTCTCTTTTTTTTCTTATCTGTGAACTCTTCATCCGATCTCTGTGTCCTCTGTGGTAATCCTTTCTCTTTCTTTTGGCTTGCTCGTTCCCCACACTTGCATCCCAAAGGGTGAGCTCTCACGATGCCTCCCGCTCTTGGTTTCGCTTCCTCTGCGAATCTCCACGTCCCGGCGTTATCCTCCCGCCTTTCTCTTTCCTCGCCCCTCCTGCTATCCTTTTCCCATCACCAAAATTTCCTGTTCAACCGAGGACACTCTTTCTTGACCACGACCGCCACGAAATCCAAACGCGTTCTCTCCGGCATGCGCCCCACCGGACGCCTCCACATCGGCCACTACTTCGGCGCTCTCCAAAACTGGGTCAAGCTCCAGAACGATCCCGCCAACGATTGCTTCTTCTTCGTTGCTGACTGGCACGCCCTCACCAGCGATTACGCCGACACCAGCGCCATCGCCGAAAACTCCCTGCAAATCACCATCGACTATCTCGCGTCCGGGCTCGACCCCCGAAATCCACGATTTTCCTGCAATCGCTCGTTCCGGAACATGCCGAACTCCATCTTCTTGCTCAGCATGGTCACGCCGCTCGGCTGGCTCGAACGCATCCCCACCTACAAAGAGCAGATCGAAAATGTCACCAACAAAGACCTGCACACCTACGGATTTTTCGGCTATCCCACGCTACAAACCGCCGACATCGTCATGTACTCCGACCCCGGCAAATCGCTGTCTGTCCCAGTCGGCGAAGACCAAGTCTCCCACGTTGAGTTCAGCCGCGAACTGGTTCGCCGCTTCAATCTCTTCTATGGATTGATACGTCAGCTCTGAGATTTTCACTGCTGAGCAATCGCAAGTCGGTGGGCGCAACGATCTCCTGAAGCTTCTTGATGTGGCCGCGAACCAGCCGATTTTCCCGGAATTCGCAGAAATTCACACCGGAACAAAGAATCGATCGCCAGGTCATATATACGACAGCTGTCCTCGATATGGGACTGGAGAATTTCTTGAGAAGCTGACACCGGGTCTCAAGCCATTCTTTTCAACTTTAGGAGATTCTCGAAGAACCCGGCGTTCTCTTGACCCCGACTCCGCGCATCCCCGGTCTCGACGGCCGCAAAATGTCCAAGTCCTATGGCAACGCCATCACGCTCTGCGCGAATCCGACGCCGACATCCGCGCCAAAACCAAAGTGATGGTCACCGACCCCGCCCGCAAACGCCGCACCGACCCCGGCAATCCCGATGTCTGCCCCGTCTACGACTGGCACAAACTCTTCTCTCCAAAGAAACCCTCGACTGGGCCGCCCAAGGCTGCCGCACTGCCGGAATCGGCTGCATTGAGTGCAAATCGAAGATGGCCGACCACCTCATCACCTGGATCGAACCCGTCCGCGCCCGCCGCATAGAGTACGAGCAAAATCCCAAGCGCGTCATGGAAATCCTGGACCGTGGCAGCGCCGAGCGCAAAAGTCTGCGAAACAAACTATGGACCGTGTCCGCACCGCCATCTTCAACTGGCCCCGCAAGCGCCAGAATGAGCGAGTGGCGAGTGAATCGCTGGTGCTGTGCATTTGTACGGAGCCGGCTCTTCTAGACCGGTTCCCCTCTTGGTTTTGCTTTTCAACTGTTAGCTCTAAACTTTCGACTGTAAACTTGTTTCGCGACCATGGCCACTCCTTACCGCATCCATATCCCGATCTACGAAGGTCCGCTCGACCTCCTGCTCGACCTCATCAAAAAGCAGGAAATGAACATTCACGATATCCAGATTTCCAAAATCACTTCGCAATATCTCGACTACCTCCACAATCTCGAAGTACAGAACATCGATGTCTCCGCTGAATTCATCTACATGGCCGCCACGCTCATCTACATCAAATCCAAGATGCTCCTGCCGCCCGACCCGCTGGCCACGGCCGAAGAACTCGCCACCGATCCGCGCGAAGAACTCGTCCAGCGCCTTCTCGAGCACGAAAAATACAAGAACGCCGCGCAGCTCCTCTACCAGAAGCAGCAAATCGAGGAAAATGTCTGGTCCAAGCCCGACAAGTCTCTCTACAACGATGAAGGCACCGAAGGCGAACTGGTCGTCTCGCTGGTCGATCTGGTCCGCGTTTTCCAGCAAGTTCTCGAGCGCAAAAAAGAGGTCACGCGCATTGAGCTGACCCACGACGTCTTCACCGTTGCGCAAATGATCGCGCAGCTTCGTGGACAAATCCTCGCCAGCGACACCAGCACCGTCAACCTCATTCAATTTTTCGACGCTTGCCCGTCGCGCCACGCCATGATCGTCGCCTTTCTCGCCGTCCTCGAAATGGTCAAGCTGCAAGCCGTCATGCTGGTTCAGGAAGCCCAGTTCGGCGACATCCTGGTGAAAAAGAACAAAGCTTTCGATGCGGCCTTTGACGAGAACGGTGCCATGCGGATCGACGCCGAATATCAATAGAGCTTGTCGCCGGATTCTCCGTTAACTCTGCGAACCTCTGCGTCCTCTGCGTTAAAGATTTTTCTCTCTTACTCTCTCTGTGGCCTTTTTTCCTACCATTCTGTCCATCCCCTCTACCTCCAACCTGTTGTATCATTCAGTGTCCCCAGTTCAGCGTCGCGGCTCCGGTTTCTGTTTTCTAATAACGATTAACTTAGGACTGAAAACTCAATCATGACCAACGAAGAACGCAAAGCCGCATTGGAAGCCATCATCTACGCCGCCGATGAGCCCGCCACTCTCGAGCAACTCGCCGTGGCCCTCGGCGAGGAAAAGCTGCTGGTGCAATCCTCGCTCGATGAGCTAGTCGCTGGCTACGCCTCCGACGAACGTGGCATCGAAGTCCGCGCCGTCGCCGGCGGCTACAAGATGTATACCAAGCCGCAACACCACGACGTCGTGCGCCGCTTCATCAAGTCGCTGCGCCCGCCGCTGCGCCTCTCCATGCCCGCGCTGGAAACGCTCGCGGTCATCGCCTACAAGCAGCCTGTCACCGCACCGGAAATTTCCGAGATTCGCGGCGTCAACACCTCCGGCGTCATCAGCACGCTGCTCGACAAGAAACTCATCACCACCGCGGGCCGCAAAGAAGTCATGGGCCGCCCCATTCTCTACAAATCCTCCAAAGAATTTCTGATGCGCTTTGGCCTCAGTGACCTCGACGAATTGCCCAGCCTGAAAGAATTTGAAGCCTTGGCGCGCGAAGCTCTTGGCACCGACGAAGGCATCGCCATCTCACCTGAATCTTCCGACGAAGCCCAACTGAATTCTCCGACGGCCGACACGCTGGAAAATCTCCCGGTCCCAGAAAGCTCCGCTGAAGTTTTTGCCGCAACGCACCACGCTCAACATCCAGCGGAGCAGGGAACCATCGACTCGATCCAGACCGAAGCTGTCGCGGACGCGAAAGCCGATCCATTCCTTCGCTCCGAAGAAGTCACCGCCACCAACGAAGGCATGCCCAGCGGCCAACTCGACGAAGCCCCTCCCAAAGCCGAATCCGCCACCGCCGGCGAATAATCCGCAACCGTCACTCTGCGCCGGGTGCCGCACCCTTCGTCTTTAAGGGTGCGGGTTTACATTCAATTTCAGCCAAGCAGCATGTTAGCTTGAGCGAAGCCAACGATCTCAATTCCTATCTTCCCACGCGCCAAAACGGCGGCAGCCCAACCCCTGCTATCCCCTCGCCGTTATCTGCTATCCTCATAAAGCAATGCTCGAACGCCTCCAAAAAATTATCGCTCACGCCGGCATCGCTTCCCGCCGTCACGCCGAGCAACTCATCCTGTCCGGCCAGGTCCTCGTCAACGGCCAAATCGTTCGCGAACTTGGCACCAAAGCCGATCCTACCGTCGACAAAATCGAAGCCGCTGGCCGCCTCGTCGAAGAAGCCCGCAAGCCCGTCTACCTGATCATGCACAAGCCGCCCGAGGTCGTTTCCTCCCTCGCCGATCCTGCCGGCCGCAAAACTCTTCGCAATTTTCTTCGGGGATTTCCTGAGCGCGTCTATCCCGTTGGCAATCTCGATTACGCCGCCAGCGGCCTGATTTTCATGACCAACGACGGCCTGCTGACCGACAAAATCCTCAAGTCGTGGTCCAACATTCCGCAGGTCTATCACATTAAAGTGAAGGGGCGCCTGAACCTCGACGAACTCGACGCGCTCGGCAGCAAAACCAGCACCATCGTGCGCGTTGTTCGCCAGCCCGATTCCACCCGCGGCCACGCGCAGAATTTCTGGTACGAGGCGCAAGTTGCCGGCTCGAAATTAGATGTGCTGGCCGCCGCTCTTCTGAAGTCCGGGCATCCGGTCGAGAAGGTGAAGCGCATCGGTCTGGGTCCGCTCTCTCTCGAAGGCGTACCTGTTGGCCACTACGCCATACTCAGCAAGGAACAAGTCGAAGCGCTGAACCATCCGGCTCGCCCGTTCAAATTCATTCCGCATCCGAAACCAAAGCCCGACACGCGACCGCTGCCGCGTCCCGCTGCATCGTTCGAGCCGCGCCCTCATCCTAGCGCTCCGTCCAAGGCGCAACATTTTTCCAATCCGCCCGCGAAGCGCGATGGCCGGCCGGTTCGCTACACGAAATTTCAGCGCCGTCCCTCATCGCCACCGAGCACTCGCGAGGAGTCCGAGGACGATTTCGACGACGATCGCCTGGACATTCCCGATAAGCCGCGCGCCCCATGGCTCAGGACCGATCGTCCCGCGCAGCCTCCAGCGAATCCGTCAGCCAAGTTCCGCGGTGGCAGAGAATCGCGCGGCGATTCACGTCGCGATTCCAAGCCACCATTTCGATCCAAGGGCCCGCGTAATTTCTCGTCGTCCAACAAGCCGCAGCGTCCGGGCGGTTCCTCAAACAAGTTCAATCGTCCTGGTAGTTCACCCAACAAATTCACTCGCCCAGAAGGCAATTCCTCAAGTAGATTCAATCGCCCGGGAAACTCCCCCGGCAAGTTCGGCCGTCCTGGGAACTCTTCCAGCAAATTCAATCGTCCAACAAGTTCCTCAAACCGATTCGACCGCCCCTCGCAGGGCCACGGCAAGCCGCCTCGTCCTTCTTCCGGACGCCCCAAATCGCCGCGCAATTTTCCGCCGCGCAAGCCTCGCCCGCCCCGTTGATCTCGGCGCGGGTGCCGCACCCTTCGTTGTTAAGGGTGCGGGTTTAATCATCCGGTCTACTCAGTTAAGTTTCATCGTTTCAAATCTGTCATCCTGAGCGGAGCGAAGGACCTCAACCACGCTTCCGCTCCCCATCCGCGATAGCATTTTCTTTACTCTCAACTCTCATTTCCCCGAAACCATTCCCCAATTTCCCTTCCTTCGCTCAATCCTTCCCCGTCAACCTCACCCATGCCCACCGAACGCCTACAAAAAATTCTCGCCGCCGCTGGAATCGCCTCTCGCCGCAAAGCCGAAGAAATCATCGCGGCCGGCCGCGTCACTTTGAATGGAGCCATCGTCACCGAGCAGGGAACCAAAGCCGATCCTCTGGTCGATCTCATCACCGTCGACGGCAAACCTCTCAAGCGCGCGCAACCCTTCGTCTACTTCCTCCTCAACAAGCCGAAGGGTTACGTCACCACGGTCAGCGATCCTGAAGGCCGTCCCACCGTCATGGAATTATTGGGTGAATTGAAAGAGCGCATCTATCCCGTCGGCCGCCTCGATTACGCCAGCGAAGGACTGCTCATCATGACCAACGACGGCGCGCTGGCCCAGAAGCTCACCAAGGCCGGCTCGCACATCCCCAAAACGTATCTCGTAAAAGTCAGCGGCAAGCCCAACGAAAACGCCATCCAAAAATTGCGTGCAGGCATTTCTATCCCCCTCGAAGATGGCCGCCGCGTAAAAACCTCTCCCGCCAAAATCCGCCTTTACCAGGACGTTGAAAATCCCTGGTACGAAGTCATTCTCATCGAGGGTCGCAATCGCCAGATTCGCCGCATGTTTCTCGAAGTTGGCTTCCTGGTGGAAAAAATCAAGCGCGTTCAACTTGGCCCCATCACCCTCGACGTTCCTCCCGGCAAATTCCGCCCCCTGACCAAATCCGAAGTCTTCCAGCTTAAGAATTTGGCTCCCGACAAATCCACCTAGCGGCACAGTCACTCTTGCTCGCCGTGAGAGACGAAGGGACTGTGCGCATCAGACATTCCAACCGGACCTGTAATTACTGATTCCCGTCCGCCCCTCCCCCCGTCACTTCACTCTTCCCCCCATTCGTGCATAATAAGCGTATCGATATGCGCTCCATAAGTTTTGCTGCACCACGAAAGCGACCACGCCCATGACTCACACTCTTGAAGAACTCATTCCCGATTACATTCAGGGACTTCCCGCTTACGTCCCCGGCAAGCCTGTCGAAGAAGTCGAGCAAGACCTCAAAATTCACGCCGTAAAACTCGCTTCCAACGAAAATCCCCTTGGTCCCTCTCCCAAGGCTATGGAAGCCGCCCGCCGCGCTCTTGGCGAAGCCAACTGGTATCCCGATGGAGGCAGCAAGCGCCTTCGCGAAGTCCTCGCAGCCCGCTTCGGTGTTCACTTCCGAAGAAATCTTCGTCGGTCTCGGCTCCAGCGAAATTATCGATTTAGCTTCTCGTGTTCTTCTGCGCCCCGGTTGCGAAGGCATTACCAGCGAGGGGTCCTTCGCTCTGTTTTCCATCGCCATTCGTGCCAGCGGTGGCAAGCTCGTTCTCACGCCAATGAAGGATTTCGCATTCGATCTCGATGCCATCGTTGCTGCCATCACTCCGCAAACCCGCATCATCTATATCGCCAATCCCAACAATCCGACCGGCACGGCATTCGGCAAGGCGGAGTTCGCCGCCTTCATGAAGAAAGTTCCCGGCGATGTCCTGGTTGTGTACGATGAAGCCTACAAAGAGTACGCGGAACGCACCGATCTCGCCGATCCCTTCGAGTTCTTCAAGCAATACAACAACCTCCTGACCCTGCGCACTTTTTCGAAGGTTTACGGCCTCGCTGGACTTCGCATCGGTTACGGCATCGGCCATCCCACACTTGTCGCCGAAATGAACAAGCTTCGCACTCCGTTCAACGTCACCAGCGTAGGTCAAGCCGCCGCGCTTGCCGCTCTCGATGACGCCGAACATGTTGACCGTTCCGCTGCCATGAATCGCGTGGAGCGCAAACGCCTCTACACCGAACTCCGCCGCCTCGGCCTCAGTCCTGTTCCCAGCGAAACCAATTTCCTGTTCATGCAGATTGGCCCCGATGCCAAGTCCTTCTGCGACGAACTGTTGCAGGAAGGCGTCATCGTCCGTCCTATGGCCTGGATGGGCTTTCCCGAAGCTATCCGTATCTCGGTGGGCAGCCCCGCCGAAAACACCAAACTTCTGGGCGCCATCGCCCACGTCCAGGAACATCGCGCCCCTTCGCTCGCAACCAAGAATGCTTGACAGCGATTTCTCCGTTACCTCTGTGGCCTCTGTGTTCTCTGTGATAATCTTTCGACTCCGTTTGCCTTGTTAACGACTCCATAGCAGTCTGCATCAAATGCCCATGAAAATTCGCCAACCAGATGGAGCGGTTAGCCCCGCCGACCCGATCGCCGATATCCTTCGTGACACCAAGACCATTGCCGTCGTTGGCCTCTCGTCCAATCCCATGCGTCCGAGTTTTGGTGTGGCCCAGTATCTGCAATCTGCCGGCTATCGCATCATCCCTGTAAATCCGAACGAAACCGAAGTCCTGGGCGAAAAATCGTATCCCCGCCTGGAAGATGTCCCAGAAAAAGTGGATCTGGTTGATGTTTTCCGCCGTTCCGAAGACGTTCCGCCTGTCGCAGAGGGTGCTATCAACATTGGCGCAAAGTTTCTTTGGCTCCAGCAGGGCATTGAAAATTCCGCGGCCTCGGAAAAAGCCCGCGCCGCCGGCCTCGTCGCGGTCGAAGACGCCTGCCTTCTCGTCGAGCACAAAAAAAGGCGCCCCCGTTAGGCGCCTGTCTCTGCTCTTCACTCTGTGTTCTCTGAGCGCTTCCTCTGTGCCCTCTGTGATAAATCTCTTAATTCTTTTCCACTAGTCGCTCGGTTTCTATTCTCACTTCATCGCAAATATTTGCAAGTTCCTTTTCCCCGGCAACACAATCCCAATAAACCGTCCATCCGGCGATACTGCATATTCCCGTACCGTCAACCCATGCAACAAATATTCCGGTGTAGGCTCGCTCAGCGGCACCTCTGCATGGTTCGCATACGCCACCAGTGGCGGCACAGTGAATGAAACCAGATCCGCCGACTTCTTCTCAATTGTTCGCTTCAGATAAATCTTTTTCTCATCCGCCGACCATTGCAGCACGCCCAACCCGATGCGAATCCGGGCAACTCGTTTCGGTGCGCTTAAATCCCGAATCTCCAGCACCTCATTGTCCAGATAGTACGCCGCCATAGCTTCCGGAGGGAGAAATTGTTAGCCCTCCTGCGAATGCGTCCAGCGTCGCAATTTCCTTGTCATCCTGCGCCAGCAAATCCAGACATTGAAGCCGGGCTGGTCCATCCATATTTCGGTCCCGCTCTACCGCAATTGCTGAGTTACTTCCCGCCATCCGCACCGCTGCGGCAAAAGTTCGTCCTTCAAACGCTTTTCCCGCTGGCCCGCTGAACAGATTCACGTAATGCATGGAAAACAGGCTATGCGCCATCGCATCTTCCGTCATATAAACGAGTGTTGTGTTGTCACGCAGCCACAGCGGATTCTCCGCATCCTGCAGGACCCCTTTTGACACCGGACGGATTTCGCGCCCCGAATCATCGATAAACAGCAGCGCCCGTTGCGCCTCATCCGTGCGCCCATCCTGAATATCAATCGCGATCGTATTCATTTGCACGGCCAGGATTTTGCTGTTCGGCGACCACGTAAATCCCTCAATCAGGTAAGTAATCGGCTTGTCGCCCGTCGAAAACTTTTCGCCTGAGAAGATCTTCTTTCTCTTGCCATTCGTGTCCAGCATGAAGATGTCGTCGCGCTCCATGTCGTACTTTTTGGCCTTGTACAAATGCCGCACCGAGTACGCAATTCGCCCATCCAACGCATACGCAAACGCCGTCACTTCTTCATCCACCGTAGTAACGGGCTTGCTCATCTCCTGACCCTGCACAGGCCTAAACCATGGAAGTAGCCCCAAAACAAAAACGAGCAATAACGTAGCGCTGGCTTTTATGCCAGCGCCGGGTGCCGCACCCTTCGCCTTCAAGGGTGCGGGTTTAGATCCCAGCACACGTACACATCTCAATTGCCCGTAGAGGCGGCTTTACGCCGTCCTCTCTGGTTTTTCTCTTCCTCACCCTTCCGATTATTCCCAATCATCATGGCTTAGGATGGTTCCCCGTAAATTCCGAGCAGCATGGCTTCTCCACCGGCGTAAACTCCATCAGCTCGATCGCTTGTCACATCCGGATCATACAAATTTAATTGCCACTTTCCGTCCCGGCCGATCTTCGGCTGCCGGTATATTTCACGCCAGCCTGCTTCAAGTTCGTTCATCGGCCTCTGCATATGCTCACTACTCCCAGCGAAATGTGATTCATTACGCCGAATTCCCTCTTGTCCGCGTCTGGCCGGAATATTCAACATGTACTCAATCCAGTCTGTTCCGTCAGGCACTTGCATCGCCACCCAGTCTGTCTCTCCCTCTTTCATCCCACCGTGCCAGTACAGGCGAAATCCCAACATATCTTTGTAAAATTTGTCCTCAGCCACGCGGTCCTTCACCACGAATCCCGCATGGATCATTTCATGGCTGAGTGCCCCTGCCGGGCCAATTTCCGGCGCATCCCTCTTTTGCTGCACGAAAACGATTCTGATTTCCCTCCGGATCACTCAGTTCAAAGAATGTCCCACCATCCGGGCTCGTCTGGATTTTTCCCGCAGGGACCCCTTTCGCGGTCAAATAACTTCGCATCTTCATCAAGTCATCGGTCGCGAATCCAATCTCCGCCAGATACGATCCCTTCGTTCCAGACTCAGTGTTTTCCAGCTCCACTCGCTGATATTGATTCACCACAAAGCTCGGGTGCTCGGAGTCTGCGTTTCTCGCACCGCCAGCCCCCAACTCCAGATCACTTCCATAAAACGCTTTCGCCTTCTCCATATCCGTCACTTTAAATTCTACATATGCAAACCCATAAATTTTCGGCCGCCCCGCCTGCCCCTGCGCGCATTCTTGGACCCCGCCATACTTGTCACCAGCAAAGCCAACAGGACTATCATAATTCTCTGTCATGCCCAATTCTCCGTTAACTCTGCAGTCCCTCTGCTACCTCTGTGGTGATCCTTTCTCTTTCTGTGTCTTTATCTTCCGTATCTCTTCCATCCGCGTCCGCAATCGCGCCTCAAATCCCTGGTCAGTAGGTTTGTAGTACGTCCTACCCGAAAGGTTGTCCGGCAAACACTGCATGTCGGTGACCTTCTCCGCAAAATTGTGCGCGTATTTGTATCCCTCTCCGTATCCAATATTTTTCATCAAGCCCGTCGCCGCATTGCGCAGATGCAGCGGCACAGGATCCGCCTCTGTCTTTCGCACGTCCTCCAGTGCCGCTCCGTATCCCGTGTACAGCGCATTCGATTTTGGCGCCAATGACAAATACACCACCGCCTGAGCCAGCGCCAGCAATCCCTCCGGCACGCCCAGAAAATCGAACGCATCTTTCGCCGCCAACGTTACCGCCAGCGCTCCCGGTTCCGCCAAGCCAATATCTTCGCTCGCCATGCGTACAATCCGCCGCGCGAGAAACAACGGTTCCTCGCCGCTCTCGATCATTCGCACCAGCCAGTACAACGCCGCGTCCGGATCCGAGTTCCGCACCGATTTGTGCAGCGCCGAAATCAGGTTGTAGTGTTCTTCGCCCGCCTTGTCATACCGCAGCATCTTTCGCTGCAGCACATTCCCCAGCAACTCGGGAGTAATGTGCTTTGCGCCATACTCATCCGGCTCCGCACTTCGTGCGCAAAGCTCCAGTGTGTTGTAAGCCGTTCGCGCATCGCCATTCGAAAACGCGGCGATCCGCCACAGTACCTCGTCTCTCGCTTCCGAGGGTGCCCCACTCTCGCTTTTCTGAGGCTGGGGATTTTTCTTCTGCGTTCGCTATTCCCACCGATCAAAATCCGCTCATTCCCCAGCCCGCGCTCCTTGTCCGCCAAGCGCCCTTTCCAATAATTCCACGATCTGCGGCGTCGTCAAAGACTCCAGCACATACACTTTTGTCCGCGATAGCAGCGGCGAAATCACCTCGAACGAAGGATTCTCTGTCGTCGCCCCGATGAACAAAATGTGTCCCGCTTCCACATGCGGCAAAAACGCGTCCTGCTGCGATTTATTAAATCGGTGGACTTCATCCACAAACACAATTGTCCGCGCACCGCCCCGCGATTTCTGCTCCGCCACCGCCATCACTTCTTTAATCTCTTTGATCCCGCTCAACACCGCACTGAACGACACAAACTCTGCCTTCGTCAGTCGCGCAATCAGCCGCGCCAGCGTCGTCTTCCCGCACCCCGGCGGGCCCCAGAACAGCATCGAGCTTAAATTGTCGGATTCGATCTGTACCCGCAGCGGCTTCCCAGGACCAAGTAGTTTCTCCTGCCCCATAAACTCATCCAGGGTTCGCGGGCGCATCCGTTCGGCCAGCGGCTGCAATCCCGCCGCAGTTTCCGCTTCTGGTAGTGAGGAAAACAATCCCATAGCCCTAAGAGTTTAGTGCTTTTCCCTGCTGTTTTCGAATCCCGTTCTGTGTTCCGTGCTTGGGTGCCGCACCCTTCGAATTTAAGGGTGCGGGGATTGCTTTTGCTCTATTCCCGCCTCGACCTCTGCCGGTACGCCTCATAAAACAACACCGCCGCAGCCGCTGCCGCGTTCAACGACTCCACCCGCGCCGCCATCGGAATATGAATCCGCTCATCCGCGCCGTGCACCACTTCTTCCGGCAGCCCTGCTCCTTCATTTCCCACCAGCAACGCTGTCGGCTGGCACCAGTCGACTTCCCAGGGACACACGGGTGCGGTTCCACCGCGCGACTCATCATGCACGCATGACGCTACCGTCATCACCTTCTGCAGCTTCAGTTGCATCATCAATATCGCCAGCGACATTCCTTCCAGCACCGGCAAATGCAGCGCCGCTCCTGCCGACGCCCGCAACGCCTTCGGCGAAAACGGACTCGCCGTCCCACCTTGCCCCGTCGATGCAGCCACCGCGCCGGTTACGCCGAAAGCCGCCGCCGTCCGCAAAATCGTTCCCACATTTCCCGGGTCCTGCACGCCTGCCAGCACGACAATCAGCGGTGAACACGCTCCTTCCGGCGTCACCCATAAATCCTCGATTGCCACGGTTCTTGGCCGCACCAGCGCCGCAACTCCCTGGGGATGGTCCGTGTCGGCGATCCCCTCGAACAACCGATCCGTCGTTCGCAAAACGGGGAAGCCTAGTTCCTCGCGGCCAATCAACGGCGCGAGCCTTTCCCGGTGCCGCTCTCCGGTTTCACTGAACAGAACCGCTTCGACCGCTGCGGTTGATCGCAGAGCTTCTTCCACCAGGCGAACACCTTCCACGCCCACGGCGCCTTTTTCCGTAGCCAATCCACCGCGCAACGCCATCCGAAATTGCTTCAACCATTTATTATCCCGGCTGGTGATAACACCAGCTCCAGCCGCCGTCGCTGCGCCCACTGCCGCACCCATCCTTCCGCCGTTGCCGCTCGATTTTTGCATTGCTGCCATCCCCGCGAGAGTAACAAACATCCCGCCTTCCACGCCATCCTGCGACCCATTGACTCTCTTCGAATGCAACGCCGGGCTCTCCCGAATTCCCCAAATGCTTCCCAGCAATTTCTTTCATTACCATTCCGTCCCCGTATCATTGCGGAACTGCCAAACCGTTGATAGCGTCTCGTTCAGCGGCTGCGCTCACCTTGCCGCGCATTGTGAAGAGGTCAGGTACGTCCTTTGTCCGCTGAAGTTTTGAAATTGAACCCAGAAAATCCCGATCAGCGCTACATTCGCTATGCTGCGGAATGGCTCAATCGCGGCTCGGTCATCGCCATACCCACGGACACGCTCTACGCCTTGGCCGCCGACCCCGTCAATCTTTCCGCAGTAGATGAAATCTTTCGCGTCAAAGGCCGCGCCGAATCCAAAGCGCTGCCCATTCTGATCAGCTCGCTTGAACAGGCCGCAATTCTTGCCCGTGAACTCCCTGATAATTTTTTCCGTCTGGCCGAAAACCTCTGGCCCGGGCCGCTGACCCTTGTCGTTGACGCTTCCACTCGTTTGCCTCTGAAGGTTACCGGCAACACCCGCCGCATCGCCCTTCGTTGGCCGGGAACTTCCATTGTCAGTGAATTGATCGCTGAAATCGGCGTACCGCTCACTGGCACCAGCGCCAATGTTTCCGGCTCACCCACTTGCGCCAGTGGCGACGAAGTGTTCCGCCAACTGGGCGACCGCATTCCACTCATTCTCGATGCCGGCGAAACCAACGGCATCATGCCTTCCACCATCGTCGAACTTCGTGGCGATCACTGGTGCGTCGGCCGCGAAGGCGCCATCCCCACCGACGACATCTACGACGCCCTGGAAGGCGACGAAGGCGTTCTCTCCTAATCCACCTCTGCGAAACTCTGCGTGGCTCTGCGTCTCTGCGTTATCTTAATCTTTCCGATTTGTCCTGATTGAGTCGCCGAAAACATACCTAGCTACCACCGATTCTCCGTTCCCTCTGTATTCCGATCTCCGTGACCTCTGTGGTAAAGCCTTTCTCTTTCTTTTCTCTCTTCTTTTCTCGCCTTCACTCTCTTACCCCACCAAAAAGTCGTAATCCCCAGTCGGCGTCAACTCCACCGGCACCATCTCCTTCTGGTGTACGCTCACCACATCCGTGTACCACAGCGAAATATACGGTAAATCTTCTGCCACGATCTTCTGCACTTCGCTGCACATCTCTTTCCGCTTCTCACGATCCATCTCTGCCCGTATCTTCGCGATCAGTTCGTCAACTTTCGCATTCCGGTAATGCCCGCGGTTTGACCCATTTGGCGGAACCCTCTTCGATGAAAACACCAGGTCAAATACGTCTGGATCGTTGTTCGCTCCTATCCAGATCGAATAGCTCAATTGAAAATTGCCTTTTCCCAGGTCCGCAAACAGCGTTGCGGTCTCCAGCGGCCGCACTTCCAGATCCACTCCTACTTTCTTCCACTGATCCTGCATCGCCGCCGCCAGCAACCGCGCCTGCTCCTGTGTAGTCACCTTCAACGTCAAATGCAGCCGGGTGCCGTTCGCTCCGCGCCGGTATCCCGCCAAATCCAGCAGTCGTTCCGCTTCCGCAGGATCGTAACCATATTTCTTCACGTCCCCTTCATAAGCCCAATGGTTCGGCGGCAATATCCCGCTTGCCAGTCGCGCCTGCCCATGCAACAGATATTTCACCAGCGATTCGCGGTCGGTGGCGTACGCCAGCGCCTGCCGTACCTCTCTCTTTGCCAGGATCGGATCCTCGAGATTTACGCCCAGGTACGCGTAGTTTGTTCCAGTTCGTTCTGTGACCTGCAATTCCGCGCGCTTCGCCAGCACCGCGACCATATCCGGCGAAAGGGAACTCATCTCCACGTCGGCCGACCCTTTTCGCAGTTCCAGCGCCCGCACAATTGCATCCGGCACAATCCGAAACGTCACATGCTGCACCTTCCCATCTTTTCTCTGTGACCTCAGTGTTCCGTCCTCTGCGCCCTCTGTGATAATTCCTTCTCTTGTTTTGGGTTCAAAATAATCTCGATTCCGCTCCAGCACGACTTCCTCATCCTGCTCGGAGCTCACAAACCGCAGCGGCCCGGTTCCGATCGGTTTTCGCCCGAAATCCCTTCCCGCATCCGCTGGCACTATTCCTACCGCCGACCGCTCCAGATTCCACAGGAACGACGCGTACGGTTCCTTCAAATGGAAAATCACCGTTCCCGCATCTGGCGCCTCAATCGACTCAATCATCGTGAACGCACCGCGCTTGGGTGATTTGTTTTCCGGCTTCATCATGTAATCAATCGTCGCCTTCACATCCCGCGAAGTTAGCGTCCGCCCATCGTGGAATTTCACTCCCGGTCTGCAAATGGAAGATATACGTCAACGGATCCGGGTTTTCCCATTTCTCTGCGAAATCGCCCTGCAGGTTCATCTGCGTGTCGCGCTGCACCAATCCGTCAAAAAGCAATCGATCGATGCGCTGCGACTGTCCATCGGTCCCATATCGTGGATCCAGATTTGTCGGGCCGGATTCAATCAGAAATACCACGGTTGAAGGATCATGCGCCGCCCGCCGCGAACAACCCCCCGCGAAGCACATCACAATCACCAACCAGCACCCAAAAGGGTGCCCCACTCTCGTCTTTTGAGGGTGGGGATTTTTCCTATCGTTTTGCCTTTTGCGATGAATCGCGTCCGCCGCCCACCCGCGTACACGCCCCAAACTGTCATCCTGAGCGAAGAGCCGCGCCGTTTACCGGCTCGCAGTCGAAGGATCCCTTTTCTCTTCCTCTGCGTCCTCTATTCTCGATCTCCGTGTCCTCTGTGATTAGTCTTTTTCTTTCTCTTTTTTCCTCACTCGCCAACCTACCGCCCCGGTGCATAAGAAATCTTCCCCAGTACCGCCGCCCTGCTTTGCCCCCGTTGCCGAAGGCAAATTTGCGCTTCGCCGGTGCCAGCTTTCATACGCCAGTATCGCAAATGCGTATGCCTCTTTCGCATCCACATCCACACCCACGACAGACGCCGGCATAACGTCAACCGGGTCAAACGCCGCCGCAAGCTGCCCCATGATTACGGGATTATGCGCTCCGCCTCCCGACACAATCACCTGATCGATTCTGGTCCTCGGCGCAACAAATTCTTAAGCGCATCCACGACGGAGAACGCCGTAAAAATAGTCGCTGTTCGAACCAGATTCCAGGCGATGTGCCAAAACGTCTCCCGATCTTCGAGCAACTTTTCAGGAGATACGCGTGTCCGTAATATTCGCGACCAGTGCTCTTGGGAGGCTTCGTGTTTTAAGGTAGGGATCTTCCATCATCGCCTCAAGCAATTTCCTGTTGCACGCCCCTTGCCGGGCAATTCGGCCGTCTTTATCAAATCGCTTCGCCCACGCGTGAAATGCCACACCAAAGCGTCAATCAACATATTTCCCGGTCCAGTATCAAACGCATAAGTCTGTGAAGCTTTTGCGTCCGCCGGCAGCACCGTCATATTTCCAATTCCTCCCAGATTTAGCGACGCCCCTTCCGAGTTTCTTGTCCGCATAGAGAGATAATCCACATAGGGCACCAGCGGCGCTCCCTGTCCACCAACCGCCATATCCGCCGTACGGAAATCGCTTATCGGTCGATCCCGGTCCGCGCCGCAATGACCGCTCCCTCGCCAATCTGAAAAGTAGATGCTGTCATCCGCCCCAGGAAGCGAACTGCCTCCCCTTGATGAAAAATGGTCTGTCCATGAGAACCGATCAGATCCACCCGCGACAACTTTACGTTGAATCTCTTGCAAGCCGCCGCTACCGCACCCGCGAAGACCTCTCCCATTCGAAAATTCAACTGGCTGATCTCTCCGGGATAATCGCTGTTCCTTCGGCTACCCGTAGCATTTCCTTCCGAACCGACGGTTCCAGCGGAAACGTGGTTTGAGCCAGTAACTCGCTGCGGATCGCTCCGCCCCGCCTCCGCGAACCCGTGCCAACGCCACGTCTACGCCATCCGCAGACGTTCCCGACATCAAGCCAATCACTAACATCCCATTTTTCCCCATGCGCTCGTTGTAGCACACCTCTCCCCACTCATCCATTTCCACGTATTCAAAATGTTCCTGGAAAGCAGTGCTTGATTTAGGTCCGAGCGATTGTGTGTGTGGTTACAAGCTGCCCAAATGAACTTGAGGGTGCCCCACCCTAGCCGTTATAGGGTGGGCTCTGACGATCTAAAGCCCCAACCTTGTTTCTCTAAGGTTTTTCTTCCTCAGTGAACTCCGAGTCCGATCTCCGTGTCCTCTGTGGTAATTCTTTTTCTTTCCAACCCGTTACCCAACCTGCTTCTTGAGTTCCGCCAGCAAGTTCAGCGCATCGATCGGTTTCATCTCATCCAGATCCGCCCTGCGCAGCTGGTCGATGACCGAACGGTCAATCGCCGTGAACAGAACGCTCTGATTTCCGTTCTTTTGCCCAAACTCGGTTGTTCCGGGGGATAATGTTTCGCTCAGCTCATGTTCACTCTGCTCGTGCTTTTTCAGAACCTCACGGGCACGTTCGATCACGCTGCGCGGCAGTCCCGCCAAACGCGCTACTTCAATTCCGTAGCTCTTGTCCGCACTGCCGGGTTCCACCTTGCGCAGGAAGATAATTTCATTTGGCGTTTCTTTGACCGACACATGAACGTTCTTCACTCCCGGCAGTAAATCGCCCAGTTCCGTCAACTCATGGTAATGCGTAGCAAATAACGTTCTTGCTTTGGTGTGCTTCTGCAGATGCTCCACGACAGCCCAGGCTATCGACAATCCGTCAAACGTTGAGGTGCCGCGTCCCACTTCATCCAGAAGTACGAGGCTCGAGGGCGTCGCATGGTGCAGGATCGCCGCCACCTCGCTCATCTCCACCAAAAATGTTGACCGACCCCGCGCCAGATTATCGCTCGCTCCAATGCGGGTAAAGATCCGATCCGTGAGGGGCAATCGGGCTTGCCGGCCGGAACAAATGATCCCGCCTGGGCCATCAGACACAATCAGCGCAGTCTGCCGGAGATAGGTTGACTTGCCCCCCATGTTCGGCCCGGTGATCAGCAACAATTGCTGCGATTTCGGCTCAAAGCACAAATCGTTGGGGATGAATCGCTCGCCTTTCCGCCGCAACAATTCTTCAATCACCGGGATGCCGTCCCCCGACAATCAGCAATTCGCCCGAGGTATTAAACTCCGGCCGGACATAATTGCGATCCGCAGCCAGCTTCGCAAAGCAAGCCAGCACGTCCAGTTGCGCAATCGCCGAAGATGTCCGACGAAGCCGCCCGCTTTCGCCGCTATTCCAGAGCGAAGCTCCAGAAACAAGTGATCGCTCAATCTCCGCATCCGCTCGTCCGCTGCCAGGATCTTCCGTTCGTATTCCTTCAGTTCCGGCGAAGTGAAACGCTCTGCGTTTACCAGTGTCTGTTTCCGTTCGTAATCCGCCGGGGCCAGATGCAAATTCGCTTTTGAAATCTCGATGTAATATCCGAAAATCTGGTTGAATCGGATCTTGAGGGAATTGCAATCGTCAGTCCGTTTGCGCTCCCGCTCCTCCATCGAAGCGATGATCTGTTTGCTGTGCTGGCTGAGATTGCGCAGTTCGTCCAGTTCTGTGTTGTATCCAGTCCGAATGATCGCCGGGATCATTCAGCGGTTGCTGGAGGCTCATCGGCTATGGCTTTTTCCAGTCGTTCACGAACGTCAACCAGCTCGTCTATCTCGCCGTGCAGATTCCGCAGCAGCTCGCTGCCGCCGGAGCTCGGGGGAGTGACAAAATTCTTCAGAATTGGCAATTGCGCCAGTGATTTCCGCAGCGCCACCAATTCACGTGGCGAAGCCAATCCTAGAGTGATTCGGCTGGTTAAGCGCTCCAGATCCTGAATTCCGCGCAACTCCTTGCGGATCTCCCCGCGCACCACGGTTTGTTGCAGGAGATGGCCCGACCGCCCAAACGCTCTTCAATGCGGTCGCGATCAATCAGCGGACGCAATATCCATGCACGCAACAATCGCGCGCCCATCCCGGTGATCGTCGCGTCCAGTGCCGCCACTAGTGTCGTTGGACCACTGCCTTGGTATCCTCGCTGAAAATCGGTGAAAGCAATTCCAGGTTTCGCACGGAAACCGGGTCCAGTAACAAGGAATCATGCTGCTGGTAATAGCGGATGTGATCCAGATGCCGCAGCGCCTCGACGCTGTGGCCATTTTCTCCCCGAGCGGAATTTTCGCGCAAGTAGTGCACCACAGCACCCGCGGCCGAAAGTGCGTGATGATGGCCATCCAGTCCAAATCCCGTCAACTCCGCCACGCCGAACTGCTCACGCAAGATTCGTTCCGCATAGTCCAGATGAAATATCCACTCTTCCAGGCGACTCTCAACTCCGCCCGTACCTTCAAGTAGGGAATTCTTGGAGGTTTCAAATAATTGTTGAGGCCGCGGCAAGTAACGTCTCGCGCGGCCGTAACAGTTGCAGCTCATCGCGCAAGCCTTCTTCGGCGCCGAAGGACCACTGAATTCGGTCGCCTGAAATTCCCCTGTCGACAAATCCACGATCGCCAGTCCGATTTTCGTCTTTTCGCTGTTCTGCCAAACTGCCGCGAGGAAATTATTCTCCCGTGCATCCAACACAGAAATGTCCGTTGCAGTTCCCGGAGTGATTACCCGAGCCACTTCTCGGCGGACCAGTTTTTTGCCCGGACCCGGCAGTTCCATCTGTTCGCAGATCGCCACCTTGAATCCCGGCCCGAATCAGCCGTGCAATATATCCATCCGCCGCGTGATACGGCACACCGCACATCGGAATCGGCTGCCCCTTTTCACGGTTTCGCGATGTCAGGGTAATCTGCAATTCGCGCGACAGCGATGATCGCGTCCTCATAGAACAATTCGTAAAAATCGCCAAGTCGAAACAGCAATAGCGCATGCGGGTATCGCGACTTCACCCCGTTGTACTGCTGCATTAATGGTGTGGAAGCTTCGCTCATCTACCGCGTCTGCCTTCTCGTCTGGCCGTGCGCTCTGGTTTCCGTACTCATGTCGCGTTCTCTATAGTTGTCCTGATGATCGTCGTTGATTGAACTTTTCACTTTCAACTGTTAACTTTTCTTCCTGACTCCGATCCCCATCTCCTTAACAAAAACGCATAATCCAATGCAATCTCACGCAAATAGTCGTATCGACCGCTCGCGCCACCATGACCCGCGCCCATATTCACCTTGAACAGCAGCGGATTCGCATCCGTCTTCAACGTCCGCAGCTTCGCCACGTACTTTGCCGGCTCCCAGTACATCACCTGGCTGTCATTCAACCCGGTTTTCACCAGCATGGTCGGATATTCTTTCTCTCTCCAGATTTGTGTACGGGCAATACGCCTTCATAGTGAAATAATCCTTCTCCACCTGAGGATTTCCCCATTCCTCGTACTCGCCGACCGTCAGCGGCAGCGAAGCATCCAGCATGGTATTCAGCACATCCACAAACGGCACGTGCGAAATCACCAGGCGAAACAAATCCGGCCGCAGATTCGCCACCGCGCCCATCAGTAATCCGCCGGCGCTTCCTCCTTCGATGGCCAGTTTTTCTTTCGACGTGTATCGCTGCGCGATCAAATGTTCCGCCGCCGCAATGAAGTCCGTGAACGTATTCATCTTGTGCTGCATACGACCCATGTCGTGCCACGGTTTCCCCAGTTCGCCGCCGCCGCGAATGTGCGCGATCACGTAGATCACGCCGCGATCCAGCAAGCTCAGCCTGTTTGAGCTGAACATCACCGGCATCGATATTCCATAACTTCCATAGGCGTACAACAGCAGCGGAGCGCTTCCGTCCCGTGGCGTTGAGTGCCGGTACACCACCGAGAGCGGAATTTGCGCCCCATCCGCCGCCGTCGCGTGCAATCGTTCGCTTCCGATACACCCTCGCGTCGTACCCACCCAGAACCGGTTGCTGTTTCCGCAGGATCCGCGTCACCTGTCTTGATCTCGTAGTCGTACACCGACCGCGGAGTAATAAATGATTCGTACGAAAATCCGCAGATAATCCGTATCGAACTCCGGGTTGGCCCCAAACGCGGCGTTATACGCCGGCTCCGCAAATTCCATCCGGTGGAAGCCGCCAGCGCCGATGCGGCCTCTCGCGTCAAATCCACGATGCGCAGATATGGCAACCCGTCTTCCCGCTCGCACAAAACCAGATGCTCCCGGAAGCACGCAATCGCCGACAGCATTACCCCGGGCCGGTTCGGCACCACTTCATGCCAACGCGCACGCGCCGGATCGATCGGTCGGCGCGCTCATCAGCCGAAACGTCCTGCCCGTTGCTGTTCGTCCGCACAAAAAATATTCCGCCAGCCGGCATCCTCGAGCTTCCCGGATGATGGTCTACGGAATACTCGTGTTCATCCTCCCGCACTGCTATCACGCGAAACTCTCCGAACGGGTGGTCCGCGCGCAAGAAATCGCACTTCACTTGTGGTGTGACTGTTGGCTACCAGCAGCAGATAGGCGCCGCTGCGCGTCCGCTCAATGTCGATACGGAACCGCTCGTCCTTCTCTTCGTAAATCAGCGCATCCGCTTCCTCTGCGCCCAGAACATGGCGATAAAGCCGGTGCGATCGCTTCGTTGTTTCATCTTCCACCACGTAAAACAGCACGCGGTTATCCGCCGACCACGCCACGCTCGTCACCCGCTCCACGCGGAAGGGAAGTGTCGCCGCAGTTCGCAAGTCTTTCACTTCCAAGGTGTACTGCCGGAATCCCGTTGTGTCCGTCGCGTATGCCAGTTGCCGGTTATCGTCGCTGACTTCAAAGCAGCCCAGTCCCAGATAGGCGTGGCCCTCGGCCAGGACGTTCAGATCCAGCAACACTTCTTCCTCACGCTCCCGGTTTTTCTTCGCGACGACAATAAATCGGATATTGTTTGCCCTCCTCCGTCCGTGAATAATACGAATATCCCCGCAATCGCGAAGGCACGCTCAGGTCCGTCTGCAATATCCGGCCCAGCATCTCCTGGTACAGCTTCTCTTGCAATTCCTCCGTCGGCTTTAACACCGCGTCGGTGTAGGCGTTCTCTTCCTGCAAATACTCAATCACCCGCGGATCTTCTTTGTGCCGCAGCCACGCATACTCATCAATTCGCCGGTCACCGTGCATCACGTGCTCCACCGCCTCGCGGTGGGCCACGGGAGGCTGCAAATTCCGTTCTCCGCCCTGCTCTGGAGAAAAGGAGGTTCCTGCCGCGTTTGCGTCGCTGGTCATGTTCGTCTGGGTGATTCCCCGAGGTGGGTTTCGGTCGCCGTGCAATTTCCCTTGCGTCCGATATACTAGCCGAAGTTGGCGGCCACATAAAGGTCAGCACACATTAAACAGACGCCGTCACTTTAGCCGAGCCGCGTTGTAGTGGCCGACCTTCTCAGATCGGTCACCTCTCAAGTCGAGTGCTTTATTTTCTGTCAACCGCGTCCGCGAATCAGCTCTTTCGGGTTTATCCTATCCTTGTGAGGCTCTGTGCCGCTCGAACCATTACAGTTCATCCTATAACCCATGCCCAACGAAATCGAAATCAAGCTCCACATCAAAAATCCAAATCCCTCGCGCGCTCCTTGAAGCGCCTTGGCGCCGTTGCTGTCTTCCCAAAGACTCCCCGCATCCACGAAGCGAACCTGCTCTTCGACACCCCAGACGGCGGCTTAGCCAAGCACGGGCAACTCTCTGCGCATCCGCACCGAACTGCCCGCCTCCCCAGATAAGAAGAAGTCCGCCCCCAAAGTCCCTCCGCGCTACCTTCTGACCTTCAAAAGCCCTCCTGAATCCCTGGCCATTGGCAACATCACCCACCAACCCACTCAGCATGGCCGTTACAAAATTCGCGAAGAGACCGAACTGGTCATCGCCGATGCCCCTTCTTTGCAGAAAATCTTCGAGGGGCTGGGCCTTCGCGGCTGGTTCCGTTACGAGAAATTCCGCACCACCTACAAGCTTCCCGCTCGTGCCAAATGGGCCCAAGGTCTGCTCATCGAAGTCGATGAAACTCCCATCGGCACCTTTGTCGAGCTCGAAGGCCCGGGTCCGGCGATTGATCGTGCCGCACGCGAACTTGGTTTCTCGCCCCCCGATTACATTCAGAAAAACTATCTAGTCCTCTATCTCGAAGAATGCAAGAAACGCGGCCAGCAACCCACCCACATGCTGTTCTCCTGATCCCGTAGCGGCTCCACGCAACTCTCCGTGAACTCTGTGGCCCCTGCCTTCCTCTGTGATAATCCTTTCACTTTCTTTTTTGTGCCCCGTTTTTACTTCCTGCCGAGGAATCATTTGGCCCGAACGCAATGTTTTACAAAAATATTCCCGCTAAAGCTCGTTTTTTCTTGACATTAATTCGCTGCCGGGCTTATTCCTAACTTCGGAGTGAATTTTCCACGATGAGCGCGTCCAGCGATTTCGACCCTCACCCTGGTCGCCCCCGGGGTAGGCGCCGCTACTTGACCGCTTTGCCGCCGCTTTTCATGGCCTGCGTTCAATCTGTGCTCGTGGGAGAGTTCATCTCTGGCTAACGGTAAGTCCAGCTTCGCGCAGTTCTTGCCCGCGGCCGCCTCATCAAGCTTCGCGGGTTTTTTATTTTTATACGGGCAGTGCGCTGTGTCCCCGCCGCTCTCGCTCAATGGAAAGTGTGTTTCTTATGCTGTTTGCCACCGAACTTATGGGCTCCGCGGCCTACGATTCGCAGAATCAGTTTTGTCGGCCGTGTGCGCGAGTTCTTCATCGAGCCCGCCGATCAGCCGAATCGCGTTTCGCATTTCCTGATCTCTCGAGGCCGCTTCCAGCCTCTGGTTGCTCGCTACGACCAGGTTTCCAAGATCGTGCCCGGCCGCATCGATCTGAACGTTAGCGAACGGGCGCTGGACGCCTACGAGCCCAACGAATCCTGGCTGGCGGTTCGCAAAGATCTTCTGGACCAGCAGATCATCGATACCGAAGGCCGCAAAGTCGTTCGTGTGAACGACGTGGACCTGGCCGAACATCGCACCAATGGCAATATGGAGCTGCGCATCGCTCAGGTGGATGTCGGTCTGCCCGGGGCCTCCGTCGCCTGTTTCAGGGCTTTGCTCCCTCCAGCGTCATGCGTAAGCTGCAAACCAAGCTGCCGCAACGCTCCATTCGCTGGGAGTTCGTGAACTTGATCGAGCCCGATCCACTGCGTCGTGTGAAACTGCGGATCACGCACGAGAAGCTGGAAGACCTGCATCCCGCCGATCTGGCGGAGATGATGGAGGAACTTTCCGCGGCGGAGCGGCAGGGAATTATCGCTTCGCTCGACGAAGAAACAGCGGCGGCGGTGCTGGCGGAATTGGACGAACGGCTCACCACCCAAATCGTGGAAAAACTCGACCCGGAAAAGGCGGCCGACATCATCGAAGAGATGGCTCCGGACGCTGCGGCCGACTTGCTGGCGGATTTGCCTAAGGAAACATCGGAAGAAGTGCTCGAAGAGATGCCAAATCAGGAAGCCAACGAAGTTCGCGAACTTCTGGCTTTCGACCCCTCGACGGCGGGCGGCATGATGAACACGGAATTTGTGTTTGTCAGCGAACAATCCACGCGCGAAGAAGTCTTGGATGGATGCGCAAGCAGGAGTTGAATCTGGAACAGCTGGATACCATTGTGCTGATCGACAAAATGCCCAGTTTCTCCGGCACGGTCCCGGTGGCGCGCATGCTCCTGGCTGCGCCCGACCAGCATATGGCCGAGCTTGAAGACCGAGCCGCTGTTCAGCGTGACCGCCGACGCCAGGGAAAAAGACGTATTCGAGCTGTTCGACAAATACAATCTCCGGATGCTCACGGTGATCGACGAGCGCATCGCCCATCGGGACCGTCACCGTGGACGACGTGGTCTCCAGGCTGGTCAATGCATAGCCTCTGCTCCATTTCGCTTCTCGCCGCGTCTCATCCCGAGCGGAAATCTGCGCCTTTTGCAGATCGGCGTCGAAGGATCCCTCCGAGCCTTCTCCATCATCTCGGGTGCGCCACTCTCGCCTTGTGACGGTGGAAACTTTTCTTCGTTTCTGTTCTCGGGGCTCCCATGCCCCTGAACTTCACGCCATCAACAACGTTATCGACGGCCTCCGCGCCCGGACGCTCGATTTTTTCTCGCGTGGCAAATCCTGGCGCCGCCGTATCGCTCTTTTTCTTGCCGTAGTCGGTCCCGGCATCATCACCTCCAACGTCGATAACGACGCCGGCGGCATCGCCACGTACACGCAAGCGGGCAGCTCCTATGGATACACCCTGCTCTGGTCACTCATTCCCATGACCATTGCGCTGTATGTCACCGAAGAAATGTGCGCACGCATGGGAGTCATCACCGGCAAAGGCCTCTCCGATCTGATCCGCGAAGAATTCGGCCTCCGCCCCACCTTTTTTGTAATGGTCACGGGATTTCTGGTCGACCTTTTCAACGTGGTCGCGGAATTTGCGGGTGTTGCCGCCTCCATGGAACTTTTCGGCATCAGCCGCTATTTTGCCGTCCCGGTCGCGGCCGTGATTGTGTGGGTCTTGGTCCTGAAGGGCACCTACCGCCAGGTTGAAATCATTTTCCTGATTTTGTGCGTTTTTTATTCCAGTTATCTCTTTTCCGCGCTGCTCTCGAGCCCCGATTGGATTCTGGCGGCGCGGATGACGGTTGTCCCCACCATCCATTTTGACGTCAGCTATCTGCTGATTCTTACCGCGCTGGTTGGCACGACGATTGCCCCGTGGCAGTTCTTCTATCTGCAGGCCAGTTTTGTTGAAAAGAAGGTCAGCCAACGCCAATATCCCCAGGCGCGCCTCGATGTTCTCGTTGGCAGTATCAGTTGCATGATTATTGTTTTCTTCATCATCGTCTGCACCGCCGCCACGCTCAACAAAAACGGCCTGACCAATATTACAGACGCTGTCGACGCGGCCAAGGCCCTAATCCCGCTGGCTGGGAAGTGGGCGGGATTTATGTTTGCCTTTGGTCTGCTGAATGCTTCGCTCTTTGCCGCCACTATTCTCCCGCTCTCCACCGCCCACGTGATTTGCGAAGGTATGGGCTTCGAAGCGGGCATCGACCACAAATTCCGTGAAGCTCCTGCGTTCTACTGGCTCTATACCATTCTGATCGTGGTAGGCGCAGGGATCGTCCTGATTCCCAACGTGCCGCTCTGGAAGATTTTCATCTATTCGCAGGTGGGTAACGGCATCTGGCTTCCGATCGTCACCATTTTCATTCTGCTTCTCGTCAACCGCAAAGACTTGATGGGCGAGCACACCAATACCTTCGCCTTCAACGTTGTCGCCTGGATCACCGCCATCGCCATGATCATTCTGGCCGTCGCCCTCTCTGTTCAGGGTATCCTCCAAGCCTTCCACCCACCCGTCCCCTAGTCATTTTGGTCTAGCCATCTCAGTCAGTCCCACCGACTCCCAAAGTTGGCATTCGTCGGCCAGTTTGACCGAGCAAAAAAACAGTTCTCATTCCTCGGGCGGTTTTGGCCCGAGGAATCTGCTTCTTCTTCTCTGGCCTGTTCTTGTCCCTTTACACTCATTGCCAACTCTCCGTTTCCTCTGTGGTCCTCTGTGATCTCTGTGGTAATCCTTTCTCTTCTCTTTCCGTCTCTCCGTGTCCTCTATGTTAAAATTCATCCCTGAGAGTGTTTACCTCGTGCCTCTTCCAAAACACTCGATTGCCCTACACCCGACCCCTATGCTAACTTTGCGGCATAAAGAGGATTGACCGGATCGAACGTGGCGCACACCAAACTCCAACTCCCCCCTCTCCCATCGCTCGCTGACGGCTTCGGCCCCACTTCTGCCGAAGAGTCCCTGTTGCTCGAGAAATTGGACCTCGCGCGCCTTCCGCGGCACATCGCCGTCATCATGGACGGCAACGGCCGCTGGGCCAAGAAGCGCCATCTGCCCCGCATCGCCGGGCATAGCGCAGGCACCCAGTCTGCCCGCACGACCATTGAAACCTGTGCACGTCTGCACATCGAAGCGCTCACCCTCTACGCTTTTTCCGTCGAGAACTGGCGCCGCCCCAAAGCCGAAATCGAGTTTCTGATGCAACTCCTCCGCGAATATCTCCGCAAGGAATTGCCTCTCCTTCAGCGCAACAACATTCGCATGCGTTTCCTCGGACGCCCTGAGGAACTTCCCGAAGCTGTCCGCCGCGATACTCGTGAAGCCACGGAAGCCACCGCAAACAATACGGGCATGATTCTCAACGTTGCTTTGAATTACGGCGGCCGCGCGGAAATTGTTGACGCCTTCAACGCCATTCTTGCCGAACGCAACGGTAGCTCCTCGCACGAACCGATTACCGAGGAACTTCTCGCACGCCATCTGTATACTGCCGATCTTCCCGATCCCGATCTGCTGATCCGCACCAGCGGCGAGATGCGCGTCAGCAATTTCCTGCTCTGGCAGATCGCTTATGCCGAAATTTTTGTCACCGAAACGCTCTGGCCCGATTTCAATCGCGCCCGCCTTCTCGAATCCCTCATCGATTTTCAAAAGCGCGAACGCCGCTACGGCGGCATCGACGCCCCTCCAGCTTCCGCCGCTCGCTAAAGGTTCATCACCATCCATGTGTCATCCTGAGCGCCCGATTCCTATCGGGACCGAAGGATCTCAACCGTTGCGTCTTGACTCTGTCGTAATCTGCTATCCTTCTTGGCGGTAATCTGTACTTGTTCCAATAGTGCAATCCACCGGTCCGTCACGGACACAAAGGACTTCTCTCTCGATGACCTGGAAACGCGTCGCCACCGCCGCCGTCCTCATCCCCTTCGTCATCGCCATCGTTCTCTTCACTCCTACGTGGGCCGTCGCCATTGCCACCGCCCTCATCACCATCCTCGCCCTCCGCGAATATTTTGCCCTAGGCGACGCCATCGGCCACCGCGCCTACCGCCTCTGGACCATCTTCTGCTCGCTTTTCTTATTTCGCTCACGGTTCGGCAGTTTTCCCAGTACATGGCGAGCCTCATTCGCGAAGGGATGCATCGTTCGCAACGTTCACACTCGGTCATCCATCTTGCGTTGACGCATACTTGCTTGCATCTTTGTTTTTGTGATCGGACTACGTTGCCTCACTCTATTTACACGTCGCCCGCTCGTCGAGTCTCTTCCTGCAGCAGGTATTTCCTCAAGCGCGCTCTTGCTTGTCGCCTTCCCGCTTTCTTTCGCAGTCCGCCTCCATGGCTCAATCGACGGCACCCGTCTTCTCCTCTTCGCCCTCGTCCTTACCTGGGCCGCCGACACTACCGCCTACTTCGTCGGCCGTGCCATCGGCAAACATCCCCTCGCTCCCCACATCTCCCCCAAGAAAACCTGGGAAGGCTCCATCGGCAGCATGTTTGGCTCTCTAATCTGGTCGCCTATCGCTTTCAGCTTCTGGATTCCGATTCCACTCATTCATCTCGTCATTATGGCCGTCCTCGGCAACATCGCCGGACAAATGGGCGACCTCCTCGAATCCGCCTACAAACGCAGCGCCGGCGTTAAAGATTCCGGCGGACTGCTCCCCGGTCACGGTGGCGTCCTCGACCGCATCGACGCCTTAATCCTCTGCATCCCCGTCATCTGGTATTATTTAGTTCTGGTGAACCCATCGACCCGCTAAGTACCGGCTTGAAATTCGATTGAATTTGTAGCGCTGGCTTTTATGCCAGCGCTTTTGGCTGTTCCCAGACTGGCTGCTAACTACCAACTACGGACGACTGACTGAAGAAATGAAACATCTCGCCATCCTCGGCTCCACCGGCTCCATCGGCCGTCAAACCATCTCTGTCGTCGACGCACTCCCCGGCCAATTCAAGATCGTCGCCTTGGCCGCAGGCTCCAATCTCGACGAACTCATCACCCAAATTGAAAGCCACCACCCCGAACTGGTCTCCGTAGCCGACGCCCAAAAAGCCGATGAACTCTCCCGCCGCCTCCGCGAAAAGGGAATCGCGCCGCTTCCCGCCATCCACCATGGCCAGGAAGGCATGCTTGCTGTAGCCACTCACCCGCAAGCCGAAATCGTGGTCTCCGCTGCCGTTGGCGTAGTTGGCCTACCCGCCACCTACGAAGCCATTAAGCTTGGCCGCACCATTGCTCTCTCCAACAAAGAAGTTCTCGTCGCCGCAGGCGAACTGGTCATGGCCGCCGCGAAAAAATCTGGCAAGTCCGCTTCTTCCCGTTGACAGCGAACACAACGCCATCCACCAATGTCTCCGTGCCAGCAGCGCTGGTGCAGTCACTCCTGACTATGCCCAAAATAGTTCGGCTTCCTCACAATCTCCCCGTTACCCCGATGTCCGCCGCCTGGTCCTCACCGCCTCCGGTGGCCCGTTCCGCAAAACGCCAATCTCCAGTCTCGCGAACGTCACCGTCGAGCAAGCCCTCGCTCATCCCAACTGGCGCATGGGCAACCGCATCACCATCGATTCCGCCACCATGATGAACAAGGGCTTTGAAGTCATCGAAGCTCGCTGGCTCTTCGACGTTCGCCCCGATCAGATCGACGTCATCATCCATCCGCAATCCACCATTCACTCCATGGTCGAATTCGTAGATGGTTCCGTTTTCGCCCAACTCGGACCAACCGACATGCGCATGCCCATCCAATATGCGCTAACCTATCCAGAGCGTGTTGCATCTAATCAACTTGAGCTCGACTGGTCCAAGCTTCGCCGCCTGGATTTCGAGAAAGCTTCTACGCGTCGGTTCCCCTGTTTACGTTTGGCGCGCGAAGCTATGAAGAAGGGCGGGGCATTGCCCTGTGCTTTGAATGCTGCCGATGAAGTTGCAGTCGCCGCGTTCCTTGAACAGCGCTTGCCGTTCCTGGGCATCGCCGCAGTCATCGAGGCTGTCTTGGCCCGGACGCCGCGCACAAAATTCGGCAACATGGAAGATGTCCTTGCCGCTGATTCCGAAGCCCGCCGCCATGGCCCGCGAAGAAGTGGAACGGTTCGCAGTACCAAAGGTTACCTCGTATTAATTTGAAGCGACGGAGTGGATCGCTTTAATGAACACAATTATCGGCATGGTTCTGGCCCTTGGCGTCATCATTCTTGTCCATGAATGGGGACATTTTATCGCCGCGCGTTTCTTCGGCGTTCGCGTTGACGTCTTCTCCATCGGCTTTGGTCCTCGTCTTTTCGGCGTGAAGCGCGGAGACACCGACTGGCGCGTCAGCGCTTTTCCGCTCGGCGGTTACGTCCGCATGGCCGGTCAAGACATCACGGAAATTGATTCGGGCGAAGCCAAGCCCACCGGCGCTCCCGACGAACTGATGAGCAAGAAGCGTTGGCAGCGTGCCATCATCTCCTTTGCCGGCCCTGCCGTGAATCTGGTTTTCCCCATTCTCCTGCTGGCGGGTTATTACATCATTTCTGGCCAGCCTCATCCGGCTTATCTCGATACGCCCGCCGTCATCACCACATGGCGCCGCCAATTCCACTGCCTCCAACGCCGGCCTCCAGTCCGGCGATAAAATCGTCTCGGTGAACGGCACGAAGACTTCCACCTGGGAAGAAGCGCAGAAGGCGCTCTACACCGGCGCTCCGGATAAGCCCGCAGCAATCGAAGTCGCAGAATAACGGCGCCACCGCCAACTTTCTCTCGCTCTTAAAGCCGACCCGTACGATCATCCGCTCGGCTACTCTGCCGATTCCTCCCGTCATCGGCCAGGTTGATTCCCGGCAAACCCGCCAGCGCACGCCGGGACTCAAGACCGGCGACATCGTTCGTTCCGTCGACGGCCAGAATATCGCCTACTGGGATCAGTTCGTTGACACAGTTCGCGGTTCGGGTGGAAAGACTCTTGCAGCTCGATGTCGAACGCAAGGGACAGCCCGTCGCACTTTCCGTGACTCCCGTGAAAGGCGCTGCCGATCCGTCGCGAGAGAAACTATCAGATCGGGATCGCCCCGGACGTCTACTTTGGCTTACCGACAGTGTCGGTCCGGTTGAGGCCGCTAAATCCGCCACTCTGGCAAACCGGTAACATCATCTCGGAGACATTCGGCGTTCTCGCCAAATTCTTCAGCGGCCGCGTTTCCGTCAAGGAACTGCAAAGCGTCGTCGGCATTTCCCGCGCCGCCGGTGAAGCTGTCTGCCATGGGTGCTTTCGCCATCATCTCCTTCATGGCTCTGATCAGCGTGAATCTCGGCATCCTGAATCTTTTGCCCATTCCCATTCTCGATGGCGGGCACATTCTTCTGCTTTCAATCGAAGGCCTGCGCCGCCGCGATTTCAGCCTGGCTTTCAAAGAACGCTTCATTCAGGTCGGCCTGGTCTTTCTTTTAGTCATCTTTGCCTACGCATTGTACAATGACATCGTCAGGCAGCTTCCGTTCCATTTGTAGCGCTGGTCTTTTGCCCTGAGCTCCGAAGGGTTATGCCAGCGGCTCTATGAATGTAGTGGCCGATCTTTAGATCGGCTCCGTTTCAAGATTTTGTAGCACAGTCACTCTTGACTGTGCTCTCAGCTTTATCTACAAAGGTCCTCTATCACCATGGCCGCATCACCATCCCATCGAGTCTCCAGTGGCGAACGCATCAACTCTGCTGAAACTGCCGGCCATCTGCAGCAGGCCTTGCGCCAGCGTGGCATCCGGCTGACTCGTCAGCGTCGCGTCATTCTTCAAGTCATGGACAACTGCCGAGCAACATCTCGACGTGGACCAGATCCTCGAGCGCGCCCAAAAAATCAGTCCGGAAGTCCATCTGGTCACCGTCTACCGCACGATCGATCTTCTTGAAGAAACACGGCCTGATCGACGAACTCGACCTGCTGCATCTTCGCGGCGACCGCCACTATTACGAGACGCACGGTCCGCGCGATCACATTCATGTCGCCTGCCTGCGTTGTGGTAAAGTCCGCGAATTCGAGAGTCATCTCTACGACCAGCTGAAGAAGCAGATTGCTCGCGATTGCGATCTGCTCGTCACGGTTTCCCGCACCGAAGTCGGCGGCATCTGCACCGAGTGCCTGGCCGCCGAAAAAAAGCCTCCCGCACAGTAGCCAGTCTCGCTCCACGTGCAGCACAATCGGGCGGCGTTGTTCCAGTTGGTTTGCTAGTATGTACCGACGTGCGCGGTCTTTGATCTTGCCTTACGCAATCGCGCAAAGAAGCGGTTCGCCTTCGAAATATCTCGCACAATCTGCGCGCGCAACTCTTCAATCCGCCGAATTTCTTCTCGTCCCGCAATCGCTTCCAGAAGCGGATCTCGATTCGCCCCGGAGTAAAATTTCCGGAATAATCCAGCAGATGAGTCTCGACCGTCAATCCGTCCCCGTTCAACGTGGGACGGATTCCGACATTCGTTACGCTTCGGTGACTGCTCGGTTCGCCCTCGAGTACCGTGCGCGTGATGTAAACACCGCGCTCCGGGAGCAGTTCCTGGTCCGGCTTCAGATTCATCGTCGGGAACAGGAGCTTCCTTCCGGTGCCCGTCCCCCTGACGACTTCTCCCGTAAGAACGAACGGCCGGCCGAGCAAACGACCTGCTCGTGTGACATCGCCTTCTGCTATTTGTTTCCGGATGAGTGTGCTGGACACGATCTCCCCATCCAGAGACACGGGTTCATGTACCACGACTTCAAATCCGCAGCGCATCCCCAGTTCGCGCAGGAATTTGACGTCTCCGGCCTGCTTGTGCCCGAAGCGAAAATTATCGCCCACTACAATCGCACGTACCTGCAGCTGCTCCACCAGAAGCTCCCGTACGAATTCCTCGGGTGTCAGTTGCGATAATTCCAGGGTGAACGGCAGTACGACCGCCGCTTCGAGCCCAACAATCCCAAACCACTCCATTCGTTGCTGATTTGTCGAAATGCGGAGCGGCGCCGAGTCCGGTCGGAGAATTTTGAGCGGCGAGGGCTCGAAGGTCAGCGCCGTTGCCACTGCAGCGCTCTCTTTCGCGCGGTTTAGCGCGTACTCCAGCACCCGTTGATGTCCCAGATGAATCCCATCGAAATTCCCAATGGCAATCACGCTGCCGCGATTTGTTTTCCCGTATCGAGCCAGCCAGTCCGCGGCTGAGTAAGCGGCGGTCAGCTTCCCGTGTGGAACGCGCAATACCTGCACCGCCAGCGCGCGAGCCGCTTTTTCGACCGCAGGCGACTCCGTTGCCACTTCAAATTGCAGCCCGTCATAGGCCAGTTGCACGTGCGGGTAGCCGGCACTCACCAGCCGTTTGTTGGTCTCGGCATGTGGCAAGTCGTGCGCAATATGCGTGAACCATGCGCGCCGAGGTTTCAACCTGTCAATCAACGCGAGCGCTTGCTCAACGGTCTGGTGCATCGGATGCGGAAGGTCCCGCAGCGCGTCCAGAATCAGGTCGTCCAGATCTTCAAGTAACTCACGGAGGATTCCGGCAAGCGGCTGAAATCCGTCAAGTAGGCGGCACGCCCAAACCGATAACCCAGGACGTCCATTTCTCCATGCAGCAGAGGTACCGGAATAAATGGAATGCCCATCAACTCAAACGGTCCCTTTACTTCGTGTAAACGTACGCTGGGCACGCTGCTGAGCGTGGGTTTGTTTCGAATACATAGGAAAATACACGCCGTATCGTGCGGAATGTCTCTTCCGTGCCGTATACGGGCATGGCTGAACCTGCCGCATGTTGTAAGGACGTAAATCGTCAAATCCCAGGATATGGTCGGCATGGGCGTGTGTCAGCAACACCGCGTCCAGGCGATCGACCTCCGCGCGCAGCGCTTGCGTTCGGAAATCCGGGGTTGTATCGATGATGACGTTCTGCTGGGCGTGGAGAGCAGTATGGATGGCCGTAGACGGTTGTCTCGCGGATCTGTCGACTGCACACCGCACAATGGCAGCCGAGTGTCGGCACTCCCATCGATGTACCCGACCCCAGTACGGTTAACCGCATTCCGTCCTCATCTAGGCCAGGGTTTCGCCCGGCCCGGTAGTGCGGCTTTAGGCCGCTTGCGACAGCCCGCACCCTGCCTGGCCGGCGTAGAAACGTTTCAAATTCGGGCGAATCGGGAACCGTCGGATTTACGCCTTCACTTTGCCAGTCTTCGCCTGGGCGGCTACCTGAGCCATCTGCTCCGCCATCGCTTTGTTGATCTCGAGGTAGGTCATCTTCAATTTGCCAAGCAGGTCGAGCAGCATGCTGTCTTCTTCCGGCGCGAGATTCCCCTTCGTCTTCTCGTGCAACGCATCCAGCATATCGATCAGTTCTCGGGCGGCTTCCGGATCAAGGACCGGTTGGCCGGTCCGCGGATCCGCATACGCACCGAGCACCATTGCCGCGTTACTCCCGATCATCCGCACCAGGTTCTCAAAGGGTTCACTTTTTTTCGGTGTTGCCGGCCGGTGCCACAGCAGCTGTCGGCACCCCCGGCTCCCGGCCGAGCCGCAGCAGCGTTATTGGCGGCCTGTCGAATCTCTTTGGCGGCCTGCATTTTGGCATCCAGTTCAGCCTCCCGCTCCTGCTCCGCCACGACTTCTTTGCGCAGCTCGCCTTCCGCCGTAAAAGGTCGTCGATCAATGACTTTAAATTGTTCTTCCCGGTTTTCGTCAGCCACGTTGGCCTTCCTTCTCTCTCGATCTCTCACCTGTCCGCTCGTAGTTTAACACGCCAACGCGAACTTGACGACTGTTTTTCGCGCCAGTACCCGCCGCCCAACCGGTCAGGACAGCCGTCTTCGCGAGAATATCTCTTCGACCCTTGTCAAAATGGGGCTCCCGCCGTACAGTATTCATCGTCTGTTGACACAACCTGATCGGTTGGATCTGGTTCGCGACTCGTGCCGTTTGCTGTGGGGCCCGTTCTGACGGCCAGCCAGTTCACGCCAATGTTCGCCTCCGGGCGTACAGAAAGTTTCTGAGGATAAATTATGAAGAAACACTGTTTGGTTTTGGTTTGGCTCTCGCTTTAACACTCCCGCTCTTCGCGCAAGACAAGGAGCAGGATCGTGTGGAAAATGCGGGAACCGTCATGAAGGAAATTCTCGCAGCTCCGGACGGGATTCCGCAAAGCGTGCTCGACAAGGCGGATTGCGTTGTGATTCTGCCTTCCGTCCTCAAGTTCGCCGTCGGGATCGGCGGCAGCTACGGCCGTGGCGTGATGACCTGTCGCGGCGGCAAGAATTTCAAGGCCCTTGGGGCGCTCCCACGATGATGGCTCTCGAGGGCGGCAGCGCCGGGCTGCAACTCGGCGGGAATGCCACTGACTTCATCCTGTTGCTGATGAACCCGCGTTCGGCCAGCAGTATTCTCACAAGCAAGGTCAAGCTCGGCGGCGACGCATCCGCAGCAGCAGGCCCGGTCGGGCGCACGGCCTCGGCGGAAACGGATGTGACGATGCGTGCCGAAATCCTCTCCTATTCGCGTGCCCGTGGTCTCTTTGCGGGCATCTCGCTGACCGGTTCCACGCTCCGGGCAGACAATGGCGCCAACAAGAACCTGTACGGCAAGGATGAATCGGCGAAGGCTATCGTGTTCGACAAGGCCGTTCCCGTACCGGACTGCGCCAAAACGTTGCTCGAAACTCTGACCAAGGCTTCACCAGTCAACAAGTCTGACGCGAAGTAAATTCTGCAAGTATACGCGTGAGCGAAAAGGGCCAGTCGCGTGACTGGCCTTTTCTCTTCCGCCCCCCCCTTTTTTTTTTTTTTTTTTTTTTTTTTTTTTTTTTTTTTTTTTTTTTTTTTTTTTTTTTTTTTTTTTTTTTTTTTTTTTTTTTTTTTTTTTTTTTTTTTTTTTTTTTTTTTTTTTTTTTTTTTTTTTTTTTTTTTTTTTTTTTTTTTTTTTTTTTTTTTTTTTTTTTTTTTTTTTTTTTTTTTTTTTTTTTTTTTTTTTTTTTTTTTTTTTTTTTTTTTTTTTTTTTTTTTTTTTTTTTTTTTTTTTTTTTTTTTTTTTTTTTTTTTTTTTTTTTTTTTTTTTTTTTTTTTTTTTTTTTTTTTTTTTTTTTTTTTTTTTTTTTTTTTTTTTTTTTTTTTTTTTTTTTTTTTTTTTTTTTTTTTTTTTTTTTTTTTTTTTTTTTTTTTTTTTTTTTTTTTTTTTTTTTTTTTTTTTTTTTTTTTTTTTTTTTTTTTTTTTTTTTTTTTTTTTTTTTTTTTTTTTTTTTTTTTTTTTTTTTTTTTTTTTTTTTTTTTTTTTTTTTTTTTTTTTTTTTTTTTTTTTTTTTTTTTTTTTTTTTTTTTTTTTTTTTTTTTTTTTTTTTTTTTTTTTTTTTTTTTTTTTTTTTTTTTTTTTTTTTTTTTTTTTTTTTTTTTTTTTTTTTTTTTTTTTTTTTTTTTTTTTTTTTTTTTTTTTTTTTTTTTTTTTTTTTTTTTTTTTTTTTTTTTTTTTTTTTTTTTTTTTTTTTTTTTTTTTTTTTTTTTTTTTTTTTTTTTTTTTTTTTTTTTTTTTTTTTTTTTTTTTTTTTTTTTTTTTTTTTTTTTTTTTTTTTTTTTTTTTTTCCATGGCGACAATATGGCGACAGGCTGTCCCCGTTTCGCTGGTCCATATACCCTCGTATCGCTTGTCAAAGGTGGTACCCCCGTAAAGTAATAGTCGATTCCCGTCTCAGGCCAGTGCATGACTCGTCGAAAAACTACCAAGCGCGTGCCCAGCCCTCGAATACGCTCAAATAAGAGATCTCCGCAAGAAACGCACATTGTCTCCTCGAGATTCGGGCGTCTGGTTTAAGAGGCTTTTCAGAGTTATGGCCCGCCTGCGTGCCCCAGGGGGCTGTCCATGGGACCGAGAACAGACTCACGCCACCCTGCGTACCTACCTGATCGAAGAAGCGTATGAAGTCCTGGAGGCGATGGAGGCCAAGGACGACGAAAAGTTTGCCGAAGAACTGGGCGACCTGCTTCTCCAGGTGCTCTTCCATTCGCAGATCGCAAGCGAAGAACACCGATTTACCATCGTCGACGTCATCCGGGAGATTTACGAGAAGATGATTCGTCGCCATCCCCCACGTCTTTGGCCAAAAGCATGCGAAGGACTCGGCCGAAGTCCTTCGCAACTGGGAAATCATTAAAGCAGAGGAGCGTCGCCAGAAGGGAAGGCCCCGGCGAGCGAGCACAGCCGGAATCAATTCTGCATGGGGTTCCGCGCGGCTTGCCAGCTCTGCTTCAGGGCTTTCAACTCACCCGTAAAGCGGCGCGCGTTGGCTTTGACTGGCATAACGTCGACGGCATTTTTGATAAGCTGCAGGAAGAGGCGAATGAACTTCGCGGCGCACTAAAAGAAGGCAAGGCGGCAGAAGTCGAAGGGGAACTCGGGGATATCCTGTTTGTCGCAGTCAATCTCGCCCGCTTTCTGAAGATTGATCCGGAACTTGCCATGACCCGGGCCAATTTGAAATTTACACGCCGATTCGAGGAAATGGAGCGCATCGCTCGCGACCATGGCACCACATTTGACAAAGTACCTCGCCCGGAGATGGAGACTCTCTGGGGCGATGCCAAGCGCAACCTACTCTCAAAATAGAAAGCAGATTAATTCATGGCTCCCGACATCGTCGTTCGCAAATGCGAAAAACTGGAAGAATTTCACCGCTGCGTTGATATTCAGCGTGAGATCTGGAATGAAAGTGATTTGGAAACCGAGCCGTACGTAACCTTTGTCGTTGCCGCGCAAACCGGCGGTCAGGTGCTGGGAGCCTTTGACGGAGAGGAAATGGTGGGTTTCACGCTGGGTCTTGTGGGGCTGCGCGAACAGACCCACTACATTCACTCCCACATGACAGGTGTCCTTGCATCGCATCGCGACCGACGCGTTGGCAGGCACCTGAAACTCTTCCAGCGTGAGGAAGCGCTCCACCGCGGGATTCGTCACGTTGAGTGGACATTCGATCCGCTCGAAACACGCAATGCCCATTTCAATTTCAATCGACTCGGCGCCATCAGCCGGAGATTTATTCCCAATTTTTATGGTGTCACGACGAGCCCTCTCCACCGTGGCTTGCCGACTGACCGTCTTCTGGTTGATTGGCAACTGGATACCAAGCGGGTTGTCGCGGCCATCAATGAGCTCGTTCGCGATCCGGTCGAAGGGCCGGCCACCATTCATTTGCCGTCGGAAATTGAGGAATGGAAGAAAGAGAATTCCGGACGCCTTGAAGCCGAGCAGACTCGAATCCGCGAAGAATTTTTGCACTGGTTTGGAAAGGGGTATGCCGTTACAGGCGTCCGGTTCACGCTCACAGGCGCGGACTATTGCCTGGCCCCTTGGAGTGATTTCTAGCATGGGAAACGAGGATCAACACCGATGAGATTGCGCGAAATGACCCTTCGCGAAATTCACCTGAAGCTGCTGCATCCATTTGAAACCAGTATGGACCGAGTTACGGATCGCCGAATCCTGCTGGTTGAAGCCGACATCGACGGCGCGATTGGCT